>JBKPOC010000031.1:0-303495 GCA_046732935.1 Acidobacteriota bacterium | reverse complement strand
GGGTGGCCAGCAGCGAGTGGCCGCCGATCTCGAAAAAGTTGTCGTGGATGCTTACCTGGGCCACTTGCAGGACTTCCATCCAGATACCCGCCACGACTTCTTCAATACTCGTGCGCGGCGGCACAAACTCCTGATCGCTCGCCGCAACACTCTCCGGCGCCGGCAAGGCTCGCCGATCGATCTTGCCGCTCGGCGTCAGCGGCACACTGTCCAGCCAGACAAATGCCGACGGCACCATGTACTCCGGTAACAGCTCGTGCAGGTGCTGTCGTAATTCCACCTGCCTCACGGCCGCAGCGTCGTCTTCGCTCACCACATACGCAACGAGCCGCTTGCCGCCACTCTCATCTGCCAACGCCACCACCACTGCTTCGCGCACGCTCTCGTGTGTGCACAGTGCTGCTTCCACCTCTCCCAATTCGATCCGGTATCCGCGCACCTTTACCTGATGGTCCATGCGTCCCAGATAGTCGATGGCTCCATTTGCCTGGTAACGTCCGACGTCTCCTGTCGCGTACAGCCGTCCGCCGGCTTCTCCAAACCGGTTCGGGATGAATCGTTCCGCCGTCAACTCCGGTCGATTCAAATAGCCACGCGCTAGCGCGACTCCTCCGACATACACTTGCCCGCTCACTCCGACGGGCACCGGTTCCAAATTCGCGTCCAGCAGGTACATCTCCGTGTTGGCTATCGGCACTCCTATCGGCGGCAAGGTGGGCCAACCGGCGGTGTCATCCGCCATCCGGTACGCCGTCACCACGTGGCTCTCGCTTGGCCCATAGTGATTTTCCAACAGGCAGTCTTCCATTCGCTCAAACCACGACTGGATCTCCGGCGTGATCCGCAACTGTTCTCCAGCCGTGAGCACTTCGCTCAGCTCCAACTCGACGTTTACATCTGCTACCGCGGCCTCCGCCAAATGCTTGAGCGCGATAAACGGCAGATGCAGCCGCTGCACCGACGACGCCGCCAGCGTTTGGAGCAATTGCTCCGGATCCCGCCGCGCCTCGTCGGAAATCAGCACCAACTGTCCCCCCGAGCAGAAGGTCTCGAACATCTCGTGGAACGACGCGTCAAAATTCAGCGACGCAAACTGCAACGTCCGCGCTGCGTTTGTAAATCCCGGCCGCCCGAGCTGCCAGACGATCAGGTTTACCAGCGCCCTGTGCGTCAGGGCCACGCCCTTGGGCCGGCCGGTCGATCCGGAGGTGTAAAGCACGTAGGCCAGATTGTCTGGCGTCGCCTTACGGAGAGGAGAGGTGGGGGAAACTTCGAACGTGTCCCAGTCGGAATCCAACATTACGAGGCGATGCGGTTCGCTTGAAAACAGACCGGCCAGACGTTGTTGCGTTAACAGCACGCGGACTGCGGCGTCGGCCATCATGAAGCTGATTCGCTCCTGCGGATACACAGGATCCAAGGGAACGTACGCGGCCCCGGCTTTGAGGATCGCGAGCAGCCCGACCACCATCTCCACCGACCGCTCCACACATATCCCGACCAACGACTCCTGCCCGACTCCCAGGCTTTGTAAGTAATGGGCCAGCCGGTTCGCTCGCTGGTCCAACTCCCGATAACTTACCTGCTCGTCGCCATACACCACCGCGATTGCCTCAGGCGTCTTCTCCACCTGGGCCTCGAACAACTCATGAATGCACAGCTCTGCATACTCCGCGTCCGTGCGGTTCCACTCCACCAAAATCTGTTCTCGCTCAGCCGCCGTCAGCAGTAGCAATTCTGACAACCGCTGCTCGGGATTTCTTACTACGCTTTCCAGCAGCACTTCGAAGTGCGTCAGCATCCGCTCGATCGTCCCGGCGTCGAACAAGTCGGTGTTGTACTGAAGCCATCCCGCCAGACTTGGTGATGCGGAGACGGGAGGAAGCGGGGACGGGGCGACGGTATGCGCTAAATCTCCGCTTCGCCGCTTCTCCCCTTCTCCCCTTCTTGGTGATGCGGAGACGGGGGGAAGCGGGGACGGGGAGATGGTGTGCGCTAAATCTCCGCTTCTCCGCTTCTCCCCTTCTCCCCTTCTTGGTGATGCGGAGACGGGAGGAAGCGGGGACGGGGCGACGGTATGCGCTAAATCTCCGCTTCGCCGCTTCTCCCCTTCTCCACTTCCCACGTTCTGTTCTTCTTCCGCCAGCGACAGGAGCAGATCAAACTTCGCCGTCCCGCTATCTACCTCCATTGTTTCCAGGCTCATGCCCGGCAGTTGCAATCGCGTACCAGGCGCGTTCTGCAACACCAGCATCACCTGGAACAGCGGCGAGTGGCTCAGGCTCCGCTCAGGTTGCAGCTCTTCCACCAGCTTCTCGAACGGCACGTCCTGATGTGCATAACCTCCGAGCGCCACTTCCCTCACACGGCCCAACAACTCGCGGAAGCTCGGGTCGCCCGAGAGATCTGTCCGCAGCGCGAGGGTGTTGGCGAAGAAGCCGATCAGTGACTCCAGTTCTCTCCGGTTGCGGTTCGCGATCGGCGATCCGATCGTGATCCGTTCCTGCCCGCTATAACGGAACAGCAACGTCTGCAACGCGCCCAGCAGAGTCATGAACAACGTCACTCCCTCGGCACGACTGAAGGCCTTCAATGCTTCCGACAGCCGCGGCGATAACCTGACTCGTTGCTGCGCCCCACGGAACGTTTGCCTCGTCGGCCGCGGTCGATCAGTCGGTAGTTCCAGCGCCGTCGCCGCTCCCGCCAACTGCTCCTTCCAGTAGCTCAACTGCTGCTCCAGCACTTCTCCCTGGAGCCACTCCTGCTGCCACTGCGCATAATCGGCATACTGGATCGGCAACTCCGGCAAGGACGGTTCCTGTCCTTGCGCGTACGCTTCGTACAGTCTCGCCAACTCGCGAATGAAGACTCCGATGGACCATCCGTCACTGATGATGTGATGCATGGCGCACAGCAAGACGTACTCATCTTCATCCAGCCGGAGTGCGCAAACTCTGAACAGCGGCCAGCACGACAAGTCGAAAGGACGTTGTGATTCCTCGGTGGCAATTCTGCGCGTTTCCGCCTCGCGCTCTGCTTCGGGCAGCATGCTTAGATCCGTGATAGGTAGACTGATCGGCGGGACTTCGTCGATAAACTGCACCGGGCTGCCATTGACCACTCCGAATCTGGTCCGCAGCGACTCGTGACGGTTGACCACTTCAACCAAACTTCGTTCGAGCGCGGCAAAATCGGGCCGGCCTCGCAGCCGCACGGCTGCCGACATGTTGTATACGCCGCTGTCCGGTTCGAACTGGTCCAGGAACCACAGCCTTCGTTGCGCAAAGGACAGCACCAACTCTCCCGTTCGCGAAACCTTCTGAATTGCCGGCGTGGCAGTGCCTGCTCCGCCTCGCAAGTTATCTTCAATAACTTCTCCGAGGCGTCTTATGGTCGGGTTCTCAAACAGCACGCGCGGATTGATCTCGATCCCGAACGACGCACGTACTCTGGAGATCACTTGCGTGGCCAGCAACGAGTGGCCGCCCAGTTCGAAGAAATCGTCCTCGGCGCCGACCTGATCGACACGCAACACTTGCGACCAGATTCCGGCGAGGATCTCCTCCGTCGGCCGCGTTGGACCAACGTAGCCCTGTTCCAGATCGGCTCGCGAGTGCTCGGGCGCCGGCAGCGACTGCCGGTCAATCTTGCCGTTGGGCGTCAACGGTATCTCGTTGAGCACGACATACGCACCAGGCACCATGTAAGCGGGCAGCCGGCTTTGTAGATACTGTTTCAATTCGGCAGTAACGATTCGATCGCGTTCACCGACCACATAAGCGATCAGACGCTTTTCACCGTCGCCATTCTGGTGCGCAGTTACGACCGCCTGCCTGACCGCTTCATGCTGCGCGAGCGTCGTTTCTATTTCACCTACTTCAACACGATAGCCGCGCAGTTTTACTTGATGATCGATTCGTCCCAGATACTCGAGGTCGCCAGTGCGACGATGTCTCGCCAAATCGCCGGTCCGGTAAATTCTGGCGCCGCCGCGCTCGTCAAACGGATCCGGAATGAACTTCTCGGCAGTCAGTTCCGGACGTCCGAGATAACCCCTGGCCAGACCATCGCCACCGATGTACAACTCACCAGTGACGCCTGCGGGAACCAGGTTCAGTTGTGAATCAAGTAAGTAGATATGGGTGTTGGCGATGGGCCGTCCAATGGGCACCAGATCGCCGGGTGACTCGATTTGATAACGGGTGGACCAGATTGTCGTTTCGGTTGGACCATACAGGTTCCAGAGGGTGGCTCCGCGCGCGTGCAACTGGTTCGCCAGCTCGGGCGGCATGGCTTCTCCACCACAGAAGATGTTGAGCCGCGGAGAACCCTGCCAGCCGGAGTCCTGAAGCATGCGCCAGGTGGCGGGTGTTGCCTGCATGACGGTCGCGCTGGACTGCGTCAAGCTCTCCATTAACTGCGCTCCGTCTGAAGCAGTTTCGCGGCTGACAACGACCAGCCGCGCGCCCGATACGAGCGGCAGAAAGATCTCCAGTCCAGCAATATCAAAAGACAAGGTGGTGACAGCAAGGAGCACGTCGTCATCTGTCAGACCGGGTCTTTCGCGCATCGACTGGAGAAGATTTGCAACAGCGCGGTGAGAGATTTGGACGCCTTTGGGCCGGCCGGTTGAGCCTGAGGTGTAAATCACGTAGGCAATATTGTCGGCGTCAACATAACTCGGAGGATTCGAGTTGCTTTGCCGCGCAATGCTGTCCCAATCGGCGTCGATGCTGACGACGCGAGCGTTATGCTCGGGCAGTTTCTCTGCGACGTGTTGTTGCGTTAGTAATACCGGCAGTTGGGAGTCGGCGATCATAAACGCGAGTCGCTGCTCCGGGTACATCGGGTCGAGCGGTACATAAGCGCCGCCGGCCTTTAGTATTCCGAGGAGTCCCACCACCATTTCGATTGAAGGCTCGACACAGATCCCGACCCGCACCTCTGGTCCGACGCCGAGCGAGCGAAGGTGATACGCCAGTTGGTTGGCTCGTTCATTGAGGCTGCGATAGTTGATGGAGTCGACGCCGTGCGCGATCGCGATCGCTTCGGGTGTTTCAACAGCCTGCGCTTCAAACCATTCGTGCAGGCAAACCTTCTTCGAGTATTCGCGGAACGTGTCGTTCCACTCGAACAGCAACTGCTGTTCTTCCGAATCTGTCAGCAGCGATAACTCTGACAGGCGCTGGTCCGGGTTCCTGCTCATCTGCTCGATCAATACCTTCAGATGTCCGAGCATGCGGCTGACAGCGTCAGCTTCTAAGCTCTGACCAGCGCAGAGAATTCTCAGCGTTAATTGAGGACCGGCCAGCATGGCCTCGACTGTGAGCGGGAAGTCAGTGCTTTCGACCATGCGAAAATTACGAACTTCCAGATTCGCATGACTGCCGAGTAAGAAGGATTGATCTATCGGCGTATTCTCAAAGACGACAATGCTTTCAAAAAGCGGCAGTCCGCTTGGCACCTCGCTCCATCTCTGAATCTGGCTCAACGCGCTGAACTCGTATTGCCGTGCTTGCGCTTGCTGGTCCTGTAGTCTTGTCAGCCACGGCAACAGCTTCTCTTCAGGCGACAGCTGCACACGTATGGGCAACGCGCTGATGAAGAGACCGATCATCGACTCCGCGCCAGGCAGTTCTGGCGGCCGGCCGGCAACAGCATTCCCCATCACGACGTCCTGCTGGCCGCTATAACGGCTCAAGAGCACTGCCCAGGCGCCCTGGACCAACGTGTTCATGGTCAGGCGAGACCGCCTGGCGAGTGCCTGGAATGCAGCGGTCGCTTCGACTGATAAGTGAGTCTCATGTGCGTCGTCTGAGAGACTCCTGGGAGCCGAGTTGCCATTGCTCGCGGGCTCCAGTCCGAGCGAAGTCGGCGCTTTAAGACCGCGTAGCGTTTCACGCCAGAAGGTTTCCGCATCGTCCAGGTTCTGCTCCCGTAGCCAGGCGATGTAGTTGCGGAATGGTGGCGCGGGCGGCAGTTGCATTCGTTTACCGCGGCTTAGCGATTGGTAGTAAAGCAACACTTCCTTGAGCAGCAGCGACTTGGACCAGCCGTCGAGCAGTAAGTGGTGGTGGCTCCAGATCAACTGGTGAGCGTCGTCGGCTGTCTGGGCCAGGGTCAGGCGCATCAACGGCGCTCGCGAGAGTTCAAAACCCTGCTGCTGATCTGTTTTGAGAAAAGCTTCCAGCCGCTCCTGTTGCTCTGCTTCCGAGAGGCCGCGCCAGTCGATGTGCTGCCACGGCAGTTTGACCTGCTGGCGCACAATCTGAAGCGGCTTTTCCAGACCTTCCCAGATCACGCCGGTGCGCAGAGCGGGATGCCGCTTCATTACCTGCTGCCAAGCTTGTTCAAAAGCCGCCACGTCCAGCCGGCCGTGCAAGCCACAAATCATCTGCCGGAAATAGACGTCCGCTCCCGCCCCGTACAGAGTCTGGAAAAGCATCCCTTCCTGCGTGGGCGAAAGCGGATAGATGTCCTCGACGTTTTTCATGATTAGTGCTGGTAGTTGGCTTGTCAGTCGCGGATCAGGCTGGTTTGACTCAAAAGTGCGATTCACCCGGCTAAAGCCGTGTGAGAATGAGAAAGACTCTAAGAGCGAGCCTGGTGGCTTATCGTTGCTGGAGCGGGTCAGTTAATCTGTATCAACTAATCTGCATCAACCTCTTCAAGCAGAAGCGAGAGCTTGCCTAATTCTTGCTCATCTATTTCCGCCAGAGGAAAATCCGTAGCGGTATAACTGTCGGCGGCGCCGGGTTCCGGGCGATACATGATGACCGCCCGTAGAGTTGCGTTGAAGTCATCGGCAAGACGTTCGATAGTGGCGCGCTCGTGGGTGCCTTCGCTGTATATCCAAACGGTATGCAACTGACCGGCAATCACGGCGGCGTTGATCTCCAGCAGGTGTGAACGCTTCCCGAGCGGGCTGCGGATCGGCCCGTCAAAATCCTGCCGGATGGCAAACAATTTCGACTCCACAAAAACCTGATCGAACTGGCCCAGGTAATTGAAGCTAACTTCCGGATGCGGTTCGGCACGTAATTTTTCGCTGTTCCGCGAAAGATAACGCAGTAACCCATAGCCCATGCCATGATGCGGAATAGACCGCAACAGGTCTTTAACGACCGGCAGCGCTTCTTCCATCGTCTCGGCTGCGTCCAGATTGATCAGGACCGGAAAGTGAGTCGTAAACCAGCCGACCGTGCGCGACAGGTCGAAGCCCTCCACCACCGCTTCGCGCCCATGTCCTTCCATGTCGATGAAGAGTGAACGATTGCCGCTCCACTCCGAAATGCAGATGGCAACCGCCGCCAGCAGCACATCGTTGATCTCCGTATGATGGACTGCGGGAACATCATGCAATAACGCCATGGTCTCCTGTTCGCCCAGCACTCCGATCACAGTGCGTGCCGATGCTTCCGTTTGCGGCCCGCCAGCGGAGTCCACCGGCAAACGCGGAATACTCGCCACGGATCGATTCAGCCAGTAAGCACTCTCTTTTTCGAGCTCCGCCGTGCCGGCGTATTTCGTTAGCCCAATCGCCCAGTCCTTGAATGAAGACGTCTTTGACGGAAGCGCCGCGACACTTTGACCGCTGCTTAACTGTATGTACGCCGTCTCCAGGTCTTCGAGCAAAATGCGCCACGAAACACCATCTACCGCGAGGTGGTGAACGACGATATGCAGCCTGCTCGCTTTGTCCGGTCCGAAATCAAATATGCACGCTCGCATGATTGGACCATTCGACAGATTCAGGCTGGCATGCAACTCAGCTATCCTGTCGTCCATGACGATCGCCTGCTCTGCCTCCTGTAGCCCCGATAGATCGAAACGTAACAAGCTGAAGCCGGTCTCATCACCGGCGTTGATCTGCCGCCAGCCGCCATCCTCCCGCATAAACCGCAGGCGTAGCGCGTCGTGATGCGCAATTAGCCGGTGGAAGACTTTTTCGAGAGTGTCGCGATCGATCTCCTGACGGAGTTCCAGGACCATCGACATGTTCCAGTGGTGCGGCTCCGGAAGATCCTTTTCGAAGAACCAACGCTGAATCGGCAACAGCGGAACCTCGCCCGTGACCGTACCCTGCTCGGCATTGATCGTATTAGACGGGCTGGCGACCGCGGCCAGCTCGGCGATGGTCTGATGTTGAAATAGTTGCTGTGGAGTAAATCGCAGTCCTGCCTGGTTGGCCCTGCCGATAATCTGAATGCAAAGGATCGAATCGCCACCAAGCTCGAAGAAGTTATCGTGAATGCTGATCTTCTCGACGCGGAGAATCTGACGCCAGATGTCAGTCAGGATTACTTCCGCCGGCGTGCGCGGAAGGACCAGGGGCCGATCGATCGTGGGTTGCACCTGTGCGGGCAATGGCAACGCCTGATAGTTGATTTTTCCATTGAGCGTCAGCGGGAGTCGCTTGAGATGAATGAAAGCATTGGGAATGGTTTCCGCGAGGATCGACTCGGACAAGAACTCGCGCAGTTGCGCGCTCTCCAACTCTCGTCTCGCCACGTAATAGGCGACCAGCAGCGATGCGCCATGCTCATCCTTAGTCAGAACGCAGATGCTGTCGCGGATCTGCGGGTGCTTGTTCAAAGCAGTCCTGATCTCGTTCAACTCAACTCGAAATCCATGGAACTTGATCTGATTATCGGCGCGGCCGGCAAACTCCAGATTGCCGTCCATGCGGTGTCGAGCGAGGTCTCCAGTCTTATACAGCCGCGTCCCGGGCTCAGCGCTGAATGGATTCGGGATAAACTTTTCCGCTGTTAGTTCGGGAGCTTGCCAGTAAGCGCGCGCGAGGCCGTCTCCGCCAACAAACACCTCGCCGAGCGCGCCCTGGGGAACGGGCTGCTGGCGGCTATCCAATAGATAGACTTGCGAGTTTGGGATTGGCCGGCCGAGCGGCAAGAACGCAGCCGAGTCAGTGTCATTGTCCGCTTGCGGGCGGCGATACGTGAGAACGCCAACGGTCGTTTCCGTTGGTCCATAATGGTTGTAGATCCGGCATTCGGGAGCCAGCTTTGCGATCATCGCGAGCATCTCGGAGCGCGTGGCTTCACCGCCCAGGACCAACCGCTGCCGCGGCAGGATTTTATGCGGCTCAGGGGCCATCAACAGCGACTCGAGATGTGAAGGAACGATCTTCAGGCAGTCGATCGGATACCGGGTGAAGTAACTGGCCAGGGCCCCTGGATCGCGCGTCCGCTCCTGGTCGATGACGTGAAGCGTGCCGCCGAAACACAGTGAAGGAAAGATCATCGTGTTTCCCAGATCCGCGGCAAACATCGAGACTGTGGCGTAGCTGGCGCCGTCCGGAAATTCCAATCTCTCGTTGATGCCGGCAATGTAATTGATCAGTTGCCGGTGCTCGATAGCGACGCCCTTTGGCTTGCCTGTCGAGCCGGAGGTGAAGATCACGTAGACGAGGTTATCAGGCTTTGCACGCCCCTTTGGGTTTTCCGAGTTGGCGACGGCAATGTTGTGATTATCCTGATCGAGACAGATCACGCGCGCGTCCCGCCACGTGAAAGCATCGGCGAGGCGCTGCTGAGTCATGATCACGGGCGGCTGTATGTCTTCAAGAATGTGATTGAGTCGCTCCTGCGGCTGGACCACTTCAAGCGGCACATAGGCGCCGCCTGCTTTCAGAATCGCGAGCATACCCACGATCATCTCGAGCGAGCGGTCTACGGCTATCGCCACCGGAGTCTCCGGTCCCACTCCGAGACTAATCAAATAGTGGGCCAGTCGATTGGCCCGCGTATTCAACTCCTGAAAGCTGAGCTGCTGGTCTTCAAAAACGACGGCAATTCGATCGGGCGTGCGGGCGGCCAGCTGTTCGAATAACTCATGAACGCACGCGTTTGGCGAGGGCTGTTTGGTTTCATTGAATTCAACCAACAGTCTGCTGCGCTCAACGTCGTCCAGTATCTCCAGTTCACCGATCGCGGTTTCCGGATTGGCGACGGCGCTCTGCAATAATTTTGCGAACTGGCGGCTCAGGCATTCGACCGCGGCCGCGCTCATCACCTCCGAGTCGTAACAAAACTCGATCGCCAGAGTGTCGTCGCGCTCGATGCCGCACAACTTTATCTTGAAACGGTCGAGGCAGATGTACTGACGGACAATCGAGAATGTCAGCCCTTCGGCATGGTACTTCGATGGCCACAGGTCGTACTCGAATCCAGTGGCAAAGAAAGCAGGCGCGTTTCCACCCGCTGCGACGGTTCGATCCCAGTTGAAATATTCCTGCCAGTCGTGTGCGTCTCGCGTCGTTTCCTGAATTTGCGCCAGGATTTCGCTGAATTTAACGCCCTCTTCAAAGTGGCAGCGAATGGGGAGCCATTTCGCAAATAGGCCGAGCGCCTCGCTTACGTCGTCATGTTTTCTACCGTCGCAGAAGTTTCCCACGACTATGTCTGGTTGTGCTGTAAGTCGCCAAAGCAGCGTCTGCCAGCAGGCGAGCAGGAAGTTAGCGGGTGACGTCTGACACTCGCGGGCGACGATTCGAAGTTCGTCAATGATCGACGGATCGATCAGCGAATGCAGCTTAGCCGGCTTGAATGCCGGCTCCTGCCGCGGCCTCTCAAATGGGAGTGTCAGTCCAGTTGCGGCAGACAGATCTCGATCTTGCCAGTAGCTCCTTCCTACCTCGGCGTCTTCGCTTTCAAGTAGTTCATTTTCCCATTCACAGAAGTCGGCGTATTGGAGTGGCTCGTCGGATTCGCCCCACTGCTCCGGCTCGGCCAGCGCGCGGCTGAGTTCATAGATCAAGTGTCTGAGTGTTTGCTTGTCGGCGCAAAGGGAAGGCAGCGTGATTACCAGCACGCGGCGGTCAGCAGATAAATCGAGCAGGCTGACACGCAGCAATTGGTCTTGCTCCAGGTCAAACGCGCGTTGACTGTCTTCAGCGAATATCTCATCGATCCTCGCCTCTTGTTGCTCAGCACTGTCGCCGCTGAGGTCGATGCGACGCCATGATGGCACGGTGTTGTGGGAGATTATCTGAAGCGGGAGTGCCAGACCGGGACGTTGGTGAAAATTCGTGCGCAGGATCTCATAATCACTGATCACTTTTTGGAGCGCTGCCTGAAGGATCTGTTCACTAAGGCCGCCCTCGATCAGCAACGCACACTGCGTCCGGTAAGCACGGCTTCCACGCTGCAATTGCCACAGACGTTCTTGTTGTCGTGAGAGCCGAAAGCCCTCAACCAGCACCTGCATAATTGCTTCCTTTGGTTGGTGTTTCAGGAGATAGGAATAAGGCGGTTAACGACTGCGCGGTCCGTCAAACTGTCGACAGCAAAGTCACCGGTTGCGAATGCCACAGGTCGTGGTCCGGTGCTGCGGACGGATGGGTGTACTCCGCACTCTGCTGCCAGTTTCTCGCGGCGGCGACCATCTGCTGCAAATACTCTTGTTGCAGGAGGTGCTTTTGATAGTCAGGAACAGAAGCTATCTCGAGGGTCAGCATCTGATGCGCACTCTGCATCAGTTCCCTGAACAAGTCGAGACTGATTCCCTTGCCGATCAGGTAAGGAATGGTCCAGAAGTCGAATGACCACTGCGGCAACCAGAGCGACTCCTTGATGGTCAGGAACATCTTGTCTATGTGGTCCATCGCCTCCAGGCTATCCATCGTGCGGTGGTTCCAGACAAATCCCTGCCCGTTGATGTCATACTCGGCGCGTTGATTCTGAATCGGCGTTCCCGGCTCGCAATACCACATCTGCGCGCGGTAGTAGTCCGGCTTTGTTTCCCGAATGAAGTCGACTGTCTCTTGCACGGTTGCTTCGGTTTCGCCGGGGAAGCCCACGATGAACGATCCGAAAGTCATGATTCCGTATTGCCGCAACCATTCGATTCCCTTCGCGTACTTCTCGATCGTGGCCGACTTGTTCATGTTCTTGAGAATGGTCGGCGAGCCCGACTCGATGCCGAGAAACACTCCCTTGCAACCGCTTTCCGCCATCAACGCAATCGCCTCTTCATCCGAGTTACTGCAACGGAAATAGGAGAACCAGTTGAACGGGTATTTGTTTTTGATCATCAACCGGCAAATCTCTTTGAAGCGCGGAAAGGGGACGTTGAAAGTGTCGTCAATAAAAACGAGGTTCCTCACCTGGTCCAGTTCGACGATGGAGTCGAGCTCTTTCTTGATGACTTCGTTACTGGTTAGCGAGAGCGCGCCGGCGCGGGTCGGGTAGTTGCAAAAGGAACACTTGAAGGCGCAACTGCGAGCGGTGCGCGTCTGAATCGTCGCGCCGAGATCTTCGTCTCGAAACCTGTTCCAGTCGATGTAATTCTCGTCGAGCGAATTATTTTCTGCGATGACTTTGGTTCGCAGAAGCATGCCGTTTTTCAGGTAAGCGATGTTCGGCACCGTGCTCAGATCGCCCCCGGTTTTGAGAGTTTCTACGATTTGTGAAAGCGTGAGTTCGCCCTGGCCGTCGATGACGTAGATGTCTGCGCCGATATCATCCAGAGCAGCTTTCAATTCGACGACGTCCGCGTAGTTTCTCGCATGGTTAGAGACTAATGGCCCACCGATCACGATCTTAACTTTTGGGTTGTGCTGCCGGATGAATTGGACGATTTCAACGGCCGGCATGTTGACGACGTAGAACGTCGTGGTGATCGCGACGCAGAACGGGTCTTCAGCGAGATACTCGATCAGTTTTTCCTTCTCGTGTTGAAAGAGATTGATATATCGCGTTTCGTGGCCGCGGTTGCGAAGGAAGTTTGTCAAATAGACCGCCGCGAGATTCGGGATGTCGCCGGACTTGAGCTCTTTACCGGGGGACGCGTGTCCTTCAGGCTGCGCGAGGTCGAATACGTGGTTGAGCAGGTCCATGTAGTCGAGCTTCTTGCCTGCTAAGTTGACAAAACTGAATTTTAAATCGCGATAAGCTTCCGCATCTTCACCATAGTTTCTGAGGAAACTCTCATACTCCACGAAGGGAACTTCGTTGTAACCGATCACGACACAATCGAGATGGCTTTCAGCTTTCTTCATTGATTCACCTTTCGGGCGCAGGACTTTTTCAAGCAAATTGCAGTATCACTTCGGATTGGAGATCTTCAGCGGCGAACATTTCACCCATTGTGACCACGATGTTTCGCGGACCCGTGAACGGATTGCGGCCGTGCGCGCTCAGCATGTTGTCCAGCATCAGGATGTCGCCTTCATGCCAGGGAAAGTTCACAGCTAATTTCTGATAGACCTCACGCAGCTCATCTACCACTGAGTCTTCTATGACTGACCCGTCGCCGTAATAAACATTTCGCGGGAAGTCCTCAATCTTGAACAGCGATAACATGGCCTCTTTAGTTGAAGGTTCCAGGCAGGAGATGTGATGCGCCTGGATTTGATTGAACATCACGGTGTCACCCGTCTTCGGATGAACCGCCACGGCCGGACAAAGCTTTCGCGTGCGTAGACCATTGGCGCCGGTCCACTCAAACTCCAGGCCCACTCTTCGACAATACGCTTCGACTTCGGACCTGTCGTCTGTACGAAAGAACTCCTGCCACGTGACATCAAACCCCGGCACGTAGTTGCGAACGTACATCAATCCCTTACGCGCAAACTTCTCTCTAATCGCCGGGTCGAGCGATTGATACACCTTGCGACAATCGATAATCGGAGTCTCACCGCCTACGGCCGCAGGCTGAACGCAATGGAACCAGATCTTCAGCGGCCAGCAGTGCATCTGCGAACTCTCATTGTGAGGAAGAATCGCCAAATTCGACGGATACGACGTTGAGCCATAAACGTTGCCGCCAACTTCCTTCCGCGGTAAATCACCATACTCACCAAACAATGCAGGGCAACTCGCCAGCGCGAACTGCTCAAAATGGGAAACTGACGGAACTTTGAAATCGCGAAACAGTATCGCGCCATGCTCCAGTAGCTTCTTCTGTATGAACTCCTGATTGCCCCTGGCCCATCCGACAGGATCCAGTCCATTCATCTTCGGATAAACGACGAGAGGAAACGTCTCTCCCGACACGAGATAATCCGTCGTCACTGTGTTCTGAAGCGTGAGGTCAATGGCTTTGCGCTTGACGCTCCTCATCCCTTTGGCGAACGACTTCTTCACCATCGGCTCGGCCACGATCAGGTTCGTGTGATCGATTGTCGTGAGCGGCTCCAGCTCGCTGAGACGCCGATCCGGGTGCGCGCAAATGCTGCTCAACAACGTCTGAAGGTGCCCTGCCCAGCGCGAGATGGTTGCAGCGTGGAAAAGATCCGTTTTGTATTGCCAGCCGCAGGTGATCGAATCTTCGCCTTCGATCATCACCAACACCAGATCGTACCTGGTCACACACTCTTCAATGATCTTCGGCTCCATTACGAGTGCACCCGGCTGTGAACGTCCCACTATGCTGCCGATGGTCCCTTCGCGATTCGGACGATCGAGATTGAACACGACGTCAGAAAGTGGTGTGCGGGACGGGTCGCGCGTGGGCTGCAATTGTTCGACGAGCAGAGAGAATGGATAGGTCTGGTGATCGAGAGCTGCGAGCACCGTTTTGCTGACCTGGGCCAGGAACGTTTTGAAGGTCGGATTACCGGAAAGATTGGACCTGATGATCACTGGGTTGGCGAAAAACCCAATCATCCCTTCAAACTCAGACCGGCTTCGATTGGCCGTCGGAGAGTTAATGAGAATATCGTCTTGCCGGCTGTAGCGATGAAGGAGCACATTCAAGGCAGCTAAGAGCAGGGTATAAAGCGTCGTCGCCTCAGCCTTGGCTAGTGCTCGCAATTGACGGGTTAGTTCCTCGTCGAGTTTGAATTGGTGAATCGCTCCGCGGTTAGTCGGAATCAGCGGTCGCGCATGATCGGTAGGCAGCTTCAGGACGGGCAGCTCGCCGGCCAGTTGTTTTTGCCAGAATGTCCAGAGCCGTTCGCCCTCTGGTCCATCGAGCATCTCAGCTTGCCATTGAACATAGTCGGCGTACTGGGCCGTCAAAGCTGGCAAAGCGGGCGGCGTGCCGGCCTTCGCGGCAAAGTACATGACCTGGAGCTCGGTCAGGATGATCTCCATCGACAAGAAGTCGACGGCGATGTGATGTGCAGCCAACGAAAACACGTGCTCATGGTCGGATACCGTGAATAGACTGGCACGGAGCAGCGGACCTTGTTCGAGATCGAACGGACGGCGGTATTCTTCCGCCATGAAGTGGTCCAGTTGCTCCGTGGTCCAGCCTTCCGCGTTCGTCACCTTGAAATCACTCTGTTGGGAAGCGAGAACGACTTGCACTGGCGATCCGTCGCGTTCGCGATAAATTGTGCGCAACGACGGGTGGCGATCGGTAAGCGCCTGGAATGCACTACGCAAGGCTTCAACGTCTAAAGCGCCGCGGATTGTGACCGCAACTTCGATAGTGTTGTAGGCGTTTCCAGTTGAAATCTGATGCATGAACCAGAGAGCCTGCTGGCCTTTCGAGAGTGGATGCTCAACCAGCGCGTCCGGCGTGGTGCCGAGTATTGGAGTTTTCGAATCCGTTCCCGAGGCCGTCAACAGATCCGGAAGCAACTGCAATGTAAGCTCGGCGATGCTCGCGCCTCGAAGAAAAGTAGCCACCGGCACGTTCACTCCCAGGTCGCCCTCGATCCGGTTCTTCAGTTGGATCGCCATCAGCGAGTCGAGTCCGATGGTGTTGACTGGTTGCTGCACGTTTATTTTGGAAGGGGCCAAATCGAGGACGCCGGCCACTTGTCCGCAGATGTAGCTCTCTAACAATCTTGCGCGCTCTTCCGGTTCATGCAGAAGCAGCTCGTTTCGGAACTGAGACTCCTCAGCCGCCCGCCCGTTTACGCCGGCGTTGACTGCTGACTGAACGTCGATCGAATCTTCCACATCCAAAACTTCCAGGTTGGAATAGTCTGCGGGTTGCAGTTGCAGGCCAAGAGCTTGCGCGACGACCTCGTCGTTGTCGTTGAGGATGCGCACATCCGCTTCGACAATACCGTCTCCGTTGGCATGCCTTAACCGTACATGAGTCCAGAGGCGCTGATCGGGCCGACCGTAGACTTGCAGGCTACGCAATCCAACTGGTTGATAAAGCAGCGCCGAGTCATCTGACGGAGCTCCGTTCCCGTTTACCGGCAACGTCGTACCCAGTAACTGGAAACAGGAATCCAGAATCGCCGGGTGGACAGTAAACGCGTTTGCTTCCCACAGCAGATCGTCTGAGAGCGCAATCTGGGCCAGCGCTTCGCCGTCACCGCGCCAGAGACGCTCGAGCGTTGGCGAACCGGAATCAAGTTCAGCGGCTCCGCGATTCAGTTGCTCGTAGTGTCTTGAGCCGGCAAGTTCCTCGCGACAGCGCGCCTGAATATCGCTGACCAGGGCCTGCGGAGTTTCCGAATGTGCTTTCGAAAAGATCGAGTTGTCCTGGATGTGCCAGGAGGAGTCTTCGCCGTCTACTGAAGGTTGAACCTCGACGATCGGCGCGTGCTCGACTGTGCATGGGCCAACGATAGCCGCGGGACAGTCGAAACGCTCTCGTAGCTGGTTGAGATACGGCAGGCTTTGCAGGACCGTGTCAGCCTTTACTCCGAAGTCCAACTGACTAATAACCTCGTCAACACCGAGTTCGCTTAATTCGCTGATCAATTGCGTACATCTGTCGACTGTCCCGAAGAGAACTCTCTTCTCAGTTATCAAACGGTCACAGATCCAACCGATATACTCATCCATTTCCTTTTCTGAAAGGCGCCCGAAATCTACCTGCCGGCCGCGATTTTGAGCAAACGCTTTCAGAAGGTAAGAGGCGGAACGGATATAGGCGCGGAACGACTCCTGGACCTCTCCGCGAAGTAGACTGTCATCTTCAGTGACGAACGCGGGCACGGCCACTGTCACCCAGCCTGTTCGCGGGTCATGACCATGCGCTGCCAGCGAATCCCGATAGATCTTTATCTTCTCTGCCAGTTCCTCGAAGCCTTGATTGAATAGGTGAGTGAGCAGCCTGGCGCCGAGCTCTCCGGCTTTCTCAAATGTCTGCGGGCTGCCGGCCGCGGTGATCCACGACGGGAGGTTCGGTTGCAGCGGCGTCGGGTAGATTCTGATCTCGACCTGTTTCCCATCGACGCCCTCGAGGGCCATTGACTCACCTCGCCACAGCTTTTGCACCGCTGCAATCCCGCGATACATCTCTTCATGGCGATCGGCATACTTCTGCGGAAAGAAAACAAAATCATCTGCGTTCCAACCTGAGGCGAATGAGAGCCCGACTCTTCCATTCGATAGGTTATCGACCATGGCCCATTCTTCCGCGACTCGAATCGGATCGTGGAGCGGCATGACAACGCTGCCGGCACGCAGTCCGATGCGGCGCGTTTCTCTCGCTAAAGCGCCGTGCAGGACAACGGGATTGGGATAGAGACCGCCTTCCTTCGTGAAATGACGTTCGGGAATCCAGACAGATGAGAAATTGTGCTCGTCGGCATACTTTGAACTCTCCATCAACAAGCCATATTTATCTCTGTCAGTTACTGATTCACTGCTCGAGAAGAAGAACAAGCCGAACTCTACACGTCGACGCTCAATTGACTCTGCTGGAGATGTCATCACGTGCTCCTGAGCCATAAACTGTTGTGGGAAAATTCTTTTATCCGTATTCGCAAATAAAAGTCGAATTAGGAGATGCTCAATTGGCCAAACGAATGTTCCCGCGTGCGCGCAAGGTCCATGACGCCGGACCCTGAGTGGTGCGCACATCGAGACTGAAGAACTGAAACGACGCGGCTCCCAGGACTACGTCGGAGACAACTAGTTGCATCTTCTGCCGGCGGGCCTCGTCCTTCGAAAGCGCGAGCGGCTCGGCGAAATTCATATTCTCTAATGCATGGGGTGCATCGCCGAAAACTTCCGTCGCCGCGGCCAGGGCCATCTCCATATAAGCAGCGGCCGAAAGCAACACCCTTCCTTTAATACGGTGCGCGCCAAGCCCGCTCGACATTCCGGCGCCTAAATCCATCTCCCAGAAATGAGTGCCCGAGTTAATGGACGACGCCATGTGCCGCTCGAGCAGCGGATGGCCTGTCGCGGATCTTCTCCATTCGCGCCCACTCTCCGCCTTCTGATCGTCTATCCAGTAACGCTGCCGCTGCCATGGATACGCCGGCAGTTTTACGTGCTGAGATTTTTGCGGGTAAACCCTGGACCAATCTACCGGGTAGCCCCCAGTATAAAGCTGGCCCAACGTTCCGAGCATCGTTGTGCGATCGTCTCGTTTGCGTCGCAGCGATGGAAGCACAGTCCCACTGCACTTGTGATGATTCAAACATTGGGTGATCGCAGAAGAGAGTATTGGTTGCGGGCTCAACTCAACGAACAAGTCGTATCCTTCCTGGGCGAGCCTGGCGATGGCTTCCGAAAAGCGCACGCGCTCTCTTACGTTGCGTCTCCAATAGGTGGCATCAAATGCCGGCCGCTCGTCCGAGCCGCCTGTGACAGTTGAAAAGATCGGGATGCTCGCCACTTTCGGTTCCAATCCCGCGAGCGCTTGTTCCAGTTCCCTTGAGACTCGTTCAACTTGCGGGCTGTGACTGGCGCCCGGCGCCGATAAAACCCGCACGTTCGCTCCTTGCTGCCGCACCGATTCAAGTATTTGCTCCAGCGCGACTGCCTCTCCCGCCAGCACAACAGATCTCGGGCCATTGTGCACGGCGACAGACACGCGATCCTCGTAGCCTGCGATTAACTGTTCGGCATCCTCGACGGTAAGCTCTGCGGCAGCCATCGCGGCCGTTGCTTCCTGCCTCAGTCTCTGCTGCATGATGTGACTTCGATGGAAGATGACGCGCACCGCATCGGGCAACGTTAGAATTCCTGAGACGTAAGCGGCAGCCACTTCCCCGAGACTATGTCCAACGACTGCATCAGGCTCGATCCCCCACGATCGCCACAGCGCGGCCAAACCTATCTGAAGCCCGAACAGGGCAATCTGCGTGATCTCGACATCGTCTCCTTTCATTCGAGAGACGTCTTCGCCGGCCATCAACTCTTCCAACAGTGACCACTCCATATATTCGCGTAGCAGCTCATCACACTGGTCCACTGCGGCGCGAAATACCGGCTCTTGCTCCAGGAGTTGATGGGCCATTCCCCACCAATGCCCGCCATAACCGGAAAAAACAAACACGACTTTACGTCGCCGGCCGGAAGACATCCGGCTCGTGGCCTGCTCGCAACTGCTCCCGTCTACCGCAGACTCCAAACGGTCTGCCATCTCCTGCCGGGAACGAGCAACGAACGCTACCCGCTGGTCATGGTGCTGCCGACGCACACTCGCCATCTCACAGATGCTCTTCAATGAAGTCGATTCAGCCGACGTGAGAAATTGTTGATAGGCCAGAGCAAGTGACCGCAATGCCTCGGGACTCTGCGCCGATAGCGGAAGCAGGTAAGGCCGCACTGTCTCATCACCCGTCTCCGCTGGCGGCGCAGTAGATTTCGCCGGCGCTTCCTCGACGACGATGTGCGCGTTGGTGCCACCAAAGCCGAAGGCGCTGACACCCGCGATCGCCGGCCCATCCGTATCGGGCCAGGCCGCGAGAGTCTGCTGAACCCGCAAGCGCAAAGCGTCGAATGGAATAAGCGGATTGGGCTCGTTTAAATGCAGGCTTGGTGGAATCGCTTTATGCTTGATTGCCAGCGCCACTTTGATAAGACTGGCCATTCCGGCCGCAGCCTCGAGATGCCCGATGTTACTTTTCACAGAACCGATTGCGCAGGCTTGCTCGGGAGTACGGTTAGTCGCGAGCACGCTGCCGAGAGCCTTCGCCTCGATCGGGTCGCCAAGTAACGTCCCTGTTCCATGCGCCTCGACGTATTGCACGCTCGCGGGAGAAACCCCTGCATCACGATAGGCCGCGCTGAGCACAGCTTCTTGCGCCGCGACGCTCGGAGCTGTAATCCCATTCGATTTGCCGTCCTGAGTGACCGCACTGCCTTTGATCACGGCATAGATCTCGTCGCCGTCAGCGACCGCTCTCGAGAGAGGTTTCAAGACAACGACGCCAACGCCTTCACCCCGCACGATGCCATTCGCACCGGCATCAAACGCCTTGCAACGACCGTCACGACTTGTCGCACTCGCTTGCGAGAAACTCACCGTCACTGCCGGCGACAGAATCAAATTCGCTCCGCCCGCAAGTGCCAACGTGGACTCGCCGCGCCACAGACTCTGACAAGCAAGATGGATCGCAACTAGTGACGACGAGCAGGCAGTATCGACAACCATGCTCGGCCCACGAAAGTCGAAGAAATACGACAGACGATTTGCAGCGATACTCATCGCGCCGCCTGTAGAGGCGTAAGCATCGATGCGCCCGGGCTGGTTCAACTGCATTGACGAGTATTCGCTGCTCGCGAGCCCGATAAACACTCCGGCTTGCGTGCCGGCTAAGCGTTCCGGCACCTGCCCTGCATCTTCCAGTGCTTCCCACGCAACTTCCAACAGGAGACGCTGCTGTGGATCCATGTGAATCGCCTCGCGTGGCGCGATACCGAAGAAAGCAGCATCGAACTGGTCCACCTGGTCCAGAAAACCTCCCCAGCGAGTATTCATCTTTCCAGGCGGCGCCGGGTCGCTGGCGTAAAAAGCGCGAGAGTCCCAACGGTCAGCGGGCACTTCGCTGATCGCGTCGATGCCGTCGCGCAACAGTTGCCAAAATGCGTCGGCGTTGTTTGCGCCAGGTAAGCGGCAACCGATACCGATAATGGCCACAGGCTCTCTGGCGGTTTCTTGTTTCTCTTCGGTCGACGTGGATACGGAAGGAGTTGTCTCACCGGCGAGGTGCTTCGCCAGGGCCTCGATCGTCGGGTGCTCGTAAATCAAAGTCAGCGAAAGCTCTCGACCAAGCCAGGCGCCAAGGTCTACCGTGATGGCGACGTTCGCCAGCGAATCGAGCCCATAGCTTCGGAGTGGCTTTCTAACATCAAGCTCATCAGGAGCGATGCCGGTGCGGTCGGCAATCTGAGTCACAATCCACTTCTGAATGACTTCGCTGCTGGGCGAATCATCGGCGGCTGGTGGTGGCGGCAATTGCTCGTCAACGGCGGAAGGGTTCTTCGTCTGCTGCTGCCATTGCCCAACGACGTCCAGTTTTCCTGCGAGGTAATCGGCCCGGCACGCGTGCCGCTGGATTTTGCCGCTAGTCGTCCTGGGGATCTTCCCAAACTTCAGTAGCTCGACAGCGAAAACCTCGAGCTCGTGCTCTTCACCTATTCTTTCCCTGATGCCGATAACCGCTTCGTCGACACTGCCGCTGCGAAAGTGACGGTCAACCTCCGCCGTAACGATCAGGCGCTCCCTCCCGTCAACGTCGACCGAGAAGGCAGCGACACATCCTGACCGCAAACCAGGATGCGCCTGTTCGACGCTCCACTCGATGTCCTGAGGATAGTAATTGCGTCCGCGAATGATAATCAGATCTTTGAGTCGACCATTGATATAAACTTCCCCGTTCTTGATAAAACCGAGATCTCCGGTTCGCAGGAAAGGTCCCTCACCTGTCTGAGCAATGTATCCCTCGAAGGCGCATTCGCTCGCCTCGGGTTGCTGCCAGTATCCAAGTGCGATATGTGGGCCAGCGACCCAGATCTCTCCGATCTGGCTGTCGCCGAGCTTGACCAAAGATTCAGGATCGACAATCGCGACCTCTTCACCGGGCCGACTGTTTCCACAACCAACGAACGTTCGGGTGCCTGTATCCTGAGGTGCGGTTTCGACGAGCTCCCTTCGCGCAATAGCTTCAGCATCGAATGTGTGCATTATGGGCGCGGCCGATCTTTCACCACCACTAACGAAAATCGTCGCTTCCGCCAGCCCGTAGCAAGGGTAAAACGCTTCGCGCCGGAAGCCGCATGGCTCGAAGTAAGAGGAGAAACGATCGAGCGTTCGATGGTTAATCGGCTCGGCCCCGTTAAAGGCGAGAGTCCAACTGCTCAGATCAAGCGTCGCCCGCTGCTCCTCCGAAATTTTGTCGACGCACAAATCGTAGGCGAAGTTAGGTCCGCCACTCGTGTGTGCTTTGTAACGCGAGATGGCTTGTAACCAGCGAAAGGGACTTTGCAGGAAAGAGGCGGGCGCCATCAGGATCGCGCGGCCGCCTATATAGATCGACTGCAACACATTTCCGATCAGCCCCATGTCGTGATAAAGCGGCAGCCAGACGACAAAGATAGCTTCCTCCCCATGCTCGAAGGCAGTCTTGATCATGCCCTCGTTGTGAAGCAGGTTGCCGTGGCTAACCATCACACCCTTTGGCGTGCTCGTCGAGCCGGAAGTGTATTGCAGAAACGCAATAGTACTCGCATCGACTTCAGGGTCGCGCCACTCATCCGCCGACTCTAGATCGAGGGTTTCTGTCGCTATCCAGCGTAAACCCTCGAGACTCGAAGCATCAGTCCATCGCTTTTCGAGATTAGATTGGAGCGAGGCCGTAGTCAGGACCAGCGTAACTTGCGCATTGTCGATAATCGCCTTCAAGCGCGGTGGCAGCGGCCGGTTGAGATGCGGCGGGTACGCCGGCACTGCGATGACTCCGGCATAAAAACATCCGAAGAGTGCGGCAATGAAGTCGAGCCCCGGTGGATAGATCAGAAGCGCACGCTCACCCCTGGCCTGGAGCTTCTGCAAGGTGGCGGCGATTGCGCGCGCGCGGGCGTCCAACTCCTCGTAGGTCAGGTTGGCTTTCTCTGTTTCGCCGTCCTGCAAAAAGGTCAAACCGATCTTGGCCGGCTGATGTACAGCTCTCCGGCGCAACAGTTCGACGAATGTTGAGCACTGCGCGAGTAGGTCGAATTCTGTGTCCATGTTAATTAAAGAACCGTGATGAAGCTGGTGGGCCAGGCGTTCTCGTTGCGGCTTTTCTTATCGGGCCAGTACAGGGAGCGGTAGCGACCTGGTCAAACCATGGGGTCAAGATGGCCAAGAGTATCGCTGCTGAAAAGGGATCAGGTCGCTACCGCTCCCTGTACTGACCCGAGCCAAAAACTCATTCGGGGTTCACTTGATAGAGCGGGAAGTAGTCGGTGTTCCTATCGGTGGCGAAATCTTCCGCCAATTGCGGGATGTTGTCCCAACTGTATACCTCATCTCTGACTGGCGGCACCCAGCCAGCCTCCTCTGCAAATGCGACCGACGCGACGCCCTCAGGGTATCGCGCGCCGTGTGAAAAAACGTGGATGTGATGACTGATACATTCGACGGCACGGACAATCGAGAGGTCCATGCCTTTCTTCCATCCGACAGTCGAAATCACGCCTTGCCGGGCCAGAGCTTTCATCGTGGCGCGGAACACTGGTCGACCGATGTTGTCGATGAAGATTGAAGCTCCCAGTCCGCCAGTGTGTTCTTTGACCAACTGCAAAAAGGTCTTTTCCGATTCTCGGTACTGTCGTCTGTATGCGCTATCGGTTCGCACCCGCTCCTCGTCAAAGTCGAGGTTCGGGAATTGACGTCGATCCACCGCTTTGATCCCCAAACTTTCAATCAACTTGAGACGCTCGTCGGTGGAGGCGATCATCGCTACCGGACAGCCGTAGTACTTGGCCAACGTAAGTTCGGCAAGCGTGACGCCGCCGCCCCAGCCCCAAACAAACGGCGCCGGCTGTTGGTCCTCCGGCATCTGAACTCGCCAGCAGCCATACGCGAGCTTCCAGTTGGCCCATGCAGTCGTGTAGCGGAGAGAGAATGCCGCCCATTGCCGGGCGGATATTTTCGAATTTTTCGGCAGAGGGATCACCTGTTTTTCATGTAGCTTCATCCGCTTTGCAAGCAGGCCGATCGTGTCGCGTGCGTCGTAGCCGACAACTTTGATCAAGTAGCCGAACTGATCCGTCGTGCCGACTGCGGCAAAAACACCGAGATCACCTTCCTTGACGTTCGTGACTGATGAACCCGTCTTCAGAATACGCACGATGCCTGCGTTGCCTATGACGATCTTCTTCTCACCTCGCTGCCGGCAAACGTCGACCGGATTTCTCTCGATTGCATGAGTCATATTACCTTCCCAACAGCCGTAAATCGGTTCCGCTAAAACTTCGTGGTCCGTGATGTTCGGGAAGGTATAAACCTCTCTCCTGAGTTCTGCCGGCTCGTTTGCGCGAGCGTCGTCCGCAGATGCATAAATCACCCAGGCTTCGGTCGTGATCGTGCTCTTGGGTATCTCCGGTTTGATCTTAAGAGCGGGGAGATCAACTACGCCGATTTCAGTCGTGTTCATACTCATAGTTTTGTCTTTCTGAAATTTGTTGCCTGTTTCAACGGCCCAGGAGAAGGTTAATCAGCCGGCCTGTTTTTAGCCGGCGGGATGTCGCGAAGCGCGAAGAAGCGATCGTTTGTTGAGTGCGAGACTTGATGCGGTGGACGATTCAGCGTCCAGTCGCTTCAGCCGATGTGCTCTTTTGTCTGAGTGCTTGTCTCTCGACGACGATATGAGACTGGAAGCTGACCGTATTGAGAAGGATCATCACGCGGTCAGAGTCTTTCATGTTTCGTTCAAAGATCCCGGTCAGTCCTTTCAGCGGGCCCTCACAAATGACGACTTCACTGCCCACTTTCAATCCATCGTTGAGCGTTACGATGCTGTCGGCATCACTTTGCGACTTAATGATTTCGATAACCTGATCGTCGATTGGCGTCGGAATGTTACCGATGCTGACGACACTCGCGACGCCTCGCGTGAACCGCACCTTGTGAAGATATGCGGCCGCTCTGAACCGCGCGAAGATGTATCGAGGAAACATCGGCTTCGTGGAATGTATTGGCGCGCGTCCGTTAGGGTTGGCACGGCGCGTTCTCAACTTGGGAGTGAACGTCTCTACGTTCCAGGATCGCAAATTCTCGTCTGCTCGCAGTTCCTGTTTCGGGTGAGTATGCAGCGCATACCAGTGGAGATTGTCTGTCAGGGTTTCTGTCGTGGAGTTCATAGGTAAATCCTTGGTTGAACGAGCCGGTTCTTTTTGCTCGGGGAGTCAGGTTATTGGCTCCCACCCTACTCAACAGCGCGCGAGGAGTGTCAAAGAGAATGTATTCATCGATGTTCGCGTCGCAGGTTGCCGAAGTC
Organism: Acidobacteriota bacterium; assembly: GCA_046732935.1. Lineage (GTDB taxonomy): Bacteria > Acidobacteriota > Blastocatellia > Pyrinomonadales > Pyrinomonadaceae > PSRF01. The sequence continues at coordinate 278,399 of JBKPOC010000031.1, read as the reverse complement.
TGGACAGAGCTACCGCATGGGAAAAGACTTTTCCCTAACGCCCAGGGTCGGCCGGCTATGGTGGAGAAGGTCAACTCGTCGTCGACGCTATCTGCTGACTGAAGCGAAGCGGCGAGCTTGGATTACCGAACTCATCCACAAAATTTTCGGATGAGAACCTCTGCGAAGGAACTTTCAAGGGCCATAGTGGAAACGGTAAGCGCGATTCACCGTCATGCGAAATCATTGGGCCTAATAGCGCTGCACTTCTGTTCCTCATGGCTTGACCGGCACTCTAATGTCGAAGGTAGAAGGACGCAATAGCATTTGCATGGCCGATGTTGGTATTCATTGGTGAAGATTGCTCTGGGACGTTTTGCCGCAGAAAAATCGGAGCCGGCGCCTCAGATTTTCGGCCGCAGCATCCGGTTTTCATGTGTATATTCGCACTTCTGCCGGGGAGTTTGCCCTCAGCCAACATTAGCAATTTTTTAGGAACTCGTTAAAGACGCTTGCCTGCCAACGGCTCTACTCTTAGCCAACTTTTACCTGGCAATCAGAACAGGGGATGAGGTTGAGGCCCGGAGGAGTCAAATGGAACACAGCTCCATAATGTTATTGCAATTCTACGGCGGCGAACATCTCGGAGAACGCCTGCGCCAGATCTTCCAGTCCTGTTCCAACCCGGATTTCAAACTCGCCTGCTTTTCCTGCCAACACCCGGACGAGCTCGACAACGAACTGTCCAAAAGCATTTTTGGACGTAAGCTCGTTGTCCTGCTCGCCCTCCCCCGTGTTGAGTTGAAGTCGTTGGACGCCATCTACCAGGTGCTGAAACTGAGACTGCCGTCAGCTCCGGTCGTTGTCGTCGTCGAGGCCGATCAGGAAGAGCTGAGCGAATTAGTCAGGCCGGACATCGCTGACTTTATCGTTCCGCCGCTGCGAGACTCCGAAGTTCTCGTACGCGTTCGCCGGCTGCTCCATGAGTCCGGTCAGGAAGAGAACACGCCGCAGGCACTAAGCGACAAACTCGGGCTGCATCAACTCCTCGGTCAGAGTCCGGTATTCCTCGAGGAGTTGCGCAAGATTCCGTTAATCGCCAAGTCAGACATTTCAGTACTGATTTCCGGAGAGACAGGCACCGGAAAAGAAATGGTCGGCCGCGCGATTCACTGTCTGAGTCCGCGCGCAAGCAAATCTTTCGTGCCCGTCAACTGCGGTGCGATTCCGATTGAGTTAGTCGAGAACGAGTTGTTCGGTCACGATCGCGGAGCTTTCACCGGAGCTGCGGGTTCACGCAACGGCCTGATTCAAGAGGCAGAGCAAGGCACGCTGTTTCTGGACGAAGTTAACAGCCTGCCGTTGCTCGCCCAGGTCAAACTATTACGGTTCCTTCAGAGCAAGGAATATCGCCCGCTCGGCAGCACGAAAACTCTGAAAGGCGACGTTCGCATCATTGCCGCGTCGAACGCGAACCTGGAAGCAGAGGTAGCGGCGGGAACGCTGCGGCGCGATCTCTACTATCGCTTGAATGTGGTCCCTATCGTGCTGCCGCCTTTGCGAACACGAAAGAACGACATCATTCTGCTGGCTCGTCATTTCCTCGCGCAGTACGCGGCCAAACTAAACAGTCCGGCTGTAGCTTTCTCGCCTGACGCAGAACGCAAACTGCTGCTCTACAGTTGGCCCGGCAACGTGCGCGAACTCGAACACGTGATCGAACGCGTGGTGGTCCTTTGTACGGAGAAGACCATTCAGGAACAGCACATCATCTTGTCATCTGGGAGTAACGCGACCGTCCAGTCGTTTCAGGAAATGAAGGCGAGAGTGATCACTCAGTTCGAGACTGACTACATTCAGAGCCTTCTCATCGCCTACAGAGGAAACATCACCAAGGCTGCGCACGCGGCGCAAAAAGAGCGACGAACATTTTGGGAATTGATGCGGAAGCACAAGATCGATGTGCAGAATTTCAAAGCAGTCAAATACCTCGAGCAGGGCAATTACGAGTTACAGCACGGGTAATTTTGCCGCAGCGTTAAGTTCATGAAACTCGGCCTTATAGATCGGCGACAACGCGAACAGCATGGGTAGAAACACCCGCATTACGACGGCAGCGCTAAGCGAAACCCTAAAAGAGTTTGCTTGCGTCACTGGAAAGGATGGTGGAATGGTGATTGCAAAGTCTAAGAGCAAAGTTCGAACCGCGAACCGTCTTGAGCAGTACCCAGACTCGTCGGTGACGGTTGGTTTTAGCGCAATCTCGACGAGGTTCATGCGGGAGGTCAATCCAGGACGCCGTCCCGTTGGCGTCGCGAAGTCAAATGAACCATCTACCACAGCGTTCTCCCCAAATGATCGACGTGTGTTAGCTGAGAGCCGTGAGGCTGGGCTGGAGCGAAGGACAGCCAGTCGCTGTAGTTCGCGTGTCACCACGTCCAATAGGAGCGGGCCGGATATCGTACGTGCCGAGAATATCCTGACGGATGCTCTTGTGATCCGGCCGCTCCGCCCTCCCTATTTAAAGTACGTGCCGGCAGGCACCCCAGAAAGAACAGGAAAACTAGTCATGGCCCCCGACACTGAAACTGATCATCGCGTAAAAATGGTCATACGCTTTATTGAAGAGAACGGTGACCGGCAGCTCTCTCTTAACGAGATAGCACGATCCATAAATGTCTCCCCATGGCACTTATGCCGTTTGTTCAGGACCGGAACCGGCACCTCCGTTAACCAGTATCTTCTGAACCTCCGGATGGAGAAGGCAAAGGAGCTGCTTGCAACGACGTGCCTGAGAGTGAAGGAGATCATGAATCAAGTTGGGATACGGGATGAAAGCCACTTTGCGCGAACATTCAAAAAGCTGTTTGGCGTCAGCCCGTCGCAATACAGAGTCCTGTCGCGAACGCAACCCTCGGCGGCGATGTTAGCTCCCACGACGCCTTCAGTTAACCAGATGGGAACATTACAGACCTGGGCTCAAACCGGGACGCACTCGTAAAGCGTCACGATGGACCATCTTATGAGAGACACGAAAGAGCAAACGGAGATCGTCGTTCTGAAGTTTGGCAGCTCCGTATTGCGCAGCGAAAAGGATCTGCCGCGGGCAGTTCATGAAATCTATCGCGCGTGGCGGAGCGGCGCACAGGTGCTCGCGGTAGTTTCGGCATTCCGCAATACCACTGACGAATTACTGAGACGCTCTGAAAACGTTTCTGAGTATCCCGATGCAGCGCCGCTCGCTGCGTTGCTCGCGACTGGAGAAGCGACTGCCTCCGCAATGCTTTGCCTTGCGCTCGGTAACGCGGGCGTGCCTGCGAAAATGTTGGATCCAGCGCAGGCGGGTCTGCGCACTGAAGGTGGAACGCTTGATGCTGATTTGATCGCGGTTGATGTTGTTAGGCTGAAACGCGAGTTGCGTGAGGCTGTTGTGGTGCTGCCGGGTTTCGTCGGCCGTTGTGAGAATGGATACACGACGCTGCTCGGCCGTGGCGGCTCAGATTTCACCGCGGTTTTTCTTGCGAGCGAACTGGATGCGCGCTGCGTGCTGGTAAAGGACGTCGATGGTCTGTATGCGAGCGATCCGGCGATTCCGAGTGCGCATCGATTGCGATTTGCTGAGACGACTTACGAAACGGCTCTCGATATCGGAACCAAACTGGTGCAATCGAAAGCCGTTCGCTTCGCGGCGTCGCGTGGGTTGCGCTTTGTCGTGACGGCGATCGGCGCGACCGACGAGACGGTAGTTGGCTGTCACAGCAATCGCCTCGCTGACTCCGCTGTTAGCACACCATTACGCGTAGTCCTACTCGGTTGCGGCACGGTTGGCGGCGGTGTTTATCGAAGGCTCGCTGCGCTGCCGGATTTATTTACAGTCACCGGTGTCGGCACGCGGACCGCAACACGCGCCCAAGATTCAGGTGTGCCGGAGGAGCTTATCACTTCGGATCTGGAGAGCCTGATCGAGGGTAACTACGATGTCGCGGTCGAACTTATAGGCGGAACAACGCGTGCGGCTACTCTTATCCGAGCTGCCTTGCGTTCCGGTCATCATGTAGTCACCGCGAATAAAGCCCTGATGGCTGTGGAAGGTGAAGAATTACTTTTGCTGGCGGCGGCTTACGGAGTGACACTCCGCTACAGTGCGTCTGTTGGTGGCGCGATGCCGGCACTGGAAATGATCGACGGCGCGCGCGGCGAGGGACCGATACGATCGTTCTCCGGCGTGCTGAACGGAACTACGAATTTTGTTCTGGACCAACTTGCGGCGGGCAAAGATTTCGCGAGTGCAGTTGCTGCCGCGCAGAAGGCCGGCTACGCGGAAGCAAATCCGCAGTTCGATCTCGACGGCACTGACGCTGCTCAGAAACTCATTCTGCTGGCGCGGCACGCTTTCGGTGTCTGTTTGCCATTGGCTGCGGTGGAGCGAGAAGGCATCGATCAGATCGATCCGCAATTCGTCCGCAAGGCGCATGAAGATCAGACAGTGCGGCTCGTTGCTTCTTGCCGTCAGGAAGCGGACGGGCTGAAGGCGAGTGTGAAACCAACCGTGTTATCGCGTTCAGACATGTTGGCTTCAGTTAAGGACGTCGAGAACTGCTTGATGATCGAACCGGTCGCCGGCGCACCGTACGTCGTGTCCGGTAAAGGCGCGGGGCGCTGGCCGACGGCCGAATCTGTCGTGGCCGATCTCTTAGATCTCAAGCGAGCTTTACAACAACCGCATGCTATTGAGGATTTCGAAGACTCGAAAGAATACGTGGCATAGAACCGCCCGGTTACTTCTGCAACTCTAGCCGTCCGATGGCGCCATTCGCGCCAGCTCCCCAGCCGATCGACTTACGAGGAACAAAGCTGAACGTGTCGAACCCGGGACCGTCGATAGGTTTCCAGGTTCGTCCATCGTCTGTCGAGTAATCACCGCCGGATGGGCCAATCGCAACCAGCGTCTTCGTGTCGGGAACGTATGTCACTACGGATCTAAACCCCGACAAGCCTTTGGCGAGCGTCCACGTGACTCCGCCGTCGTTTGTGATAGCGAGATTGTCGACCGCTTCCTGTTCCTTGCGATAATCGCCGCCCGCGATCACGCCGTGTTTTGCATCGCGAAAGGCGATTGAGAAGATGCCGGCAGAAGGTCCGGCCGCCAGAGGAGTGTTAGCCACTTGCCAAGTGCGCCCACGATCCGGAGTGTGCAGCACGCGAGCTTTGGAGGCTGCGCCCGTGCCGATCCATGCGTCTGATTTTCCAAACACGGCGATGTTCGTGCCGCTGGCGGCAAACGCGCCTTCGTTTTCGAGAGCGGGTGGCAGGTGCCTAGGCTCTACGCGCGACCAGACACGTCCGCCGTCGTTAGTCGTCAATATGTACAACTGGCCATCGACTGAATCTCCGAAGACGATGCCGTTGTCCGCGTCCCAAAACGACATCGCGTCGAGGAATGCTTTCGGATCTTCGTTTTTGAACTGGAGTGTCCAGGTTTTTCCGGCGTCAGTAGTTTTGTAAATCCGCGAAGCTGGACCATTGCCGATTGCCAGAACGTACGCTGTTTGGGCGTCGACAGCGTCGACGTCGCGGAAATCCAGCGTATCACTCGTGACCGTGAGCTTTTGCCACGTCGTCCCGCCATCGGCCGTACGCAATACTGTCGACCCTGCGCCGCTGGCCCACGCCACGCTCTCACTGACTGCGCTTACACCGCGCAATCGCACATTGACACCGCTCGTCTGCACGGTCCAATGCGGCGCGACGAACAGCGTTAACATGATTAGCAGTAAAAAGGAGTTGGTCACCTCGAGGTTTTGGAACGGCCGCCCCTTACGGAATCGTCATGGTGTCTCTTACCGACCAGAACTTGCGTTGCATCCGCGTACCATTGCGACGTATGTCGCCAAAGAAACGAATGTCAAACGTGTACGTATCGCCCTGGTTGGCAGGCGCGTGAAAAATGCCCGGCACATCGAAAGCTTCGAACCGACAACCATTCGCCATGTCTACGGCGCCCGTACTGTCGAGGTAACGATTGTTGGCTCTCGCCGAGCCGGCATTACGATGCCCGTACCGGCCGTTTTGAGCTTGAGTCGTGTCGCCATCCTCCACCCAACCAGGACAGGCCGGTAAACCACCACCGGGAATGGTGAATAGATTATTGACGGGTGTTGTAGCTGTGCCCTGGGTTAGCGTCACATTGCCGCAGATGAATTGACGGTAATCAAATTCGTTGCAATTGCAGTGGGGCGAGAATCGCACGGTAACATTGAAGCGCGAGAAGATGTCCGCGAAGCCCACGGCGCCCGGATGAATCTCCAACGGAATCGTGGGATCGCTAACGTCGAACATCGTCAGACAAGTTTGATTACCGACGTTCTCCGCGGCCAATTCTGAGGTCAATTGATCGAAGGTATCCGGTCCGACCTTGCCGTCGGCGGGAAGGAGACCAAAGTCGTCCTGGTAGCGGGCGATGAGCTCGATTGTTAGTTGGTCGAAGACGCCGGTCTGAGGTGCACCGACGATGTCTTGAATTTCCTTGGTGTTTTCTTCGTCGTAACGTCTGCTGTTGAATCTGATCGCTTCGCGAATCTGAGCGGCCGTCAGGTTTACGGCTTGCGGATTGGGATTAGTCGTTGGCAATGCCAGGTCGCGCTGAACGACGGTACTACTTGATTGTTGGACCACATGCGTTAGCTCATGTGCAATCAACCGCCGTCCCTCGCGCGTCGCGGGACTGTAACGATTCGCAGCGAAGACGATGTCATGGCCCACTGTGTAGGCGTTGGCGTTTAATTCTTCCGCTGACTGCTCTGCAAGGCTGTTGGCATGCACCCGCACGTGGGAAAAGTCGTGGCCGAAGTGCTGCTCCATCTCGAGGCGCAACGCCGAATCGAGCGGACTGCTTGCGCTGCCTAGCGCGTTATCAACACTGGCTGGCGCCGAAAAGTTACCGGTTGGTTCGGTTGCCAGTCGCTGGATACTCGCAGGCGCGGGTTTACGAGGCGCATTCACCGGCGCCGACATCACTTGATCGGCGATGCGGTCCGCCTCCTGTTCATGAACATCGCCAGGCTGACTAACCGTCAGTTTCGTTTGCAAACCTGCGGAATTTTTCTTGCTGCAATGCGCACACTCGCCGCCGGCAACAGTGTGATTACCACAGCCGCACTTGCGCCGCAGCACACCGCTCAGCGATGAAGCTGAGTCGGAATTATTTACTCGCGTTGTTCCGCAGTTGCGCATCTCGGAAGGGGGTTTTCGCGGGATTCTACTAAAACTCTCTCAACGACACCACACACACCATCTCGGTTTCGGTCTCCATCCGATTTTGTAAAGCACCATCACGATGAATGCTCCGATTAGCGCGCCAACAGCGTCCGGTATCAGATCGCGAACCCGGCAGTTCGCCGTTCGAGTAATGCCTTCGAGAAACTCGACGAGTGCGCCGACGGTAAGGATTATCGCGGCCGACCATGCGTAATCGAGCCAGTGCGATAAACGAAATTGAGCGGCGGTCAGGACGAAGCCGACGGCGAACAAAACGATGTGCGGGAAGTTCCGCAAGGAGTGGATGGCTAAGGGCAGGCCAAGGGTGAGTTCACAGGGAAAGTGTGGATCGAAGGTGAAGGAGGACTTGAGAGGAAAATAAAGCAACCCGAGGATCATGAAAGCAACGTAGGCCCATCGCCTTCCCCACATGGCAAGAATAGCGAGTACTAGTCTTACGACACTCAGCGCCCACATAGTTTACGTTTAAACGTGTGAACATGAGTAAGCATTAACAATTAAAGTCCCGTTTCGCTTACGAGACGGAAGGAGCACGCGGTGCTCCTTCCCGATCGTCCGTCTTAATACTCACAAGTGCACGACTCCATGCTCCAAAAACCACCGAGCTGAGTACATTTGCTCCTGGTGCCTGCACCCACGTTGCAGGTTGTCGGAGTGGGGGTCGGAGTCGGAGTCGGTGCTGGCGGAGGATAGAACCACTTGCCATATCCGCAATAGGTAGGAACGCTGGACGGAAACTGTGGATCGATGCATGTTTGAGGCAGTCCGGCAATAAGACCTTGCGGGTAAAAGGGGCTCTTGCCCGGCCTATATGGCGGCTGCTCTACAGGGCTGCCGGGATAGGTATTGTATCCATACCAGAAGCCGAGGTCCGTGCTGTACCAGATTGCTAATGGGTACACCGGTAGTGATACTTTTTCAAATAACGCATCGCTATCGGTGTAAGTGGTTCCTGGAGGAAATACCCAGCCGGCAATTCCCTCGTAGTAATAATTGCTTCCGTGTTGCGCGAAATAAGTGGTGTAGTAGTAGTAAACGCGCCATCCACTCTCAACAACTCTCCAGCGGTACAGAGGAACAAGGCCGGCAGATGCATCCGGGGCATAACCGTCGGGTGGTCTATAGATCCCCATGCCGTCGAAACTAGGTTGGTTGAAGGGGACGAAAGTATGACCGTTTGCTGCCCCTTCGTTGAAGACGTGTGTGAGCAGGTAGCCCCCGTCCGTGGAGGAGATTTCAAATCTGTAAAAGGCGGTGGGCCGTACAAGGATAGGATCCGTTTGTGCTCTCACGTGGGGCGCAGAGATAAATCCGAAGACGGCAAACAAGGTCAGGAGGCGAGTGAAGTTCTTTAGCATTGTTCTCTCCTTGCTGGCTTAGATCAGGTCTCCTGATCTGAGTTATTCTTTAAATCCGTGTTCCCATAGCGGACTTAGGCCAACTAAGTTTCACCTAGTCTCAGCAGACAATATTGGAAGCACCTCAGGGAGGTCTTTAAGAAACCGCAAATGATTGGCAAAGGAACTCCAAGCACGATGCAAGCTCCAGCCCTGGCGAATCCTCCTGCTCGCGTTTACCAGTTTGATTCTTTCCTGCTCGATCAAGCTGAACGCATCCTGCTCTGCAGCAAAACCCCTGTGTCATTGCCGCCAAAGGTCTTCGACGTATTGTCGGTGTTAGTTGAAAGTGCTGGTCACCTCGTGACGAAGGCGACGCTGTTGGAGAAGGTGTGGCCGGATACTTTCGTCGAAGAAGCGAACGTCAGTATAAACATCGCCATTCTCAGAAAGATTTTAGGCGAAAACGCCGGCGGACAACCTTACATTGAAACTGTTCGTAAACGTGGTTATCGCTTCATAGCAAAGGTCCTGGAAGTTGAGAGTGAGAGCGTTTTAAAAGTTCTAAGGCATGAACGCGAACCTGCTCCACTGGTGTCTCAGAAAAGTAAGCTCGACCTGTCGCAGGGTTTTCGCTCGCTCGCAGTTTTACCGTTTGAAAATGAAAGTAACGACCCGGATGTCGAGTACCTGGCCGATGGCCTCACTGAAAGCATAATCAATAGTTTTTCGCATCTTGAAGACTTCCGAGTCATCGGCCGCAACACCGTCTTCCGCTACAAGTCAAAATCGGCTGATGCTCAGAAGATCGGAGAAGAGTTGGGCGTGCGATCGCTGCTCACGGGTAGGATTCTCCGTCTGGGCGACAAGGTTATCATCAGAACGGAGGTCGTCGATGTAAAAGAGGGATGGCAGATTTGGGGAGAGCAATATCATCGAAAGTTGTCGGATCTATTGATGGTCCAAGAGGAAATCGCAGGAGAGATCTCGAAGAAATTAAGACTCAGGCTTTCGGCTGATGAGAAGAGACGATTTATTAAACGCTATACGGATAGTCCCGCGGCGTATCAGTTTTATCTCCAGGGCCGTTATCATTGGAACAGTTTTGCTCACAAAGGCCTGAACACGGCCATCGAGTACTTTAAAAAAGCAATTGAAGAGGACCCGAGCTACGCGCTCGCTTATGTAGGACTGTCTGATTGCTATTACCGGCTTTCGAACATCTATTCACCCACGACAGAGGCCATGCCGAAGGCGAAGTTGGCCGCCCAAAGGGCCCTGGAAATAGATGAGACGCTCGCGGAGGCGCATGCTGCATTAGGATCGGTATTAATGTGGTACGAGTGGGATTGGCAGGGCGCGAAACGAGAATTCTCGCGAGCGATAGAACTCAATCCTGGTTGCGCGTGGGCGCATCAGCGACTGGCACAATACTTCAATCTTGTGGGCAGTTTTGCCGAGGCTCTGCACGAAAATGTGATCGCTCTGAATTTGGATCCGCTTTCGCCATCAGTTTGTTCAGGCGTCGCTCTCGAGTTTTTCCTGATAGGCGATTACGAACTCGCAATTCGGCAAGCAGAAAAGAGTCTGGAGATAGATTCAACCTATCACCCCACACATTATCTGCTGGGTTGGATTCACAAGCGGAGGGGTGACTTGGCCAAAGCTATCAATACCTTTGAACGAGTTACCAGACTCGATGATTCTTCGCTTTTTTTCGCGGCGTTGGGACATGCCTATGGTCTAAATGGAGATCAAACTAAGGCTTTAAATGTCCTGGATCAACTCGAGAAACGATCGAACTATCAATACGTTTCCCCATATTGTAGGGCCCTGGTCTACACCGGCCTCGGCGAGAAAGATCTGGCATTCCAGTGGCTGGAAAGAGCTTTCGCAGAAAGGTCGGAACAGATCCCGTGGCTGAACGTCGGACCTGAATGCGACAGCTTACGCTCTGATCCAAGGTTCCATAATCTGCTGCGCCGCTGCGGATTGAAAACTGAGACGATCTAGTGGAGAGTGGCGCGCCCGAGGGCGGGGACGACCTTTTCATTAATCAAAACCCTGCCGTGATCGACGGTGACCGCATCCGCCTGTCTGAGCAACCCATACGAGCTGCCGTTGACGATCAACTCATCGTTGCGGATCAGGACATCGGCATCGCGGCAAGGCATAAAACGGTAGGACCGTTCGCTTGGACCTCCGACGTTTTCCGGCGGCTTGACACTCGTGCGGTAACAATCGGTGACGACCACGGTATGACCGCCGACTCTCGCCTCAACACGGCCGAGCAGCAAGTTATTCGACCGGCTACAAGCCGAGCACGCCAGAATCAATCCACAGATTGTCCAACCAATTTCTTTACGCCACATCGCTTGCTCCAACTTCATCCTAAAGTAGGCGAAATTAGACCATCGTTCAAGCACTCATCGCCCAGATTACCTTTGATCTTCTAGGGGGGATGTGCGAGTATACGCCCCTAGAAGCAAAGAGGAGGAACGTTCGTGGCGAGACAAAAGCCCGACCTGCCGCAAGGCACGCTCGACCTGCTGGTTCTGAAAGCGCTCTCTTTGAGCCCGATGCACGGCTACGGCGTGGGCCAGCGCATCCAGCAGCTCGCCGAAGACATGCTCACCGTTGAGGAAGGGACGCTCTACCCGGCCCTCTATCGCATCGAGCAAAAAGGCTGGATCGCAAGTGAATGGGGAGTCTCAGAGAACAACCGGCGCGCACGGTTCTACAAGCTGACGCGGAAGGGCCGCAAGCAACTTGCCGTCGAGGAGTCGCAGTGGGAGCACCTGACGGCGGCCGTCGCCAAAGTGCTGCAAGCCACCTGAGAGGGGGGAGCAAAGATGCGCTGGATGAAAGTCTTTCTCGACCGGCTTCGAGCTTTGCGGGATAGCGACACCGTTCATGAAGAGATTGATGAGGAGATGCGCTTCCACCTCGACATGCGCACCGAAGAGAACGTGCGCAGAGGCATGTCACCCGAGGAGGCTCGGCGGGAAGCCGAAAGCCGGTTCGGGCGACTCACAAAACTGAAAGAGATGGGATACGAAGTAAGGGGCGGCGGCTGGTTCGAGACACTGTGGCAGGATCTGCGCTACGGCGCGCGAATGTTTCTGAAACAACCGGGCTTCACCTTGATTGCTGTCTTGACGCTCGCACTCGGAATAGGCGCGAACACCGCGATTTTCAGCGTCGTCGATGCCGTGGTGCTGCGCCCCTTGCCCTACATCGAGCCTGAACGAATCGTATGGCTGTTTGACGCTCTGCCGCAGTTGCCAACCGCGCCCACGTCGCTTCCGGAATTCCTCGATTGGAAAGACCAGAACCACTCCTTCGAACACGTGGCGGCTTTCCTGAACAGCAACGTGTTTGTCGACACTGACGGCGTACTCACGCCGGTGGGGTTTGTCACTCCCGACACGTTTGCTCTTTTTCGCGTCAGCCCCATCCTGGGCCGCAGCTTTACGGACGAGGAGACGCTGCCGGGTCACCAACACGTAACCGTGCTCGGCCACGCGCTGTGGCAAAGCCGCTTCGGTTCAGATCCGAACGTCGTTGGGCGAACGATCAATCTCGACGCCGAGGCTTACACGATCGTCGGCGTGATGCCTGAGGGCTTCTCCTTCCCAGATCGGGCCAAGCTTTGGACGCCTCTGGTCATTGATAAGACCAAGCTCGACCGCGGGCCGCACTACCTGCCAGTAGTGGGTCGGCTGAAACCGGGGGTCACGCTCACCCAGGCCCAAGCCGACATGTCCATCCTGGCCGCGCATCTGTCCGCGCTGCACCCGGAGAAGAATGCGGGACACGGAGTGAAGCTGGAACTGCTCCGCGACGTAGTGGTGGGTAACATAAGACCGGCGCTTTTCATACTGTTGGGCGCGGTCGGGTTCGTGCTCTTGATCGCGTGCGCCAACGTCGCCAACCTTCTGCTCGGTCGAGTCGGCGTACGGCAAAAGGAGACTGCGCTTCGAACCGCGCTTGGGGCAAGTCGCCTGCGCATCATTCGACAACTATTCACCGAGAGCATGATGCTTTCGATCGCCGGCGGCGTGGCCGGATTGCTGATAGCCTTCGGCGGAGTGAAATGGTTGGTGTCGATGGGCCCCGCCACTATCCCGCGGGTTCACGAGATAGCTATAGATCCAAGCATCATTTTTTTCACGTTATTGATTTCGGTGGCGACGAGCGTGCTCTTCGGATTGGCGCCGGCGCTGCAAGCATCCAGACCGGACCTCACCGACGCGCTCAAGGAGGGCGGCCGGAGCAGCGCGGGCCCGCACAGGAGTCGGCTCCGCACCGTGCTGGTGATCAGCGAGGTCGCTCTGTCATTAGTTTTACTCGTCGGCGCCGGGTTGATGATCAGAAGCTTCGCGAAGCTCAACCAGATCGATCCTGGATTCAATCCGGAGGGGGTGGTGACAACGGGAGTATACCTGCTGCCCAGCAAATACCCGGACAACGAGCGCATCCCATCGTTCTATTCGCAGCTTGTGGAACGTGTGACAGCCACGCCTGGCGTCGTGTCAGCCGCCACGATTTCGGATCTGCCATTGTTCGGAAGCAATACCAGCGACAGCTTCACAATCGAAGGACGACCGCCTGTCGCGAAGCAGGACGAGCCCAGCACTGAATACCATGCCGTCTCACCGCGCTACTTTGAAACGATGGGAATTCCTCTTCTGGCTGGGCGCGATATTGCATGGTCAGACACTAAGCAGACGCCCAACGTCGTCGTGATCAACGAAACGTTGGCCCAGCGCCATTTCCCCGGAGAGAGCCCGCTGGGCCATCGCATCAGCCTTCAGGGTCAGGAGCGCGATCCGTTCTTGATCATCGGAGTGGTTGGAGACGTGCGGCAATTAGGGCTCGATCGGGAACGAGTACCGGAAGTTTTCGTCCCCTATCTGCAAGACCCTTTGGGCAAGAACTATCACCGGGAAATCATGATTGTGGCGCGCACGAAATCGGATCCGAACGCCATAGCCGGATCGTTGCGAGCCGCGCAAACGTCGTTGGACAAGAGTCTGCCCGTATACAACATGAAATCGATGACGGAATACCTGCATGACTCGCTTGCGCGCCGCCGCTTCAACTTAATCCTGCTGACAGCATTCGCCGGTGTCGCGTTGGTGCTGGCTGCCGTGGGCATTTACGGCGTGATCAGCTACGGCGTCACGCAGCGGACACATGAGATCGGCATTCGCATGGCGCTTGGCGCCGAAAAGAGCGATGTGTTACGGCTCGTTGTACGACAGGGCATGGCAATGGCCCTGGGAGGCGTGGCGATTGGATTGCTCGCAGCATTCGCGCTGACGCGGCTGATGGAGAGTTTGATATTCGGAATCAGCGTGACCGATCCGCTGACGTTCGCCGGGATTGCGCTGTTACTCACCCTGGTGGCGCTGCTCGCTTGCTTCGTACCAGCGCTGCGCGCGACGAAGGTGGACCCGCTGGTCGCGCTGCGGTACGAATAAACAGACGCGAATGGCGCCGCCCGCGCGCCCTCTGTCCCCACAACCATTGACTCGCTCACACAAGGTGGCTTAGGATTCGGGTCCCGTCCCCTTCAGAAGCTCTCCCGCTAATTATCCCTCGTGCAGTCAACGCGATCTTTTTCACAGAAAAGGGAAGGTTATGTACACACGACGACTCTTGGTTGCGTCTCTGGCTCTTATTGTATTCTGTCTTTCTCATGCTCCCGCAGCGAAAGCGGATGAAATTGCGTTATGGAACTTCAACGACGCGAACCTCATCGTCGATCGTGGACAGGGAACGCTGACGACAACCTCCAGTCCCGCGAACATTTTGTTTCTTAGCGGCACGACTTTCAATGCCTCCATGGGCGATCCTGCCGGCCTGGCTCTCGCTATTCAGGGAGGAACAAATCTTCAGAACAACGGCGTGATACTGGAACTGCACGTAAGCACTGCGGGATTTGAAAACGTAACCATATCGTGGGCCTGGCAGCGGACCGTTACTGGATTCAACGACGACCTGGTCCAGGAGAGTATCGATGGCACGACGTTCCAGGGGTTTAGCTTTTCCGCCATTCAAACGAATTTCTTTGGTGGAAACCACATTAGTTACGGTGCGGGTTCACCATTTAATAACAACCCGAATTTCGCACTTCGAATAATGCTGAGCGGCGCTACCAGCGAGACCGGGAACATTCGCTTTGACAATATTGTGGTCACCGGAACCCAAATCGTTCCAGAACCAGCAACGATGCTATTGCTTGGCATGGGCGTAGCCGGCGTTGCGGCGGAGGTCAGACGCCGGCGACGCGCTCGCCTATGAACACATAAAACCAGGATGAATGCTTTCCACGGCGTGACCATCCAGATCGGGTAAACTGAAGGCGTGGGGCTGGAGTGACTCCAGCGCAGCAACCGCTGAAGCCAAGCCTTAAAGTTTTCTGCTCAATGTCTCAAAACAAACGGGTCTGGTTTGTTTATGGTGCGCTGCTAATTGTCGCGCTCGGCTTCCGTCTTTTCGTCGCTCTCCGTTTGCCGAACGATACGCCTGACGACGGGCGGATTTATTCGCAAATCGCCGTCAACGTGCTCGAGCAGCACGTCTTCTCGCACGAGACTCAACCACCTTACGTCCCAACGATAATTCGTCTCCCCGGTTACCCACTGTTTCTCGCCGCGATCTACAAGGTATTCGGGCACGGCAATAACACTGCGGTACGCGTGGTTCAGGCGGTGCTCGACACGCTGACGTGCGCGCTGGTCGCGTGCGTAGCATTTGCGTGGGCGGTCGATCCAAAACGAAAACATCGCGCCGCGCTGATTGCGTTTGCTTTGGCGGCAGTCTGTCCGTTCACGGCGATTTATGTGGCGACGATTCTGACGGAGGTGCCGACGAACTTTCTCGCGGTCGCGCTGGTGTTGGCGGTGACGTTCGCGTTCAAAGCCACGGATGACACGCGCAGGACGAATAACAAGAGAGCGCTGCTCTGGTGGAGTTTGGCCGGGTTGATTGCGGGCATCGCTGTCTTGTTTCGACCGGACAGTGGATTGTTTGCCGCGGCTGTGGGCGGGACGTTGGTGTTGTGGCTGCTTTGGCAGGGGCGTCTGAAGCAGTTTCTACTCTCCGCGGTTGTGTTGTCAGTGGCCTTTTGTCTCGTGCTGGTGCCGTGGACGATACGCAATCGACGAGTCTTCGGCGTCTTTCAACCGCTCGCGCCTGCTCACGCCGAGATGCCGGGCGAGTTTGTGCCGCGGGGGTATCTGCTGTGGCTGCGCACGTGGCTTGACGACAGCCGTTATGTTGGGCCAGTGCTGTGGTCTGTCGATACACGCCAGATTCACATCGACGACTTTCCCGACAAAGCTTTCGACTCGAAGGAAGAAAAAGATCGTGTAGCGGCGCTTCTCGACAAGTACAACAATTCGTCTGCAAGTGAAGAAGAAGAAGAGGAGGAGCCGAGTGACAACTCCGACGACCAGCCGGACGAGGAAGACAATCAAGGTGAGGACAATTCCGGTGACGAAGAACAGCAGCCGACTACACCGGAAGAAGTCAACGTCGAGATGACCCCGGAGATCGACGCCGGATTTGCCCAGATCGGCCAGGAGCGCCGAGCCCGTTCACCACTGCGTTACTACATCGTGTTGCCGTTCAAGCGGGCGATGACACTCTGGTGCGACACGCATTCGCAGTATTACCCGTTCGACGGCGAGCTACTACCGCTCGAAGATCTGGACCACGATATCCATCAGCAATACTGGCTACCGCTGTTTGCCGCGTTAACTGCAATCTACTCGCTATTAGGAGTGATTGGAAGCTGGTTGCTCTGGCGTTCGCGCTCTCCTGAAGGACGGCGGTGGGTGCTGCTGGCGGCACTTCTGATCTTCCTGCGACTGGGCTTCTTTGCCACGCTGGAAAATCCCGAACCGCGTTACACCGTCGAGATCTTTCCGTTCCTAATCATCCTCGCCGGCGCGGGCACGGCGCTGATGAAGTTGCCCCGTCCTGAACGTTAATATCAGGGCCGCGGCCGATGGTATTCTTTGCGCCGGGTCGATATTGCCCCGTGGAATTGAGTACAGATGCTGAAGTTGATTTCTATTTTTGGAGTGCTCGTGATGATTGGCGCGTTGATTGGCCTTTATAAGATCGGCGTACTCTTCACACCTCAGCCCATCGCTATTGCTCTTCAGCTAATAGCAATCGCATTGATGGTATCGGCCCGCGTAGCCTTTGGACGTCGAAGCTTTCATGCCGCTGCGAATCCGACAGCGGGTGGGCTGGTTACTTCAGGCCCTTACCGAGTCATACGACATCCGATCTACACCGCGGCATGTCTCTTTGGTTGGGGTCCGATCGTTGTACACTGGTCTTTAGTTAGCGTCGCGTTGGGAATACTGCTGCTACTGGGTGCGCTAATGCGAATGTTATGTGAGGAGCAATTGGTGAAGCAGAAGTACCCGGAATATGTCGAGTATGCGAAAGTCACGAAACGGATGGTTCCGTACCTGTTCTGATTTTTCGCTGTAAATAGGCTAAGGGCATGTGGAAGTATATTTTGGCCTCGATTCTCTTAGGGATCGGGATTCTTGAGATAGTCCTGGCGCTCCACGGAGGTCTACGTGAAGCGTTGATGCAGACGAGTCCTCTACGTTTAAAGCAAGCTGAATCGTCGGCATTCTTGTTAGCCGGAATCTCTGCGTTAGTGATGGGACTCGGGATTCTGTTCTATGGATTATTCTGGTAAGGGTTCCAGCTATCAAACTGGTGCATTGTTGTTAGATAACTGGATGCCGGAGATAAACGGGCTGGAAGGTCTTAGACTATAACAACCGATCAGCGCTCGACCCCGCGGGCGGTCCTCGAACCACACCAAAGCAGCAGCAAGCTGGAGCGCATTTGGCACGGGCCGAGGCGTCGGCGTCGGCGTTGGCGTCAGTTAGGAGAACCGCCGCACGGATCTGTCGGTCCGACCTGTATCCATCCACTACCAGTCCAGCGCCACCAGGCGGAGTCAATGCCGAGCGCGTAAATCATGCGACTGCAATAGAGAATTTCAGGGCCACCGCCCCCGGTGCCCGCACCGTTGCGCAAGATCGCTCCTCCATTTGAAAGCGTCCAAACATCGCCGTTGCTATCGACGATCTGAGTGCCCAGCGGAACGCGCGTGTTATTCGGCGATTCAGGACCGCCGCATGGATCAATCGATCCAACCTGCGTCCATCCACTGCCAGTCCAGCGCCACCATGCCGAGTCAGTGCCGAGCGCGTAAACGATGTGATTGCAATAGAGAATTTTAGATCCACCGCCACCGGTGCCCGCACCGTTGCGCAAGATCGCTCCATTTGAAAGCGTCCAAACATTGCCGCTGCTATCGACGATCTGAGTACCCGGCGGAACGCGCGTGTTATTCGGCGATTCAGAACCGGCGCACGGATCAACCGATCCGACCTGCGTCCATCCACTGCCAGTCCAGCGCCACCATGCGGAGTCAGTGCCGAGCGCGTAGACGATGTGATTGCAATAGAGAATTTTAGATCCACCGCCACCGGTGCCCGCACCGTTGCGCAAGATCGCTCCATTTGAAAGTGTCCAAACATTGCCATTGCTATCGACGATCTGAGTAGCCGGCGGAACGCGCGTGTTATTCAGCGATTCAGGACCGCCGCACGGATCAGTCAATCCGGTCTGTATCCATCCACTTCCAGTCCAGCGCCACCATGAGGAGTCAGTGCCGAGCGCGTAAACGCTGCGACTGCAATAAAGAATTTGAGATCCACCGCCACCGGTGCCCGCACCGTTGCGCAGAATCGCTCCGTTTGAAAGCGTCCAAACATCCCCGTTGCTATCGACGATCTGAGTAGCCGGCGGAACGCGCGTGTTGTCACCGCTCGGTGTTGGAGTCGGTGTTGGCGTTGGCGTCGGATTTCCACTTCCGCACGTTGGAAAACGGAAAGATCCGATCCTTGTGCGCCAGTTGAAACTGCTCGTGGTCGCGTAATACTCCGAAGTC
Source organism: Acidobacteriota bacterium (assembly GCA_046732935.1). Classification (GTDB taxonomy): domain Bacteria; phylum Acidobacteriota; class Blastocatellia; order Pyrinomonadales; family Pyrinomonadaceae; genus PSRF01. The sequence goes on along the minus strand of JBKPOC010000031.1, from coordinate 259,805 downwards.
AACCAGAAGGTACAATCATCCACCGGATCAACCGTCATTGACGAATAGTCACCCCAGCGATTAAATGAGCCGCTTTGACTTCCGGTCCCCGCGAAAAGAATGGCCTCACCCTGGCCCAACACATTCAAAGGATCGGTCGCGAGCCGTCCCGCATAACGCAACTGCGGGAAGATGGTCGAGTTCGAAGCGCTATAGCCAAGGGCAATGTTTCCGTCCTTGTCCATAGCCGCACTACCGAGCCAACGCCACGTCGAGTCAGGCTGGTAAGTGCTCTCCTGATGCACGGTGACGGGCCCGTTTGTCACGTTTCGCAACTCAAACCAACGAAAACCTGCGACGCTTCCCGAACTCACCGTGTAATTGCCGACAATCGACTCGTGCGTACCGAAATTTCGATATGCCACTCTGAACATCAGCCGGTCTCCGAGCGCGTCCAAACGAGATGTCGTACCACTTTGCGGGACACACGATGCCGTCGACGGACAGAGTTGTGTAAATCCAGCCGCGACAGGATTCGCGAAGACTGTAAACGACGAGTTTGCAGGCGTCGCAAAATCAGCATGGAAATGGAAAATTTTGTAAGCACCGGAACCGGGCCACTGCACAAACGTAGCGGGCGCGCCGGCGGGCGGCAGAGTTGAGCCGTCGAGATCTGCCGGCAGGTAAGTCGCTTCTGATGGTCCATTTGTGATGCCGGGAGTAATGAATGTCGCCGGCAAACCGGCGAGCATCCTTGTCCTGTCGAACACGAAAGGCTGCGGGCCGAGGAACGACGTACCGCTCGAATTGAATACATTCATGGCCATGTAATAACCGTCGGGCCAAACACTGAGATGCGGGTAATCAAAGAAGTTCGAACCGAGGTGAAAATCGTAGCGATGATACGAACCGGTTGCGTCTCCAGTCGTCGAAACCGCAATGCATTCATCGGTTGGGATGGAAACACCGGCAAACTGTGAAATCACCCACCGATTCGCAATTTGGTCGTACATCACCACCGGGTCGCCACTACCATTGAATTCACAAACACCACCGAAGCCGCCCCAGATAGTCGAGATGCCTGACGGTCCAAGTGACGAAGCTCCAGTGGTCTTGTTGAAGACTTGGAAACCTTCGTTGACGATCTGGACATACTGAGTGGCTCCGACTTCACCGTTTGTGTCCGGTGGCACGCAGTTGCAGGCGACGCCTGGATATTGAATGCCGTCGAAGTTTGCTTCAGTCGCTGGCATGTTGGCGGCCGTGAACGCGTCGGCGGTGATGGAGGCCTGGACCACGGGATCGGGAGCGTCTTTGTGGGGGTGCGCAATCTTGGGGTTCTTGTTCGCTTCTTTCCTCGGCTTGAAGACAGGTTGCTGCTTCATTTCACGCACCGGCGGCGAGGTGTCGTTGCGGATCGACTCGCCAACAGTGATTTCAGGTCGAGGGCCCTGCATCGGGCTGGGGACCACTGTATGTGCGTCGGCGGCGGACGACTTGGAACCCTCGATGATTCGCGGAACCATCATGAGCGTGACAAAAAACACGACTACGGTCACTAGAACTAAGATTCTGAGGCGCATTTCTGATCTCCCTTCGGGGTAAGAGGTTCTAAAAGGCAAATGAGGACCGTCAGGAAATTACTATGGGTGTTCGTAAATCCTGGGATAGCCCAAGTCCCGAGTCGCAACGGAAAGTACAATGAATTGAGTTGTAAAGTCTTTAGGTAACTATCAATGAATTATTAGGTACATTTCTTTGTGCTTCTCTCTTATATCGCATTCAAAATTTGTGGTTCCTGCAATTCGGTCGTAGAATCTCAAATCAGAAACTGACTGATTCCGCATCGCACTCAGCTTCACTCATAATTTCTCGGTGCGGCGTCTCACAGCCCGACTCACAGGAGACTTGACCTCTCCACTTCCTGCAACTCAATGCCCGATCATAGTCTTCACCTCTTCGGCCCCTTTTGCCTTGACACAAACGAGCAAGTATTGCTGCGCGCAGGACGACGGGTTCCGCTGCCCGCAAAGGCTGTAAGGACACTTATCATCCTGGTGCGCAATAGGGGACATGTTGTGAAGAAGGACGACTTCATGAAAGAGGTGTGGCCCAACGAATCTGTTGAGGAAGCAAACCTTGCTCAGCACATCTTCATATTACGGCGAGCATTTGGTGAGTCTGCGGATCATCCTCAGTACATAGAGACAATTCCTCGGCGGGGTTATCGGTTTTTGGGATCGGTAAAAGAAATCTGTGGTGCCTATGCCTCGAAAGACGTCGCCTTGGTTTCGCAACCTACTTATTCACTGGCAGTGCTCCCATTTGTCAATGGCAATACCGATCCAAAAATTGAATATTTATCAGATAGCATCACTGCGACCATCATCAATGATCTCTCACAGCTATCCAAGATACATGTCAGGCCCAGGAGTACCGTTTTTCGTTATAAGAATAAGGATTTTGACGTCCAACAAGTCGGACGGAAGCTAGCTGTGCACAATATTGTTACGGGAACAGTGCAGATGGTAGATAAGACGCTATTGATTGGCGTGGAATTGGTCGATGTAGCTGAGGGTTGGCAAGTTTACGGCAAGACTTATAAAGTAAAGTCCCACAAACTCTCGAAGATTCACGAGCATATTGCGAGAGATATAACAGCCGCTCTGGGATTAACGCTGAGCGAGGGATGACCTACAACGGATTGGAGCAGCGACTGAACCGCGATGAAATAGCCTTCGAAATTCGATTAATTCGACGTTCGGCGGAAGACGAAGATTGAGTTTCCGACCATCGCTTCTGGTTTCTGCTGACGGTAAACGTTGATGATCTCTTGCTGCTCGTCTGACAAATCTATCTCGGACAAATACCACGCGCCGATCGCGACGTACTCGGTCTGAATCGGTTCCAGCTCCTGATCGTCTTCGCCAGCGGCGTCCTCATACCATCCGGGAAAGTCATTCAATTCGATTCCGTAGAACTTGAGAAACTCGCCGCCGACCATGATCCCCGTCACGCGATGCTCGCCATGATCCTTCAGATAGCGAGCCAGCGTCTTTACCTCCTGGCCCGTTTCAACGTTTGAATCGGAAAGCGTTTGCCACCCTCGAGCTGTGCCACCAGCGAGTGGACTGAAGTATGTCAGGTAGTTTGGGAACGTCGAGATTGCGATGAGTAGAACAGGCAGAACGGCCATGACTACAATCGTGACCGCGAGTGCTCTGCTACGCTTCAGCGCGAACTCGATTGCAGTCGAAATGAATCCGGCGCCTACGATCGCAACGAACGGAAACATCGGCAGCAGATGGCGCACACCGATATTCAGGTGTGATGTCATCGTGAGACTTAAATAAAGAACGCTCGGCAACACTGCGTAAAGAACAGCGTAGCGCTTTTGTCTAGATGTCTGATAGACAGCCCAGACCAAACCACAGATCGAACTGATGAGAAACGGGATCGTGGTCTTGAGGGCAAAGGCGACTGGAAAGTAATACCACCAACCTATATCCGAAACTTGTCCGAGCAGAAATGCGGGCCGACCTTCGCGACTGTCATGAATGACCATGTCGATGCCGTATACGAAATACCGCGGCAGCAGCGGCGGTAACCACATCAAGAACCTCTGCAAAGCCTCAGCGCTATGGCCGGAGAGATAAAGCCAACTCGCGATCCTGGTGCTCTCGTTCGCGTCTAGGCGATCGACGTGAAAGACATAGAAGCCGATCAGAATCACATAGGCGCTGATGAACACAATGAACGAGGACCCAACAACGGACGGAATTGAGGAACGTTTCCCGATCAATTGCCGGATCGCGCGCACGGCGACGAAGACAATCGACACCGGCGCCAGCACTAGCAATGAATATTTCGTCGCGAGAGCGATACCGAGTGTGCCTCCGAGCGCGAACGCACCAGTTGCTCCGCCGTCGCTCAAGAATTTTTTCAGGGCCATGACAAACAGCAGCAACGCGAGTGCGGAAGCGACGTCGTTTTGAACGACAATCGAGTTGCCAATTATGTTTGGTTCGGTGGCGACCAGAAACATCGCAATCAACGCGGCCGCTGGTCCAAACAACGCACGTGTGAACCACCAAACGACCAGCAGTAACACCAGCGGAATCAGCAGCACTGGCAATCTACCGTAGAACGCGATCTGCTCAAATTGCCTGGCGTTCGCATCGAAAAATCCTTCCTCAATCCGCACCACCCCATCTTCCGGATCTTGGGGCGTAGCTGCTTGCTCCCAACCCGGTGAGGCAAACGGAAAATCAGGATGTAATCTCCAAAGCCCAACCCCGCTCAGCAGTTTGATGAGCGGTGGATGTTCCTGATTCAATCGATAGTCGCCTGTCAAAAGATAAGAGTAGCCGGCGGGCATGTGCATCGAGTCGTCGATGAACAAACCTTTTCGCGAAAGGAGGCTGAGCGAGACAAGGATAAATGCAACCAGAATGACGGTCAGCAGCGCTGTTTCAACGGAGCGACTTATTCTGATTGAATGCTCACGCATGGCGGCAAACTTCTCGTAAGTTAATTTGCTGAACAGCCTTGCTATTATTCATTTTCGTTTAATCCTCCGACAATGCCTATCACACAACGCAACTGTGAAGTCGCCGTAAATATTTACTTACTTTTATGGAAGGGACACCACACGGTACGGTATTGTAGTGAGGACCCATGCTCGATAAGACCTCAATTGTGGAATCTATTCAAAAGCTCGATCCGTGGTGGCACTGCATCGATCTCGGTGATGGTATTCGAACTAAGACGAGCAGCGTCATGGGCGAACCGATCGATCATCCGCAGGATCGGTGGGAAGTGCTTAGCCGCTGTCTTCCGGCTGATCTCACCGGCAAGAGTGTGCTCGACGTTGGCTGCAACGCCGGCTTTTTTGCTATTGAAGCCAAGCGCCGGCAGGCGGCCCGGGTGCTGGGAATAGATGCACAGCGCCACGAAATCATGCAAGCGGAGTTCGTGAAACGGGTCCTCAACCTGGATATTCAATACCAGCAGATGAACATCTACGACGTGAGCCCCGCGACCGTAGGAACGTTCGATGTCACGCTGGCGCTCGGGCTCCTATACCATTGCAAGCACCTGCTGCTGGCGATGGAGCTTCTGTTTGCTGTCACCAATGAATTGCTTATCGTCGACTCTTCGGTCTTGCCCCAGGATAGCGTGGCGAAGGATGTGTCGTTCGAATGGGGTAGTCTGCATGAAAAGGTCCACCTTTTGGGTTACGTGGAACAGTCTTGGAAACCACGCAATGAGAATCATGCTAATTGGTTCTTAACCACGGGTGAATGTCTGAAGGCGATGTTGCTGGACGTCGGTTTCGCCAATGTGGATCTCGTACTCAATGAAGGCCGGCGGGCCGTGTTGACGTGCCGTAAGAACCACACGTTGTTGGATAGTCGCTCGCCGCGCGGGTTGAATGCGCGGATCGCGGTGGTGAGCGGACCGGCGGTCTGTTCACCGGGGGAGGAACTGGTTTTTCAGGTTCGCGTTGAAAACGTCGGATTTGCCAAGTGGCTGGCGCGCAAAGGCGATTCTGATGAAGCCGGTTTCGTCTGGCTCGGCGCTCACCTGTCCTCAGAGACGTTTGACATTGAGTGGAATTACGCAGGAGCAGGTATAGACCAGGACGTAAGGCCACAGGAGGCCATCACCGTTCAACTGACTGCGCGTGCGCCGAGTAATCCGGGCATATACCATATCGAGTTCGACATGGTGTCAGAACATGTGACCTGGTTCCAGGATGCGGGATCCCGCTCATGCGTGCACGCATTTCAGGTCCGGTGAGTAGAGGATCAAATACGTTGCGTTTTCCAAGCATCTCGGGCGAAATGGAACGAGTGGAACCTACCGTCATTGACTTCCCTCAAAACCAGAAATAAAGTTTCGCACAGTTTCGTTCGCAGGCCGAGCCTCTTCGCCCTTGCACACTCGTCACGGCCTGACGATTCCAAATCTACGATTCAAAAGGAGAGCGCTATGAGAAAGCTGTTCGTCTCGCTGGCCCTCTCGATAGGCGCGGCAATGATCGCGACCTCTTCAGTGGGGGCGCTGTCTTCACCGTCTACCGGATCGGCCACACTCCATCCGTATGACAGATCGGGCGTAAGAGCCCAGATGGATTTCGTGGACACTCAGGACGAAAACACGGGTCTGATAATTATCGGAACCGCAACCGGTCTGGACCCGACTAAAATCTATTTCTCTTCATTACATGAGTCCGTCCCCGGAGGGCCGCATGCCTGTGAAATATCAGAAAGTGGTTTTGATGAGGAAAGGATTTTCACAATCACGTGGCACGTAAATCCCGACGGCACCGGCACGTTGTTCGCCATCCAGAATGAGGGGGCTTATCTTTCGCTAAGTGACTTCGATACGGTTGGGATTCGTGAGCTTACGGTCGCCGGTCGTCCGGATCTCGCGCCGCTCGTAGCCTGCGGTCAGGTCAACAAGCACAAGTAGCCTTCACTCGCAGAGCCGCTAGAAGGTAAAGGGCTTCGTCCACCACAATATCAACAGGTGCCTGAGCGCGCATCAGTGCGGCGGGGGCAGGTGTAAATCCCAGAATTTGCTTAAATTTAACCAGTAACCCGCCGTCCATTCGAGACGCTCAGTACGAGTGGCCTTCAGAAGCACAAGAGTCGCGGAACAGTGGTTGCTCCTCGCGGAAACCGACATCTGCAAGTGTGCAGAGAGTTAACAAGCGCAGGGGTGTACTCGAAAGAATATGAACACAATTTTAGTTGTTGAGGACTACGATGATGTTCGTCAAATCTTGAGGATCCTGCTGGAAACTGAGAATTTCCGGGTTTTGGAAGCCGCCTCCGGCATTGAGGCTTTAGAGGTTCTGCAAAAAGAGCGTCCGCATGTAATTTTAATGGATCTGGCTCTTCCGGGATTCGATGGACTGGAAGCCATCCGCCAGATTCGGACGATTGATAGATTTCAGAACACACCAATAATTGTCCTAAGCGCCTACGACCAGCCATCAACTTGCGAAGCAGCGTTCCGCGCGGGCAGTAACTATTTCAGGGCTAAGCCGATCGATTTCGAGGAGCTCACGGCGCTCTTGAAAGAGATCTTGTCTGACGGAAATACGAGAAGTTCGAAACGGGCCGTCATTCGTCGAGGGGTGCCCAGGTCCAGACCAATGCCAGCCGCACTCAGTCCCGAACTAACATACCGTGTCTAGCGGGCGGGTTGCGGAACCTCCATAGTAAATGTTGAACCCTCACCAACGCGGCTCTCGACTGTGACTATGCCACCATGAAGTTCGACGATCTGCTTAACTATTGCCAGGCCCAATCCCACTCCACGTTTGTCTGGCTGTTGATCTGTCTCCAGTTTGTCGAAAATCTTGCCTAACCGTTCAGCCTCAATGCCGGCGCCGGTGTCCTGAATCCAACATTGGACGACGCCGTTTGCGGTACTTGCGCCCACCGTGATCTTTCCATTTGGGGTGAACTTAATCGCATTGGAGATCAGGTTCTGGAAGACTTGGCTCAACAAACGAGCATCGGCAAAGATCGTCATGTCTGATGGAACATTATTTATTAGACTGGCGTGTGCATCGCTCGCAATGGGAAACAAATCCCGGATCGTGCTCTCCACGAGGGACCATAAATCGAACTCGCGCTTTTCGACTTTCGGTGAGTCTTTAAACTGTAAATTCCCCTCTTCCTGAAGCACGCGTTTAATTAAGGCGTCCAGCCTGCCGATGTTCCGGTGCAACATTGAAACCGACGACGTAAACAACTCGGTCTTTAATTCATCTGGTTGTGAACGCTCCAACGTTGTAGTCGCCAGCGAGATCGCTTGGAGCGGCGTCCGTAAATCATGAATGACAAAGCTCAAATGCTCCTCGCGGCGGTTTTGAAGCTCGACGGCCATATGGGTCGCGTATGCTTTGATCGCCTGAGCCACTGCTTTATCGAAAACATCGTTGACGATACAGGCGACGTTAGTCGCGAGCGGAAGATTGTAAGTATCAGCGAGACGATAGATACACGTGCGCAAGATTCCGTATTCAGCTACCACTTCAGTGATATCAAACCCGACTCTCCACCGTTGCACTCCATGCTCTGCCGGGCTCGTAATGAGATTGGTTTCCGTTCCATCGGATCTCAAGTTGCTGCTGAGCTCTGTAAGGAGTTGCGGAATGTGATCGGTGATAGTCGGAGCATCGAGTTGTTCGGCGCCGGGGAGCAGACCTACTTCACGGTGCCAGGTCGACAGTAGCTCGGCCTGATGGCTCTCGATCAATTCGCCTAAATTGGAAAGAGTTGCTACTGGCATAGTTCACGCGTCCTGGATTTTTTGAAAGCAAAATGGAAAATGCTGAGAACGCGGAAGACCAGATCGAAGTGCCCGTTTGACGGAGACTATTGCGTGCGATTCGCCGCGACCACAACTTAACTTCAGGGGCATAAGGGGAACCTGTCTGCTCTGTGCTTTGGGAAAGCAGTCCCAGCATCCGCTTTTGTAAACAGTTCCGGCGGCTAAGTCAAACCGTGGGTCGCAACTGGTGGAAAATTATGTGTTGCCACGAACGAGGTTCGCTATGATCGAACAAAGCTCGGGGGCTTCAATCGGTTTTGGTACAAACATCTGATATCCAGCTTGCAATGCGCGAGACCGATCTTCGACTCTCGCATAGCCCGTCAACGCGATGGCTGGAATGTCTCGACCTTGTTCAGGCGGCAACTTACGAATTGCCTTTATGAATGCATACCCATCCAGCTCCGGCATGCCGATATCGCAGACTAATACGTCGGGCTTCCAATCATTAAAAAGATCGAACGCCTCACGCACTGACGAAGCTGTACTCACAGTTGCGCCACAATCCTCGAGCACAACTGATAACAACTCGCGCGTATCATTTGAGTCATCAACAGCAAGGATCTTAAGTCCCTGCAAGTTCGGAGCTTCATTGCTTTCCCGCGGCGTTGAGTACCTATCAAGGTTCCCACCGTCTCTTGTCGGCGATGTTTGAGGGTATACAGCAGGAATCGGTAACTTTATCGTGAATGTTGCACCGTGTCCTTCACCGTCGCTGTGTGCTTCGATAGTTCCACCATGCATTTCCACGAGATGACGTGTAATCGCCAGTCCTAATCCCAAACCACCATGTTTTCTCGTCGCAGACGAATCAGCTTGCTGAAATCGATCAAAAACGTATGGCAGGAACTCGGGATTAATACCGTCCCCCGTATCACTAACGGAGATCTGCGCCGTCGAGGCACTGCGTAGGACACGAACTGTTACCTCGCCCCGTGCCGCAGTGAATTTTATGCTGTTAGAGACAAGGTTCCAGAGTATCTGCTGTAAACGTGCCGGGTCAGCGCGCAATTGATCCGCAGATGGATCGATATCGACATTCAGTCGAATTGACTTTGCCTCAGCCGCGGGCCGAACTGCGTCGAGCGCTTCATCGATAATTCGAGTCAAAATTACGGGTTTGATATCCAACCGTACTTTGCCCGAGATGATGCGGGAAATGTCGAGAAGATCTTCAATCAGTTGTGCCTGGGCCTTTGCATTACGTTCGATTGATTCAATGCCGCGACTGGTTATCGCTGGTTCAAGATTACCTTTATGCAGCATTGTAGCCCAACCGAGGATTGCATTTAACGGCGTACGCAGTTCATGCGAAACGGTCGCAAGAAACTCATCTTTCACCCGAGTGGCCGCCTCCGCTTGAGCTCTCAGTGACTGCTCACGGTCGAGCAATTGTTGACGCTGTGTCTCCAAACGGTTGCGCTCCGTGATGTCCTGGATCAACTTTGACGCGCCGATAACCTCGCCTTCGGGGTCCTTTATGGGGGACACGGTTACGGCAACTGAAAGAGCCGTACCATCCTTCTTTAGTCTAATAGTTTCCAGTCGTTCTGCCGGAAGACCTCGTCGCAGGCGCGAAAGAATCTCCTCTTCTTCGCTCAGTCGGTCGGGGGGAATGAGTATCGTAACCGGTTTACCTATGATCTCATCCGCACTGTATCCAAAGAGTTTTTCAGCACTGGAGTTCCAGGTTTGAATAATCCCCTCCAGGTTCTTGGTAGCGATCGCCTCACCTGAGTATTGAACAATCGCTGCCAAGTGCTCGCGGGCCTCATATAGTTTTCGTTGCTCAGTAACATCACGGAAGACCAGGACCACTCCAAACAGTGAACCATCGTTGTCGCGGATGGGAGCCGCACTATCATCAATCAAGAACTCGGCACCGTCTTCCCGCAGTAGCATCGTATGGTTTGCGAGGCCGACGATTGTGCCGAGCCGTATCGCTTTTTCCACTGGATTCTCTGCCACACGGCGGGTGCGTTCATTGACGATGCGGAACACGATAGAAAGCGGTCTACCTTCCGCGTTTGCGTTGGTCCATCCCGTCAAACGTTCAGCTTCAGGATTGAGGAAAGTCACGCGACTTTGACTGTCCGTCACTATCACGCCATCGCCGATGCTCGCGAGGGTCGTAGCCAGTAACTCCTTTTCTCGAATCAACGCTTCTCGCGCCGCGACAATGGGGCCGATATCATGAATGATCTTCGAGGCCCCGATAACAACTCCTTCATCGTCCTTGAGCGGTGAAATGGTTACAGAGACTGGAATCCGCCGGCCGTCCTTAGCCACACGAATAGTTTCAAGGTGTTCTACTGCTTGCCCGCGGCGAAGCTTTTCGATAATTGCGTCTTCCTCGTTAAAACGCTCCTCTGGAAAGAGGATGGTGACGGGTTTGCCGATGGCCTCTTCGGCAGTGTAGCCAAAGAGACGTTCTGCTCCGACGTTCCAAGTTTGAATGATGCTATCAAGATTCTTGGCAATAATGGCGTCCCCTGAAAACTCAACGATTGCCGCTAAGCGCGCGTGCGCCCGCTGCGCTGCTCTCTGCTCAGTGACGTCACGAAAAACGAGAGCAACCCCCAATACGGGGCCATCACCTTGACGGATAGGAGCCGCACTATCATCAATAGGAATTTCCCGCCCATCTCTCGCAACGAGTAAGGTGTGGTTGGTCAGCCCGACGACTGCTCCCTCGCGCAATGCTCGGTTAACTGGATTTTCAGCCTGTCGCCTGCTCCGCTCATCGATAATTCTAAAAACATCATTTAACGGTCTATGAACAACCTCCGCGTTCTTCCACCCAAGCAAACGTTCCGCTTCGGCATTAATCGAGGAAACATGACCTTGGGCGTCAGTGATAATTACTGCATCCCCGATGCTGGCGAGTGTTATTGCCAGCAACTCCTTTTCTTTCGTCAACGCGTCTTCAAGAGTGCTCGTCGAGTGAAACAGTTCGAGAAGTTGATCGTTAGCACGCTGCATGCGCTCGCCAAAATAGATGATCAGGCCACAGGAAAGACCATACGCTATGAGGCCGACGATTTCGCCGAGCACTGTAAATGTCGTGTTGGCACTCGGCGTAAAAAAGAGGTAACGAGCCGCGAGGTATCCCAAAAGGGCCGCCAAGGCCGCCGGTCGCCACCGCCCGTACCAAACAGCAATCGCGACTGCTCCGTATAGCGTTATGAACGGAAAGTTGTCGTGCAGTACCGGAATCAGAAGCCAACGCAGCAGGACCGCTGCGGCGACGGTCAGAAGCGCAATAGCATGTCGTCGAGGCAATGATCGGTCACTATTAGCGCCAGTCCTGAAACTGGGCCAACTGGCAGATGGTCCGTCTTTCATTAACAGCCGAAATTGTTAGAATTCGTGTAGGGGCTAAGGTTAATGCAAGGGATCATTCTTATATCACAGTTTTGGACAATCTTAATCCACCGCAGCTTGTTAAATTGTTGCGGTTCGTCGTCAACAGTGCGCGGGAACTGAAGGGCTGCCTGGCACTGCAAGCGTCTTACGAAAGGTCGGACCGTCAAGTGTGAGTCAAAGCCTGCAAAGGAAGGTGGGGTTCCTAATTCCTAAGGAAAACTGGTGCCCCCGGCGCGATTCCAACGCGCGACCTCTCGCTTAGGAGTCAGTCCGAGGACGTTTACTTGAGTTATCTCTGTGTATCACAAAATGCACGATCAGCCGATCTTCATTGACTGATCTTGCGCTGAAACCTCTCCACGAGTCACTTGATCCATCTGGTAGTATCAATCAACTTGTGTGCAAATGTGTGTGCAAGATTTTGGACCGCATTACTGGACCAACGGAGCAGGTAGCATGAAAGCGAGAACTGGTTCGATACTCAAGCGCAAGCCGCGAAGCAAAGGTGCGAAGGCAACATGGTGGGCACGGGTTACCTACATCGATCCAAAAACCGGCAAGCGCCACGACTTGCAACGTCGCGGTGAGAGTAACGCCCATGCTCGAGATTTATTGCAAGCATTGCTGCGCGAGATTGACGCTACAGAGGGTCAAGGACCACTCACGGAGAGAAAGACCTTCGCTGAGCTGTGCGATTATTTTGAGAAGCATTACGTAAAGGCGGCTGAGTACATCGATGATCGCAAAGTCGCCGGCGTTCGATCACTCGGAACTGCAAAAGGCCAGTTGAATGTCCTGCGCGACTACTTTGGTTCGTGCAGATTGCGTTCAATTACCCATGGTGATGTGCGCCAGTTTCGCGCGGGGAGACTCGCACAAAAGACCCGTACAAGTCGCAACGCACTATTGCCAGCGTCAACCGCGAGCTCTCAATGCTTCGCCGCATGCTGAATGTCGCCCAACGCGAAGGTTGGATTCTCCGCAGCCCATTTGCCGCCGGCGATTCATTGATTAGCCTGGCCGACGAGAACAAGCGCGAACGGATTCTCACTCGCGAAGAGGAAGTTAAGCTACTCGCGGCCTGCGAAAGTCCTCAGCGAGCGCACCTCAAAGCGATTTTAATCTGCGCTCTCGATACCGGAATGCGTCAGGGTGAAATATTCTCCCTGCGGTGGCGCGACGTCGACCTCGAAAATGGACTCTTGAACATTCAAGCATTCCACACAAAAACAATGAAGGAACGGCAGGTCGCGATTACAACTCGGCTCAAATTAGAATTTGAAAGATTGAGAGCTGTTGCACCCGATAATCCAAACGGCTTGGTTTTCGGCATCAGCGACAACGTCAAACGGAGCTTTACGGCAGCGCGTAGTAAGGCGGGACTGAATGATGTGCGCTTTCACGATCTGCGCCACACGGCAGCAACGCGTCTTGTCGGCGCGCATATTCCGCTCTCGGAGATTGGCCGCGTCTTGGGCCACACTCAGGCCAATACGACTTACCGTTACGTCAACGCAAACGTAGAGACGGCAAAGAAGGCGGCGGCGGCGCTGGACGCATTCAATACTGAAAGTACAGAGGAGGAGACTGCGGCAGAATTGGTGCACTGAATCAGAAGCAGTGCTAAACTTCAACTCGGAGTAAGCCCATGCAACTACACAAAGCCTACGACGAAGTGATCGAGTTCATTGCGTCCTCCAGCCCGCAAAATGTGATCGCGTTCCGTCCCTCTGAAGAGGCCAAAACAAGAGTGGCCGACCTAATTTTTCGGGAAAAAACGGAAGGCTTACCAGAGGACGAGAAATCCGAGCTTGATCATTACCTACAAATTGAGCACTTGATGCGCCTAGCGAAGGCGCGGGCACATCACTATCTGGCAAATGGCTAGATGGATTAGTGCCGAACTGCGTCAGGCAATTGCTGATCGCGCAAACCTTTTGTGCGAATACTGCCTCATTTCTGAAGCAGACACCTTCTACGGCTGCCAAGTCGATCACATTATCAGCTTAAAACACGGCGGCTCTTCGGAACTGGATAATCTCTCCTATGCTTGCGCTCTCTGTAACCGAGCGAAAGGAAGTGACATTGGTTCAATCTCAGCGACCGGGGAGTTTACGCGCTTCTTTAACCCACGGACCGACCATTGGTCCGAACACTTTAAGTTAGAAGGCTCAATGATTCAGCCGCTTACGACAATTGGCGAAGTCACCGCTCGTATTTTCGGCTTCAATGATAGCGCGCGGCTACACGAACGTGAGGAGATGATTCGATTTAACAAGTATCCTGGAAAGGCGGCTGCAAGCATCATTCACAATACGAGACACCTTAATGGTCAGTAGCTCGCTAGGCCGCCCATAAATTGAGGCATCTATCCTAGATATTTCGTCTTGAATTCCCGTACGACACGCAACATAAAGTAGACATCCTGTGCAGTTGGTTCGGCTAAATCGTGCACGGCTCGATTTCTAATCTCTGTCGCTCTCTGAACGGGCTGTATATCTCCGGCTTCAATAATGCCAGCGTCTACGAGCAAATTCATTGCTGGACCAATTCCTAGTGGCCGTTTCCAATTGCGAGTGTCCAATTGATGGGCATACTTAGCCTGCAGTTGACGCAAAATGTGTTCTAGGAAAACCCCTAGAACGGCGGCAGCCGCGCGATACATACCACTATTTAATAATCGTTCGGCTTCATCTATTTGATCTTCGCCAAGAACACTCTGTATTGCACGTTCAAGATTCAGTCTAGCAGCTTGGATTTGATCAGGTTCATACACGATCAACCGCAAAGCGCGAAGATCGAAGGGTACATCCTCAATATTGCGAGTCAACAGCAGCGTTGGTTTTCCAAGTGTATGCGCAATCCCCACCTCATATAAGACGTTCGGATTCTTGTGGGTAACATCTGCGACACAGAGACGTGACTGCTGGATCGCAACACGAATCTGTTCCGTGATGGAGCCCGGAGAAAAGATCTCGTCCGCTCGCATTACAGACAATCCAAACTGCTCCGCAACAGGCTTGATAAAGTCGGCATATAGCGAGTCCAAGTCAGAGCTGAATGGCATCATGACAAAACAAAGATTTGAAGAACTTGTAAATAGTGAAGATGCGTCTGACTCCTTTGCTGAACGCTCGAATGTGACGTTTGCCAAGCTCTCGAATACCTCTGGACGTGAAGCTCTCAAGCGGGCGCCTTCAGCAATGTCTATGAATTCCTGAATTTCATGGAAGAAGTCGACAAGAGCATCTGACTTGCTTAGGCCATTACCTGTTTCGAGATTGATCACGTGAATATTATTCGCCAACTTCTCCTCGATCTCGCTTGGATCATTATCAAACGCGATAACGTAGGCCATTCGTTCAAACTTTCCTAAGCGCGACTTGACCACTTTGCGTATATTCAAAAAATCTGGATCGGAAAGACTGTAGCCAATGTACAAAGCTGTGCGTGTGATAAGTTGTGCTGACAGGTGAGTTGCGATCATCGGGTAGTCAGTAAGGTATCTGTCATAATCCTCTGCTGTGACGATAATGTGTTCTTCATGACGTAAATCACCGTGCATCTTGATCACTGTTGTTGTTAAAGGGCCGCCATGGAATGGCATTTGTAGCTCACCAACTATTGATCTGAAGGGTTTATGCGCTCGTAGAAGACTATCCTCAAGCAGAAGATCAAAGTTCGTTGTGTAAATCGTATTGAATGGAAGCTGAACAAACGCCGTGTGCGTAGGGCCAGGCTCAACCCGATCCGTATGCAATGCGGTGCGAATAGATTCTATTAGCTGCACACGACCAAATTTTTTCTCGAAGGCTAAGGCTATGGCAGGACCACCGATTTCTGGCGAACCTCCGATTATTCCTGCCAAGTGCGCCGTCAGACTAGCCCAATCTGGCATCGTACCGCCCCCACGTACGATTCCGTTCATCGAAAAGCCAGCCCCGACGAAAGGAACACATTTGCCGGCTTCGATGTCCTCAATGAGCGGGCGCCTTCACTACGGTAATTTCAGAGTACGAATATTTGGGTATGGCAAGAGACAACTCCGACTATTTACGCGATTTTCTCACTTGCCGGAGTTTCCAACCTCTAGAAGAGGGGTCTTTTCCCCGCGGATCTTCAATAGCTCGTTGCGCGACCCGCCAAAAGGAACACCTATTGTACTTAAGCATGACGACCAATGGACCCTGGAAATCGACTTTGGCGACATTCAACCACAGGCCACAATCTGGGAAGTTGATCCTGTTTATGTCTCCGCACGCACCCCTGGTTCCCATCGCCTTTCGGTGCGGATTTATGCTGACAATCTCAGCCAGACGCAAGAGCGAGAGATTCAGTTGGATTTCTCAATGGAGCAGCGCCCGCGACTTACGCTTGAGTATCTCGACAAGTTTCAGGAAGAATATTGGAAACAAAGAGAAAAGGAACTCGACGACTACGAATAACCTCAACCCAAGAAGGCCTACGGATTTAGAGACGGTTCTGTGTGCGAATGTGTGTGCGAACCTGAAAAACTGGTGCCCCCGGCGCGATTCCAACGCGCGACCTCTCGCTTAGGAGGCGAGCGCTCTATGCAGCTGAGCTACGGGAGCACGAGGCTGTATTAATAACACAGATTACGACTGGTACTTAATGAGCGATCTCACGTCGTAACCCGTCAACTTCTCGCGGCCAGGCAAAAACTCTAACTCCACAACAAACACCAGACCAACCACCGTACCACCCAACTGCTCGACGAGATCGACGACAGCGCGTGCCGTGCCGCCAGTGGCTAATAAATCGTCGGCAATGATGACGCGATGCCCGTCGCCGACAGCGTCCCGATGGATCTGTAATGTGTCCTGCCCGTACTCGAGATCGTAAGAGATCGTCGCACATTCCGCCGGCAACTTGCGCGGCTTGCGCACCGGAACGAACCCGGCGGCGAGGTGATACGCCAGCGCAGGCGCGAAGATGAAGCCGCGCGCTTCGACACCGATCACCGAATCAATCTTCTCACCTTCAAACTCCGAAGCCAGCGCGTCGACCGTGTTGCGCAAACCTTCCGGATGTTTGAGCAGCGTGGTGATGTCGTAAAAATTGATGCCGGGCTTCGGAAAGTCCGGCACTTCGCGAATCAAAGATTTGAGATGGTCCATTCGTCACTCACACAGAAGTATTAACGTTCGATTCGGAATTGAGAGTACAAGCCCGTCGGTTCGAGATTGATCTCTTCCAACTGCGCCACGACAGCCCACTGCGGCCCGGTCGCGAGATCCTGCTTGAATGCTTCAACACTTCCCGCCGGTCCTTCAGCAAGCGCCTCGACCGTTCCATCGGGACAGTTGCGAACATACCCGACAATCTGATGCCGCGCAGCCGCGCGTTGCGCAAAAAACCGGTACCCAACGCCCTGCACTTCCCCTCGTATTAAAAACTTTCGCGCCACACCCGAGGTCATATTTGCTCCTACTTGCACTTGAAAAGCTCCCCTTCCTTGCCCTTCTCCAACGTAAACGTCTCGTCTTCATTGCCACTGATCTTCAACGTCAACGTCATCTTGTCGCCACTAATCGATCCGCTGTAAGTCGCCGCCTGCGACCGCGCCGACTCGTCCGCGCGAACGGGTCCGCCGCGTTCAGGCGTATGCGTCCCATGTAAGTTGAAACGCCCCTGACTATCCAACGCCAGCGGCCCCGCGATCGTGCCATGCGCACAATCGTATTCAACCGTCGCCGACTTTGCGCCGACCTCGATTCGAATATGATCTCCGCCCCATAAACCTGACGGTATGCGTTGCATGGCAGTCGCTCCCCCGCACGAGATAATGAAGAGAACAGCAACAACTCGGATCATGGCGTGGCATTGTAGCCCAAATCGAAACTTTGTTTATACTGACCTCGTACTTAGTCAACTCTGCGTAGCTCACCTCAAAAAATCGATCAAGTGAGGACGTCCACACCATGCGACGAATTCTAGCCATATCCATCGCCGTGTTCATGTTCACAACAGCGGCGTTTTCCGGCGCTTCCGCCAAACCACTAAACATTCCGGTCGTCTATTACAAGCTTCCGAACGGCCTCAAGGTCGTGATTTCGGAAGCGCACATTGCGCCCGTGGTAACGGTCGGCATCTATTACAACGTCGGCATGCGCCTCGAGCCCAAGGGCCGCACCG
Organism: Acidobacteriota bacterium; assembly: GCA_046732935.1. GTDB lineage: Bacteria > Acidobacteriota > Blastocatellia > Pyrinomonadales > Pyrinomonadaceae > PSRF01. Next base: position 241,952 of record JBKPOC010000031.1, on the reverse strand, counting down.
GCTTCGCCCACCTGTTCGAACACATGATGTTTCAAGGCTCGGCGAACGTGAAGAAGTTCGAACACGCAAAGTTTGTCGAAGCAAACGGGGGCAGTCTGAACGGCCACACCGATTTCGACTACACCAACTATTTCGAGACGCTTCCGAGCAACCGCGTCGAGCTCGGCCTCTGGCTCGAATCCGACCGCATGCGCTCACTCGACATCAGCGAGGAGAACCTGAAGAACCAGCAAGCCGTGGTGAGCGAAGAAGTGCGCGTCAACGTACTCAATCAGCCGTACCAGTTGTTCGAGTGGATCAGTCTCTGGCAGAACGCGTTCACCAACTGGCACAACGCGCACAACGGCTACGGCGAACTGTCGGAGATCAACGCCGCGACGATCGAAGACGTCCGCAGTTTCTTCAAAACTTACTACGCCCCGAACAACGCAGTGCTAACGATCGTCGGCGACGTCGACGTGGCCGAAGTGAAGAAGATGGTCGAGAAACACTTCGCCGCCATTCCGTCGCAACCGATGCCGCAGCGCGCCGATCTCACCGAGCCGCCGCAAACGAAAGAGAAACGAGTCTCGCAGACGGACAAACTCGCAAACCTTCCGGCGCTCGCGACCGGTTATCACATTCCGCCGCAAGACTCACCCGACTTTCCAGCGATGGCCCTCCTGGTCCAGATTCTTCAGAGCGGCGATAGCTCGCGCCTGTACCAACGCCTCGTAAAAGAAAAAGAGTTGACGCTGGACCTCAGCGGCGGCCTCAACTACTTCGGCAACGAGTTTGACTACACCGGGCCGATGATCCTGACCACGCGCATGACTTACAAACCGGGCCACACAGCCGACGAGATCCTGCATGAGCTCGACGCCGTCATCGCCGACATCACCAGCAAAGGCGTCAGCGAAAAAGAACTCGCCGATGCGAAGGTCCAGTACCGCTCAAACTTCTACAGCCAGCTCGAGTCGAGCTTTGGAAAGACGCACTTACTCTCGGCGCTCGCTCTCTTCCGCGACGATCCGCAGCAGATCAATTCGCTGTTGACGCCCTTTGAGAACGTAACGGCAGCGCAGATCAAAGCCGCCGCCGCGAAATATCTAGTCGCTACGAATCGCACGGTCATCGATCGCGTTCCTGAGAAGAAAGCCGAAGACTCGAAAGGTACAAGCAAATGAAAACCGCACTCGCCATAATCTCGCTGACTCTCGTTTTGACGCCCGCGTTCGCGCAACAAAAAACGCCGCCGCCTCCGGGACCGGCAAGGCCGCTGAACCTGCCGAAGATCACCGAGAAAAAACTCGCAAACGGTTTGACCGTGGTGCTGGCGCCGCTGCCAAACGTTCCCAAGGTAACGTCGATCCTGACGTTCCGCTCGGCAACGACGGCGAGCGACCGCAATGCGCATCCGGGCATCGCGCAAATCGCGGCTTCAGTCGCCAACGAAGGCACTGACACGCGCACCAGCAAGCAACTGAAGGAAGAACTTCGCTCGATCGGCGGCACGTTGTCGCTCGGCAGCGACGCCGACTCGACTACGATGTCTGCTTCGTCACTCTCGGAGTTTTCGTCGAAACTGTTCGAGTTGATGAGCGACGTGGCCCAACATCCGTCGTATCCTGAGACGGAAGTGAAGCTGGCCCAGGAGAACACGATCCAGCAGATTCGCGCCGGACGCGCCGATCCGGGCTTCCTCGTCAACGAGCGTTTCCAGAAAGCCGTCTTCGGCGATCACCCTTACAGCTTCGTCGTTCCTGATGAGAAGTCGATCAGCGCGTTGACGCGCGCGGACTTGAGGGCCTTCGTCGCGAAGTACTACATCCCAAACGCCGCGTACCTGATTGTCGTCGGCGACATCGACGTCGACAAGACGTTCACGGAAGTCGAGAAAGCGTTCGGAAGTTGGAAGAGCGGGACCGTCCCGCCAGATGAAAACCCGCCGGTGCCGAAACGCGACAAGCGCCAGATCTACTTCGTGAACCGGCCCGACTCGGTCCAGTCGGCGATCTATATCGGCAACGTGAGCATTCCGCGCAAGGACAAGGACTACTTCGCGATCCGCACCGCGAACACGATCTATGGCGGCTCGTTCTACTCGCGGCTCACGCGCAATATTCGCGAAGCGAAAGGCTACACGTATTCGCCGTTCAGTTCGTCAAACACGCTAGCCAAGACCGGTTCTTTTGTTGCCGGAGCTTTCGTGCGCAACGAAGTTACCGGGCCGACGCTGCTCGAGATCATCTACGAGCTGGACCGCATGCGCGTGATGCCGGTCACCGATGAAGAACTCAACGCCGCGAAGGAGTTCAGCACCGGAAACTTTTCGGTCGAGCTCGCGAGCCAGTTTGGCCTGGCTGGACGCATCAACACAATCTACATCTACGATCTCGACAAGAGTTTCATCAACGACTTCCGGCCGAAGATCGAGGCTTTGACGACGGCCGACATTCAAAAAGCCGCCGCCAAATACTTCGACACGTACCACGCCGCGATCGTGATCGTCGGTGACTGGGAGAAGGTCAAGGACCAGGTAACGCCGTTCGGAGACGTGACGATTTACGACTCCCAGGGCAATGTCGTTAACAAAATAGCCTCCACAGATTGAACGGATCTGTGGCCAACTATTTCTTCGCCCGCTGCCTGGCGATCACGCCGCTGTCGATCGTCTCGCCGGTGCGCGAGATCGTCTGGAAGTACAACTGGTCGTTAACCACTTCAAACAACATGAAACTCAGATCGCTGTCGTACGCCTTGTCTGTTAACGGCGACGAGCGGTCGATATCGCCCTTGCGCAGTTTGCCTGCTGAGCCCGAAACGAAGTAGTAGATCCCGTTTTGCGGTTTGATTCGTTCGTAGACATGATCGTGTCCGGTGAGCACCAGGTTCACGCCGTTGCTGATGAAGATCGGTTCGACAACCTTTCGCAGCTCGTTATCCGATCCATGGCTTTTCGCTGACGAGTAAGGCGGATGATGGAAGAAACAGACCTTCCATTCGGACGTGTCCAGCGTCAACTGTTCCTGCAACCACTTCACTTGCTTTTGGTCCATGTAGTTGCTGTTCAAGGCGTAGAACGCGACATTTCCCTTTTTGAACCGGTAGTACTCCTTCCCGTTCATGTTGAAGAATTCATAATTCGCCTGTAATGCCAGATCGTGATTGCCGAGCGCCGCATAGAACTTCACCTTGTTGTCGAGCAGCGGTTTGTAAACGTCGGAGAACTTCTTTTCGAAATCTTTCGGAGTTTCACCGCCATAAAGGTTATCGCCCATCATCAATACAAACTCGAACGGAAAGGCGTGCCAGTAATTGACCATCATGTCGGCGACTTCATGTTGGCCTTTGCTGCCGCTGCCGGGATCGCCGATAACGGCGAAACGAACCGAACCGTCCTTCACCGGCAACGCCAGCTTCACCGCTGACGACGTGGACGTCGCGGCGTTCGGTGGCCCGCCGACACTCGCGAGTTTCTGGCCCAGCGCCTGGTGAGAAATATTAACGGAGAGTAGTGCGACGAATAATAGAATGGATAGAACTCGCGACATGGCCCATTCTCCTTGTTCGACTACGGCAGCGCATTCGGCATGTAGTCGACGATGACGTTGTTTTCCCTGTCCACCAGCAGCAGGTTCGTGCCGACGAACCGGTATCTCATCTCCTGCGGCAACTGAGGCAGCTTCAGCAAGAGAGTCGGCGGCATCTCGGTGAACTCTTTCTCCTCCGGATAAGGATAGTTGACCCGGACGGGTATTCCCTGGGTTTCAGCTTGCAGGATAGTTTTCCGCAGCTCGACCTTGTCTCGGCCTTTGAAATCTTCACGCAGGACGTTGCGAATGTAGGTTGCGGCTTCCGGCACGAAGAGCTCGCCGCGCTTCGCACCGGAGCGCTCCGCGCGCACCGCGTCTTCGAACGACGTCCTGTAAGCGTGTATCTGTTCGGGGGTGCTATCTTTCGAGATCCTGGTCGGGAGCTTTTCCTTCACCGCGTTGCGAAGCTTTACGTACTCGCGTACGCGCTTCTCGAACGTGGCGATTGTTTGCTTATCAAGGGTCTGCTTATCCCGGGTTTGTTTATTGGCGGTCGGGACTTGTGCGCTCGCTATTAACAATGACGCTGCGAGCAAACTCAGCGCAACTGCAACGCGTACACTCATACGTCGGCAAGTCGCAAGCAAGATGCCAACGCGGAAAACCTGAGTTTTTGGGGGATTTATTAGGAAGCCGCGAACGCTTGTCGAACAGATCCGATTTACGTCAGGACACGAGCCACAGCACGTACTCGCTGAATTGATTAACCAGCAATCCACCTTCGTGCATCAATCCGCTCATGACCACGATCAGGTGGTCGCCAAGCAGGAACGGCATCAACGCCACGGTCACCGACGAAAAGATCAGCATGTTCGAAGCTGCTTCCGACAATTCATGTTTCTTCATAGCTCTACCCTGGGGCGTTGATTGTGAGTCTTGGCCGCGCTCTCAATAAGAGGCGCCCAACCATTCTCGCAGCAACACACATGCCGCTACCCGCCTCGATCACGCCGCATTGACGAAACCCCTTGTCTACGCATCTTTATCGATTTTCCGCGCAAAAACAGCTCTGGATTCGATCGTTCAATCACCGGTCAGGCTGATAAAACGGCTGACAACTCCGCGCAAAATGAAGAGGTTTGCGCATGCCGACGACGCGTCCCAGCGCGGCAATGGCGCGACCAACGGCGTCCGCGAATTCTAGTTTGCGGCGCTCTCTCGCTGTCGTAAACTACTGCGGTATGAATTCGAAAACCCGTTTCAGTATTTTGATATTCCTCTGCCTCCTTGTTTTGCTCCAGACGAGCAGCGCCACACCTCAAACTCCGCCGCAAGTGGCATTGACGCCTTGTAAGGTGCAGGGCATCGAAGGAGACGCGAAGTGCGGAACGTTTGAAGTCTTCGAAAACCGCGCGACGCGCAAGGGGCGGAAGATCAACATCAACGTCCTCGTCCTGCCGGCCACCGGTCAACGGCGCGAGGCGGACCCGCTTTTCTACTTCGCCGGCGGACCGGGATCCGGCGCCAGCGAAGACGCGCCGGGAGTCGCGTCTATATTCGCGAAAATACGGCAGCATCGCGATCTCGTCTTCGTGGACCAACGCGGCACCGGGAAGTCGCATCCGCTCAACTGCGTCCTCTACAACGACAAGGATCCGCAGAGTTATCTCGGCTACTTCTTCCCGCTAGACGACGTGCGCAAGTGCCGCCAGGAACTGGAGTCGAAAGCTGATCTGACGCTCTACACGACCACCATCGCAGCGGACGATCTCGACGAAGTGCGAGCGGCGCTCGGATACGACAAGATCAATCTCTTCGGCGGCTCGTACGGAACGCGTGCGGCCATGGTCTATCTGAGGCAACACCCGCAACACGTGCGGACCGCAATCCTCCAGGGCGTCTCTCCGACGAATCAGTACATGCCCCGCGACTATCCACCGGAAACCGAACGCGCGCTGCAAGGCGTGCTGGCCGAGTGCGCGGCCGACGAAGCCTGCAACAAGGCATTTCCGAACCTGAAGGCCGAAACGCAAGCCGTCCTCGAACGTCTGCTCAAAGGACCGGTTGAGGTTGAACTGCAAAAACCGGCAGCCAAGATCTCGTTGTCTCGCGACCTCGCGGCGGAGGCGGTTCGCTACATGCTCTACAACCCGGGCGCAGCGAGTCGCCTTCCGCTGTTCCTGCACCTTGCCTCTGAAGGTAACTTCACGCTGTTGGCCCAGGCGGCGCTCAACTACCGGAAGATCCTCGTCGGCACCGGCAGTAATGGAATGTATCTGACGGTGACCTGCGCCGAAGACATTCCCTGGATCAAAGCCGGCGAAGGCGAACGTCTCGGACAGAACACGTTCCTCGGCGACTATCGTGTGCGCCAGCAACGCGAAGCATGCGCGTTGTGGCCGCGCGCGAAAATTGAATCTGATTACGCGAAACCGGTTCGTTCAGACGTGCCGGTCCTGATCCTCACCGGCGAGTGGGATCCGGTTACGCCTCCGAAGAACGGCGATTACGTTGCGCGCACGCTGCCGAACAGTCTTCACGTCGTGATACCGCACGGAGCGCACGGTCTCGGCGGTCTCGAAGGGCTCGACTGCTTAGACCGTTTGATGACTCAGTTTGTCGAAGGTGGGACCACGAAGGGTCTCGACACCGCGTGCGTGAAGAACATTCGGCGTCGTGGGTTCGCCTTGAAAGCTCCGCAATAATGGATAAGATCCATGAAGCGGTATAGTTGGACCAACTCGCGTAAAACTTCTTGACTCGACCTCACCCGAGTCCTATTCTCACCGCCACACGAACGAACAAAAAGATCTCCCCAGTTGTCCACACCGCTATTGATCCATTCAAGGAGCCCGCGATGCTACGTCTCAAATTACTCAGCCTGATCTTAATCTTACTGGCGCTCGCAGGATGCCAGGTCGAACCTAACAAGTCGGCGGCGCCGGACAATTCCGCGTCCGCCGCAAACTCGGCCGGCAAGATCGCCATCACCACGTCCTCCGAAGAGGCGCGCAAGGAATATCTCGCCGGACGCGATCTATCGGAAAAGTTGCGCATCACCGATTCTATTCAACACTACGATAAAGCCATCGCCCTCGATCCCGACTTCGCACTCGCCCACTTGAATCGCGCCCAGGCTTCGCCGACCGCGAAAGAGTTCTTCGAACATCTGAAACACGCCGTGGCCCATTCGGCAAACGTTTCTGACGGCGAACGGATGCTGATTCAAGCCGCCGAAGCAGGCGCAAACGCCAACCCGACGAAGCAGAAAGAGATTCTCGATAAGCTCGTCGCCGCTTACCCCAACGACGAACGCGCGCACTTCACACTCGGCGGTTATTACTTCGGACAGCAGGACTTCACGCAAGCTATCAGCCATTACAAGAAAGCGACTGAGCTGGCGCCCAACTACTCCACCGCTTTCAACATTCTCGGCTACGCCTATCGCCAGAACGAGCAATACGCTGAAGCTGAAAACGCGTTCAAGAAGTACATCGAGCTTATCCCGAACGATCCGAACCCTTATGATTCATATGCCGAGCTGCTGTTGAAGATGGGCAGGTTCGACGAGGCAATCACGCAGTACAACAAAGCGCTCGCAGTCGAACCGAGCTTTTTGAATTCTTACTTCGGCATCGCGGCAGCTTTGACGTACAAGGGCAAAGCGACCGACGCCACGGCTGAGTTGCAGAAGATCACGGACAAAGCTCGCACCGATGGCGAACGGCGTACGGCGCTGTTCGGGCAGATGGTCGTGGCGGCTGACGCCGGACATTGGGACGAAGCGCTCGCGGAAGTCGAGAAGCAGTACGCGCTCGGACAAAAGACCAACGACGTTCCGGCGATGGCCGGCGATCTGCAACTGAAAGGAAACATCCTGCTCGAGATGGGCCGCTTCGACGATGCGAAGAAGGCGTACGAGGAAGCAGTGAAGACGATTTCGGGCGATGCCAACCTTTCGCAGGCAGTCAAAGACAACGCAACGCTTTTCCATCATTACAACCTCGCGCGCGTCGCCATCGGCAGGAAAGATCTCGCGGCAGCGAAGACTGAAACGGAGAGTTTCCGAAATGGCGCAGAGGCAGCGAAGAACCAGAACCAGATCAAACAGGCGCACGAGCTCGCCGGCATGATCGCGCTGGCGGAAAAGAACTACGACCAGGCGATCGGCGAGCTCAACCAGTCGAACCAGCAGAACCCAAACAATCTCTACCTGCTGGGCCAGGCGTACGAGGGAAAAGGAGACGCGGCGAAGGCGAAGGACTCGTTCACCAAAGCAGCGAAGTTCAATTCACTGCCGCAACTGAACTATGCCTTTGTTCGCACGAAAGCTGAGAAAGCGATTGCGAGCTAAGAACAGAGACCACGGATGACGCTGATCAGTGTCATCCGTGATCTTCATCTGCGAGTTACGGCTTCTTACCTTTACCCTTACCTTGGCCCTGTCCGTGGCCCTGGCCCAGTCCGTGGCCCTGGCCCTGTCCGTGGCCCTGATCACCGCCACCCTTATTAGCCGGTGCAGCAACTCGCTCTCCTCTCGGTTGCTGCTGTTGTTGCGGAACTGGTCTCACGGGACGTTCGGCTTGTGCGGCTTGTCGTTTTTCCTGACCACGATTGACCTTTTCGCGTTGAAAAACTGGTGGTGTTTGCACTGGTCCTTGCACGGATTGGACGGATCTTCCATTGGATCTTTCGTCTTTGATCCTAAATTTCTGACCCTTCCCTCGATCAGACACTGTCTCGACTCGCCTCGATCGCTCCAGGTTGGGCCGAAACGCCGGCGCAACCGGACGCGTACTCGTCACGACCGCCGTGTCGTTCAACTTCTTCGCAATGCCCGGAGGAATGTCTTTCTTCCCACGGCCCCACGCCGAATGAATCACCGCGTTTCTCAGCGGCGTAACCAACAACGGATCAAGCACCGGATTCACATTCGCGAGCATCCTCGCATCAGCCCGGCGTGCGCGTCTCCAATCACTGCCGCGCAGAAACTCGTCCACCGGCGCGACCGTGACCGCACCCGGAACGTTCAAGTTCACCACGCGTTGATAGAGATTGTCGCGGGTCAAGTAAGTCGGTTGCCAACCCTCGTTGTAGTAACGCGGAACGTAAGTATCGCCTGGCCCAAGCGGGACCCAGCCGACGTCGTTCTGTCCAAACGGAACGAACGCCACGAGCGCCGGTGAATACGTCGGCGCCGTGTTCACTGTGTCAGGCACCCAGTACCAGCGGTCGCCGACAAAGGCCCAACGTCCGTAGTGATAAGGCGCGTAGCCCCAGGGCTCGTTCGACACCCACGTCGGACCATACGGATAGTCGTTCATCCAGTAGCCCGCCTGGTAAGGCGTCCAACCAGCATCGACGCGCGGCGACCATGCGTAGCCATAGCCATTCAAGTTGCGCCAGTCGCCGTAATAATCGAGGTCATACAGGCCGGGAACATATGAATTCACATACTGATAACTGACGTTGCGGCGATACGGATCGAAGTAATACGGATCGTTCGCATAGACGTTGTAGTCGCGATAGCGCCCGTCGTAGTACTGCGGATACTGATACGAGTAATAGTCGTCGACGAGGTAACCCGCGTCGCGGCCGTCGAGGCGCGAAAGCACGACGTCAGCCGCCGTCTGTCCCAGCAGCGTCAGCATTTCGCCTTTGCTGATCTGTCCGCTGCCGCCAAGACCAACTACCTGCGCCAGTCCGCTCAACACGGAGACCAGCACCTGACCGTTGTTGATGCCGACGTTATAGAGACCCGGCTGTTCGAGATCGACCGCGCCGTAAGGCGTCGCCACTTCGAACAGATCTCCACGGTCCAGATAACCGACGTCGAAAACCGCCGAGCCGTCGCGCAACGCCAACTGCGTGCGTCGATCGTTCAGCGTCAGAACGTCAAGCGAAGTGTTCGGATTGAGACGCGCGAAGTTGCGTCCGGTGAAAGCCAGACTCGCGCGAGAATTGTCGCGCGTGTAGATGCGATCGCCGACGGAGAACGGCTGGTTCGTTGTCGCTGCGGTCCATTCGTCGGTCCCGCTGTTTGCGGTGTTGGTGTCCTGAGCGTTGCTCAGGGCCACGTCACCTTCGACGCGCTGAATGCGCGCGGCATTCGGCACCTCTTTCGCCGCTGCGGTTGGCTCGCGTTTCAGCCACCACGCGACGCCGACGCCTGCTACTACGGCGCAAACGATCGCGACGAGCGTGAGATGCGGCCACACTTTCAGGTTATTCATATTGCCCACTGCCCCCCTCACATTTGGTTTCAAAGGGAAAACTTGGCAAGGACCATGCCAGCAGGAAAACAGTAGATTTTCGGACAATCGTTACCCGATATCGTTTGCAGTCGAATCATATCGTTCGGTTAAACGTACACAAAACCTGCGGTTTTCCTTGCGTTTTGATGATGGAATGGCATTTGCCGAAGAGGTGGCGTTGACCTCTCTCCGCTTGTAAGTAGTGAAAGGAAATGCAGAGTGATGATTAAAAACATCGGTTTGTCTCTTGCGATAGTCGCCTCCTTGCTGGGGACAACGGGCCTCGTGAATGCACAGGGCAGACGGGGCCGTGGCGAAGAGCGGAGTCAGGAAAATCAGGCCGCCCGCGAGCAGCGCCAACAGGAGCGGCAGCAGCAGCGCCAACAGGAGCGCCAACAAAACGACGCTGAGCGCCAGCAACGGTGGGAACAACGTCGCCAGGAACAACAACAAAACAACGCCGAGCGCCAGCAACGCTGGGAGCAACAACGACAACAACAGATTCAACAATCACGCGAGCGACAGGAACGTTGGGAACAACAGAATCGCAGCCAGGAACAGATTCAGCGCTCTCGAGAACAGCAGCAACGTTGGGAGCAACAACGTCAGCAGCAGATCCAGCGTGATCGGGACCGCAACGATAGCTGGCGTGATCGCAATGATCGTAATGATCGCAACGATCGCAACGACAACAACTGGCGCGATCGCAATTGGCGTCAGGAGCAGCAACAGCGCGAGTCGCGTTATCGCGAGGAGTTGCTGCGCCGCCAGAACTACTCTCTACAACGGCAACGCGTGCTCGAACAACAACGACGCCTGAACCAGTTGCGGTACCAGCAGCGTTATCTCGACGAACTGCGCCGCGATCAGTTGCGCTTGCAGCAGTGGCGCTACAACGACTACGGCCCGTACAACTATCGCTATCAGCGCGGCGGCGCCTACTACTCCACGAACCAATACGGCGCGGAGATGTTGCGACGCGCGATCAACGACGGTTATAGCCAGGGCTTCTACGCCGGTCAGGCTGACAGGCAGGATGGTTGGGGCTTCAACCCGCAAGATGCTTACGGCTATCAGGACGCGAGCTACGGATACGACGGTTACTACGTGGATCTCGGCGAGTACCAGTACTACTTCCGTGAAGGCTTCCGCCGTGGTTACGAAGACGGCTACTACAGCCGTTCGAATTATGGCCGCTACTCGAACGGCGGCTACAGCATCCTCGGGACGATCCTCGAAGGCATTCTTCGGTTCGTCAATTAGGATTGATCTCGACGACGGCAACGCCGCCGGGAGCTATCTGAATAGTTAGATTGTCAGGATTTAGAGCGCGATCGGTGATCCAATCGGTCGCGCTCTTAATTTTTGCGTTGCGCAACGCGAGCGTGACGGTGACGTACGCATTGCGATCGACTTGCGCCATGCCCTGCTGCGTTTTGAAGACGCCGTTGTTGTTGAGCAACGTCACGACCCACCCGTTGGCATTGCGATTGATCAGGTACTCGACGTCGCCCGTCACCTTCACCGGCGTCGCATCCGCGAAAACGTAGGCCAGCATGTGCGCCGCAAACGGCGTCATCCGTTCATCCTCGCCGAGCAAATCCGGTAACGCCGAGAAGACCACAGTTCCCTTACCGACGCGATTGATCGTCACTAACGGATCTCCATTCGTCGCCGTAATCAGCGACGTCGCACCGTTCAATTCAATTCTTTCGTAGCGAAACATCTGGCCGCCTAAATCCAGCGCGTCTTCACAACGGGCGCTATCAGCCTCCGCCGTCGCATTGGTCAAGCGAACGCCAGGAAGTTGCGTAGGCAAACCTTTTATCTGGGCTGCATTCAGAACCAGCGTCCCGCCATTGCGGATGTAATCCGTTATCTTCTGCGTCGAACCTGCTGACCATTCAATCCTTCCCCCAACGACGACAGCGCGATACGCACTCAGCGCCGAACTATCCGTCCCCGTCAGTACATCGAAAATATCGCCGAACACGCCGGACACAAACGGCTGTCGATCCGCCATCGCCGGTTCGCCCTCGACGACAAGCCCCGGAAAGTAAGCAACACCAAACAACTCCCGCAACGCGCGATCGCCGCGATCGATCTGCGCCACTTCAAACGGCCACTGCGGATAGTCCGTCATCTCGAACCCGTGCGCCGGGTCGAGCAGAAACGCTATCGGCGTATATGGCGTGCCGCGATCCGGATGCTTCTCCGCAAAACGCATGAACTCGTCAGTGATCCGTCCCAGCGGATTGAGTTGAAATGGATGCTCGCCCGGCCCCGGTTTGAAAAACTGATCGTGGCCCTGTTCGAGATAGATGGCCGACGCGCCCGACATGTAATAGAGGTAGTAGTTCTTGCGATACCACGACAGCGACGGTCCCATCGTCGCGCCATAGCGCGAGTGGAAAAAATGATCCGGCCCGGCGAAGTCTTGCGCTTTGGTGAACGTCGTTGCCGTGTCGCCGAAGTTCGGCGCGTGATAATAAAGAAACGCGCCGCCAGACTGTCGCGCCGCTCCGCGCGTGAACGCGATGCGCATGCCCGCCATCGGCATCACCGCCGCGGTTTCCATGCCCAACAGCTTCACGCCCCAGTTCGTCAACGCATGCGCGAATGAAGTGCTCGACGTCGATTGCGCGGGGATCAGTTTGTCCCACATCGGCCCGGTCTCGGTGTGAAACATGTCGCGCCACTTGCGCGACAATGCTTGCGAGTAAAAGTCCTTGTGCGCGTCGAGCAGTTGCCGCCGCGTCATCGACGGCGTGATCTTCAAGTCGGCCGGCGCGGAGTCCCACACGTAGCCAACACTCTCCCCCGAGATCCAACCGAGAAACTGATCTTTGAGCTCGCCATTCAACAGTTGCCACGCCGCTTTCGCCTCGTCTTCATTCATCGTCGCGCCGCCGTAGTTGATGAGGATCGCAAAAGGGACTTTCGTCTCGCGCAGATAACGCAGAAACGGGCTTCCCTCTTTCAGGTACTCGGGAACGTTGTTGATGTAGATAACGGGCACGACCAATTTCGACTGAAACAACGGCACGTCACGAACGCCTTTGTACTTCGCGATAAACGCGTCGATGGGTTCGGCATTGAACGGATACAGCGGACGCTCGCTTTCGGGCTTATCCAACAACGGCCAGAACTCTTTCGCGATGTTCCACGGCATTATGAAGTCGCGTCCCGCGACTTTCGGTAGCACCCATTGACCCCGCAACTCAGCGTTGAGCAGCGACTTCAGCGGTTTGCGCGATGTTCGGAGATAGCGCTGGGCAGCAAAGTCCGGTTTTTGTCGACCGCTTGGTCTGTATGCAAAATCGTTCGTCAGCAGGAAGCAGTCAACGTGCCTTCGCGCGGTCGCCGCTTTCTCGATGTTTATGGAAACGCGCGCCGGTCCTTTCGACAGCGACACGTCGGCAAAATCCCACGCGAAAGCCCAACCCCAGTACAAACTCACTTCGTCGTGCGGATCGATGATGTCTGCTTCACCAAACTCTTGTCGAAAAACCTGCTCGCCGTTCTGCGCAATCGTGACGGTAAAGTTCTCTTTCTTCCTGGCCCAATCAGCATAGCGAATCCACAACCGGTATCGGCCGTAGCGCGGCACTTCGAGATCCTGATAGATCGTCGCACGCGTTTCATCAGCGCTGCCGGCGGCTGAATTCCACTCGCTCTCGCCACCCTGCGTCCATTCCGCCGAAACGCCTGGCCCATTCATTCCCCAACCCGGCGCCTTGTCCTTCGACAAGTTCAGATACGACGGATTGAGCATCGGCGCGCCGAGTGTTCCGGTCGTGAACCCGCGCATATTCTCCGCCTCGTACCAGAGATACTCAGGCGCAGGCGCGACGGACGGATGCGGAGATGTGGGGACGGGGGGACGCGGGGAAACGGAGACGACCACGAACAGAAGACACAGGGTTGCGAGACAGAGTCGCCGTTGTTGAGTCAGAGCGGATGTTTTCCTTTACTGAACTTTCCTCGCTTGATAAGCCACGGGTCGGGGCGATCAATCATAGCGACAAGTTGTGCAAGTATTCTGTCGTACTCATGATCGAGGCTACGGGCTTCTACTTCTGAAATGTACTGGCATCGCCAGGAGATTTCCAGCCACACCCGTGTTTCTTCAGCTTCAGTTTCACTGTCGCTGAGCTTACTTATGAAAGAGGCGCGGTAACGACGCTTGCGCCAAGACTCACCTATATTGGAACAAACTGATCGAGACGCTCGTCGGATTTGATCTGTCAGCGAATATCTTTCTTCGGCTGGAAAGTGTTTTGAGATTTCGAATATACGCATCGCCGCATCCATCGCGGCCTTGTACACACGTAGTTCTTTGTAACTAGAGATATGACCCATGAGGTGTGAGGCCCTCCCATTTTTGAAGTCGACCGTGGTTAAGACAAATCTCTGATACGCGCTGCCGTCTCTCCCCGTCCCCGCGTCTCCCTGTCCCCGGTTCTCAGCTATCCGAGCGCTTCGAGACATTCACTTAGCGTGCGTTGCCGGCAAGTAAACATCGGCGTGTCGCGAAGCGTGTAAGAGCTGGCCTTGGTTTCGCGCAGCTCCTGGACCAAGTCAAGGAAGTCGGACGGATAGTCGGTCTCAAACGCGACGACGAACTCCTGGTCGTCGAGACCGAACGAGTACGTCGTGTGGAGTTTTACCGAGCGGTACTTCGAACCGATGCGGATGTGCTCGTCCATCATCTCCTGCCGCTGTTCGGCAGGACGCGAGTACCACTCACGCGTCTTCACAAACGGATAAACGAAAAGATACTGCGACTTGCCGGGAATGATGTGCAGCCGGTCCTCGACGTGGTCGGGATTGTCTTTGTCGATGTACATCGAGCGTTTGGTCATGGAGAGAAACGACTGCGACGGTTCGATGTATTTTGCCATCTCGGTGCGGTTCAGGCGCGACGTCATCTCCTGGATGGGCTCGAGCTCGTAGCCTATGCGCCAGATCATGAAGTCGACGTTCGTGCGCAGACCAACGGTAGAATACGAATGGATCAGCAACGAGGAACGAAACTCGTCGACCGTCTTGACGAATTCATCCCGGCACTGCTGTTTCTCTGAATTTGAAAGCAACCGCCATTCGGGTCGCGCGTGGTAGAACGTAAAGTTAACGAATTGTCGGGGAAGCTTTGCTTTCTCTACTTCTACTTCGGCGTGGGTGGGTGCGAGTCGAAGGGAGCCGCGTGCGGCATTGCCTTGATCCTTATCGCTACTCATCGAAGTTTACCTCGGATTAAAGACTGACCTGGAAGATTCGGCGATGCGAAGTTATTCTGCCCAGTCTGCACTCCGATTGCAACCGCGCGCGTAGCGAGGGAAGAAACCTCCGCGGTCGTGCGTCTATAGCCGTGTACAGTTTGGCCCGTTCTATGGTATGTGTGGTTTAAATTCAACTGGAGAAAATGCCTAATGAAACTAGTCTCGCTGGTATTCACGTGTGCCGCCATCGCATTAATCAGTTTCGCCTGCACCAATACCGAAACAACCACCAATTCCGCGACGCCTAACCGAACAGCTTCACCGGTACCGTCCGCACCTGCCGCGCCTGCCGCGCCTGCCGATGAGTTCGCGACAGCGCGCGTGACCTACGCGAAGAATTGTGAAGGCTGTCATGGTCCAAACGCTGAAGGCGGACCAGTCAAGACTCCCGAGGGTAAGCAGATCAAGGTTCCGTCCTTGAAGGCGCCACACGCCGTCAGGCACAGCGATGAAGAGCTGACGAAGATGATCACGAACGGTGAAGAAGAGATGCCGTCGTTCAAAAACAAACTGAAACCCGAAGAGATACAGGAGATGGTTCGCTTCGTGCGGAAGAACTTCCAGGGCAAATAACTTTCAGGGAAAGCAACCGATTACACAGATCCGTCAGATCTGTGGTTAAATTACGCGCGTGCAGGCGTAGCTCAGTTGGATAGAGCGTCTGACTTCGAATCAGAAGGTCGCAGGTTCGAGCCCTGCCGCCTGTACCACATACATGGGAAACAAACTTGCTCTAATCGGAATTCGTTACGACGAAAACTCCTCGTTTACGAAGGGCGCGGCTGATGCGCCGCCTCAGATTCGCGCCGCGCTCCGTTCCGATGCCTGGAACCTCACGTCTGAGAACGGCACCGACCTTTCCGACGATGCTGCCTTCTTCGATGCCGGTGACATCGAGCCCGTCGCCGGCAGCGACATGTTCACGCTGATCGAGAACTCGTTGCACACGCTGATTGCTGACGGGTTGTGTCCGATCTCGCTCGGTGGGGACCATTCGATCACGTATCCGATCGTTCGTGCGTTTGCTCGCAAGTACAAGGATCTCAGCATCCTGCATTTCGATGCGCATCCGGATCTTTACGACAACTACCAGGGAAATCGTAATTCGCACGCGAGCCCGTTTGCGCGGATCATGGAACAGAAGCTCGTGAAGCGGTTGGTCCAGGTGGGGATCAGGACGTTCAATGCGCACCAGCGTGAGCAGGTGAAGAGGTTCGGAGTCGAGACGATCGAAATGCATCAGTTGCGCGATAACCTGCAACTCGTGTTCGATTCGCCGGTCTATGTTTCATTTGACGTCGACGCGTTGGATCCTGCGTTCGCGCCGGGCGTCTCTCATCGTGAGCCCGGCGGCATGTCCACCCGCCAGGCGATCGACATGATTCAGCGGATGAAAGGCAGAGTCGTTGGCGCGGACATAGTCGAATTCAACCCCCGCATGGATCCTCTGCACATCACCGGCACCGTCTGCGCGAAGCTGCTGAAAGAGATCGCCGCACGCATTCTGGAGTAATTCTTACTTCCGTTCGGCGAGCGGGACGTAATCGCGCGTGCGGTGGCCCAAATAAATCTGCCGCGGGCGTGCGATCTTCTGGTCCGCGTCCTCCAGCATCTCGACCCACTGCGCCAGCCAACCTGAAGTTCGCGGGATCGCAAACATCACCGGAAACATGTCGACCGGGAAACGCATTGCCTGGTAGATAATGCCCGAATAGAAGTCGACGTTTGGATAAAGTCTTCGCTTCACGAAGTACTCATCTTCCAAAGCGATCCGTTCCAATTCGAGCGCGATGTCCAGCAGCGGATCCTTCCCGGTCACTTCAAACACCTCGTCCGCGACCTGCTTGATAATCCGCGCCCGCGGATCGTAATTCTTGTAAACGCGATGCCCAAACCCCATCAGACGAAACTCACCAGCCTTCACGCGCTTGATGTAATCAGGAACTTTGTCGACCGAGCCGATCTCCTTCAACATCCGCAACACCATCTCATTCGCTCCGCCATGCAACGGCCCATACAGCGCCGCCGCCGCTCCGGCGAGCGACGAGAACGGATCCGTGTGCGCGCTGCCAATGCTGCGCATCGCATTCGTGCTGCAATTCTGTTCGTGGTCCGCGTGTAGTATGTACAAGACCGTCAACGCTCGTTCGAGCACGGGATTCGGCTGGTACTTCAGCTCCGTCGTCTTGAACATCATGTTGAGGAAGTTGCCTTCGTAGCTGAGGTCGTTATCAGGATACGAATACTGCATCCCGATCCGGTGACGAAACGCGAACGCCGCGATCGTCGGCACCTTTGCGATCAAGCGATAGATCTGTTTCCACCGGCATTCCTTGTTGAAGATGTCTTTCGCGTCGGGATAGAACGTCGACAACGCACCGAGCGTCGCTTCAAACATGCCCATCGGATGGGCGTTGTAGTGAAAGCCGTCGATCACCTTCTTGATGCTTTCGTTGATAAACGTGTGATAGGTGATGTGGTGCGTCCACTCTTTGAGTTGCGATTCAGTCGGCAGTTCACCATTCAGCAGCAGGTAAGCGACTTCCAGGTACGTGCTCTTCTCGGCAAGTTGATCGATCGGGTAGCCGCGGTACTCGAGGATTCCCTTGTCGCCGTCGATGAACGTGATGCGGCTCTTGCATGAGGAGGTGTTCATGAACGCCGGATCGTAGGTCATCATGCCGAAGTCGTCGGCGGCGACCTTGATCTGGCGCAGGTCCATGGCCTTAATCGTGCCGTGCTCGATGGGAATTTCGTACTGCTTGCCGGTGCGGTTGTCGGTGATCGTTAATGTATTCTCGCTCATGTGAGGAGATTAACGCCGCCGCCATTGGTAATCAAATCCGTGTGGTGAGGAACACGGATCGATGCGGTTATTTCATTTTGCGCGCTTCTTTCAACTCGCGCTCAGCCTGCTTGCGGGCGTCTTTCGACTCGCGATCGCTCAATCCGAGATCCTGTAAAGTCTGGCCCAGGCTTCTGCCGGACGACAAACCATTCAGAATCGCAGTGCGAGTGATGTTCGGGTTCCTGCTTCCGAGGTTTTGCGACAAACGCGTCGCCGAAACGTAATTGCCAAACGTCAGATCCGGGTTCGTAGCCAACGCTGCCTGATAACCGGCGCGCAGATCGTTCGCGTTCGTATGCAACGTTCTGGGAATGCCCGGATGATCGCGTAGATCGTCGTCCGCGTGGCGCAAGTTGTTGCTTGCATGGCGCGCGCGTTCGAGACCGGCATCCGAACGGCCGTTGGATTTGTTTGATGCGTTGCCGAGGCCGCTGTCGGAACGTCCACCTGAACGTTCGGACGCATTGCCCAATCCACGGTCCACGCCAACTCCGCTCGGTGGCCCACCGCCATGACCGCTACTAGCGCTGCTGCCGCGTCCGCCGCCACCGCCTCCTCCTCTGCCCTTGCCTTGCGCGAAAGCGCTGGTCGCCAGGACCAGCACGAGTAGGGACAAGAACAACGTGTAAGTCCCTTTTTGAATCAGTCTGCTCATGACATGCTCCTTAAGTGAATTCACTACTCGAGGGGACAAGAGGAGAGAGCAAGTAAAATCTACTACATCCGCCGGACAGACGGCGACGGAAAGACAAAACACAAGATTTCCGCAATAAACGTTTACTTGATGCCGAGGAGCTCGACGTCGAATAGTAAAGTGGAATTGGGCGGGATCTTCGGCGGCCTGCCTCCTGGTCCGTACGCCAGGTTGGGCGGGATCGTGAACTTACGGCGGCCACCGACCTTCATCGTCATCAAGCCTTCATCCCAACCGGGAATGACGCGCCCGACGCCGATGGGAAAGTTTGCAGGAGGCTTTCCGTTGGTGCTGTCGAACGGGGTGCCGTCTTCGAGCGTGCCGGTATAGTTGACCGTGACGGTCTGGCCCGCCCGTGGGCTCGGTCCATCACCCACCTTCAAGTCCACATACTTCAAACCCGACGGCGTCGTCACTTCGCTTGTCGCCGGATTGGCGCGCTTCATCACGACGTAGAGCACCGCGGCGCCGGCGATTAAAAGGACCAGCGCGATCGCGCCCATTCGCAGATATCGGCTCCGCGCAGTCTCAGGTTGTGGGTTCGAGGGTGCGTTTGGGCCCTTCGGTCTCTTTCGGGCCCGGTTGATTTTTCGGTTGCGACTCTGTGGCACGGAGCTTCTTATACAGATATTATTGCTCGCGTTCAAGTGAGACACTGATGCCAATCGTTGCCGTCATTCCAAGACCAAACAGTCCCGTCGAACTGCGCGAGGTTACCGAGCCAGAGCTCGAACCGAATTCGGCGCTGCTGCGAGTCGAACTGTCGGAAGTTTGCGGAACGGACGTGCACGTCCAACGCGGACGGCTCGAAGGTGTTCCGTATCCGCTGGTGCCGGGACATGTTTCCGTCGGCCGATTGGAAAAGATCCGCGGCGAAGTTCTCGATATCGAGGGGCAGCCGTTTCGCGAAGGCGATGTTGTGACGTTTCTCGACGTTCATCGCACCTGTAACTCGTGCTGGTACTGCCTGGTCGCCAAGGCGTCGACGCGCTGTCCGCACCGAAAGGTCTATGGAATCACTTACGGTCTCGACGACGGATTGAGCGGCGGATGGGCCACGCACGTCTATCTGAAACCGGGCACTCGCTGCATCCGCCTCGAAGCGCAACCGGAGATTTTCATGGCCGGCGGTTGCGCGTTGCCGACGTCGCTGCACGCGATCGAGCGCGGCGCGACCAAGATCGGCGATTCGGTGTTGGTGCTGGGATCGGGACCGGTTGGCGTGAACGCGATCGTGCTGGCCGCGCATCTGCGTGGCGCGTCGCGAGTGCTCTGCATCGGCGCGCCGGAAACTCGACTCGCGGCGGCAAAACAAGCGGGCGCCGCGGCGACATTGAACATTGAAACGCACGACGAGGATGCGCGCTTGAGCTGGGTGCTGGCGCAAACAGGCGGACGCGGCGCGGACGTGACGATTGAAGCGACTGGAGTACCTGAAGCCGTAACACAGGCGATGCGGTTTACTCGCGACGCCGGGACCGTCGTGATCGTCGGACAATACACGGATCACGGCGACGTCTCGTTCAATCCGCATCTCGATCTGAACAAAAAACATCTGGACGTGCGCGGCTGCTGGGGCTCCGACTTTTCTCACTTCTATCGCAGCGCGCAGCTCGCGTCTGAAAGGCCTGATTTGTGGGCGGGTATGAAGTTGAACTCGTACGCTTTACAGAGAGCAAATGAGGCGCTCGCTGATGTTGCGGAGGGTCGTGTTTTGAAGGCGATCATTGAGCCACAAAAAGGCACAAAAGACACAGAATAAACTCTCTTGTACCTTTTGTGCCTTTTTGTGGCTAAACCGCTAAGGCGCATCGTCGCGTGGCCCACCACGCCCGCCTCTGTGCTCGCGCATCTCGTGCCGCATCGTCTGAAACTTCTGCCACTGTTCCGGCGTCAACACTTCCTGCAACTGCGCGTCAGCCTGGCCCCGGATCTCATTCACTCGCGGCTCCGACTCCCTGCGCAACGCTCGCAACTGCTCACGCGTATCGCCAAGGATCTGTTGCACCTTCGTCTTCTGGTCCGCATTCAGATTGAGCCGCTCCGACAATACCTCGAACCGATCGCGCGGCGGTCCACTGCGCACAAACCCGCGATAAACGTTGAGCGCCAGAATACCCGCGGCAAAGCCGAGCACGAAGATGACCATTGCCGCAGTGCGCACCTGCCATCTGTTCTTAGCTACTTCGTTCATGATTACTTCGCCTCGTCTTCCTCGTAAATCGCGTTGAGCACCTGTTCGTACGACAACTGTTCGTCAGCCTGATCGAAGATGACCGACTCCGCCGAAGAATATACCGACGCCGTCTGGTCCGGACCGGCTGTCGCCTGCTCCGGCGCAACGAAACTGACTACCGCAAGCGCCAGCGTGGCGACCGCCATTGCGGAAACCAACGCGCGCGCCGACTTCCACAACCGCACGAACGCCGGCACGTTGTCCGCCTGCTGTTCTCTCCACGCGGCTAGAACTCGCGTCTGGAAAAACGGCGACGGCTCGATCTTCACCTCCGCGCGCTGCTTGATAGCCGACGCGCAAAGCTGGGCCGCTTCGAAAGCACTGTGACACGACGCGCACTCGAGAGCATGCGCCTTCACTTCGTCGAGCTCGCTCTGCGAGAGACTCGCCACCGACACCCCATCGATAATTTCAATGATGTGGATATTTTTCATTTAGTCACCTGCTCCGGCTTTTGCCCCAATAACTTCTCCATCGCTTCCCGCAATTTCTTCCGCGCCCGAAACGCTCTCACTTTAACTTTCGACTCCGACCATCCCGTCGCTTCAGCGACTTCCTTCACCGACGCGTTTTCGCCGTCGATCATCAACAGCGCCTGCTGATCTTCCAGAGGCAACGTTCCCAACAACCGGTCCGCAAGATCCGCGGCGACTACGTCGTTCTCAACCGAACTAGTCGCCTCGGCCAGTTGCTGATCGAGCCAGCCCGATTCGTCGTCACTCAGATCCGAAACCGTCAACTCGGGACGCCGTTTCGATCCCCTGACGATATTCAAACAAGTGTTGGTTGCGATTCGCGTCAACCAACCTTCCATCGATCCGCGTCCTTCAAAACTTCCGAGCTGCGTGAACGCTTTCAAAAACACCTCTTGCGCCGCGTCTTCGACCTGACTTCTTTGTCGAAAGAACCTGCTCGCAACACTAAACACCCGCGGACTGAATCGTCTTACTATTTCGGCGAAGGCAGACTCGTCGCCGGCCTGCGCTCGTCGGGCCAGGTCGAGTTCCAGGGCGTGTTCAATCCCACTCTCCAGATGCGGTCCTCATCGGAAGACGGCGGGTCATTGGCCAATGTGGCCAATGACCGTTGCCGTGGGGGAGACGCTTTACTGCGTTGGGCGATTGCGCAATTCACCGCGCCGGGTCTTGCGTTGCGTTTTCGCCTGTTCCAACTGGGCTTTTTGCTCAGCCGTCAAAACGGAAAGCATCTGCTGATGAAGCTTGAACCGCTCGCCCATCAACTTGGCCTCGAGGCCAGCCATTTCCGTCAGTTTCTGAGTCGCCAGCGCTTCATTGAACGTACCGCCTTCGCTCGCCTGGCGCAACTCCTGCCGCTTGGCACGAAGCTGGTCGTGTAACGGCTTGTTACTCTGGGCAAAGCTTTCGCGGATCTGTTTCATCTTTGCTTTCTGGTCTTCAGTTAGATTTAGCTGTTTGAAGAATCCGCCTTCGCGCATCCCTCTCATGCCGTGTCCTTGGTGATCACCTCGACCGCGGCCACGCCACTCCGGGCGCGTGCCTTGTCCGTTGTCCTGCTGGGTATTAACCGTCTGGGCAACGGCAATCGAGGCAGCTAAAGCAATGGCCGAGAGAGTAGCAATTGCCAGTGTTTTAAACCGTCCTTTGTTCATTTCCGTTTTCTTCACTCCTAAATGATCTAGTTCCAGGGGAGCTTCCCAATGCATAAGACACCCGAAATTTGTCATCGGTTACATGTAACCAATCTCACAAAACGGGTGTCTATCGCAGGGATGAATAAACTACTTCTAATAATCGCCCTTGTCGTTTTCGCCTCCATCAACGTTTCAGCCCAACAAACCGATATTGAGAAACTTACTACGAACACGGAAACCCTTCGTCAGCTCTATTCAGAAGGCCTGATTGCACGAGTTGAACTCGAAAAAGCCGAACAGGAATTAGCAGACGCCAAGGCCCAGGCTGAACAGCTTCGCGTCGCTGAGGAACTGAAAAAAGCCGCCGCAGCGGCCCAGGCGAAACAGTTCGTCAAACCGACATTAATGCCGCTAAACAAAACAGCGACTGTACTGCGTTCGACCACCGGTAACTGGTCGATCGCGGGCCTCTCAGCCGTGCAGCAATTCTTTTCAAACACCTTTGGAAAACCCCTTCCAACAAGCGCGATCGGTCAAAGTGCCACGCACAATCGTCTCGGTTGGAATCACAGTAATGCCGTGGACGTTGGTTTGCATCCGGATAGCCCTGAAGGACGTGCATTGATCGGTTATTTGCAGACTGCGGGCATTCCGTTTCTGGCATTTCGAGGCGCGATTCCGGGCGTTGCCACAGGGCCGCACATTCACATCGGAAGCCCGTCGCATCGTCTCTAATCCGTGTAACCAGCACGGGTACGACGGTGTCTGAAAAGTGAGAGGTAGAGGAACCGAATGTCGACACAAACAATCAAAAACCAACATGTTGTGACAGGTCTGGGCGGCGGCGTTAACGCTGCCTGGCTGCGTCAGTTGTGGGCCAGCCTGGTCGCCGGCAAAATGAAACTCTTGATCGGCGGCGGCATGATGGCTCTTTTCATGCTGGCCGGTTTCTATTTTTGGGGCAGCGATTCTGGCGCGCCGCAGTATCTGACCGCGCGCGTCGAGCGCGGCAACTTGCGCAACACCGTTACCGCCACGGGCGCACTGCAAGCCGTTACCACGGTGCAGGTCGGCAGCCAGGCGTCAGGAACCATCTCCGCACTTTACGCCGACTTCAATTCAGTAGTTAAAAAAGGACAGGTGGTCGCGCAGCTCGACCCGTCCGTCGCGAAAGCTCAGGTCGATCAGGCACGCGCCAACCTCGAGCAGGCACGCGCCACGTTGGCCAATGCGCGCGCCGCCGTCAACAATTCTCGCGCCGGCGTGAGTGATGCGCAGGCGAGAAGTCTGGCCGCAAAATCGACAGTGCAGAACAACCAGGCGGGTGTGTCAGGCGCCGAGGCGAACGTCGCCGTGTTGAAGGCGCAGCAGGACGACGCGCTTAGTCTGTTGAAACAGCAGGAATCGTTACTCAAAGCCGGCGTGATCGCGCAGCGCGATTACGACGTTTCGATGACGGCTTACAAGACTGCCGAAGCTCGTTACAACGAGGCAGTCGCGCAGTTGCAGCAGGCGAAGTTGACGGAGCAATCGGCATCGAGCGCGGGCATCGCGCAGTCGAAAGCGGCAGTGGAACAGTCGCAGGCGCAGGTACAACAGTCACAGGCACAGGTTCAGCAAGCCGCCGCTCAAGTGCAGCAAGCGCAGGCGGCGCTCAGTCTGGCTGAAGTGAATTTGAGTCACACGACGATCACGTCGCCGATAGATGGCATCGTGGTGTCTCGTGATGTGAACGTTGGCCAGACTGTGGCCGCCAGCTTGTCGGCGCCGACGCTGTTTACGATCGCGAACGACCTGACACGCATGCAGGTCATCGCCAACATCGACCAGGCCGATATTGGTTTGGTCGAGCAGGCGAAGTCGGTGAAGTTTTCGGTCGACGCGTTTCCGGGCAAGGAGTTCGACGGCAAGATTGCGGAGATGCGCTTGAACCCGACTAACGTGCAGAACGTCGTCACGTACAACGTCGTGATTAATGTCGACAATCCCGAGCAGAAGTTGAAGCCGGGCATGACGGCGAACCTGACGATCACGATCGACGAACGTAATGACGTGTTGAAGGTTCCCAACGCAGCGCTTCGATTCACGCCGCAACGCAATAACAACGCGAGTGGCAGTCAGGGCCAGGGTCAGGGTGGCGCTCAAGGCCAAGGTGGCCAACGACGTCAACGGCAGCAACAAGCGGATAACGGCGGCGCTAACAACAACAATTTCGCGCCAGCGTCAGCGCCGGTGCTCGAAGGCCAGACTCGCATTGTGTGGGTGTTGGGCCAGGATGGAAAACCCGAGCGACGACGGATCAAAGTGGGCTTGAGTGACGGCGCCTCGACTGAAGTTGTCGAAGGCGAGTTGAAGGAAGGCGAGATGGTCATCACGGGCCAGACGCTTTCGGGCTCGGGCAATGCGCAGAACAACCAGTCGCGTCCGCCGGGATTCGGTAACGCTCCGCGAGTCGGTGGCGGCGCACCGCGTGGAAGGTAATTGACGATGTTGAATGTCCAGGCACAACCGGCAGCAGTGAATCCGGCGCTGGTCAGGCCCAAAGTAGTGAACGCGCCGGAGGCACGGCCGGTGATCCAATTGGATCACATCCACAAGACCTACACGATGGGCGATGTGGAAGTGCACGCGCTTCGTGGAGTCTCGCTGAAGATTCGCGAGGGCGAGTTTGTGGCGATCATGGGCGCGTCAGGGTCGGGCAAGTCGACGACGATGAATATCCTCGGCTGTCTCGACCGTCCAACACGCGGCACGTACATCCTCGACGGGCAGGACGTTTCGCAGATGTCGAAAGACGAGCGCGCCGACATTCGCTGCCAGAAGATCGGTTTCGTCTTTCAGGGTTTCAATCTGCTGTCGCGGACGTCAGCACTGGAGAACGTTGAGTTGCCGATGATGTATCTCGGGATCGACGCGGCGCAGCGTCATCAGCGGGCGATGGAGGCACTGGCTGCGGTGGGGCTCGCGGGCCGCGAGCAGAACCATCCGAATCAGTTGTCGGGCGGCCAACAACAACGCGTCGCCGTCGCTCGCTCCCTGGTTAATCATCCAGCGTTGATTCTGGCGGACGAGCCGACGGGTAATCTCGATTCGCGCACGTCGGTTGAAGTGATGGAGATCTTTCAACGCCTGAACCGTGAGCGAGGCATCACGCTGGTGCTCGTCACGCACGAACCTGACATCGCGCAGTACGCTGATCGCGTCGTCGTTTTCAAGGACGGAAAGATCAAGAGCGACTATCAGGTGAAGGACAAGCGCGACGCTGCCGAGGAGTTGAAGAATCTGCCGGTCGTCGACGAAGACGAAGAGGACGAAGAGGCTCTGTGATTAAGAACAAGTGAGGACCTGTGATTAAGAACAAGTCAGGAAGGGGGCAAGCGAAGTGCGCCCCCGCTTGCTGAAATGGCGAGTTTGAAACCAGCGGGGGCGTTGCCCCCTTCCTGACTGCACTAGCGGTGATGTCACTATGAATCTGTTAATGATCATTCGCGTCGCCTTCCGCGCTCTTGTGCGAAACAAGATGCGCGCGGCGTTGACCATGCTCGGCATCATCATCGGCGTCGCTGCGGTGATCGCGATGGTGAGTATCGGCCAGGGCGCGTCGGCGTCGGTCCAGGCGCAGATCGAAAGCATCGGCACGAACCTGCTGTTCGTCAGCGCGGGAGCGCAGAACGTCGGCGGCGTTCGCAGCGGCACGGGCGACACGGGAACGAATACGTTGACAGTCGACGATCTCGACGCAATCAAACGCGAAGTGCCGAGCGTGTCGATGGTCACGCCATCGGTGAACACGCGCGCGCAGTTGGTCTCCGGCAATCAGAACTGGAACACGCAACTCCAGGGCGTGAGCGAACAATATCCTGACATCCGTAAGTGGACCGTTCAGAGCGGCTCGTTCTTTACTGACGCCGACGTTCGCACTGCCGCGCGCGTTGTCGTGATCGGACAGACGCTGGCCGACACGTTGTTTCCCGGCAGCGATCCGATCGGACAAACGCTGCGCGTGACAAACCTGCCGTTCCGTGTTGTCGGTGTGATGGCCGCGAAAGGACAGGACCCGCAAGGCCGCGATCAGGACGACATTGCTTTCGCGCCGTACACGACTGTGCAGAAGAAAGTGTTGGGCCGCGACCGCGTCCAGATCGCTTACGTCTCGGCGATCTCACAGGACGCGACTTACACGGCCCAGTCGCAAATCACCGACTTGCTGCGTCAGCGTCACAAACTGACCGCCGGCGAGCCTGACGATTTCACCGTCCGCAACATGACTGACATCGCCGAAGCGGCGAACGAAACAGGCAAGACGATGACGATCCTGCTGGCGTGTATCGCAGGCGTCTCGCTGCTGGTCGGCGGCATCGGCATCATGAACATCATGCTCGTCTCCGTCACAGAGCGTACGCGCGAGATCGGCATTCGCATGGCTATCGGCGCGCGTTCGTCGGCGGTGCGCAGTCAATTCCTGATTGAATCTATTGTGTTGAGTCTAACGGGCGGAACCGTCGGCATCATTCTTGGCGTCGTATTGTCACTGGCAATCCCCGCGATGCTCGGTTGGCCCACGCTCGTGTCGATGATGGCGATACTCGGTTCGGTCGTCTTCTCCGCCGCGGTGGGAATCTTCTTCGGCTACTACCCAGCGCGCAAAGCCGCCGCGCTCGATCCGATCGAAGCGCTGCGTTACGAGTAAACTGGTGGGCGGTAGCGCCACGCGAAGTGGAGGCCCGCCCAAATAACAAAACTCACCACGTAAGCAATCACGACACCGGCCAGGCTGAAAGTCGGATCGACCCTGCTCACAACAAGGACAACAAGCAAAAGCAGAAGGGCATGGACGGCGGCAAAGGTCCAGAGGGCGACGCGCAGCGGATTCAGCTTCGTCGTCTTGTTTAAAAGAAATACGATGACGTTGCCGATGATTCCCGCCGTTATGAGCGCGTCCAGGATGCGGCCAAAGGCAAGAATGGAAGCGACTTCGTTCCTTCTTCCGTAGGTCAGCAGCAGAAAAGCAATGATGATGATGGCGGCACAGCCGAGCAGTGCTATCGCGTCTGAGCGTCGATTCATAAAAACACCTTCCCTTCCTGAGCTATCAGCCCGTTCCTTAGCCGCTGTCAACACGAGATCCGACAAAGTTCGAAACCAGAAAACCGGTACCGAGCCGCTGCGTGATTCAGCTCGATAACAATCGCGGAATACCTGGAGCATTTCACCGCCGAACCGCCGCCGAAACTCGGGCGGATAGGCGAATAACAACAACGTGTAGAGTCGCGCGGAAATGTTCATCCGATTCAGGCGCCGCGCGCAGAGAGAAGCTTCTTGCTGCGGGCACTCTTGACCAGTTTCTCGAGGCGTTTGGCTTCAGCCACCGCGATCCTGCGGCCAAAGTCAGTCAGGCGATAGTACCGCCGGCGCTCGTCGTCGAGCTCAGGATGCGGCCGCTCATCCAACTCTTCGATCAGCTTATCGTTGAGCATGCGCTTGATGGAGCCATAAAGCGTTCCCGGCCCGACGCGCACCTCTCCGTCGCTGCGCTCCTCAACCTCACGCATGATCTCGTAGCCATGCCGGTCTTTGTCCGCCAACGCCAACAGGATGTGAAACATCGCCGGCGTCAACGGCAACCAGGCTTCTGGGTTCTCTTTAGCCAACTCTATCGCCTCACACTATATCGAGCCGCGACATAATAGTCGGATAGGCGAACAACGTCAATACCGTTAAGCGTTTTTTAGCGCGTTCGGTTTACAATGCCGCGCATGCAGCTGCGACTCCGGTTTCGCCGAACACTCGCTCTTTCTCTGTTACTGATTTTCGCGGTCACTTCGTCGGGGCAACGACGAACTCAACCCGAAAGCCAAGCAAAACGGCCGCGACTGGTCCTGCTGATAGTCGTCGATCAGTTTCGCTACGACTACCTCGAACGCTTCGGCGATCTCTTCGCCGCCAACGGCTTCAAACGGCTGTTGCGTGACGGTGCGTCGTGGACGCAGTCAAACTACGATCACATGCCGACGTACACCGCGCCCGGACACGGGACGATGATGACCGGCGCGTATCCGGCTGAGACCGGCATCGTCGGCAACGAGTGGCCGGATCGCACTACGGGAAAGAAAGTCACGAGCGTTTCGGATACGACGGTGAAACTGCTCGGCGGCACCAACCCAAACGAGATCGGCGCTAGCCCTCGCCGGCTGATGAGCTCCACCGTCGGCGACGAACTGCGTCTGGCCACCAACAATCGTTCGAAGGTCATCGGCGTTTCGATCAAGGATCGTTCCGCGATCCTGCCCGCCGGCCGTCACGCCAACGCCGCGTACTGGTTCGGCATGACGTCAGGCCGCGTAGTCTCCTCGACGTATTATTTCGAACAACTCCCGGCCTGGGTCACGAACTTCAACAACACCCACAACGCGGCCCAGTATTTCGGCAAAGCCTGGAATCGATTGCTGCCGGACGAGAGCGAATATGAAAAGCACGCTGGTCCAGATTCACCGAAGTGGGAAGTTGTTAATGTCCCAGGCGACACGAACGTGTTTCCGCACACGATCACAGGCGGCGCGAAAGCGCCGGGTTTCGATTACTACACCGCGTTCGATCACTCGCCGTTCAGTAACGAACTACTCTTGTCCTTCGCCGAACAGACGATCGTGAACGAACAGCTCGGCCAGGACGACGACACCGACGTCCTCACCGTCAGCTTCTCAGCGAACGATTACGTGGGCCATCGCTACGGTCCTTATAGCCAGGAAGTGATGGACATGACGCTGCGTGTCGATCGTGTAATCGCGGAGTTGCTGGATTTCGTCCAGTCGAAAGTGGGACTGCAAAACACGCTGATCGCGTTCACGGCCGATCACGGCGTGTCGCCGATTCCCGAACAGGCCGCGGAACTCGGCCTCGGCGGCGCGCGAATCAAAACGACTGACGTGCTCGCCGCCATACGCGCCGCGATCAAAGCTCGTTACAACACCGATGCGGATTACATTTACAAATTCGACTACGATGGAGTGACGCGCGACGGATTGATGAACGGCAACATCTATTTCAACTACGCCGCGCTCGAACGCGACAAAGTGAACGCCGAAGAGCTGGCCCATGTCGCGGGCGCAGCGGCGTTGAATGTTCCCGGCATCGCTCGATACTTTACGCGCGCTCAGTTGATGCGCGGCGCGACCTCGATCACGGACCCGATCGAACGCCGCGCGCTTCACGGTTTCTACCCGTCTCGCAGCGGCGACCTCGTACTCATCCCGGATCCTTATAAATATCTCGGCGACACGCTCCCGGCGACGCACGGTTCACCTTATTCGTACGACACGCACGTGCCGACGATCATAATGGGAGCAGGCATAGTGCCGGGCAATTATCGCGAACCAGCGTCGCCCGCCGATATCGCGCCCACGCTCTGCGCGCTGCTCCGCCTCACGCCGCCAACCAGTGTGACCGGGCGCGTGTTGATTGAAGCGATGAAAAAGTAGTTAGCGTTTGTAGTTCGTGGCGTAATCGGGGACGGGAATACCCTCCGGCAGACGCGGATCGTTGATCGGTTCTCCGGCGCTGAGTTTCAACGGCAGGACACCAGCCCACATCGGCAGACTGTAATCTTCTTCGTCGTCGAGCGGGGGTCCGGTGCGAACCTTCGCCGACGCTTCTTCGAGCGGCAAACAAAGCACGGTCGTCAACTTCATCTCCGTCTCCGTCGGCTCGCGCACGTCGTTCCACCTGCCGCGAATGATGTGCTCCGAAAGCGCGAAGAGCGCGGCCATCTTCTCTTCCGGATGTTCGACCAGCGTCGCGCGTCCAAACACGACAACCGAGCGGTAGTTCATCGAGTGGTGAAACGCTGAGCGCGCGAGAACCAAACCGTCGAGCAACGTCACCGTCACACACGCGTCAATACCGCCGGCCAGCGATCGCAACATGCGGCTGGCCTGCGAGCCGTGGATGTACAGCTTGTCGTCAACGCGCGCGTAGCCAGTCGGAATCACGACCGGTTTACCGTCGACCGCAAAACCCACATGACAAATGAAACCTTCATCCAGAATTCCGTAGACAGTTTCGCGATCGAAATGACCGCGTTTGGGGAGACGTTTGAGTTTGGTGCGATCTGTTTGGGGAAATGTCATAATTGCGACCCAGACTACCACGGATAAACTCGAAACAGGAGAAACATCATGCGCTTTCGTCTTCCCCTTGTCGCTATCTGTTTGTTCGCTCTCGTCGCCGCTGCGTTCGCGCAAGACGGCGGTACACAACCTAAGTCGGCGATGGAGACCGCGTTCTCGCGGCTCGAGTGGCGCAGCATCGGACCGGCGAACATGGGCGGCCGCATCGCGGACGTCGAAGGCGTTCCCGGCGATGCGAACGTGGTCTATGTCGCCAGCGCGTCAGGAGGTTTGTGGAAGACGACGAACGGCGGCGTTTCGTGGAAGCCCATCTTCGAACGCGAAGGCACGATCTCGATTGGCGACGTCGCGTTGGCGCCGAGTAATCCGGACGTGGTTTGGGTCGGCACGGGCGAATCGGCCGTGCGCAACAGCGTCTCCTTCGGCGATGGTGTTTACAAGTCGACTGACGGCGGCAAGACGTGGCAGCACATGGGCCTCAAGGATTCGGAGCACATCTCAGCCATCGCCATTCACCCGCAAAATCCCGACATCGTTTACGTCGGCGCGCTCGGACATGCATTTGGTCCAAACGAAGAGCGCGGCGTGTTCATGACGACCGACGGCGGAAAGACCTGGACGAAGACGCTCTACATCGACAACCAGCACGGCGTTTCCGATCTCGATATCGATCCCACTAACCCGAACATTCTCTACGCCGGCATGTGGAGCTTCGAGCGCAAACCGTGGACGCATCGCAGCGGCAGCGAAAAGGGCGGCGTCTACAAGTCGATCGACGGCGGCCGCACGTGGAACAAGCTCACGAATGGACTGCCGAAACTCATGGGCCGCATCGGCATTCGCGTCGCGCCGAGTAATCCAAACGTCGTGTATGCCATCGTCGAAGCGAAAGACGGCACACTTTATCGTTCGGACGATCGCGGCGAAACGTTTCGTAACGTCTCGAAACAGGAATCGATCGTGTCGCGCGGCTTCTACTACACGAAGGTGCGAGTGAATCCGACGAATGAAAACCAGATCTATGCGGTGGCGTCGACGTTGTTCACGTCCGTAGATGGTGGGAAGACATTTCGTTCGATCACGAGTCGCAGCCATATCGACTT
This sequence comes from Acidobacteriota bacterium, assembly GCA_046732935.1. Taxonomy (GTDB): domain Bacteria; phylum Acidobacteriota; class Blastocatellia; order Pyrinomonadales; family Pyrinomonadaceae; genus PSRF01. The sequence continues at coordinate 210,282 of JBKPOC010000031.1, read as the reverse complement.
TCACGCGCTCTGGATCGATCCGAAGAACCCGAAACGGATGTGGCACGGACAGGACGGCGGCATCGGCGTCAGCTACGACGGCGGCGAAACGTGGGAAGCCGTTTACAATATTCCGTTGGGCCAGTTCTACCAGGTCCACGCAGACAACCGGCAGCCGTTCTATTACGTGATGGGCGGGCTTCAGGACAACGGTTCGTGGACCGGCCCGAGCCGCACGCGCGAACCGTCGGGAATCATGAACGACGATTGGCGGATGGTCAGTTTCGGCGACGGTTTCTACGTCCTGAATAATCCGGATAATCCCGAACAGTATCTTTCCGAATCGCAGGGCGGCGATATCGTTTGGACTGACTTCGTGACGCGCGAGCAGCAGCAAGTCAATCCGTGGGGCCGCGGCAGCGGTGGTGGGCCGGCGGCCGGACAGAAGTATCGTTTCAACTGGAACACGCCCATCGTCTTCTCGAAACACGACAAGACCACTGTTTACTTCGGCGGCAACGTGCTGTTCAAGAGTCCCGATTTCGGCAAGACGTGGGAGCAGATCAGCCCGGACCTGACGACGAACGATCCGGAAAAATTGAAGGACGCCGGCGGACCGGTTGCGATCGAAAACTCAACCGCCGAGTATCACGCGACGATCATCAACATCGCGGAGTCGCCGGTTCAGAAAGGACAAATCTGGGTTGGAACGGACGACGGCAACCTGCAACTCACAACTGACGGCGGTAAGAACTGGAGCAACCTGGTCAAGAACGTTCCGGGGCTCGCGACAAACTCCCCGGTGTCGCACGTCGAACCGTCACGCACAAACGCGAATACGGTCTATGCCGCGTTCGAGCGCCACATGTTTGACGACTTCCGCCCTTACATCTTTAAGAGCACGGATCTTGGAAAAACCTGGACCAGCATTTCGGGTAATTTGCCGGCGAAGGCCTACGTGCAGATCATTCGCGAAGATCCGAAGAACACAAACCTGCTCTACGCGGGCACGGAGCTCGGTCTGTTTGCGTCGTATGACGGCGGCCGAAACTGGATTCGGTTGAACCTGAAAAACCTTCCGAACGTCGCGGTCCATGACATCTTTATCCATCCTCGCGAGAACGACCTGATTCTCGCGACGCACGGGCGCAGTCTCTGGATCTTCGACGACGCGAGCGTCATTCAACAGATGACGCCGCAGATTCTCGACAGCAACGCTCATCTGTTTCCCATTCGCGCCGGGCTCCGCTTCACGAGCCGCTTCACGCGCTACGGCATCGGCGACAAAGTGTTCAATGGACCAAACCCGCCGGCGGGTGCTTTGATTACTTACTACCTGAAAGAAAAACTGGACGACAAAGCCGATTTCAAGATTCAGGTTTTCGACCGCGGGGGAAAGCTCGTTCAGGACATTGAACGTCCTTCACGCGAAAAGGGCTTGAATCGCGTTGCGTGGAACTTGCGGCTGGGCGGGCCGGAAGTGCGACGGCCACCGACGCCGGAGCAGATCGCGTTTGGCGGCGCGTCTCGTGGTCCACAAGTGCTGCCCGGAACGTACACAGTGAAGATGACGGTTGGCGGTAAGGTTTATGAACAGCCGGTCGAAGTGAAGCTCGATCCTGGAATTACGACGCCGATCTCCGATTTGCAGGAAGCGCTCGACATGCAGATCAAGTTGCGAGACATGCAGTCGACGATGAACACGTCGCTGCGTTTTCTCGACAGCATCAAGGAACAACTCAAGCAGGCGCAAACGACGATGAAGAACCTGGCGAAAGAGCCGGACAAAGATCTGATGAAAGCGCTGGAGGAGTACATCAAGGAAGTCGACACGCTTCAGGATCGACTCGCGTCGCGTGATGAGGGTCTGGGTTTTCCTGGGAAGGCACAGGTCGCTGACGACATTGGGCAGTTGTTCTTTACGCTCGACACGAACTTCGGTCCGACTCGCGGCCAGCGCGAGTACTTCGGCGAGATCCAACCCGCGTATCGCACACGGATGGGCGAGGTGAACAAATTCCTGGGCGAGACGTTGCCGCAGTGGAACGAGAAGCTACGCGGCTGGAATGCACCGACGCTGACGACACGAAAACCGTTCGACTTTTAACCACAAAAGGCACAAAAAAACACAGAAGGCACAAAAAGATTTTTCAAAGGGGAAGTAGCCCTCTTTAAAGCCGGGGTTTTAAAAAGCGCCCCTTCCCTTCAGAAATTCCCTTTGTGCCTTCTGTGACTCTTGTGCCTTTTGTGGTTAAAAAACCTTTGTGCCTCAGTTGCCGACAGCCGACGATCGAGATTCAGCCAAACCAGACAAGCGGATGTTGCCGTTGATGCCTTTGGCGTCGATCGCGGTTCCGCCATTGCCGATGCGCGCGGAGTAGTTACCGTGCTTCGACTCTTTATCGATCGTCACGTTCGGCAGATCGGAAACGACGCGTCCGTTCATGCCGTGCGCTTCGAGGTCCGCGTTCGCGTCAGGCGGCAACTGTAGATCGATGTTGCCGTTGATGCCGCTCAGTGTGATGCCTCCCTGATCGAGCCGGCCGAGCGCAACGACGATGTTACCGTTGATGCCCTTGAAACTCGCCGTTCCCGCAGCGTGCGCGACCTGGATACGACCGTTGACTCCGGCCATCTCCACCGTGCCGTTCAGATTGCCAACGGTAACAGCACCGTTAATGCCCTTAGCAAAGAGCGAAACATCGCGGGGCAGCTTCAAAGTGACGCGCTCCGAGGCGTCTGAACTAAAGAGGCGGCTAAAAAAGCCAGTGTGAGCTTTCTCGGTCCGAATGCGAAGACCGTTCGCAGTCGCTTCGATAAGCACGCGACGCCGGTCAAGGCTTTCCTGGCTGCCGGCCATGCGTTCGATCGAGACGTCGGCCGTCTTCGTGTCCGAAGTTTCAATGTTCACAGACCCGTTCAGGCCCAGCAATTCAACCTGAGCGCCGGGAGCGAGCTCGAAACTCTGGTGGATGTTCTCTTTGACGTCGGCCGCGTTGTGCGAGACAAACTCTCTGAATTCGCCTTTCGAAGCAGAGCGCGCGATGATGCCGGCGATACCGGCAAGTCCGACGAGGATAACGACAACGATTATGCGTTTCATATTTTCCGCCTCAGAAAGGGTGTGAAAACTGACACTCGGCTCTTTTAACGACGCCGGGCGGAATTTTGTTTCGCCCGATTAAAAGTGCTTTTAGATTACGTTGATCCGTGTTTCAATTCAAACTCCATGTCAGATCGGGATTCCAGGGACCTCAAGGTGTTGCTGGTCGAGGACGTTGAGGACACGCGTCTGTTTATGCGGCTCGCGCTCGAAGATCAGGGGTTCATCGTATTCGAAGCGGAAGACGGTCAGGCGGCAGTGGCCAGCGCCATACGCGACTCGCCGGACGTTATCCTGATGGACCTTAGTCTGCCTCTGATGGACGGTTTCGCGGCCGCGAAGCTGATGCGGCAGGAACAAGGGCTCAAGAACGTGCCGATCATCGCCGTCACTGCGCATCACGAAACCGGCTTCCGCTCGGATGCGAAAGCTTCGGGTTTTGACGCGTATGTTACCAAGCCGATCGACGTCAACTGGCTCAAGGAACTTATCAACGGACTCATCTGATTTGACTTCCCAAACAATCGTAATTCGCGATATCGAAACACTGGACGAGATGCGCGAGATCGAACAGCTTCAGCGCGAGATCTGGGGCGTTTCCGATCTCGATGTGTTGCCGGCGCTCGCGCTGCGGCCGCAGAAGGCAGTCGGGGCGATCCTGATGGGCGCTTTTGCCCAGGGGCGAATGATCGGGTTTGTGTTTGGGTTTCCAGGGATACTGAATGGCGAGACGATTATTCATTCAGACATGCTGGGCGTTCTCAGTGCTTACCGGTCGCAGAGTGTCGGTTACTTGTTGAAGTGCGCGCAGCGGCAGGCGGCGCTTGCGCTCGGCGTGAAGCGGATCACGTGGACGTTCGATCCGTTGCAGTCGCGCAATGCACATCTGAATTTCAGCAAGCTAGGAGTCGTTGCTGATCGTTATCTGGTTAATTACTACGGCGAAACGTCGAGTTTCCTGCACCGGTTTGGGACTGATCGACTGTGGGTGAGTTGGTTGCTCGACAGCGAGCGAGTCGTGTCGCGCGTCGATCGGCATGAACCACCGAAGATGCCTGATCTCGATCTGCCTGCGTTAGTTCGCGTGGGGCCAAACCAGGAGCCGATTGAGAACACGGATTTAAAGAATGAACGGATGGTTATTGAGATACCCGGCGAAGCGAACGCGGAACTCTGGCGCGAGCCGACGCGCGCGGCGTTCACGCGTGCGCTCGACGCCGGTTACGTGATTGAGGATTTCCATGTAGTCGACAAGATTGGTGTTTACCTATTGACCTCGTCGTAGCGCTTTCCCCGGACGTTTGCCGCTCACTCTCCCATCGGCCCAAACTTCTTCGCCATTCACGAACACATGCTTTACGCCTTCCGCAATTAACTGCGGTTCCTGAAACGTAGACCGATCGACGATCGTCGCCGGATCAAACAAAACCAGGTCCGCCTTGTAACCGGCGCGGATCAGTCCGCGATCGCGCAACTTGAATCTGGCCGCCGGCAACGACGTCATCTTCCTGATCGCTTGCGGCAACGTCAGCCAGTGAAGCTCGCGAACGTAACGGCCCAGCACGCGCGGATACGTCCCTGCGCCTCGCGGATGTCGCGACCCAATCCCGCCGTCGCTGCTGACCATCACCCACGGCTGGCGATAGAAAATCTCGATGTCGTGGTCCTTCATCGAGTGACAAACAACACCGGCGCCGCCGTCGCGCACGATCTTCATATAAAGCTCGACCGGCGTGATGCCCTCGCGCTTACTGATGTCTTCCATGTTCTTGAACTCGTACTCCGGATGCGCGCGGCAACTCACGATCGTGATGTTCTCCGGTCCGCCGACGTCGGCGAGCCCGCGCGCTACGTCAACGGGATCGTCGTGACGCCCGCTCGGAATTAAGACCCTGATCGTCGAGCTCCACGCGTCGTACGGGTAACAGTCGGCCGTAACGTCCTGCCCGCGTGCTCGCGCGCCGTTGATCAAAGCGACCGCCTCACGCGACTTGCCCCAAACGGCGACACTCCCGAGTTTGATATGCGAAATCTGCACCGGAATATGCGCATCCCTGCCGATGCGAATCGCTTCGTTCAGCGCGTCGAAAGTCTTGTCGGCTTCGTCGCGGATGTGACTGATGTAGATTCCGCCAAACCGGCTGGCGGCACGTGCGAGAGCGATCACTTCTTCGGTCGACGCAGGTTTTCCGGTTTCGTATTCGAGTCCGGTCGATAGTCCCATCGCGCCGTCGCGCATCGCCTCTTCGACCATGTGCCGCATGCTTTCGATCTCGGCCGGAGTCGCCTGACGATTAGTGTCTTCGCCCATCACGCGCGAGCGCAGAGTTGCATGCCCGACAAACGTCAGCACGTTGAGAGCGATCGGATTCTCGTCGAGCGACTTCAAGTATGGGCCGATCGGATACGCCGAGCCGCCGTCCTGTCCGATCACAACTGTCGTGATCCCTTGCGACACCTGCGACGCAGCGGACAGATCGTCAGTGAAACCGCGATCGGAATGGTTGTGAGCGTCGATGAATCCGGGCGCGACGACCAGCCCGCGAGCGTCGATAACACGCGCGCCGGCGGGAACTCGCACCTGCTTGCGCGAGCCCACCGCGACGATCGAATCACCTTGCAGAACGACGACAGAGTTTCTCAACGGAGCGCGACCCGATCCATCGATCAAAGTCGCGCCCAGGAGCACGATTATGGCTAGATTCATAAGGGATTAAGGTTTTGGCTGCGCGTGCGCGCCGTTGGCGCTGATGTAGTCCTGGAGCTTTTTGCTATCTGGATAGTCCGGCTTCTTCTTCAGAAACTCTTCATACTCGAGCGCGGCTTTGTCTTTCATGCCGGCGGCGTGGTAGAGAGTCGCCAGACGAAGATGAACGTCGGCCATGCCTTTCGGATCCAAACGCAGCGCTTCGTTGAGGAACCCGACTGCGAGAGACCCCTTCTTCAGTTGCAGGTACGACTCGCCGAGAAGATAGTTAGCATCCGCTGATTTCGGCCGCAGTTTCAGTGCGCGATTCAACACATCAACGGCGACGTCATATTGCTTCATGCCGACTTCCGCTCGACCCAGGTTGAGGAGCGCGAGGAAGTAATCTGAATGGAGATCGATTGCGCGCAGGTATTCATTCTCAGCTTCAGCAAATTTACTCTGAAGCAGATGGACGTTCCCCAACTGCGTCCAAACCTGAAAATCTTTTGGATCGTTCGTGAGGATCTGCTTGAGAACGGTTGCGGCTTCATCGTAGTTCTTCGCATCGAGGGCCCGATCAGCCTTGGTGAAGAGTGCCGTATTCGTCGAGTTTCTTTGATACTGATCGGCTGCAGAGACTGAATCTGGTTTTGCTTTCGGCCCGCTGCCGGTCCAGGCGAACGTCAGGTCCTGCCGAACATCGCCAACCAGAGGCGATCGCAAGTCGACCCTGAGGCGAGCAACCTCAGTCCCATCAACTTCAGCCACGAGCTCGTATATTCCCTGTGGGACATTATTGAAGCTGTACCTGCTCATGCCCGACACCGTATTGCGCTCGACAATGTTTTTGCTTTCGGTGTAAAGCGTCAGATCTACTTTGATTGGTTTGCCGTTGTTGGTTTGCTCACCTTCAACAGTAACATCGCCATAAAGCATCTTGCCGCCGGACCTGCCGTTGAGACCAGGATCCCGGATCTGAGCGAGTGCTGACGAGCTGAGACCGGCAACAATAAGGATGGAACAGAAGAGCAGGAGTCGCATAGCTGATCGCCGCCTCCGTTTAAGTAATGGCGGGCTGGCCCTTTTGCAGTAGCCAGCCCGCGCATTGGGAGAGAATTCTAAGCGATGCCGTGCTTAGAATCGATAGATCGCACCAAACTGCATTTCCCTGGGTTTCCCCTGGATACCTGAGAAGTTAGACCAGATTGTCGGCGCCGTCAGCGGCGTTGCGGGTACTCCGTCAAAAGGCGACAGAGCACAGGTGCTGCCTGAACAGCCAAACGGAGCACCGTTCGGATCGAGACCAACTCCGTAACCGGTGCGACCGCCGGTCAAAGCGCCCATTCGTTGAGTATTGGTCACGTTGAACGCTTCCAGTCGAAGCTCGAGCGAGTGGTTTTCCCACGGCATTTTGAACTTCTTGGCAAGACCAACGTCGAGCGAGAAATAGCCGGGCAAGCGCAGGGTGTTGCGTTCACCTGACTCGCCAGGCCGGGCGTTACGTAGACTGCGATAAATCCCGGTGGGATCACAGCCAAAGAGCTTCGGCGCATTTACACCGCCACGGTCGGGACATGCCTCGACGTCCTTCACGCGCACGGTATTGCTTTGCACGTTCCAGTTGGTGGCCCAACGGGCGTCGTCGAATGGGGTACTGATCGGCAATCCTGAATTCCAACGCATAATTCCGGAAAGACGCCAGCCTCCGATTACGGCATCCGCGTATTTGTTGACTCCTGAGAAGTACGTGCGACCACGACCGAACGGCATTTCCCAAATAGCGTTGGCGTTGATGAGATGCCGGATGTCGAAGTCGGAATTCGCGTACCAGTCGTGCTGCCGAATCGGGTTCTGAATGAACAGAGCTCCGAAGCCGGCGCCCGTCTGCAAACCGGAAGCGTCATCCAGTGAATGCGACAACGTGTAGTTGAGGTCGAACGTCAGCGTCCGGCCGAGGCGCTCACGGATGGACAGCGTGCCCGCGTGATACCGGGAGTGTCCGATACTGCTGTAAGTCGCCAGCGCGCCGTATTGCGGATGGAAGAAGAGATTGGTTCCGAGCGCTGCGTCGATGACGTCCTGCGTGTCGGTCCAATCATTTCCAAAGATGTCGGCGCTCGCGAGCAAGTACACTGCCTGTGTTGAGCTCAGTGTTGGATCGCCGAAAACCAGATCGCCCAGGTTGGGCATCAGGTTTTCAAAATAAGGAATCTTGGCGACTGAGGTAAACGGGACGCCCTGAGTGCGAAGAATCTCAAGTTGGGTGGCAGCGGTGTACCAATCCACACCCGATTTCGGATCGACCAGGTTGTTCAAGGCCATCGTGTCGCGTTGGGCGATCAAGTTGTTGGCGTAACGGCCGATGTACGACGCCTGAATAAACAGCCCTTTCGGAAGTGATCGCTCGTACGTAAAGTTCCAGTTGTAGTTGATTGGCGCAACCAGGGCCGAGTCGAGCGATGTTTCGATACGGCGCGAGTTGTCGGCCGGTTGCAAGTTCGGGAAGTTTAGCCGAGTCGGGACGATTACTTTCGGCAAGCCTCTGACGTCCTGGCCGAGCGTTGTAAACTGCGGCGCTAAACACGTCACGTTGTTGGTGCAGAACGTGTTGGCCGGTGTCGTGAAGTTGGAAACAAAACCAACCGCGTTCGCCAGGTCAAAGTTAACGGCAAGGGCCGAGCCGTACTGATCGTTCGTAATCGCAAAGCCTCCGCGAAATTGCGATTCGTTGTTTTTACCAAAAACCTTCGACAGAAAACCATTCTCGAAAGCCGGCGACCATGAGACCGCTATTCGAGGCTGGAAGTTATTCTTGTCCCAGTCGTACAGCGGTGGCTTACCATTCGCCGGTCCCGAACGATCGAAAGTGATAGAAGTGTTAACGACCTGCCCTTTGGCGGCTGCCGCTACGCGTTGTTCGAAGAACTCGCCGAGCGGGATGTTGCTCTTCATTTCAAAGCCGTTAGTCTCGTAAATCGGCCGCGACAAGCTGTAGCGCAAACCGTACGTAAACGTCAGGTTAGATCGAGCCTTCCAAATGTCCAGTACGTATGGTTCGTATTCCTGTGTAGCGAACGTACGATCAGTCGGGGTCCCGCTGTTCAGCAAAGATCCATCCGCGCCGAACGTGAAGTTTGCGGTGTACTGGGAGTACCTGCCGATCAAAGCTGAAACAGCATTCTGTACGGCAGCGCGATCGGCGGAACTAAATGTGGGAATACCGTTCGCAATAGCGAAGTTCTGCACCGGCGTGGAAAGACTCGCACCTGCGCCTCCGGAATAGAACGACGGGTTCGCAATCGCGTTGTCAAACGCGTTCGAAAAACCGATGCGATTATTTTTAACGAGGCGAATGCTGCCACCGAACTGAAGCGTGTGATTGCCCTTCACCCATGATATGTCGTCCGAAATGGTTTGCACCGGAGTGATTCGGGTAACGGTGCGACTAAACGCAAGCGGCGAAAAGATGAATCTGAAGCTGATCGCGTTTGCGGCAGAGTCACCCTGTTGCGTAAAGGCTTCACGAGTGTAACCGTAGGTGAACCTGTTGATGAGGTTATTACTTACGGTCCACGTGTGGCCCGCGGCAATGCCGGTCGGATGCGACCAAACGTTTGGGGGCGGCGTGTCCGGGAATTGCGGCGCCTGGCCCGTCAAGTCGTAGATGACATTCAAACGGGCAAACAGTTGTTGACGGTCATTGAGGTTATAGTCGAACCTGCCAACGTGTGAGTTTAGCTTCACCGGAGTAGCTGCGTTGAACCTAAACCCAGCAGTGTTTAGCAAAGCTGTAGCGGTGCTGTCACCAGTAGTGAAGTCGTTGGCGTGATACTTTGCGGCCGCGGCAGCGAAGATCGAAATAGCCGCCGGGTTCATATCGAGCGCGGGAAACGCCGCGTTCAACTGTGCAGTACTGAGCGTAATGATGTTGCCGGCAGCGCTACGGTAACGCAACTGGCCCAGTCCCATACTCGGCAACGGAACCGTTCGCACAACTGAAGTCTGGCTCGTCTGGCGCAGAGCTTCGTAACTGTAGAAAAAGAACGCGCGGTCCTTTATGATTGGACCACCAAAGCTGCCTCCGAAGCTATGTCGAATTAGTTGCGGTCTCTCGACACCAGTTCGATTATTGAAAAAGTCATTTGCAGCTAAGGCCTTCGAGCGATACAGCTCAAATAATGATCCGTGCCACTCATTCGTTCCACTTCTCGTAACCAGCGAAATTTGCGCGCCGCCCGAGTGACCTTGATTGGCATTGGCGTTTGTCGTGGTGACACGAAACTCCTGGATCGCTTCCGAATTCAGTCTCAGGACTGTGTTGTTGGCGGGGAGGTTGGACGCTATTGGGTCGTCCTGGACGTTGGCGCCAACCGAGTTTGTTTGCGTCTCGTTGATGTCGACGCCGTCAAGTGTGACGTTGGACTGGTCCGCGCGGGCGCCGGCGACATTGCCATCCCTGGTTGTGGCTGCTTGTAAGGTTAGCAATGCAGGAACGCTACGGGCGTTGGTTGGCAGCTCTGTAATCTGCTTGGGCATGAATGTATTGCCGAGAGTTGCGTCGTCGCGGTTGATCAGTTGTTCCGCGGCTCCGGCGCTGACAGTGACGGTCTCCGTTACCTGTCCAATCTCAACTTTGACGTCGGCTGACGTCGACTGCGCAACTAATGCGTGGACGTCCTGGAGCACCGACTTCTTGAAGCCTTTAGCTTCAACCTCGACTCGGTAATCGCCGGGCTGGACAAACTCGAAACTGTATTTTCCCACGTCGTTAGTCGTCGTGGTTCGTGACGTGCTGGTGCCCGTGTTAGTCAGCGTCACCGAAGCTCCGGCAACGACGTTACCTTGCGGGTCCGTCACGATTCCCGTAACTGTTGACGTTCCCGCTTGTCCCAACGCTACGTGGGGTAAGACCAGGAACGCGATAAACAGCATTGAAGAGACAATTAGACTCCTACTTCTCAGAAGGGCCGTTCTATTCATGGATTCCTCCGTTAGGAAGTGAAAGGCGGTTTCGGTTTTCATGAGTAATCGCAACGCATGGCAACAACCACCTGGTTGTCGCCTCGTTGATGTCGCGGCGGAAGAGGCAGACCTTGTCGCTCTGTTCGCGCGAAAACCGGACTGTGAAAATTTCCGAAGACTCTGCTGCAATTTTTACGGATGCATCTGTTGTTCCGCTTTTGTGCGGTCGATTACCCGTAGCGAGCCGCCCGTATTTTTTGGGCACTCCGTCCGTTCTTAGCCGTGATTAGGCTGGAGAGTATATCCAAATTTGTGGGTTAGTCTATAGAAATTCGGAGAGGAGCCCGGGCTATTTCTTGCCCAACCCTTCCGCGATCACTTCCGAGAGACGCGACATGAGCAGGTAGGCCGGATTGTCGACGGACCACATCGTCTCCGGCATCTCGTCGCAGGAGATGGCCATCGCGATCTTTCCTTTTTTCGTGTAGAGAATGGCGATCGAACTGCGCAGCCGGTCCAACGCGCCGTACTTGCTCGCCATCGGCACGTCCCAAAGCGATCTGCCGATCGCGTTGCGGCCCTGTTCACGTTTCATCAGCTCGATCATCTCTTTCGAAACTGCCGGGCTGATGATCTCGCCGCGATCGAGTTTCTCCATCACCAGGACCATCTCGCGCGGCGTCGCCATGCCGAGGCCATACTTCTTGTTCTCAGGATCTTTTCCTGCCGCACTCTCGCCGCCGCTGCCGATCTTGCGCATGATCTTGATGTTCTTGAAGCCCAGAGATTCCATGCGCGAGTTGACGGCGTCGGTAGTCAGAACATCCAGCACGAGATTGGTCGCAGTGTTGTCGCTGAGGATCATCATCAGGTTGACGGCGTCGCGTAAGGTGAGATGGAGACCATCCGAGAGCTCGGTGAGGATGCCGGAGCCGGAGACTTTCTTCTCTTTCGTGACGACCACTTCGTCGGTCCACTTGAGATCGCCCTTATCCACGCGTGCGAACGCTTCGATCATGACCGCGATCTTGATGGTGCTTGCAGTGCGCACGCGGTCATCGGCGTTGAGCGCGTAAGTTTCGCCGGTGTCGAGGTTCTTGGCGAAGAGGCTGACCTTGCCTTTGAAAGCGCTGACGAGTGGCTTTACCTGATCGTCCAGACGGGATTGAGCGTAAGCTGGAACACAGATCAAGAGGATCAGTAAGAATATCTTCATAAGTGACCCATCGCGATCAAGAGCTCGGCGTTGAGTATCGCCGCGCCGGCTGCGCCGCGAATCGTGTTGTGACTGAGAGTTACGAAGCGATAGTCGAGAACTGAGTCAGGCTTGATGCGTCCGACGGTGATAGTCATGCCGTTGCCGGCGTCGCGGTCCAACTTGGGTTGCGGACGGTTTTCTTCGTCACGAATGACGATTGGGTTGGCAGGAGCGGAATGTAACCCGAGTTCCTGTGGCAACGAACGAAACGAAGTTAACGTGTCGCGCAAGTTGTCGAGCGTCGGTTTACGAGCGAACGTCACTCGCACTGCCGCCATGTGCCCGTCGTTAACATTCACGCGATGACATTGAGCGCTCACCTTCATCGGCGCATGTTCGATTGCTCCTTCATTGAAACGGCCGAGAATCTTTTTCGTTTCCGACTCCATCTTCTCTTCTTCGCCGCCGATGTACGGCAATACGTTGTCGAGTATGTCGAGCGAAGCAACGCCGGGATAACCAGCGCCTGAAAGCGCTTGCAAGGTCGTCGCCACGCACGACTCAACTCCGAACGCCGCATGTAACGGCGCTAATGCGAGTGCGATCATGATGGTCGAACAGTTCGGGTTAGTAACGATGAAACCGCCGGACGAATTACGCTGACGCTGCCGTTCGAGCAGGCGCAAGTGTTCGTGATTGACTTCGGGAATCAACAGCGGCACGTCGTCGTCCATGCGAAACGCGGACGAGTTGCTGATGACGGGAAAGCCCGCTTCGGCAAAACTGCCTTCGCTCTCGCGCGCGATGTCACCGGGCAGGCTGGAAAACACGAGATCGCAATCAAGCGGCGGCGCGGGTGGTTGGACCGCCATCGCGCGAACCGACGAAGGCATGTCGCCACTCAGCCGCCAGGTACAAGCCTCGCCAAACGATTTTCCCTGCGACCGATCAGACGCGGCGACGGCGGTGACTTCAAACTGTGGGTGGCCTTCCAACAGTTGAATGAACCGCTGGCCCACCATTCCCGTCGCGCCTAAGATCCCGACTCTGTATTTTTTGCTCATGTTGCCCTCTTAATGCAGAAAACTATAACGACTCCAAACCTTCCTTGATGCGCCTGATGCCTTCATTGAGCGTCGCCTCGTCCGCACAAAACGACACGCGCAAAAAGCCTTCGCTCTCTTTTCCAAATGCCGCGCCCGGCACAGTGATCACACCGTGGGCCAACAGCGCTTCGGCGATCGGCATCGACGAACCATAACCACCGACGTCCAGCATTGTGTAAAACGCGCCGTCCGGCGTCACGGCGCGCAACCTCAATTCAGAAAAGATCAACTTCAGCAGGTGATCGCGTCGCCCGCGAAACGTCGCACGAAAGACGCTCCGAGCATTAGCAGCTTCAGTACCCCAGGCGACAAGTGACGCCTTCTGTGAAATCGTCGAGGCGCACGTCGTAACGTAGCCGTGCAACACCAGCGCCGCCTTCACGACGTCTTCATCACCCGCGAGCCAACCCAACCGCCAGCCGGTCATACTCATCGACTTCGAGAGCCCGCCAATAACGATCGTCCGGTCGTAACCGGACGATAACGACGGTGGACGCTCGGCAGTGTAATAGAGATCGCGATAGATCTCATCGCTGATCAAGTACGCGCCGTGGTCGCGCATTACAGCGCCAATGTTGCGCAGGTCCTTCGGCGTGAGCGCTCGTCCGGTCGGATTCGACGGACTGATACAGACGACAACTTTCGTCTTGGGCGTCAGCGCACGACGAAACTCATCGATGTCAAAACCGAAATCCGTCTCTCGCGGCAAGCGGTAGAAACTCGAAACGCCGCCGGCCATGCGAACGATCGTCGGATACGCGACAAACCCCGGATCCGGAAGCAAAACTTCGTCGCCGTCGTCCACGAGCGTCATCAACGCGAGATACAAAGCCTCCTGCGATCCCGCGGTAATGATCACGCGTTCGCGGTTTTCTTTCAGAAACGGATACTCTCGCGCTACTCGTTCGCGCAGTTCCGGAAGGCCCGCCTGCGACGTGTATCCGTTCTGTTCTTCGTGGATGGCGCTCACGGCGGCGCGTCGAATGACCGCGGGCGTTCGCAAGTCAGGCTCGCCGAGTCCGAGGTTGATGCTGCCAGGACGCGCACGGTCGAACACCTGGCGAATTATGCTCTTCTGAATCCCCTGTAACCGTGCCGGCGGCACAAAGCTCTTCAACGCAAGTAGTCCTCTAGCTGCACAGACGTTTCCGTCTTCTCATCCCGGTATTTCACTATGATCGCGGCGTACAGGGAAAGCCCCCACGCTCGACCACGCTCGTTGTTGACTGTGCGCGCGCCCGGAACGACGACTGCGCCGGCCGGTATCTGAAGTGGCCCATCGGCCGTTCGCTGGTAAATCTCGCCGCGCACGAGATCGTAAACGGGCGTCGATCCTGTCAGGACCGTGCTTGAAGCCAGCACCGCGCGTTCGCCCACGATTGTGCCTTCGTAAACGCCGCAATTGCCACCGACCAGCACGTCGTCTTCGATGATCACGGGCACGGCCCCGACAGGCTCGAGCACGCCGCCGATCTGCGCCGCCGCCGAGATGTGGACCCGCTTCCCAATCTGCGCGCACGATCCGACGAGGGCGTGGCTGTCAATCATCGTTCCTGCGTCGACGTAAGCGCCCGCGTTGACGAACATCGGCGGCATGCAAACGACGCCCGGCGCAACGTATGCACCGTCGCGGATGGTCGAACCACCGGGGACGATGCGAACGTTCTCGCCGATCTTCGTGGGACGAGCCGGATACGTGTCTTTGTCGAAGAACTTGAAACTCTCGCCCGTTGACATGTCGACGAGCGCGCCCATGCGAAACCCAAGCAGCAGCCCTTGTTTGACCCACGCGTTGACGGCCCACTCGCCGTTCGCGTTCTTTTCCGCAGCCCGTACCGCGCCGGTGTTGAGTGCGCTCTTGAACTCTTCAAAGACGGCGCGATCGGCAGGCGTGAACTCGTTGGTGCCGCGCGATGCGATTGCCTCGATCTGTTCACGCAATGGCATGCGATGTTTCCTTCAGTAGGCCCAACTCGGTCAACACCTCTCGCAGCCGCGCGCGAGTTTTCTCCTGCACCGGCACGAGCGGCAGACGCAAGTTCTCTTCGAGCAGGCCCATCATCGCCATCGCGGCTTTCACTGGCCCAGGACTCGACTCGATGAAGTTCGCCTCCATCAATGGCAACAGACGATAGTGAAGCTGGCGTGCTTCGTCCCATTTGCCGTCGAGCGCGAGATCGTTCATCTGTGACATGAACTGCGGAATCTCATTAGAAGCGACCGAGATCAAACCTTCGCCGCCGAGCGCGATCATCGCCAACGTCAGTGAGTCGTCGCCGGAGATCACGCGGAAGCCGTCGGGACGCGCACGCAGGATCTCCATGATCTGGCTGAGATTGCCCGAAGCTTCTTTCACGGCGACGATGTTCTCAAGGTCGCGAGCAAGCCGCAGTGTTGTCTCGGCGGAGATGTTTGACGAGGTGCGGCCGGGAACGTTGTAGATGACGACCGGCAGACTGTCGACGGCTTCGGCGATCGCGCGAAAGTGCGCGTAGAGTCCTTCCTGCGTCGGTTTGTTGTAGTAAGGCGCGACGGTGAGAACGCCATCGACGCCGATCTCACGCGCCGCCTGCGAGCGTTGAATGGTGACCGCGGTGGAGTTGCTGCCGGTGCCGGCGATCACTTTCGCGCGTCCGCGTGCGAGCTCGACCGTGGTACGGATGACGAGTTTGTTCTCGTCGTCGTTCATCGTCACGCTCTCGCCAGTCGTGCCGCACGGAACGAGCACGCGAACTCCACCCGCAATCTGGTACTCGATCAGATCGCGCAAACGCTTCTCGTCAACGGAGCCGTCGCGCGTGAACGGTGTAACCATCGCCGTCGCGCATCCGCGCAGCCAGTCAACTTGTAATGTCATGAGGACCTCCGTTTCAGAATCTCATCGATCACTTCGCTAAACTCAAACGTGCCCTTTCGTCCGACAATCCAATGCGCCGCCACTAACGCTCCCGCCGCGAAGCCCTGGCGCGAGCGCGCGGTGTGCGTCAGGAGTATTTGATCAGTTTCAGAATCGAAACCAACTCGATGTGTGCCGGGGATGTGACCTGCGCGCGTTGACGATGTCGAAATATTGCCCGGCAGATGTTCCGACATTATATCGCGTAGCTTCAACGCCGTTCCGGAAGGCGCATCTCGTTTGCGGTTGTGATGGGCCTCTTCGATGAACGGTTCGTAGCCTTCGACTGCCGCAAACAGTGTCGCTGCTTCCGCGGTCAGACGATAGAAGAGGTTCACGCCGATGGAAAAGTTCGCGCCGTAAACGAGCGCACCGTCCTGTTCGCTGACGATGTGTTTCACTTCCGACTCGTTCTGCTTCCATCCCGTCGTGCCTTCGACAACAGGGACTTGCGCCCGGACACACGCTTCAACGTTCTTCAGCACAGCCTCGCCTACTGAAAAATCGATCGCCGCATCGTGACCGCGAAGTTTCGCGACGAGTTGATCCACGCCGAGGTCTTTGTCACCGCTCGTAATGACGACGCCGATTTCGTCGCCGCGTTTGTGCGCTTCCGCGGCCACCATGTGGCCCATCACGCCGTTTCCGATTAATGCGAATTTCATGACCGAAGCTTGTTCGCCAGTTCCACGTACAGTTCAACCGCTCTTTCCAGCTCCGCTTTCGAGACGCGCTCGTGATCGGTGTGCGCGTCGAGAATCGATCCGGGACCGATCAATAGCGGCCGGCCCCAGTTCGAGAGATACGGAATGTCGGTCGTGAAGCGAACTACGGTGCCGTCGACGCCGGGAACCGACGTCAGTCGCACCGGATTGTGCGCCGACTCGTAAACGACAATGCCGCGATCGCCGACCGCGTCTTCGACAATTCTCTTGACGTGCTCTATATCGATCCCGAGTCGAATTTGCAATTGCGCGTGCGCGTGATCGGGAATCACGTTTGGACGAGTGCCGCCGGCAACAACGCCGATGTTGCACGTCGTCGCGCCGAAGAAACTGTCTTCGGGCCATTGGACGCGGCGAATGTTTTGCAGGACGTCGAGCAGCTTCTCTATTGCCGACTCGCCGGCCTCAGGATAAGCCGAGTGCGCGGCGCGTCCGGAAGTCGTGATGGTAAGGCGCACGGAACCTTTTGTGCCGACGGCGAGAAGATTATCAGTCGGTTCGCCGTTGATCAGGAACTCGCATTCGCGCGCGAGTGGATGCTTGTTGGCCGCCTGCGCGCCTTCGCTGCCGAGCTCTTCGTCGACGGTGAACAGCAGTCCGATCGTGTTCAGGCCGGCAGCACGCAGACGCTCCACCGCGAAGATCTGCGCCGCGATGATGCCTTTCGCGTCGCACGAGCCGCGGCCATAGATGTACTCGTCGTCCTCGCGCGACGCGATGAACGGCGGCACCGTGTCCATGTGCGTCGAGAAGACGATGCGCGGCGGCTCGCCGGTCGTAGCTAGAACGTTGAAACGCTCCGGCGCGATCTGCTGTCGTTCGACGTTATAACCGCGCTGCTCGAGGTCGCGCGCGAGAAACGAACCAACCGCGCCCTCTTCGCCAGTGAGCGATGGAATGTCGATCAATTCTCGAGTAAGAGCAAACAGCGTCATTCGCTTTTTCCGAAGAATTCGTCGTGCAGTCTCTTGACGGCTTCCTTCATCCGCTCCTCTTCGATCGCAAACGTGAAATTGATGCTCGACGCGCCCTGCGAGATCAGCGTCACGTTGATGTCGCTGATGGCGCTGAAGACGCGCGCTGCGATTCCGGGAGTCCCGCGCAAACCCTCGCCGACGACACAAATTATGGCGCAACTTTTCTCGACGCGAACCGTGCCGAGCTGTTCGAGCTCCTGCACGATCACGGGCAGCGCGCTCGCGTCGTCCAACGAAAGCGAAACGCTGACTTCCGACGTCGCAACCACGTCGACTACGGTCCGATGCCGCTCAAAAACTTCGAAGAGCGCACGGAGGAAACCGTAAGCGCCGAGCATTCGCGCGGAAGTGATCTGCACGGTCGTGACGCCGCCCTTGTTAGCGATAGCCTTGATCGTCCGGTCGGACGTCTCAGTTCGCGGGCCGACAAACGTTCCGGTCTCTTCAGGCGCGTGCGAGTTACAGATACGCACCGGAATGCTGCCTTCGATCGCCGGTTGAATCGTCTTCGGATGCAGGACCTTCGCACCGAAGTACGCAAGCTCCGAGGCTTCGGCATACGACAGCCGCTCGACCGTCTGCGCTTCGGGAACCATGCGAGGGTCGGCAGTCAAAACGCCGGTCACGTCAGTCCAGATCTGGATTTCGTCGACGGTGAGTGCGGCGCCCATAAGCGCGGCTGTGTAGTCGGAGCCGCCGCGTCCGAGCGTCGTCGTCGTTCCTTCCTGACTGGAAGCGATGAAGCCGCCGAGCACGGGCACGCGCCCGCTTTCGATCACGGGCGTTAACACGTCGCGAGCTTTGGAAAAAGTCTCGGGGATTAACGGCAGCGCGCAAGTGTATTCATCGTCGGTGACGATGCAGCGCCGCGCATCGACGTGCTGTGCGTTTACACCTCGTTGGTTGAGTAGTTCAGCGAGCAATTCGCTCGAGAGCATTTCGCCAAACGAGAGAACGGCATCCTGAGTCGGACGTCGCCGCAATGGATTGTCCGCGCTTGCTCGCAACAGCTCGTTGATTTGATTAGCCGCGGTGTCGACCTGTTGTCCGAACGTCTGCGCTGCTTCCGGCGTGAGGAGCGTCTGCGCGGTTTTGTGATGACGAGCAAAGGTTTCGTCGAGCGAGGCGATCGCTTCATCAGCGCATCCGTCGGCTGCTGCGATCGTCGCTGCGAGCAGCGCATCAGTGACGCCGCTCATCGCCGATACAACCACGACGGGCGCAACGTTGCTATGCGAGGCGACGATGCGAGCTACGTTTTCGAAAGCGTGCGCGTCAGCGACCGACGTACCACCAAACTTCATGACTGTGGGCATAAATCAGGCCCACAGATTACACGGATCCGTTTCTCTTGCCTACCTCGATATTTGCGGCGATACGTACCTGACAAACTGCAGGTCGACGAGCAACTCAAGTTTCTCCATTGGCAGCCGTCCGACGATGAGTGTCGAGCTCGGAGAATCGAGCACGACTTCGAATCCCAACTCTTTCAGTTTCGCTCGTGCTGCGCCTGACTTCGCTGTGAGCCACACCTGCACTTCCGCAGTGCCTTCGCGAACGAAGCCGCCGTAGTTCAAGCTACGTGGCGCCGCCGGGTTTTTCAATTGATTGATCAGCTCCAGGACTTGCGGATGTGTCTTCAGACGACGCAGAGCGAGTTTCTGTTCTTCCGGCGACATTGGTGGCGCCACTCTTAGAAAATCGCCGCTTGCGGACGAGATGCCGCCACTGAACGTGACGCTCGACGGCGTTCCGGTTGGCTTTGGCGCCGCGGCGCCAACGGTATTCGTCGTAACACGAGCGTTTTTGGTGCCGATGAAGGCTTGAACCACGTAGCCATTCACAGGTAGGCCCTGAGAAGCACCGTATGCCATGTTGCGATTGACGCCTTCCGGCACATCGACGGGCACGTCGATACGACGCAACCGTCCGCCATCCGTCACGACCATCTCCTCGAATGCGACGAACGAAGTGAACTGTGTCATCAGTCTGAACTCCAGCCCGAGTTGAGTAATCGTGTTTTTCAGCTCAGGACGCATGCGATTGGTTTGCATACCGGCGTAGTCCTCATTCATCAACGCGTCGATTCTCGAGCGCGCCCACAGCGGCGCGAGCACGTCGTGCAACGCCATCGTCTCCGGAAGCGTGACTTGAATCTCGCGTGTATACGGGCTTCCGGCCATGTTTCCTTTCAGGCGGATGGTCCCACTTCCGGGCGACGTGTAACGTCCGGTCAAGATCACGGGCTTCGCGCCAAACAAATCCGGAATCCGTTGCGGGTAGACGTCGGTCACCGGCAAGTCATTCCAATCGATCGAGATGTCGGTCAGCAATGGATTGCGCACACGCTGGTGAAACCGTCGCGCCGCTGCTGAGCCGTCGTCGTTCAAGCCGACGTACTCGACTTCGCCGCGTCCAGCACTCGCCATATTGTCGAGCAGGAAGCGATTGACGGAGCTTCCGATGCCGAACGCAAAGACGCGCGCGTTCTTATGCTTCTGCACTTCGTTGATGATCTCCATGTCGTTTCCGACATATCCATCGGTCATGAAACAGACGATGCGCACGTGCGACTGCGAGTCGGACGGTTCGAGCGCGGCTTTGATAGCGCTCATCATCTCGGTACCGCCGGCGCCCGTGCTCGCGGCGAGAAACTCCTGCGCTCGAGCGAGGTTTCTTTTGGTCGCCGGCACCGGCTCCGGAAAAAGAATGCGCGTGTCGCCGGAGAACGTGATGAGGTTGAACGTATCCGACGGGTAGAGATTGTCGAGCGCCAGCTTCATCGTCTCTTTCGCTTTTTCGATCGGGAAGCCGGACATCGATCCGGACGTATCGAGTACGAACACGAGCTCTTTCGGCGTGACGTCGTCTGCCGCAACTCGCTCGGGCGGTTGAAGAATCAACGTGAAGAAGCCGCCCTTCTCGGAGCGATGCGTCAACACCGCATCCTGAATCGTGCGTCCGGCGACGTCGTAACGAAGGATGAAGTCTTTGTTGGGAATCGTTGCGCCTTGCTTGAGTTTGAGATGAGCGCGCGTCGGACTGGGCCGGTCAATGTCGACCGGATGTGTTTTCGAGTCGAGACTATCGACGATCAAACCAGCGTCGAGTGTCACGTCCAGCGAGATGTCGTGACCGCTTCTTTCGCCTGCTGCCGGGTTGGGAGTAATGCGCGAACCGTCAGGCACGCGATCGGTGTTGGGTGCGAAGCCGTTGCCGCCGTTTTCGGTAGCCGTCTGTGTGCCGGGAACGTAACGTGGTCCGACGACCATCGGAAATACAAACTCATAGGCGCCGTCTTCGTAACGCAACGTTTCCACGTAGCTGATGCTGATTTTGATCTGCTCGCCGGGAAGGATGTTGGCGACGGACTGCGTAAAGATATTGGGCCGTTCCTGGTCCAGCAGACTCGCGACCTGGCCGCGGGCCCTGGCGCCTTGGTAGACCGCCTGCGCCTCTTCACGTGGAAGAATCTTTCCGCGAATCGTGCGTTCGCCGATCGTCATCGTCATGTCGTCGACCGCGGCATTCTGCGGCAGCGGAAACGTGTAGACAGCTTCGATCGGCGAGGCAAAGGTGTTTTCAAACTGCTGCGTCACCACGACGCGCGAGAGGAAACCGGTGATTTCCGCCTTCACGTCGGTGTGTTTCAGAGGACAGACCGCGGTGGGTTTCCCGGACGACGGATCGAGCACCGCCAGCGAGCCGGACGTCTCAGTCGTTTGCGCCAACGCAGTTGATTCCGAGAAACGGATTGCGACGGCGGCGGATAAGACGACGAGGAGCGTGAGAAGCAGAAACCATCCGCGGTAATGTTTCATCGATGTGTCCTCCTGCTAATAGAGGTTGAAGTTATATTCCAATTGCATAAAAACTGAAACTGGCTGGCCGCCTTTCATCGCGGGAACGAATTTTATCTGGCGCGCGGCTGTGATTGCACGTTCCGTGAGACCAAACGGCAGCGTCTGTACGGCGCGTATTTGAACAACTTCTCCGTTGCTCGAAAAGATTACTCGCAAGATTACCCTGCCGCTGGTGTTACTTTTACGCGCCTCTTCCGTGTATTGCGGCTCCGGTTTTAATAGCAGGCGTGCTCGCTGGTCGACTTGAGAGCCCCTGAACGGATGGTCGGGTGATCCATCAGGTCCGCCGCCGATTCCGCCGCCGCCAATAGCCCTGGAGTCTCCGCCCATGTTTCCCTTTTCTCCGGGTCCGAAACCTGGTCCGTTTCCTTCACCTACTCCGAGTCCTTGATTAGTGCCGATGCCTCCGCCCTCGCCTGGTCCTTTCGATGGAACGTCGGACCTGGATCGCGGATCGCCGTAGACGGGCGCCTTCAGGTCCTTCCACAACGCCGGATCGATATCCATGCCCGCGACGGGAAGACTCGGAGTATGCACGGGCGGCGCCTTTGGTATGGCAGCGAGAATCGGCGAAGGCGGTGGGAGCTTACCAACTTGAGGAGATCTTGGTTCGCCGTCACCACCGCCACCGCCGCCCCGGGCCAGTTTGGGGGTGGCTCCGGAGCCTTCACCTTTACCGGTTTGAAAACCGACTCGTCCTTTTCCGTCCTTACCGACGCCGTTATCACGTTTCGATTCCGCTGTTGGTTGCGAAACGTCGATCATGACGAGCTCTTTGACTGGTGCTTCGTCCTCACTCGCGCGCGTTCGGATTGAGCGTGCGCGATCGACAAATAAGGCGACAGTAATGATCGCTGTGATTGCGAAGAGTGAGATCAGAGCGGCGGGTGCCGCGTAGGGTTTGGAGATTGCTGTGCGTGAGTGTTGGGCCAGTGCTCGAAGGAAGTTGGAGATGAAGGTTCGGGGGTTGGTTTTGAAATCCCGCCAGGCGCGTTCGAGTTGTTTCTTGAGGAACTCGAGCTCGTCGGCGAGACGGTTCAGTAACAGTCCGCTTTCGATGAGTGTTGGTTGATATTCGTTGATTGGGACAGCAGTAGAGTGACGTACGTTCATCGCAAAACCTCGCTTTCGTGTAGACACACTCCCGGCGACGGACGAGCGTGCAGGTCCGAAGACACTTCAGGTTATCGATGTAGAGTTAAGACGTGGGGAGCCTCTATTGCTTATTACCGCAACCAGCCAAAAGGTGACGCACTGAGGAGCGCTGTTATTTCGCGCCGTGTGATGAGCGAGCGTCTGGTTGGGATGTCCGAAGTTTTGGAAATCTTTACTTGATTTGGTTGAACAGTTTCGTGGCGCGCGCCGCGTCGATCCGTTGCAGAATGCGATACTGCTCGAGCGCCGCGTTTCGATTGCGCACCGCGATGAACGACATGCCGAGGTTGTAATGCGCTGAAGCGTAGTCGGTTTTGTTTCTAATGGCCGTTTGATACGACTGGATCGCTTCGTTGTAACGGCTCAACTGGTGAAGCGCATAGCCCATCTCGTTGTAAGCCTCTGCGTAGTCGGATTTGAGGGTGACTGCTTTGCGCAACTCCTCGACGGCTTCTGAGTAGCGCTGGAGATCG
This sequence comes from Acidobacteriota bacterium, assembly GCA_046732935.1. GTDB lineage: Bacteria > Acidobacteriota > Blastocatellia > Pyrinomonadales > Pyrinomonadaceae > PSRF01. The sequence continues at coordinate 187,156 of JBKPOC010000031.1, read as the reverse complement.
TTGTAACACCAGCCGAGATTGTATTGCGCCGTTGCGTTGCCGGGGTGCAGGCGCAAGCCTTCCTTGTAGTACTTCGCGGCTTCCGCAAACTGTTTCGTGTTGTAGTAATAGACGTCGGCGAGGCCGAGATGCGCGAGGCCCATGTCGGGCTTCAAGCGAATCGCTTCCTGATACTCGTGAATGGCTTCGTCGTAACGGCCCAGGTTACGCAACGCGTAGCCCATCTCGTTGTGAGCTTCCGGATAGTTGGCGCGGAACTCGAGTGCCAGTTTTAAATTACGAATGGCCGCGTCGTATTTTTTCAGGTCGTTGTTGATCCAACCAGTCTCATAATGAGCAGCGGCGTAATCGGGCTTCGCGCGGATGCAGTCTAGAAATGAGGCGAGTGCTTCCGGGTAACGTTCGAGTTTTTTGTAAGCGTAGCCGAGCTCGAAATGGGCCGCGGCGTTGTTGGGCTGTAATGCGACGACGCGCTTGAGTGGGTCGATCGAGGATTCGTAATCTTCGAGATCGTTGTAGATCCAGCCGACGCGGTAGAGTGCGGAGGCCATCGAGGGATTGATGTCAGTGGCCTTTAGATATTGATCGAGCGCCTCGCGATAATTCTTTTGGTTGTAGAGCGCCTCGCCTTGTTGGTAGTAATAGTCGGCTGATGAGGGGTTTGAGGTGGTTGGTTTCGACGTCGTACCGCCGGTTGAATTGCCTGAGGTCGTGGGTTTGCGTCCGGTGGTTGTTGTCGTTGTCGTGGGACGCTTACGTATCGTCGATGCCGGCTTCGTCGTCGTGGATGAGGCCGCGGGTTTTGACGTTGGCCGCGACGTGCTGCCACCGATCATCCCGCCGCCGGTCACGCCTCCGCCCTCGTGCTGTCCGAACGCCATACCGGCGCAGGCTAGGATTAAAAGGAGCGTTGACAGACAAACGAATCGAGGGGCTCGGGTTAACATGTGCGTTTTCTCCTGAGGCGGCTAAATGACCTGGGCAGCGGCACCGACCGATTGCATTATAGCGGAAAATAATTTGAGTTGATCCGTGTTGAGGCGAAATACCACTGCGGCAGCGAGTAGGATTACGTTAGTCTAACGGCCGGGAAAGGCGACCGGGCGCGAGTAAAACCGACGCTCGTACCCGCGTTTGACACGAGCAAACCACTACGGTAACGTAACGCGCTTGCCGTAATGCACGAACACCCCACCGAATGCGTCCCGTTCGTCTAGCGGCCTAGGACACCGCCCTTTCACGGCGGCGACACGGGTTCGATTCCCGTACGGGACGCCAACACTATCAATCATTTACAAAGAGTCCCATTTTCGCCGAGGGTCCAATAAGGGTCCATTAAGCTAGACCGCTTCCCTTTTGCGAATACCAGGCAGAAGCATCTTGACGACCTTACTCTGCGCGTTGCGTTTCTCATCACTAACTGCTTGAACGTAAGTGTCCATAGTGACTTTGAGGTTTGCATGACGCAGCAATTCCTGAATGACTTTCGGATTCTCGCCGTTGGCGTTCAAGATCGTGCCGAACGTATGGCGAAACGTATGCCAACCGATACGCTTCGTTAACCCAATCTTCTTCGCGGCTGGTTTGATATAAACGCGAAAGATCGAGTTAGGCCAATACGGTTGCGTACCGTTCATGGCGGGGCTGGCATACACCCAATCGTGGGGTCTATTGTAGTTTGTTTTCATCTTCCAGAGCCGAAGCGACTTGGCTAATTCCGTATTGAGTGGAATCGGTTTTTGCGAGGCTTCGGTTTTAGGTGGACCAATCCTCTGTTTGACGATCGAGCGTTTGATGTGGATTACGTCGCGCTCGAAATCTACATCTTCCCATTTAAGCCCTAACAGTTCGCCGACGCGCAAACCACTAGCGCCATCGAGAAAGACCGCTGTTCGAAACGGCTCTGGAATGGCGTCTAGCAAGCTCACGAGTTCATCAACTGTCAGGATCTCAGGAATCTTCTGTCGCTTCGCGCTTTGCCTAACACTCGTGATCGGATTGGTCGTGGTCCATTCCCACCGAATCGCGTGTGAGTAAAGCGCGCGATCCGGCGCTAGGGCTCGAAGACATAGGCCGAGCCTTGAAGGTTGTTGAAGCCGATTCTGTCGAAGGGTGCACCTGCGACGATGGTCGAGCCGCTCAACGCGACTGAGAAACCGAAGGCGTCAAACGCTTCTCCATCGCCCGCGGTCAGCTTCTGCGTCTCGGTCCAACTCCCACCCTGGCGATTGAAGACATAGGCCGACCCTTGACCCGCGTTGTTGCCGATGGGTTCGAATGGTGCGCCCACAACGATGATCGAGCCACTGAACGCAATTGAGCGGCCGAATTGTGCCTGCTCCGCTGCACCGCTCGCAGTCAGCTTCTGCGTTTCGGTCCAACTCGCGCCCTGGCGATTGAAGACATAGGCCGACCCTTGACCGAAGTTGTCGATGGTGTCGGTTATTGCGCCCACGATAATAGTGGAGCCACTTAATGCGATTGATTGGCCGAAGCTTGCACTCCCCACTCCATCACCAGGGGTTAACTTCTGTGCCTCGACCCAACTCCCACCCTGGTCTTCGAAGACATAGGCCGACCCTTGATTGAAGTTGTCGCCGATGTCATCGCTTGGTGCGCCCACGACAATGGTCGAGCCACTCAACGCGACTGAGAAACCGAAGGCGTCAAACGCCTCTCCGTCGCTCGCGGTCAACTTCTGCGTCTCGGTCCAACTCCCACCCTGGCGATTAAAGACATAGGCCGACCCTTGAAAGAGGTTGTCGCCGATGGTATCGCTTTGTGCGCCCACGACAATGGTCGAGCCGCTCAATACAACTGAGGAACCGAATCGATCACGCGCCGCCCCGTCGCTCGCAGTCAGCTTCTGCGTCTCGGTCCAACTCCCACCCTGGCGATTAAAGATATAGGCCGAGCCTTGTGCGAGGTTCCCACTGATGTTGTCGAATGGTGCGCCCACGACGATGGTCGAGCCGTTCAACGCGACTGAGAAACCGAAGGAGGTAGGCGTCCCTCCGTCGCTTGCGGTCAACTTTTGTATCTCGACCCAACTCGCGCCCCGGCGCTCGAAGACATAGGCCGCGTCTTGATCGACATTGCCTAATAATCTGCCTCCCGCGCCTACGACCATGGTCGAGCCGCTGAGCGCGACCGATAGGCCGAATTCGTCACCCGCCACTGCGTCGCTCGCAGTCAGCTTCTGTTCCTCGATGACTAGCGGAGCAACGACCGAGTAGTTGTCTTGCCGGATGCGCTCCGCGTTCAGCGCGGTCCTCAAGGAATCGTAGAGTTTGTGCTCTTTTAGGTATGTGATGGCCGCCACGCCCTGCAACGACACAATCTCATTGTCAGCCTCGGCAGGGCGCCGATCGAATCCTGTGGCCCGCGCGGACCAGTGCGTCGGGGTGAGCAGACTGACTGTGGCCAGCACTAGGCCGACCAGCACGACCATTTTCCTGATCAGCTTCGCATATCGGACATTCAATGATTTGAGAGTCATAGCCTTTTCTCCTTGTGAGTAAGAAAGAAGGCGGCTTTGATCGCCGTCGCCCTCCTATGGGAATTTGGGTCCTTTGTGTTCGCTATCAAATGGTGACTTGATCGACTGCATCGAGCCAAATCTCGCGCGTGATTGAGACCAACAACGGACGAATGTTGAAAAGATAAGGCTGGGCAAGTTTGCGAGGACGCAGAGGCTTGAGGTCAGCCTTCGAATTGAGATGGTGAGAGGTTATTCCGCTAATAAAAGATTGTCAATGTCAACGTTGGAGCTGTTACTGCTCAATTAAAATGTCCGCTTAACTGCTCAGTGAAAATGTCCGCATGCTAACAGCATGGGGACAATCACCTTGAATGAGAAACAACGTCGTCGTTGCGAGATCATCACGCGGCTGATAGCGAATAAGATCAGTAACAGCGAAGCCAGCGAACTGCTGGGCCGGAGCATTCGCCAAGTGCGCCGGATGCGGCAGCGGTATGAAGCGCAGGGGTTGGAGACTCTGATTCACGGCAACCAGGGCCGACCGTCTCCGCGGCGCACTCAGCCAACTCTGATTGAGCAACTGAGAGAGTTGGCCGGACCCACCGGCCGCTATCACGATTTCAACGTCTCACATCTGGCTGAGCTGCTGGCGCGCGATGAAGGGATCAAGATTCCCCGCTCCACACTGTCACGGCTGCTCATTACCCATCACATTCGCCCGCCCCGACGTGCCAAGCTGGCGGTCAAGCGCATGCAGCGCGAACGCAAGAGCGCCGAGGGCATGATGTTGCAGACCGACGCCTCGCCACACGATTGGCTGGAAGGCCGCGCTCCAGCGATGGATCTACTCGGGGCGATCGACGATGCGACCGGCAAGGTGGTCTACGCTCGCTTCCGCCCTAGCGAAGATCAGCTCGGCTATCTGCTGATGCTGCGGAGCGTCGCCCTGACTTACGGTCTGCCGCACATTCTTTATCACGATCGGCACACTATTCTGCGCTCTCCCAAACAAGCCACCATCGAAGACGAACTCGCTGGTCGCAAACCGCAGAGCCAGGTCCAGCGCATCATCGAACAACTCGGTATTACTTCGATTCCGGCGCTTTCACCACAAGCTAAGGGTCGCATCGAGCGGCTCTGGCAAACTTTTCAGGATCGACTTCGCAAAGAGATGCGCCTCGCCGGCGTCGCTTCGCTGGAGCAGGCCAACTTGTTCCTCGAAACTTTTATCCCCGCTTACAACCAGCGCTTCGCTATAGCGCCACGCGATCCGCAAAGTGCCTGGCGCCCGCTGGGCCCGGAATTGGATCTGGACCGCCTCTTCTCCACCGCCACCGAGCGCAAGGTCAAAGCTGATCACACTATCTCTTACCGTGGTCTGACACTGCAGATCCTCCGTGAAAAAGATCAGCCTTGTTTGCCGCTTGCAAGGTGATGGTGCATGTCACCCCCGAAAGTGAGCTACATCTCTACCATCACAATACCAAGCTCACTTATCGTCGGTTGGACCAGGAGGCAACACCGCTGCTCGCCAAACCGAGCACCCCAAGTCCGCGCTACACTCCTCGACCACCTGATGCAAAAGCTCGGCGCCGTCGCAATGCTTATCTCTTTGGCAATTATTGAGTCTTTGCGTTTCTTTCCTCTTTCGGGAGGCTTTGCTTTGTCTCCAAATCACGAAGCGCGGCGCAGCGTACCCTTGACGCCGCGGCTAGAATGGCAAGACGAACGGAGGAGCTTTTGTTCTTCCTCCTCCGGTCGGCGCGGGCATTATAGCCGCGACGTCAAGGGCGCGCGGCCTCCGCATCTCAGCGGACATTCTCACTGAGCACCCGCCGGACATTTTCACTGAGCAGTGACATGTCAACGTTGGAGCAAGATTTTTACATGAGGCAACAGGTGTTTTCATCGTTGTAATGGTCGAAGCCGAAGTCTTTATATCTGTGTTACGACGTTCTCGACATGCTCGCCGGCGGTGCATGAGCTCGTAGTGAATTTCCTGGTCGATGCCCAACTGCCTCCCGGATTGGCTCGGTGGCTGGCCGACCAGGGTCACTCAGCCAACACATCAATGACGTCGGTCTGGCCGGTGCCGAGATTCGTGATCTGGAATCAGGCGCTTGGCGTCGATGCCATCATCGTCACAAAAGACGAGGACTTTGCCGAGCGGACTGCACGTACGGCTGTTGGGCCAGTGATCGTCTGGCTTCGAAGCGGAAACGCTACGAACCGTGACCTTCTCAAATGGCTGGAACCGCGTTGGTCTTCTGTCGTTCAACTGCCTATTGACGGCAATCGATTGATCGAGGTCCGGTGATCCGATTATTCAAGTAGCTAAATCACAAATCGTTCGTTGCAGGTCCATCAGAGGTCCAATAACGATCCCTTAAACTGCCTTTGACTACCTTATGGTGCTATCCATGCCGCAGGTTTCTTTTGAATTCCTGTAAATCGCTTCTCTTTCACGGCGGCGACACGGGTTCGATTCCCGTACGGGACGCCAAACTTGAATTCCTTCGGAAATCACCGTAAGTAACAACCCCTAAACAATTCAAGGTTAAAGGACAATGTTCGAGGGGAAATGCGTATGATAGTGCCTCCTATCAAAATTTACCTTCATCGAACATTGAGCACTACAACAGCTAGCAAATCTAAACGAATTTAAACCTTCACGAGGTAGGGACAAATCGATGATTAAAGTTGAGCAAACACATACGCCAAAGGGACGCGTGCGGTATCGGTTGCACATCGATGAAGATACTTTCACCGAGAAAGACACTAAACGCGCCGACAGGAGATTATGGTTCTATGTACCTTACCCTGACGCGATTATTTGACGGTTTGCGAATCCAGCTTGATGAAAAAGATTTTTCAACACTCTTTCACCGAATTACCGAAGCTAGTCAAAAACGTAGAGTTCGATGTTTCAAACAGCCTGGGTCTAACCTGTAGCCTGATCAAGGCGGATTATTATCTCAACATTACGCGAGATGAAGACAGCTTTGAACTACATTGGATTCTCGAGACAGTCTCTGAAACGTGGGCCACTCCTTTTTCAAGAGCTGAGTTTCTCATCGAGTTATATAAAAAGCTTATTAGGCGTTATGACGTAACGATTGAGGAGGCCCAGGCTATTGAATCCGCCGCCAACAATTCGCTGTCAATTGATTATCTGGTGACAGATCCGCAGTCAACGATCGAGGGTGAAATAGCAATGCATCGAGAACACCTCCAGAAAATTCTTGATCAAACTGTCTCTTACATCACTCAGATTTTTGGGAGAGAATCGTTAGCTGTTTCCTTTGATTTTCCAGAAACGATTAAAACAGCCTGTGAACAATACCTCCTTTATTTCGGTCAGTTTCTTAACGACTTGGGCGTTTCTGCTGAAACCGCACTCACGCACGAAATGGGACAAGTACTTTTTACGGTAACGCCGACTAGTAGAGACGAGGCTTTAGATCGGATAAAGCAGGCGCTTGACCTCTATTTAGAACTCGCCTCCAGTCCGATACGCGATACTTCGAATGAATCGATAGCGGTTCAGAGGCTTGAGTCAAGCGTCTTAAGACTCAGAAGCGATCTCAAACTCGCGGCAGCGGAACTGCAAGCTAAAGAGGCGACGATTAATGCTCAAAATCTTATGATCGGCGTCCTCAATGGAGAGATTCTCCTTGATGCCGTGAGGGACGTATCTCCTAAACCGGAAGATAAGGAAGTGGTCATCCCTGGTGTCGTTTCGTTGTCTACGTACAAGGAAAAAGGGGTAGAGGTGCATCTTGGCGAGATGTTTAGAAGATTAAAGAAATTCCTTAGAGGTGAGTAAACCAAATCGATGAATTTACGAGATGGTGTGTAAATCAGATTTTGGACCCCTTACAAATCCTCTACAGGTAAGACAATAGTGTTCTTTGGAAAGTAAGGAGCGATATGCTAAGGTAAGGAATCGGAGATTACGATGCAAAGAGAAGCAAAGATAACGAGCAAAGGACAAATCACGGTACCCAAAGCTGTGCGTCATGCTCTGGGCCTTAAACCCGGTGATAAGGTCGTGTTTGAGCAAGAGGGCGAAGAGATCTGTGTCCGACCGGTAAGGGCGCAAAGCATATTCGCCAGGTATCGAGGTATCGGAAACCCAGGGCTGGCTTCCGGCCGAAAGGCCGTGTTGCGGAAGATTCGCGAGCTCCGAGGTCATGACGCCGAACACAAATGATTACGGCGGTCGATACAAACGTTCTGGTGGCGCTTTGGGATCGGGACGACGCCTTGAATTCAACCGCACAAGCGGCCTTGGACGCGGCGTTTGCGCGCGGTAAGCTGGTTATCAGCGGTGCAGTCTTTGCCGAATTGTTGGCACTGCCTCGCCGAACAGAAGCGTTTCTTGAAGAATTTCTAAGAGAGACCGGCATTGATGTGGCCTGGATAACCGACGAGGCAATGTGGCGGGTGGCGGGGAGAGCTTTTCAGGCTTACGCAAATCGTCGTCGCAAACAGAGGTCGGGTGAACCTCGGAGACTGCTGGCCGACTTCTTAATCGGTGCACATGCAGTTGAGAACGGCTTTGCGCTGCTCACGCTCGACGATGGTATTTATCGGGCCGCCTTCCCGAAACTTCGAATCGTCAAAGTATAACGCATCCACTTGAACCTTAATCCATACTCGCCTCTAGCCTCCCGGGTCGCAAGACGCAACTCGCGACCAAAATTTGTGAACTTAACTTAAGTGTTCATTCGTTCGTTGGCGGGTCCATTAAGGGTCCAATAACGATTCCTTAGAGTACCTTTGACTACCTTACGGTGCTATCCATGCCGCAGGTTTCCTTTGAATTCCTGTAAATCGCTTCTCTTTCACGGCGGTGACACGGGTTCGATTCCCGTACGGGACGCCAAACTCACCAGTATTTTCCCGAGCTCACTGCAAATAGCTTTCCCCATGGTTTAAATTCGTCAATTGTGCTTGCACCCTGAAACCTTTTGAGCCGGCGCGGCACTGCTCATATAGATATGCAGGTGCCCGTCCCGGAGAGCGGCGTCCGGCATACCTGAACCGCGAGAAGGTGCGCGGTGCGCGCCGGCCTGGAGCGGCCACTCCCGGTACGTTTTCGGGGACGAATTAATACTCGAGTTTGCTAGAAGAAGCTATCGACACTTTCAGAACTCGATGGGTGAACTTTACCGAAAGACAAGGTGTAGATGGCAGTGAATTTATCGAAAGCACATGCCGGAGTTTGGATGGACAGCCCGGAGGAACTGATAGCCGGTGTTCAGCGAGGCGATGAGAACGCCTTTCGGCTGATATTCGAGCAGCATCACCGATTTGTCTTCAGATTTCTATACGGCATGGTCGGGGAGCGTCGTCTGGCCGAAGAATTGATGCAAGAGACGTTTATGCAGGCATACAAGAATATCGGGACGCTGCGCGAGGAAACGAAACTCCTAAGCTGGCTCTGCGGAATTGCAAGGCATGTCGCGCTTCACTCGCTGCGCTCACGTCCGGCAAAGAATCAGTGGATCGGGATCGACGATCAGGAAGTAGCGGAGTTGAAGGACGCCCAACTCAGTCCCGAGACGAGAATGCTAAACACAGAGCTTAAGGCCGTAATACATGACGCGCTGACAGCGCTGGACGAGGATAAGCGAGCGGTGTTCACGCTCAAGGTACTGCAGCAAATGAGCTATGAGGAGATAGCTGAAGTCACTGGGTGTTCGATTCCGAAACTCAAGACCGACCTGCATCGAGCGAAAGCCCAGATGCGCAGATTGCTTCGCCCTTATTTGGAGGTGCGCAATGAAATGTGAAGCTTGCTTGGAAATGATGGATGAGCTGATTGAAGGCGAGCTTGATGGCAGCCTGGCCCGAGAGGCAACTGCGCATGTGGCTATGTGCGGTCCGTGCTCTCAGTTCTATGCGAACTTGCGAAATGAACAGGACCTTTACCGGAATTATCTGCTGGATGTTGAGCCGACGCCGGCTGTATGGGCGAACTTACGGGTGGGCTTCGAGAAGGAGAAACTTATTAGCGCCTCGCAACCGCAACTTCGACTTCAACGTCGGCGTGCGATTACTCTCGGGGGCTTGCATGTCACACCTCAACTGGCCACGGCGCTGGTCCTGATCGTAATCGGACTTGCCATCGGAATAATGGTGTGGCGAAGAACCATTGATGGGTCGACGCATCAGGCTCAAAACGCGAGAGTCAGCGGGCAATCTTCGTCCGAGGTAGACCGCGCCGGCACAGATCGCGACTCGGATAATACTGACCGCCGAGGTTCGGCGTCCGATGACGACAGAAGGATTCTGCCTTCTTCACCTAAAAGAGGGCGCGAGATGCAGGTTAGCGCTGCCGGCCGCGCAGGTAGAGGCATGATTGAAAGATCGCGTGCCGTGCCAACGGTTGAACTGGTGGCCCGAGGAGCCGAACAGGAATACTTGTCCGCGATTGAGATTCTGTCGCGCGATATTAAGCATCGTCGGGCGGTCATTTCTCCGGCGTTGCTTTCGCAGCTTGAAACGGCGCTCGCGGACGTTGATCGCAACATAGCTGCTACGCGAAGGGCCGCGCGCGAGCAACCAAGAGATCCGGTTGCCGTCCAGTACCTGGCCTCGGCTTATGAGAATAAAGTAGATCTGCTCAGGGAAGTGGTGAGCTGGGTAGAACGTTAACTCTCTGCCTGAGAACTAACTCAGACTGACTTGGAAGAGTGCAATGTTTACGAGACTTAAGCCGGTAATAACAGCGATCGCGTTGATCGGTTTTGCCATGCCGACTACCGGCGGAATCGCCAAAGCGTATTCGAGCGTCATCGAGCAGGAACACAGAGTTGAACGAGGAAGTCGGATCGTGGTCCGCAATCAATTCGGAGACATCAGTATTGTCGGATCGGATCGCAACACGGTTGAGGCGGTTGCAACTGATCTTAACAGTTCGCAAACGGTTCCAGTGACTATCAGCGAAGCGTCGTCGGGCAATAAGAGAATTTTCACCGTGAGTCCCGTTGTAAGTGGGAGTAGTGTCAACCAGAACATCAAATTAGAAGTAAAGGTTCCACGTTATGTTGAGTTAGAACCAATTTACATTCGCAGTGGTAACCTCAGTGTTATGGACCTCGACAGTGGTGTGAGCCTAAGAACCGACGACGGCAACACTAATGTTCGCCGGGTTGGGTCTGCCGGGGGCGGATTGGTTGAGGTCACGGCGGGGAGCGGAAATGTTTATTTGTCGAATATCAATAGCGATGTTCGCATCGTCGCAATCAGCAGCAGTATAACTGTTCAATGCGTCAAGGGTGACGTTGCAGCGCGAGTCTCGAGCGGCGGAATTGAGGCTTCAAACGTCGACGGAGATGTCGAACTCAACGCTTCCTCCGGTTACGTTTCCTTTACCGGGGCCATTCATCCCGAACGCCGCTATCGGCTGAAAGTACTGTCAGGGAACGTCCACATGAATATTCCTGACAGCGTTGGCTTTACAGCCGTGCTGTCTTCGTATAGTCGTCGCTTAGAAACAGACTTTCAATTTCCGAACGTTCCGAAAAACACAACAACTCAACGCGTTGTTGGCAAGTACGGAGACGGCAGTGCGCGGATCGAACTTGATTCGTTTAGTGGAAATGTGTCGCTACGCAAGATCGTGGCCGGCAGTGTTCAGGACTGTCAGGGGTGATCGAACGTTAATCGCAAAAGGAGTGTAAACATGAAGAATCGCTGGATGGTTTTATCACTTGTGAGCGTCGTTATCGCTCTGTTAATCATGGGCGGCTATGCAAAACCGCAAAAGGCGGAAGCCGTAAATGTAAACGCCGAGTCCGCACAAACTAAGTGGGACGAAGAGAAACAGCAAACTTATCAACTCGCAGCCGGAGCACATATCGATGTGTTTAATATCAGCGGCCCTGTTTCCGTGGAGGCCGCTGATGGGTCAACGGCCGAAGTGAGTATCTATCGCAGAGCGCGTAACCGCGACGATTTGGCTTACCGAAAAGTGTCTGTCGACCAGACTTCGAGCGGACTGACAATCACGCAAAAGAACGATGGGACTGAGCGTTCCGCGATCGATCTATTGAATCGCGTCGTACTTAAAGTTCCACGCCAGGTGAGCGTAAGTGGAAGAAGTATCAGTGGCGATTTCAACGTCAGCGGCATCAATGGCGCGATTGATCTAAACGGTATCAGTGGCAGCGTCAATGTCAGGAACTTCGATGGATCCTTAACGGTTTCAGGCGTCAGCGGGAACGTCCGAGTCCCGGTCGAGCGCATCAGCGCCGCAGGACTACGTGTGAGCGGCGTCAGTGGCAACGTTTACTTAGGCTTGGCCAGCGACCTGAACGCGGAATTGAGTGTCGGCAATACTACCGCCGGTGTCTCCAATAAGATCCCGGGTCTCGCTCTCCTTGGTGTTGGCCCTTCAAACTATTCCGCACGTCTCGGTGCGGGCGGGCCGCGAATCGAAGTCTCGAATGTGACAGGGACGATCGTTCTTCAGCGTATATAAAAAGTTCGAAGGAGTAAGAAAATGAAAAACTCAGCAATCAAAAAAGCTTGTGTCGTGTTGTGGGTTGTCCTTGGCGCATCATCAGTTTGGGCGGCAGTTGATCAACAGCGCGATCAAATCAATAGAAGCTTCAGTCTCCCGGTTAAAGCGCGAGTTGAAGTGTCTACGTTTAGCGGCAGTGTGGAAATCAACGCTGTTGACGGCGATACGGCAATCGTCGAGATCGAGCGAACGGCGCGCTCTCGCGCCGAGCTGGATTGCAACAAAGTCGTTTTGCAGCAGGCATCGGGTAATCTGACCATCCAGAGTTGGACCGTGGGCGGTCAGGGTTGCAACAATATACAGGTCGTTCATCGCGTGCTGTTGAGTCTCCCGCGCAATGTCGATGTTAGCGTTAACGGAGTCAGCGGCCCGATCAACATCGGAGAGTTTGAGGGCGCACTGCACATCAGCGGCAATAGCGGCAAAATCGATCTTGCCCAGGCCGGCCGTGGTTCACGCATCAGCGGCAATAGTGGAACGACAAACATCAAGCTGCGCAAACTCGACGCCCGGGGACTGGAGTTGAGTGGTAATAGCGGAGCTATAAATCTGTACGTCGACGAGGATTTAAATCTCGATGTGAAAGTGAGTGGGCTTAGCGGCACGGCCTCAAGTGAACTGCCGAATGTGAAATTTACCAAGACAGGCGCCGCCGATTACTACGCACGCATCGGGTCTGGCGGACCGACAATCAATGTCGACGGTAATTCGGGAAGTATCTTGCTGGTCCGTTATCGGGACTAACTTCTTCCAAGTCAGGTTCTGACTCTTACGTTCATTTTCGGCAAACGCCATCCCGCCGAAATGAGTGCTCCGGAAGTCACTAAGCTTCTATCCTATCTCACGGTTTCTGGGGCCACTACAATTTCCTTGTGACAGAAGGAGTCTGCGGCGTCTCCCCGTGGGCCACGGCCGCAAGCGCTCTCGCGATCTCGCTGGTGACAGTGCCGTTCAAATTTGCCAGGACGATGACTGCAATGCTCTCTTCGGGGTAGTACGCCATCTGCGAGTTAAACCCGATGTTGTTTCCATCATGCTCAATTATCAGGTGACCGTTCACGCGGCGTACATATAAACCACACGCATAGTCACTTTTGAATGGCGTGATCATTTTGTGCAGCGATGTAGCGGATAATAACTTCCCTCCGAACAGTCCCCTTTCCCAACGAAGCAAGTCCTCGGTTGTCGAATAGAGTGAGCCCGCCGAAAAGTTCGTCCTGAAATCGGGACGTTCCGCATTCTCGATCCCATTGCGTCCGGGCCAATAACCGGATGCACGGCGGGGAATGACCGTTACATACGAGAACATTCCAGAGTCGTTCATCTCCAAAGGTTTGAAAAGATTCTCTTGAACGAAGCTTTCATAGCTCTGTCCCGCGATTCTCTCGAGCAAATACCCGAGCACGATGTATCCAAGGTTGGTGTAAGACCATCGTTCGCCGGGCTGAAAGTCCAGAGGTTTGTCCTTAAAAAGCAGCCGATCAGGCGGCCCGGGCTGATATTCAGCAGCGTCATCAGAGATGCCGGATGTGTGCGTCAGCAGCTGATAAATCGTGATGTTGTCCCACGAAGCGGGCGCGTCGCGAAGATATTTCTTGACTCGATCACTGGTCTTTAATTTTCCGCGATCCTCAAGCAACAAGATCGCGGCTGCCGTGAACTGCTTCGTTAGCGAAGCGATATTGAATCGAGTCGTGGGCGAGTTTGGAACGCTCCATTCCAGGTCCGCCATGCCATAGGCATTGTTGAAAATGGTCTTTCCCTTACGGGCCACGAGCACGCTTCCCATGAACATCCTGGCATCAACGTAAGGCTGCATAACTTTTTGAAAAGCCTGGGCCGGTGCTTGAGCACTGGCTTGCTGGGCCAATCCCGTGAGTACAACCATGGCCAATGCCATCCGAAGAGGTTTGCTGGCGACAAACTGCCGTCCAGCGGGCAGTCGGTAGATTCGTTGTTCTCTCAGCATAGAAAAGGTGCGGCCCAACTACTTGGTAGATTCATCCGCCACAAGTCGAGTTCCATCATCGAGGCAAAAGCGGCTTAGATTCGATCCAAAAACCGTGAGCATTAATGTAATTAGCTGGTTTTGGATCTGCAACTCCGCCTCTTGCCGGCATCAGGCAAATAATCGCTCAATCTAACTCGCTTTTAATCTCGGTGCGCTATTTTTTCGCGTGACAGCGCGTGATCGGTAGGGCAGTATCACGACTGTGAATCAAACCCCGGTTGGAGGAGAAGGTAGCATGAGGCGAGTGTCGAATCTCTGGACGAAGATGTCGTTCACGCAGTTGTCCACTTTTAGTTTGATTGTCGCCGCACTTGCATTCATGTCTGTAATCGTCACGCCGGTCCAGGCGCAGAACGACAAGATGACTCCCATCGCTACGCCTTCGCAGCCCGATGCGATCGAAATCGGCACCGGTCCGCTACCCGGTGCGAAAAACCAGGAGTCCTGGCATACCCAGTACGGCAGTCGGTTTGCGCGCAATGTAACTATCGCGACGTTGACACCCTTTCTGCCGGAACCAGCCAAGGCGAGCGGTGCGGCAGTCATCGTCGCGCCCGGTGGCGGTTTTCGCACCTTGTCCATGGAAAATGAAGGCTGGAATGTCGCGCGTGCACTCGCGGAAAAGGGCGTCGCCGCGTTCGTCCTTAAGTATCGCCTGAACCAGACCCCTGCGGACATGGCGGCGTTCGAGCAGTCCATGCGGGAAATGTTTTCGGGAACGGCGCGGCCACCGCGCCTCGACCCTGAGAAGGCGATGGCCGGTCTTGCGCCGCAGATCGCCGACGCCCGCGCAGCGTTTGCACTGATCCGGAAGCGTGCTGTCGAGTGGCGCGTGGATCCTCACCGGATTGGCATGGTTGGCTTTTCCGCCGGCGCGATGTTAACAATGGCGACCACGCTCGCAGGCGAGGATGCGAAGCCAGCCTTCATCGGCAACATCTACGGTCCTCTCGCGCCACTTACAGTTCCCGCCGACGCGCCGCCTCTGTTCATCGCCCTTGCTGCCGACGATCCTTTCTTCGCGAACGGTGGCTATGGCCTCATCGATAGCTGGCGGGCAGCGAAGCGGCCGGTCGAATTCCATCTTTATGAGCAGGGTGGCCATGGCTTCGGGATGTATCCGAAGGAAACGACGAGCACGGGTTGGTTCGAAGCCTTTGCGCGCTGGATCGGGATGCACGGAATGCTTAAGCCGGGAGTGTCAGGAACCGGCGGTGCCTGACGAGCTCGTCGAAGCGCTACGTCCCGAAATCATTTTTTCCTCACTTCTCGAAAACCTGATTCATGCGCGTACGGCCCCCGTCATTGGAGCTTTGCTGTTACCGCCTAATAGATCAATGAGGTTGCCTCTGAGCAAGTGAAAGACTTCGCCCCAACAGGATAGCTACGGCCATCGCGATCAATTGATACCTCGAATGTCACGACCTATCCCTGATCTTTTTGGCAACAGCCTCTAACTCTTTCCTTTCGGGCTTCTGCCAATATCCCGCCGGGAACTTGAATCCGAACCCGTCGTTTTCGTAGCGAGGCACGACGTGCAAGTGGACATGGAAGACCTCCTGCATTGCGGCTTCACCGTCTGCCAGGAAGAGATTGATTCCTTCACACCGCACGCCACTGCGACGTAACGCGGAGGCAAGACGTTGCGCAACGCGAAATATCTGTGCTCCTTCTTCCTGTCCGAGTTCTGACAGAGAAGCGGAGTGTCGCAAAGGCACCACAAGCAGGTGACCGGGATTGATGGGCTGGATATCCATGAAGGCAGCACATGTTTCATCGCGATAGACGAGGCTGACTTCCGACTCGCCCGCCAAGATCTTACAGAAGACACAATCCGCCATAATCCATTCGGTCTAGTTGAGCAGAAAACTCACTGTAACCTGCGCCTCTATCTTGATTGCGCCAGGAGCAAATGTCACCAAACTCTCGGTGAAGGCTCCTGCCGTTCCTATCGTATTGGAGTTTGCTGAATAGTTCGCAAACGTCTGAGCGCCAACGTTCCATTCCGTGATTTTGATGGCTCGGCCAATACTCTGACCAACGGCGGCAGCCATTGCTGTCGCTTTTTCTTTAGCCGCCTTCATGGCCAACTCCCTCGCTTTATCCTTGTTCTCTCGTAGTTTTGACGTTTCAAACTTGACGCTGTTGACGGCACTCACTCCTGTTTGCAATACCTCAGCAAAAAACTCTTCAAATCGTGAGAGGTCTGTCAATCTCACTGTCACCGACTTGGAAACTTCGTAGCCCTTAAAAATTCGCTTGCCGATTTCATCTCCGTCTTCACTGAAGACTCTTGTTTTGGCATCGCGAATCGACTCGTATTTCATGTCAACCGCGATTTGGGCGGTCTGCACGTTCTGAGGCAAGATGGAGAAGCGACGGGTCAGTTCAAGGATTTTTCCCACACTCTCATCATTCAAACGTTTGGCAGCCTGTAAGTCTTTGTTTGTTTTGGTGACATCGATGGAGAACACGGCCTCATCAGGGGCAATCTGGACTTCAGCCGTTCCGGAGACCGTGATCACCGGCAACTTATCAATGTCCTGTGCAGACGAGGAAAAAGCTGAACACAGCAGTATTACAAGCAAGATGGTCGATCGCTTCATTAGGAAACCTCTACTTTCGAATACAGGTTTATTTAAGTCCGGTAGCCCGTAATACCCTCGCCTGAAGCTGTTCACGCGCAACGCGTAAGTGACTTGGACCGTGGGAATAGTGGCTGTTGCGGGTGCTCAGTTCGGTTCCACCCTGGCAGATCTGCTCACGCAAGAGAGAATGCAGACGTTGCCAAGAGACAGACGATTACCAGGTTCAGCAATATTCTCATGTAGGACCACCTGAGTAGAGATTCCGGTTTTTTGATACCCGTTGAATCGAGAATAACATCTCATCTTATCTTTATTCCACGGTCCAGTTGTTAGTCCTCTACGACGGATCCAACTTATTCCTCCTCGAGGCCTTTACCGATTCTAAACACGTGTCCGTCTGGATGTCGCACATGCATCTCGCGAACATTCCATGGCATGTCGGTCGGTGGAAAGGTTGCTTCGAGGCCCTGAGTCAGACAGCTCTGATGGACCGCGTCCACGTCGTCAACCCAGATTGACATCCACATGCCGCGATCAGCGCAGTCGTGACCCTCGAGAGGACTAGTTGAATCCCCAGTACTCTTGCCACGTCCTCCCTGGCCATCCTCGCAGAGAAAGATCTGATATTCACCGGAGCAGACGCTTCCGAACGTCGGCGGTGTTCCCCATTCCCATGCTTTGCTCCAGCCAAGTTTGGCAAACCATTCGAAGCTCTCGGAGATGTTGGAGACGTTTAGAATCGGCGTGAGTCCTTTAGCGATCATGTTCTCTCCAAAATGCAAGCGGGCCAATGAAGGCCCACGGTGTTTTAATCGTGGAGTTCTCGCGTTAATAAGCTGGGAGGCTGCAACCCGTCTCTAAGCCTACTTCATTGGCAGTCGATTAGTAATGAAGTCTGCAACACGAGTAGCCGCCGGCGGATCCAAGTTCGCCAACACAGCAACCACATAACCTGGCCCGGGACAGATCTTCAACTCGCCATTCATCCCCGGCGCGCCACCGCCATGGCCGAAGCAACGGGCCCCATTAACTGTCGCCTCTTGAAATCCATAAGCATACTTACCGCCGTTCGGCGTCTCGACTTTCCCCGTCGTGAGCATCTCGGTGTACTGCGGCTTGAGTAACTTGTTTGTTTGTAGTGCCGTCGCAAACCTCAACAGGTCCTCAACCGTTGAATAACCGCCGCCCGCAGAAGTCCCGCGATAAGGAAGTGTGTCAGTGTTCGGCTGCCAACCGGCGCCCTCTGGTCGCATGTAACCAACGCTGCGATCCTCAACCACCTGGTCTTCCGGCTCTGAACCAGTAGCGCTCATTCCTGCCGGCTTGAAGATGTGATCTCGAACATAGTCGTAGTAATTCTGACCGCTGACTTTCTCAACTATCACACCCAACAAAAGAAAACCGTAGTTGCTGTACTTCCAGCGACTGCCCGGTTCAAACTCTGGTCCGCGATTGCCGTAGAGCTTCACATAGTCCTGTAGCGTCTTTAGCTCGAGTCGATTCTTATCGAACTCCGGACCAAAGATGTCGCCCGTGCCTCCGGTGTGCGAAAGCATCTGTTCAATCGTTACTTTCGACGCCACGTCTTTATTCGGATACTCAGTGAGGTAATTGCCAAAGGGTGCTTTCAGATCGAGCTTTCCGTCTTGTACAAGTTGAAGCGTGGCGACTGCGGTAAACATCTTGTTCATCGATCCGAGTCGGAAGCGCGTCTTCAAAGTGTTCGGCGTTTTCTTCTCACGATCTGCCAGTCCATACGCTTGTGCGAAAACAGTCTTGCCATCTTTTGCGACGAGGACAGCACCTGAAAAAAGATCCGCGGCCACTAGTTGATCGATTCGCTTTCGCAACGAGGTCACCAACTCGCTCTCGCTCAGGTGAGGTATTGCGAGCTCCCCCTCTCGGGGAATCAGTTGAAATTGGAATTGCTTAATCGCGTGTGGTGGAGCGGGTTCGACTTCAACAGTAAATCGAGCAACTTGATCGCCGAGGCGTTCCTGGATCAGCAAGACGATTTTGGTTGGCGTCGACTCCGTGACTTTCATGACGTCGAAACCACCAGTCGCGCGTCGCATTTCTGTTTCGCGATCAAAGCGTTCCAAACGACTCGGATAATTCTTTTGGAGGAAGGCCCTGCGCTTCTCGACGTCTCCTCCGTTGAAAGCTTCCAACCATGCCTTCGCTTGGTTTGCGGCGGGCGTGTCCGGCAACTGTGGGGACGCTGATTGGGCGAAGCACGTACCGTTGATGAAAAATAGAAGTGCGGCAACTGCCAGCGAGTAGTCTTTGAGATTCATACTCTACATCCTCATCTGTTGAAGTCGTTGACTCGTTAGTTTACACGGACGGCGAATCTCCGGCAGCGATTCAGAGGTCGTCTCGGTGCCATTTCACTCCACCGGCAGAGATCTCGAGCACCAGCTCACGATGCAGCTCTTTAGGAGGAGAGACTGTCTCGTCAAATTCTATGAGCTCGTAATGGCGGCCACAGTTTCTCCAGTTTTGGCAGGGAGCCTGGTTGGGCGCATGGTCCCACGGGATTGCGGCAAGGCGGTGGAGTTCCGCCCAAGCATCACCACGTTCGGCGAACTCACCTCGAGGTTGGTCGTGTAACTCGTCTTCGATCTCGAATCTAGCCATGGCACGATGCGCAACTCAGGCTTCGTCGCGTGCTCTTTTCTTCCTCACCAAGGTTCGCAAAAGGAAAAAAGTCACAACCGAGTAGATTGGAATGCTGATGAGAAATCCTACCGGAACAATGAGCATATGGATAGGCGTTCCTTCGTAATGCGGTTTGCCTTGTGCATCGGTAAAAAGCAAAGGGCCGGGACCGGCGAGATACGCCAGGAACATGTCCTGCCAAAGTACTATTCGAACTACGGTTCTGTTCTCAACTGACAAACCAATCAGAGTGAGCACGATCGTAATGACGATGCCACCAAGGACACTCAATATGAATAATTTTGTACGAGACATTTTTCGATCAGCATTCTGAGGCTTCACTGTGTTCACTGGTTCCAACCGTAGCCGACTGTCAACTTTACGTTTGTTGCTCTTATCTTTTTACTCGCGCTGATTTTCGTGAGTCTGCCGTAGATCGCAATTCTATCTGCTTTCTCAGTCCTCCCATTCGGAACAAACGTTCCAACAAATCTGTAGGTGAACCCATCGCTCAATGATATTTCAAACGAGATTCGGTTCGCTTTCAACGTCCCTTCAAAACGGTGAAATGTCTTGTCGATAAATGCTGCGCCGCGAATTGAGAAATTGGCTCGATTTATTTCGTCGACCCAAAAGAACTCGAAGCCTCGTAAGCCCGGGGATCTTTTGTTTAGAACGTAATAGCAGTCGGCGTTTGGCTTTTTATAGCAACGTTCATAATTGTCGGAGTGAGGCGGAGAAACAAACGACGCAAACAGCAAAAGCTTTATCAGTATTGGCAAGTGCATGTTGGTCCTCAAACGCAGAATGCGCCAGACCAATTATGGGACTCGCTTTGCTCTGTAGTCACGTCCACCTCGCCGCATGATCACCTCCGAGACCCGTCCTGTTTCATCCCTTACGAAGGTGAACGAAGCATCTACCTCCTTGAGAAAGAAAGTAGTGGGAGATTCCGGCAACATCTCGGCCTTCGGTTGTGACGGGCCCTGGCTGAATAGTTTGCCACCTTCTTTGGTAATGATCACACGTGGTCCGGGGACGCCAAGGTCATACTCACCAACATAGTCGTCGTAAACCGCCGGATCGGTTTTGCTAATGACTCTTTCTCTCGGGCGATAATCGGGCCAGCCATATTCCGCCGAGATGCTTCTCAGAATCTCCAACGCGAGCTGCCCGCCATTTTCTGAATTGGTCATTATCACGGCGCCCTGACCGCTTTGAAGATAACCAACCGCGTAAGACTTATAGCCAACGTTTGATCCTGAAGAATTAAAACGCGCAGACGAACCCTGGCCCTCGACGACTACACCCAAGCCAACGTTTTCAATCTGCGGCGTAAGCATTGTCTTCGTCATTTCTTTCGAAAGAATCCGATTCGACTTTCCCTCGTTCGACTTTTGTATTTCGATTACGAGTTGAGCCAGGTCTGTCGGTGTGCTCCATAGTCCGGCTGCCGCGAGCTCCGGCTGCACACGCCAGCCTCCCTCGATCTGTTGGCCGTCTGGCAAATGACCGGCGGCAATATCAGATTCCGTAGCTGACGGTGACTTGAAAGTACTATGCGACATTCCGAGTTTCTTCAAAATCGGTTCCATAAGCTCGGCGTAGGATGTCTTCGTCACGTCCGTCAATAGCTGTTGCAACACCTCATACCCGCCCCCCGAATACCTGAATCTGGAACCGGGAACTATGTCGATCCGAATGGGAGGCGTGTTTGCCGGCTTCTCACCATTCAGAATTTGCAGCAACGACGGCAGTGGCTGACCGGCTGAATACCCGAGAAATCCGGAGACAGTAAATCCGGCTGTATGAGACAGCACTCTACGCAACGTCGGTCTCTCACTCTTTATCAAGTCGTTTTCCGGCACTTTCCAACTCGCTAGTTTTACGTTCACATCTTCGTCGAGATCGAGCCTGTGCTTCTCTACGAGTTGTAACGCAGCGAGTGCCGTGAACGTCTTACTGATCGACGCCGCCTGGAACATCGTGTTGGTGGTTACATGCTGCTGTCCGCCAACTCGAAGCACGCCATAACCGCGCGCCCATTCGACTTTGCCTTCGTTGATGACTGCAACACTTACACCGGGAGTTTTATAAAACTTCATCCGCTCGTCGATTCTCATGCGCAGCGGAGTCTCGCCCTTGAGTACAACTGGCGGCAGCAATCCATTCTCAACCCGCTCTATTCGCTGGTCGAGAGTGATAGCCGTAGATCTTTGCTGTTGCGGCGTACTCTTTGCCGCACGTTGTTGGGCCATTGTGAGCAATGGCAGCGACACCAGCGAGAGCAGCGGAAGCAACACTACGCCCTTCTGCCATGACCTATTCTTCATCAGCAGCCTCCTAAAGACAGTTTTAGTGACGGGTGATTAGGACTGCTTAGATCTCATCAGGCCGAACCGCAACTATATCGACGCGCGATATAGTAGGCCGCTCGCAGGCAAGTGTCAATAATTTATTTTTGCGAATGTTTCGAATGAAGAGTGGAGTGGTTCAATTCCGTCGTTTGATGCTCCCGGCGCAAACCTCTCCGTCTTTCTCACCTGTGAGCCACCGCCGCAACAACTCCGTGCGCTTCTTCGTCATCTCCGTCAACTCCACGCAGCGGCACATCGGATAGACGCTTCCATATGCGAAGCGTGGATCGTCGGCGGGATAGACCGACTCCAGGTGAGCGTCTCGGTACGCGATCCACGCATGCTGCGCGGCCTTCATCTTCCGGACGAACAAAGCGTCGCCTTTGTATTCAGTCAAGACCCGCTGGTAGACCGTATTCAACTCGACGTCCGCCCTTTTGTATGCATCACAAGCTTGCTGATTCATTTCAGCCTGGGTTTGCGCGAACACAGTCATGGAGAACAGGAGAAGCAGTGCCGGAGCTAGAGCAGCTCTCAAACGATTCATAAGTTACCTTTACTCGTAGCGTGTAGTGGATGGAATGATCACCAGAAGAATTCCCTCGGCCGGCGTTGTTCCGGCTTTGCCCACATTTTCGTGATTTTGTTCTTCAGCTTTTGATCCTCTACGGCATCGTACATTTCCAACGCCAGTGGTTCATCCGCACTTCGCACAATCATTATTGCATCTGCCAGATTTCGTTTCTGCCGCCAGCTTATCAACGGCTTGGATGCTTGCCGAAGTGAGTCCAGAACCGGAAACCAGTATTCGCGGCTTGCGGGAAACACCGCCTGGAAAACCAGAAAGAGCGCCTCGGACCGACTCACCAGTAGCTCGATATCCTCGGCGCGAAGCAAGAGTTCGGGCATTATTGAAGGTAAGATTTTCGAGCGGTGTCGCTCTACGATGGCTCTGATGGGCCAGGCTGATGGAGCGACTACTCGATACGGATCGAGTTCAGCGCGTACGACGTGCAAAGACCTTTCAATAATTTTGGGAAATTGCTGTTCGGGAGCAAATCGACCGACCGAGGCCAGTGCCTGGCAGGCGAACCACGGGTCGCGAATCGCCAAGGCCCTGGACAACGCGCGATCCAGATCTTTCCGAGCAAGTTCACAAGCCAGATCCCTCTGTTGAGACGTCATAGATTTGAAAGATGAATAATTCGTATTAGGATCATAAACTCTCGCGTCGAACACAACAAAAAGCACCAGAGGTCGCTATGGACTTAATCATAAAAGATATTCGCCATGGGATTCGCAGTTTACTCAAACAGCCCGGCTTCACCGCGATCGCGCTGATCACGCTGGCGCTCGGCATCGGCGCGAACACGGCGATCTTCAGCGTGGTCAATGCTGTGTTGCTGCGCTCGCTGCCTTACCCGCACGCCGAGCGCATGGTCTACCTGGTCGAAACGAAGGTGTCGGACCCAAAGTTCGAAGGCTCGTTCTCGCCGCTAAACTTCATCGACTTTCGAAACCGGAATCACAGCTTCGATTCTTATGCCGCACTCGGTTTCGTGAGCTTTACTTTGAGCGGCGATCGCGAACCGGAAGCCGTCAGTGGAGTACAGGCCTCTGCTGATTTTGGCCGTGTGATGGGCGTGGCGCCGGCTATCGGTCGCTGGTTCACCGCCGAAGAAGACGTGCCTGGCAAAGAACACGTCGCGCTGATCAGCGACGGGTTATGGAAGCGGCGCTTCGGCGCGGACGTCCAGGTCGTCGGAAAAAGCATTCAGCTCAACGGCGAGCCGTACACGATCATCGGAGTTATGCCGCCCGACTTTAACTTTCCGAGTCCCACTTACGAAGTCTGGGCGCCGCTCGCGCTCGAAGCTTCGAAGTACGATCGTGGTCATGGATTTTTGCAGGGCGTGGCCCGGCTCAAACCGGATGTGACGGTCGAACAGGCGCGGGCCGATCTGCGAAACGTCGAGGAGCAAATCATCAGAGAGAATCCGTCGTGGGGCCGGGATCTGGCAATGAGAGCGACGCCATTGCGCGAGCATCGCTTCGGCGATCTTGATCGCCCGTTGACGATTCTGCTCGGCGCCGTCGCGCTCGTGTTGCTCGTCGCATGCGTCAACGTCGCGAACCTGATGTTTGGACGCGCGACTGCGAGATGGAAAGAGATGGCGCTACGCAGCGCGCTCGGGGCCTCGCGTTGGAGTTTGGTTCGCATGCTGCTGGTGGAAAGCGCGATGCTGGCTGCGGCCAGCGGCGGGTTAGGGCTGTTGCTGGCGCGTTATGGAGTTGATGCGCTAACAAAAATTAGTCCGTCAGCGATTCCGACTCCTGAGAAGATCAGTATTGACGGTTATGTCATCGCTTTTACGTTCCTGATTTCATTACTCACGATCGCGTTCTTCGGATTGGCGCCGGCGTTGCAAATGACGAAGACTGACTTGACGCAGGCACTGCGCGAAAGCAGCCGTTCGGCCACTGGCGCGCGACGGTTGAAGTTGATGCGCAACGCGCTGGTAGTTGGGGAAATCTGTATGTCGCTGGTGTTGCTGGCGAGCGCGGGACTATTGCTCGAAAGTCTCTGGAAATTACTGAGCGTCAGTCCGGGCTTCAAAGCGGAAAATGTCGTGACCTGTCGAATCGATCTGCCACCGACTAAATATCCCGAAGGCAAGGAACAGGCTGAGTTCTTTCGCCGCTTGCTAGACCAGGCGCATGGCATTCCCGGCGTCAAGACAGCCAGTCTCGCAACGAGCTTACCGTTTAGTGGTTCGCGTGGCACAAGCTCGTTCACCATCGATGGACGCTCGACTGAGGAAGGAAACGAACCGAGCGCGGACAGACATCAAGTCGCGCCCGGCTATTTCGCGGCGATGGAAATCGCCCTGCTCGCGGGCCGCGACTTCGCAGACACCGACGACATGCAACATCCAGCCGTGGTGATCATCAATGAAACCGCCGCCAAAAGGTTCTGGCCCAATGAAAATCCGCTGGGTAAGCACATCACGATTGGCATGCCGCAGGAGACGAAGCTTTACGGCAAAGCAGTCTCGCGCGAAATCGTCGGCGTCGTAGGCAATGTCAAACACGAGCAATTGAGAGATGACTTCCAGCCTGAGATGTACCTTCCCGCATGGAACGTGCCCGCATCCAACATGACGCTAATCGTTCGCGCCGGCGGTTCGCCGGAAAGTTTGATCAACAGCATGCGCCAGGCCGTGCAGTCAGTAGATCCTGACCAGCCGATTCGCCGCGCCCAGACACTGCCGGCAGCGATTGCGAAAACAGTCGCTCCGTTGAGGTTTGTGGCGGCGTTGTTGGCAGTTTTCGCCGGCCTCGCTTTGACACTGGCGATAATCGGAATCTACGGCGTGATGAGCTACGCGGTGGCCCAGCGCACTCAGGAGATCGGAGTGCGAATGGCGCTCGGCGCGCAATACCGTGATGTGCTCAAGCTGGTGATGGGAGATGGACTGATCCTAACGGTGATCGGCATCGGACTGGGACTGGCCTGCGCGCTGGTTCTCACTCGTGTGATGGCGAGTCTGCTCTTCGAAGTCAAGTCAACTGACCCGGTCACATTCGCGGTGGTGGCAATTAGTCAGGCGCTCGTTGCCATGGTTGCGTGTTACGTTCCTGCGCGCCGGGCGGCGAAAGTCGATCCGCTGGTGGCGCTGCGCTACGAGTGAGTAGAATGTCGCTGACTATTCATGCCGATCCTTTTTAAGAAAGTGATTCGTAAGCAAACTATCAAACCTTGGCAACGCCTTGGGCCTGTCCTTACGGTAAGTTCTGTTTTGACAACTCAGCCACGATATATTCTTTGTACTCGTGGCGACGTAGTATCTGTTCGTACCTGGGATCGTCCTTGAGCGGGTTGAGTTGGCGGCTGTAGCGAAGCTCGAAGGGGTGCACATTCCCACTCTCTACGGCTTGCTCCAACCAGACGAATGCGTTGTCAGTGTCCCCGAGCATGGCGTACGTCCCGGCGATCTGCAACGGAATATCAACCAACGCCTCTTTACTCTTGAACCGGCTCTTCAGTTCCTCCATCAATCGGCGCGCATCGTCCCGCCGTCCCGAGCGCGCGTAAACGAAGGCGAGGCCCAGTTCTCCGTTAAGTCGAAACCCCTGCTGTCCGCTCAGCTTCTTGTACTCCGCGGCGGCCTCATCGTGCATACCTTTCCACTCGTACGCTTCGCCAAGATTAGCCCGCGCCAATCCGAATTGCGGCTCGATCTCGAGCGCCACCTTGCTGTACTTGATAGCGTCGTCGTACTGACCAACGTAAATGAGACAACCCGCGAGCGTCGTGTTGATGGGCAGCGACAACGGATCCAATTCCTGCGTACGCCGCATCTCCCGAATCGCTGCGTCAATCTGTAGCATACTGAGCTGATTGAATGCGTACCTGTAACGCGTCATCGAGGAATTCGGATTCAGTTCGATGGCCCGTTTGTACGACTGCTCCGCCGCCGGAAAATCATTGTCGTAAGCTTTGATCATACCCACTACGGCGTAGGCTTCGGCTGTCGTATCGTCCAACTCGAGCGCCCTCGCGGTCGCAGCTTCCGCCTTCAGGAAAGCCTGATCGCGCGGCAAAATGTCATAGGCATAAAAAACCGTCAGGCAATACGAGTCTGCCAGCATCGCGTATGCCA
This sequence comes from Acidobacteriota bacterium, assembly GCA_046732935.1. Taxonomy (GTDB): domain Bacteria; phylum Acidobacteriota; class Blastocatellia; order Pyrinomonadales; family Pyrinomonadaceae; genus PSRF01. Next base: position 160,861 of record JBKPOC010000031.1, on the reverse strand, counting down.
ATGCATAGTTGTGGTCTGCCTCGGTCGCCTTCTGGAAATATTCAATCGCTTTCGTGACTCCTTCTCTAGTGCGCTTGTTCCAGAAGTAGAGTCCCATCGTGTAGTCGCGATACGCCTCTGCGTTTTCGGTGAAGCGCTTGGTCAGTTGCGCCTGCTTGCCACTCGCGAGTTGCAGTTGGAGCACGCTCGCCACCCGCTCCGAGATCGAGTCCTGTAGCGAAAAGATGTCCGTGAACCTTTCGTCGAACTTGTCGGACCACAGCGTCTGATCGTCGCGCGTGCTCAGTAGCATCACTGTCACGCGCACCCGGTCGCCGGCGTGTTGTATGGTGCCGTCCAGGACGGTGTCAACGCCGAGTTCCTGGCCGACCGATCGCGAGTCAAACTCATGACCGGCGTATTTGATGACCGAACTCGTCGGCCTCACGTTGAACTGTTCGAAGTTGCCGAGCTTGACGATAAGAGCGTCAGCCACACCGAGGCCCAGGAACTGGTCGTCGCCGCCGTTCGAGAGCGGCTTGAGAGGCAGCACGGCCAGAGAACGCACCCGCGCTGCGGAATTGACGGGCGGCGGCGTTTTCGTCTGCCGCAGATAAATTCCGACAATCGCTATCGACAGCAGCAATAACGCTGCTCCGCAGGCCAACATCAACTTTTGGATCGAAATCCGCGGTCTCGTTTCTGATGGTGACGGAGGCGAATCGCGGCGACCTTCCACAACCTCGACAGGAGCGATGAACCGGTATCCGATTTTCGGCACTGTCTCGATGAACTGCTGTTCGCCGTTCTCATTCAATGCTTTCCTCAACAGCGAGATGTTCTGTGTGAGACTACTCTCCTCAACGAAACTGTCGGGCCACAGTCTCTTCATGAGTTCATCTTTTTCGAGAACGTGGCCACTTTGCTCAACCAGCACCAGCAGCGTCTCGAAAACTTTCGGCGACAGCGAAACGATCTCTTGATGGCGCAGCAGCCGGTGTTCGGAGACTTCGAGTCGAAACGGGCCGAATTCGTATAGGAGCCCTTTCTTCATAAACACCTTTGGGACTTAGTGAGAACTTTATCAGGTTTTTATTAGAGCACTCTCAGGACATTTAGCGTTGCTTGCCGCTAGGTTTATGGCGGTCCAAATAAGTGGATCCGATTTACCACTTAAAGTTTTAAGGAGGCAGTATGAGAACGAAATCTCTAGCAGCAGCGCTCTCGCTTATCTTCCTGCTCTCGCCCGTGTTCACCTCAACGGCGAGTGCGCACTGGGAGTTCCACGATGTGAATGGTCAGTTCCTCTTCGGCTACACGGGAGTCGAAAGCGCTTACGAGTACGAAAACGAGGTCAAGCGCAACGGCATCAAGACGAACGTAACGACCGTCTCGTCAGAGTGGACGACGAACCTTTCCGGCGACTTCAACCTGCACAACGGCGCGGGAAACAAAGTCGCCATTTTTCTGGACAACATCCTGTTCCAGAGCGACACGCCTGCATGGTATTTGCGGCCCGACTACAGGTACCTCTTCGATTACTGGTACAACATCAACAAGGCGTACCTGACCCCCGATCGTGTAGCTTTCCTCATCGTTCATAGTGAGGTTAACAACGCACGGCTCACTAACTCCGCGGTTGATACGGCGACAGCGTACGTCAAGTCGAAATTACCGGCGCTTCCGACCGTCGTCGGCTACGGGTTCGGCGATGGCGCCGTTAACATCTCGGGCCAGCCACTGCCGGTGCAGCCGGACGGGTTCGGTTTCTGGCGTTACGCCGTCTTGCATCCCGAAGATCCGAACAGCCTGTTTCAATACTGGCTCAACTACTTCAAGACGCACATCGACGTCTCGCGTCAACGACTCATCATCGTCTTCGACGCGCACTTCGCGCCGTATCACCTCAGCGCCGGGATCACACAAGACATGCTGGGACCGATGGCCGTGCGCTACGCGAACATTGCGAAGAGCGAGCCGTTGGTGGTCGGCATGATTGGATTTACTTGGCAAGGCTTCGGAGACACGCTGGGCTTACGCGACGTGGCCCAGGGCGTACGTGACTACAATCGCGCGGCGAGTTGCATTCTGCTTCCCTGCCCGTAGAAGATCTTTGTTAGCCGTTCGCGGTTGGGGGTCAGCGACTGACTGACACCCAACTGCGAACATTTGTCGCAAAAACAAATCCCTACGACTTCATCATCTGATCGCGCTTGGCTTTGAACTCTGAGCTCGGTTTCCATTCCGGATACTTGTCGCCTTGCGCCACGCGATACCCGATCATGATCAACAACTGAGCGTCATCAACCGCTCCCGTGAGATCCCAGTCAGGCTTAATCTCATCAGAGACTTTGTGGTAGTCGTTGTTTGTGTATTCGTCGCGCTTCTTTTTGCTGAACGCCGCATCCTTGCCCTGGTAGTTAATTCCGGAGTCAGTGTAAAGCGCCGGGACGCCTTGCTTCGCAAATTCGAAGTGATCCGAGCGGTAGTAAAACCCTTTCTCAGATTCCGGATCCGGATTCACGGTCCGTTGCTGGGCAGTGGCAGCTTCACGCAGCAAGTCGATGAGGGTGCTGTTGTCGTCACCCACCATGGTAATGTCCGTGGTCCTGCCCCACTGATTGACGCCGTCCATGTTGATATTCGCGAGCGTCTTGTTCAGCGGATACAGAGGATTCTCGGCATAGTACTTTGCGCCGAGTAACCCTTTCTCTTCAGCCGTAACAGCGAGAAACAGAACCGATCGTTTCGGAGGTGTGCGGAGTTTAGTGAACGCCTCAGCAATCTCCATCAATGCGGCGGTGCCGGAGGCATTGTCGAGGGCGCCATTGTAAATCTGGTCGCCAGGCAATTTCGGATCGCGTCCCAGGTGATCCCAATGAGCCGTGTAGATAACGTACTCGTTCTTGAGCGCCGGATCCGATCCCTCGAGCTTTCCGATCACGTTACTCGAATTGATCTCCCGCAATGTGTTTTTGACCGTCATGTTGGCCTTCGCGTTGAGAGCGACGGGCTTGAAGTCCTTCGACAGTGCAGCTTTTTTAAGTGCGTCAAAGTCCTGGCCACTCGCGGTGAACAACTCCTTCGCGCGGTCGGTAGTGATCCATGATTCAACCGCAACACGTCCCATGTTCTTATCAGGCGTCTGAATATCGAAGTTCTCACGAGACCAACTCCCCGAAACAACTTCATAGGGATAACCAGCCGGTCCGGTTTCGTGAATGATCACCGCGGCCGCGGCGCCCTTCTCCGAGGCGATTTCATATTTGTAGGTCCAACGACCGTAGTACGTCATTGCCTTGCCCTTGAACATCTTGTCGTCGAGCTTCGTCGGATCGTTCGGGTCAGGGACTTGCGGATCGTTGATCAGCATAACGATCGTCTTGCCGCGCACGTCCAATCCTTTGTAGTCGTCCCAGCCATACTCCGGCGCGACTACGCCATAACCGACAAAGACCATGTCGGAATTCTCCACCTTTGACTCGGGAACAAAGCGGCGTGAAACCGCGACGTAGTCTTGGGGAAACTTCAGGTCTAATTGCTTGCCTCCGGCAGTGAATGACGCCGTTGGGGCGGCGGTAAATCCAACGAGAGGAACTTTCTGAACAAATGTGCCGTCCGGATTGCCCGGCTTTAAGCCGATACGTTGGTACTGCTCGGTCAGATACTTGACGGTAAGTTCTTCACCTTTTGTTCCGGGGCCGCGCCCTTCGTACTCATCTGATGACAACACCTTGATGTGTTGCAGGATGTCGTTTGCAGTGATTGAGTCGAAGGCTGGTTTCAACTCGGCCGAAACTGAGCTGTTAGCTGGTGCACTGGAATTCGTGCTCTGGTTGGTCGGCGTGGTTGTGCAAGCCAGTGCGAAGGTAAGCACCGCCGCGAACGAGACCATTGCAAGGATCCGCTTTTTCATTCGAAGGCTCCTCGATTCTGTTTGTGTTTGATAGGAGTTTCTATGCCGAAAAGTGGGCACAAGTCAAACGCCTCATGATAGAGTGCAGCGAGTTTGAAATGGTCTTGGTCCTGGGAGCGGCTTAGTTGAACACTCGGAAAATCCTCATCAGCCTTTTAATCATCCCGCTACTCTTCGTGGCAGCTTTCAGTCAGGAACCCGCGAATGACGATCTCGTGCGCATTACGACAGACCTCGTTCAGACCAGCGTCGTCGTCGTCGATAAACAGGGCCGCTTTGTCGAAGGACTGAAGCCGGAAGAGTTCTTACTGAAGGTTAACGGCCGCGCAGTTACGCCCTCGTTCTTCGAACGCGTGATTGCCGGAACCGTGCGTGAGGAAAAACTGGAGAAGTCTGCGGCGAAGGCCGCTGCGGAACCGGCGACGCCAACCAGTGCGACATATCGCGGCCGGACCATCATCTTCTTCGTCGACGATCTGCACCTGAGCGCCGCGAGTGTTCAGCGAACTCGAAAAGCGATCCTGGAGTTTGTCGACCGTGAGATGTCGATCGAGGATCAGGTCGCAATCGTCACACCCAGCGGCCAGATCGGTTTCCTGCAAAGATTTTCAGATCACAAGTCGGTGGTCCGCGCGGCTGTCAATCGTCTGAACCACAAGCCATACACCATTCGCGACACTGAACAGATTCCGATGACTGAATACCAGGCGCTGCGTATCGAGCAAGGCGATCAGTCGGCGTTGCAGTACTTCGCGACGGAGTTGATGAAGGTCAACAACATCAATCTTCCGCAAGGCCTCGGACCGCCGAGTGGTGGGCCTGTGGCCGCGCGCGTTCGCGGCGGGAAAATGAGCTCAGGGATAACGGGCGAGGGAGCGCAACGCCTCGTCAAGGATCGCGCGCACATGCTTTTGAGACAGAGCGAGTCGGTTACGTACGGAACGCTGACTGCACTCGAGAGCCTGATGCGTTTCGCTAGTCAAATGTCCGGTCGCAAACTCGTGTTCTTCGTTTCTGACGGCTTCTTCCTGAACGATAAGAGCACGGGATACAGCGACAAGATCAGTCGCATCGCTGACGCCGCCGTGCGTGGCAATCTAGTGATTTACTCGATCGACGCGCGCGATTTGGCCGCGTCGGTTGAAGCGAGTAGTAATCGACCCGATCCGAACGGCAAACTATCTCAAACGAACGTGGGCGAACTGCAAGCTTCTCAGGACGGGTTGAATGCGCTGGCTGCGGATACGGGCGGAAAAGCATTCTTCAACGCGGGAGACGTCACTGCCGCCGTCAAACAGTCGCTGCGCGAAAGTTCTAACTACTACCTGCTGGCGTGGCGGCCGAACAGTGACGACCAAAAATCACCAAACTTCAAACGACTCGAGATCACAATCCCGAGCCGGCCCGACTTGTCCGTGCGCATCGCGCGTGGTTTCTTTTCGAGCGAACCAAAAGCGGAGGAAAAAGCAGTCGCACCGGCAACGGATGCTGACACGTCGTCAAACGCTGGCGGCGCATTGATCTCCGCACTCGCCGCACCTTCCGCGCGTAAAGGTCTTTCGACCAAACTCTCAGTCAGTTTTGTCGACGTGCCTGGCTCAGGTCCGGTGTTGACGGCGGCGACGCAGATGTCGACTGAAGGTCTTGGCTATGGCGCCGACGGCAAACAGCCCGCAGCGATCGACGTGGCTGGAGTAGTGCTCAACGATCAGGGCAAACAGGCCGGCAGCTTCAAGACAAGAATCAACGTCAATCCCGTTTCGGCAACGGCAACGAAAGACGCATCAGTTGTGTACAGTCACAAACTGCCGCTGAAACCCGGCATCTACCAGGTGCGTGTTGCCGCGCGCGACGACAAGAGCGGCAGCATCGGCAGTGCGGCCCAATGGATCGACATTCCCGATCTGAGTTCGAAGAAACTGACGCTAAGCACGTTGCTGTTGGGCGGGCACATCTCGAACACGGTCCAGGATAAGAAGGCGGGTGGCGAGGAGGTGATGTTCAGCGTCGACCGTCGCTTCGCGCGCGAATCGACACTGACGTTCCTTACGATCATCTACAACGCAGCCACAGCGGCCACGCCAAAACTCGACGCTCAGATCGAGATCCAACGACCCGGCGGGCAGCGCGTCGTCGCCAGTCCGTTGCTGCCGGTCGTCGTCGAACCGAATGCCGATCTCGCGCGCATTCCTTACGGCGCGAATGTTGGATTGAAAACGCTCGCTCCGGGTCGTTACGTTCTGAAAGTCACGGTGACGGACCGCAACGCAAACACCAGTGCGACCAATCAAGTCGTCTTCGATGTGGAATGATCTGCCTACCCTGGGTTCGTGGAAGTTACTGTGGTCCTGGGAATCGCCGCCCACCCTCCATTGCCCACAAGAAAATCCTCGAGTGACACACCTATAGTGACAAATAGATCGTGGTACAGAGTCGTCGCTTCAAATTGAGATTGTGAGATGAACCCATTGCCGTAAAGCGTGTAGTAGACGCCATTCAGGTTATATGTCAGGGGATGCATGTCTGGCCCTGTCGGCACTCTCACCGTGAGGTAAAACGAAAACGGCATCAACTGTTGATACATCCACAAGCGGTCTATGGGCTGAAACGCTCCCGGAAAGGTGCTTGGAATAGCTGCTGAAGTCGCCCATTCCCCCTCCCTGAGCCCGCCGCAAATCTGCAACTTGAGTGGGTCGATCAAGAACGCACCGAGTTGCGTGCTTTGGGTGAAAAGTGAGCTTACAAATATATTTTTGATCTCGGTATCGACCTGCGTGTTTGCAATCGCCTTCGCTTGCGTAGGACTGTAGCTGAGTCCTGAACCCAGGAGGGAAGCGCCGACGGACATCAACATTCCCCACATAATAGCCGTTGCAACCAACTCCTCTCCTGGAAAAAATACGCCACCTAACGCTGCGAGTCCCCACAGCAATGCCACGGCACTTTGTCCGAGCCAGTAATCGAGCTCAGATGAAGTGGGACTGGGCGTCGCCCCGTCAATGCTCTGCTGAACCGTCCCCAGGTCGAACACTTGAAGTCCGTTCAAATATTGGGCGAGACTGCCAAGCTTGGCGTACAGACCGTAAACGGAAGCAACCTGAATGCATTCCCGGTAGATCGTCTGCACGACCTTAGTCCAATCATCGTCGCTCCAGGTGTTCGCCGGTGGCTGAAACCATGCGGGTGGAATCTGCCTGGGCGAGGTGACAGCCGCGATCTGGCCGGCAAAAGACGCGAACAAAGTGTAATCATCAGGATTTGTATAGCTGTTGCGCATGTTAGTCGGAGCGGTCGACTTACCATCTTCCGGCAGAGGAAACAACTGGCTAATGTAGGTGAAGATGGCCCCCTGATCTCCGGCTGTGAATGGCGAAAAAGCAGTATGAGGCGCCGCCGCGACAAATGCGGGCGACCACCCGAGTACCGGCACTGTTGCACTGGACGCGATTTGCACGGTCGTTCCATCCGATGTAATTGCGCCCAACGTTGGAACGGCGGATTGGGCGGGGCCCTGAGTCGACAACGTAAACAACGCCGGCGTCGTGGAGCACCAGGGATGTGCGATGTAGAAATTGTCAGTGGCAGTCAAAGCCCATGCCGGTGACAATGTCGAGCCGATCGGTTTCACCACGAAACCCTTGTCTTTGTAATTCAGCAGCGCCATTTGCAGAGGGTTGGACGAGAAGGCGAAGATCTCGCCGGGATTATTGTTCGAACCATTCAGGCAGTAATACGTGTCGTTTCCGCTGATGGCCCAAGTGTTGGGAGCAGTGCCGATTGAACTGTGCGCCACTACCAGGGATCCGAAACTCCCGTTCTGCCATTTCAGTACTCCAACGTAGTTGGAGTTGTAGATCAGGATCTCGGTTATCCCGTCTCCATCCAGATCGGCACAGACGAGTTGGTCCGCGTTGCCAAAGCCCCAGTCGCCCGCTGTTGTCTGGCCCGGGCTCGCGCTGAAATTTGTTCCGTTCCATGTCAGCAAGGAGAGGTAGTTATCTAAAGGATCAAACACGACGACCGAAGGCTTTCCTGCGGCGGCGAAATTGCCGCCATAGAACTGGTTGGTCGGAGGCCTGCTGATCGCGAGGTTCCAGTTCTCCAGCGCGGGTGGAGTGATCCACCATTGCACAAAGTTAGGCGCTGTAGATCTACAGGAGATCAGTCCCATGTTCAGCGTCGTGGAGTTGTAAAGCAGCAAGCCCGCGGCGCCGGCAGGTACATCGGGGCTCGTAATTATTGCGCTCAGGTTCGGAACGATGAAGTATTCATCCCCCGGCGCGGCCACCCACACCAGTTTGTTACCGGAGGGCTGAGGCGGTTTCGGTCCCATGACTGTCAAGTAGTTGAGCTGGAGTTCGTTTGCCGCCCACTTCAACACTCCCCAGGTGGCAGTGGTCAGGTTGTAGATGAATAACGAGTCGGTGCCCGATCCGTCAAAATCGACGGCCATGATCTTGTCATTGCTTTTGATGGTCCAGGAACCCGTTCCTGACGCAGCCGGCACCTGGCCGTCCTGCGCGGTCCAATAGTTCCACCAGTGGAAATTAGTATCACTCTGCCAGAGCGCTGTGGTTTGTCCGGCCCAGTTAAGACTCGGAAAAGTCTCCGGGCCTCCACCTCCGCCCAACCTGGCGCCGGACACCGTAGCGCCGACGCCGTGGTCCAATAACTACTGACAGCTACCCGGTGGACTGAGCTTTCGGCCTTTGCAGGAAGGGACCGTACTCGAGACACTTCTGAGGACCGAACGCTAGCGCCGCTTCTTCATGCTGTAGGACGTGAACTCAATCGCCTCACGTGCTACGCCAGACTGGTAAAGCTCCAGCAGTTCCTTGCGGCGCTTAATCTCTGACTCGTCGATGTCGGGCGCTTTCGCGAGTTGTCGAAGATCAGCTTCGACCTGCTCTCTCGTCTCGTTCTTAAGGACGAGGAGCGTCAATCCGCTGAATGGGAAACGCTCAAAGTTTTCAAGGAGAAACTCGCGGAGCGCGGGGCCGCGGCGGAGATGAAACATGATGATCCGATCGATGCCGCGAACCGGGTATTCCGGGAACGCGGCTGAGTGCATCAATGCCGAGGCGAAGTTGTTGAGGATGAGCTCCGCCATCGCTCTGATCTCGTCCAACGAGACCTCGTCGCCGGGTTTCCACTCCGCCCCGCTGTAGAAATACGGTCGCAGTTTCGGTCGTTCGACGAGCAGTCGAACGTGGTCTGACGTCTGATTTACAGCGCGCGGGATCAGCTGTAAGTCGGGCTGCTTCTGAGCGATCTCCAACTGCCGCACAGCAGTATCGATCTGGTGCCTGGCGAGCCGAAGCTGTTTGCGGAAGACAGAGAAGTTCAGTAGGCCCACCACCACGAGCAGCAGCGTGCCCATGAAACCAAGCACACCTATCAGCGTCTCGATCCCCATTCTACGTGTCTCCTGAATATCGCCGCGCAGTGGAACATCGGCGCACGCTGGTCCCATTGAACTGGTTGAGCGTTCGAGTGCCGGATCATGTTAACCATTGGACGTTCAGATTAGTGGCCTTCATAAGAGCCGCTCTGTCTTCAGGTGTCGAACACCCGATCAAGCAATCCTGACCGCCGCTCACATCGATGTAGGTAAACCGCTTGTTGCTCCTTGATTGCAGGACCGATACGAAACGGGAAAGTATTCTCTCGTCCACCCAGTCGTCGTTCACCTCCGCTTCCCACTTCTCTGTCTGCCCATCCAATTTAAACGAAAGCCACGCCTCGCCGGCCTCAATATCAACGTAATCGTCTACGTCTTCAATCGGCAAATCCGGGTGGGCTAAAACTGAGAGGCGGCGCGCAATTGCCGCATACGAGCCGTGATCTTCAATGCACTCCGTATCGAAGTGCCAGATCGAGTCGGATGGATATCCTGTTTCTCCAGCCTGGCTTTCTGTTTCAGCTTCGTTGCCCATCGCGGACAGCAACAACCGATATGGTTCCTTCTCATACTTTTCGCGCTCGAAAGATTCAAGCAGCGCTTCCGGCGCGACGTTGTGACAAAGGTTAATGCCACATTTTGCGAGTACTCTAAGTTGCTCCTCGAATGAAACCGTCTTTGCGGTCTTACGTTTGAAGAAATCGAACATCACCCTTTCTCCAGTGCTCGTGGGCCGGCGCTGAGCTTCAGTGGATTGCGCGGCATCAAAATACAGGTTCCCGCAAGTCCGCGGCAATGAGCTTAGGTCGAATATAGATACGAGTTGCGAAGAGCGCATCGGAACTCGACTGAAGCTCGCGCCGTACATACATGCATCCAGGTGGCGTTCATCCCAGGAGGCACAAAATGCGATCCCCTAATCATACCGGACGAGTCGTCGGTGTTCTTCTACTGTTCCACCTGATCGCTGGTCTAACTACGCCGTACATCATGCTGCGTCCGCTCGGCGCCGCACTCGACGCGAGCGCGATCGCAAACGGATTTCAGGTCAGGCTTGCCGTCATGCTTCTCTTCGTCGGCGGAGGGCTCACGATTGCAATTGCGGTTGCCGGTTGGTCGACATTCCGCGAATACAGTGTTGCGTTAGCGACGTGGTTGGTCGCGTTGGCGATCGCAAACTTCACGTTGCAGTGTGTCGAGAATGCGGCGTGGATGTCGCTGTTCACATTCAGCCAGGAATTCGGAAAGGCGAATGCCGGCGATGCGAGTCTGTTTCATCTGACCGGTATTGCACTGCGAATGATCTGGAAGTGGGTCCACTATACGCATCTGCTGAGCATGGTGAGTTGGATGTTTATGCTGGGCGTAATGCTTTGGCGTATCGCTGTCGTGCCGCGAGTACTCGCGGTGTTACTGCCGCTGGGTCTGGCGCGAAACTTCCTGTTGATTCTGGCGCCGGCTTATGCGTCGCCAGTGCTTCTAATGCTGCTGTTCCCGGGTACGTTGTTGTTGATGATATGGCTGATTGTCAAGGGCGTTGACACGTCGAAGATGATCATTCGCACACCAGCGTGTAGTTCTGGCGACTAGCGCAACAGGATCACTACGAGGGCAACGACAGCGGCCGCCACTCCGCCTAAGACCGTCATAATCACCGGCTCGTCGCGTACGATAGTTTGGTCTTTCCTTTGGCCACCTCCCCAAGGAAGGCGAGTGATTCGTTATTTAGCGTCTGCGCTCAACTGCTTCAACACGAGCCTTGGATCGCCGGCGAACGGGCCTGCCACCGCGTCACCGTGGTCCATTCCGCAGTCTCCCCACAGATAAAACACTTGCTCTTTCGGTAAATAGAAAACGTATGTGCCGGTCGCCCGGAAGTGAGAGTCAAATAAAACATCAGGGTAGTGGTGCATCATGACGTCAGTGCGGAGAGTACTTCCCTTGATCGTGTCCTTCCATTCAGAGAAAAAAGCATTTGGAATCCACGAACTCGATACTTTCGCTGCTGTAGATAGTTGAAGCTTCTGAGACTCGATAACAAAACGCGGCTGTCCTTCATCGACATTCCCGTCAGCACGACTCAACGCCGGCCACGTTTTATCAGTTGGATCCTTCTCCTGCCCTTCGACGAGGATAGGCAACAAGATGAGGCCCAACACGGCGAGCACGACGATGACTGGTTTCTTCATTTGAGAAGACATACTACGACGCGATCGGAATCGGCGTGCCGTTGAAAACTATCGGCACGCCGAAACCTCACGAAGGGATTGGATGCAGCGAGCTGAAACGTTGATGCTTCAATCGTCGGGAAACGATTGTGAAGCCAGCGCGGGCTATTCGACGGCTTTAAAGCCAGTGCCGTTGATGACTTCGCGCAGCTTGGCTTCGGTCAACTTCTGATCGTCGTACTTGATTACGGCTTCGCCCTTTTCGGAGCTCACCTGTGCGTCTTGAACACCCTCGGTCGCCTTGAGTGCTTTCGTAACTGACGAGGAGCACTTCGCGCACTTCATTCCCTCAACCTTGATCGTGACAGTCTTCGTGAAAGCCGCGGCTGTAATCACACCTAGCGTTACAACCAATACAGCACTGACCACAAACTTACTGATTCGAGACACCATTTCTTATTTCTCCTTCAGTTTTCTTCGTCAGTAGCGGCTTAATCTTTTCGTCGAATTCCTCGCGAAGAAGTATGCCGCTGATTATTTCGCTGACTTTGCCATCGCGATCTATAACGACGGTTAAAGGCAGAGTCTCTTCCGAACTAAATTGCGCTTTAATCTGACTTGTGCCGAGGACGATAGGGTAGTTCACTTTGAGACTGCTGGCAAACCTGCGGACGCGTGCCTTCTGCTCAGGCGGGTAGGTGATTCCAATAATTTGGAGACCGTCTTTGCCGTATTCGCGCTGGAGTTTTACGAGATCCGGCATTTCCGCTCGGCAGGGTGGACACCACGTAGCCCAAAAATTTATCAGGACCACCTTTCCGTGGTAGTCGCTCAATCGCACAGCCCGTCCATTCAGATCCCTGAGCCTTAACTGCGGCGCGCTCTTTGTCTCCTGCTGAACACTTGCCGCTGAGACGGCGAACCACAAGACAAGTATTGCGGCACTGACAATGGATCCGAATCGCAGGATCATGCTGCTCGTACTCTTTCGGCGCGGTACCGCAAAAACGAGGAGACGATGTCGCGAAGAATCAGAAATGCCGGCGCCACAAGCAGGAACAAAACGAGAGTCGCAAAGATGTAATCGACGTCTCGCACTTCACCTTCAGCGCTCAATGAACCTCTGATCGATTGGTCTATCAACAGCGCCTCGATCGAAATGATTAACCCAATCGGGAGCAGCAGTAGCAGACCTAATATAAGAGTAATGCACTCCGCAAACATGACTCTTCGGCGTAAAATCGCTTTAAGCGCAAACCGGACCGCCAAATAAAGAGACTCGAGCCAAACTCCGAACGCCAGATAGAAAGCCGCATAGTTCCCGTCGTGGTACTGGAACTGAAATGCCACATAAACGAGAACACCGGCCAGGACCAGGAAGAACAAACTGCTAAGGGCGTCGAGAAGTATTCGCATCAGTCTGTCCGACTCCATAGCGAAAGACGAGCTCACCGCCGAGCCAGCCGGAGATCGAGATCAGAATAATCCCTAGCAGCGAAAGCAAAAAAGGAATCGTGAGTTTGCGGCCGACGATTTGGCTGTAGTTGCCCAACCGCAGAAACAAACTGGCCGCAAACACGATGAGCGCGATCACGTTGAGCCGTGCGTGCCAGTTTGCCGCTCGCTTCACTTCCCCATCCTTGATCGCGAGCCAGTCGATAAAACCAGGAATCGCGGCTGCGAGCGCCCCCAAGCAACCGGCTGCGAGCAGGAACTTAGAAATTACCAGCAGCGTCGAATGCCGCAGAAAATAGAAGAGGATGTCCACCACAAACGACGTGACCCAGAGCGCGAGCGGAAACGGAATCAACATCGGATGGACCGGATGACCTGCGATAGTTGCATTGCTTCTCATTGTAAACACTCCTTTCGGGCATTAGAGCGTTCTCCAGTTTATTTCTTCGCCAACACGTCCACTTCACTGTAGAAGGTATTACCCCAATTGTCGGCGACTTCAGTAACGTAACAGTCGAAGACCAGATAGCGATAGTTTCCGAGTGTACCTTGCGGGCGGCTGATGCTCACGCCGAATTGTCCACCTTCCGGACTTTGCCAACGCGTGTCGACGAGCGCGATCTGCTTCCACCCGGAACTCGCGAGATCGCTAGTTCCCTTCGGTTCCGGATTGAACTTCGGATTCGATTCGTCGCCGCCCCAAAGTCGGTAGACTTGTGGACCGCGACTATCAGGATGCCACGAGTAACTGTTGACTTGCGCAATTTCAATCGTCTTACCCAGGTCGATGCGAAAGCGACCGCCGCCAGTTCCTGAGCTGAAGAAGAAATTTGCGGCAGGCTGATCCTCCATCGTAGGCACAAGACCGTCAGTGAGAGCACTCAAGTCGCCGCCATTCCGATCGACGTCACCGTCGAGCAACATCAACTTCGCGCCAGTCGCTGCATCATCTTTCGCCGGAGTCGGTACGTTCTTGAACTTGAACGCGCTCGTCGCCGTGGCGTTCGAGTTGTGATCGATCGAGATCTTCACCTGATCTTGAAGCACCAGGACCAAACTTATCGCCGCGAGGACGAGCAGTTGTATTTGGTTCAGCTTCGACACCCCAAATTACTGGTCGCTTCGTATCAACGTCTCGTAAAGCGGCGACGCCGGCATCACACCGAATGGTTCGTCGACGACACTAACCGCGAGAATTCGGATTCGCTCGTTATCCGGTAAAGTAAGCGTCTTCGCGTCCGGCGGCAAATCGATGGCATACGCAAAGAGATAGGAATAAGCATACGGCTCGGCGTTGCCATCCGAGCCGCGACGTTGCGACGAAAACCACGCAATGTCAGAACGCTTGATGAAACCCGGACGAATGCCAACCATTTCGCCATACGGATTCGATCTAGTTCTGACCGGCGTTCCCGGCGGCGCCGGTGGTGCGCCGGGACGCTGTTGGACCGCGTCTTCAGTGGTTTTCCACATCCGAGTGTCCCACTGTCCGATGAATCCAGTCCACTCCTGAATCGTTAACTCCACCGGCCGATCGCCGGCTCGAAACGTTCCTTTTTGATCGCCGTTCACCGCAGCCGCCAGTAAGTACGCGCGATTGAACTTGCCCGCAGGCAGCGAGATGGTTTGACCTCGCGATATCAAAGCATTGGGTTTGCCGGCTGGTCCAAGATTGAAGCGGACTCCGCCAAACCAGACTTCACGCGGAAACATTTCAGCGGGAAACGCCTTTCCCTGCGACGCGTTTTGATTGTTGGTCATCGCGTCGAAGCTTCCATCGGCCGGACGGCCTGCACGTGCTGCGACAGACAGATCGTACTCCAGCGGCACAGGCATCGATTTCGGTGCAGAGACATGCTGAGTGGAGGCCGCAAACTTCAAGGCAAAAGTTCTGGGCTGGTAAGGCGCGAAAGACGTCACCAATTCACCACGAACTGTGTTCGCCGGCCCGAGCGGTTGCTCCTGCCCGTTAACTTCGCGCGCAGAAATAATCGGACCAGCCATGGCAACACGAACGTTTTCGGCAGGCTTGCCGTCCACCTCTACGAGCCGCACGATCACTTCATCACTCGCCTCGGCCTTTTTCAACGCAAGCACGCGGACGCGATCGTTGTTCAGTTTCAAAAGCGAAAAACTCTTGCCCAGGAAACCGGAGTGTTTGTTAGTTGTGAAAGCCATCAACGGCTGATTGAGCCGGTAACCGTGCCAGTCAGTGCGGCTGTCGCGCCAGTCGCCCGCGTGGCCTGCGAGTCCAAACACGATCTCGTGGTGTCCCAAATCCTGCGTGCCCTGGTCCGTGTAACCACCGCGCGTGCCGGGCGTGCGCACAAGAGTCAGCCGCAGCGTTTTATCGTCCGGTTTATCCGAACCGTTCTTGCAGTCGGTGAGCACGGTCGCTCCGTAGGAACCGCTTTGATCCGTGAGGTCAATCCATTGATGCGAGGCAACTTCAAACTGGCGCTCCGCTGCGTTCGGTCGCTGGATAGTGCCGACGTCCCAGTTGTAGGTTGCGAGTTTGTTCTGCGCGGCGAGAGGAAACGTCGCTTTTAGATTTGCGGATTTCGTTTTCCAGTCGATCACGTTGCTGAACTCGACGCGGTTGCCTGCGTCTCCCGCAGCAAGACTGATCGTCTGCACGAACTTCGAACCTTCGGTCTCGCGTTCCACCTGAATTGCAACGCGCACTGGGCCAGTCTCGACAACGCGCACGTTTGCGGGCCCACTCACGAAAGCGCGCGGCGCGCGTTGCTCGTCCTCGAAGTCCATGTTCCACGCGGGCCATTGCCGCGGGTTGTCGGTGGAAATCGCCAGTCGAATCGGCGCGGATAGCAACTCACGATTGATCTTCTTGTCGAAGATGCTGGCGACGTCGCCGTCGTTGTTCAGACGAACACGATAGCGTGCGTTTTCCAGCGATGAGTCAGTGACCTTTAGCTCAATCGGATCGATACGCGAGTCCGCCGGCTGCACGTCGTAGACGGCGTAACCAACGGAAGGCACTTGAGCCAGAAACTTGACTTTGTCGCCGTTCAACTGCGCCGGTACTTCAGCGCCGTTTGGGCCAAAGACTCTCACCGCTTTCGGCGTGCCGCCCGGGAAACTTACGCTTGCTTCGACGACGTCTTCTCGCGGAACGTTCAGCGAGTTGTAGACGACGATGGCCGTGCCTTTGGTCTGTGTATCCAACGCCGAGGCGACGTCGCTGCTGGCGCTCGTGACGATGCCGGTAAACTGGTTCATCGCGACCAGCGCGTCGTTCCAGGCGAATTCAAAAGCTCGCGGCGTCGCCGTGCCTGGGAGCAGATCGTGCATCTGCCCGGCCATCACCAATCGCCACGCGTTGTTCAGCCGCTCTTGAGGATATGCGCGGCCGCCTAACCACTCCGCTGCGATCGACGCCTTTTCTGCTGCGTCGGCCATCGTCTCGTTACGTCGCATCCAGCGTTTCTGGTAAGCCTCGGAAGTCAGTGATCCGGCGGAGTGGTTGATCAACTCGAGGTCGCCTTTATAACGCGGCAAGCGATCCGTCGGGCAGCAGTCGAGGATGTCGCGAAAAAGCTGATCAGCCTTCGACCACGTGACCTTTATCGGACCATCGCCAACCTGGACGGGAGAGTCAGCCGGCGAGGCGGCCTGTGACGCAGCAGCAGGCAGCACGGCTTTGTCTTTGCTCGTGATTGCCTGCATCAACTTCACGGAGCTTTCGTTTGGTGAGCCGCCGACGTCGCCGGTGCCGACGTAATGATAGTCGGCGAAGATGCCGGTCAGTTTGCCGTTGATGTAGATTCGTTTGGGCCAGTCTTCGCGGCCCCTGGTTCGAGCCTGATTCTGTTGCGGTGTCAGGTTCGGATCGGCAGGTGGCGGTGGTTCCGGCGACTTGCTGATGTCGTACGTTACCTGGCTGCCGTAACTCAACGGATTCAAAGCTGCGATTACAGTTTTTCCGTCTGGTCCTTCCCACACGCCGACGTTGAATGGAATCCCGACTGGTGTTTTCTCCGGCGATTCTGGACCGCCGACGTGCGGCGCCGGTTGCCACGCCGATGACAGCTTCTGCGTCGAGAAACCTTTGATTCCGGCGTGATGGAGAATACTCGGAAGCGACGCGGGAAAGCCGAAGCAATCGGGCAGCATGTACTCCTGGCTGGCAACGCCGAACTCTTTGCGAAACCAGTTATTGCCGTAAAGAATTTGCCGGATAATCGATTCCGCGTTCGGCGAGTTGACGTCGCCTTCGTCCATCGACGAGCCGGCGGGAAACCATCGTCCGGCAGCGACGTACTGCTTGAGTCGGTCGAAGTCCGCCGGGTAATAGTCTTTCATCAAGCTGTATCGGTACGCGCCCGTGAAATTGAAGATGTAGTTCGGATACTTTTCGAAGAGAGCGAAGTTGTTGCGCATCGTCTTCGGCAAGTATTCCTGAATGACTTGCGGATATTCCCAGCGCCACTGCGTGTCGAGATGCGCATAGCCGACGACGTAGAGCGTCGGTTGTTTTGCGAGGTCTGGTCCGTTCCGGCGTGTTGATTCACGCGACTGTGGCCGCGAAGACGAGCGACTGACCACAGCTTTCGTAAGTTTATTTTGTTGATTGGAGTTGCGCGTCTGGCTCATCGCTCCGCTGAGCACGGCCAGACAAACCAGGATCGGAAAGAGCAACCGGCATGGGCGTCGTCGCATCGAGGCTTCTCCCTACTTTGGCTTAATTGTCGGCGTCGAACTGAGCTTTAAAGCGGACCTAGATATTTATAGAGTCCCGCCAGGTTGTCGATCTTATCTTCCAAGGCATCGAGCTTTTTGGGAGCGCCCAAGTAGTTAACAACTTTCTTCTTCTTGCCGTCGAGACAAATAGAAGTGATTGTGGTGGGTAAATCAGTCCAACTGTTTCCATTTTCATCAGCGTCGTATTTGTCCTTTAGGGAAAAGTAATCGACGCTCTGAAACTCCTTAATCAGCTCCTGAATTTTTTCCTGCGAGATTTTGAAACGTCTCTCACCGACCTCTTTGACGAACTCCTTGCCACGATAAACAACCTCGCCATCAGCGTGAATTTCGGCCGAATAGATCGGACAACTTCCGAAACAAGCACTTCTTTCAATCGTGATCACGACGTCGTTTTCGCACTTCGGCGCAGGCGTTGGATTTTGTCCTATACCCATTGCTGAAATCACCTTCAGCTTTCCGTCGATCTCCGCAATCTGGAGATGGAATATCGGAATATCGACCTCGAATATTTTCGTGCCCGTCGGCAAGCCCAGACAATCGTTTCTGCACACTCGTTGTCGCGGTTGACCAAAATTCGAATCCGTTAGCAATGCTTTCCAGTTCGGATTCTCTTCAGCTTTGAGGGTTTTGACATGTGTCCGCATTAACGCACTGATTTTGTCCATCAGATCGGTGAAAGTGCGCATTTGGTCCACGTCGTCGATGGTCTCCGGCAAATACCCATAGCCGACCCTCTGCGGGTGGTAACGGAGTGTGTACGGGTGACTATCGAGCAACTTAACAATGTCCGGCGGAAGCATCTTGTCAGGCGACGGCATCGGATCAGAAGGAAACTGACTGATCAAATACAAGGACGTCAAATAACCGGCGTTCATCGAGGCCACGTAGAATTGATCGAGCTCTTTTGGCGTTGCTTTTGTTGCCGTATCTCGGCCCAGGTTCAGAAACCAGTTCGTTTGGTCGTCGTGAAGGTAACGGGTTATGTAATCAGGCACGAAGAATTTGTCGATGAGGGTCTTGAAGTCTTTTGTCTGCTCGAGATGTTTTACGATGTCATATGTGAAGAGCGCAACCTTGTCGAGCTCGGCTGACTCAGCAGGTCCAGCCGGAGGCCGAGTCTTGCCGTCGATTAACTCACAACCGGGTACGAACAACTTCTCCATCATGCTGCCTGAAACCAGGCTTCGCCATTTGCCCGGTGAATCTTGAACACGCACGATATTGCCGGCTTTGTCGAGAAACGTCAGGTGATAAGACCGGTACTGCTTTCGCGAGCAATTAAACTCCATCACTTCCAGTTGGCTGTCGTATTTCAAGCCATCTAACTGTTCGGGCTGATCGAAGGTCCAGCGAAATCGCACACGGCTGATGTCCTTGTCGATCCGAGTAACGAGGGCCGTATTCAGCTCGACCGTGCTTTCGTCAAACGTGTAGACGCGGTGCCAATCAGGTGAAGACTGAGCCGCGAGCGTGATGGGGAAAAAGATGAAAAGCAGTGGAAGTAAGAGTCGCATCTTATTTCTGGTACACGGAAACGTGCTTCGTGCTTTCGGCTGTGAATGGCTCGCGCTTCCAACTGCTCCAGCGGTCGCGCAACCGCAGACCTGCGAGCTGTGCCATTAAGTCTAACTCCGCCGGCCACGCATAACGTATCTGCAACGGATACAGCCGTACATTTCCCTCCGTAAGGACAACTCTCTGGCTAATTACCTGTCGCCTGTCGTTCGCCGAACCAGTAACAGAGTCCGTCGGGCGCAACGACGAAGAACACCTTCCAGGTTGCGTCGCCGCGCTGCTCGTAACTGAAGTCAGAGATCTCCTTTTGCAGACCGTTGGCTTTGAATTCTGCCAACAGCGAGTCGATGTCCGTTACGTGAAAGGCGCAACCGTCCTGGCTTGGATCGCCATCGTTTTCGGCAAGTCTGATCTGGATCTGGTCGCGTCCGAGAACGGCCGCTTTGTGCGGCGACTCGCTGCGCGACAGTACCTGAAACCCAAGCACATTCTGATAAAACGGCAGAGCTGTATCGACGTCCTGCACGGGCAGATTCATATTATCGCCCTGGTAGCCAAACGCTTTCTCGAGTGATGCCATTAGCTCTCCTTTCCATAAAGCTACTACGCTAGAATCCTGCTGTCATCTACTGGTCTCCAGTTCGGTAACCGTATGCCTAAATTTATACCCGCCCTGAAGCTCTGCAATCTGTTTTACCAAAGAGAAGTCAGGCCCATCCTAACAAAAGAATTCCCACGGCTTCGATACTCGGCCGCACTGATCGGCTGGGGTTCAGAAGTGCTCGGCTTCGACACTCCGATTTCGCGCGACCATCACTGGGGACCGCGCCTGCTGTTGTTCCTGACTGATCAGGATTATGTCCGGTTCAAAGATAAACTTCACGAGGTGTTATCCGAGAAACTGCCTTACGACTTTCTCGGATATTCGACCAACTACAGCAAGCCCGACGCGAATCGTGTGAGGCACCCGGTGAAGATTCGACGTGGACCAGTGAACCACATGGTTCAGACGTTTACCTTGAAGTCGTTCTTCGAGGCGCGCTTGGGATTTGATCCGTCGAAACAGATGGCTCTGACGGATTTGCTGACCGTTCCTCAGCAGAGACTGTTGGAGGTCGTGAGTGGAGAGGTGTACCACGACGGGTTGGGTAAACTTCGCAAGATTCGAGAAAAGCTGGAGTTTTACCCGAATGATGTGTGGCTGTACCTGCTTGCTGCTCAGTGGACCAGAATCTCGCAGGAAGAAGCATTTGTCGGACGGACTGGCCACGTAGGCGATGAGCTTGGTTCCCGGATAGTGGCTGCTCGCATGGTCGGTGAAATCATGAGGCTCGCATTCCTGATGGAGAAGCAGTACGCGCCGTACGCGAAGTGGTTCGGAACCGCTTTCGGTAGACTCCAAATCGCGAGGAAACTGACGCCGGTGTTACAGGAAGTATTAGCGGCAAAGACGTGGAAAGAGCGGGAGAAGAAACTCGCCCGCGCATATTCAATCGTCGCCCGGCAGCACAATGCCTTGAAGCTCACGAAACCACTGCCGACAAAGGCTACGAAGTACTACGACAGACCATATTTGGTAATACACGGCGACGCGTTTGCGAGTTCGCTAAGAGAAGCTATCAAGGATCCCAAGCTGAAACGCCTGACCACAAACGCTGGTTCGATCGATCAGTTTATCGACAATCATGATCTCGTCCAGAACTTGTCCGTAGTCAGGCGACTTCGCGTGGTCTATGAAGACGGGCGCTGAGTCCACTGCCGTCCTCACTGAGCTTTCGATTGCAACTGTGGCCCAACCACGTCCCAAACTTGCACCGATTTTTAGATCTTTCATTACCTTGAGAAACAACTTTCCGTCGGCACTCCATTCGCCATGCCCGCCCGGGCCGTCGAACTGTTGCAGTAATTCTCCCGTCTCCGCACTCCAGAGTCGAATGAACTTGTCGCTGGCCGCGCTAATAATCGGCAGCGTCGGGTTGATCCTGAGGGTGTCGCGGTCTTTGAAACCAAAGTCGAACGGGATCCGGCTATACGTGAGCACCATTGGAAACGTGCCTTTCAATCTTCCCGTACCGGCGTCCCAAATCCTTGCCTTGTACTTTTTGTTCCCACTTGCCGTGATGAAAGTCCGGCCGTCATCGCTCCAGAATTTCTGATCCGGCCAGTCGTCCCATTTCGGATCGGTCAACGTCGATCTCAACTCGCCCGTTTCAGAATCGCGCAACTCAACGAAGGTGCGCGTGTGCCAGCCGCCACTCTGTCGCATGATCGCAACCAGTTTTCCGTCCGGAGTGAACCCCTTGAAGGTGCTGTCGCTGGCGTTCTCGTACGGGATCCTGGTCTTGATGGTGCCAGTGGCGCTATCCCAAATATAGATACCGCATTCGTGGGCCTGGCCCACAAATCTTCCATCGGGGCTGAACTGCGCGTCACTTCCTTCTCGAAAAAGGGCTCGCTCCGGCGGTTTTAAAGTGGCGAACAAACGGCCCGTTTCGACGTCCCATAGTTGGGGATCTCCCTGGTCCGCGGTAGTCAGGATTTGTTTATCGTTCGGACTCAACTCTGCGCGGCCATACGTTCCCTTCACCTTGATCTCGAACTTGAGTTGGCCCGATTCAAGACTCCACACTTGCACTGTTAACTTCTCTCTGTGCAAGGCAGTGGCCTTAATACTCTCATCTCGCTTCGCGCTTAGAAGCAGCTTTTCGTCGGCGCTGAGTGCTACTTGATCGAAAAGCATGAAGTACTTGTCACGCTTGATCTCAATGGGTGTTGATAAGCGGGCTCCGGTTCGTGCGTCCCAAAGGACCGCGGACTTCGACGTAATGATAAACAGGCGCAACCCGTCTTTGGTCCATTGCATGCTGTACAGCGCTTTGTCCGCCAATGGCAGCACGACTTGTTCGCGGCCGTCGGTTATGTCGACGATCTGAACCGAGCCGTCTTCACGCTGCGCCGCAAGCAAGTTGCTGATTGGACTGAAGCGAAGTTGCCGCGGGTTTGCTACTTCAAACGACAACCGCAACTTCACTACTGCCGGCGGGGTTTGCGGGTTTGCAGTTTGACCGTAATTGAAGCTCTGGCTCAGCAATACACAGGCGATGATTACGACAACTCGCTGGGCCAGGCCGATAGTTTTGTTTGTCATGGTTTCCACCTCTCTGGTGGACCAATTTATGGGAATGAGGAACGATCGACAGGATTGGAAGGGCAGTTTCTCAACTGTCCTAAAACTAACCTTCAACGTGGTCGACCGAAGAATAAAACGTAGCCATCCGCGTCCTTGAGCTCAAAGCCGCGCAAGCCGTCATGCGTATCTTTCAGCGGCTCTGAAAACTGTACGTTCCGCGATGCAAACTCCGCGGCCAGCGCATCCGGATCGGGAACGTAGACGTAGGCGTCCCAACGTGCTCCCGCTTCTCGCTCATTATTCGGCAGCGGCTCTACACCAACGTCCTTGAGCATGATCATTGCTCTCCCGCGCTGCACTATCGCGAAGAATGGATCCTCCTCGGACGCCTTGAACGTAATGTCGAACCCTAGCGAGTCGTGATAGAAAGCAAGCGCTGCCGGCGCGTCGCGCACGATGAAGAATGGTGAGATCCCGCCGATTTCTGTTCGATTCATGTAAGCCGTTTAACGCTAAGCGGTGGTGAAGTCAAGGTTAGACCGCGTACTCAGCGTACGTTCATGCAAAAGTTTGCATCCAAGGAGCGACGCATTTCCCCAGTGCGCTCATATCGAATCCGACAGGCCCAGTACAAATGAAAACAATTTCGGTCCTTTTCTTCACCAGCTTGCTGGTGTTCAGTGCAAACACTGCCTCGGCGCAATCGCGACAACAGCCACTCAGGTTTACGGTGACGCCGGTCGATGCCAAGACGCTCCAGCCGCGGTCAACGTTCTTCCTCGGTGAGTCGGTCGCCGTGCGCGTTTCATTGACCAATCAGAGTCGCATTGCTCGCTCCGTCATTCATCTACAGGACGCCACTATCAACCTGAAACTGAGTTCGATGCAGGCTTACGAAGACGGTCCAAAGGTTGAGGACTCATACTACGGCGGCACGGGTTGGGCACGATCCGAAAACGGGGTGACGTTTTGGGGCTCGCGTGAGCCCCGAAAGGTGATGCTTGCTCCCGGAGAAACCACGTCGATAACAATTGAAGATCTGGGCCGCCACTTTTTTTATCATCCGTTCGAAGAAGGAACTTATACCCTGACGGCAAATTACAGCCCGACTCTCAGCGCGACGCTGTCAGTCCGTATCGTTCTCGACGAAGCAAAGACGATCCCGCTCCTGGAAAAGTTGGCCGCCGAGCCGGTCGTGGAAGGTAGAGACTCGGTCCAGAACTGGGCCCGCATTGTTCTGGATGTGGTGCGGCATCCTTCGATCAGCGGTTACATCAGAGACACTGAAGGCCGTGGGCTAAACGAGGTCGAGCTGGAAGTCATCGGCAGGCCAAAAGTTCCGCAGGCAACCACGAATACCGGGGGCTACAAACTGGTGATGCTGAAAGAGGGCGCCACTTACACCATCACGCCTGAAATCACTTATTACAACACCCCCGGCGAACCACATTACACAATCGAGCCTGCCAGCAGAACCGTTACGCTCCTGGACAAGAGAATCACCGACGTTAATTTCACGGCGAAAAGAATTCGCGTCAGCACGAACGTCGCCTCGGAAAACGAAGGCGCCAAAGCGAAGGCGTCCTCCACTGTCGACTATAACTTCGAAGCAGAAAACGTCATCAACGACTTCCGCTTCGCCGACGGTTGGCTTGGTTCAGACGACGGCTGGAACGACGGTACGCCAAACGTCTTTCCTGATTGGATCCAAATCGACTTTGCCCGCGTTCACCGGATTAACTTGATCAATGTCTTCACTTTGCCTGACGACTATAAAGACGGACGCGATCGCGAGATCGACGAGAAGTTTACGCAGTATGGGATCACCGATTTCGACGTGCAGTACTGGAATGGACGAACGTGGCGAACCGTGCCGGGCGGCGCCATCAGAGGCAACAGAAATATCTGGCGAACTATCAGCTTTCCCGCGATTGCCACCGATAAGATCCGAGTCGTCGTCCTGAACTCAATCGACGGCCAGACCCGCATCACGGAGATCGAGGCCTTTCATCTCAACGATCTGCCCCAGCCGAAGATCACACTCAGAAAAACCAACTCGGTCGTGGACTTCCATACCACCGCGTTCGATCGCGAGGGAAAGATTGAACATTACGAATTGGACTTCGGCGACGACAGCTCAACGTATGAGTGGCACTTCAATCGCGACAAACCCGGAGATCGACCTCAACTCACCCACAAGCATGTGTACGAGTCGGAAGGAACCTACGAGGTCAAACTCCGGGTTGTCGACGACAGCAACGAAGCCAGCGAGACAAAAGTGCTCGTCACCGTTCCCGAGCCGTCAAAACCAAACGCGAGCCGGGCTTGGCGCAACCGCTAAACGGAACCAGCGGCCAGTGGCGGCTGGACTGTATTAGCGGTTATCCAGGACGACCATGTCGTCGTGAAGCCGCCAGGCTTCTCGGCCACAACGTAGCTGTAAAAGTTCCTTGCAAAGTTTGCGCGCTCGACGGCAAACGGATATTCATAACTGGTGGTATCGCTGGGCTGCGTGTTGTCGAGGTCTACTCCGCCCAACCAGTACTGGCGATTCAGTATGTCGTCAACCGTGACTTGCGGCGCATTGTTGATTATGTCGTGCATCGCCAGGTAAGTGGTGGTGCGGCCGTCGCCGCCCCGACAATGGAAGTGCAACCACGTGCCCTTGGGAAGGCTTGTATCAAACGCGACAAACTGATCGACTTCTTCATCCCGAGGTCTAACGTGGTCGGTTGTAGGAAGGCGTAGGTATCCCAGGTTTAAGCTTGACGCCAGTTGTTGTTCAGTGGTCCAGCCGATCATTTGCACTGGATGTGCGTCCGCAGTGCAAACGCCGCCCTCTTTAGTTACCTTCTTTATTTCAAGTACCGTCAGGTCCTGAGTGGATTTGCAGTCATAGAGACGTTGATTCTCATCCGAATTAATGCTGACGAGATCCTTGCCAACGTTCATCCAATCACGTTCCGCGAACCAGCCCACGGCGATCGTCGACTCTCCTGAAAGCGGTTGACTCAGCGTCAAAAAACCATGCGACTCTTGCCGCAAATCCACGATCGTCAGCGGCAGTTTCACTGACGGCGAGCTCAGTATTGCCTGTAGCTGGCCCTTGCAGAATTGAGCGCTGCCGGAAGCGTTCAGTGTGTCGAGGCCAACTCGAGAGGGCTGAGTTGGTCCGTGCTCCTTGTGCCACGCATCGTTCATGGTGCGAAAGTTTTTTGGCAGGGTAGATGAAGACGGTGAAGGTTCACCGGTCTTGGCCGCGGGCGCATCAACCACAAGATAAATCATGCCTGAGTTTTCGTAAGGGCATTTGGAGCTCGATTGGCTTTGCTGTCCGGTGGTCGGGTTATTGTCACTCATTATTTGCCTCCGTTCGTTTTCTTGGTTGTCGTTGTTGGTACTTCGACGAGTTGTACGGTGACGCTAGGTTGGTTGGGGCTAGCAGGTGTCGTGACGGTAAAGACGAGGTAATGATTGAAACTGTCGCAATAGGTATTTGGCGCTGGGGTCTTGCTACATTTATCGAGTGGAGCACCAGCGCCGCCGGTCACGAGATAGACCGGGGGTGTTGTTCCCGCTGTCCATGAAGGAGGTGTCTTGTCAGCGCTGTTGGCGTTGTAATACAGATGCTCATGCGCGGCCAGAACATACGCCACGTTGTGATATTGCGCGAAGAGGTTCTCCAGAGCAGTGGCAGTTGCAGAGTCAAGTCCGGCAGCGGAATTGCTCGGCTTGATCGGATGGTGCATAAAAACAAAGATCTGGGCCATGCCCTTATTATTCTCGAGATCCTGCGTCAACATGGCCATCTGATCCGCACCGACATAGCCGGGATCCAGCTTGGTTCCGGACGCGACTACGCGGCCTGGTGATCTCACAGTGCCCTGCGGGGCAACTTCTTCGGTGTTCATGGCGATGAAGCGTGAGTTGCCGTAGTTGAATGCGCCGAAGGCGTACTTCCCAGAGCCTGGCCCCATCATATACAACAGGTAGAAGCCGAACATTTGCTCGTTGGGAATTTCTACAGTGTCCTTGCCCTGTGTCACCACCGTGTCCATTTCGTGATTTCCGGGCGCGTTGAAAACGGGGACCTTCGCCTTTGAAGCGGCTTCGATGAACTTCCGATACTGCGCCAGCAGCTTTTTGCTGTCAGGGGTGTGACCAGAGATCGTATCGCCGCACCAAATGAAGAACGCGGGGTTGAATCTCTGTGCATCGCTGAAAATCTGACTGAGCGTTGCAGGCTGTTTGGTGGTCTTTGTCGCCGGCCGGTTGTCGCCGGCAACGATGAACGTGAAAGATGTGCCAGTTTTGCTTGAAAGCTGGCCCGTTTTTGGAACAGGTGGAAGTGGGGGAAGGCCGTTGCTGGTTTGGGCATGTGCCAAGCCTGGGCCCAACAACGCGATTAAACCGCTGAGCGCCAGCGTCGCGAGTTTCATTGTTTGCTGTTCTCCATGGAATGGGGGTTAATCGGGATTTGCACAAAGGCAGGGTGCAAACGTGGAATTGCGAGGTTCTATCTTCTGGACGCGCGGGATTCTATCACCGACGCAGCTTGCTGGCGAGGCCAGCGGCGACGAGTGTTACCCACATGGAAAATCATTTAAAAAATTCCTTTCCACATGTGTGATCCGCTAGCGTTGCTCACGCGGGAACAGGAATGAGGAACCTGAACTCAACCTCACGCTGCACGCAAACCCGTTGACGAGCTTACTTTGGAACTCAGCCATGCGCCCAGTGCGAGGCCGCCCGCAACGGCGATCGTTGCCGTCAGCGCCGGATGTAGTCTCGCCTGCTGATAAAGACTGTGCTCGAGAACAAACCTGTCCTGTGCGCCGCGTTCTGAGAGGCGCGAGTTGGTGTCGTACAGTCCGTCGCTTCGATGCGCCGAAGCAGGCTCGCCGGAGTTCTGCATCTTGTCGATCATCGACTCGTTCATCTTCTCGTGCAAACGCGGTGTGTTCAGGCCCATCGAAGAGTGGACCTTCGCCATTCCACCGACGAAGAAATCGCGCGTTGGATACTCAGCGCAATGCAGAATTGCTTCGGCGACCAATTCAGGCGCATAAAGCGGCGGCGGCAATTGCGGTTCGTAAGGAAGATAGTTCTTCGCGTTCTCAGGAAACGGCGTGTGAATGGCCGTCGGCTTGATCAACGTGATCGAGATCGGCAGTTTGTCAGCCTCGACTTCCATTCGCAGTGCATCAGTGAAACCTTTCACGGCGTGCTTCGACGCGGAATACATGCCCTGTAGCGGCACCGCGGCATCCGACGTTTCGCTGCCAAGATTTATCAACGCTCCACCACGTTCGCGCAGGTTCTCGATAGCGATCCGCGAACCATAGACAACGCCCCAAACGTTCGTGTCAAACAGGCGGCGCAAGTCTTCAGTGGGAACATCCATAATGCGCCCGTAAATCGACGTTCCCGCATTGTTTACCCACGTGTCGATACCGCCGAAGCGATGTCTCGCAGTTTCCGCAGCACGTCGAAGTGCTTCTTCGTCGGCGACGTCGGCGATAGCGTACGTCGCTTTGCCGTCGGCTACTTCGATTTCGTAAACCAGTTCCTGCAACGCCTCTTCATTGCGTGCGACGGCGACGACGTTTGCGCCGCGATGCGCAGCCATGCGCGCGGTGCAGAGTCCGATGCCACTCGTCGCACCCGTAATAAGGATCGTCTGTTCGGACAGCGGTTTCAGTTGCATTACTTACCCTCCCTTGTTCGTTCTTGATGCTTTGAAACAATATCCGCCGATGTTGTTACAAAGTGTTCGCTTCCGAGGTGCGATTCTTCAATGCTCCGCGAATGTTGAGAAATGCGAGACCAAGCTGAAGAACGATCAAGGCGTACGCGTTATCGTGCCAACCCCAAACAATCCACAGCACGTTGCTTAGCAGGAACAGCCAGAATCCCCAGTTGCGTTTGAACTTTTTCTGCGAGGCAACCAGCCAGGCGGCAATGACCGTGATGACCATCGCCGGCCACTGGATCAAATCAAGCATCTCGATTCATCTCCAGCCTCCGCGGTTATAACGACGCAACCGCGCGATGCGGCTCCGGCATTGCGATTTGCTCCTCCAACGGATGAACGCAGTTGTCGCAGTTTCCGCAGCGCTCTTCTTCCATCTCTTCTCCGAAATACTGATGCAAGAGTTGCCAACGGCACATCGCACTCTGCCCGTACTGCATCATTCGCTCCAACTTCTCTTTGTCCTTATTAACTTTCTCCTCGGCGCGGCGCGAGAGTTCCTCGAGTTCGCGTTGCCCTACGTCGACTTTCAACAGACGAAACACACTGCCGCGCAACTCTCTGACAATCTTCAGTTCTTTCAGCAGCGACAAAATGACGCGGACCTTGCCGTCGCTCACCGTGTTTACCTGTTCCTGCAACGTTGAGAGTGCGGCCGGAGTGTCAGCGGCGTTGAGTGTCTGAAGAGCTTGATAGACGGCGAGAATGTCGTTGAACTTCGGATGCTTGCCGCCGAGAAAGAATTGCTGCGTGCGGCGATCGTCGAGCTGATAGAAAAGACTACAAATTGCAGGGTCGCCGTCGCGGCCGGCTCGTCCAGACTCCTGATAGTAAGCTTCGAGCGAACCCGGCATCTGGTAATGAACGACGAAACGGATGTCGGGTTTGTCGATGCCCATGCCGAATGCGTTCGTCGCCACGATTGCTTTCAATTCGCCGTTCATGAACGCTTCCTGGTTCTGCTTGCGATCGCTTGCTTTCATGCGTCCGTGATACTTGCCGATCTGGTAGTCGAATCCTTTCAACCAATCGGTCAGTTCCTCGACGGTTTTTACAGTCGCGGCGTAGATGATGCCCGCGCCTTCGTGTTCGTTCAGTATGCGGATGAGCTCCTGGTGCTTTTCGCGTTCGTTTGTAACTCGCTTGACTTCGAAATGGAGGTTGGGCCGATAAATGCCTGTCTTCACGATTTGAAGTTTTCCGAGATCGAGTTGCTTCTCGATGTCCGCAGTGACTTCCGGCGTCGCAGTGGCAGTTAATGCGAGGACAGGCGGCGAACCGAGCGTCTTTACCGTTACGCCGAGCGATAGATATGCAGGACGAAAGTCGTGGCCCCATTCCGAGATGCAGTGTGCTTCGTCGATGACGACGAAGTTGACGTCTTGTTTTCGCAATTCGCGTAGGAACTTTTGATCAGTGAAACGCTCGGGCGTGACGAAGATGAAATCGCTTTTGTCGGTCTTTATCTGTTCGAGGTTCTCCTCGTGCTCCTGCGTTGTCAGGGCGCTATTCAACTGTGCGGCTTCGAGTCCCGCGTCTTCCAACTTATCGACCTGATCTTTCATCAGCGAGATAAGGGGCGACACGACGATGGTGGTGCCGGGCAGGTGCAGCGACGGTAGTTGATAGCAGAGCGACTTCCCCGCTCCGGTCGGCATGATGGCGAGAGTATTATTGCCCTCGAGCACGGACCGAATTACCTCGGCCTGGCCGGGACGCAGTTTGGCGAGACCGAAGGTCTCGCGCAGCGTGCGCCTCATTCGAGTGAGCTCGCGTGTGACTTTGGGAACAAGAGCGCTCATCGCTTCGCTTGCGTGCATTCGTCTCGAACACTCTTTGCACGTGCGAGAAGCTCTGGGCAAGATGAATGCCAGAATATATAGTGGTGTTACGGACCAGATCGTGAGGCAGTGTTATAGTTGCTAACCGAAAATCGGTGCGCTAACCTCCCAACCCTGCGAAGATGAGCCGAGAGAAAAATTATCCGGTCAACCGCCGGGTAATGTCGTAGTTTAAAATCTGTGGGGCAATAAAGAGCATTACTCAGAAATAGAGCGGTAGCACGATTCTCAAGCCGAACTACCGCTCTCGACGGAACGCACAGGCAACCCCCCACATTTGCCTCTGGGCTGCGCGCGCTCCAAAACTAATAAATCATTTAAGGGAGCAGGCGTTGAATAAGGCGCGAGGGCAAACCCGCTAGTGAAGTACGCCCGCTTAGTTCGGGCGTATCGGGCATCCTCAGGAACGACGCGCAGTGTAAGTGAAAATACACATAAATACAAGAGCGCATCTTCGTCAGGAGTTGTGTCCTGATGGGTCGCTCGCGTCGCAACAAGCCGATGAAGTTGACACAGAAGCTCTTAGCGATCAGGAAACGTCTGAATATGAGTCAAACAGAGATGGCCCGCGCGCTGCAATTGAAAGTTCATTACTCAGCAGTCTCCAACTTCGAACTGGGAACACGCGAACCCGACCTCATCGTCGTCCTCCGCTACTCACGACTCGCCGGCGTCCCGATGGAAACGATCGTCGACGACGAACTGAACCTGCCCGAAGATTAACCAGCTTCATAAGAGCTCTTCACAATCGTGATCGCGGTAAGCCGCAAGCGCATAGTCGAGGCGATCGCGCCAGGCCTCTCGCGCGCGGCCCGCTGACCAAAGGATGATGGGGAAGCTCAGGTTTCGTACCAGACAACGACGATAATCAAGCCACAGATCGTCGAACGAGTAACTGCTGATGCCGGCGGCGATCAACTCCTCGTGGTAGAAGTGAAGCAGCGGGACCTCGAGCCGTTGTCGAACGCCGCGGTCCCAATGCAGCGCCATCATGAATGCCAGATCCTTCACTCCGACGTCGACGTGCCAAAGCTGCCAATCGATGAGATACAGTGCTCCCTTCCCCGATCGAGGAAACAGAAAGTTCCACGTGTGAGCATCGCCGTGTATGACGGTGAGTGCGCGTCGCTCGACGATTCGAAGCCATGGCCGAAGAGACGAGTTGAAGACAGTCTCGAGCACCAATCGATCGGCAACCGGAAGATCGTCTCCGAGATCGTCGACGAAACCCGGCAAGTGGTCCCTGAACCCGTGAACCATTTCGCGAAGCGCACTTTCCGTATGCCACGCACCAACCGTCGAACCGAGTGCAGGCGCTTCCCACCAACGCGCATGAAACCGCGCGAGCAGCGCAACGGCTTCGTGCACTTCCTGGTCTGATGGACGCTGAGGCCACGGTGGGTTCGAGTGAGTCGCGCGCAAGTCTTCGACAATGAGCCATTGATGTTTGCTCGCCCGCGACGCCGTCGCAAGGCAGCGTACTATCGGCGGAGATGAAAGCGATGGACCGAGGTCGCGGTAGAAGGCGAGCTCGGCTACATCTCCATCGGGCGCCGGCGACGGCTTCACGGGCCACTTCAGGACGAGACGATTCGGCAGCTCAGGCGACGATCCCGCCGCATAGACCACTTCAAGGAACCATAAGTTCGAGATCGGAGTTTGGACTCGTTCCGTGATCGCCGCGCTAACAACAGCACCCTGCCGCAGACTGCCCGCGTCGTAAAACGCTGACGTTAGTTCACCCGGTGTTGCCGGCGGAGAGTCTTGATTCGACACATGAAGTGTTACGCAGTTCTGCCGTGAGTAAGTTCCATCAACCGTGCTTAGCCTCTGGGACCACGACCTTGGAACGGCCGTTAATAGTTAGTTGGGGAGTTTTCCGGCGTCGAGATGGTTCGAGAGACTCGGCGGCTTGGCAGTCATTCCCGTGTCCAGCAACTCCTCGTCACTGCATCCGATGCTCAAGCCATGGTGATAAATGCTGCCATGACTGACTCGATACTCGACAGGCCCCCAGAAGATCCAGCTTTCCTGCGTAAAAAAGAAACGATAAGACGTCTGAACGCTTCAGCAGTATCAACGTTTTGTCACGGAGTGTGTAGATACCGAGATTCGTAGGGGCTTATTAGATCGTAACTTCATTAGGGTACTGCACCGGACTGACCATTGCGCCGGAGCATAGCATTATGTCAGCTACATTACATAAGGAAAAGTGGTTTGCGATGCGGGAAGAGAACCTGCTGCTGGCTTCGTTGCCAGACGAAGAGCGAGAAAGACTATCACCTTACCTTCACTCCACGGTGCTGGAGTATCAGCAAGTTCTGATCGAAGCGAATCAACCGATCACCGAACTCTATTTTCCTTATGACGCAATCACCTCGACCATACAGGAAATGAATGACGGCGACTCAGTGGAAACGGGGCTGATGGGGATCGAAGGCTTTGTCGGCGTGCAACTGTGGTTACGATCGCCGACGACGCCGACGCGAACGCTCGTACAAGTAGCCGGTCGAGCCCATAACATGCACGCCTCAGATTTCATTCGTCACGTCCGTGAGACGAATTCGCCGCTGAATGAGCTCTGTGCGAAATATTCGCACGGCTTCCTGGTTATGACTTCTCAAACCGC
The DNA here is from genome assembly GCA_046732935.1 of Acidobacteriota bacterium. Lineage (GTDB taxonomy): Bacteria > Acidobacteriota > Blastocatellia > Pyrinomonadales > Pyrinomonadaceae > PSRF01. The sequence goes on along the minus strand of JBKPOC010000031.1, from coordinate 128,350 downwards.
CGCCTGCAATCGTTTGCACCCGGTCAATGAACGTCTTTGCCGCTGGCTGAAGCTGGTGCACAACCGCGTCCGCCGCGACGAGTTTCCCTTGCGGCAGGACTTCGTTGCGCAGATGTTAGGCGTGCATCGACCCACGGTTTCAACTGCCGCGAACATGCTGCAACAGGCCGGGCTGATCCGTTACACACGCGGACAAATGAGGATTCTTGATGCGGAGGGTCTAAGGAATGGAAGCTGCGAGTGTTTAGAGATCATCGAAACCCAGTTTCAGAAAATTTTTGAGACGTTGCCCAGATAGTTTCGCGGCGCGTCATGGCTGAAATGGCCAGAAGACCGGCACCAGCCAAATGACAATCGCAAACACTGCGAGCGTCAGTATCGATCCCACCTTTACGAAGTCCAGAAAACGATAACGTCCCGGCGTGTAAACCAGCACGCAGGCCGGCTCGAGCGGCGTCAGGAACGAGCATGAAGCGGCGTAGGTGACTGTCACTGCGAACGTCCTCGGATTCAAGCCCAACGCGAGCGCAGTCTTCACCGATATCGGCAGCATGACGAGAGCGGCTGCCTGGTTTGACATTGGCTGCGTTAGAGCAACCGTCATCGCGAAAAAACCAGCCAGCACCGCCAGCGGACCATAGTGTCCCGTGCCTCTCACAATCAGATCCGCCAGGTATTGATCGGCGCGAGTCTTCTCCATCGCGACGCCAAAGCTGATCATGCACGCAATCAGAATCAGCAACCGCCAATCGATAATCTCGTAAACTTCCGACATCCGCACTGACTGCGTCGCGAGCAGGATCATGACTCCGAGCAGCACCGCTATCGGCAGCGGCACAAGATGCGTGAGTGAAAAGAAAAGGAAAACGCCGAACGCCAATACCGCCCAACGCCTCTTCTCCGGTCGTGCCTGTTTTTCGGAGATCTCTTCCAACAACAATATGTGACCCTCGGCGGCGAGTCGTTCCGCCTGCTCGCGGGTTCCCTGTATTAAAAGGACGTCGCCGAATCGCAGTCGCAATCTGCTGATCTTCGAAAGCAGGTTCACTCCATGCCGGTTGATGGCCAGGACAACCACGCCGTGCCGCTTTCGAAAATCCAGCCGCTTCAACGTTCGTCCGATGAAATCCGAGCCGCGCGGAACCATTGCTTCGAAGAGCTCGGTGTCCTTGCCTTCGAGATACGAATCGTTCAACTCGAAGTCCGGCTTTATCTCGATGCCGGCTTCGGCTTTTACTTTCAGAATGTCCTCGGCGCGGCCCTGGACGAGCAGTAGATCGTCCGCGTTTATCTTCTCCCGCGCGTGCGGCGCTATCCGGAACTGTTCGCCGCCTCGCAGAATGCCGAGGACAGTCAGATCGAGCTCGTCGCCGATTCGCGCCTCCGCCAGCGACTTGCCGATCAGCGGCGACTCGCCGAGCACGATGACTTCAGTCATGTATTGCCGGACGTGATATTGCTCCGTCAGCGATTCAGCCGGCGTTCCGCGCGGTAACAATCGCAGGCCGAGGAGCAACATGTACAACATGCCGACTCCGACAATGACCACTCCAACCTTCGTCAGCTCGAACATTGTGAACGGCTGGATTCCGTAACGCGGCAGAGCGCCACTGACGGCGAGGTTAGTCGAGGTCCCGATCAACGTGCAGGTGCCGCCGAGGATCGCGCCAAAGGCGAGCGGCATCAGGAGTTTTGACGGACTGAGGTTTCGGCGTGCGGCAATTCCCAAAACGACCGGAAGAAACATTGCCGTCGTCGTCGTGTTCTTCATCACCGCGGCGCAGAACGCAGCGGCAAACATGATCAACGCCGTGATGCGAAACTCACTGTCGCCCGCCGTCCGGTGTAAGCGACGGCCTACAAGATCGATGACGCCCGTCTTCGCTAGTCCTCCGGTCAGGATGAAGAGACCGGCGATTGTGATAACGATGTCGTTTCCGAATCCGGCGAAGGCTTCCCCGGCTGTTAACGTGTTCGTTATAACCAGCGTCATCACCAGAAGAATTGAAACGACCTCGATCGGTATTCGCTCGGTGCTAAAAAGAACGAGCGCGACAAACAGCAGCGCGAGCACGATTGCAATCTGGATTGTCATTCAGTTTTAATTCAATTCTCCCGGCGGGTTCGCAACCCACTGACCGTCACCAACGTAGTACTACAATCAAACCGCCGCCATTTCTCAATATCTTGGAGGAAGTCAATGAAGATTAAAGCCTTAGCCGTGCTACTACAACTCCCACTGCTTTTGCCCATCTCCGCTTTGGCGCAAAAGAGCGTCCAAAGTAAAGAGACAGTTGCACCGATTATTCCGCTCAAGGATTTCTTCCGGAATCCGACGAAACTCGGCTACTCACTGTCGCCAAACGGGCAGTATCTCGCATTCCTGCAGCCCTGGGAGAACAGACTGAACGTGTTTGTCGAGAAGATCGGCTCCGGCAACGCCGTCCGCGTTACGAGCGCAAAGGAGCGCGACATCTCCAGCTACGCATGGAAGGGCGACAACCGCATCGTTTACATCCAGGACACGGGTGGGGATGAAAACTTCCGCCTGTACGCCGTCGGCATCGACGGGTCGAATCCCAAGGACCTGACGCCGTTCGAGAAGGTCCGCGCTCAGATCATCGACAAGCTCGAACGAAACGAGAACGAAATCCTCGTCGGGCTCAACAAACGTCAGCCGCGTGTGTTCGACGTCTATCGCATCAACGTCAATACGGGCGAGATGCAGATGGTGGCTGAGAATCCTGGCAACTACACCGGCTGGGCCACTGACTGGGACGGCAAGCTCCGCGTCGCCGTAACTACCGACGGCGTTAACAACACGCTGATGTTCCGTAACTCGGAAGCCGACAAGTTTGAGCCCGTTCTTACGACCAGCTTTCGCGAGACGTTCTCGCCGTTACTGTTCACCTCCGATAACAAGCAACTCTATGTAGCGACGAACATCGGTCGCGACAAGAGCGCGATCGTCAAATACGACGTCGCGACGAAGAAAGAGGTCGAGAAGATCTACGAGAATCCCGAGGTCGACGTCAACAGTGTCATCAGCTCGCGAAAGCGCCGCCTGCTGACCGGCGTTTCTTACGTCACCGACAAAACGAATTATTACTTCGTCGACAAGGACCGCGCAGACTTGCAAAAGGATCTCGAGCACCGTTTGCCGGGATATGAAGTGCGTCTGGCCGGCTGCAATCTCGATGAGGACAAGTGCCTGGTGCGAACGTTCACCGACCGATCGCTCGGCGCTTACTACTTCTACGATCGCAAGTCGAAAGACTTCCGCAAGCTGGCGGACGTGAGCCCGTGGCTGAACGATCAGGATCTCGTGCCCATGAAACCGATCCAGTATCAGAGCCGCGACGGGCTGACGATTCACGGCTACCTGACGCTTCCGAAAGGCGTACCGGCTCGCAATCTACCCGTCGTCGTGAATCCGCACGGCGGTCCGTGGTATCGCGACACGTGGGGCTATAACCCGGAAGTGCAATTCCTCGCGAACCGCGGGTACGCGGTGTTGCAGATGAACTTCCGCGGCTCGACGGGATATGGACGGAAGTTCTGGGAGGCCAGCTTCAAACAATGGGGCAAAGCCATGCAGGACGACATCACCGACGGCGTGCAGTGGCTCATCAAGCAGGGGATCGCGGATCCCAAGCGCGTCGGCATCTACGGCGGCAGCTACGGCGGGTATGCGACGCTGGCGGGTGTTACGTTCACGCCGGATCTTTACGCGGCCGCGGTTGACTACGTAGGAGTGTCGAACCTGTTTACGTTTATCAAGTCGTTCCCGCCGTATTGGAAACCGTACCTGGAAATGGTTTATGAGATGGTCGGAAATCCTGAGACGGAGAAAGACCTGCTGACTGCGGCGTCGCCGGTGTTCCACAGTGACAAGATCAAGGTGCCGCTGTTGATTGCGCAGGGCGCCAACGATCCGCGCGTGAACAAGGCCGAATCCGATCAGATGGTGGCGGCGTTGAAGGCGCGCGGGATCGAAGTGCCGTACATCGTCAAAGCAAACGAAGGACACGGCTTCTCGAATGAAGAGAACCGGTTCGACTTTTACCGTGCGATGGAGGAGTTCCTCGGCAAGCATCTCGGCGGACGCGTCGAGAAGCCTACCGAGTGAACATCCGTTTTATCCGCGTCCTAATTGATACGCAGTGTCGTTGTCGCTGACGCGGAGTTTCCAGCTCGATCAGAGGCGGTCACCACTATCGTGTAGAGGTGGCCGTCTTTGTCTGAGCCGTTCTTCGTCGCGGGCAGCGAGAGCGTAAACGAATAGCTACCGTTTGCCTGCACCGTAACCGGCCCACTCGGCTGCGTCACGCCATACTCGTCAACCACGTTGAAGCTTGCGCTGCCGACTCCGCTAAGGGCATCCGTCACATTTCCCGAAATCGTGACTGATACAGGCTGCGGTCTCTTCGGAGCAGTCGCGGGATTCGCTGCCGCCGAAACGATGGGCGCGGTTAAGTCGATATTCACGACGGGCGAGGTGAACGTAGCGGTGTTTCCGGCGTTGTCCGTGACCGTCACGTCTTGAGTCTGGTTTGCTCCTTCTAAGGTGAAGTGCAACGGACTCTGCGGAACAGTTGACTGAACACCCGATTCGTCAGTAGTCGTGAATGACAGATCGACTGCGGTGTTGTTCCAGCCGGCGGCGTTCGCGGCCGGTGTTTGATTGCCCCACGTGAGAGTCGGCGGCACGTTGTCGTGCTCGTAAGCGACGAGAGTCGTGCTCGTCGGCACCACCAGTAAACCTTCGCCCGCCGCAAAACTCGTGATCGGCTGCGACGCGTTGTGTTCGTCGACGTACGGTATGCTCGCGCCGGCAGTTGAAACCCAAACCTGTTGTCCGGTTGTGGCGGCAACCGCGTACAACTTGCCCTGCGCGGAACCGACGTACACGAAGTCATTCACGACGAGTACCGCCGACTGCAAAAACCCGTCTCCGGCGAAGCTCCACAGGACCGTGTTGCTACTTACATCACGCGCCTGGAGTGTTCCGAACGAACCGAAGAAATTTGGGCCATTCAAAAAGAAGCCGCGGCTGCCCGAAAAGGCGGGCGTATTCTTCGCGACGAAGTTTCCGATGAGAGATCCGTTGAAGCTGTCGTGGATCGTGCCCGTGCTGTCGCGCACGAAAAGACGATCGCTGTACAGCGCGGGCGTGTTGCCTCCTCCTCCGGAACAACCCGGTGCGTACTGCCAGATCTTGGCGCCTGTCGCGGGATCCAGTTTGTAAACGTTCGGACAGGCATATGAGACGTATACGCCGTCGCTCGCCACGGCGGGAGAGCCATGACCGCCGTTCATTACCGACGAGGTCCATAACAGAGCTCCGGTGGTTGCGTTAACGGCGTAGACGGTCCCGCCCGATCCGGATCCGTCCGTGTAGATCACGCCCTGGTAAACGGACGGCGGCGAAGAGAACGAAAACTGGCCCGTAAGCTGAAGACTCCAGATCACAGCGCCCGTCGCGCCATCAAAGGCGCGCAACAATCCATTGCCGTTTATCGCAAATACACGCCCGTTCTCGTAACAAGTGCCGGACAAGAAACTGCTGCCGCCGAGTGCGAACGACCAGATGGTTGTGCCGTTGGTCGCGTCGAGAGCAAAGAGCGTGTTTCCCTGTCCGACAGAATTCTTGACGGTCACGTAGACCTTGCCGTCGACAATCAGTGGATAAGAAATAGGCTGGCCGAAGTTGACGGTCCATCGTTTTACGAGGGGCGGTGTCAGGGTCGCGGAAGTAATGGAGCCGGTGTGGGTTTCGTTGATTTGAAAGTTGCGTGCCTGCTCAGGAACCTGCGCCCGAGTGGTGGTTGAGAAGAGAGCACAAATCAGTAGGAGAAGTGTAGGAGTTGCTTTTTTCATTGTGTATTTCACCCGATGTGTCAGATCTCGCAGAGAGATGGTTGAGAAACTAGTGAGGTTACAAACGGGTAGAATCATAGACACGCGACGCGCAGAAAATCAATAAAATTTCCTGAGGGGAGTCAGTACCACCGGGACACTGTCAAAATTGCCAGTAGTTACCTCTTTGCTGTGTGAATACAGTCATCCGCGTAAATGAAACCGGTAACGCAGCCAGAAGTCGTAGTTGAACGGCGTCCGTTTTCCAGTTTATGGGATACGTTGATCCGCGTCGGCTTGATCGCCGGATTAGCGATACTGTGTTTCCAGGTCTTCTCACCATTTCTGAAGTTGACGGCGTGGTCGATAATCCTCGCCGTCACGACCTACCCGTTGCATCAATCACTCGCTCGCAGAATCGGCGGAAAGCAGGGACTGGCGTCGATCATCATGGTAATCGTCGGGGTTTCTTTAATCGTCATCCCGACCTGGTTATTGATGAACTCATTCGCCGACTCGGTTCGCGCTTTCATCAGTGCGATGCAACAAAACACACTCCAAATACCGCCGCCGCGAGAAGGAGTGAAGAACCTGCCCATAGTCGGCAGCAGCCTGTACGACACGTGGTCACAGGCCCGCAACGATCTACCCGCGTTCATTCAGACGATGCAGCCGAAGATTGGCGAACTCGCTCGCGACGCGCTTTCGATGGTGGCGAGTATCGGCGGTAGCATGTTGGTGTTTCTCGCGTCATTCGTCGTCGCCAACATCGTGATGGCCTACGGCAACTCCGCCGCGCGCAGCAGCCGCGCGATCTTCACTCGTCTCGCTGGTCCCACGAGAGGCGAAGCGCTCGAGAGACTCGCACTCGCAACTATCCGAGCCGTTGCACTGGGCGTGATCGGTATCGCGGCTATTCAAGCGCTGCTGATCGGACTGGCGCTTTTGCTCGCCGGCATACCGATCGCCGGCGTGTTGGCGATCGTCGCGCTCGTACTGGGCATCGCCCAGGTGCCCGCGCTTGTCGTCACGCTTCCAGTCATTATTTACATTTGGTCCAGCGGCGGCTACAGCACCGGCGCAGCGATCGCCCACACGATCATCCTGCTGATCACGGGCATGGCGGACAACGTCCTGAAGCCGCTGATGCTCGGCCGTGGCGTTGACGTGCCCATGCCTGTGATACTCTTCGGCGCGCTGGGCGGTATGGCGACCGGAGGAATCCTGGGGATGTTTGTGGGCGCGACAGCATTGGCACTCGGATACGCGCTCTTCACCAACTGGGTTGATACCGCTCCCGATCCCACACCGGCGCCGTGACAACTTAAACCACGCGCGACATCTATGATCATTCACGTCGGATACGTTCACGAGCTCGTGCGCTATCCCGTCAAATCCATGGCCGGCATCGCTGTGAACTCCGCGTTTCTCGGCTGGCACGGTTTGCAGGGCGATCGGCGCTTTGCGTTTCGCCGTCTCAACGACAATGCCCGCGCGGGCAGCGGCTTTCCGTGGCTGAGTGCAAGCAGGCTTCCGGAACTTGTTTTGTACAAACCGATGGGTGTTGACGAGAATGCGCCGGAGCCGGTGCCTACGCACGTCCGCACGCCCGATGGAGTTGAGCTCGCACTCGGAAGCCCGGAGCTGCAAAACATTGTCGCGGAGAAGTTCGGAAGTCCGGTGGAACTGATGAAGCTCAAACACGGAATCTTTGATGAAGCGAGCGTGTCAGTGATCGACCTAGCGACGATCGCCGGGATTGGACGTGAAGCGGGACTGACATTGGACACGAGGCGATTTCGTGCAAACGTCTTGATTCGGTCCGACGCGACGGAACCATTTCTCGAAGACTACTGGGTAGGCGGAAGGTTAGTCTTCGGCAGCTTCGAATCTGGCCCCATGATCGACGTGACCATGCGCGACGAGCGTTGCGTCATGATCAACCTCGACCCGGACACGACCCAACAAGACCCGCGCGTCATGAAAACGGCAGTTCGTATGAACGCGAACAACGCCGGAGTTTATGCGGCTGTCGTACGCACGGGCCAGATTAACGTGGGCGACTCAGTGAGTTTGATCGTCGATGCGCAGGAACCCTGACTGGATCGCGAGCGGTAACCAAAGCACTAAATGAGCCAGCACGAACGACGGCTCCGTTCCGCTTTCCTCAGCCGCTTGACGCGCAGCGACATGAGCAGAGACAGGCGACTCACAAGCCTTCAGAAACGCAAACTGCCACGCCTCAACTTCCGCGACGTTGACGCGATAGTCAGACCGGCCAATCGCGACGAATGAACGCCGCTGATCCGGTTGTCCAGACTGATCCGGCTCCTGAAAAAAATCGACCAGCGCGAAATTCAGCTCAAGGAGGCGCAAACACGGCGTCGCGTGCAGCTTTAGATCGCTGCTCAGGACCTCGAACGGCGAGAAGCTTTGCGTCGCCTGTGGATCGTCTTCAGTGCCGCGAGCGCGCATGACTTCCGCGCGTGCGCGCTCAAATCGCGCGAGTTCCGCAGGCAGATCGAGCAGCGTGATCGTTCCCGGTTCGTTGCTCGTTGGTTTTGTCTCGTCGAGGAACTGCGCGAATCCGGCACCGAGATCGTAAAGACTCGGCGAGTGTGGTGGTGCAGTCACGATGTACGCTTTGGCAAACGCATCGAACACGGCGTCGCCCATGAAGTGACAAAGCACTGGAAAGTCAGCCCGCATGCATTCGAGCAGCCGGGCAACGTAACCGCCGGCGTAAATGTTGAGACGTTCGCGCGCCGAGAGATCGCGTTTTCCCGCGACGACGTCGTCAATGAGCAACCCATGTTGTTGTGCTGCACTGTCGAGTTTCTCGACGAAGTGGCCGCGCTCCGTGAGCACGCTCTTCATCCAACGTTGTACCAGCGCGAGCGACTGTTCAGTCATTGTCCTGAGACCAATTGGAAGTCGACGGGATTGGAAACGATCTGCGCCGCGCTTGTATGAACAAGCGGAGCTTCCGGAATCGCACCCTGCATCGCGGCTTCTGCTTTCTTCAGTTCTAAAACGAGATCGGGAAAATCGGGAATGTTGGCGTCCCACTCCAGCAGCGTCGAAACTCCGCTCGTCAATTCCTGGGCCAGCTTATAAAGACGCCAGACCTTTGTCGGCACTGGCTGATCGTGCGTATCGACCAAATACCGCCCGCAGTCCGTCGGCCCGGCAATATGAAGCTGAACGATGCTGGAGTGCGGCAGACTTCTAATGTAATGCTCGGGATCGAAGCCGTGGTTGTAGCCGGAAACGTAGACGTTGTTCACGTCAAGCAACAGCCCACAGCCCGTTTCCCTCACAAGCTCTGACAGAAACTCCCACTCGCTCATCGCTGACTCTTTGAATTCCAGGTAACTCGATGGATTCTCCAGTATCAGCGGACGCCCAAGAAAATCCTGAACCTGTCCGACACGCTCCGCCACATGCGACAAACTTTCTTCCGTCAACGGCAACGGCAGAAGATCATGTGTATTCACGTTCGCCACGCCCGTCCAGCACAAATGGTCCGAAATCCATTTCGGCTGCACGAACTCCGCGAGTGCTTTCAGATCTTTCAGGTAATCCCAGTTCAACGGATCGGTGCTGCCGACGGACAGCGAGACGCCGTGCATCACGATGGGCCGGATCGCTGCGACGTGTTCCAGCACGTGACGCGCATACCCAAAATTATCCATGAAGTTTTCGCTGATGATCTCGAACCAATCCACCTGCGGATCGTTTCGCATCAGGTAAGAGAAATGCTGGTTGCGGAGACCAACGCCCAGACCGAGATCAGGCAGGTCAAGTCGACCCGGGCGTTGGTTTTGATGGTTCTTCACTTGCAGAACTCGTCCTTGTATTTATGTAGAAGGCGGAAACGCGAGACGCAGCGGATCGGGCGCCGGTTTTGTCGGCAGATTCGTTACGCCGCGACTCTTCAGCACTTCGATATAAGCGGTCCAGGCGATGTCGTAAACCTTATCGCCCATCTTGTACTGGAGTTCCTCATTCAACTTCGTCGGTTTGAAACCCGGCGGCGGGAAGTCGTTGAGCTCCATCTTTGCGGGATCCGTCGGCGTCTTTGCGTTTGGAGGAGTCGGATACAACTGCGAGTCCGAAATCGGCACCGCACAACCGCCAAAAGCCGCGCACGAATTGTCCGACGGCGCGCTGTAAATAATCACCTCTTTACGCAACGGGTCTTGCAGATCCTCAGCCATTACCTTGAAGCCGCAGATAATGGTCTGGCTGCCTACCTGCTGCACGAACCCGCAACCGCCTTCTGCCTTACAGGTGTTCGAGCCGCGACAGGAGTGAAAGACCGCCACATCAGGAAGATTCTTGCTCGGAGCACCACACAGCGTGCCGGGCGTTAGGTTCAGTCCCTGGCAGGCGTGATAAAGCGTGTTCGGATCCTTCTGCGCAACGCCCTGAGTGATGTCCGGGAACTTGCCCGTCACTGCCCAGCAAATGGACACGCGATCGCCGGAGCCATACATCGACGGAAACGGGAACGAGCTGCTTTCGTTGGTCCAGAAGCCCGACAACAAACGCGTGATGCCTGCGATAGAACCACAAGCAGCCTTACTGAACAGATCGTGACTGTTCGGATCAGCGTTGAGTGTGTTGAGTGCGCCCGCGATGTCCTCAGCAGTCGGCAACGGCCACTTGTTCTGATCGTAACCCGTTGTCTTCAACATGTCCGGCGTCCACTTGTTGCCGCCGCTGTGCCACTGGTCCCACGTGACGACCTTGCCGGTTTTCAGCAGCTCATTGATCGCGCCGAAGCGGTCGTGATGATCCAGTGCAGCGTTCTTCATTCGCGAGACGGTGTTTCCCGACGGATTGTTTGGGGCGCCCGTGTCGGTGTAGTTGGGATAGTCAAAATTCAGCGCCGCTTCGTCGGGCTGGAACTGATCTTTAACAGGTGCGTACTGAAGCAGTCCTCGCGCTCGCAGGCTCTCTCGAATGTCGTCTGCTATGCCTGAGCCTTCGCCCTGATCCGTGATGGCGTTAATCATGTCGAGGATGTTGGACTTGGCCCAGCCGGAGTTGATCTCGCCCGTCGCCATCGCGCGCATCTTCGGATATTCGGGTTTGTGGTGCGAGCTGATGGCGTTGAAGAGGTCTCGTTCGAGGCTGCCGCGGTTGAAGACGTAATCAAACAACTTCGTATCATCGGTGTAGCTGATGTCGATGTACTCCCAGAGACATTTGTAGAGCCAACCAATCGTTCCCATCATCGGCAGATTTTCTTCCGTGTTGGTAATCTTCCAGTCTTTGAAAGGCGTCGAAGGAAAGTAGTTTCCTCGTTTGTCCTTATCGATGATGTTGTCCGCGTCATCCTTGTTTTGTTCTATCGCGAGAAAGAGTTTGTTTTGCTCCAGGGTCAACGCATCGAGTTTCACCTTGATGGTGTTGTAGGGCTCGATGGTGTCCTCGAAGTCGATGATGTGGGGGATGACGGTGTTGTTGGGTCCGTAGCAGGTCCAACCGAAGTCCGCGCTTTGCAGCAGCGGGCTGGTGTAGGTCGGCATTACGCTGAGCACCTTCGCGATGTTCGATGCGAGTTGCAAGTGCAACATCTCGTCGATGAAGACGCTGAAGAAGTGATTGAACGCCTCAGCGTTCGTCGGGTTCGGCTCCTTGCTGGGATCGCGGCTAGGTCCCGCGCCCGGCCACAGCCGGCCCTGATAAAAATCGTTTCCCTTGCTGGTGATCTGGTGCATTCCCTGAATGGAGTACATGGAGACCATGTACAGCGGAATCGTGAATAGCTCCACGTTGATGGTGGCTTGCGCGAGCGCCTGCAATGCAGACTTGTCCAGGTCCTTGTTGGCTGGATCGCGCGGTGCTGGAGTTGCCAAAGTTACCATAGTCGAAAATCTCCTGTAGTTGAGAGGTTGATGAGTTAATTATTTTCACATTGTTAGAGCCTCTCAATTGAGAGGCCATGAAGAAAGAAAGCGAGCGACGTCGATTGCCATCCTTCATATCTGTGTTCGCAGACGAAGACGGCGATCTCGCTGTCGAGCATTAGCTGGTAGTCTCCCGGCACGAGATCGAAATCGATCGAGAAAACCCCGTCACGCCTGGCGTCGTAGTTGTCATTCCAGTGCGAATAGGCGTCGGAGCCCTGCACGCTGATCGGCCTGTCGACTCCGAAAGCGTCGACGGAGTTATAGAACTGGTTTTCCGATCCGTTTGGATGTTTCAGTCGCAACCGGTTGAATACCTCCCAATCTTGTCCAAACGCCGTCCCACCCTGGCCGTCCTTGCGCGGGTCGCGGTGAATGATCGAAGCCACATGAGCAGTGAGCCGCACTTTTATCGGCGCGCCTGAGTAGGTGAAAAGCGGATGCCACACGAAACTGTGCTGGCGAATGTCCAGCCGGTAGATGTGGACCATCGTGAAGAAAGTCTCGAAAGCGTCGCCCTTGTCGTTGGTCAGCGGATGGTGGTAGGGCGTACATCTCTCGTTGTAGTAGCCGAGGTCGGGTGAGCCTCCCTGAAACTTGTCGAACTTGTACGAATGCGGCGTTCCCGACGGAAGGCCGCGATACAACCGGCTCACATCGAACAAACTGGCAGCAAGCACGCCCGGTTGGTCCGGTCCAAAAACAGGGTAGCGCGCCGGCTTAACTCCGCCGCGCTGACTGGGATCGATTGGCGTTCCCTCCGCCGGCGTCGTCGAGGGAAACGGCCAGAAATAGTGGGCCACGCTAACGGGCGACGCGCTGACGTCTTTGAGAATGCTGCGTCCATCCTTGAACGTTAGATCGAGACAAGGAAAGGGCAACTGGTGTACGGCTGTGCCGGCAGCGGCGGGATAGCCGGCCGGTGCGATCGAAGGCGCTGCTCCGTTATTCAAATCTGACGGACGCAACAGCGTGCGGCCATAGATCCCCTGAATCGCAGCTTGAATCGACGGCGATGGTTTGCCTGCCTGATCCGGTTTATGCGCGACCAGGTTCAGCGCGGCGCTGATCAAATCGGCGCGAAGCAGAAGCTCGTCGACCTCCTTGGGAAACTCGCGTTCACCCATACCGTCCTGCAATCCAGTCGGCATGCTGGGCTTCAGCGTCGAAACCATCAGCACCTCGACCGCCTCGACGAAAGCCGCAGTTTCGCTCAGCATCATCTTGGCAAAGTTGTCCTCGAGATAGGTGCGAATACGCTGTGGACCGACCGTCTGATCCGTACCGAGCGCTACACAGTGGACGCTGACGCCTTTGAGTTGGGAGGAAATGGCTTGCAAGAAGTAACCCTCGAGGACGAGATACGCCGCCTCGCGCGTCATCTTCTTGCCGTTCACGTACTGAGCAAGCTCCCTGGCCCAATACATTGGCAATGAGTCCTGACCGAAGGCCGCTTTGGCGAGAACGGATTGAATAGTTGCGATGCGGTCCGGCATGTCTGAAACATACGCCGCGAAATCCAGCGCAGCCTGTTTTAGTTTCTCCGGCGTCATCTTGTCGTAGTGAGGCATTTTTTCAACCAGCTCCCGCAAGTAAACAGGCGAAGTCGTTGCCCCTTCACCAAGCAGAGTGGGAGAGCCGTTATATGCCACGTCGATCCGCGTCATCGCCGCGAGCAGTGTTTCGATCTTGAGGCTCTTCTCAAAGAACTCCTTGAGGGCGGCGAGTTGCTTCAAGATCTCGGCTGTCATTTCGGTCAGCCGGTCGAGCGATCGTTGCACTTCGACCAACTGATTGCTGATCTGATCGAGCCTCGCCACTAGATCCGGACCGCCCAAGCCGATGGCGTCCATCACTTCGCTGAACAGTTTGCCGGCGGCAGCGCCGACAATTCCGCCAGCCACTTTTTCTCCTACCCACTTGCCAAGGGCGCCGGCAATAGCCCACGTAGCTGGATCAAGTTTGAGACCTGATTGTGGTGAGCCTTGTAATGCCGGTTCATCCGCAGAGTTTGCTGTCGTTGTATTTTCCATGCGGGGGACCTCCTGCCCAGGCAGTCCTGGGCGTGAATTCGAAAGTCGATACGCCTATCCGAACTCTCAACAGTTTGACGAAAATTTCACGTCTCAACAGGAGGTACGATTCGAGGAGTAGAGGGTTCTCGAGGGTACCGGTGCCTGAGAAATCAGACGTAGTTCGGCAAGAAGAACGTTCCCGAGATCGGTTTAACTCTGGTTCTAACTGCTTGGTCGATCGTAGAGGAAACTGATGAAACTCAGCACACGAATACTATTCGAGTGCGGTTGTGTTCGTCAACAATTTCGTGGTGTTGATGGCGCCCTAATCTGAACTAATTCTCTAATCCGTGTTTCCATGAGTGCTGGTTTAGCTGGTTCTACGTATATAGAACACGAATAAACAAAATCGTTCACTAAGGGTGAGCAATCACTACGAGCGTCTGAACCCGATTCAACACACAACTCAACGCTCGACGCAGGTTCTCAGGATCCAAAGCGGCGAAGCTTTCATCGAGTAAAACGAGATCCGCGCGCTGTAGTAAGGCCCTCGCGATATAGAGACGGCTTCGTTCGCCATGCGAGAGTTGCCAACCTGTTTCGCCAACCATCTGATTTAGTCCGGACGGCATTCGATCGATCAGCTCTCCCAACCCAAGCTCGCGACAAACCGTCTCACACTCCTCGAGATCCTCATTCCGCGCCGGCCAACGACGGCCCATCAGTAAATTGAACGCGAACGTTTCACTCAAAACATGGTTCTCATGAAATTGGGGCGCGCTCACAATCAGCCGCCGCCAATTCGCATCGCCCAACGTGCGACGATCAAATCCTCGCAGCAACAACAGACCGGAATCGGGTTGTCGTAAACCGGCAAGCAGCGATGCCAGCGTCGACTTCCCACCTCCCGATGGTCCTTCAATCAGGAGTTTGTCTCCAGACTTGATTCGCAAATCGCAGCGGCTGATGACTGCTTCGGTTCTGTCGGTGTAGCGATAGACAAGGTCGCGCCCGTCGAGCAGCACTTCACCTGTTTGCGGCATGCCGTTCAGGCCAGTCACCAACGTTGATTCTGACTTAGTCGAACTCTTCAGAGCGGCCGAGTGATAGATCAGCGCGACCTGCTGCCACGCAATGACAGCGTCCGTCAATTGAGATATTCCGGCGGCCATTCGCCTCAATGCCGAAAACGCGAGCAGGACGCCGCCCAGACCAACAGCAAGTAAGCCGGTGGAACTGCCGCCACCGATAAAGTTGAACCCTATTCCGGCAATTCCGATCACGAGCCAGCCGCGCGGGATCAGCGTCGACAACAGAACGGCAACGCGATCCATCTGCTTCGAAGATCGAAAGTAGTGCTCCAGTGATCGATCTTCTGCATCGTGCCAGTGCTCACGTGGTTCCTGTGCGAGCCTGGTGCGATGTCCAACCATGCTCTCGACGAGCTCATTCGTGATGGACATTCGCTGTTCCATCCAATGCCGGCGTTTGTTGAGATAGGTCCTACCAATCAACAACGCCAACCATGTCCACCCGAAAAGCAACGCGGCATGAAGCCATCCACCGCTTCCCATGCTCAGCACCACGGCCGACATCGCTAGTTCGCTTAGCGCCAGCAAGCCGTGGAAGCCGCCGTTCAGCGCCATGGTTTCGACGGCGTCTGTCTCGATGATTCGTCCGAGCAGTTGACCGGCGCCTTGATGCCGAATCTGATCCGGATCGAGCCGAAGTGCGCCGAACAGCAGGCGTTGCTTGAGTAAACCGCCGGCCCTGATCGCTGAAACGCCTTGTTTCCAGGTGGTCAACACACGAAGCGGAATAGTGGTGAACAAAAGCATGGCCCAGGCAAGCAGTGTTGCAGAGTCAAGCCGTCCTTGAAGCGCAGCTCGACCGATCACAAACCACGCCAGCAACGACAACGTGTATTGCACTGCATGCGCTCCCGCCAACAGCGCCGTGTCGCGGGCCACGCCCACTTTTCGTAACTGCCGAAAGAAGCCGATCCCTGGCGGTAGACGCAGTGCCCAAAAGCCGCCGATCATGAAACCACTGAGACGCTCGCGCAGAATCGCGGTTCGCGCTTTTTGACGGCAACGACGAGCGACGCCAACTGTTTCGAGCAGTTGATCCAGTTGTGGCTTCAGCGGAACTTCGAGCGGCTCCCGAAGCGCCGCGCAAACGAAGGCTGTCGAAACCCTGCACTTTTTCAGACCAGGATCGACGAGAAGGGCCTTGCGGTGTCCGGCTGCGAGCAATGCGAGGAAGCCGACGTCGTTGCCGGCTCGAACTCTAATCAATGCCGGTCCAATCGCCAGAATGACTTGCTCGAGCTCAGCATATGACGCGAAGACCGACTGCGCTTCGAGATTGAGCCGTTCGGCGTTGGACGCGATCCACTCGCCGAGTGCTTCATCATCCTTCTCACTCGTTAGGGGTGTGAGCTGCGCAGAGCCGCGCGAGAGCTTGCTGACGCGCGCCAGTGTCTCGAGTGCTTCGCCGAGTCTTTCGAGCGGCCACAAGAATCTGGCGAGGTCCGCGGTCATGCAACTCCCTTCCCGTTCATCTCGTAAAGATGACCTTGTTTGAATTGCATTCGTCGCCAGGCGACGCCTGACCAAAGCCCGCTCCGCACGGCTTCTTCCGCCTGAAGCAAATCCTTGTAACGCGAATGTGCTCGCGTCAGTAGTTCGGCTGGCGCGCCGTCTTCAATGATCTTCCCCGCTTCAACAACCAGCACTCGTTCGAATGAACGCGTCGCGGCAATGTCGTGAGTGATGCAGAGAAGCGTTGCGTCCGGCCATGCCTGTCGCGCGTGCGTCAGCAACGTGTGGCGACTCTCACGATCCAGCCCGCGAAACGACTCGTCAAGAAGCACGAGCCGGATCGTGGGCCGCAGCATCGCGCGTCCGAGTCGAACACGCTGCCCTTCGCCGCCCGACAACAGTGCCCCGCCTTCGCCGAGCGCCGCCTGTAACCCATCCGGCAACTGTTTCAACGTGCGGCCGAGATCAGCCGAATCGATTACGTGTCCGATGGACGTCACCGCGTTTCCGTTAGTGCCGTAGCGAAGGTTTTCCAACAACGAGCGATTCCAGAGTTGGATCGAGGGATCGACCCAAGCAGTATGTCGTCGCAGTTGTTCGAGCTGTTGCCCTTCAAGAGCACGACCGTCGATGAGAACTTCGCCCTGCGCAGCGCGATGCCATCCCAGAAGCAATCCAAACAGGCTCGACTTTCCAGCGCCCGACGAGCCAACGATCGCGACGTGTGCGCCCGGTTGGACCGTGACGTTTAGACCCTCGAGAATCGTGTGTCCTGCCGCAACGACATTTACGTCGCGCAGGACGATTGAAACCCCGCCGTTCGGCTGTGCAAGCTCAACGATCTCACTGCTGTCAACGTTCTTCTCCTCTTCGATTGCTCCCATCGGTTCGAGCAGACGGAGAGTGATGTTACGGAAGGTCGGATAGAAGCGAGTCAGCGTTGCGATGTCCTGGCCCGTCACCGGCAGACTCAACGCCCAAAAGATCATCAAGATAGCCGCGCCGATTCGATTTTCATTGAGCAGAAAGTTATACAAGAGCAGTGCGGCGAGCGCGAACCCGGCAGTGAGTTGGAGCGCTTCAACCAGAACCACGCCCTTTTGTACAGAACGTGCGGCCTTCGTCCATTCCACCAGCAGACCCTCGTGCTCCAGGCGCACAGCTCGCTCGGCGCTGTGTGTACGAATCGGCACGAGGCCGAGAAGCGCACCCAGGTAAAAGCGGCTCAACGCGCCCGAATGAGTACGCGCACGCAAGTCGTACTCCGACAGGAACAGGTTTCCCAGCACTGGAATTGCGACGATCAGTGCCGCAGCGACGATCGCCAGCGACCTGCTCGAAGGACTGAGCCAGACGATTGCCGCTATCGTCACCACCAGCGTGAATGAGGCGCGAGCGAGATGGCTGCCGATCTCCGGCAACATGCGAAGGCGGTGGATGCTTTGCGCGCGCTCTGCCATGTCGGAAGTGAGGCGGCTGTGAAAATAACGATCGTTCAAACGCGGAAGCTTCGCCAGAAAGGCGATGCGCAAACGCATTTCCAAACGGCGGCCAAGGTTCCACGAAGCAGCGACGATCGGCAGATCGAGAAGCAACAGCGCAGTCAGAAATAGTAAAAGAAAACCAACCGCGCCCAGACGCTGTCGCGACAACCCTAGTTCGTTTCCGATTTCCAAGAGACGGCGAAACAACAGCGACTCGAAAACCACGCCGCCTGCGGCCAGCATGAGAGCGAACAGAAGCACTAACGGGATCGACAATCCATCCGTGCGGAACATGCGGAACAGTTCACGCATCGGCCGCAATGGACGCTCGGCGAGTGCAGCAACGAGTTCCGGCGAAAGCTGTGGCTGGTCAGTTTCCGCACATCCTTTAACGCGTACAAGCACTGCGCCGCGCAGTAGGAGTTGCTCTTCGTCCGACTCGGATTCAAGTGGCTGCACTGACCAATAAGATGGCGGGATCATTAACGCATTGTCGTGATCGTTGCGAAGGAAGGCTTCCAACATCCGGGTTGCTTGCGCACCGGGCCGTATCGCATGCGCACGCACGATCGCGCCGAGCAAACGTGTCGCTGCGTCGAGAAGTGCAAGTCCGCGCCAAGTGTTATCAGTTATGGCGTCGCCGATAAGACGGGTTCGCGTCGCGGACGCGACATGCAATTGGCTCAGGCGCTCACGAAGCGGGCCCAGGAACTCGGGGGATCCGGCCCAGGCGCGCCAGTCGGCGGCGCAGACAGGAAGACGATGAACATAAAGCTCGTACAAAAACCGACGGCACGACAGCCAGCGGCGTCCGACGGCGGGATCCATTAACTGCACGAAGTTCCCATGCTTGCGCCAGGCAATGACGAAATGCGTGACGCCGCTCGAGTGCATTACAACCACGATCGAAGGGAACGTGTTGGCTGACGAAAGCAGCACGTGATCGATCGGCACCATGATCTGTTCGGTGATGAGTCCGAGTTGGGCGCCGACTTCCTCGAGCGTATCTATCGATGTGCCGTCGACGTCGGTCTGGCAGGCTTCTCGCAGACGGCCGTAGCTAATCGGTATCCCCCAGCCCTCGAGCATGGCTTTGAGCGATGCGGGCCCACAGTCCATCATCGAGGTCTGGACCACTTCGGGAATTATGAGGCGGCGTTTCACGTCTGCTCCGATGATTCTCCTTATCCGTGTTTCACTGAAGCCTGACATAATTGATACTCACCGCCTCATAGGAACGCGGATCGTTAGAACCCCCCGCTGGTGCCGCGAGCACGATATGAACCAGCCTTGATGTTGGTCTTGGTCTTCATTGCATTTCTCCTTTCATTTGACGTTCTCCCGCGTTGCCCCCAGAGACGAGGCCACGTACTCCAGGACCAGCATGAGCGGCGAAACTTTTCTGACTTCGATCTCGATTGTCCCCGGCAGTCCATGCTGGAGCGGTATCGCGGCAACCTGATCGCGCAGCATCTCGAGTTCGACTCGCACGCGCCCGTCCTGCACTTCACCAGCCACTGTCCTCACCGTCGCCGCCAAACTTCCGTACTGCCCCCACGGAAAGCCATGAAGCCGAAGTGATGCCGGCTGCCCCGGTTGAATTCGCCCCAATGCGGAATCCGGCGGAAAGAACGCAACGATTTTCAAACCGCCTTCGGGAATGATTGCGCCGAGCTTTGCGCCGGCTTGAACAATAGTCCCTGGATGTTGCTCGGTGAGTTCGCCGACTTGTCCAGTCACGGGCGCCTCGATGCGACGAATACCGATATCGTGCACCGTCCTCTTGATGGTCGCTTCATCCGTAGACATCTGACTCTCGACGCGAGTTATCTCCCCTCTTAATCGTTCGAGTTGCGTCTCTCGATCGCGTCCGATCGTCCGGTGCTCTTGCTCGAGCTTGACGACGGAGAGTCGTGCGGTGGCAGCGGCAGCGTCGCGCTTCTGGGTCTCCGACTTAAGACGCAGGAAATCGAGTTCGGAAATGATCCCGCTCGCACGCAGCGGGCTCAAACGATCCTCTTCGACATGAGCAAAGCGCGCCGCTTCTTCTGCTTCTTTCAGTTGAGCACGCGCCTGGTCCAATGCGGCGCTAGCTGTCTGCCGTGCCTCATTCAATGCCTTTTCACCGGCTGCGATCTCAGCGCGTAAGGCAGCCACCTGGGATTCGCGCGCGAGTGGCTGAGTCTGCTGTTCGGCGAGTTTCAGGCGTTCGGACGAGTCGTCAAGTTCGACGAGGACCTGGCCTGCATTGACGTGTTGGCCCAGCGTCAAATAATTCTTGACGACTCGTCCGGACACCTGTGCTTCGATCGGATAAGCCGCATGTTCGACTTCGACTCTTGCTGTGTCCGCGACTTCATAGAGCGAAATGCGCGCCCGCACTGCCCACGCGAACCACGCTCCCAGAACAATGATGGCCACGGCCAGACTGAGAGCGGGTCCACGAAAGTCGGACAGATCGAAGAGCCGCATCGAACGGGAAAATGCGATCGACATCGTTGCCTTCAAGGTTTCGGGTTACCGTTAGGATCGATAAGAGGTCCCTGACCAGCTTTGACTTTTGATCTGACTTTCATTGTTCGCTCTCCTTTCAATGTTTCGGTTCGCCGACCGGACACATCCCGGATCCCTCACCAGCTTTGACCTTCGATTTAACTTTCATCGCTCACTCTCCTCTATGGTTTCGGATCGCCGTGAGGATCAAAACCATTTCCCTCACCGGCTTTGACCTTCGATTTAACTTTCATGGCACTCCCCTATCCTTTCCCACCGTTCGGACATAGCCCAGGGCCTTCACCAGCTTTGACCTTCGACTTAACTTTCATCACTCTCTCCTCTCCATTTCTTTGGACACTGATCTAAAAACTTATCCGTGTCTCAAAAAGGTGGCGCAGCATACGACGCGCGTGGGCCATGTGTATTGAACAAACGATAGCTGCATAGAACAGATTTGCAGGTGTGCGCGTATTAGTGACGGAATTTTTTTCCAAACTTTTTCTTACGCGGAAAACACAAGAACGATGGGCCGCATCGAAGCCGTCACTCATGAGCACTCCCCCATACATCCGCTCGAGTTCTCAAACACTACGACCTGGTCACTTCTACGGACAGGTGTTACGTAAACACGTCAGCGCTGGGATTATTCTTGCGGAGTTGAAGCATGACCGCGCCCGAAAACTTCCGACGCACTCTCACGAGCTTGCATCGTTCCATCTGCTGCTCTACGGACACGGCAGCGAGACGTTCGGGCGCAGAACTGCGGCACTGAAGCCATTCACGACGATCTTTCATCCATCAGGGGTGACACATCAGGATGAGATGGGTCCGGACAGCCGCGTATTTAGCGTGGGGCTTCAGGATGCATGGTTGAACCGCCTGCGTGAATGTGGGGTCGCTCCGCAAAGCTCAATTGCTCTTCCCGGCAGTGAGCTGAGCCGGCTAACCGTGCGGCTCTATCGTGAGTATCTGAATCTCGATTGTTGTTCAGCGCTCGTGATCGAGGGGCTCGTGTTGGAGATGCTCGCTCTTGTCGCGCGGCCCGAACGAGTTCGAGAGCGACGGCCTCCTGAGTGGCTTTCGCGAGTTGAGGATCTGCTCAAGAACAGTTTTCAGGAGAACCTTACGATTGGCGAAGTGGCGGCCCAGGTTTCGGTGAATCCGGCTCATTTGTCGCGAGTGTTCCGCCAGTTCCACAACCAGGCGATTAGCGACTATCTGCACGATCTGCGCGTTCAGTTCGCGTGTCAACAACTCGCGGATCCTGACGTCGCCTTATCAGCTATTGCCTTCGCGTGCGGCTTTGCAGATCAGAGTCACTTCACCCGCGTGTTCAAACAATATACAGGGATGACACCGGGAGCCTTCCGCGCGATGGCCTTCAGCAAGGGCGAAGACGACTGCGACGACGCGCCTCCCTTCTGCGGTGTGTAGCGCGGGACGCACCTCAATCCGCGCTCAGCAAATCAGGAACAGAGCGATTAATAGTCTTATTCGACTCATAACACGTCTCCTTAGTCCGCATAGCAAGCAGGAGAGTTTTGGCGGCGTACCGGGCAAAAGTTCACGTTAGATGAACACCAAAAAGAATAAAAAACTACTTACATTCTTGAGACGCGGGTCTTATGTTGCTCGCCCCCAACCCTCAAACCTTGTCGTGTATTTCTCCAAACGCAGTACCTAAGTCTACGTGTGACGAACCGGAGGGAATGAAGATGAAAAAAACCGCGATGCCACTTGTGCTGGACCTGGACCAGGTTGGAGCCGGCGACGTCGAATTGGTAGGCGGCAAATGCGCCAGCCTCGGTGAGCTGTTTCGTGCGCTGGCGCCGCGCGGTGTGCGCGCGGTCGACGGCTTCGCCACGACGCGTGAGGCATATCGCCTCTTGCTCGCGACAGACGATCTCGGCAATCGCCTGCGCGAGCTGATGGACGGGCTCGAGTACCAGGACTTGAAGGCGCTGAACAAAGCGGGACGCGAAGCGCGCGCGCTGATGCTCGATACGCCGCTGCCACTCGAAGTACATGAGGCGATCGTCGGCGCTTATCGACGTCTTTGCGAACGCACGAGGGCCAGTTGCGAAGTAGCAGTACGTTCGTCTGCCACTGCTGAAGATCTTCCGGAAGCATCGTTCGCGGGACAGCAGGACACGATCCTGAACGTCCGCGGCGAAGAGCGGCTGATCGAAGCCTGTCATCGATGCTTCGCTTCCCTTTGGACCGATCGCGCGATCTCGTATCGCGCCGCGCGTGGGTTCGATCATTTCGACGTGTCGCTCGCGATCGGAGTGCAGCCGATGGTCCGTTCGGATCAAGCGTGCTCCGGCGTGATGTTCACGCTCGACACTGAATCGGGTTTTCGTGACGTCGTCGTCATCAACGGTGCGTGGGGACTTGGCGAAGCCATCGTCCAGGGAATGGCGACACCCGACGAGTGGATCGTTTTCAAACCGACATTAACTACGGGCGCACGGCCCATCGTCAGCCGCCATCTCGGAACAAAAGAAGTGAAGATGGTCTATGGCCTCGATGGTAAAGGAACTCGGACTCGCGACGTTGTAGAAGCGCAACGGCAGCGATTCTGTTTGAGTGACTATGAAGTACTGCAACTCGCGCAGTGGGGTTGCCTGATCGAAGAGCACTATTCGAACCTTGCCGGACGGCCGACTCCGATGGACCTCGAATGGGCAAAGGACGGCATCACGGGTGAACTCTTCATCCTCCAGGCTCGACCCGAAACAGTCCACGCGACGAACCACGACAACTACATCGAGATCCACAAACTCACCGGCGAGCATGGCGCGCCCGTCGTTACGGGAATCGCCGTCGGCGAACGCATCAGGCAGGGGCAGGTCCACGTACTGTCCGACCCTGACCAGCTCACAAAGTTCAAGGAAGGCGCCGTCCTCGTGACTTCGATGACGGATCCGGCGTGGGAGCCAATTATGAAAAAGGCGGCTGCGATCGTTACCGACCGGGGCGGACGCACTTGTCACAGCGCCATTGTGAGTCGCGAGCTCGGACTGCCCTGCATCGTCGGCACGGGTAACGCGACGAAGGTGCTGCAATCGGGAATGGACGTGACCGTCTGTTGCGCGGAAGGCGCGCGCGGAAGTGTCTACGACGGATTGATCGACTTCTCAGTTGAGAAACGTGTCGTCGGCAAGGAGAACAGGCCACGGACGAAGGTGATGATGAACGTCGGCGATCCTGATCATGCTTTTGCACTCGCCGGGTTGCCGAACGACGGCGTCGGACTTGCGCGCCTCGAGTTCATCATCAACAACCACATCGGCATTCACCCGATGGCGTTGGTCCGCTATCCGCATCTGGATAATGCTGACGTCGTGCGCGAGATCGCACGGCGCATCGGCGAAGAAGACCCGCGTGATTTCTTTGTTCGCCGCCTCGCGGAAGGCATCGCTCGCATCTCAGCGGCCTTCTATCCGAATCCCGTGATCGTGCGCATGTCCGACTTCAAGTCGAACGAGTACGCGATGCTTGTCGGCGGGCAGGAGTTTGAACCGGCTGAAGAAAATCCGATGCTTGGTTTTCGCGGTGCGTCTCGTTATTACGACGAGCGCTATCGCGAAGGTTTTCAACTCGAATGCCTGGCGTTGCAGCGCGTGCGCGAAGACATGGGACTGCGTAACGTGAAGGCGATGATTCCCTTCTGCCGTACCGTTGAAGAAGGCAGACGCGTGATCGCGTTGATGGCCGACTACGGCCTCAGACAGGGCGAGCACGAACTGGAGATCTACGCGATGTGCGAGCTGCCGGCGAACGTAGTTTTTGCCGACGAGTTCCTGCGCATTTTCGACGGCTACTCGATCGGCTCGAACGATCTGACGCAACTGACACTTGGATTGGATCGCGATTCCGAAATGGTCGCCCATCTCTTCGATGAACGCGATGGCGCGGTTGAAAAGATGGTCGAGATGGCGATTGCCGCGGCGCACCGTGCCGGGAAAAAGATCGGAATCTGCGGTCAAGCGCCGTCGGACTATCCGGAGTTCGCTCGCTTTCTGGTTCAAAAAGGAATCCATTCCATGTCACTGAATCCTGATACCGTGATTCAGACGACGCAAATGATCCTGGAGGTTGAAAGCGTCACTCCGGTTATTTCGATGTCCAAAGGCAGCAATGGCTCGAACGCCTTGACTACCCAGGAGTTTGTGCCTAAATTCGAAGTCGCGAATTAAACCCGGTTCTACTCTGGGAGGCCAGACTTACATGTACAAACGATTGTTAGTTTCCCTCGGGCTACTTGCTGTGCTCAGCGTCAGTGCGCTGGCTCAACAAGCACCGCCCAAAACGAACTTGAAAGTCGGCGACCCCGCACCCGACTTCACGCTTCGCGCCACTGACGGCAAGACCTACAAGCTTAGCGATTTCAAAGGCAAGAAGAACGTAGTGCTGGCGATTTACGTGCTGGCGTTCACTGGTGGTTGAACGAAGGAGTTGAAGGCGTATCAGGCTGATATCGCCAAATTCGATTCGAACGACACGCAGGTTTTCGGCATGAGCGTTGACAGCATTCCCGCGAATCGCGAGTTTGCCAAGCAGATTGAAGTCACGTTTCCGATCCTCAGCGACTTCAAACGTACGGTCGTTAAAGCTTACGGCGTTTACAACGAGGAACAGGGCTTCGGAAATCGTGCCACGTTCCTGATCGATAAAGAAGGCATCATCCGGCACATTGACGAAGGAAACGTCGCGATCGATCCAACGAGCGTCGTCGACGCGTGCAATGTGCTCGAACACAAGAAGCAGCAGACATCATCACCATCACCGTAGAACTTAATACTTGTCAGTGGTCAGTAGTCAGTTGTCAGTAGTCTTTATGCAACTGCGGGCAACCGACTACGGACAACTGACTACGGACAACTGACCACTGACAGCAACGATTTTGTAACACGCTCACAACCTGCGACGGCCCTGCGTTCCTGTAGTCTCTCCGCGTTCAAGCGGTAACCCTCCTGAACAAAATATTCGATAACCCGATGTGCTTATGAAATCAGCTCTACCTATTTTTGTACTTATTCGACGGAGCATAAATGTCCATCTCCCAAGGCTGTGTTGTCCCACGCGTCTCCCTGAAAATTAATGTCTTTGCTCTCCTTCTAACATTACTTACGTTCGCTTCTGCCACCTTCGCGGCAACTCTTACGGTTCCCGCTGGAGGTGATCTGCAAGCGGCCATCAACGCTGCCGCACCGGGTGACACCATCATCCTGGAAGCAGCGGCCACCTACCGCGGTCCGTTTGTCTTGACTAAGAAGACTGGCGACGCGTACATAACGATTCAGTCGTCGCGGGCCGCGGAGATCACCGGACGCGTCTCGCCGTCGCAAAGCGGACTGCTTGCGATATTGCGATCGAACGTCGGCGGTGACCCGATCATCAAGACTGTCGCGGGCGCCCATCACTACAAACTGATCGGTCTCGACATATCGACGTTCAGCGCGACCGATTTCATTTACGATCTCATCCGCCTTGGCGACGACAGTCAAACGGATCTTGCAAGCGTGCCGCATCACCTGATACTCGATCGTTTGTGGGTTCACGGGTTTTCAACCCAGTCCGTGCAGCGCGGCATCAGTCTGAACTCGGCAGACACGTCGATACTGAACTCTTACATCTCGGACATTCACGGCGTGGGCTTCGACACCCAGGCGATCTGTGGCTGGAACGGACCCGGGCCTTACCAGATCATCAACAACTACCTGGAAGCGTCGGGTGAAAACGTGTTGTTCGGCGGTGCGCTCCCGGCCATCCCGAACCTGATTCCATCCAACATCGAGATCCGGCGCAACTACTTCTTCAAGCCGCTGTCGTGGAAGGTCGGTCATCCGACTTACGCCGGTATTCACTGGGGTATCAAGAACCTGCTGGAGTTCAAGAACGCGCGCAATGTGATCGTCGACGGAAACGTTTTGGAAAACTCGTGGACCGATGCGCAGATTGGTTACGCCGTTCTGTTCACAGTGCGCAGCGAAGAGGGTCTAGCGCCGTGGGCGACCATCGAGAACATCAGCTTTACCAACAACACCGTAAAGAACACGGAACAGGCGCTGAATTTGCTTGGCAGCGATTCGCCGTACCCGTCGGGTCGCGGGAATGGGCTCGTGATCGCGAACAACTTGTTCACCGGCATCGCGAACCGTTTTCTGACTATGTCGGGGTTCTACAACGTCAAGCTCGATCACAACACGCATTTTCAGGATGGCAATGTCGCCGCGCTTTATGGTGAGCCGTCAACCGGGTTCGTTTACACGAACAACATCACGGCGCGATCAGGCTATGGGTACTTTGGGGACGCAGAAGGAAATGCGGCCTTCGCGGTATACACGCCGGGGTACGTGTTTCAGAAGAACCTGATCGCGGGAGCGTCGCCGTCAATCTACCCGGCGAACAATTTTTATCCGGCGTCGATCGCGGGAGTGCTCGATTCGACGTTTCAACTCGTCGACTCCGCGTATAAGTCAGCGGGTACGGATGGTAAGGACCTGGGTTGCGACATCAACGCCTTGAACGCCGCACAGTCAGGTGGGGCCGCGCCGAGTCCGACGCCAACACCGACACCAACTCCAACGCCAACTCCTACGCCGATACCGACTCCTACGCCAACTCCTACGCCAACTCCAACGCCCACGCCTACACCAACACCAACGCCAAGCGCTTCAATTCAATTCAGCGCATCGTCGTACAGTGCCAATGAAGACGCGGGCGCTGTCACGATCACGGTGAGTCGAACCGGCAACACCTCAACGAGCGCGACCGTTCAATACGCGACTTCGAACGGGAGTGCGTCCAGCCCGGGCGACTACGTTGCTGCCTCCGGAACGTTCACGTTCGCGCCCGGGGAGTCGTCCAAGAGCCTGAACCTCGTGATCGTCGACGACACCACGAAAGAATCGACTGAAACATTCAACGTGCGATTGACGAATCCGTCGAACGCCACGCTCGGCAGTCCGGCAAGCGCGACGATAAGCATTCTCGACAACGACAAGAAGACGCGAAGCCCGCGTGTCGCGACACCCGTCGTCGGAACGCGGCGCGGACAGAAGTTCGGGTTCTGATCGACAGTGTTATCCTTTGTCGCGGTTTTCGCCGGCGTTCGATAAGGATCGAGCCGTTGTCACTCGCTGGCGTTCCATTGTTGGCAACAAGCGATCAGTTGGAGGATGAGACTGGCGGTTTCGCCGGGCCGTAGTTTTTTTGAAGCGCTTCGGCGAACTCCGATATCGAGGCGGGGATCGGCGTCGCGGGTTTAATCTCCTTACCTGCCAGGACCTCGCGGCCCTTCATCCCGTACAAAGGCGAGTTGATGTTGTTGTCGGGATTCAACAAAAACGTCTTCCAGAAACTCTTGCCAAAGGATTTGCCGCTCAATTTACCCTCGCGGAACGCGTACGCGAGAATGTCCGCACCTTCGATTTCCTTCCGCTGCGCGTCCGAGAGGGCGCCGATCGGTCCTTCGATCGCTTTCTTGTCACCCCTCAGCTTCACGCCGCCCTTTTCAAACCAACCGAGCGCATCCTTTGTCATAAACAGCAGCACGATCGCGCTGGTTTCCGTCGGCGAAAAAGGACCGCCACCGTAACCGCCGCCGCTGAACTCATAAAACGCGGGCATGGTCCAGCCCGTTTCCGTGCGGGCACTAATCACGCCATAACCGTCGGTCATGGACGTAAACAGTGCCGTGGCTTTCTTGACGCTTGGGAACACGCCAACAGCCTGCGCTCGGTCGACCAACTCTTTCGGAAACTCGCTCGTCGGCAACACAGCGAACATCGTGACGATTTTCGACGCATCGTGCGCGCGTTGCTGCGCATTCTCGAACTTGTTTACTTTTTGCTGCGCGGAGACGAAGACGGCCGCAGCCAGAAGGATGGCGATCAAACGGGGGAAGATACTCATGACAGCATGAATATCACAGAATCAGAAAATCAGGAATACTACGCGGCATTTCGGGCGGCAACGCGGAGACGTTCGGCGATCGCTTGCCTCGGCTGGAGGCCAACCAGGCGATCGATCAGTTTGCCGTCTTTGAAAAGAAGCATGGTAGGAATGCTGGCGATCTGAAAGCGCGAAGCGGTCAGCGGGTTTTCGTCGATGTTCAATTTGGCGATGACGTACTGGCCGTTTGATTCGGCGGCAAGCCTGTCCAGCGTCGGAGCGATCATCAAACACGGCCGGCACCACGGCGCCCAGCAATCCATCAGAATCGGACGTCCTCGCGCTTGCAACACCTCACGCTCGAAAGTCTGGTCCGTGACGATGATCGGCTTTCGCTCGTAATCACCGCGAGCGGCCGCCAGTGTTTCTCCACACCGGCCGCACTTCGCCTCGCTCGTCGCCAGTCGCGATTCCTCGATCCGGTTCTTCGCCCCACACTTGCTGCAAACAGTTACCTGCATAGTCCGCCTCGTTTCGCACGCAGTAGACCAATCCCGAGTCAAGAAACTTTTGCGAACCTGACTCGATTTTTTGTGTATAAGAGTAAAAAGATGAGCGGAGCCTACGAGGCGGAGTATCGACGATGGCTAAGCGATCCTGAAGGCTTTTGGGCGCAGGCCGCGGAGTCTGTTCATTGGTATAAACGCTGGGACAAGATCCTCGACTCGTCGAACGCTCCGTTCTATCGCTGGTTTTCCGGCGCGCAAGTCAACACCTGCTACAACCTGCTCGACGCGCACGTCGAAAACGGCCGCGCGGAACAACCTGCACTCATCTACGACAGTCCTGTGACCGGCGTCACAAGGTCTTACACGTATAGCGAGCTGCTGAACGAAGTCGCGACGTTCGCCGGAGCGCTGCGCCGCGAAGGTGTCGACAAAGGCGATCGCGTCATCATCTACATGCCGATGGTGCCCGAAGCAGTGATCGCGATGTTGGCCTGCGCGCGCATCGGCGCGATCCACTCCGTTGTCTTCGGTGGCTTTGCGGCCGGCGAGCTCGCCACCCGCATCAACGACGCGCGACCGAAAGTCATTGTCTCCGCATCGTGCGGCATCGAAGTAAACCGTCCGATCGCGTACAAGCCGATGCTCGACAAGGCGATCGACTCCGCAAAGCACAAACCGCGGCGCTGCATCATTCTTCAGCGGCCGCAGGTCGAAGCTGAATTGGTTGTGGGACGTGACGTCGATTGGAATGACGCGCTGGCGTCCGCCCAACCGGCAGATTGCGTAGCCGTAGCTGCTACGGATCCGCTTTACATCCTTTACACCTCCGGCACAACGGGCATTCCGAAAGGCGTCGTGCGCGATAACGGCGGCCATCTCGTGGCGCTGAAGTGGAGCATGAAAAATATCTACGGCGTCGATGCCGGAGACGTGTTTTGGGCTGCGTCTGATCTGGGTTGGGCGGTGGGCCACTCGTACATAGTTTACGGGCCGTTGCTGAATGGCAACACCACGGTCCTTTACGAAGGCAAGCCCGTCGGCACACCGGATCCCGGCGCTTTCTGGCGCGTGATCTCGCAACACAACGTTCGCGTGCTCTTCACCGCGCCGACTGTCTTTCGTGCGATCAAACGCGAAGACCACGCGGGCGAGTATCTGCGGCAGCATGACCTCAGCAACTTCCGCGCGTTGTTTCTGGCGGGCGAGCGTTGCGATCCCGATACGCTGGCGTGGGCCGAGAAACAACTCCGCGTGCCAGTTATCGATCACTGGTGGCAGACGGAAACCGGTTGGCCCATCGGCGCGAATTGCGCCGGGCTGGAACTGCTGCCCGTGAAACCCGGCTCATGCGGGAAAGCCGTGCCCGGCTATGACGTTCGCGTACTCGACGATGAAGGTGCAGAGATACTCGATAACCGGATCGGCAACATCGTGATCAAGCTGCCGTTGCCGCCCGGCTGCCTGCCGACGCTGTGGAACAAGGACGCCGCGTTCGTCGAGTCGTACCTGGACACATATCCCGGCTACTACAAGACCGCCGACGCCGGCTACAAAGACGAAGACGGTTATCTGTGGATCATGAGTCGCACGGACGACATCATCAACGTCGCCGGGCACCGCTTATCGACTGGCGCGCTGGAGGAAGTGCTGGCGGGGCACACCGACGTCGCGGAGTGTGCCGTGATCGGAGTTGCCGACGAACTCAAAGGCGAGGTACCGCTTGGATTGGTCGTACTCAAACGCGGCGTAGAAAGATCGCAAGCGGAGATCGTCGCCGAGTTGATTCAGTTGGTGCGCGAGAAGATCGGGCCGGTTGCTTCGTTCAAGATCGCGACCGTCGTCAACCGTCTTCCGAAGACTCGTTCCGGCAAGATCGTGCGCGGCACGATCAAGAAGATGGCCGACGGTGTTCCCTACACGATTCCACCTACGATTGAAGACGCCGCCGTGATCGACGAAATAGAGTCCAACCTGAATGCGTTAGGATATCCACGCAGTTAATCTAATTGACAACACGAGGTCTCTAAACATGCGAAACACATTGCTCGTTTTTCTCCTACTGCTCGTCGCCTCCACTGCCTGCCAGAAGGAGATGGCGCAAAACAATCTTGCTGCTGATGAAGCTGCTGTCAAAGCTCTCGACGCCGAATGGTCCAAAGCGGCCGGATCGAAAAACGTCGAGAAGACTGTTTCGTACTATGCCGACGACGCGATCGTCATGCCGTCGAACAGTCCCGCCTTGACGACCAAAGAAGCGATTCGCGCGATGTGGCAAGGCATGCTCGGAGCACCCAACTTCTCCGGCGGCTGGACGGCAACGAAAGTCGACGTCGCGCGCTCCGGAGATCTTGCTTACGTCACTGGGACGTATGAGATCAATGAAGCCGATGCTAGCGGCAAACCGGTGACGGACAAGGGCAAGTACCTCGAAGTTTGGAAGAAGCAGGCAGATGGCAATTGGAAATGTGTCGCCGACATGTTCAATACCAATCTTCCCGTCGCGCGTTAACACTCCGGCAAAGCGAAACGTCTAACGCGTATGCGCAAGTTGCTTACAAATTCAATCCTACTTCTGATCGCAACTCTGGCGGGACTTCATCCTGTTCATGCACAGACAATCAACCTCGGATTCGAACAAAAAATTCCTGGCTGGTTGAAGGAGACGAACGTTCCCGCCGTCGGCATCGGCGTTATTGAAAACGGCAAGCTGAAATATGCGAAGGTGTTTGGTGAACTCAAGAAAGGCGGTCCGCCTGCGACATCAGACACGATTTTTCAAGTCGCGTCGCTGACAAAACCGATCGTCGAAGTGCTGACGTTGATCCTGGTAAGCAGAGGCGAATGGAACCTCGACGAACCGCTCGCGAACTACTGGGTCGATCCTGACGTGCAGAACGATCCGCGCCATCTGAAACTCACTACGCGTCACGTGCTGACGCATCAGTCAGGATTTCCGAACTGGCGTTCGCTGAACCCGGGCAACAAACTGGAGTTCATGGCCGAGCCCGGCACGAAAGTCAGCTATTCGGGAGAAGGACTCGAGTATCTTCGCCGCGCCCTGGAAAAGAGGTTCCATCAACCGCTGGAGCAACTCGCCAAGAAGCGACTCTTCCAGATGTACGGGATGAAGAACACGCGTTTCTTCTGGGACGCGTCGATGGATGAGTCGAGGTTTGCCGTCGCTCATAATAAAGAGGGCAAGCCGTACGACATTCATAAGAACACGTCAGCGAATGCCGCGGACCTGATGATGACGACTATCGATGACTACGCGCGTTTCAGTATCAACGTGATGCAGGGGAAAGGGCTGTCGCGGTCAGTTTTCGACGAGATGGTCCGGCCGCAGGTGCCGTACCCGAGCGGGAAGAACATGTTTTTCGGTCTGGGTTGGATGGTGATGCCGGATTTGAGCAACGGCGAGTATGCACTGGTTCATACGGGCAGCGACCCTGGCGTGAGCACGGTCGTGATTCTGTTTCCCAAGTCGCAGCGAGGATTGATCGTATTCACTAACGGGGATAACGGCGTCCAGGTCTGGACAAGAATCGTTGCGGAAGCGGTTGAGGTTGGGAAAGAGATGCTGGACCGCGGGTGAGGACTGCCCGGTGAGACGGCTAACCACGGGATTTCGGTTTCGTGCTCACGCGGCGCTTCTTCTGCTTGCGTCCGCGATCGTAGGTTAAAGAACCGAACCGTTCCCACAGATCGTCCTTCAATTCCTCTTTGTAGTCGATTGCATCCAGGTAGCCGCTGGTGTCGCGAGATACCGGTTTGTCTGGGTCGTGTGAAAAAAGAGTCTGCGGCTTGTCGGCCTCGTCAGCGGACGGGACGAGTCCCCATCGTTCGCCAAACGTCATCATGACCGCAGCGACACCGAACCCGGCAAGCGCAACGACCTTGTCTTCGAAACCGATCAACCACGCTAGCGCCGCCCCGGTCACAAACCCGATCACGCAGCCCGCGTATCGTCTCCACATACCGGCGTAGCATACACCGGCTCGTGCAGCGTTCGCTAACATTGCATTCACGTCGTTCGCATTGTTGACTTTCGATTTCGTGTGTTGACTCACGAAATAGTTTATTCATACGTCTCTCGCAACCCGTTTGTCACAAGGTTGTCATCAGCAACTCACGAATACGGCGAAAATTGGACAGTCTTATCAAGTAGGACCAGTGGCACCGTGATTGCACTAATGCCAGGGCAAAGGAGACTGTCATGAAAACAATGTTGCTGAAGAAAAAGTTGTTCGCAAGTGTTCTGGGTTTATCTCTCCTTCTCGGTATTGGGATGACGTCGGCGAGTTCAGTGGCCCAGGCGCAATGGCAAAATAATCGCGACTGGCAGCGTGAACAGATTCGCCGGCAGCGTGAGTGGGAACGTGAACAGCGTAGACGCAATCGCGATTATGATCGTGACCGTGATCGTTACGATGATCGCTATGGTTACGGCGGTTCGTTTGACGCGCGGCAGACCGCTTTGAACGCGGGCTACAACGAAGGCATCAAGGAAGGCCGTAAGGATCGCCGCAACGGTGAACGGTTCGAGTATCGTGATGAGGAAGACTATCGGAATGCGAATACTGACTATCAGTCGCGGTTTGGAAATCGCGAACTGTATAAGCAGTACTTCCGGCAGGGCTTCGTTAATGGTTACAGCGATGGGTATCGGGGTTACTAATTGACCCTATCTACCTGAAGTTAAACTCACGTAACGTGAAGGGCGGGACCGTTCGAGGTTCCGCCCTTTTCGTCTTCTCGCCAGCGGGAATGACCCAAGGGAGTGAAGTGCAACTCGACTTCTTTAACAATGCGACCGAACGGGCGCTACCTGAAGGGCTGCGCTACCAGTCGTCTTTTATTAGCGCTAGTGACGAGCGTTCATTGATCGCGCGCGTGAGCGAACTGCCGTTTCGTGAGTTTGAGTTTCACGGCTATCTGGGGAAGCGGCGGGTCGTCTCGTTTGGTTGGAAGTACGACTTTTCTTCGCAGCGGGTGGAAAGGGCCGAAGACGTCCCCGATTACCTGCTCCGTGTGCGCATGCTCGCGGGCGAGTTTGCTGGATTGCAGCCGGAGGCGTTGGAACAGGTGCTTGTCATCGAGTACGCGAACGGCGCGGGAATCGGCTGGCATCGCGACAAGGCTGTATTCGGAGAAGTCGTCGGCGTCTCGCTGCTCGCACCGTGCACTCTGCGCTTCAGAAGAAAAGCCGGCGACCGGTGGGACCGCGCCAACGTCCTCGCCGAACCGCGTTCTGCGTATCACCTGAGTGGCCCAGCGCGAATGGAATGGGAACACAGCATCTCCCGCGTCGACACGCTTCGATATTCAATCACCTTCCGCAGCATGCGCGAGCGATGAGATTTTTTTCGCCCTGCCGGTAATATCGCGTCGTTGTCGACAACTTCTTCTCCTGGTAGTCATAAACAGGGAGAAGAAAAATGAAAAGACGATTCGCTTTCATACTTGTCGCACCGCTGCTGTTTTTCGCGCTGGGTTTTCAGGGTTCCTGCCGTTCTCAGTGTGAAGAGCTGCGCCAGGAATTAATCAAGGACTGCCGAGCCGACCTCGGCGCAAACAACGAACGCTGTATCGAAGATCAGAAGCGTTTTCAGGAGGCCTGCCGCGAAGATCTCGACAGCAATTGATCGTTCTAGTGGCCCAGCGATGCAGTTAACGATCGACTTTCCGAGCTAGCGGGAGAGATCCAACTGCATCGCTTCGTCTTCCTTCCGATTCTTTGACTCCACATACAAAAAATCACATACAAAAAATCATTGACTCCAGTCGGTAAAGGGAATAGAGTGCCGCCCTCCTTTCCGAGAACAGTCAGAACACACTCCCACGGGTAAGTCAAAAGCCAGGGATTCGTTCCGAGTCGTACCGTCATCTCGCGAGCGTCGTGGTCCATTCGCAACAACCTTAATCGCACGCTGCAATCCTGCGTGGGGCAGTACTGGAGTAAACTGACTATGAAACTACGTGGCCTAAAGTATTTGCTTGCCGCCTCTCTCGTGTGCTTCATCTGCTCCAGCGCCGCCGAGGCGCAGCGGTGCTTGACCCAGCCCGATCTCGCAGCGGCTACCGCCTGGCTGACTCTCCGGCCTCATCCCTTCGATGGTTTCGGCTTTAGATACGCGACAGTGAATTATTCGTCGGGACCTAATGCTCCGTCGGAACAAGTGCTATCCGTATTGCAAGACGCGGTGCTTGAGTGGAACCTCAAGGGATGTGGTACCGGGATTCTTATGATACCGACTGGGGCTGACGGCGACCTCGAGTTCTCAAGAAACCTTACTGACAGCGCCTTCACCGGTGGTTGCGCAGCGTATCTTCCCGGACCTAGTGAGATCGATTATGGTCCGGCATTTCTGAACCGCTTGAGCACGCTGGGCGCCACTGAAGCGAAAGCTGTCATGCTGCATGAAATAGGTCACTTTTTAGGCCTGGATCATACGAATTTTCCGCTTCCCGCCACGATCATGACTCAAGGATCGTGTGCGACGCCGGCCGCAGTCACCAGCGTGTCGGCGGCGGATGCGAGCAAGGCAGGAGAGTGTTTAGGTTCCGGCAATCCCTGCCAATTCTGGTTCTTCATCCCGCCAGTAGATCCGTTCACGTGTCAGCAAGGGGGCGGGTATTGGAACTTTACCTTCGGCGGATGTTTCCCGGAACCTCAACCGGAACCTTGCATCGACTGTTGGTTCGATGAAGATTGCTGTTATGGCGACGTTTGCTACAGCGGTACGTGCGGACCACCGTCGAACTTTTCCTGCTGGGAGACATGTCCACCGGGAAATATTTGTGTTGACGGCGTGTGTTTGTATCAAACTCCGATCCTTATCGACGTGAACGGCGATGGTTTTCGTCTGACCAATGCCGCCCAAGGTGTCGATTTCGACTTCGCCGGCAATGGTCACCAACAGCGCCTGCCCTGGACTGCGACCGGTTCAGACGACGCGTGGCTGGTTCTGGATCGAAACCGCAACGGGCGGATAGATAACGGTCGCGAGCTGTTCGGAAACGCCTCTCTGCAACCAAACGTGCCCGCCGAGGATCGTAACGGGTTCATCGCGCTCTCTGAATTTGACAAAATTCAACGAGGCGGCAACGGCGACGGCTTAATCAACCGTCGGGATTATATATTCCGTGAGCTGAGACTTTGGACCGATTCCAATCACAACGGAATCTCGGAACCGGCCGAATTCAGCACTCTGGAGCAGCACGGAATCGCGAACGTGGAACTCGAGTACAAACTCTCGAGCCGCACCGATCGATACGGCAATGAGTTCCGTTATCGAGCAAAGATTCAGGATGCAAATGGCGCTCAACTCGGCAGATGGGCCTGGGACGTAATATTGAAAGGTCGAGGAAAATAGAAATGACAATATACAGGTCGACAAAACGCATTCTCGTGGCGGTGGCCATCTGCTTAATGGTTGCGGCTTCAGTGTTCGTCATTTCAACCCGAGGCTCGTTACGGCCGAAACCATTGCAACAACCAGCCAGCCAAAACAAGGGCAACGACGACGCGATCGCCTTAAGAGATGCGCTCAGGCGTGGCGGCTTGCGAGCGGCGGCAAAGTTGAAAGGCAATTACGTTGAGCAGGTCGATCCTCATTGGGACTGGGGCCAGTTCAGTGTCGAGACCCTGACCAAGAATAGCACAGCCGTAATCGTTGGCCGGTTTACTAAAAAGCTCGACCCGCGTCTGATTGACGGTAAAGCAATCTACACAGACTACGAGGTCGCCGTTGACGAACTTGTCAAAGGGAACCTCAAACAAGCGAAAACGATTGTCGTCAGTCTGTCCGGTGGCCGCATTTATTTCGAAGACGGTACCAGTGCTGAACAAACGACGCCAACGGTCGACCCGGTTCGGATTGGCCGCTCCTACACTCTGTTCCTGACGCAGCAGGACGCGTTGCCGTCTGTGTTCATGCTAATGGGCGGCCCGCAGGGTATGGTCGACGTCGAAGACAGCTCGACGGTTCGATCGCATGGGCGGCCGGAGGATCCGTCAGCAGTTGAGATAAAAGGCAAGGACCGAGATTCATTTCTGAAAGTCGTGCGAGAGCAGGCTCGCAAGTGGCCCAAGCCGGGAAAGTGCTGCGGCTGATGGCAGGTTAGTGGGAACACGGATTCACGAATTGATCTCTTCGGTTTTGCCTGACAAGCGCCGGAAGAACCGGGCGATGATGGCCCAGAGTGCGCTGAAACCAACGGAAGCGGCGCTCACGGGTTTGGTTTCCACCGACGGAGGATTTGAAGACGGAGTTGAGGGTGACGCCTCGGCAGTCTCAGGCTTAGGTTCTTCCGGAGTTTCCAACCGGCTCTTCACGCAGGTCGCAAACTGGCGAAACATCTGGCGTGAGACTTCTTCGATCATGCCGCGGCCGAATTGGACGATCCGGCCGACAAGGTTGATCTCGGAGTCGACCGAGACTTGCGAGCCGCCACCTTCCAATGCGGTAACGATGCTGACCATCGTCACTTTCGTCGAACCCGATCCACCAACCTCACGCGCCTCCCCGACCATGCGCACCGTATGCGTCTCGTCGTTCACTTCAGTAAAACTGGCCTTCCCTTTGAAAGACATCGACAACGGCCCAACCTTCACCTTAATCGCGCCGAGAAAGTTGCGATCGTCCTGCACCTCGAGCAATTCCGCACCCGGCAGGCACTGCACCACACTCGCCGGATCGATCAAGTATTTCCAAACCCGTTCAACCGGCGCTTGCACTTCAAACCGCTCCGCTATCTTGAAAGCCATCGCAACCCTCCCTACGCAAACTTAACACGAAACATGGTCCAATATTGACGTTTCCGACGACGCGCTCGTATCATCAAGCCCTTCCCGTTTGAACGCACAAAAAATCTGAATCCGATGTAGGAAGGTGAAGACCTATGATACCTCGGAGCTTTGAATACTTCTCTCCCCGGCTCGACCTCTCATGTTCTCGACGAAGATCTTCGCAAGATCGCGCTTGAACTCATAAGAAAGCGCAAGTCGGCCGCGGTTTCAGTCGGGAATGAATCCGTGTTCTTCGAAGTGCATGGTCCGCCCCCGACTCTGATCATCTTCGGTGGGGGCCATCTCAGCATGTCGCTTGTCAGCCTGGCGCATGAGCTTGGATTGAAAACCATCGTCGTCGACGGACGTCCGCGGTTTGCAACGCACGAGCGTTTTCCTGAAGCTGACGAGCTGCTGATCGGTATTCCGTCCGAGATCGCGCAGACGCTTGCGTACAACTCGTCGACGTTCGTCGTCCTGACCGCGCACGATTACAAGTACGACATCCCGGTACTGAAAGTCGTTCTGCCTGCGGGTGCTGCGTACGTCGGACTGCTTGGCAGCAAGCGACGCGGTAAGTTGATTAAAGAATTTTTGAAAGACGGTGGGAGGGATCAGTCGCTGCTGGATCGCCTGCACGTGCCGACAGGTCTCGATATCGGCGCGGAATCGGCAGCCGAAATCGCGTTGAGCATTCTAGCCGAGGCCGTCGCCATCAAAGCAGGCCGGCGTGGCGCATCGTTGCGAAAGAAAGCGTAGCAACGCGATGAGCACGCTCTACAGCGAGACGCTGCTGGACCACTTTCGCCACCCGCGCAACTACGGCCCCATCCCTGATGCAGACATCAGCCACGAAAGCTTCAACCCGCTGTGTGGCGATCGCATCCGATTCGAAGTCAAACTCGATAATCAAACCGTGACCGAAGCTCGGTTCGTCGGAGACGGCTGCGCTATCAGCATCGCCGCAGCCTCACTGCTCACCGAACTCATTCTCAACAAAACCAGCGACGACCTAACGAAAATCTCCGACGAACAACTCATCGCCGCTCTCGTAAGCGACATCAAACCCGCCCGGCGTCAATGCGCCTTGCTTGCTCTCGAAGCCCTCCGCTCCGGTTTAACCACAAAAGGCACAAAAAAACACATAAGGCACAAAACAGAGGCAGAAATCGGAACAGGAACATTTGTGCCTTTTGTGGTTACGAGAAGGCAACCAGCTCGACGCCCGGACAATCCGGACACTCGCCGTCGCGCACGACAAACTGAACACCGCAGCGGGGACAGTAGGCGATTGAGTCGCCCTCGCGTTCGTCTGGACCAAGCAGCGACGCGTCGCCAGATCGTTCCACATACGCAAGGCTGGCTTTCAACTGTTCCGCCGTCGCCCATTCGATCGTTTCCAGTGCCTTCGCGTCCGTCACTTCATGCTTCAACGGATGCTTCAAGTCGAGCACGAAAGCACGCACGAACTGCGTCTCCTTCGCCCGACCCAACACACTCGCGACAACGATCGGACTGAACTCGGCGAGCAAGTTCCGCGTCAGAATGTCGGCAGCGCGCATCGACACCGGCGGACATAGAATCATCTTCGCCATGTTCTCGAACCGTTCCTGCGTCTCAGCCGGAAACAACTTCCGGTGCAACCGAAAGAACATGACGCCGATCAGCACCGCCAACGCGACCATCACCGCGCCGCTCGGAATGATCAGCTCCTGCAATCCGAAGATCGTGACGATGATGGGCATCGCCACAAACAGGAACAGAAACAGGAGCGTGCAAACGCCCTGCAACGAACCGATCTCCTCTTGCGATTCGCGCCACAACTTCTCCGCCGCACGCGCGTCGAACTGTTTCGCCATCCACGATCGAACGATCGACTCGCGACGCGAAACCTTCGCCTCCGCCGCCGACTTGATTACGCTCGCGAGTGCTTTCGCCTGATTCGGCGTGGCGCACTTTGCAAACTTCTCGCCGTTGAGCAACAAATAAGCGCCGTCACTGCCGGCCTTGGTGATCGACGAAAACGGAACGAACTCGCCCGTCTGCGTCGCCGGCCGCGAGCCCCACGGCAATACCTGTGAATTGAAAGCGCAAACACCGGAAGGGGAGATTGAAACCGGCAGCAGGTGCGACAGTACGATCTCGCCCGGCGGAGGCAACGGGCTCAACAACAGCATTGCGCCGTTCGCATTTCCCAACCACGATTTCGGCGTGGCCAGCCGCCAGCGCCGGCCCGTCGCCGATACGAATGCTACTGACTGCTTCTTCACCCAGACCAGGCACTCCGTCAGATACAAGAGCACCAGGATGAACAGCAGCGTCTGACCGTCACTGATGAAGCTGAACACGTATCTCTTTAGACGGCCGTCTGATTACGCCGGAAGATCTTCTTGAACAACCCTGCGAGACCGACGAACGCGGCCACGATCGCCTTCCACAGCCACTTGAACGCGCCTGTCTTAACTAACGCGGCAGTCGTTCCACCGACGATCAGACCGATGAGACCATAAGCAGCAGTCTTGTCGCCGGGGCGAAACTCTGAATATTTCTGTCCCGAGTTGAAGTTGAAACCCGCCAGCATCGTCTTGAATCTGGGCAACACATCGGCAATCAGCGCTTGATCCGTCACGAGCGTCACTTCCATTACGCCGCCGCGACCCAGCATGCGAGTGTTGTAATTGATGACCGGCCTTCCCTCGCTTTCTGCTCGGATGGCCCACTCCAAATTGTGCGTCGTTTCGTTGTAACGCGGCGGTGTCTCCCAACCGAGGATATTCAGAGGCGGTCCACCGTTTCGCAGACGCTCTTTGTTGCTCTCTTCAGTGTTCGTCTTGATCGACTGTAACAAGGCATCGGCGTCGAGCGAATCTTTGTCGTCGTCTTTGACGTAGCCAACGTCGCTGAATTCGAACACGGCGAACCAGTCCTCACCGGCCGGCGCTACGAAACCGATCTCTCTTCCGGACTTCGGATTGTTAGTGGCTTCCATCAGTTTCATCGTGTCGCTCTTGCCGGCAAACACGTAGCCCGGAGGTACCTGCACCTGCGCGGTCGTGCCGAGCTCACCGCGCGACGGGCCCTTCTGCCAGTTAACGCCTTCAAAGCTTTCCCAACCGAACTGGGCTTCGGGCGACGGTGACGGTGAGGCCTTCTTCTTGCGGTTGTTTTGACCAGCAACCGTGAGCGCGCAAACGCACACCACCAGCAGAGCAACAAAGCAGCGCTTTTTCATTTTAAGTACCTCCTGGGCTGAGCTTACCTTCGATAGGGACTACGCAGCTGAAATGAGTGAACGTAACCAGTGAGTCAAAACTGCGACGGGATTCGCGAAGCAGTCGATGCGCGTGCGCGCGGTGCCCGTTTAGGCTCGGGCGAGTATACCAATCAAGGCGTGTTTTTGTGGTGAGTATTTTAAGTTATTCAGACCGAACTCTGCCAAACTGACTCCGCGCAACCTGTCAACCTGCTGTAACTCTCCGCGGGCCGGCTCACTGGTCCACTAAGATGTTCCGATGTTTTTCTGAGGAAAAACGCATCGACAACTCCAAAAACACGCATTGGCACACAGCTAGCAAAAAGGACGCTGCTCGTAGGTCTCGAGCGCTGTGAAATTTTCTTTCCGTTTGGAGTAAACAATGGCTCGCCCCCAAGCCTGGAAACGACTTGTGACTATCGCCGTGCTGCTCTGTCTCTGCTCGGCGCTATTTATCTCCACCAACACAGAAACGACGGCAGCCGCCAGTCTGTTGAATCTGAGCAAGGTCTCACCCGATCTCCGCCAACTCATCGCGTCTGGTGATGGCGCCCGGCGTGTGAAGCTCATTGTGCAAACAAAGCCGGCGGCGCCCGCCGGACTACTCGACAGTCTGCTCAATACGGTCGGCGGCGTGCTCACCGGTGTCCTTTCAAACTTGAACATTCGGTTGGTTGATAGTCCGGCTAGTGCGGCCGATGCGATCGCGGCTGATCCGGACGTGACTTACGTTTCGGTCGACGCGCTCGTGCGGCCCGCTGGTCACGTCACCACCACGACCGGCACGCAACAGGTGCGCGCGCGCAAAGGACTGCTGGGCCTGCCTGACAATCTCGATGGTTCCGGTATCACAATCGCCGTGCTGGACTCCGGCATCGACAGCAAACACAAGTCTTTTGCGACGTCAGGCAAGATCAGGTTCAGCAAAGATTTCACCGGCGAGGGTCGCGTCGACGATCCATGGGGACACGGAACGCACGTCGCCGCGATTGCCGCGGGGGACGGCGCCGCCACCAGTGGCGCTTATGAAGGAATCGCGCCGGCCGCCAACCTGCTCAACTTGCGTGTACTGAACTCGCAAGGCGCCGGCTCGATATCCGGCGTGCTCACCGCGCTCGATTGGTTGGTTGCTAACAAAGACCTTTACAACGTGCGCGTCGTCAACATGAGTCTCGGCACGCTCGCCATCAACTCCTACGAAGACGACCCGCTGTGCAATGCTGTTCGGAAACTTGTGGATTCAGGCGTGGTCGTAGTGACCGCCGCCGGAAACATTGGCAAAGACAACAATGGCGTCAAGGTTTATGGCGGGATTCATTGTCCTGGAAACGCACCCTCCGCGATCACGGTCGGCGCCAGCAACAGCTTCGGCACCGATTCTCGCTACGACGACTCAGTCACGAGTTACAGTTCGCGTGGACCAACACGCAGCTACTCCGTCGACAGTGCCGGCCTCAAGCATTACGACAATCTAATCAAACCCGATCTCGTTGCCCCGGGAAACAAGATCATCGCCGCCGAAGCCGCGAATAACGGTCTCCTCAGGAAGTATCCCGAGCTCGAGACGAATAAATATTCGACGACCAACATGAAGCTGATGTATCTCAGCGGCACGTCGATGTCGGCGCCGATGGTCTCGGGCGCCGCGGCCTTGCTGTTGGAACAGAATTCCAGCTTGACGCCGAACATGGTCAAGATGCTCCTGATGTACACTGCGCAACCGCTCGAAGGCTTCAACACTTTCGAACAGGGCGCGGGCCAACTCAACGTCGCGGGCGCGGTGAGTCTCGCGAAGATTGTGCGGTCGGATCTTCTCGGCCTGCTAAAACCGACTTTTGGATCGTCTTTACTGACCCAGTCTGCTCCTGCCCCTCAAACGACGATTGCCGATTTCACCTTCCCCTGGACACAGGGACTCATACTCAACCACGCAACAGTCACCGGCAAGGACCTGATCAATAAGTACCAGGTCAGTTACGGCAAGGGTTACTTGCTCGGCGACGGCGTCAACGAAGGACTGTCGACGCAAAGCCTCAATTTCAACATGTGGGTGAAGTCGGTTGTGCTTGGAAACTATCTCGTGAAGAGCGACGGCTCGGCGCTGTTTGGTGGATCGCTCTTCTTCAGCAACTTGCTTCTGCTGGGCGACGGCTTCGCGCTCGGCGACGGTTACGCCATGGGCGACGGCTATGCCATGGGTGACGGTTACGCCATGGGCGATGGTTACGCAATGGGCGATGGTTATGCGATGGGCGATTGCTCACTCGGTGATAGTGGAGCAGGAATGAAGTAGGGACACGGATTGGCGTGCGGAAAATGAAGAATCTGCGGCAACAATTGTTTGATGTTTTCATGTGGCTCGTCGTGGCGATAGGGGCCGCCGCTTGCTTTTATTCTGTTCTCACTCTGCCAAGCGGAACAATCAGTGGTTACTTCCTGCTGCTCGTGGTAGTGACCGCCGTCATCGGATCGCGCATAGCCATTCGAATCCCAAAAGTTAACCTCAACGTCACCGTCGACGACACGTTCGTCTTCTTCACGTTGCTGTACTACGGCGGCGAAGCCGCGGTCTTGATCGGCGCGCTCGCCGGTCTTTGTTCTGCGCTCAGAATCAGCCGGAAAGCCAGGACCGTCGCCTTCGGCAGCGCGGCGGTCGCCGTTTCCGTGCTCACCACGGCGACCACTCTAAAAATCGTTTTTGGTTCAACTACAAACCTGCTCCAAGGCGACGCCGCAAGGGCGATCACTGCGCTGTGTCTGACCGCCCTCGTCCAGTATCTGGTCCACACGGGAGTCGGCGCCGTCGCGTCATCACTCAAAACCGGCGAATCGCTCTGGCGCATGTGGACCCGCAACTTCCTTTGGATCTCGATCAGTTATTTCGCGGGCGCCGCGGGCGCGGGTTTCATCGTGAACAGTTTAGGTACCGGACGCTTCTGGGCCTTTCTCGTCTGCATTCCGATCATCATCATCGTCTACTTTAGCTACGACCGTTACATGCGCGAGGTAAAAGCTTCCGCGCGACAGGCCGAGGAAGCAGAACGCGCGCGCGCCGAGCTGGAACACCAACGCGCCGAACAAGCAGAACGTCACGTCCAGGAACTCAACAACTACATCGCCGAGCAGGAACGAATCAGTCGCGTTTTAGAAGAGACGAAAGAACATTTTCGTCACGCCGCGTTTCACGATTCACTCACCGGCCTGCCCAATCGTGGGATGTTCACCGAACTGTTGAAAGCGGAGATCGAGACGGCAAAACGCGCACCGGATCATCTATTCGCAGTCTTGTTTCTGGATCTCGATCGCTTCAAGAACATCAACGACAGTCTTGGCCACACACACGGTGACCTGTTACTCGTCGCTTTCGCGGAACGACTCGAACGTACCCTGCGTCCCGTCGATACGCTCGCGCGCTTCGGCGGCGATGAGTTTGCCATCCTCGTGAGCGGCATGAGCGACACGACCGACGCCATTCGCGTCGCCCAACGAATTCAGGATGAGTTGCGTCATCCGTTCGTCCTCGATAAGAACTCAACTTTCG
The DNA here is from genome assembly GCA_046732935.1 of Acidobacteriota bacterium. Lineage (GTDB taxonomy): Bacteria > Acidobacteriota > Blastocatellia > Pyrinomonadales > Pyrinomonadaceae > PSRF01. The sequence continues at coordinate 84,039 of JBKPOC010000031.1, read as the reverse complement.
CGACTGCCAGCATCGGCATCGCGCTCAGCTCAACCGGGTATGATCGTCCGGAAGACACTCTTCGCGACGCCGACATAGCGATGTATCGAGCGAAGGAAAACGGCAAAGCGCGCTACGAAATGTTTGACCACGGAATGCATGCGCGCGCCGTCTCACGTCTGCAATTGGAGAGCGATCTCCGTGAGGCAGTCGAGCGGAAAGAATTTTGTGTTTTCTATCAGCCCATCGTTTCGCTGCAAACGGGCCGGCTTGCCGGTTTCGAAGCGCTCGTCCGTTGGAACCATCCTCGTCGCGGCCTGGTTTCACCAGCGGACTTCATACCGGTTGCGGAAGAAACGGGCTTGATCGTTCCAATCGGCGACTGGGTACTGGCGGAGGCTTGTGCTCGTCTGCGTGAGTGGCAGCTCGCGTCGCCGAGTCATCGTGCGCTGAGTTTGAGCGTCAATCTCTCAGCCCGCCAGGTCGCCCAACCCGATCTGCTTGAATGGATCAAAAAAGCACTCAACGACAGCAACCTGAGTCCCCATTGCTTGAAGCTCGAGATCACCGAAAGCGTCGTCATGGAGAACGCGGAGGCGGCGGCGTTGATGTTCAAACAACTGCGTTCTTTGGGCGTCCAGTTGAGCATCGACGACTTCGGCACAGGCTATTCGTCACTGAGTTACCTGCACCGTTTCCCACTCAATTATCTCAAGATTGATCGCTCGTTCGTGGCCCGTCTCACCACTGACAACGACAATGCGATCGTCCGCACGATCTCGACGCTCGCACGCAACCTGGGCATGGAAGTGATCGCGGAAGGAATCGAGACCGAAGAGCAATTCGCGCAACTCCGTATGCTCGGCTGCGAATACGGCCAGGGCTATCTGTTCTCGCCGCCAATCGCCGACCACGGCGTACGGCATCTGCTGTCGCAGGATGCGTATCGCGGCGTACAGCTCGATGTCCACCCCCAACCCACAACTGACGACGTTGTTGTGCCTTATTCGATGTAAATCGGGGTTTCTGCTACCATGACTGCATGCGATTTTTGAGTTTGAAATTAGCGTGCGTCCTCGTTCTTACAACTCTTGCGATCCCACAATTTGCGGTCGCGCAAGCGCAAAACCAGTCAGCCGACGTGGTGATGGTGCTGCCGTTTGAAAACACCTCGAACCGCGCTGAGTACAACTGGGTCGGCGAGAGTTTCGCCGACGCGCTGGCCGAGCTGCTGAACAAGCCCGGCCTGATCGTCGTCTCCAGCGACGAGCGCGAGCTCGCTTACCAGCGGTTGCGTCTGCCCGAGACCGTCATTGTGTCTCGCGCGACGGCGATCAAACTGGCGCGCCAGGCGAAAGCAACGATGATCGTCGTCGGTAGTTATTCCGTGACGCCGCCGGCAACTGCGGCCCCGGCGAACGGCGAGGACAAGGACAAGCAACCGAGCGACGCGTACGTCCAGGTGACCGCGCGCGTGATCAAGGTCAACGAAGGACGGACGCTCGGCGAAGTCATCGACGGCGGCTGGGCCACGCGCCAGTTTGACTACGGCGGCGCGCTGACGACGCTCCAGGACATTCACGGCCGGCTCGCGTACCAGATTCTTTACCAGCGCGACAAGGCGTTGCCCTATTCGCAAAACCAGATCGTCCAGGAAGCGACAAAGATCCCGCAGAAGGCTTTCGAAGCGTACGTTAAAGCCGTGCAACTCGACGAGCGGGCTGAATTGCGCATGATATATCTCAAGAATGCGCTGCACTATTACGGCGAGGCGCTCGGCGGCGCGGTTTATCCGCAGGCCGCGTTCGAGTTGGGACGCAGTTACATGAGCCTCGGCAACTGGAAAGACGCGACTGAATACTTTTCGAAGTTGCAGAAAAAGGAGCCGCACTACGCGGAAGCAGCCTTCTACGCGAGTCTCGGCTACACGAAGCTGGGCGACTATGGACACGCGCTCGCGACGATCGTTCCGCTGTCGAGCGATCTCCCGCTGATCGGCGTTTACAACAACGCCGGCGCAGTCGCTGTGCAAGCTGCGCGTGATAACAAGAACGACGCGGAACGGAAGCGGCTGTTGACGCAGGGCAGCGAGTTTCTGGCGCGGGCGTCAGAGTCAGCGCCCAGCGATCAGATGGTTCACTTCAACTACGGTTACGCGCTGTTTCTACAAGGGAAGTACAACGAAGCCGCGGAACATTTCCGGCCCGTAATCACAGACAATCAACGCGACGGACAGGCGTATTTCCTGTTTGCCAAAGCGCTCGCGAAGGTCGGTAAGACGGAAGCCGCGGCGGCGGCCGACGACATGGCCCGGCGGTATCTTCAGTCATCGTATGCGAAGTGGGAAACCGAGTGGCAGAAGTCGCAAACGACGAGCGGCGTGAACCTGCGGATGCGTGACGTGTTGAACCGTGAAGAGGTTTTCGATCTCGAGCGGACGAAGACGTTGGCATCGAATGCCGAATCACCGAGCTCGGCGACGCAGGATCTGCTCATCAAGGCGCGCGATCTTTATCAGGCGGGACGCGACGACGAAGCGCTTCCCGAGCTCCATCGCGTCGTGATGATCGAGCCGACGAACGCGGAAGCGTATCTGCTGAGCGGGCGCATCAATCTTCGTCGCAGCGATCAGGAAGCGGCGATCGCCGCGCTGAAGACTGCGATCTTCTGGGATCCGAAACTAATCGACGCGCACATTCTGCTGGGTCGAATCTTTCTCGATCGCGGTGATAGAGGCGAGGCGCGAAAGTATGCGCTGAGCGCTATCGCGATCGATCCCAACAATCAGGAAGCGATCGCACTTCAACGACAGGTCATGATGGGCAATTGAACAAGCGGAAACGGAGAAACGGAGAAGGGGAGACGGGGAGAAGGTGACGTGTAAGAGTCCCCGCTTCTCCGCATCTCCCCTTCTCCGTTTCTCCGTTTCTGGGAAACGTGGCACGCGAGGTGCTCAAGAGAGAACCGGCACGACACGGAATACACAAAATGTTGACCGTGCCCCCGCCGCCAACATCCCCTGAGCGCCGCCTGCCGCTGCGCCAGCTACCTTCCGAGCGACCCTTCAGTGCTTCCCCCCGATACGCGGACCCGGTCAGAAATGACTGGGTCTTCCCGCATTTTCGATTCCATTTAGAACCCCCAAATCGTCGATAGCCCAAGACCAAATCCGCGAGCGCCTTTCCGTCAGGGGACGAAATTTGTCACTTCCACAGTGACGGTTTCTGTCTTTTTGCGTCAATTTCAACCGAATTGACCACCCTCGCTTACGCTCAGTCACGGTGCTGAAAAAAATTTTTTTCGCTACACTGAAGCGCAGTGCGGCAAGTGTTACCTACATGGTCGGAATGGGGCGCGGCAGGCGCAACGGCCTTCCTACTCATCCTCGCGTTTCCGAATTTCGAGTTTGCGTCGTTGGCATGGATCGGCCTGGTTCCGCTACTCGTGGTAGTGGCGCGGCGGCCGTCGCCAGTGCGCACGTTCATCCTCGGCTGGGCGGCGGGCTCAGTCTTCTTCTATGCGACCTGTTACTGGCTGACGTATTCGATGATTCATTACGCCGGATTGCCAACGGTTGTCGCTTACGCGTTACTGGCGCCAGGCGCGATCGTGGTGGGGATTTTTCCCGGGCTCGCGATGATGGTCCTGGCGTTGGTGATCAAGCGATGGGGCCAGTGGGCCGTGCTGTTGGCGCCGGTATTCTGGGCCGCGTTCGAATGGGCGCGACTCGGCGTAACGGGTCAGCTCTGGAACGCGCTCGGCTACTCACAGGCGTTTCACTGGCTGCTGATTCAACCGGCGACCTGGGGTGGTGTTTACGCCGTCAGCTTCCTGATCGTGGCGATCAATTCCGCGATTGTCTTGGTAGTAATGCAGAGAACGTGGTGGAGGATTGGCGCAGCATTGTCTGTTGTTACGGTCGTGGGTTTCATGATCATGGTGTCGTCGGTCCTTGCTGCTGACCCGTATGTTTCTTCCGACGTCGCGTCAGTTTGCGTTGTCGCGGTCCAACCCAACGTGCCGATGACGATCGTCAAGAGCACTGAAGAATTGAAGGAGTTACGCGAGCGGCACTTGTTGTTGAGTCTCAACGGACTGAAGCGTTGTCCCGAAGGTGTTAGAAGATTGGTGATCTGGCCCGAGTCGCCGATGAACTTCACTTACGCGACAGACAAGTCGTTTCAGCAACTGGTGACGAAGTTCTCGCTGGACAACGCAACATACCTTCTCTTCAACTCGTTGGAACCAGCGCCGGATGACGGCGCGTACAATTCAGCGATTCTAATAAATGGAGACGCCCCGATTACTCAGTATGATAAGATTCGGCTAATGCCGTTTGGCGAATATGTGCCGCTCCCTCAATGGTTACCGGGAGCTTCTTTGATAACTGGTCTCGTCGGCGATTTCACTCCGGGCAGCAAGTACACGCTGATGCCGGTCGCAGGGTATCGTGCCGGAGTTTTCATCTGCATCGAGTCGGCGTATCCATGGATCACGCGCGAGATGACGTCTCGCGGCGCCGACCTGCTGATCAATATCTCGAACGACGGATATCTTGGGCCAACGGCCGTGATGCGACAACACCTGGCGAACACGGTGTTTCGCGCCGTCGAAAATGGCCGGCCGCTGATGCGGGTCACCAACACGGGGTTAACCGCTCGCATCGATCCGCACGGCAAGCTCGAAGATCTGACGAGCGGGTTTCAGAGCGATGTTCGCGTTTGGACCTATTCGCCGAGGCAAGTAGATACGATCTACACCCGGCGAGGCGATCTGTTCGTACAGATTTGCGCCGCCATCACCGGGATACTTTTGATAGCCGCACTGGTAAGCAGTAGAAGGAGTCTTGCAGATTTAAGATGAACGACACGTTGTCAATTCAGGAATTGCGAGTTTCATTTGACGACCTTCGTGCGCGAGTTGAACAACTCGGGAGGTTTCTTTGATGTTCCTGCACGCCGCGAAGAGTTGAATAGAATCGAGGCCCAGGCCTCCGCGCCGGATTTCTGGAACGACCAGGAAGCCGCTCAGAAACTGCTCCAGAACCGCAGCCGGCTCGAAAAGAAGATCGAGCGGCAGGAACATTTCGAATCGCAGATCGACGACGCCGCAGTGCTCTTTGAGTTTGCCGAAGAAGACGAGAGCTCGTTGAGCGAGCTGCATCCGCTGCTCGAGCGGCTCGAACACGAGTTGAGCCAGGCTGAAACTGAAATGCTGCTCGCGGGCGACAACGATCGCCGCAACGCTATCTGCACGATTCATCCGGGCGCGGGCGGCACTGAGTCGCAGGACTGGGCCGAGATGCTGTTGCGCATGTATTTGAAATGGGCCGAGCAGCGCGAGTTCAAAGCTGAAGTGCTCGAGTATCAACCGGGCGAGGAAGCTGGACTGAAGAGCGTGACGTTTAGAGTTGAAGGCGAATACGCCTATGGTTTGCTGGCCGCCGAAGCCGGCGTGCATCGCTTAGTGCGCATCTCGCCGTTCGATCAGGCTGCGCGGCGGCACACGTCGTTCGCTTCCCTGTTTGTCTACCCGGAGATCGACGAAGACATCGAGGTCGACATTCAGGACAAGGACCTGCGCATCGATACCTATCGCGCGACTGGCGCCGGAGGCCAACACATCAATACCACCGACTCTGCCGTACGCATCACGCATCTTCCCACCGGCATCGTCGTTTCCTGTCAGAACCAACGTTCGCAACATCAAAACCGGGCCGTCGCCATGCAGGTGCTGCGTTCCCGACTCTATGAACTCGAATTAGAAAAGCGGCAAGCCGAAACGGCGGAACTGGAAGCCAACAAGGCTGACATCTCGTTCGGCTCGCAGATCAGAAGCTACGTGCTGGCCCCCTATCAGCTCGTGAAAGACACGCGCACCAAACTTGAACGAGGTAACGTCGACGCCGTGCTCGGCGGAGACATCGACGACTTCATCAAAGCCTATTTGCTCGCGCGCAAGGCTGCTTAGAGTTTATGGTCAGTGGTCCGTTGCCAGTTGTCAGTTGTAGTGAACATCGTTGAACCACTGACTACTGACAACTGACCACTGACGGGTTCCGGAGTTCTATGTCGACTACAACTACACAGATCGAAAACCGGCCTCGCGTAATCGTTCCGCGCCCGAGCCGGCGCAGCGAGATATTCGCGATTCTTCTGCTCGCCGCCGGCTTGCTGCTGGCGCTCTGCCTGATCTCCGCGGCGTTCTACCCGAACGATCCGTCGTGGAACTCGGTGGGCCAGCACGAGACGCAGAACTGGGCCGGCGCCATCGGCGCGAACGTCGCGGCAACGGCGTTTCAATTCATCGGCCTCGCCGCATACCTGCTGCCGCTGCTTCTCTTCGCCGGCGCATGGCGTCGCTTTCGCCGCAGCGCGATCCAGAGCCCGCTGACGCGCATCGCCGGACTCGTGATCCTCGTCATGTCAGCGTCAGCGCTGCTTTCGATCTCGCACATGCGTCCACTGTTCGACGCGAGCGTCCAACCGGGCGGACTGCTCGGTTCAGTCGTCGCACAAAGTCTTGCCAGTGGCTTGAGCACGATCGGCGCGACGGTGCTGCTCATCGCGATCGCCGCCAGCGGTCTACTCCTCGCGACCAACTTCTCGTTCATTCATCTTTACGAAATCGTGGCCACAGCAACGGCTTCGCGGTTCGCCTTCGTCGGCAAGCTGCCCGAACGTTTCCACGCGTGGCGACAACTCCGCCGCGAACAAGCGCAGAAGAGAAAAGAAACCAAAGCCCTCCTCAAAGCCGAACAGGAAGCTACGCGTAACGCGCTGAAGCAGACGCTGAATTTAACGCCCGCCGAACGCGTCGCCGATTTCATGAAGGAGACTGCGCCGCCACCACCGATCGTCGAGCCGGTAAGAGTAATCCGTGAAGCGAAGCGAACCGTGGTTGAACTTGAACCACCAAAAGTAAACACGGATGTAGAGAATGAGGACGTCGAGCAGATGGTTAAAGGCGCGTCCGTCATGCGCATCAAAGCAGAAGCGCCCGCGACGGCGAAGCTGCCTTTCGATGCGACTCGCCACGTCAGCTACGACGACTACAATCCGCCGGCTCTCCACTTTCTAAACGAAGCGCCGCCGCACAGCGAGCAGGCCGACGCCGAACTGCTCGCCCTCGCAAACCGTCTCGCCGAAAAGTGCAAAGAGTTCAACGTCACGGGCCAGATCAAACACATCTGTCCTGGTCCCGTCGTCACGACTTACGAATTCAAACCCGACCCGGGTGTTAAGTATTCGCGCGTCGTGTCGCTGGTTGACGATTTGTGCCTGGCCTTGAAAGCCGAGTCGATCCGCATCGATCGCATGCCCGGCAAGCCGCATGTCGGCATCGAAGTCCCGAATCCACGACGGGAAACGATTTTCCTGCGCGAAGTAATCGAGTCGCGCCCGTTCCAGGAATCAGGCTCGAAACTGACGATCGCGTTGGGCAAGACGATCGACGGTCTCAATTACGTCGCCGATCTCGCCAAGATGCCGCACTTGCTGATCGCCGGCACGACGGGCGCGGGCAAATCAGTCGGCGTCAACGCGCTCATCGTTTCGATTCTCTATCGCGCGCGTCCGGATGAAGTGAAGTTCATCCTGATCGATCCGAAGCGGCTCGAGCTCGGGCTCTACGAAGACATTCCGCACCTTGCGACACCCATCATCGTCGATCCAAAGGTCGCGTCACGCTCGTTGAAATGGGCCGTCGCGGAGATGGAAAGACGTTATCGCGACCTCGCCGGCTGGGGCGTGCGCAACATCGACGGTTACAACACCGAGATCATGCGCCGCAATCTCATCAAGGAGTACGACGACCAGGGCCAACCATGGAAACCGCTGCCGTACATCGTGATCATTATCGACGAGCTCGCCGATCTAATGATGACGTCGGGACGCGAGGTTGAAGAGTCGATCACGCGGCTGGCGCAAATGGCGCGCGCCGTCGGTATCCACCTCGTCCTCGCGACGCAGCGTCCGTCAGTCGACGTGATCACGGGCTTGATCAAGGCCAACTTCCCGTCGCGCATCTCGTTCCGCGTCTCCTCGAAGATCGACTCGCGCACGATCATCGACACCAACGGCGCCGAACAACTGCTTGGCCGCGGCGACATGCTGTTCCTGCCGCCCGGCACGTCTCGTCTCATTCGCGTCCACGGCGCGTACATCGACGAGACTGAGATCGGCAAGATTGTCGCTCACATCAAGGCCCAGGGCGCGCCGGCGTACGACGAAAGCATCACCCAGTCTGAAGAAGAAGCTCTCGGACTGGACGCGTCCGGCGGTGAGCACGACGAGCTTTTCGAAGAAGCGTTGCGCATCTGCGTTGAAATGAAACGCGCTTCTACTTCCGTGTTGCAGCGCCGCTTGCGCATCGGCTATGGCCGCGCGGCGGCGATCCTCGACATGATGGAGCGCGAAGGGCTCATCGGCCAGGCCGATGGCTCGCGTCCGCGTCCGGTGCTCGGCCGCGCGTACGAAATGGTTGCTGAATGGGACGAGATGGGTTCCGAAGAGTGATGTTTTGTTCTTTGCAGCTACATCCCGACGGCGTTCCGGTAAGAGCGCCGCGCACGTGTGCATTTTGCTATAAACCCAGATGCAGCAAAACTTAGGTGCGTTAACACGGATTTTCTCCACAGACTTTTCCACAGTCGAAGTGGAAGATTTGTGTTTTTGATGGAGGGACAACCAATGCAAACTCAACTCTCAACAGCCAACCCAGCTTTGGCTTCCTTACTGGAAACGGGTTACCGGATGGAGACGCCTCCTCCGCCCGACCCGATCGATCCTCCTGACAACCAGGGCGGCGGCACGGCGCCTACACCGCCTCCACCGACTGAGGATCCGGCTCCGGGAAGCTAAGTCGCCGCAAGGCGCCTCGAGAATAACGCTCAGATTATCGAGGACTCGCCCCGTTTCAACTCGAAGCTCTTGTCGGATTTGGGCCAACTGCATCGCTACGCTCGTGAGATCTTCGACCACGCTCTCTCGTCGATAGATCCACGAAAGGCAGTTTTCCGTGCCATCGTCGATGGTGGCTCGTACTTCGATGTGTGCGCCGAGCGCCCCATCTACGCGATTGCCATCGGTAAAGCGGCAAGCTCGATGGCCTTCGGGCTTCAGGATGCGATTGGTGCGCAACTGACCGGCGGCGTGATTAGTGCGCCGAAGTTTTCCGGATCACTGACGCCGGTTTGGAAGATCTTCGAAGGTGGGCATCCGCTGCCGAACGAAGACAGTCTCGCGGCAGCGCAGGCTGCCTTTGCATTGTTGGATCGAGCGAACGAGGAGCGAGCGCTTGTGATCTTTCTCGTGTCCGGCGGCGGCTCTGCGATGATGGAGAGTCCGACGATCTCGCTCGACGATCTGCGTCGCTTGAACGAGCTGCTGGTTGGCTGCGGCGCGAGGATCAGTGAGATCAACGCAGTTCGACGCGTCTTCTCGCGAGTTAAAGGCGGACGGTTGGCTGAATACGCGCGGAACGCTCGTATAGTCACGCTGATAGTTTCCGACACGAATCCCGGAGACGAAGCGACTGTCGCATCCGGCCCGACGCTGTCTTCTACCGTCAATTCGCCGTACCAGGTCCTCCTCGATAACTCGACTGCCTTGGAAGCGGCGCGTCAAAAAGCATTGGCACTCGGTTTCACACCTGTCATCGCTCACCATATCCGCGAACAACCGATTGACGAGGGCTGCGAGCTGCTGTTGCGCGAAAGCGCGGATTGCGTGATCTCGGGCGGCGAGTTTTCGTGTCCCGTCCGCGGCAACGGCGTCGGCGGTCGAAATCTTGAAACCGTGCTGCGCCTCGCGCTACGGATGTCGACCGGCGTCGTAGCGCTGAGTGCCGGGACCGACGGAATCGACGGCAACAGTCCCGCTGCGGGCGCTATCGCCGACGAAACGACGATCGCCCGCGCCCGTAACCTCGGCCTCGATCCACAAGACTTCCTCGCCCGCAGCGATTCCTACACTTTCTTCGAAAAACTCAACGACCTGGTCGTCACCGGACCGACAGGAACAAACGTTCGCGACCTCCGCATTCTTCTGAAAACAAACTAACCACTAATTTGGTTCTAAATTTATTTTATTCGTGTTAAGCTCTTCGCGACTTTTGTCCGGAGCCCAGTCATTTGTCGACATCGATTACCACGGAAACAACAATCTCGACCGCGCCGCCCGATCCCTGTTCGTTCACGTTTTCCGAACTGATCGAGCAGTTGAACGCCCAGACCTCTCCGCCAACGCTCGAAACGATCGGTTCGTGGCTGGCGAATGTCGAGATTTCTCCATTGGAAGTCGCGCCTTACCTCGGATTCAAGGAAGGCAATTACTGGCGCCACCGGGTTTGTCGCAACGAAGCCGTCGAGATGATCGTCATCTGCTGGCGGCCCGGTCAGAAAACTCCCATTCATGACCACAACGGATCCCATGGCGTCGTTCGTATTCACGAAGGCCTTTTGTGGGAATCAACCTTCAGCTACGAGGAGGAACGCGGCCTGTGCTACAACACGGGCCGCGAGTGTCCCGCGGGCAGTGTGACTGGCGCCGATGTGCCTGATATTCATCAACTCGGTAATCCCGAAGCCAGTGGACAAGATCTTATTACCGTCCACGTTTACGCTCCGCCGCTCGGTGTTCTTAACACGTACAAGCTGGGTAGTTCGCAGATAGAGCGTTACACTCCCAATGATTTCCCGACGTGAGACCTCACCTCTCGTTTTTCCTCTTTTACTCCTCCTCCTTTTCGTATTGGCCTGTCGCGGAGTACGTGCGCCCACAAGCGGCGAATTGACCGTCGCTGCCGCGTCAGATCTGACGCCGGCGTTTGAAGAGATCGGCCGCCAGTTTGATTCCACTTACGGAACCAAGGTGACTTTCGTGTTCGGTTCCACGGGTCTGCTCACCAAACAGATCGAGAACGGCGCGCCGTTCGACGTCTTTGCGGCGGCGAACGTCAGTTACATCGATCAGCTCGAGCAGAAGGGACTAATCGTTCCGGGTACGAAGCGCGTTTACGCGCGTGGCCGGATCACGATGTGGACCACGGCAAATAGCCCGTTGAAGATGGAAACGATTCAGGATCTCGCGAGATCGGACGTGAAACGGATCGCGATCGCCAACCCCGATCACGCGCCATACGGGCAGGCCGCGCGTGAAGCACTCGAACGCGCCGGCATCTGGGAGACGGTGAAGCCCAAGCTCGTCTATGGCGACAACATTCGCCAAACGCTTCAGTACGCGGAGACGGGGAATGTTGAGGTGGCGATCGTCGCGTTGTCGTTGAGCGTGCAGAGCAACGGGCGTTGGGTGTTGATTCCGGAAGAGTTGCACAAGCCGATCGACCAGGGAATGGGAGTGCTTAAAGGAACAAAGGTTCAGACACTAGCGGGAGTGTTCAGTGATTTTGTAACTGGGCCAAGGGGTCGAGAGATACTGAAGAAGTACGGCTTCACTTTTCAATGAACCTTTTGAGTATGAGATCTGTGCCGTCCGTGGTTACGCTGATCGTTCCGCATTTTCCCGTCGTCAATACTTCAACGCCGTGGTTGTTCCAACGCTCTACTACCTCCGCGTGCGGATGGCCGAACATCGATTCCTGTCCGACGGAGATGATGGCAAAGCGCGGGTTTGTGGCTGAGACAAAGGCTTCCGTCGAAGATGTTCTGCTGCCGTGATGCGCGACTTTGACGACGTCCGCATGCAGGTCTGACGTGATTAGTTCATTCTCAGTTTTCTTTTCGATGTCGCCAGTCAATAGTACTGAGCGTTTACGAAATTGAAGTTTCACGACGACCGAATCATTGTTACTGGATTCGACTCCCGGCGGCGGCCATAGCACCTTCATCTCAACCTCACCAAAACGGATCACGTCGCCGGCGTGGATTACCTGGAGATGCGTCTTCGTCAGCGATTGTGCGAATTTCAAGTACTCCGGATCGTTCGGCGGCGTTCGTCCGACGAGTGCTGCGTTGACGGCGAAATTACGCACGACGTCGTTCAATCCATCGATGTGATCTGCGTCGGCGTGCGTTGCGAGCACATAATCGACGCGATCGAGTCCGCGCCACCACAAGTACTCTGAAACAACCGTCTCACCGATACTTCGCGCCTGCTCGCTCGTGTTAGAGCGAAACTGCGGGCGGCCACCGCCGTCGACGAGCAATGTGGTTCCATCAGGCATCGTGACGAGTGCCGCGTCACCTTGCCCGACGTCGAGGAAGTCAACGTGCAGCTTTCCGTCTGCGCGTCGAGCACTGAACGGATGAAACACGACGATGCCAATCAGTAAGATTTGAACCAGCGCTAAAGGCAACAGTCGACGCTGACGTGATCTGCTCAATGGCTCCCAACGATTGAGCGCGAAGACGAGCAATAGCATCGGCACGTAATAAACGACGTAGATCCACCTGAACGGACCCGAATACTCCGGCAAACGAACTGACGCAACGCCGAGATGCGCGAACGGATCGACGCTGTGCACCATAAGCCAGTTGATACCTTCCGCGAGCTTCACCAGCGGCGCAGCCACCAACCCCATCAATGCAACTACCACCAATGCCGCGAGGAGAAAACTCACAACGATGTTCAGCACGACCGAGGACAATGACAGCCGGTGAAAATACAGGATCATTTGCGGCAGTAACACAACCTCCACCGACATCGACACGACGACGGCGCCAAACACGTATCGCAAACATCGCTGAATCCAGTAACGCTCCAACACAACGGCCACCGGTGCTTTGAACAACCGGTAATGATGCGTCGATCGCGCCAACTCCCGCTTCCAATGCTTTTCACTCCAGAACAGCGCTTCGCAAAACACCTTGAGGCCACGCGAGCAGTTTGGCGGATACGGCGACTCACTCGACGGATACCACGCGCCGATGGCCGACAACCGCAGCAGCAGCGGCCACGCAATCACCACGATCGCCAGCACCGACAAGAACGTCAGTTGTAATGAAGGATCGAATATCTCTTTCGGACTGGAAACGAGTAGCACCAGGACAGCGCCGCCGAGCGCATTCAACGACGTTGCCTGCCGAAACACGACCGCAGCAAACCCGACAAACGTAAACATCCATGCAGCACGAAAGACCGACGCCTCGGCGCCGACCGCCAGCGAGTACGCCCAAACCACCGCCGCCGGCACCGCGAACTGAACCACTCGCCTCTTGCTCAACCGGCGCACGAACAGCAGCACAACACCGCCGATGAAACTGATGTGCAGCCCGCTGATGACGAGCACATGAAACGTTCCGCCTTCGCGAAAACGTTCGGACATCGCAGGTGAAAGGTTGTAGCGATTGCCGAGCAGCGACGCGTCCAGCACACCGCTAGTTTCCGCATTGAATCGTGAGTCGATCTCGCGTTGCAGACGTTCTCGCCAGTCGTACAACCATGAAAGCAGCGGAAAGACGCGAGTCTCGTCGAGTCGAGAGATATTCTTCGCAATGCCGGTAGCGATGTAGCCTTTACTTTCCAGGTATTCAGAAAGCGTCGAGACGCCGGGATTGCGATACTGATCGCTCCGTGAAATCGTCGCCGTTACTTGAATCCGGGACCCGTAACGGAGGGATTCGTGTTCACTGCGAAACGGCGCCACCAGCAAGACTAATCCCTGTTCCACACGAAGCGTCAGATAGACCTTGTCACGCGCAAACTCCGGTGGCCCATCCAACACGCCTGTCAGGACCATCGTCCCGCTCTCAAGCAGCGAAGGAGTTCGTTCCTGACGCGCGAGAACGGCGCCCGCAAAGAACATCGCGACCAACAACGCACATCCCGCCAATCTGAGCCGGTCTTTCATCACCGCCACCAGCGCGACGAATGAACAGATCACTCCACACACAACCGGCGCGGGCACATACCTCGCCGCAAAAATGCCAAGACAAAACGGAACTGCGAGTTGAACAAGCGGAAATTGACTAAAGAGGTTCTTGTGAGGATTCATTTGCGCCGATATTACGACAATCGGCGCAACAGAGCGACAGTCTCCACGTGATGTGTTTGCGGAAACAGATCGAAACCACGGATTGAATCGATTGCATAACCATCCGCAAGCAGTTTCTTCAGGTCGCGAGCCAGCGTTGCCGGATCGCAAGAGACATAGCTGATGCGTTCAGGACGCAGGTTGAGCATTCCCTTAATCACAACCGACTCGGCGCCCGCACGTGGCGGATCCAACAACACGAGATCCACGGCGCGCGACGCTGTACGAATCCAATCAGCCACAGTCGCATTCACCACGCGCACATTCGCCAACGCTGCCTGCTCGAGATTTCGTCGCGCGAATCGCACAGCCGTCGAATTCGCCTCGACGCCGACAACCTTCTCGAAACGTCTCGCCAGCGGCAACGTAAACAACCCGACGCCACAATAAAGATCCAACGCCGCCGAGCCCGCGGCGTCACTCAACGCAAACTCGATCATCTCCCCAACCAGCGCCGGATTGATCTGGAAAAACGACTCCGCGTTGTATTGATAGACCTCGTTCCCGACCCGCAAACTCAACTCATTCGTCCGAAACTCCGCAAACTCCGGCGACAACGAAACGCCGTTCTCACCCGCTACAACGTCCAGGTGTTTCAGATCTTTCGGAAACTCCGTCCACGCAGTGGCCCGAACTCGTTCTAGCGTATCCTCCAGCTCCGGCATGAGCACCGCACAATCAGCCACGTCGCACACGCGTCGCGAACCGCGTTCGTAATACCCGATCGTCTGTTTTTCGCGATCGATCTGCCACGTCGCGCGCACACGATAGCGCCAGTTCTTCGGCGACGGCTGCACCGTGATCTCCGGCAGGTGATCCAGCCGCGCGATCCGTTGCAAACAGTCGCCGATGATCTCGGCCTTGGCAGCGAGTTGTGCTTCGTAGGTGAGTTGTTGAAGGTCGCAGCCGCCGCACCGGCCGAAGTACGGACACGGCGGCTCAACGCGAACACGTGAAGGCGTGAGAACTTCTACCACCGACGCAAACAAGACATTGCCTTGCTCGCGTTCAACCTGGACGCGGACCACATCTCCGGGCGCGGCCAGCGAGACGAAGACAGTCTTCCCAGCAGCGTGGGCCAACCCCACGCCGCCGGGCAGAATTCGTTCTATCTCGACATCAAAACTCCCACCCACTGCGGCACCCACAGAAATAGCTTACTGCGCGGGATATTGATTTGGCGCCCACTGGTGCGGCGGTGGCGGCGGCGCATACTCTGACTGCACCGACTCCAGCTCAAACTTCACACCGCCAACAATCCCGGCCATCACGTTGTAGATCAATGCGCCGATGGCGCCGCCGATGAAGCCAAAGACGCCGTACATGATGGGGAACGCAATCATTATGATGACGCCCAACGCAACCGTGCTAAGGCCGCCGGCCATGGCCTCGTTGTGGCCCCCCAGGCTCGAAATCGCAGCGCCAAAAATGATCAGGAACAACCCGTAAATCACGCCAACTATCAGACCGATCACAAACGTTATTAGCCCGTACATCTTGGCCACTGAAAACACGCCGAAGCGCTTAATCGTCATTTCAGCCATCACGTTCTCCTTTTTTGAACTCTCTCGATAGAAGTCAGTACCACCTGCGATAGCGGGTGGGTCGATGGTCCCTATCGAGCCTGACGTCGACGGTTGACCCACCCGCTATCGCAGGTGGTACTGACCTCACTTTGTGCGTTGTGGTGTCTTACTTTGTGCCTTATTGCGTCTTATTTTTGTGCCTTTTGTGGTTACTACTTCAGACGTAAAACAAGCTGAGCCGCGGCAAGCCAAACTGCTCCCGCAAACGCTTCAGCAGAAGATTATCGAAGGTCTGTTTGTAAACGGCAGCTTCCATCTGGCTGCGATATGGCTTGAGCTGATCCTTGACTCCACTCTCCAGTGCGTCGAGCTCAGTTGGTAAAACGACGGCGAGCATCGCTTCGTTCAGCATTCGTTCGAGACCCGTCAGCGAATCTTCGAGCCGGCGCGTGTCGAGCACGCCGCTCTCCGACAAATCGTCTTGTATCTCCGCGAGCAAACTCGCCGCACGCGCCAGCGCTTCCGACAGATCGTCTTCTTTTCTCGACTGCGCCAACGATGCAAGGGCACTCTGACAGTGCTTCAAATGTTCCGTGATTGCTGCCGCCGAAAACGGCGTGCTGTCTGTTTCGGCGACCTCCACCGGCGACGCGCCCACGCGCGCCTCGACCCATTCAGCGTATTGCGCTTCAACTTCCTCCTGGCAGTAAAGCAACGACTTGACGCTTCGCTTCCGCGGCCGCGACTCAAACGAATCAAACGATCTCTCGACGCCGCGCAACACGATGTGCAACGGAATTCCCTGCTGCTTCCACGTCTCCATCAGCGCCCAATCCAGCGGGCTCAGGAAGAGATGCTTACCACGTCGCCTGACGAACGCGTCCTCGATTTCGGTGAAGTAGTTGAAGTAGTTCAAGCCTTGTTTAGTTCGTAGACGATGCGCAGACCATCGAGGTTCAGGTTCTGATCGAATTCGTTGACGAGGTGCAACGCGTCCCCGATGACGCGAGCAAGGCCGCCCGTCGCAATTACTTTCGGAGTTTCCTGCATGGCGTCCAGCATGTTCTTGATTAAACCGTCGATGAGATTTGCGTAACCGTAAAAGATCCCCGACTGCATCGCCTCCACAGTCGACTTGCCGATCACGTTGCCGGGCCGCTCGATCGGGACGCGCGGGAGTTTCGCGGCGCGAGCAAACAGTGCTTCGGCGGAGGTCATAACACCGGGCGCGATGATGCCGCCGAGAAACTCGCGCTTCGAATTGATCGCGTTGAACGTCGTCGCCGTTCCGAAGTCGACAACGATACACGGCACGCCATATTTCTCGACCGCCGCAACAGCGCTGACAATTCTGTCAGCGCCGAGCTCTGAAGCATCGTCATAAAGAATCCTCAAACCCGTCTTCGTCGTGTGATCGACAAAAACGGGAGTTGATCCAAGATAACGCTTCGACATCAGCTTGAGCGTGTCGTTCAACTGCGGAACGACGGAAGCGACGATGACGGCCTCGATCTCTGCAAAGTTCAACGCCGCGCGCTCGAACAAGTCTTCGAGCTCGATTCCATACTCGTCTAAAGAACGCAGTAGCAAATTGTTAGTCAGCCGCCAGTTCGCCACGAGTTGCGGTCCATCGAAGACGCCGAGCTTGACGTTTGTGTTGCCGGCGTCAATCGCCAGAAGCATAAGCCAGCTCCTCGCTCGGGTTTTGCGCCAACACTTGTTCGATTGAATCGGCTGCGCGAGCCGGGCCGTTTTCCTGTCGCACCTGGCGGCCGACCTCCGCCGCTCGCTCTGCATACCATGGGTCGCGCAGGAGTTTACCCAACTCAGTGGTGGCCCGAGCGGCGCGATATTGATTTCGATAGACAGTGCGGCTCACGCCCAGTCGCCTGGCGTGATCTGCATTGTCCGACTGATCGAAAGCGAACGGCACGATCAACGTCGGCACACCCGCGCGCAAGCCGTGTGACGTCGTGCCAACGCCGCCGTGATGCACGACGACGCTCGCACGCGGCATCAGCGATTCATACGAAACGTAATCGACGGCGATCATTCCCTCCGGCAGCGCGCCGGGATGGTTGCGTTCGTCGCCAATCAGCAGCACGGCGCGTTGGCCCAAACGCCTCGCGGCCTCGATGCTTTCACTGAAGAAATCCTGCGCCACCCAGATCGCGGACGAGCCGAGAGTGAAAACGATCGGCGGCGGACCGCTGGCGAGAAAGTCTGACAGTGCGGCGGGAATGGGTGATTCGTGATCGGCGTCGTAGAAACAGAAACCCGTGATCTCGGTTTGCGGCGGCCAGTCAGGCTGCGGCGCGCCGAAGACCTTCGAAAAGAGCGCCAACACGCGCAATGGCGAGTGCTGTCCTTCGAACATTGGGTTGCCATAGTCGCTTAGACCAAGTTCAGCGCGGAACACAGCGACGTCTTTCGCTTTGTACTCACGCTTCATTGCATCGAAGAAGAGCTTCAGGAAGCGTGGGCCGAGGAGGCTGAACACTCGGGTGGTCCACTGCATGACGGGCGGGATCGGCGGATCGTAAACGGAGAAGAAAGAGAGCGGCGCGAGCACTGTCGAGATCCAAGGGATGCCTGTCTTCCGGCCGATGAGCGGGCCTGCGGGCGCGGCTGGATGAGTTATCAATAGGTCGGCGCCCTGGATTGCAAGGAGAAGGTCCCGATAAGCGTCGCGCACCGCGGGAAAGACGATGGTTTCCATCAGGAACTGTGGTCCGGTCCGGGGTTCCATGATCTTCCTGATCAGTTCCTCATCCTGTTCCTTCGGCTGCGGAATGTTTGGCCGCACGGGCGCAAACTCGAGTCCTGCGTTCTCGACCTTCTCGCGATAGATCTCCATCGTCGCGATCACTGCCGCGTGCCCGCGCCTCCGCAACTCCAACCCTAACGCGAGGTACGGATGCACGTCGCCAAACGATCCGAAGGTGTTCAAGACTATCCGCTTGCGATCTGACATAAGTTCTACGCTTGTGTTCGGCCTAACAATCCTCTCATCTCACCGGGCTTCAGCCGGGTGCAAGAGCAGCGAAGGATCGAGAAACCGTTTAAACGGTTTCTGAATAAGAGCCTCGCGATGCACCCGGCTAAAGCCGGGTGTGAATGAGAGAAACACTTTGTGGGCGGTCTATCTGCCTCTGATACTAACGTCGCCGGCCCTCACGGTTTTTATCTCCCCTGTTTCCGTTTCGAGTCGAAGCGCGCCGTCGCTCTCGATTCCGCGGGTGATACCTTGCCAGACCTCATCGCCGTTCGCCACTGTGACGAGCTTGCCACTCGCGTAGGACGATCGCGTGGTCCAGACAGCGACGATCTTTTCGAAGCCGTCCGGCTCGTGGAGCAGCGAGTACCAACGCGCCAACGCGTTCTGCAGCGCGGCCGAGATCGTCTCACGCTCCGCGGGGCGTCCCGCGACTTCGGTCACGGAACTCGCGATGCTTGCGAGGTCGGCGGGATACGCCTCTGCCGTCAGGTTAATACCGATCCCGACGACGACTGCGCGCCCCTGCGGCGTCTCGACAGCCTCCGCCAGTATGCCGCAGATTTTTCGCTCACCTGAAAGAAGATCGTTGGGCCACTTGATATCAGTCGTAATCCCTGCCGCCTCGTACAAAGCGTCTGCAACCGCCAGCGAAGCCGTGAAAGTGATGAGCGGCCAGCGATCCTGAGCAATTGTGGGCCGTAACAGGATGCTGAAATACAACCCCGCGCCTTTCGGCGACGACCAGGTGCGCTGCAAACGTCCCCGGCCCGCAGTTTGCTCATCCGCGACAATCGTTAGTCCTTCCTCGGCGCCCTCGAACGCGCGTCGCGCGAGCTCGGTGTTGGTGGAAGGCAGCGACTCGAATCGCAGGATCTTAGGTTTGAGAAGCTTCATTGGCAAACAGAGTTTTAGGTCTTTGGTTTTAGGACTTCGGTCTTTGTCGTGGTCTTTGGTCGTGCTTCAAGTTCCAACGCCAAGACCAAAGACCAAAGACCACTTCGGATACTAACGTGAAGACAACTCTACTACATAAACTCGAAATACCATTCGTCATGCTCTCGCTGTTTGCAGGCGCGGCCTTCCTGACGAAGATGTGTTACCTGTCGCTCGTCTTCAACACGCTGTTCACGGTCGCGTTTCTCGCCATCTTTTATTCCTACGTCCGCTTCCGTTTGAACGTGCGCGTTCCGCTCGTGCTATTAGGACTCGTCTTCGTGGCGTTGCAAGTCGACGCGCTCGGCAATTTCTTTCACATGTACGGCCGGCAGTTTGGGCCAATGCAGTACGACGAGTTCGCGCACATGACGGTGCAGGTGCTTGTCAGTCCAGTCATCGTGTGGCTCGTCAGCCGGTTGCTTCATAGTTATCGTTTACCGTTGAAGCTGACGGCGTTCTTCGCCGCGACGACGGTGTTCAGCATCTCCGCCGTTTACGAGATTATCGAGCTGTGGGACGAGATCTATTTCGGCGGCCACCGCATCTGGGGCCCTTACGACACGGCCACCGATCTACAGTGGGACCTCTGCGGCATCATCGTGGGAACGCTGTTTTCTTGTATCATGTTGCGGACGCTCCAGCCTGTTTATAGACCAGCAGCTTTAGAGCAGTCGTAAGTTCTTCGCTAACTCCCGTGATCGACTGGTTCCCCATCAGGCTTTCTTTTGGCGTCGCCACAGCGGCGACCGCGATCGCATTGGTCGCCGGCTCCGGACTCGCCTGGCTGCTCGCGCGCAAACGTTTCCCGGGCCGCAACCTGATCGACGCGCTCGTCACGCTGCCGCTCGTCCTGCCGCCTACTGTTCTTGGTTACTACTTGCTGGTGCTGCTCGGGACGCGTTCGATGCTCGGCGGATTTCTATATCGCGCGCTCGGGATTCGACTGACGTTCACAGTCACCGCTGCCATCATCGCCGCGACGATCCATGCGCTGCCGCTGGTAACGAAGAGTTTGCGAGCGGCGTTTGAAGGAGTGAACACGGATCTCGAGGCGGCGGCGCGCACGTTGGGATTGAACAATCGAAGGATCTTCTTTCGGGTGACGTTGCCGTTGGCGTCGAAAGGTGTGTTGGCGGCGACGGCGCTGGCGTTCGCGCGCGCGCTGGGTGATTTCGGTGTGACGATAATGATCGCCGGAAACATTCCCGGCAAGACTCAGACTGCTTCAGTCGCGATCTACGACGCGGTGCAGGCGGGACGCGATAACGAAGCCTTCGCCCTTGCCGTCACCGTATCGGTGATCGCGACCTTCATGCTTTACGTTATCAACCGGTTCGGCCGCGTAGGCTGGTAACCAGGAAACAGCGAGTTCAAATCCGATAAGCCTAAGTGATGCGTCGCGATTTCAGCGAACACGTCACGGAAATCGGTTGTTAGAGCTAAGTCGCGTCCTTCGTAGAGCTGATCGGTCTTGAGCCCGGGCCAGCGTCCGTAAACCTTTCCGCCCTGAACGGAGTTGCCCAATACAAACATCGCGTTCGCATGTCCGTGATCGGTTCCACGATTGCCGTTCTCTCTCGCAGTCCGTCCAAACTCAGACATCGTCAATACGACGACGTCGTCCATGCGTTGGCCCAGGTCCTTGTAAAACGCCGCGATGCTGGCGCTGAATTGCTGCAAGAGGTTCGCGAGTTGTCCACGCGCGTTCCCCTGGTTAACGTGCGTGTCCCAACCGCCGATATCCGTGAACGCGACTTCCAACCCGACGTCCGCTTTGATCAACTGCGCGATCTGCCGGAGCGAGTTGCCGAACGGGTTCGCCGGATAAACCGCGCCGTTGTCCGGTTGGTACTGCGCCGGGTTCGCCTTCTTCAAATAGTTCACCGCTTCGAACGTCTCGCGGCCCATCCCGGCAAGCTTGTCTTTCGACTGTTGCGCGTAAATCGCCTCGAAACCCGTTTGCGCGTCCGCAGACGACTTGCCGGCGCGAATCGTAAAGTCTGAAAGGTTCGCCATCGCCACGGCCGGCGCTGGGCCCATCAAAACGCGCGGCATCGTCCGCGTCATCGACACTGCGCGAAACGATGAATCCTGCGACGCTTTCTTATTTTGCAAATAACGATTGAGCCAGCCATCGGGCGTCGACTTCACGCCGGGCGTTGCCGACTCCATGTAGTCCTGCGCGTCGAAGTGGGAACGCGAGTTGTCAGGCGAACCTGAAGCGTGAACGATCGCGAGCCGCTTCGAGTCCCACAGCGGTTTGAACGGGCTCAGCGCCGGATGCAGACCGAAGAAGCCGTCGAGGTCGATTGCCGACTCAGCGTTCGATCCAGCCGGTTTCGGAATCGCGATACTCGGACGCAGGTCGTAGTACGCCGACTCGCCGAACGGAACGACCACGTTCAACCCATCGACCGCGCCGCGTTGAAAGATCGCGATGAGCGTCTTGCGCCTGCCGCCCGTGAGCGCTTCGTGGCCCATCACCACTCGCTCGAGGAACGAAGGAGCGGAGAGCGACATTCCCATGCTCGCCAACGCAATGCCACCGGACTTGAGAAAAAATCTGCGATTCATCATTTCACCTCTACTGCCTCTGAAACTCCGGCGTGCCCAGAATCAAGCCGACGACTTTCGTGACCTGATCCGCCTGGTCTAACTGCTTCATCAATGTCTCTCGCGTCGACGCCGACAATTCTCCGGCGAGGATCGTTTTGACTGACTGATCGATCATCTTGCCTTTGTCGGTGCCGGCGCCCGCGACTTTCGTCAGGTCGACTTTCGTTCCCTGCACGCGGTTCGCAGCTAAAGCGAGTCCGAAGTTCATTCTCTCGAGCAGTCCGCCGGTGTTGACCCAACTCTCGGACGTGTCGGCATAACCGTTTGGAGTCTGAAAACCGTAAAGCGGTTCGCCCATGCGCGCGATCCACTGGTGCGTCCCTGGCCCGCCGTTGGTGTCCGCGCCGAGAGTGCGAATCGCGCTGACCACCAGCTCGAACGGCCGTTTGATCTTCGCGCGATAGGCTTCCGGAGAGTTGAACTCATTCGAGAAGAAGATGGCTTTCAGCGTTTCGCGTATGTCGCCGTCGCTCTTCGTGAACACGGCCGCGACGCGTTCAACCAACGCAGGCGGCGGCGTGTCCGAGACGAAATGACGAACGAGCTTGGTGGCGATGAACTTCGCCGTCGCCGGATGATGCGCAAGGATGTCGAGCACTTTCAGTCCGTCGTTGACTCCGCCGCCCGCCGGAATCTTGTGACCGAGGACGATCTTCTCGCCGTCGTCGTGTGCTCGCGCGTTGAAGAAGAACGTGCCGGGCGTTCGGCGTGCGGCTTCCGCTCGCATCGGCCCGTCGGGTCGCATCGCGTTAACGGCCGCGGCGCCGCCACGCGGTTGGAAAATGGTCCAGCCGGTGAAACAGCGCGCGACTTCCTGCACGTCTTTCTGTGTGTAACCACCGTCAACGCCAAGCGTGTGCAGCTCCATCAACTCGCGCGCGTAGTTTTCGTTGATGCCGCGGCGCGGTTGTTGTTGCTGTTGCTGAAGCCGTTGCATCAGCGGGCCGCGATTGTTTGCGTTCGGGCTGACGCTCTGGAAGTTGTCGAGATAGAAGAGCATTGCCGGGCTCTGCGCCGTCGCCTGCAACAGCGTCGAAAACTTCGACAACGCGTTCGGGCGAATCGTGTCGCGATCGTAAGCGGGCAACAACCAGCGGTCCGCGCCTTTGCCGGCGAACACGTTGAAGTGGTTGGTCCAGAAGTCGACCATCACTTCCTGTAACTGGCGCTCGCTGTAGACGGCGCGCAGGATTCGAGACGCTTGCAGTTCGGCGACGATGCGCTGCGGCTGTTCGAGGCCGTTCTGCTTGTAGTACTCCTGGATCATCCGGCGGTACTCGGGATTGTCACGCGGGTTTTTCTGAGCGTCTTGTCCTTGTGCCTCGGCGAGATCCTTCGGCAACGCGCCGCGAGCCTGAAGCTGGCGCACCAGTTGTCCCGGTTGCGGATACTTCTCGTAAAGCTCAGCCGTGGTCATGTTCAGCACGGCGAGGTCTTTCACTTTGCTTTCGGCAACGGTGTCGCTGATCTTGTCGGGGTTGAGCTGCTGGTTGATGTAGGTCTCCAGCCCCATCGCCTTCACGCGCTCGACGTCGCCCGGACGCGCGCCGAAGCCCAGCCGGTTGAGGACGTGGACGATGCGCTGCTCCTCGGTCAGGCCCTTTGGTTTAGAGCGTTTTTGCGCGATTCCCAGAGGAACGAAGGATAGTACTAAGGCGAGTGCTATTACTTGTTTCATGTCCCTTAGACGACCAATCCGTGTTTTTGGTTGAAAAAAAACCTCGGATCAGGGATTTGCTGTCGATGTGGTCGTCGGGTTGGCCGGACGTTGCCGCGCCTGTGGCCGCGGGTACGTGACCGGGCTGCGATTGCCGTCGTTATCGACCGCGCGAACGCCGAAAAAGTAGTTGTCTTTGGACATGCCTTTCAGCGTGAACGAGGTGACTTTCCCGACCGCTTGTGAGTTCGTCCATACCGCCGCCGTCGTGTCGCGCCAAACTATCTCGTAACCCGCGAGATCCGGTTCCTTGTTCGCGTCCCACTTCAGTTCCGTGTCAGTCGACAGCCGCGCCGACAGGAGCGTCACGCCTTTCGGCCGCGACGGCGCAGACGCCAGCATCGCCAACGAAGCCGCGTTGACACGCGCCACATTCGCAACGTAAGCGAAATCGACGAACTCCGGCAGGTCGCCAAACTGCACGCCATTCTCGACGCGCACGTTCTGATGCTGGTGACGAAACTCTTCGTTCACTTCCGTGAAGCGCACGGCCGGATACCCGCGTTCGAGAAACGGAATGTGATCGCCGCCGCGACCGTACCTGTCGCGCCGGTAAACGTGCATCACTTTCATCTGCGGGACGTAACTCTCGGCGACCTCCTTGATGAAGCGGCCCAACTGTCGCGACGGGGAATCGTTCTCGCCACCTACGCTGCGACGCGTGGTCGCTTCCGCCGGCGTTTCGTTCGACGGCACGCCTTCGGAAAAGACGCGCACCGTGCCACGGTCGCGCACGCCGTTGCCGCCGAGCGTGTTGCCGACGATGTCGTTCGTGAACATCGCGTCGACGTTCCAGTTCTTCTGTTTTGCTTGTTCCGCGAAGTGTGTCGAACCGAGCAGGCCCTGCTCTTCACCAGCGACGGCCATGAACACGATCGTCGCGTCGAACTGGTACTTGGCCATCACGCGCGCCATCTCGAGCACTGCTGCCGTGCCGGACCCGTCGTCGTTCGCGCCGGGCGCGTCGCACTTCGCATCGGTCGGGCTGCTGCACATTGAATCGTAGTGACCGCTGACGACGTAGATGCGATCGCTCGATTCCGGCTGCGTGCCTTTCAAAGTCGCGACGATGTTCGTGAGGATCGTAGGTTGCGGAACGCGTTCGGCTTTCGCCTGCTCGTACGATTGCTTCTCGACAGTCATTCGCCCGCCGGAAGCTTCGGCTGCTTTCACAAATTCAGCATACAGCCAATCGCGCGCGGCGCCGATGCCTCGTTTCGGATCGTTCTGTTCGGAGAGCGTGTTGCGAGTGCCGAAAGCGACGAGCTGGCGGATGGTACGCTCGATGTTACGCGCGTCGATCTCACGGACGATGCCGGCGATGCTGTGATTCAATGCGCGATTGCGTGGGGCGGTAGTTCTCCGCTGAGCAATACTAAAAGGCGCTGCCAGACAGACGATCAGAAGACACAAACAGAATTTGGCTGGGTTCATGCAGCGTAATTTAACACTTACGCTGATTGGACCGATAGTTAGCGGATGCGGTAGGCGCGGCCTTTCCAAACGACGATGAACTCGCCGTCGAGCTCGTCCGCGATTTTGCGAATGTCAGGCTCGTCAGCAACGAGCGTTCGATATTGTTCGGAGCCGCGCGCCATCCTGAACGTTTGCTGCGACTCATCATAAGCAGTATCGATCCAGACGTTGCCAGTCTTGCGGAAATGACGTCCGGCAACGGAACGCGTTTCCGCCTCAGCTTCGTTTTTCTCTTTGCCCGCGCGCGCGCCCGCGGCGTCGTCTTTCGTCTTATCGGCCGCGTCGTCGCGCGCCTGGCCACGCGATCGCTTGGCGCTCTCCCGCGAAGCGATACCGGCAACTTCGTTGCTCTTCGCAAGACCTCCGACGCTGGAGGTGGGCGCGGCCGCTGGCGCCGGTGCCTGCATGATTCGTGCTCTTTGCGTTTCCGGCGCCTTATTTTGCTCTTCCCTTTGCTTAACGGTTACTTCGCCGAGCTTCGCTGGAGGTCTGACATCATCGGCCACTTTCTTCTCACGATCCGCGCGACGCTCTTCATCCTCTTCTGCTTCTGCCTTTGCGGCAACCTTCGGTGCGGCCTCAACAGGCGCCGGCTCACTCGCGAATGGTTGCGTTTTGGCAGGCGCGGGTGAATCGATCGCGGTCGTGTCGGCAGTACCCGTCTGCTCAGCACGCTTGCCAGTGGAAGAATCATCGTGGACTTCGGAACGTTGTGGACTCGCAGACGATCCCGCCGCCGCTTTAGACGTCTCTTGGGTCAACCCGTAAGTCATTCCCGTGGGCGACGGTGATGCTTGCACCGCCACAGAATCGTTCTGCTCGCGTTTTACCTGGGCTGTGAACACACGCTGGTCCTGACGACGCATCACGACAAACCCGATCACCGCGATCACGAGCACGCCAAGCGCCGGCGCTGCATAGCGCAAGACCATCGGCGAAAGGAGACTCGCAAGAAACTGTTTGAGACCTGATGGCGCGGGAACGCTTCCAGCCTGTCCCACCGCGACCGGTCCCTGCGCGGTGCTCAGTTGCGCGACGAGCCGGCGGCAACTCGCGCAATCGGCGAGATGTTCCATGTAGCGGGCGCGCGCCGCTCCCGGCAACGCATTCGCAACATACGAATTCAACTCATCCGCGTCGAGATGCTGCTCGTCAGACTCAAACACAGCAGCGCCGTCGCGCCGGCCCAGTTGACGCAACATCAAATCGATCTCGTTTTTCGCTTCCTTGCTCATTCCTAATTCAAGAACGTAACTCTCGCCAAACCTTGCGCTAGCCGTGATTTAATAAAGCTTCCACGTCGGTGTCGAGTTGTTGCCCCACCTCCGCGAACGCCCTTTCCGCTTCCGCTTTCGTCCATCCCTTTTCGCCGACCAGGATCTCAGTGACGCGCTTGCGCAGGTCCGCCTGGATTCGCGTCAAACGGCGGCTCGCCGTCGCTTCGTGAACGCCGAGCACGGCGCCAGCTTCGCGCAATCGCAAGTTGTCGAAGTAATAAAGCCTGACCAACAATCGATCCTCGGCGTTCAGCTCCTGCACCGACGTGTTCAGCGCCTGCTGCATCTCCGCCTGCGCGAACCGCGTAGATACCGACTCCTCCGGGTTCTGCATTCCCGCCAGCGCCGGCTGTCCCTCACCAACGTGCACCTGCTGTGCGAGACGATCGAATTCGGCGTCCTCCTCGGTCTGCACCAGCCTCGATTGCTTTCTAAACACGTCGATGGCGAGTTGCGCAACGACCGCGCGCAACCATCCCGCTAACGAACCGCGACCCGAGTAATAAGCCAACTTGCTGGCCGGACGGCCGTCGTTGCGCGCGCGCAGACCGTAAAGCTCGGCCCAGATCGACTGCGCCAGATCCTCAGCCGTATCTTCGTTTGAACTTGCCGAGCGCGCCGCCGAACGGACCGCTGGCGTGAACCGCTCGACCAGCTCCGTCCATGCTTTTTCGTCGCCGTGTTCGCAGGCGATGATCAGGCACAGATCGTCTGCCTGGAGTTCGTCGATGAACTTGGCGATCTCGCCCGCAGGCACATTCGGATCATCGCGCAGCAGGTATTTCTCGACCGCGGAAAGAATCCGTTTTACCAGCTGCTCGCGGCCGAGCGAACGACTGTTCTCGGCCCGGGCAAGCAACCGGTCCGCGCCTTCGTTCAGGAGAATTTCGGTTTCGCGACTGGATTCCACAGAGTATTTACCGGTGCTTTGATGCACAAACCGGAAACACGGATTATATTCTTGCAACAATGCTGCGCGTTACCGAAATCTTTCGCTCGATTCAGGGGGAGTCGACGCACGCCGGCCGGCCGTGTACGTTCGTGCGGCTGACGGGCTGTCCGATGCGCTGCGTCTGGTGCGACAGCGAGTACACCTTCACGGGCGGCGAGCACATGTCGATCGACGCAGTGATGGCCCAGGTCCACGCCTTCGGCTGCAATCTCGTCGAAGTCACCGGAGGCGAACCGCTGGCTCAGAAAGAGGCGTTCACGTTGATCGAGCGCCTGTGCAACGAAGGGTTCGAAGTTTTGATAGAAACGGGCGGCTACGTTTCGACCGCCGCCGTGGATCCGCGCGCGACGGTGATTCTCGACGTGAAGTGCCCCGCTTCCGGCGAGGAGCCGCGAAACGACTGGTCCAATCTCGAACGCTTGCGCGCCGATCGCGATGAAGTCAAGTTTGTGATTGCCGACGAAGCTGACTGGCAATACGCGAAAAGCGTGATTGAAAAATACGACTTGCAAACTCGCGCGCACGCCGTGTTGATCTCGCCGGCCTGGGGCCAGGTCGACTTGCAACAACTTGCAAATTGGATCGCCGGCAGCGGCCTGAACGTGCGCATGCAACTACAACTACACAAATACATCTGGGGACCGGACGTGAAAGGAGTCTGATGGGCGGTTCCGAAGAGGTCGCAACCCAGGTCCTTGAAGACGAAGAAAGCGAACGATCGCAACTCGCTGTCTGTCTCGTCTCGGGCGGCATGGACTCGTGCGTCACTGCCGCAATCGCGCGTGAAGAGAACGACGAGCTGGCATTCCTCCATGTCGCATACGGACAGCGCACTGAAAGACGCGAGCGTGAAGCATTCGAAGCTGTTGCCGATTACTTCCACGTAGCGCGGCGGCTGGTGATCTCGTTCGACCACCTGAAACTGATCGGCGGTTCTTCCCTAACTGACGACGAGATTCCGGTAACCACGCCCAACCTGACGAGTCACGCAATACCCACCAGCTACGTACCATTCAGAAACGCGCATCTCCTTTCGACGGCCGTGAGTTGGGGTGAAGTGCTCAACGCCAGCGCCATCTACATCGGCGCCGTCGCCGAAGACTCCTCCGGTTATCCCGACTGCCGGCCCGAGTTTTACGACGCTTTCCAAACCGCTGTCGACGTAGGCACAAAGCCGGAGACGCGGATCGCAATCAGAACGCCCGTCATCGCCATGCGCAAGTCGGAGATCGTTCGCAAGGGCCTCGAACTCGGCGCTCCGCTCCACCTGACGTGGTCGTGTTATCGCGAGTCGGAGCGGGCCTGCGGCAATTGCGATTCGTGCGCCCTCCGATTGCGCGCGTTTCGCGAGGCAGGCGCGACTGATCCAATCCCTTACTCGAAGTAGTTCAAGATCACTTCTCCCGCAAAGGCGCAAAGGCGCCAAGAGAACACACGGAAATCGACATCTGTCTTTGCGTCTTTGCGCCTTTGCGGGAGAACTTAAAACCAGGCTGATACTGTTCGTACGTGCTTGACAGTAGTCGTTTTGCTTATTAAGTTTTGGACGTACTTCTCAGCCTGCTTATTTTTACAACTAGACAACGGTGGGCTCGCATCCTATCGCTCTGTCGCCGGATGCAAATTGCCCACATAGATGGAGGAATCTTTAGATGATTGGCAAATACTTTTTCGGAGCGCTCGCGGTTGCCATTCTTGTTGTGTCGGCTTCGGTCACCAGCTTCGCCCAGGTCGGCGAACTGCGCGGCGTAGTCACAATGCAACAGGCCGATGGCCAAAAGGTTCCCCTTGCTGACGCGCAAATCGACGTTTTCCGCACCGACATAAAAGGTGAATACCACACCAAGACCAACAAGAAAGGCGAGTACGTATTCGCCGGTCTTCCGCTGGTGGGCACTTACGTTGTCGTCGCCAGCCATCCTACGGCCGCGCCGAACTTCCAACCGAAAGTAAGGGTCGGCCAGGGCGTGCCGGTCGAGATCGTGGTCACGCCGGGTAACGGAAAGAGACCAACGTACGACGAGGTCAAGAACGCCGCAGCCGCATCGGCGCCACCCGCAAATTCCGGCGGTTCGTCAGCGGGCGGCGGTGGCGGTGAAAGCGCAGCAGCTAAAAAAGCGCGCGAAGACCTGGAGCGGAAGAACAAGGAGATCGAGGAGGGCAATAAGAAAATCACCGAGGCCAACGCCGTCATCGCGCGCACGTTCAAGGCTGGCAACGAAGCCCTGGCAGCAGCAAACGCAGCCAGCAAAACCCAGAACAGCGATGAGGCGATTAAGAATTACACCACCGCCATCACTCAGTACGATGAAGGCCTCGCAGCCGACGCCGACCAACCCGCGATCTTGACCAACAAAGCGGTGGCGTTGAAAGGCCGCGGCGTCGAAAAATACAACGAGACCATTCGTTCGAAGACGCTCGACGATGCCGGCCGAAACGCCGGACTCGAAGGCGCGAAAGCTGATTTCAAAGCCGCAGCAGAAGCTTCAAGCAAGGCGGTGACGTTGATCAAAGCAATGCCGACTCCGAGCGATCCCGCCGAAGTCCAGCGCTTCAATGGCAACAAATACGCGGCCATGCTGACCCACGCCGAGTCGATGCGCTTGTTCGTGAGCAAGGTCGATGCGACGCAGTCGCAGGCGGGACTCGACGCCTACAAAGAGTACATCGCCCTAGAAACTGATCCGGCCAAGAAGTCGAAGGCCCAGATCGACGCTGCGCAAATGCTGCTCGACTCGGGTCAGGCTGATAAGGCCCTCGTAGAATTTCAGGCGATCCTGCAAAGCCAGCCGGACAGTCCAGACGCCAATCTCGGCGCCGGCCTTTCGATGTACGCTTTGAACGACAAGACGAAGTATCAGGAAGCGGCTAACTACCTGCAAAAGTTTGTGGAAGTCGCGCCTGACTCGAACAGCTTCAAAGCCGCCGCCAAGGAGATCCTTGCGGAGCTGAAGAACTCCGAAAAGATCGTTCCGGAGAAGACTGGAAAACCCGCTCCCAAGAAGCGCCCGTAAGCTCTTCGCAGCCATTTTGGTCCAACATCCGCGCCGCCTGTTTCAGCCACAGGCGGCGCGGTTTTTTGTTAGATTCGCTACGCTTTTCGCTGGAATTCTTTATTGACACTCTCTTCGTCCAAACGGTACTATGAATGCACAACGATGTTGTAACCATCGTTGAGCAGAGAGTGGATCGATCATGCCTCGCGCCTGTTTCGGGCGCCTTCATCCTTTCCAAGATCCAAGACGTTTACGAACGCCGGTAGTCAGAAAAGTCACCAATGTCAGCCAAATTAGGCGAAATTCTCGTCCGCGAAAATCTGATTAGTCCCCAAAACCTGAGAGAGGCCCTCGACTACCAGCGTGAGCATGGCGGCAGACTCGGTTTCAATCTCGTGAAACTCGGTCACGTCAGCGACGACATGATCACGGCTGTGCTCTCCAGGCAGTACGGCATTCCTTCCGTCAATCTGGATCTGTTCAACATCGAGCCCGCCGTGCTCCGCCTTATCCCCCAGGAGGTCGCGCAAAAACATTGCGTCCTGCCGCTGTCCCGCGTCGGCGCCACGCTGACGCTGGCCATGGTCGATCCCACAAACGTCTTTGCCATGGACGACGTGAAGTTCATGACCGGGTTGAACGTCGAACCCGTCGTCGTTGGCGAGGGAAGTATCCAGCAGGCGATCGCGAAGTACTACGGAAGCTCTCGCGAGATCGAGCTGGCGTCGTTGCCGACGATCGAGGAGACGAACGGCCACTCACGCAACGGCTCAAACGGCTCGGGCGCGATCACGCACGACGATCTCGTTTCGCTCGACAGCATCGATTTCGATACCGGAGCATCCGAAGACGTCGAAGTACTCGAGGACAACGAAGAGATCGATCTCGCGGCACTCTCGCGCATGAGCCAAGACGCGCCCGTGGTCCGTCTCGTCAACGTGTTACTGGTCGACTCCCTTCGCCGCGGTGCTTCTGACATTCACGTCGAACCTTACGAAAAAGAGTTGCGCATTCGCTTCCGCATTGACGGCGTGCTTTACGACGTGATGCATCCGCCGTTGAAGTTGCGCGACGCGTTGATCTCGCGCATCAAGATCATGTCGAAGCTCGACATTTCGGAAAAGCGTCTCCCCCAGGATGGACGTATCAAGATCAAAGTAAAAGTGGATTCGCGTTCGCGTGAGCTCGACTTTCGCGTCTCGACTCTCCCCACTCTGTTTGGCGAAAAAGTAGTGCTGCGTTTGTTGGACAAGCAGAACCTGATGCTCGACATGACGAAGCTCGGTTTCGAGCCCGAGTCGTTGACGAAGTTCAAGCGCAACATCTCGAAACCCTACGGCATGGTGCTCGTGACGGGGCCGACGGGAAGCGGTAAAACAAACACGCTCTACTCCGCCCTGCAATCTCTGAACACGATCGACACGAACATCATGACCGCCGAAGACCCGGTCGAGTTCAACCTGATGGGCATCAACCAGGTGCAGATGAAAGAGCAGATCGGGTTGAACTTCGCTGCCGCGCTCAGGTCGTTCCTGCGGCAAGACCCGAACATTATTCTGGTCGGCGAAATCCGCGACTTCGAAACCGCGGAGATAGCCATCAAAGCGGCACTCACCGGCCACCTCGTACTATCAACCCTTCACACCAACGATGCTCCCTCAACGATTTCCCGCCTGATGAACATGGGCATCGAACCCTTCCTTGTCGCCACTAGCGTAAACCTCATCCAGGCCCAACGTCTGATTCGTCGCATTTGTAAGGACTGCAAACAGGAACATTCCCATCCGCCCGAAGCTTTGATCGAAGTCGGCTTCACGGCTGACGAAGCCAAATCGCTCAAGACCTACAAGGGCACGGGATGTTCAACCTGTAACCATACCGGTTACAAAGGCCGAATCGGACTTTACGAAGTGCTGGAAATCACCGACGAGATTCGTGAGTTGATCTTGATCGGCGCTTCCGCGCTTGAATTGAGAAAGAAGGCGATCGACGACGGCATGATCACGTTGCGCGAGTCGGGGTTACACAAGATTCGCGAGGGCGTGACCACGATTGAAGAAGTCGTTCGTGAAACGGTCGCCTGATTCGAGGAGAAACCCGAACATGTTAAGAACAATCGCAATATCGTTGATCCTGCTGCTGTCCGTGGGAGTCATGTTGCCGTTTGCAAATTCGGCGCACGGCGTCAGGCAGATGCCGCAGGTTGGTCAACACAAATCCAAACGCTACCGTTCGCGAACGTGGTGGCGGCGCTATCGCGCGCGCATGCGTCAGAAACGCGCGGCCGAGGAGTTGGCGCGTCGCAATGCGTTGATGGGCTTGCCGCAAAACGCTGTCGCGAGCGATCTGTCGTCGGCTGGTGGACCAGCTTTACCGGCACTGCCGTCGAACGGCGCTACCGTGTCGTTTCAGGAATTGCCGCCGTCGGCGACGGTTGCCGTTTCAGTTCCGACAGCGGCGACGATGAACAACGTTTCCGCTCATGCTGCGGATCCGGTTGCGCTTCCAGTTCCAGCGCAGGCTAATCCGATTGCCGTCGCTCCGCCTGAGGTTTCCGCTCCGGCTGCGATCACGGCTTCGGCACATGCGACAGCGTCGGCTACGAGACCGCGTGTGGTTAGCGCGGCGCGTACCCTGTCAGCGCCGGGTGTTTCGAAGATGCCGGGTCAGATGAACCTGTCGGTCGTGGCTCTCAGCCGTCCGAACCCGGTTTTCCTGACGGCGCGTGAACAAAAGCGGATGTTGGCCGGCGTGCCCGTTGCCGATCTGCGAAGGATTGTGATCGACAAGATGGTTGCGTCGGGTGGTTGGGTCGTCAACGACTTCGTTCGCGACGTGAATGGCAATCGCGTTTTTGTCGTGACTGCACGCACTCCGAAAGACGCGTTGACGCCGGAAAAAGCGTGGACCTTCTACTTCACGGAAGCTGCCGGACGCGTTTATGGGCTGACCACGGAAGCGCCGGTTGAATATGCGGATCGGATGACGATCGAAGCGGAGCGATTCATCGAGTCGCTGCGTGCCCAGTCCGAACCGAAGTAACCGCAATTCAAGGAGGGGTAATAAAAACTACTCCCAGGAGAATTCACTTCGATGCGATTGAACGAAACCGTGCCCCAAATCTCTCTGTCCGAACTGCTGAGAAAGCTTTCTGAGCTCGGCGGTTCGGACCTTCATATTACGACGGGCTCGCCGCCACAGGTCCGTGTCGACGGTCATCTTCGTCCACTCGAGCCGTATCGCGTTTTGACTTCGGCTGATACAAAGCAACTGGCTTACTCCGTCCTCACCGACGCACAGAAGCATCGTTTCGAAGAGAACCTGGAACTCGACTTCTCGTTCGGCGTCAAAGGCCTGTCGCGTTTCCGCGCGAACCTGTTCAACCAGCGCGGCGCGGTGGGCGCAGTCTTTCGCGCGATTCCCTACGAGATTAAGGCGTTCGAAGAGTTGGGCCTGCCGCCCGTAGTGAAACAACTCTGCGACAAGCCGCGCGGGCTGATCCTTGTGACTGGCCCAACCGGATCCGGAAAATCGACGACGCTCGCCGCCATGATCGACAAGATCAACCGCGACCGTCACGAGCACATTCTGACGATCGAAGACCCGATCGAGTTTCTCCACAACCACAAAGGCTGTCTCATCAACCAGCGCGAAGTGAACGCCGACACACACGGTTTCGCAGCCGCGCTGCGCACCGCGCTTCGTCAGGACCCTGACGTCGTGCTCGTCGGCGAAATGCGTGACCTGGAAACGATCGAGTCGGCGCTGCGCATCGCGGAGACGGGCCACTTGACGCTGGCGACGCTGCACACCAACTCAGCCTCGTCCACCATCAACCGTATCATCGACGTCTTCCCGTCGGATCAGCAGGCGCAGATTCGCGCGCAGCTCTCGTTAGTGCTGGAAGGAATTCTCTGCCAGGCGCTGTTGCCGCGCGCCGAAGGAAGCGGGCGCGCGATGGCCCTCGAGATCCTCGTGCCGAACGGCGCCATCCGAAACCTGATCCGCGAAGACAAAGTCCACCAGATCTATTCGATGATGCAGACCGGCCAGGACAAGTACGGAATGCAGACTTTCAATCAGGCGCTCGCCACTCTGTATCACAAGCGCCAGATCACTTTGGACACGGCGATGCAACGTTCGTCGAACATGGACGAGTTGCGCGAGCTGATCGATCGTGGCGCCGGCGTCAACACCAGTGCCGCGAAGCCGCATGCCAGTCCGTATGCTCAAGCCCGGCCGATTGGTCAACGACCAAATGTTAGATAAGCCACTGCGGAGTCACTGCTATGCCAACGTACGTCTTTAAAGGACGCAACCGACTGAACGAAATCGTCGTCGGCGAACGTGTTGCCGACAATCGCGAAGCGCTGCGCACGATCCTGCGCAAGGAACAAGTGACGCTGACGTCAGTCAAGGAAAAAGGGCGCGAGATCGGGATTCCCAAGATCGGCGGCCGCAAGAGAGTCAAATCGAAGGACCTGTCGGTCTTCACGCGCCAGTTTTCAGTGATGATCGACGCTGGTCTGCCGCTGGTTCAGTGTCTGGAGATTCTCGCGGCACAACAGGACAACAGATTTTTCCAGCAGACACTCATGCAGGTGCGCCAGGACGTCGAAGAAGGATCGACGCTGGCGGCGGCGATGGCGCGTCACTCGCGCGTGTTCGATCAGCTTTACGCGAACATGGTCGAGGCCGGCGAGACGGGCGGTATTCTCGATCTGATCCTGCAACGACTGTCGACGTTCATCGAGAAGATCGTGAAGTTAAAGCGCGACATCATCTCGGCCATGATCTATCCGTCGGCCGTTATCGTGCTGGCGATCATTGCCGTGGCCGTGATCATGATCGTCGTGATCCCGCAGTTTCAGAATATCTTTACCGGTCTGCTTGGACCAGGCGAGCAGTTGCCGCTGCCGACGCGAATCGTGGTGGGCTTCAGCGACTTTCTGGCTGGCTGGGGCGGTGCAGCGATAGGGCTAACCATCATTGGCATCGGCGTGGCGGTCAAGTTCTACTACAAGACGCCGGGCGGACGGAAAAACATCGATCGGCTGTTGCTCAAGGTTCCGATCCTGGGCGACATCTTCCGCAAGATCGCCGTTGCGCGCTTCTCGCGTACGCTCTCGACGCTGCTGTCTTCCGGTGTTCCGATCTTGCAGTCGCTGGACATTACGGCCAAGACGTCCGGAAACGTGATCATCGAAGAGGCGATCGCGAAGGTGCGAACCGGGGTCGAGCGCGGTGAAAGCTTCGTCGATCCGCTGAAAGCGACGGAAGTGTTTCCGCACATGGTGGCGCAGATGATCGGCATCGGCGAGCAGACCGGCGCCTTGGACGCGATGCTCGGAAAGATCGCGGACTTCTACGAAGCCGAAGTGGATGCGGCCATCGCGAACCTGCTGACGCTAATCGAGCCGCTCCTGATCGGCTTCCTCGGCGTCACCATCGGTTCGATCGTCATTGCGATGTACCTGCCGCTATTCACGTTGATCGGCAAACTCTCGACAGGTCACTAAAGGCGACTTCACGCGGCAAACTTGTAACCTTGACGGAACAAGGAGGGTCGCTTAGAGTGAGGGCCGAACAGTGGTCAGCGCTTCTGAGAGTGTATGCGAGAGATAGCCGCCAATCGTCCGACAGCAAACGGCGCCGCGGAAGAACCTGTGCCTGTGGTACCGGCCGAAGGCTCGGAAATTGACACTCAACAGGAGCATCAGTATCTAACTCCGAAACAGTTTCGCGCAGTCTTACTCGAGATCGATTCGTTAGGACTGACCTGGACCACCGAACTGCCGCCGGAACTGATGGCGAAGAGCCAGGATAGTAGCGGCTTCGCCAGCGAAAAACTCGAGCAAATAGAAGAGAGTTATCCGACGCTTCCGAATGAATTGGGATACGTCGTCTGGTACGCGCTGACGGGAACAGAACCGATCACCGAGTTGGTGGGCACTAAAGAGGATCTCGAGGCCAAAGCCGAGATCGTCCGGGAGCTATTAATCACTCCTGAATTTCGCGACGAGTTCTTCTTCAGCCAGATGGTCAAGGTGCCTTTTTTTGATAACCTTGACTGGGAAGTAGTCGTAAAGACGTGTGACCAGGGCGTCCAGCGTTTTCCGGGCAACGCCTATGCTTTGCTGACGATTCTGATGGAAAGCAATGCCCATTACGGCGATAAACGCGAGGCGGTTACGTTGGCCATAAACGAGGCGCGTTTGGAAAGATTGCTCGCGGCTTTGATAGATATGCGCGCGGCACTACGCCGTGCGCGCGAGGTGAGCTATCATTTAGGCAAGCATGAGGATGTAGCGACCGATGCCGGTTTATAGAGAAGACATCGTAGATACAAAATGGGCATCCAAGCGCCGGCTGCGCCAGGCTGCGCTGCGGCGCGTAAGAGCCATGCACCTGGGCAAGCTCGGAAAGATTCACTGTAAATACTGCGCGCGCACCTTTCGGCACAATAATGCGAAAGAGCTGGTTGATGCTATTGGTTCTTCAGTAAGAAAGACTTCGTTTGGTCTCGGTACGGCGACCGCCGCGGCGATGGCGCCGGCACCCCAGGTTGAGATGCGCAAATACCTCGGTCGAGTAAAGTCCCTGGAAGGCAACAACGTAGTTGCTGAGATTGGTCCTGCTGACGACATGGATCGCTGGGACGTCGTCATTCCTCGCGCGAGCTTCAAAGAACAACCGCAAGTAGATCAGCAAATCGATTGTACGATTCGACGGTGGGGCACTCACACTGATGTAACCGCCCAGGTTTTGAGCAATAAACGTCTGCCCGAGTTGAAAGATTTCGGTATCGACGAAGAGGAGCTGCTAACCTGGGCTTCTCAACTACATGTCTAATCGGGATAGCGGCCTCGAGATCTTCATCATCGGAGGCCGCCTTGGTGAAAGCATCGTTATCCGCACTCCCGGAGGTCGTTTCGGGGTCGTCGATGCGTATGCCTCCGATTGGAAAGAAACCAGCAACAACCAAACCGTCGTTCGGCTAAAAGCCCTCGGAGTCGGGAAGCTCGACTTCGTCGCCCTCACGCATCCTCATATGGATCACTTTCGAGGACTGCCGGCGATTTTCGAGGCATATCCCGGCAAGGTCGAATCTTT
Source organism: Acidobacteriota bacterium (assembly GCA_046732935.1). Lineage (GTDB taxonomy): Bacteria > Acidobacteriota > Blastocatellia > Pyrinomonadales > Pyrinomonadaceae > PSRF01. The sequence goes on along the minus strand of JBKPOC010000031.1, from coordinate 46,461 downwards.
TTGGCGCCCGCCGTGGGGACCAGTCGATTTATTCAAGGTCTGGCTACGTGAGTTTGACGCCGAAACCGATCCCGCCGGCAAAACACTCCTGGGTCATAGCATGGTGATCTTGCGTCAGTTGTTAGCTGCGGCTGAAGCCGAAGCACGATTGAACCGACTCAAACCCAAGACGCTCCAAAACGACAGTGACGCGCCGTACGACGGCATCATGCTGCATGAACAGGAACATGATTTCTCGATCATGTGCCTCGGTCCTTCGACAGGCATCGCCGCGCCTTACAATGACAAGCTCACGTCGAAGTCGGTAGTTCCTTTCTTTCAGGGAGACAGCCGCGCCTGGGGCGGCCCTCACAACGAGATCTCCTCCGTTCTGGCCATTAAATATGGTCGGTGGATTGGCATACTCGGAGGCGATACAGAGAGAGAATCGTGGAGAGATATTATCCAACGCCGAGTTTCGCTGTTGAATGCGGCCCGGTTTTTCAAGGTCTCGCATCACGGTTCAGATACGGGCTCGTTTCCCGACCTCTGGGACAGTGTAAAGTCCGACAAGTGCGAAACCGTGATCACGTGTTTCACCAGCCAACGACTTCCCAATGAGAGTGGTTTGAAGTACCTGCGCGATTCCCGCTTCTCCTTGCACTCCACTAACACCATCCTGGCGACACAGACCTATAAAGGGACTTCAACCCCGGTGCCGGTGGAACTTCAACCGAATGCGCAGTCTGGCGAGGTTCGCGTCGCCGTGAGCGCAGACGGAACAATGAGCGTCGAACACTTTGGCGCTGCTGGCCCGTTAGAGCTTTAGAGCTTCCCTATCACAAACGTCAGTGCACAAACGTAGACGCTCGAGGGCGCGAGTGTGGACCAAAGTGCACACATCTATGTCTCAACTCCGAAAACGCGGGTTCTTCGAAGGTGGCACGACCCTTGCCGAGGCCACTCAAAGTTGACAACTCACAACCAGCCCTAAGGAGCAATCATGAGCAAGAACAAAGAAGTAGAGAAGAAGCTCGAGAAGGAGATCGAGAAGCTCAAGCCCGAGAAGGAGCTCAAGATCGAGAAGCACGAGAAGATCGAGATCAAAGAGAAACCTGAAAAGCGCGAGATCAAGGAATACAAGGAGAAGATCGAGATCAAGGAGAGGATCAAGGACAAGCTCGAGAAGATAGAGCACAAGGAAATCAAGGAGCTCGAGAAGCAGGTCTTCGAGAAAGGCGGCAAGGAGATCGTCGAGACCGGTGGCATCGACCCCGGCCAGGTCTTCCGCGCCGCCGAGAAGCCGGAAGAGGGCACTGCCGCCGCGCCGAAGCCGAAGGAAAAGGAAGACGAACTGAAGACCAAGGAAATCGAGAAGATCAAGCCCGAGAAAGAGTTTCCCGACAAGTTCCACAAAGAGATCGAGAAGATCAAACCGGAGAAGGAATTCGAGAAGTTCAAAGAGATCGAGAAGTTCAAGCCTGAGAAAGAGTTCCCCGACAAGTTCCACAAGGAGCTCGAAAAATTCAAGCCCGAGAAGGAATTCGACAAGCTCACGGTCGAGACTCAAGATCCGACCACGAAAGGTGAGCTATTCAAACGCACGGGCAGCGCTGAAGATCGTCTTGGCGAGCTCGAAGATGCGGTGACAAAACTGACTCACTTCATCGGCGTCGACCTGCGTCCCGACCTGACCACTGGCGCGCTCAAAGGCGAACCCGACGTCAGCGGCGGCGAAACCAAGCCCGACGACAAGAAGAAACCGAAGTAGTTTTGAACTGCGGTTGCTGACTTCGATTGCGCGAGGACAGGCGCCTGCCGCGTCTGTCCTCGCCGGGACAACAGTGGATTAAAGATATGTGGTTAATGATCTGTTCGGCCGAAGACGTGTCTGCTCTTTGGGCTTACCAGGGTCTGCGCGCGCGCGGACTTCATCCGCTCGAATTACTGACGGCCGAAATGCTGACCAACCGCGCGAAGTGGGTGCACACCGTCGGCGTCGACGGCGCACACTTCAACGTCACGCTCGCTGACGGCCGCGTTATCGACAATCGCTACGTCAACGGCGTCGTCAATCGACTGACGCACGTTCCCTTGCAGCACCTGCGCGGCGCGCCGGATTACGAGTACGCGTCGCAGGAATACACGGCCTTCTTCATGAGTTGGCTGAAAGCTCTCCCCGCTCCGGTATTCAACGGAGCTGACTCGCAAGGCTTGTCCGGACCGTGGCGTCACGTTTCTGAATGGGTCTGTCTCGCGGCCGAGGCAGGATTGCCGACGACGACCTACACGCAGACGAGTCACGACGACTTTGACGAGACGGCGCAGATGCGCAGAAGCGTTCCCGATGGAACTCCGACGATGATGGTCGTCGCGCTCGGCGATCGCGTCTTTGGTCAACCATTGCCGCCTGATCTCACCGCCGGCTGTCGCGAGCTCGCGCGCATCTCAAACACGCCGCTGCTCGGAATTGAATTTACGGTGGGCCAGTCGCCTGCTTTCGTCAGCGCGACTCCGATGCCGGACCTGCGTCTTGGCGGCGAACTGTTGCTCGACGAACTCGCCCGCAAGCTTTACTTCAGTCAACGGAGGAGCAACTAATGATTCTCCTGTGCGGCATCCCAAGTGAATCGCCGATGGTCCTCGTGCGCGAGGCGCTCGAGAGCAAAGGCACGCCTTACGTCGTCCTGAATCAACGCAAGTTTTCCATCATGAAGATGTCGATGGAGGTGCGCGCTGGAAGGACCACGGGCACGCTGCAATTGAACGGAGATAGTTATTCCGTTGACGACTTCACCGGCGTATTTACGCGTTTGATGGACTATCACCATCTGCCGGAGTTGAAGGACGCACCCGCCGGTTCGCCGGAGCTCAAGTTCTGTTCGAACTTGTTCGACACGCTGACGCGCTGGGCCGAGATCACGCCCGCGCGCGTCGTCAATCGCGTCGCGCCGATGGGCTCGAACTTTTCCAAGCCTTACCAGGCGCAACTCATCAAGCGTTACGGTTTCGACGTGCCGGAGACGCTGGTCACGAACGACCCTGACATGGTGCGTGCCTTTCGCGCGCGTCATGGACGAATCATTTACAAGTCGATCAGCGGCGTGCGTTCGATCGTTCAGACGATGAGCGACGACGACATGGCGCGGCTGGATAACATTCGCTGGTGCCCGACGCAGTTTCAGGCTTTCGTCGAGGGAACGAACGTGCGCGTCCACACCGTCGGCGACAAGGTGTTCGCAACTGCGATCAATACCGACGCCACGGACTATCGTTACGCGCACCGGCAAAGCGGCGACTATGCCGATCTGCGGCCGGTCGATTTATCGGACAGGGTCGCCGAGATGTGCGTGAACCTGGCCGCGGGCCTTGGTCTCGCGTTCGCCGGCATCGATCTGAAAATCACGCCCGACCACTCCGGCGTCTATTGCTTCGAAGTTAACCCGAGCCCTGCTTTCAGCTACTACGAATCGCAGACCGGCCAGCCGATCTCGCGCGCCGTGGCTGATTACTTGAGCGGTAACTAATGAACAAGTCAGGAAGGGGGCAAGCGAAGCGCGCCCCCGCTGGTCTAAAGTAAACGCAAACCAAGACGGCGGGGGCGCGCTCCGCTTGCCCCCTTCCTGACTGTTCTTGCTGAGCGGCAGTCGTCAACTGCATCACTGCTCACAATTGCAAAAGACTTGACATTCGGCGAGTACTAAGCAATAGATCCTTCCGCAGTTTCACGTTTTCCGATGCTTCAACCCAGCTCGGAAGTAATAGGCCATAGCGAAAGAGAAGCCGCGAAATACCTGCGGCGGAAGTTCGGTCGGACCGGCTTGAAATGGCCACGCGGTCCGCTGATTTCTATCTCGTTGCATTAAAGCGGGGTGTCGAACCGGCTCGCTCTCGACATCAGGAGAATCCATGCGAACTGTTACCTGGCTGCACCTCTCCGATTGGCATCAAAAAGGTCCGGATTTTGATCGGGTGATCGTTCGCGATGCCCTCATCAAGGATCTACGCGAACGCGAACGCATCGATCCGAGCCTGGCCGTCCTGGACTTTGTGGTCTTCAGCGGCGATCTGGCGTTTTCCGGCGCGGCGGCTGAATATCAGGCTGCTCAACAACAACTACTCGATCCCGTCCTGGCCGCTGTGGGCCTACCACGCAACCGTTTGTTCATGGTACCCGGCAACCACGATCTGAAACGTGAGCATATCGGCGAGATGCTGCCGACCGGGCTCCAAACACCTCTCGAATCTGACGCGATGGTCCAAAAATGGTTGAACGAAGAACGAGTTGAACGCACGCTCGAGCCCTTCACTGCGTATACAAAATTCGTTACTGAATATACGGGCCAAACCTCGCCCCACTATGGCTCTGTTCAGCATCTCGATGCGCGAGGCACGAAGGTCGGTCTACTGGGCGTCAACTCGGCATGGATGACCGGGCGGAATAAGGATGCAAAAGGTGAAGTCCAGGATTACGGCTACACGTTGATAGGTGAGCCACAGATCGTCGACGCGCTGAAGCAGATTGCCGACGACGAGCTACGAATCGCCGTGATGCATCACCCGTTCGATTGGCTCAGTCAATTCGATCGCAATCGCACCGAGGCGCGGCTGTCTCGGGCCTGTCACTTCATTCTGTGTGGTCACGTACATGATGCGCAAGTGAGAGTGATACAGGGGACAACCGGAAATGCGGTGATTATCCCGGCTGGCGCCAGTTACGAACGCCGAGTTGCCGCGGATTCGAGGTATACCAATGCTTACAACTGGGTGCATCTCGATCTGGAAGCCGGCCACGGCGTGGTTTATCTCCGCCGGTGGAGCGACAAGCGTGACGAATGGATCGAAGATCGCGACACCTATACTGACGGCAAGTTCAAGCTCACCGACTTGCCCAAAGACCTGCACAAAGAAAAGATTGATACGAACGTGGTCCAAACCGCCGTCCCTTCAGCGTCGGATTTTTCACGTCAACGCATGGTCCTCGAGGGATACCTCAACGCTCTCATCCGCAACAACACCGATTTGGAGCCCGGCGGCATAAAGCAAACGAAGGTGCGTGTCGTGCTGCCGTTGGACAGCATCTACGTTGGCCTGCAAGCTGATCGCGACCGCCCCGACGTCGATCGGCGCGTAATGCAGGAAGAGTTAGACGAGATCAAGAAGAACCTCGAACGTGAAGAAGATCCCAAAGAAAGAGAGAGGCAATACCAGATATGGGCACTCCACTCGCGAATAATTCAGGAGGCGCTCGAGATCTCCGGTCCGCGCGAGGATCTGTCCACCATCGTTCAGCAGCATCGTCAAGTGGTTATTCTTGGCGACCCCGGTTCCGGCAAGACTACCTTGGTTCGTTACCTCACGCTTTGTCTCGCACGTGCGGTGCTCGCCGACCTTGAACGACTCTTCGAACCGCAGGAACTGTGGGACGAAAGAAAAGTTTGGCGGCTGCCTGACTTAGGGCCCGTTCGTCTCCCCATACTTCTCCGTATTTCGCACTACGCGGAAGCGCGGCAGAAAGATCCGGACCTGGCGCTGGTGGATTACCTGCCCCGATATTTTGCCGGGCTGTCGGTGCCGCATGGTGACGAGTTGGGGAAACTGCTGCAGCAACTGTTGGACCAGGGGCGCTGCATGATATTGCTCGATGGACTCGACGAGATCATCGATCCGACCGATCGACGCAATATAGCCGCTGCGATTGGACAGTTTGCGAGCGTCTACCGCGAAACCGGTCTCCCCGATTGGTTGGCCCAGCAACTGTCTCATGTGCCGGCGCGAAAGAAAGGCAGAGTCGAGGTCCAGTCGCTGGCCAACAATCAACAAGAGGAGATTGACATTCAATGGGTCAAGGACATGCCCGAAGACGTTCGAGTGAAATGGGAACAGCAGATCAAGCAGCGGCGACAGGAATTCCGGCGCGGCCGTGCAGTACGACTCGCCTGGGAGCTCCTGGATGAGTCGCGTTATGCGCACGTGGGGAATCGTTTCGTAGTCACAAGTCGCATTGCCGGTTATCACTTTGCCGGGGTGCCGGGTGAGTTTGAGCATTTCACCATCCGCCGCATGAATCTGGAAGACATTCAGCTCTTCCTCAAAAAGTGGTGTCCCGCAGTCGAGAGGCGAATGGCTGAATCGCCCGACGCTACGCAAGTCGAACAACGCGCCCAACGCGAAATCCAGGGGATCTTAAAGGCAGTAAACACCACGCCCGGCGTACGGCGAATGGCAGAGAATCCTCTACTGCTGCGCATCCTTGCGATTATTCATCGAAATGAAGCGCATCTGCCTCAGCGTAGAGTGGAACTGTACGAAACCGCGTGCGTCACGCTGTTGCGCGATTGGCATCTCGAGCGTGGTACTCCCAAGGGCGCACAGATCGATGACGTCAAAGCAACCAGTCTTTTGGGTCCCTTGGCGTTATACATACATGAGAACCGCGCCAGCGGCTTTCTCAGTAAAGGCGAGACTGAACGCATCCTCGGAACAATCCTGGCCCGTGAACGTGGCGAGAAAAATCTCGATCAGCCATCGCTGGAAACGCGCGAAGCTGTGCAGACCTTTTTAGAAACAGTTCGCGAGCACAGCGGCCTCTTCGTCGAGCGCGGAGAAGGGTTGTACGGCTTCATGCATTTAACGTTCGAGGAATACTTCACGGCGCGTCAGTTGGTTAGCAGCGCCACACGTGCGCGAGGACAAATTCTGGACCGATTGCACCAGCCGCGCTGGCGCGAACCGATTCTGCTGGCCGTGGGATCGTTGAGCAAGCAGTTTTATGACGATACTCAAGAGATCTTGCGCGCCATTCTGGAAGCGTCGAGCCCCTATGAAGGAGTGCTACACCGCGACCTGCTCTTCGCTGCCGACTGCATCGGCGATAGCGTTAACGTCGCGCCGGTGCTGCGCCAGGAAATTGCCGAAAAGTTATTGTCGCTCTATTGCGACCGGCGAGGCTCCGGACGATTTCGTCTTCAACACCAACAGCTAAAGGATGCACTGCTGACGCTGTGCAACGATCAAGGCGACGTAGCGGTCGAGAGCGCGCTCGCCGAGCGACTGAGGTCCTGTAAAGAGGGCACGTCATTCGAGTGTGCTCTTGATGTAGTGGACTGGCTGAAAGCACGCACGCCGATAGTTGCTGAAGCCCTGGCGGCGCATCCTTGCCTTGACGAATTGCCCCACGCGCAAGAGTTGTTGCGTGCCGTTCAGTCACGTCTGCTTGTTAACGGGAACGGCGCCGGTGTTTACGCAAGCGGCTGGGATGCCGTACAGCAGGATATCGGGCTGGCGAGGTTATTCGGAGCACTATGGCACTACGATTGGTCCACGTTAATCGGTCAGAGCCTGGATATTAACAAGGAAGCACAACAGCGCGTCCACGAAGAACTTCAACTGTTATCGAGTCGCGAGGCAGTAGAGCTGGGCCAGCAGCTAATGCAGCAGCTCACCGAGACACCGAGTGAGAAACGTAACCCCGCATTTTGGAATTCAATCTTAGACCTTGTGGACTCTATAAGGCGCAAGCCGCCGGCCGACACTCCCTTAAAGTCGGTCGCCACGGAACTCGCGCTGGCGATTGTTGAATCACCGGAGTATCTGACAGACACTCGTCAGGTGAAACGATATAGCGGTGACTACATGCGATTCCCCTTACAGACCAAGAGCGACGTGACTAGTGTGCTGTCCATCGAAGAGGCGTCGATTAAGCTCAGCAATGTGGTCCGAGGAACTACTGCGCAACTCGCAAACTTGAACTTTGACGAAGTCTTTCGCTCCGCTGGTTTGCACTTACTGAGGTCGGCATCGGCTGGTCAGACACTGATACCGATTTTTACCGCGCGGGCCAGGTTGTTTGAGCCGTTTCCCGTTCCGTTCGATGAAGAGATTGCTTTTGACCGAACTAAAGCAACTCAGATGGAGATCATTCGTGACTTGTTGAGTGCGCTTAAATCACCCGCGAGCGGGCAACAATATCAGGAGGCAATTCGTCTCCTCGCCAGCAGTCCCTACAATCCGTTCGCCAGCTCAATACCCGTTGGTCTCTTGAAGTCGCTGAAGTCTCCCAACAAAGATCGTATTCCCAGGTCAGAGCGTAATCGGGCAATTGACGAACTGCGACAGAGCATTGCGGATGTCGTACGTGCTGATTTGGCGAGCCCTGATGTCGCACGTTCGACCATGGCGCTTCAGGCGTTCACGTCGCCGCGTGTTCGTGAGTACATACATTTCGACGAAACTATACTGAACAGTCTCTTCGAAAGGCTAGAAGGCTCAATTCCGCAAGCACGACTCGCTCTCGAAGTATTGTTGAGTCGAGGACTATCGGCTCGATTGCTTTCCTGGTGCTTCTCAGCGTTGCGCCAACAAAATAATCCGCTTCAGGACATCATCACAGAACGACTGAATGGACTTGGCCCTATTACGGGCGAGGCTGATGTTCTGGCTTTGATAGATGAGGCACTGCGCGACGATTCTTTGCGGCCTATTGCATTGGAGTTGATGCGGAAAATCTCGTGGACCGCAACTGACACTTTTGTTCAGGCACTGATTTGGCTCAAAAGCGAAGACAGCATGGTGCGTCACCTCGCAGCGTTACTGTTCATCGATCAGACCGACCTGCTCCACGCGTCCAGATCATTGCTGGCAGGCGAACAGGCAACTGAAGGCCCAGAAGAGCACCCATGGCGCAGAGTTCGCGAAAAGAAGGAGATCATCCGCTTGCTCAGCGGACTATGGCAAAACGGCTGGCGCGATGGCCTTATCAACTTCTTTACCGGAGGTGCTCCACGCACCTACATTTCACAGCTCGCTGCACTTAGGTCCTCAAACAACAACCCCAATCACGAGGAAGACATTCTTCACCTTCTTGATACAGCACAGGGTGGAGAGGCGCTGATTTCGATTTTCGAAACAACGGCCGCTCGTTTGATCGAACTGGAAGGAGTTTCACCCGACGGTCCGCCACGAACGGAATATATTGATAAGCTTCGGGTTGAATTGCTGGCGCAGATCCAGGAGGCGCTCGGTGATAAAGATGCCTCCTTTGCAGTTCGAGTCGAGCTAATACGGTTTCTCGCAGCGACACAGAACGAGAACATACTATTTACTTTATATCGCGATCCTGATGGCGGTTCCGATCAATCATGGCCCGAGTGGTTATCAGCCAGGTTTACTGAGCTCGGTTTCGAGTCGAATCCAACCATACCTGATCTCGCACGCCTACTCGCAGCGCCCGATTCTAACGTTCGCACTGCTGCTGCGATAGCACTCATCCTGTCCGATCTGCCTTTGCTGGTAGTGGAGACTCTGCTTGAAACAGTTCATTCACCGGACGACCGCATACGCATGAAGGGCAGACAGGGTCTAATTAGTATGGGAAACAACCTTGCGTCGGACGGAAGGACGCACGCGAACGTATACCTGTTAGAAAAGTTTCTCGAGGCCGATGAGCATGCGGATGGACTGTTGCTTCATGTGCTCTTTAACGCGCTGATAAATATCAGGCATGAGCAGCCGTATTGGGTAACACGCTGGCTTAACGCAAACACTCAAGGGCAGGAGCCAGATGAAGTATCTATCCGCGGCATAAACTACATAGGAGAGGCCTCGCAAGAAGTTTTATCGAGAGTTTGCTCGGTCCTGAACGATTCCAGCCGCTCCACTAAGATTCGTTACGCCGTGGCGTTCATGATCAGCAACATGTTGAGAACGAACGAACATACCAGATCAGATCAAACGCTTATTGACCCGCTAATTATTGCGTTGAATGAGTCGGATCTGGAGATTCGGCGCTTTGCAGCATATGGATTGCAGTGGGCGAGCGGCCGGGCTGCATGGCCCGCCGCGACTGCGCTCGAGCGAATCGCGCTAACAGACTCAGACCTGCGTACGCGCGTGCTGGCTATACGATCGCTGGGCCGCACGTTGCACAGGGCGCGCGGGTTTCGCGATCTCGACGTTTCGAAGGAAGCGCTGTTTCGCTGGATGCAAACGGAGACAAGGAGTCAACTCAGTATTCGCCGTAACGAAACAGGTGCAGCAGTGAAGCTTCTTCCGCGGCTCTTCACGGCCGAAGAAGCGCCGGACGCTGAAACGATCCTGACTAAACTCGAGGAGCCCCAAGACTTGCGTTTACCGGATGATCTCGCTCCATTGGCTACCTCCTCAAAATGGAAAACTCTGATCGAACGCGCAAAGCAGGAGTGGGAAGTGCGTCGTTATTGGCTCGCGAAGCTGCCATTCATACCGGAGTCGATTACGCGAGTGCAGACTTTGCTTGCTGACAACGATCCCATAATACGGCGCGCCGCCGCGAGGGCTCTGGCTTGTGTGTACCACGGTGATGAAGATCGGCCCACGCGATTGCGCGAATTGCTGGCGAACGATTCGGAGGTGCTGCGCGCAATGCTGGACGGCGCTGTTAATGACGATAGTTGGATTGAAGGATCCACTGCCGATAGCCTTCACGGATGGGATCTCAAACAAATCGCCGGCTGGGTGGAGGCCAAAGTGCCCGAAGAACGCTTCCAGTTTGTTGACTCGATAATGAATCATCTGGAGCAAGCGTTGGAACCTGAACCTGATGACGCCGAACCACCGTTGGAGGGGTATCGCGGCTGGCCGGCGCGTCGCATACTGATGGGAGTTCTGGCCGAATTGAGTGAACGTCTGACGTATCGGATTTTCACCCACACGCGAGACCTGGCTAATGTAGTCGAACTCTTTGCGCGGGCGGCGAAGGATGGCGAGAGTTATGATGTCCGCCGTTTTGCCGTTCGGGCGTTGGGGAACCTGCAACAGTTCACGGAACAAGTGGCGGATATCTTTTTCGGTGCTTGTCAGGATCTATCAACCGTCTATGTCGAAACACGCACCGCGGTGACCAAATTCAAGGTCTTTGATGCCGGCAGCCTCGAGCGGCTCACCGCGGCTGTGCGCGATCCCAGCGTGACGGTGGCGTATCATGCGGCGCTACTGTTAGGCGAACTCGGCGTCAGTCGTTCTGAAGATTTGGGACCAGAGGGCCGAAAACGTGTCGCGGACGAACTGGTTCAACTACTGGATGCGCCCGGTTCTGCGCGCGTCGTTTACGACTTCAGCGAGAACATCAACGGCAATAAGGTGGGCTTCTTATATGACATCATTTATGAGGCCTTAGTGCGCGTCGTTGCAGGACCCGACGCTCCTCGCGAGCAAATAAACTACGAGCCGAACTTACCCTGGCAGTCATTGCAGTGAGATCAAAAGCCTTAATAGTGCCAGAGTAGGTTCTAACCTGCTATAATCCAGCCATCCCCAAGAACCCCCCAAGGCAGTCTCCTCTGAATCATTCACGCAGAGATCAGATAGTTATGCCCAGCAATGCTCCAGACGAGACGTCGGCCGTAGCCGCGAAGCAGACTGAACTGACTAACCTACGAAGCCCGGAACTGGCGCCTTACTGGCTCGCTGCGCTCATCGAGTCGGCGGACGACGCGATCATCAGCAAGACACTCGACGGCATCATCACCAGTTGGAACCGCGGCGCGGAACGGATTTTCGGCTACACCGCGGACGAAGTGATCGGTAAACCCGTCACCATACTCATACCGCAAGATCATCCGGACGAAGAGCCCGCGATCCTGGCGCGACTCCGCGCCGGTGAACGCATCGAGCACTACGAGACCGTTCGCGTTACGAAGGACGGACGCCACATCGACATTTCTTTGACTGTCTCTCCCATCGTCGGGCCGCATGGGCAGATCGTCGGCGCTTCCAAAATCGCCCGCGACGTCACCGAGCAACATCAGGCACGCAAGGCACTCGACGAAGCATACGCAATCGCGAAACGGGCCCAGAGCGAGGCTGAAGCCGCCGCCGCGGAGAACGAACGGCTCTACCGGCAAGCGGAAGAATCGAGTCGCTTGAAAGAAGAGTTTCTCGCGACGATCTCACACGAACTTCGCACGCCACTCAGCGCGGTCCTCGGCTGGACGCGCATGTTGCGGATGGGCCAACTGTCAGACGAGGATCGTTCGAAAGCGCTCGACACGATCGAACGCAATGCTCGCGCGCAGGCGCAGCTCATCGACGATCTGCTCGACGTCTCGCGCATCGTCACCGGCAAGTTGCGCATGGACGTGCGGCCTTCCGATCCGAATTCGTTCATCGATGCCGCTGTCGAAGCTGTGCGGCCGGCGGCGGAAGCGAAAGGCGTGCGCGTGCAGAAAGTGATCGACACGGGCGCTGTCGCTGTTCCGGGCGATCCGGTGCGTTTGCAGCAAGTGGTCTGGAACTTGTTATCCAACGCTATCAAGTTTACTCCGCGCGGCGGCCGCGTGCAGATTCGTTCGGAGCGAGTGAATTCACATTTGGAGATCATCGTCACCGACACCGGACAAGGAATCACGCCAGATTTTCTGCCGCACGTTTTCGATCGGTTCCGGCAAGCCGATCAGAAGACGAGCCGCCAGCACGGCGGCATGGGTCTCGGACTCTCGATCGTGCGTCACCTCGTTGAGCTTCATGGCGGAACTGTGCGCGCTGCCAGCGACGGCGTCGGACAAGGCGCGACTTTCACCGTGATGCTGCCGATCACGCCCGTGTATCAGGTCGACGCGTCGGGCAGCCGCGTGCATCCGGCCGCGCGGGATCTGTTACCAGCGCCCGACGGCAGTGAGCGGCTCGACGGCTTGAGGATCCTCATAGTCGACGACGAGCCGGACACGCGTGAGCTACTGAAGCGGGGACTTGAATACTGCGGCGCGAATGTCAGGCTCGCGGAGTCTGCCGCCGACGCTCTCGCCAAACTCGAAAACGAAGTGCCGGATATCCTGATCAGCGACATCGGCATGCCCGGCACTGACGGTTACGATCTCATCCGCCACATTCGTAACGTTCCCTCCGAGGAAATCCGCAAAGTCGCGGCCATCGCCTTGACGGCCTACACGCGCGTCGAAGATCGCCTCCACGCGCTGCGCGCCGGCTACGACATGCACGTCCCCAAACCAGTCGAGCTAACCGAGCTCGTCGCCGTCGCCGCCAGCGTCGCGCGCCGTAAAGGATAAGCTGCTTGGATTCACGGTGGTACGTTGATAACGACGCTAATCACCTATTAAACTGCCAGCCTGAACCCGATGTCGGCCGAACTCCTCATCTTCGTGGGCTATGGCCAGGACGCTAAAGAAGAAGCACTCGCTATCCGCGAGTTGTTGCCGCCTCTCCAAGATGCCCTAAAGAATTTGAATCGCGTAGCAGCCGCGCGGTCCGTCTATTCGACGCTCGATATGTTCAGTTGGGAAGAAGACGCTCAGATCGGCGTAGGAGGACAAAGCTTTGCCATAGCGCCGGCGCTTGAGCGAGCGGCAATTGCCATCTTCGTTTTTAAAGAAAGAGTCGGCTCAGGTACCTGGCACGAATTGAGCCACTGTCGCAATCGACCCATCGAAAAGAGAATTCCGACGTTCGTGTTGTTTCCGGCGACTCCACCGGCGGCGGACCGATTATCCAGCAGAGAGGTCGCGCACTTATGGACCGATCTTCTGGATCGTCGACATGAATTGACTCAAGACTGGGACCAGGAACAATCCAAGTCCATCACGCCACTGGAACTCTATCGCGACAAGCACCATCTGAAAGAAATACTTTCGAGCAGGCTCGCGGATCTCCTGCCTTCTTTACTCATTAAAGAACAACCCTTTCTGGACGCCGAACATTCCGCAACTGCCGCACTCTCACTTAACGAAAACCCAAACGATCAGTATCTCGATTCGTTATCGTTACTGAGCCAATATGACAGTCAATTGATTCAACTATACAGATCGATGCTGCGCGACAACCGACTGGCCGCGCCGAATCTATCCGACGATGAATTCCTCTCACGAATGGGGTACCAGAAGGGTGGTCGATTAACGATAGCCGCTGCCCTGCTCTTCACAAAGCTTCCTTCCAGAATAATTCCGTCCGCGGTTATTCGCTGCACCAAATACGAAGGTGCAAATAAATCATCACCTCGTAATCGGCACAACTGTGACGGACCGCTACTCGATCAGATCGTGGAGGCGAGAGATTTCATTGAAGTCAACATCGATCGTCGAGAACGGCCAGTCGGTAGATCTATGCAGTCAGAAATAAGCTACCAATACCCAATGATCTGCGTACGTGAAGTACTTGCGAACGCGGTGTGTCATAGAAGCTATGAAGACCATGAGCGCCTGATTTACGTCACGCTGTTTACCGACAGGATCGAAATAAAGAGTCCCGGCGCCTGGGCCAGCGCAACCATTCCCCAGGGTAAGGCCGTTCGACTGAGTTCGTTGATGGGTGAATCTGTTCAGAGAAACATGCGACTGGCACAGGCAATATCCTCGGTCGGCATGATGGAAGTTGAAGGCAGCGGCATTCCGAGCGCGATTCGCGACTGCCTGGAAGTCAATGCACCTGAGCCGACGGTAGAGATGCGTGCAGGCTATGTGGTCGTTACGATCTTTCCTCGAGAAGATTGGGAGTCAGGCCTAAATGATGAATCAGCCCTCGGCGAACAAGCGAATCTCGCGACGCGTGCTTCTCAAGACCAATTAATCGAACTGATTCCGACACACGAGCAAGCCACAGGCGCCGCAACCAAGGCCTTCCCCATTGTTGGACTAAGAAACTTGATCGGTTTAATAGAACGCGTGGCCCCCACAGATGCCAGCGTTTTGATTTCCGGAGAAACGGGAACCGGTAAAGAACTGGTCGCGCGAGCTATTCATAATCGTTCTACTCGGAAAGATAAACCACTTGTGATTGTTAGTTGTGGTGCGTTAGCAACTGGTCTCGTCGAAAGTGAGTTGTTTGGTTACGTTAAAGGCGCATTCTCGGGAGCCACTCAATCGCGTAAGGGGTTATTCGAGTTAGCCGAGGGAGGCACATTGGTGCTTGATGAAGTCGACGCATTATCACCGACTGCACAGGTCAGACTCTTGAGAGTTCTGCAGGAAAGGACTTTCCGGCCGTTGGGCAGCAAAGAAGAACTGACGGCTGACGTTCGTATAATCACAGCTACAAACCATAATCTGACGGCAATGATAGAAGAAGGATCGTTCCGTCGAGATCTTTTCTTTCGACTTAACGTAGTTCCATTAACAATCCCGCCATTGCGTGAGCGTAAAGAAGATATCGAACCCCTTGTTCGGCATTTTTTAGAGCGCGTCAAAGAAACCCGTGACAAGACCTACACCGTACGTGAAGAAACGATGCGATTACTCGAGAACTACGAGTGGCCGGGAAACGTTAGAGAATTACAGAATGCGATCGAATACGCTATCTCATTTTCCTCGGAGACAGAATTGTCTCCCAGCGATTTTCCGTTTTTGCAGACACTAAGTCATCAGGAAAACTCGCCAGCCGGTGCACAGGATGAGAATCTGCTAGACTGGAACCCAAGTTGAAAGCACCAGCAGCAACAAGATGAGTAACAGTCATTTCATGACGATGCCGAACTGCTCGCGCAGGATGCGGTCGTATTCTTCCTGGGCTTCCAACACTCGCTCTTCGCGCTGGCCTGGACCGGAAGTGATCAGACGCATGCCGCTGAGCGTGACGCGGCCGCCGGGAGTTGCCAGTGAACAGAGCCGGCCTTTCGTGAAGTGCGACTCCGGAGACGTCTGATGAAAGCGGCACATCTCATCATAATCAGCATACTCGTGAGGTTGTAGCGTAAAACGATATAGCGGTTTCCAATCTCCGCTCTCGCTGCGGCGTTGCAGCAGCCGGTACTCATCCATTTCTACGATCTGAAAGCTGCCATTAACTTGCACCTGCTCTCCGCGTTCATCCAGCAACAACGGCTCCACGAACGACTCGCCGAACCCAACGTCCACCAACCAACGCTGATCGAGGGTGACCATCAGCGTCATATGATCGAACTCGGGACCAAACTTGCCCTCCGCGTTTGCAACTTCCGCCGACAGCATCGACACCTGAAATCCAAGCGCCCGCAGCAGCGACGCAAATAGCCCATTCATTTCATAACAGAACCCGCCCCGCCGCTTCTCGACGATCTTCACGAACAATGCTTCGTCGTCGAGGACGATCGTCTCGCCGCTATGAATGCTCAGGTTCTCAAACGGAACGGCAAGCAGATGCGCCACCTGTAACTGGCGCAAGGTCTCGGCCGTCGGCGTCAATGGCCCGTTGTAATTGATGCGCTTTAAATACGATTCGACATTCATCACTCGTAAATTCTAACTGAGATTGTGATAGGCTTTCCTCCCGATGACGACGGCGGAACACACCAGCGAGTCGGGTCGGTCGGCGGGTTCCAGGCTGGGATGGTTGATTGCAGGCAGGTTGGTCACGGCGGTCGTGCTCACCATCGCCAGCACGCTTTGGATTCGAGCAGGCGAACCTCAACACTCAATCAACAAGAGTCTCTTCATACTGACAATCGTCGCATCTCTGACGATCGTCTACGCCGTCATCTTTCGTCTCTCCAAAAACATTCTGCTGCAAGCGAGCATTCAGCTCGCGGTCGACGTCTTTCTCGTGACGTGGCTGGTCTGGAACTCTGACGTCATTCAGTCGCCTTACATTGCGCTGTACATCCTGATCATCGCGGTCTCGAGCCTGTTTCTTGGCCCACGCGGCGCCGTCGTCACTTCCGTCGGTTGCGCGGTCGCGTTCTCGGCATGTTCGCTCGCACTCACCGGCGTGTTCGGACAAACTTCACCGTCTCGCCTCATCGGCGGATCGTTATCGCAAACGGTCCAATGGGTCGGACTGTTCGACATCGCGTTCCTCGTCGTCGGTTTGCTCTCGGCGCGTTTGGCTGAACGTCAGTCACGTTCCGACGTTCGTCTGCTGGCAGCGCGACAATCGCTCCGGACGCTGCGCGCGTTGCACGAACGCATCGTCGCCTCGATCCGCTCGGGAGTCGTCACGACGGATCTCGAAGGCCGCGTCTTTACTTTCAACGCCGCCGCTCAGGAGATCACGGGTTACACGGAAGAAGCGATACGCGGGCAGGACGCGTCGATACTCTTCGGGGACATGAAAGAGCACGTCGCCGAGTCGGTGCACGCGGCCAAAACGGGCAACGCCAGCCCGCGCTTTGAAACAAGCTGCCTGACGTCCGAGGGCATGCGCATCCGGCTCGGCTACAGTATCTCGCCGCTCTCTTCGGAAGCAGGCGAGACGACGGGCATCGTGATCACTTTCCAGGACCTGACGCAGGTTCGATCGCTTGAAGAAACGTCGCGCCGGCAAGATCGGCTCGCGGCCATCGGCCGGATGGCTGCGTCGATTGCTCACGAGATCCGCAACCCGCTCGCGGCGATGCGCGGTTCGATTCAGATGCTGCGGTCGGAAGTCGAGAACGATTCTTCGCAAGCGGAGTTGATGGAGATCATCCTGCGCGAGTCGGATCGTCTGAATCAGATCATCACCGACTTTTTGAGTTACGCGCGGCCGCGGTCGCTCGTTCAAGCGCGCGTTGACGTTGGCGAGTTGTTGAGTCAAACGTTTGCGCTGTTGCGTCATAGTCCGGAGATCTCCGCGAATCAAACTCTCGAAGCGGAGGTGCCCGACGAGCGAATCTTTGCGCAGGCTGACGAGGGACAGTTGAAACAAGTCTTTTGGAACCTCGCTCGCAATGCGCTCCAGGCGATGCCGCAGGGCGGAACGCTGCGCGCCACGCTCGCGAAAAACTCGAACAACCGGCTGCGCATCGCGTTCGCGGACACCGGGCGCGGCATGTCGCCGGATCAGGTCGAACACTTGTTCGAACCGTTCTCTTCGACGACTGGCGGCACCGGGCTGGGTCTCTCAATTGTTTATCAAATCATTCGCGATCATGGTGGTACAATCAACGTCCGCAGTCGTGAGGGACAGGGGACGACGATTACTCTCGAACTTCCAATGCCGGCGAATGGCGACGCGGCGGCCGGCACTGTCACCGCTGCTAAATAGCGCGCGCGCGTAGATTCAAAAACGATGGCCAATCTTCTGATTGTTGACGACGAACTCGGAATGCGGCAGTTCCTGACGCATCTGTTTCAACGCGAAGGGCACACGGTGCGTCTGGCCGAGAACGGACGCGAAGCGATGAAGTTGATTCATGAGCAGGCGCCTGATCTGATCATCTCGGACATTCGCATGCCTGACATGAACGGCGTCGATCTGTTGCGCGCCGCCCGCGAGTTACATCCGGAAGTCGAAATCATCATGATGACGGCATTCGCGAACGTCGACACTGCGCGTGAGGCGTTTCTCCTCGGCGCGTACGATTTCGTCCAGAAGCCATTCGACAACGATCTGCTGAAAGAGACGGTCACTCGCGCGCTCGAGAAAATCTCGCTCGTAAAAGAGAAAGAGGCGCTGCGCGAAGAGAACAAGGCACTGATCCAGGGACAACGCACGCGCGGCAACCTCGGAAACATCATTGGCCGCAGTCAACGAATGCTGGCGTTGTACCAGATGATCGAGACCGTCGCGCTGGTGCAGTCGACCGTGCTTGTGACGGGCGAGTCCGGCACGGGCAAGGAACTGGTCGCGCGCGCGATTCACGATCTCAGCCCGCGCGCCGAGAAACCGTTTGTCTCCGTGAACTGCGGCGCTTTTACCGAGACGCTGCTGGAGTCGGAGTTGTTCGGATACGTGAAGGGATCGTTTACGGGCGCGAACGCCAATCGCAAGGGACTGTTCGAAGCTGCGAACAGCGGGACGATCTTCCTCGACGAGATCGGCGAGATGTCGCCGGCGATGCAGGTCAAACTCTTACGCGTGCTTCAGGAGAGGAAGGTCAGACCGGTTGGCGCGACGGAAGAGAGCACCGTCGACACGCGCGTGATTGCCGCAACGAACCGCGATCTCGCGAGCATGGTTGGGGCGGGTACGTTTCGCGAAGATCTCTACTACCGCATTTCCGTGATCCCGATCGAACTGCCGCCGTTGCGCGAGCGCGCCGAGGACATTGCGGATCTGGCGAGCCATTTCGTGCAGAAGTTTTGCGCGCCAGCGGGACGGACGCTGAGTATCAGCGAGACTGCGATGCGTTTGCTCGAGCGGTATTCGTGGCCCGGTAACGTGCGCGAGTTGGAGCACACGATCGAGCGTGCCGTGGCGTTGGAAAGGACGAACTCGATCGAGCCTGAGCGTTTGCCGGAAAAGATCTCGAATTACAATCCGTATCGAGTTGCGGAGGCGATGGAGTTTCCGGATGAGGGGCTGAACCTCACGGCACACCTGGACCAACTCGAAAAGACTTACGTGCTCGAGGCGTTACGCCGCACTTCGGGGAATCAGACGAATGCGGCTGAGCTGCTCGGGTTGTCTGTTCGTTCGCTGCGTCATTTACTGGACAAGCATGGCGTCCGCGGGCTCACAGCACAGATGCGTGACGAGCGTCGTGGTCCAGAGTCGCATCCGCGCCGCCGCTCCTCCGATCCACCGACTCGCCGTCGTGAAGACGATGCGGGCGAGTTCGCCGCCGGCGCCGGCGAGACCTGACAGAGAGAAACGGAGAAGCGAAGATCTCTCGTTCACCGCTTCACCCCGTCTCCCCTTCACCCTTTCTGCTTGTCCCACTCCCTTCTGCCACAAACTGTCATTCCCCGTCTGCCAGAATTTGTCAGCCCATCGAGCCGCCTCGGATAGACCACCCTCCGGAAGCAAAATTTCGATCAAAAACGATCGCTTTTTCCCTATTCGAGCAGAAAACGCAACGGCACAAAGCTTGTTAATGCACTGAACGACAATTCGCGCTCTGCGCGGCTCACACAGGGAACGGAAAGCCGGTGGCGCGAGAATCTATGGAAACCTCTATATCTTTTAAGGAGCACCAAACTCGAATGACTACCAAACGTCAAGAAGGCTTTTCGTTGATCGAACTTCTTATCGTCGTTGCGATCATCGGCATTATCGCCGCTATCGCTATCCCTAACCTGCTCGCTTCCCGCCGCGCCGCGAACGAAGGCTCGGCCCAATCATCGCTGCGTACGATTCACAGCTCGCAGGCGACCTACCAGGCTACCTCCGGCAACGGCGCGTATGCGGCTGATCTGCCGACTCTCGCTGGTGTAAACCTGATCGACGGCATCCTCGGCGGCGCTGCCGAGAGCACGAAGAGTGGCTATCTGTTCTCAATCGTAGAACAGGGCGGCACTGCTGCGACGGCCGTGTTCGGCGCCTATGCTTTTCCCGTTACCACTGGTGGCGTTTCTCAAACGGGTACGCGTCGCTTTGGCATCACGGAAGTCGGTGTGATGTATGGCGACAACACCTTAACCACCAAACCGACAACGCGCGCTCTCATAGTGACTGCGCCTATGGCTGCCCTCGGCAACTAAGCACGCACGACGTGCTACTGCACGAGAACTAATTCAATCCCACCAACGGCAGTTGGCTGAATCGTTCAATTCCCTGGCTTTCTTCTCAGGGTTGAATGTTCCAGCAACTGCCGTTTCTTTTTAAACGTCGTGGGACTCCGATCTGCATACATCAGGCTCTGCCGCAAACCGTCATTCTGCCTCTGCCGGAATTTGTCAGCCTCTCTACGGCCTTCGATGGACCACGCCCCAACAAGCAAAATTTCGATCAAAAACGATCGCTTTTTCGCTATTCGAGCAGAAAACGCCAGTGGCACACCGGTTGTTAATGCACTAACTGACACTTCGCGCTCTGCGCGGCTCACACAAGGGAACGGAAAGCCGGTGGCGCGAGAAATCATGGAAACCCCTATTTCTTTCAAGGAGCACCAAACTCGAATGACTACCAAACGCCAAGAAGGCTTTTCGCTGATCGAACTTCTCATCGTCGTTGCGATCATCGGCATTATCGCCGCGATCGCTATCCCCAACCTGCTCGCCTCCCGCCGTGCCGCGAACGAAGGCTCGGCCCAATCATCACTGCGTACGATTCACAGTTCGCAGGCGACCTACCAGGCTACCTCCGGCAACGGCGCGTATGCGGCTAATCTGCCGGCTCTCGCTGGTGTAAACCTCATTGACGGCATCCTCGGCGGTGCGAATGAGAGCACGAAGAGTGGCTATCTGTTCTCGATCGTAGAACAGGGCGGCACTGGTGCGACGGCTGTATTCGGCGCCTATGGTTTCCCGGTTACCACTGGTGGCGTTTCTCAAACCGGTACGCGTCGCTTTGGCATCACGGAAGTTGGTGTGATGTATGGCGACAACACCTTAACCACCAAACCGACAACGCGCGCTCTCATAGTGACTGCGCCTATGGCTGCCCTCGGCAACTAAGCAGCAGGCCTCAACGAGTCGGAAACAAAGGATGGAGTGCGAACTCCATCCTTTTTTGTTTGTGGACCACTAACAGAAACTGTCAGTGACGGTGACAGACAATGTTCACCCGCTCTTACACACAGCAAATTACATGGTCCAGCAATACGGATCGTGTGGCACGAAGGTTGTAAGAGTAGTTGATAAGAAATCGCGCGCCCCGGCGGTGTTACGACAAACTACGTCGGACCAAGCGTGGAGATGACTCCTCGTAAGACGATTTCTGAAGGAGCAATGAGAGCAAACATGAAGAACAAACGACAAGACGGCTTTTCGTTGATCGAGCTTCTCATCGTAGTCGCGATCATCGGAATCATCGCAGCCATCGCCATCCCCAACCTTCTTGCCTCCCGTCGAGCAGCCAATGAAGGCTCCGCCCAGTCAGCGTTGCGCACCGTTCACAGTGCGCAGGTCACTTACCAGGCGACTGCCGGTAGTGGCGCCTTCGCAGGTAGCCTCGCGGTCTTGAATGGACAGAGCCTCGTCGACAGTGTGCTCGCCAGCGGAACCAAGAGCGGTTACGACTTCAAAATCGTCGAGCAAGCGGGTACCGGCGCCACCGCGGTATTCGGCGTTTACGCCTTCCCCCACTTCAGCGGAGGCATTTCACAGACCGGCACGCGCACGTTCGGCACTACGGAAGACGGCATCATGCACGGCGACTCAGACCTCACCGCGATCCCCAACACCATCGCGGACATTCGTGCCCTTCCTTATCTCGGGAACTAACGACGTTGCCGATCGGCGAATCGGCCATTGCAGTACCAATATGAGCTCACGCGCAATTTCGAATCCCGGCAAACGAGTCCGGGCCCTCAGCGGCTCGCCTGCGATTCGATCGGGATTCGTAATTGCGGCCTCACTTGCCGTCATCTTCCCCACCTTCATCTGGGGCATTCCCTCGAACCTCGACCTGTCAAATCACTTTCGCTTCGCGCTTCCCTTCTACGATGCGATCGCCGGCGGCCACTTCTACCCGGGCTGGCTCGCCGAATCAAACTCGGGTTACGGCGATCCCAGCTTCCGCTTCTATCCTCCCGCACTCTATTACGTCCTCGCCGCAGCACGATCACTCACGGGCAACTGGTACGGGGCCACGGTCGTAGTCTTCGCACTATTGTCCGTTGCGGGTGGTCTGGGAATGTACTTCTGGACCAACTCGATTATGCGCGACTCACGCGCCGTGTGGGTCAGCTTCTTCTACGCGCTGGCGCCCTATCACCTCAACCAGCTTTACCAGGCGGTAATGTTGGCCGAGTGGGCGGGCGCCGCCGTCCTTCCTTTCTGCTTCTGGATGGTCGAGCGAGTTTGCGAACGCGGCAAACCGCGGGACGTCGCCGGCCTTGCGCTTAGTTACGGCATACTCGTCTACATGCATCTTCCGCTCACGGTTATCGGCTCGATTGCATTGCTCGTATATGCCCTCGCGCGACTCAGTGGGCCAGGCAAGATCGTAAAAGTCGCAAAGCTCGCGACCAGTGTCGCACTTGGTCTAACTGTTTCTGCGATCTACTGGGTCACAATGGTTTCGGAAATGCGATGGATCGGAATGAATACGATTCAGCGCGACGCCTCCGTCGATTACAGATGGAACTTTCTGCTCTCGACGCTTTCTCCTGACAACCTCAACGTCTGGTGGATGAACATCCTCGCGCTGATGACACTGCTGCTTTGCACACCTGTGTTGTTGCTTCTTTTTAGACGCGACCTTGCGCCGCTCAGACGACTCGCGCGTCCGGCAATCGTTCTCACTGCCTTTGCCTTGTTCATGTCCTTGCCGTTAAGCCGCCCGGTCTGGAATGTGTTTCCCCTCTTGCAGGAGACACAGTTTCCGTGGCGCTGGTTGACGTTAGTCTCAATGGGCGCATCGATACTTGCCGCAGTCTCGTTGCCACTGCTCGCCACCGGGGGGAACAAATTTGACCGATTGAAGCGACTCGGGATCATCGGTGCGATGTCCGTATCGATCGTTTTCACATTTTCCCACAGCGTGCGTGAGGCGCAGTATCTCTCGCCGCAGCGGTTCGAAACTGTCCTGACGGAACTTCGCGGCACCGCTAGCATCCCGTATTGGCTGCCGATTTGGGCGCACGCTAATCCGCGGCCTATGTCTTCGCCAGTTGAAGCCGCGAATCGCTCGATAGACGTAATTTCATGGGAACCACAGCATCGCAGATTTTCGCTCGGCCAAGGCACGGGCGCCGTACGCATCCGAACTTTTTATTATCCTCATTGGACCGCGACCAATAATGGGACAACGCTGGCTACGCATCCCGACGCGGATGGCGCGCTATTGATTGACGTTGCTGACGGCGCAATGACCGTGGATCTCGATTTCCGCGAACCTCCACGCACACGCGTTTCGTTTTTGATGAGCTGTGCAGGACTACTGTTCATTGGTGGACTCGCCATGCCACGCGACTGGAGACGACGGCGGTAAGTTCGTCGAACTCTGTCTCACCTAAAAACTCGAAGCAATGATCTATAGATTTCCGTGTAAACTGACGTCTTGCTCTGCGGTTGCACAATGGCAGAAACGCTAACACGGGTCGACAACGTGAAGAGTGGAAGCCTTTGGCGCATTGTGGCCATCGCCCGCAATGCGTTTCGCGAGGCGGTCCGCGATCGTGTCCTCTACAACCTCGTCATCTTCGTCCTCTTTCTGACAGCCGCCGCCATCTTCATCGGCGAACTCTCCGGCGGACAGGAACGAAAGATCATTGTCGATCTCGGCTTGAGCGCGATGCTGCTCTTCGGAGTGTTCATCGCGATCTTCGTCGGCGTCGGTCTCGTCTATAAAGAGATCGAGCGGCGAACGATCTACGCGATCTTTTCCAAGCCCGTAGGACGCGGCGAGTTTCTTGTAGGTAAGTATCTTGGGCTCTGTCTCACGCTGCTGGTGAACGTCGTCGTGATGGGTTTGGGCGTGTCGCTGGCGCTGGTTTACGTCAGCAAAGGCTGGGACCCGTTGATCCTCACGATCTGGCCGGCAGTGCTGATGATCTATCTTGAGTTGATGCTGATCACGGCCGTCGCGCTCTTGTTCTCATCGTTTTCCTCGCCCGCGCTGTCAGCGCTCTTGGCGTTCTCGGTTTTCATCATCGGCCACTTCAGCGCTGACTTGAAAGGGCTCGCCGGTTCACTCGGCAGCACGAGCGCGCGTTGGTTGTTTGGTGGGCTGTACTACCTGCTGCCGAATCTTGCGAACTACAGTTTCATTACACCCGCCGCGCATGGCCGCGCGCCCGCGTCGATGTTTGTCGTCACGACGGGACTCTATGCGGTGGCCTATATCGCGGTGATTCTCTCGGCGGCGACACTCGTCTTCAGCCGCCGCAACTTCAAATGAACAGACCGACACTTTCTTTAGTATCCATCTTGATCGTGGGACTCAGCCTTACTGTCTTGCTCTCGCGCTGGATTGATGCTCGGCGTCCTCCACCAGATCCCAACGCCATTGACGAGAGTCTTTATCTCAATCCGGCGACTGCCCGCAGAATGAGTCTGGCGTTCAACGGACTCGCGGCGGATTGGTACTGGATGCGGTCGCTCCAGTACGTCGGCAAGAAGATCATCAGCGTCCCCGAAGACGTAACCATTGACGATCTGGGCCAACTCAATCTGAAACTGCTCGCCCCTTTGCTCGATACCGCAACCACGCTCGATCCCGAGTTTCTCAATCCCTACGAATACGCCGCCGTCGTCTTGCCTGCCGTCGACGTTCAGGAAGCCATTCGCATCACTCGCAAAGGCGTCGACGCGAACCCGAACGCGTGGCGGCTGTATCACCAGCTTGGCTACATTTACTGGCAGCAAAAAGACTACGCGGCAGCCAGCGACATCTATCGCCGCGGCGCACAGATTCCCGGCGCTCCACCGTGGATGACGGCGATGACGGCAAAGATGGCCGCAGACGGAGGCAGCCGAACGACGGCGCGTGAGATCTACTTACGAATGTCTAATGAGTCCGCAGATGAAAAGGTTCAGGACATGGCGCACCGCCGGCTGATCCAGTTGGACTCGTTGGACCAGCGCGACGCGCTGCACTTATTGTTGGTTGTTTACCACAACCGCATGGGCCACTGTCCGGCGACGTGGCGCGATCTCAATCCGCTGCTGCGCACGACCCAGACGCCGCTCGATGCGTCAGGCGCGCCGCTCGATCCGACTGGCGTGCCATACCAGTTGCGCGCAGGCAAGTGTGAAGTCGATCTCGATCCGAAGTCGGAGGTGTTGACGAAATAGGATGGCAATCGTCGAGATCAGCAACCTGACGAAAGATTACGAAGTCGGCTTCTGGCGCAAACGCAAGGTGCGCGCGCTGGACGATCTCTCACTTTCAGTCGACGCCGGCCAGATCTTCGGCTTTCTCGGCGCGAACGGCGCGGGCAAGACGACGACACTCAAGCTCCTGATGCGCTTGATCTTTCCCACGAGCGGCACCGCGCGGATTCTCGATCGCGACATTCACGACGTGCAGATGCACGAACGCATCGGTTATCTGCCCGAGAACCCTTACTTCTACGACTACCTGACGGCGCGCGAGTTTCTCGACTACTGCGCGCAGATCTTCGGCTATCCCGCCGCCGATCGAAAGCGACGCGCGGCGGATCTTCTGGCCCGCGTAAAACTCGACGAGAAACGTTGGGACACGCAGCTCAGAAAGTTCTCCAAAGGAATGTTGCAGCGCGTCGGCCTGGCGCAGTCGTTGATAAACGATCCGGAGATCGTGTTTCTCGACGAACCGATGAGCGGGCTCGATCCGGTCGGACGTCGCGAAGTACGCGATCTGATCGCGTCGTTGCGCGACGATGGCAAGACCGTCTTCATGTGCTCGCATATTCTTTCGGACATCGAAGTGCTCTGCGATCGCGTGGCGATTCTGAAGCGCGGCCGGCTCGCTCAGGTTGGACATCTCGACGAGTTGCGCCAACGCACGGAAGATCCAAATCGGATGGAAGTGCTGGCAACGGGCGCGGATGCTGCGGCGCTTCAGGATCTCGCTCACGCCAACATCTCTGCCACACCACGCGGACTACGGATCGAGATCGCCAATGAAGATGAGATTGAAACTGTGCTTGCAGCTTTGAGAAAAGCCGGTGGGAAGGTTGTTTCGATCCAACCGGTGAAGCAATCGCTGGAAGAGCTGTTTCTGGACGAGCCGCCTACTCCTTGAACTTGAACCCCGTCACTTCCATCTTGATGTTGGCGCGTGCGTCGGTGTCGCTCATTCCTTCCAACATCATCTGCACCTGCATCGTCTTGTTAGGCGGCAACTCCGGTTGACGCGTCGGCACAACGATCACTGTGCGCTGCTTGATGGGTTTTCCATCGTAGTCGACGACCGCGCCGTAGATTTCGAGTCCGTTGATCGTCTTGCCCGTAAGATTACGGACAGTCGTGCGGAGCGTCATCGTGAGATCGCCGAGCGCCCGTTTTGCCTCGAACGCCTCCGGTTCGTCGAGAACGATGTTCGGCTTGTTCTTATCGAACTCGGGCGAACCCGCCCGGAGCGCACCTTGTAACGTGGGCTCGCCTTCAACCCGGCCGGAACTGGCTCGCATCAACACGTAAAAGAACAGTGCGATTACGACCGCAGCGGCAACTGCCACGATTATGATTAGCGTTTTACTGGAATCACTCGGTTCTACGCGCCGGTCCGAAACAGCCATAGTGGCGGGAATTGTATAAAATCCGCGGCCTACTTCCCAAGCAGCCGAGGTCCATTACGATAAAGCGCACCTCAGCAAGAACAAGTTAGGAAGGGGGCAACGCCCCGCTGTCGTGCGCGCGGGGCGCGCGACGCTTGCCCCCTTCCTGACTTGTTCTCGAATTGAGGAACGTCATAGTCGAAACAGTTACTTCCCAAGCAGCCGCGTGATAAGCGTCTCCAGGTTGCTGAAATCGATTGGCTTGGTGATGTAACTGTTGCACCCGGCGGCGAGGGCTTCAGCCTGGAAATCAGAAGTGTCGTGCGCGGAAACGGCCACGATCGGAGTGTCCTTGAACCCGTGGAGTTTGCGGATGGCGCGCGTCGCGGCCAGGCCGTCGATTACCGGGAGGCTCAGGTCCATCAAAATGATGTGCGGCCGCTCCGACTGAGCCAATCGAACTGCCTCTTCACCATTGGTCGCCTCGACGACCTCATACCCTGACATCTCCAACAGACGTCGCATCATGAAGCGGTTATCCTCGGTGTCTTCCACCAGCAGGATGGTTGTGTTCTGATCCTCGCTTTGCATCCGCGCCGCCTAAACTGAGCGT
Organism: Acidobacteriota bacterium; assembly: GCA_046732935.1. GTDB lineage: Bacteria > Acidobacteriota > Blastocatellia > Pyrinomonadales > Pyrinomonadaceae > PSRF01. The sequence goes on along the minus strand of JBKPOC010000031.1, from coordinate 18,961 downwards.
AATCTGACGCTCAACCCTCTCCAAGTTATTGATTTTACTGTATCACTAGAATACGCGCGCCTTTTTTGTTAACATGCCGCACTGAAACGCAACACAAAAACATGCTGGACCAAAGTCTCTTTCGTACACTCGGCCCGGCGTGAGGTTCCCCTCCCCTAAGCCCCCGAAGAAGAGCTGAGAGAGATTTTCGCATCCGATGAAGGCATCAATGTCGCGTACAGAAGATACTGAATCGCTTCAAGACCTCGGGCGAGCTTCAATCCAAATCATCCACGACCTCAAGAACCAACTGAATGGTCTCAAACTGTATGCCACGTTCCTGCGACGCCGCATCGAGAAGAGCGATCGGCCTCCCGACGAACAGGAAACGGTGCTCAAGCTCATCGGTGGATTGGATCGCGCGGCCAGTGATCTTTCAACGCTAGTGGAGTTCGGCCGCGAAATGGAACTGAAGAAGCAGCCGGGTTTCGAACTGTCGAAAGTCCTCCGGAACCTGTGTTCGACCTTTCAGGACGGCGAGGCCCAGGTTGTTTGCGAATCAGACGCCGAATCGGCTCAAGGTGAATTCGATCACTCCAAGCTTACGGATGCGTTTAGATGGCTCTTTGCGGGAGCGGTTAAGCTCAAACGAAATGACGAAAAGGCAGGCGGAGTCAACGTTTCCCTCAAAACCGACGACAAGCACGCCGTCATCGAGTGGGACGGGTTGCGGGCGCTGGATCACGATCCGTTTCGTTCCTTCGCGGGCAGCGACGAGATCCGGTTGTCATTGGCGAGAAAAATTATCGAGAACCACGGCGGTTCAGCAAAACTCGCGGATCACAAGTTTGTTGTCGTGCTTCCGCTTTCAGGGTCTTAACCTCGAGTTGTAATCCTTGCAGATAAGGGAGTGAAAAGCGATATGGTGCCCCAAGGCGCGGCGATTTCGAGAGAGGAGAAAAAGGTGGAGAACAAAGAAGTGCGAATTCTTGTTGTGGACGACGAGCCGATGATGGCTGACTCGCTGCGACAAAATTTCATGGAGGAAGGCTATTCGGTCGACACGGCCGCGACGGGCGCTGCTGCTATCGAATTGTTCGACCAGGGCGCGCACCATCTGGCCATCTGCGACTTGCAACTGCCCGATATGGATGGGCTCGAAGTGCTGCGTCATATGAAAGACGCGCGGCCGACCTCGGAAGTAATCGTCGTTACGGGTTACGGGACAGTTCAGAAAGCCGTCGAAGCGACGAAGGCAGGCGCATTCTATTTCGTCGAAAAGCCGTTTGATTTTGAAGAACTGCAACCACTGGTTGAGAAGGCGTTGGAGCGACGTGAGCTGGTTGCGGAAACGGCGAACATGCGGCGGCAACTGTCGACGCGCGCCGAGTATTTCAACATCATCGGCGCGTCGAAGCCGATGCAGCAGATTTACGAAACGATCGAGTCGGTCGCGAAGTCTGACGCGAACGTTTTGATTGTTGGCGAGTCAGGCACAGGCAAGGAGTTGATCGCGAATGCGATTCACTATCAGTCGCTGCGATCGAAGAAGCCGTTCATCAAGGTGAACTGCGCGGCGCTGCCGAAAGAGCTGATCGAGTCGGAGCTGTTTGGTCATACGAAGGGCGCGTTCACCGGAGCGCACGCCGACAAGGAAGGACTGGTGCAACACGCGGCGGGCGGTTCGTTGATGCTCGACGAGATAGCGGAGATGCCGATCGAGTTGCAGCCGAAGCTGTTGCGTGTGTTGCAGGAGAGAAGCTATCGCAAGATCGGTTCGGAAAAGACGTACGCCGTCGATTTCCGACTGGTGTGTTCGACGAATCGACCGCCGGCTGATGCGATTCGCGATGGCCTGTTGCGCGACGATCTTTTCTATCGCATTTCGACGATCACGATACACGTGCCGCCGTTGCGCGAGCGCAGTGAAGACATTCAACTTTTGACCGAACATTTCCTTCACATGTATGCTCAAAAGTACGAACGCCCGATCACGGGTGTCTCGCAGGCTGCGTATCAACGGTTGTTTGGACACACGTGGCCGGGTAATGTCCGCGAACTGCAAAACGTGATCGAGCGCGCGGTGTTGTTGGCGAAGGACAAGCAGATCGAGCCGATCGATTTGCCTTTCGATAACGGAACAGTGCCGGAAGGCACGTCGTCGCAGGTTCAATGGGACGTTCCGCCGAACATGACGCTTGAGGACATCGAGCGGCTGGTGATCGAGCGGACCTTGCAGCGCACCGGCGGGAACAAGCAGGCAGCGGCGAATCTTTTGGGAATCTACCGGCCGCGTCTTTACAGCAAGATCAGAAAATACAATATCGACGTACCTTCGCTAGTTTCGGCGTAAGCGTTTTGAGCTTTGTGCTTGGAGCTTTGTGCTTGGTTTTTGGTCTTGGGCCTTTGGTCTTCGAGATGTGACTCAAGCCTGCAGCACAAAGTACAAAGCACTAAGTACAAAGCTCTAAGACCAAAGACCTAAGTCCAACGACCTTTCCCCTGAATGTCACCTTTCCCCCAACTAACGCGCCTGCGCAGCATCGACGCGCTGCGCGGAATCGCGGCTTTAGGCGTCGTCGTTTATCACGCCGTCGAGCAGGGTAAGCAGGCTCTTCCAAACAACCTGCTCCAGTACCCGTTGCAGCTCGTCCAGTTCGTCAGCTCCTTCGGCTACGTCGGCGTCTTTCTCTTCTTCGTCATCTCCGGTTTCTGCATTCACCTCCAGTGGGCCAAGTTACGCGCTGCTGGAAAAGATGCTGACATTCGCTTCGGTCCATTCTGGAAACGACGCCTGCGACGTCTCTATCCGCCGTACCTGCTCGCGCTCGCGTGCTACCTGCTGCTGACGGCGCATCATGCAGGCATCAATCTGAGTCACTTCTTCTTTTACGACCTCGGCATGCACCTGCTGATGTTGCACAACCTCGATCCAAAGACGTGCTACACGATCAACGGCGTCTTCTGGACGCTGGCGATTGAAGAGCAACTGTATCTCGCTTACTTTCTGTTGCTGTTCCTGCGCGTTCGTTGGGGTTGGACCGTAACTCTCGCCGTCTGTCTCGGGGCGCGCCTGGGATGGATGGTGTTCAGCCATATCGTGTGGGTGAAGACTGGCGGCGGCGTGCCGGTGGCGGAAGCGGCAGCGTCACACTGGTTCACGTGGGCACTCGGCGCGATAGCCGTCGAGGTCATGTTTGGTTTGATCAAACTGCCGGCATGGTCGCGCGACCTGCGGCTCGCAATCGTCGTACTCATCGCGGCCTCGACCGTCGGCTATTACCTGCCGTGGGTTTCGCAAGAAACGATCTGGCACGACTTCAGTTGGTTTCTCATTCACCCACTCTGGGGCCTCGGCTTCTTCATCATCGTGAATCGGCTCGTGCTCGCGGAGCAAAGCTGGATTCGCCAGGCGAAGCTGTCGTCGACAGTCTCGATCTTCGCGACGCTCGGGATCTTCTCGTATTCGATCTACCTGACGCACGAGCTGGCGATCATGGAGTCGTGGCGCTGGACGAACCCGGGATCGTTGCAGATGACGAACGTGTTCCTCGTCGTGCTGCCGGCGACGATCGTGTTCGCGTGGGTCTTCTTCTGGTTCTGCGAAAGGCCGTTCATGGCGAGGCGCAAACCGAAGCCGATCGAGGAACTACAAAGCACGGATTGGCCGCGCATGTGGACTCCGATCCCCGAGTCGCAACCGAGTGCAGTTTCTGATTAAATGTTGACGACTTTCCGCAATCACATTCACGAAGGGAATTTTCGCACGTGCGCCATTTACACCTGCTGGCACTCGTATCCACGTTAATCGTTCTACCCCTCTTCACATCGCAAAATCCGCAGAACCCGGCAACGCCTCCACCTGTCGGTCCGCCGCAAGCGTCACCCACGCCGACACCGTCGCCGCTGCCTCCGCCGACCGTCTCGATCGATAACTATCGGGCGCCTGCCGGACGCATCATCGGTGCGGCGCTCGTGAGCAATCACGCGTGGGAGCGGCTCGCGCATCTTACAGACCACATCGGGAACAGGATCAGCGGTTCGACGAACCTCGAGCGCGCGATCGAATGGGCTGTCGCCGAGATGAAGCGCGACGGTCTCCAGAACGTGCGCGCGGAAAAGGTGATGGTGCCTCACTGGGTCCGTGGCGAAGAGAGTCTGGAACTGACTGCGCCGCGCCCGCTGAAACTAGCGATGCTCGGTCTCGGCAACAGCGTCGGCACGCCTGCTGAGGGAATCACTGCCGAAGCCGTCGTCGTGCGTAACTTCGCCGAGCTCGACGCGCTTGGCGAACGCGTGCGCGGAAAGATCGTCGTTTACAACGCGCCGTTCACGAACTACGGCGCGACAGTCCTGTATCGCGGGTCTGGACCTTCGCGCGCCGCCCGCTACGGCGCTATGGCAACGCTGGTGCGATCGATCACGCCGGTCAGTTTGCAGTCGCCGCACACGGGCGCACTGAACTACGACCCGCAGCAGCCGAAGATTCCCGCCGCTGCGATTTCGATCGAGTCGGCCGAGTTGTTGCAACGAATGAACGATCGCGGCGAGCACCCGACGGTACGACTCAAGATGGAAGCGAAGTTTTTGCCGGATGCGGAGTCGGCGAATGTCGTCGCGGAACTGCGCGGGTCCACGAAGCCGGACGAGGTCGTGCTGATCGGCGGACACTTCGATTCGTGGGACGTGGGCCAGGGCGCGCACGACGACGGCGGCGGTTGCATCATCTCCTGGGAAGCGGTGCGGCTGTTGAAGGAACTCGGGCTGCGTCCGCGACGAACGATCCGCGTCGTGCTCTACACGAATGAAGAGAACGGCCTGCGCGGCGGTAACGGTTATCGCGACGCCCATCGCAGCGAGATCGCTAAGCACATTTTTGCTATTGAGACTGACTCAGGAACTTTTCGGCCAGAAGGACTGGGCCTCGCGGACACTGCGCCGCCTCAGGCGAGATCGAATCTGCGTGAAATCGCGAAGTTGCTCGCGGGCATCGGCGCTAATGCGATTGCTGAGAATGGAGGCGGAGCTGACATCGGACCGCTAATGCGCGAAGGTGTGTTGGGCGCGAGTCTCGACGTCGAGGGATCACATTACTTCGATATCCATCACACCCAATCCGACACGCTCGACAAGATCGATCCGCGCGATCTCCAGTACTGCGTCGCGGCGATGGCCGTCTACGCCTACACGATTGCCGACTTGCCTGAGCCGTGGAAAGGACCGGAAGGTACGGGTAAATAAATGGACGTTCATCGAGTCAAGAACAAGTCAGGAAGGGGGCAAGCGTAGCGCGCCCCCGCTCATACGTTAGCGGGGGCGTTGCCCCCTTCCCAACCTGTTCTTGCGAACAGTTCGCTTTTGTCCTGAACTACCGCCGACAAGTACGCGGTTTGAAAACTAATCGAGTTGATAGGTCGCGACGCTGGTTGGAGTCTCGAAGCAGCGGACTTTATAGATCTGCACGCGATCGTCGCCAACACGCCTGGCAACGCGTTCTAGAACGTACTTAGCGAGGTTCTCCGCCGACGGCTGCAATTCGTCGAACGGCGGCAATTCGTTGATGTTTCGGTGATCGAGATAGGTGACGACCTCGTCAGCCGCCGCCTTCAACTCCACAAAATCGACGAGCAGCCCGACGTTGTCCAACTCGCGCCCTCGCGCATAGATCTCGATCTTGTAGTTGTGCCCGTGCAGGTTCTCACACTTCCCCTTGTAACCGCGCAGTTGGTGAGCGCTGGAGAAGTTGCGCTCGATCATCACTTCAAATTGTCCCGGCATAATTCGCTTCTGAAGATAAGATACCCGCGAGGTCGGCGATCTGTGAAGTGACCCTGCATGACGGCAGGCTTTGCAGGAACGTGCGGCCGTAGCCCTTCGTTCGCAAGCGCGGATCGAGCACCGCGAGTACGCCGCGATCGGTCGTGCTGCGAATCAGCCGTCCGAGCCCTTGCTTCAGTGCGATGATGGCCTGCGGAACGCTGTACTGGTAAAAACTCGACCCGCCGCTATCTTCGATGTACCGCTGACGCGCGGCGACAAGCGGATCCGTCGGCACTGCAAACGGCAGCTTGTCGATGATCACGCACGACAACTGATCGCCGCGCACGTCCACGCCCTGCCAGAAACTCGACGTCGCGAACAACACCGCGTTCGGCGTCTCACGAAACCGCTTGAGCAGTTGTCCCTTCGACACGCTGCCCTGAACGAAGCACGGATAGTCGATCTCGGCCCAGACGTTTTCGTACAACGACTGCATTCCGGCGAGGCTCGTCGACAACACAAACGCGCGTCCCGACGTGGCGTTGAGGATCTTGATCACTTCCTCGACAGCGGCCAACTGCCACTCGCGCGAACGCGGATCCGGCATCGTCGGCGGCAGATAAAGAATCGCCTGGCGTTGATAGTCGAACGTCGACTCGGCAATCAGGTCTTCAGCGGAGTCCAATCCGAGGCGGTCGCGGATAAATGAAAAGTTTCCGCCGCTCGACAACGTCGCCGACGTCAGCACGACGGTCGGGACTTCGTCGAACAACTTGTCTTGCAGCAGACCGGCAACGTCGATGGGCGACGCACGCAGAAACACGCCGCGGCCGCGTCGTTCGAGCCAGTAAACGAACTTCTTATCCGGACCGGTGACGATGAACTCGAGATCGAAGCGGATCTGGCGCAAGCGTCGGATCAGGTTTTCAATCTCGGGCGGCTTGTCCTGGATCGTGTCGAGCGTCGTCTCGACGCGCGCGATGGCATTCTCGAGCACGGAATAAAGTTCGCCGAGACGCGTCGCTTCAAACTCGCCCCGCGAGTTTCGACGCGCGAACGTTCCGGGAATGAGCGGGTAACGTCCTTCCTCACCGCGTCCGTCGCGAAAGCCCATCCAGAAGTCGTCGGCAAAGCGCGACAGACGCGCCGTGCTTTTCGTCAGCTCCTGATCGAGTTGCACGTCGTCGATCGGCATCATGCCGATGTCCCGCACGAGCTCTTCGATTTGATAGTTCGAAACCTGCGAACCGAAGTATTCAGACGCGACGTCTTCGATCAGGTGTGCCTCGTCGAGTATTACGGCCGTGTAGTCAGGCAGGACGGAGCCGTAATTGCCGTTGCGCAAACTGAGATCCGCGAAGAAGAGGTGATGATTGACTACGACAATGTCCGCGTCCTGCGCGCGATTGCGCATGCGCGTGATGAAGCACGGATCGAAGTCAGGACATTTCTGGCCGAGACACGTCTCCGAGCGCGCATCGATGTGACGCCAGAAGGAGAGCGACTCCGGAAGGTTCGCTAGCTCGGCGCGATCGCCAGTCTCACTTTCCTTCGACCAATGGGTCACTTCTTCGAAATAGTCGACTTCGTCGAGACCTTCGAGCACGGGCGCCGACTGCGCGCGATCCAGTCGATTCAGGCAAACGTAGTTGCTGCGGCCTTTCATGTACGTCGCCGCGAAGGGTTTGGGCAGCACCTGCTGGAGAAAAGGAATGTCTTTCTCCATCAGCTGTTCCTGCAAGTTCTTCGTGCCGGTGGAAACGATGACGCGGCCGTTGCCGCCTAACGCCGCGGCGATGGCGGGAACGAGATAGGCGAGCGTCTTACCGGTGCCGGTGCCCGCCTCGACGATGAGATGCCGCTTCTCTTCAAAGGCGCGCATCACCGCCTCAGCCATCTGGATCTGGCCGGGCCGATACTCGTATTCAGGATGGGCCTTCGCGATCAATCCCTGGGGCCCAAAGATTTCTTCCATAGGTAATGGGGCACGCAATCAGTGATGAGACGAAGCAGGATAACACGGCAGGCAAGCACTATCGGAAAGCGCCGGGAACCGATCTTTTTAGTGGATGCTTTTGAACAGCCGATCCCATCTGAAGTCACCTGAAACGGGTCCGCTCGAGAAGTAGATCATGAATGGCTCGCCGGAGATTGATTCGCGTGGCACCGGGCCCTGATAACGGCTGTCTCGGCTGAAGTTTCTGTTGTCACCCAGGACAAAGTAATAGCCGGCGGGTACTTTGAAAGGGCCCATCACACTCGGATCGTCAGATTCTCGGTTCTGCGCGTAAAACACCCGATACCGTCCCTTTCCCTCAGTTGAAATCTCTTTGAGCGCATTGTAACGCGTGTTCTCCGGGTCCTCAGATTCAACCATCACTCTCTGTTCATTTACCTGGTGCCTGTTTATGTAGACGGCAGTGTCGCGAAAGTCAACCGTTTCGTCGGGTAAACCTATAACTCGACCGATGTTAAAGGCAGGATGACCGGGATATTGAAAGACGACAAGCTGCCCACGCTTTATCTCGCCACCCAACCGTCGGATAAATACGCGGTCTCCGGGGATTATCGTATTCATCATCGATCCGCTGGGCACATACGCCATCTGGATCCGAGAGCGGGCGTAAGTGAGTACCCCACCGATGCCAAGAACGATAGCTACAGCGATCAAGATTAGCGTGAGAGTTCTTCGGCGCATGCAGTTGTCCTGAGTAGCAACCGATCAACCAGGGCTGGATCGCGCAAGGTGGAGTCTTGAGGAAGAAGAAGCCCTGCTTTAAACCGAGATATTATGCTTCAACCGTTGCGGATACAACGGAAATTTCGCCGTGAGCTCCGCGACCGATTGTTTGACTTTGCTTCGCACGCCTTCTGATTCAGGTGCGTTGATCACTTCCGCAATCAGCCGTCCGATCTCGCGCATCTCGGGCTCTTTCATGCCGCGAGTGGTGACGGCGGGTGTGCCGATGCGCAGGCCCGAAGCGACGAAGGGTTTGTTTTGATCGAACGGGATCGTGTTCTTGTTGACCGTAATCAACGCCGCCTCGAGCGCTTTCTCGGCGTCTTTGCCCGTGATGCCTTTGCCGTCCATGTAAACGTCGACGAGCATCAGGTGATTGTCCGTGCCGCCTGAAACGAGGCGAAGCCCTTGTTCCTGCAATTCGCTCGCGAGCGCTTTCGCGTTTTTCAAAACCTGGCGTTGATATTCTTTGAAGTCGTCGCGCAACGCTTCGCCGAGGGCGACAGCTTTCGCCGCGATGATGTGGACTAGCGGACCGCCCTGCACGCCGGGAAATAGTTTGCGGTCGATCTCTTTCGCGTGTTCCTCTTTGCAGAGTATCAGGCCGCCGCGCGGGCCGCGCAGTGTTTTGTGAGTAGTAGTCGTGACGTAGTCGGCGTGCGGCACGGGCGATGGATGCAGGCCGGCGGCGATCGGTCCGGCGATGTGCGCGATGTCGGCAAACATGCGCGCGCCGACGCTGCGCGCGATCTCGCCGATGCGCGCGAAGTCGATAGTTCGGGGGTAGGCGGATGCGCCGCAGACGAGCAGCTTCGGCCGGTGCTCTTCCGCGATCCTCTGCAACTCGTCGTAGTCGATCTGTTCCGTCTCTTTCGAAACGCCGTAATCGGCGACTTTGTAACTGATACCCGAAAAGTTCATCGGATGGCCGTGCGTCAGGTGACCGCCGTGCGAGAGGTTCATCCCGAGAATCTGATCGCCGTACTGGATCGCCGCGAGATACACGGACATGTTCGCCTGCGCGCCGCTGTGCGGCTGCACGTTCGCGTGGTCCGCGCCAAACAACTCCTTCGCGCGATCGATTGCCGTCTGCTCCACGACGTCGGTCCATTCGCAGCCGCCGTAATAACGCTTGCCCGGGTAACCTTCGGCGTACTTGTTTGTGAAAACGGATCCGGCGGCTTCGAGCACCGCTTCGCTGACGAAGTTTTCCGAGGCGATCAACTCCAGCCCGTCGGCCTGACGCGCGACTTCCTTATTGATGGCGTCGGCGATCACGGGATCGACCTGGCTTAATGGTGCGTTTCGAGATTCGGTCATTGAGTTCCTTTGGTCCTGGGTCTTGGGGCTTCGGTCTTTGGTCTTTGGTCTTTGGTCTTTGGTTTTTGGGTCTTTCGGATCTTCTAAGGCCAAGACCTAAGGCCAAAGACCTAATGTCTATTCTTTTCCTCTACTTCACTAATCTTTGCCACTCGCGATGCATGGCGTCCGCCTTCGAAGCCGGTCGCAAACCACGCCCGCACGATCTTCGGAATGTCGTCAGGCGGCGTGGTGCGAGCGCCGATGGCGAGGACGTTCGCGTCGTTGTGCTGGCGCGCAAGCCGTGCAATTTCTTCCGACCACGCAACCGCCGCTCGAACGCCCGGGACTTTGTTGGCCGTGATCGCCATGCCCGTGCCGGAGCCGCACACGAGCAGTCCCTGCTCGACTTGCCCGCCGGCAACCTGCTCGGCGACTTTCCGCGCGTAGTCAGGATAGTCAACCGACTCTTCCGACGCCGGACCGAGATCCTCGAAATCAACGCCGAGATCCGTTAATACGGATTTCAATCGTTCCTTCTCGGCGTAACCAGCGTGATCGCTTGCCAGAGCTATTCGCATAGTTTTAGACCTTTGGAGTGATTAAAGAAGCGCCATGTTATCTCAAGGCATCTGTGGCTTCAAATCCGTGTTTCTAACTCGCGTTTGCGTAAGTCGCAGTTGCTAAGCGAGAATGCCCGGATTATGCGCTGGTCAAACTCCTTCATCCCAACCCTTCGCGAAGACCCGGCCGATGCCGAGGTCATTTCGCACAAACTTCTCCTGCGCGCCGGCGCGATCCGGCAACTGTCCGCCGGAATCTATTCGTTGCTGCCGCTGGGCCAACGTATCGCCCTCAAGGTCATGCAGATCCTGCGCGAGGAGATGAACGCGATCGGCGGCCAGGAGTTCTACCTTCCAGCCCTGCATCCTGCCGAGCTGTGGCAGGAGTCCGGCCGCTGGCAAGCAATCGGCGACGAGATGTTTCGTCTCAAAGACCGCAAGAACACGGACATGTGCCTCGGCATGACGCACGAAGAAGTCTTCACGTCGATCGCCCGCAACGAGATCCGCTCGTACAAGCAACTGCCGCAGGTCTGGTACCAGATTCAGATCAAGTTCCGCGACGAGGCGCGGCCGAAATCCGGCCTGATCCGCGTCCGCAGCTTCATCATGAAGGACGCCTACACGTTCGACGTCGATCGCGCCGGGCTCGACAAGTCGTTCAACGACCAGCGCGAGGCGTACAAGAAGATCTTCACGCGTTGCGGCATCCAGTTTTTGATCGTCGAAGCCTCGTCAGGTGCGATGGGTGGTTCGGAGTCGAACGAGTTCATGGCGCGGACGCCGGCGGGCGAAGACTTCATCGTGCACTGCGCGAGCTGTGGTTACTCCGCGAACCTCGAAAAAGCGACTTCGCGGCTTACGGAGATTCACGACGAAGCCGGACTGCCCGCGCCGGAAGAGTTTCCCACGCCCGGCGTACGCACGATCGAAGACTTGACCAAGTTCTCCGGCGGCGCTGAAGCGTCGCGTCAGATCAAGACGCTCGTTTATGTGACTGGAGAGTCTCAGCCGGTGCTGATCCTAATGCGGGGCGACCACCAGTTACATGAACAGAAACTTGCCGATCTCGGTTTCGGAAATGCACGTCCCGCGCACGCACAGGAGATTCTCGACTTGCTTGGCGCCAATGCGGGAAGCCTCGGCGCAGTCGGTGCGCGCGAAAAGGACCAGCGGATCAGGATCATCGCCGACAACGCGTTGAAAAACCGGCGCAACATGACGACGGGCGCCAACAAAGACGATTGGCACATTCGCGGCGTCGAGATCGAAAGAGACTTCAAGGTCGATCAGTGGGCTGATCTTCGAACGGTGCAATCAGGCGAGGGATGTTCGCGATGCGAGGGCGGCGTGCTCGAGGTGTTCAAGGGAATGGAGATCGGGCACATCTTCAAACTCGGCACCAAGTATTCTGAATCGATGGGCGCGACGGTGCTGACTCAGGACGGCAAAGAGACGCCAATCATCATGGGCAGTTACGGCATCGGCGTTGAACGCATCATGGCCGCCGCTGTCGAGCAATCGCATGACGACGACGGAATCATCTGGCCCAAGTCCATCACGCCTTTCGACGTTGTCGTCACGATCACAAACATGAAACAGGACGACTTGCGCGCGGCCGGCGAGAAGCTTTACGACGACTTGCAGCGCGCCGGCATCGAAGTGTTGCTCGACGATCGCGACGAACGCGCCGGAGTCAAATTCAAAGACGCGGATCTGATCGGAATTCCGTATCGCATCACGATCGGGAAAAAAGTCGCAGACGGCGTCGTGGAACTCTACGATCGCCGCGCGAAACAGAGTGAGGATGTTAAAATAAGCGACGTTGTGGGTCGTGTGCGGGAGCTGGTGCTGGCGAGCTCTTAAAATGAAGTTTATTTGGTTTTTAATACTCTTAATCGTCCCTCTCAGAGTCGAAACGTCGCAGGATCTTCTCCCCGATTTGGTTCGCCGGATTAAACCGTCAGCAGTCGCCATCGAGACCTACGACTCGCACAACGAGAAACTCTCACGCGGCAGCGGGTTCTTCATCGACGCCGATCGCATCGTCACCAATCGACACGTCATCGAAGGCGCTTACCGCGCTGAAATCCATTCCTCGACAGGAACAGTGATTCCCGTCAAAGGCGTGCTCGCCGTCGACGCCGAAGGCGACATCGCGCTGCTCAAGATCGATCCACCAACGCCGGCTGTCAAAGCGTTGCCGCTGGATAAAACTTCGCCACAGGAAGGCGAGAGCGTCGTCGTCATCGGCAATCCACTCGGTTTGGAAGGCAGCGTCACAAACGGCATCGTCTCCGCCGTGCGCGACATTCCCACCTTCGGACGCATCATTCAGATCACCGCGCCGATCTCTTCCGGTTCGAGCGGCAGCCCGGTCGTGAACATGCACGGACAAGTGATCGGCATCGCGACGCTGCAAGTGACCGGCGGGCAGAGCGTGAACTTCGCGATTCCGTCCGAGCGCATCTCGCAGCTTCAAAGCGGCACGATGATGTCGCTGTCGGAACTGGTCGCCGCCGCGGGGCGCAACAAGCGCGCGAAAGCGGTCCAGTTCTTCCGCGACGGATTGAGTTTCCTTTCCAAAGACGACTGCGAAAAGGCGCTTCCGTATTTCGAAAAGGCTGTCGAGTCAGACAGTAACTACGCCGAAGCGTGGGCGCAGACCGGATTCTGCAACGAGAAGTTGGGCAATCATGCGGAGGCGTTGGAAGCGTCGAAGAAAGCGGTCAGTCTGCGGCCGTCGGCTGAGTCGTACTTCAACATCGGTCTCGCGAGTTATTACCTCAAGAAGTATCGCGAAGCGGAGGACGCTTACCGACAAGCGATTCGTCTCGATCCGTACAACGCCGCCGACGCGCATTACGCTTTGGGACTGGTGTATCGCGACTGGGGCAAAGCTGACGATGAGATTCAGGCTTACAAGCAGGCAATTCGACTGCGGCCGGATTACACCGGCGCGTACGAGCGGCTCGGCTCGCGTTATCTGAAGTCGAAGAAGTTTACGGAAGCGATTGAGGTCTATCGGCAACTGGCCGCGTTGAAGCCCGGCGATGCGAACGCGCCGAACAGTATGGGTGAAGCGTACCTCGAGCTCAATCGTTACAACGAGGCGGCGGAATCGTTTCGCCAATCGATCCGTCTGAAGCCTGATTTTGGGAAGGCTTATTACAACCTCGGCAAGTGTCTGCTGGCGATGGGCAATCGCGACGCGGCGCTCGAGCAGTACACGATCCTCACGAACATCGATCCGAACTGGGCCGAGAAGCTCAACGCGATCCTCAATCCGTAGGACTTGGGTCTTTGGTCTTGGGTCTTGGGTCTTCTTAAATCCAAAGACCAAAAACCCAAGACCAACGACCATCTTTACTTAATCACTTCACTCACAATAGCCGTCAATGCGTTGTCCTGGATCGTCTTGTTGCGCGGCAACTGTCCATGCAGATCGCATCCGAAGACAGCGTAACTCGACAGGTTCTTGCCGAGCATCGACAACCGTGTGACTCGCCCGTCGCCGGGAATGTACATCGCGTCAGTCGCCTGCTTCTTCGTCACCTTCACGCCGGTCGACGTGCGAAATTCGCGCGGACGAGTCAGCGTCAACCAACGGTTGTGTTTCTCGTCGCGCAGCAGCACAGGCGAGTTCAAGGTCTCTTCACAGTCGCCGCCCATCGCCAACAGCACGACCGGAGATGGTCTATCGTTCTGCGCGTCCAGCGCCTCGTGAAAGCGTCGCGCGCGATGCAGTGTCGCGACGAGATAAGCATCAAGGATGTCTAACTCGCTGTCGGTTCCATTGGTGTTATCAAACTGACGCCGAAACTCAGGCGTGTGCAGCGCGCTCCAACCATAACGCTTCCAAGCCTCAGCATCGTAAAGATCGATGTCCAACGGTTTCAGGTTCTCGTCAAGAAACCGCACGAAGTCGGCATGCGGCATAAGCTGAAACACCGAGGGCGTTCGCGCCGCGTCTTCCGCCGTCAGCTTGTTGAGCAACGGTACGCGGCGGCGCAAACCTTCCGTCACCGAATAACCTTCGACGAGCGTCGCAAACGCGTCCGCCGAGCCTTCGTTCGGTACTCCGATCATGACGATCTTGCTGATGTGCGCCGCGCCGAGCCACGTCGGCTGGATCGCGTTATCGCCGGCGGGCAAATCGGCGTCGCCATACATCGCGGCGTAGCGTGCGATCAAGCCGCCCATCGAATGGGCCACGATGTTGAATTTCAGATCCTGGCGCTGGAGTTTGTCTTTCAGCCGCTGCAAGCGACGCACAAGCTCGCGCGCATTCGTGACGTTGTCTCGACGCCAGTCGTATGCAAAGACGTAGAACGTGTCTTTGTCGCCGTCAAGGCCAGGATTCTCCCAGTCGCCTTCGCGATAACCTGCGTAGCGTCGCAGCGCTTCGAGCAGATCGCGATAGACGTACACCTCCGGAAGCAACTTCGCCAGCTTCGCAGTCTCCACTATCTTTCCCGCAACGAGATCGTCGCTATTCAACTCGAGGTTCGGACTGATCGGCAGTCCTTCGGTTTTCGTGCGAAACGCCGATGGCCAGACCTTCTCGCCTGTTTTCGAGTTGATGAGTTCAGAACCGAGTATTCCGGGAATGACGACGACGGGCCGCTTGCCGGTGCTCACGCGCGCCTTCGCGAAGATCTTTTCAAGGTTCGGGGTGCGGCGCGCGGAAATGCAGCCTGCCGAAACGAGCGACAGGAGCAGGATGCAGGAGAGTAGCTTTGTGGATCGTCCAGGAGGAAACGAATTCACATTATTCAACGGGCGGCTCCCAGCGGCGGTTTATCAGGCTCGCTACAAAGCCGGCGCCGAAGCCGTTGTCGATGTTCACGACAGTAACGTTCGAGGCGCAGGAATTCAGCATGCCCAGCAGTGCTGCTGCTCCGCCAAAGGATGCGCCGTAACCGATACTGGTTGGCACGGCGATGACGGGAACGCCAACCAAACCGCCGACCACTGACGGCAACGCGCCTTCCATTCCCGCAGCCACGATGACAACGCGCGCGCGCTGCAAGAGGTTCCGTTCGGCGAGCACGCGATGAATGCCGGCGACGCCGGCGTCCCAGATGCGCGCGACCGTGTTGCCCATCGTTTCCGCCGTCAGCGCTGCTTCTTCGGCGACGGGGATGTCGCTGGTGCCGGCCGTCACTACTGCGATCGGCCCAACGCCGCGGTCTGTTTTATCGCGTCGAATGCGGACGAGCCGCGCTGATTCGTGCCATTCCGCGTCGGTGACGACGTTGCGAATCTCGCCGAACGCGCCCTCGTCGGTGCGCGTGACGATGATGTTGGGCGAACGCTGCGCGAGACGTTCGACGATGCCGACGATCTGCGCGCGCGTCTTGCCGCCGCCAAAGACGACTTCCGGAAAGCCCAGGCGCGTGGCGCGGGAGTGGTCGACGCGGGCGAAGCCAATGTCTTCGAAGTGCAGGTTCTTGATCCGTTCGACTGCGTCCGGCGTCTCCAGTTCGCCGCTTTTGTACGCCGCCAACAGTCTCTCGAGCGCGTTTATATCCATCTGTACGACGCATTCTAACATTCGACTGGATGCGGTCTGTACCGTATCATTGGCTCGTCCCGTGTCGACCCTGATCAAAAATACCCGGCTGACGCTCGAGATGATCAAGATCGAGCATACGCTTTTCGCCTTGCCATTTGCGTTCCTCGGCGCGGTGCTGGCGGCGAATGGCGTTCCCACCGCGCGGCAAATCTTCTGGATAGTCGTGGCAATGGTCGGTGCGCGCTCCGCGGCGATGGCTTTCAACCGCATCGCCGATCGCGAATTCGACGCGCGCAACCCGCGCACGGCTTCGCGCGCAATTCCGGCCGGGCTGTTGTCCGTCGGTTTTGTGTGGGCGTTTACGATCGTTTCGGCGGGAGTGTTCGTACTCGCTGCCGCAATGTTGAACCGGCTGACGTTGATCCTGTCGCCTATCGCGCTGGGCAGCGTACTGCTTTATTCGTTCACCAAACGCTGGACGCAGTTGTCGCACATCGTACTGGGCTGGTGCCTTTCAATCGCACCGACTGGCGCTTGGATAGCCGTTCGCGGCGAGATTGGCAGTCCGGTGCCGTTGCTGCTGTCGTTGGTCGTCCTGCTTTGGACTGCTGGTTTCGACATTCTTTATGCCTGCCAGGACTACGACTTCGACGTCCGCGAGCGACTGCGGTCGATTCCCGCGCGTTTCGGCGTCGCCCGCGCGCTCTGGATCGCCCGCGGACTTCATGCGGCAGCGTTCCTGGCGCTGCTCGCGCTCTACCTTGTGACCGGTCTCGGGCTTTTAGCCTTTGCCGGAGTGATCGCAACCGGCGTCCTGCTCGTATATCAGCATAGACTCGTTCGCGCCGGCGATTTGCAGCGCTTGAACGCAGCGTTCTTTACCACTAACGCGTTTGTCAGCGTCATCCTGTTGGTGACGTTCGGCAGCGCCGTTTTTCTACAGCGGTAGATTTGACCCATGAACTTTTCACATGACGACAAACTGAACGAGATTGCCGAACGGACATTCGTCGGCGAGAGACTCTCGTTCGATCATGGCCTCGCGCTCTACGCAACCGACGACCTGCCCGCACTCGGCAAACTCGCCGATACAGTCAGACGCCGGCGACACGGCCGCACCACATATTTCAACGTCAATCGTCACCTCAATCCGACTAACGTCTGTTACGCCGACTGCAAGTTCTGCGGGTTCTACCGCACGCCGCGCCAGCCGGACGCCTACACACACAACATCGACGACAGTTTGAAAGTCGCCGCACGAGCAGTCGCCGAAGGCGCAACCGAGTTGCACATCACGGGCGGGCTGAACACGAAACTTCCGTTCAGTTATTTCACCGATCTGCTGTCGTCGCTGAAGCGCGAGTATCCGCAGTTGCACTTGAAGGCGTTCACGATGGTCGAGTTGGATCACTTCGCCCATTTCTACAAGATGTCTGACGAAGAGGTGATTGGGAAGCTGATCGAGGCCGGTTTGGATTCGTGTCCCGGCGGCGGCGCCGAGGTCTTTCGCGAACCGACGCGTTCGATGATCTGCGCGCACAAGTGCGACGGCCCTCGTTGGCTGGAGCTCCAGGGCAAAGTTCACGCGGCGGGTTTGAAGACCAACGCAACGATGCTTTACGGGCATATCGAGTCGATCGAAGATCGCGTCGATCATTTTGTGAAACTGCGCGAGCAGCAGGAGAAGTCCGGTGGGTTTCAATGCTTCATCCCGCTCGCCTTCTATCCGCCTGACACTCAACTCGCTCATCTCCCAGGCCCGTCAGGCGTCGATTCGCTGAAGACGATGGCCGTCTCGCGTCTGATGCTCGACAATTTCGATCACATCAAAGCGTACTGGGTAATGCTCGGCAAACGTCTTGCGCAAGTCGCCTTGCACTACGGCGCGAACGACATCGACGGGACGATTACCGACGGCGGCGAGTTGACGACGAGCTACTCCGTCGAAACAAACAACGAAGTAAAGATGAGTAAGACCGAGCTGATCGGCCTGATTGAAGACGCAGGCTATGAAGCTGTCGAACGCGATACGGTCTACAACCGCATCGAGCCGAAAGACCTTACGACCATAGGGCGATAACAATGTTGACTGACACCGAACGAAGAACAATTACCCTGGCCCATTCCCCCGATTCCGACGATGCCTTCATGTTCTACGGCCTCGCCACACACAAGCTCGACACGGGCGGATTGCAGTTCAAACACTTGCTCAAAGACATTCAAACGTTGAACGAGGAAGCGACGCGCGGCACGTATGACGTCACCGCCATCAGCTTTCACGCCTACGCTTACGTCGCCGACAAGTATGCGCTGCTGCCGCACGGCGCCTCGATAGGCGATAACTATGGCCCGATCGTCGTGTCGCGCGAGCCGGCGACGCCTGAGGACATTCCGAACCTGAGAATCGCGATTCCCGGCAAGTTAACCAGTGCGTTTCTGGCGCTGCGGCTGTTCAACGCCGATTTCAAATACGAGGTCGTCGAGTTTGACAAGATCATCGACGCCGTCCAGAAGGGCACCTGCGACGCGGGGTTGCTGATTCATGAAGGCCAACTTTTTTATCAGCAGAAGGGTCTACACAAGGTGCTTGACCTCGGCGAGTGGTGGCACGAGCGGCACGGGCTGCCGCTGCCGATGGGCGGCAACGCCATCCGCCGCGAACTGGGGCCGGAGGTTATTCAGGAAGTCTCGCAACTGCTGCGCGAGAGCATCAGCTACTCGCTGAACAACCGCGAGGACGCTCTCCAGTATGCATTACAGTTCGCCAGAGACATGGATCCGGGGCTCGCTGACCGGTTTGTCGGGATGTGGGTGAATGAATTGACGCTGGACTACACGGAGCGAGGCCGGGAAGCCGTCCGGCGTCTGCTGGAAGAAGGCTACGAACGGGGCATTATTCCGCACAAGGTGCCGGTAGATTTCGTGTAACCGCGGATTCAAAGGATTTTTGGAGGAATCGGTTTGAGCTGGGGTGTGCGCGGTGATTTTTTAAGCCACCCCGCCCAGAAGGAGTAGCTAATCACCGCGCACATCATCGACATCAGACCACGTAAAACCAAGCTCCTCCCAAAGCCTGGTTTATCGACCGAACCGTGTAAGCAA
>JBKPOC010000030.1:0-2281 GCA_046732935.1 Acidobacteriota bacterium | reverse complement strand
TTACTGCGATTGTCATGTGGGGTGGAAATCATAGCATGGAGAGGGTGTAACCACGGATCTCACTGATGAATACTGATCAGCGCTGATCCGTACTCCATCAGTGAAATCTGTGGTTGAATGCGACTTAGTGTCCGGCTACAGCCCCGGCGGCACGGGCGCGGACTGGACGTTTATCGTGTTTGCTGTGGGCACGGGCGAGTGCCTGATCAACGCGAGGTTCGATATTGCACTCGGGCTGGCGACACACCGCCGCCAATTCCGAAACAACCAGATAACGGGAACGTTCGAGCATCCGTTGTTCGCGAAAAGAGAGGGGTTTGAGATTGCTCAAATAAGTTAAATGCTTGAGCACGTCGGCAACCTCAAAGATATCGCCGGTGCGCATTTTTTCTGAGAATTCCTTAAAGCGATCCTTCCAATCATTAGCGGGTGAGGAAAAATCATCTGCTAGTGCTTTGAAAAGCATGTCACACTCACCCGATGAAATTGGGGGTCGCAGGCCAACTTCTGAAGCATTTGAAACCGGAACTAAGACCAGGGAGTTATTAGCAGCAAGACGAAGCGTATAGAAAGGTAAGAGTGTATTGCCTATTTGCTTCTGTTCTATTTGCTCGATGGTCCCGATTCCGTGGTTCGGGTAAACTACTTTCTGGCCGACTTTAAAGCCCACCATGCACCTCCATCGAATTTGAAAATATCAGACTGCGCCGCACGCGCGGGTCTATCGGGGAAATTTCCGAGGACGCTGATTGCGTCGAAGCCCTGTTGGTAAGTAGGTCGAGTCTAGCAAGCGATCTTGCGAACGGTCAAGGTTTCTGGAGATCGCCACAAAGAAGCACAAAAGTCACAAAAGAACTTCGCTCCTATTTTGTGCTTTCTGTCCTCTTTTATGGCCTTATTTGAGTTGATAATCCGTCAGATTCTGGCACGGCTTTAGCTCGATCGCACTCTTTTGTGCCTCAGCAGCACGGCTAAGTTTCGTTCGTGCTGATGCGGCTTCGGGCTGGCGCAGCTTTGCTAATGTCGCGATCTTCGGATCCGTGGTCTGCGCCAGAGCCCAGTACCGACCTGGTGGCAAATTGTTGAAAGCGAAGACGCCGTCGGCAGCAGTTTCAGTAACAAAGAACCGCAAGACATCTTCTGCTTTGTTCGGTTCAGAGGGAACCAGGTACACAATCATGCCTGGAGGCGATTCTGCTGCCGCCAATCGTCCGCGAATCGATGCCGCTCCTGCTGCAAGCGTGATGGTCAGGTTAGAAAGTTGATCGCCTGACTTCACCACTGTCCATGTCGCTGCTGCATCGAGTTTCTGCGGCTTCGCGGTTCCGGTAGTGAGAGTGATTGATCGCAGATACCAGTAATGCGCATAAAACCGCGGCTCGAACTGATATCTCCCGGCCATAAGGTTCCGTAAGGCGAACTCTCCATTGCGATCAGGTGAAGCTGAAGTGGGAAACATTCGCAGGTATGTCGCGCGGTCTTTCTCGGCGTCCTTTTCATGGCGCTGCACGCGAATGAACGTTTCCGCGAGCAATGGCGCACGCTTCCCCTGGCATTCCGGAATTTTTGAAGACTCAAGCAAGATACGCCCGGTTATAAACGGCAATGGTCTAGTCGACAATTCTACTCCGGTCACGTCTGCTCCCTTGACGGTGACCCGCTTCGGCTCCGAAAGCGACAGCACTGAGGGTGCGGTTTGGCTCGTTATAAATTCCTGACCGACGAGATCGTAATCACCGTCAGTTACCCCGCTGAATGTAAAGCCGCCACTGTTTGGAATTTGATACGTGCTTCCTCCAGGCAGGAACCCAGCACCCACGGGTATCAAAAGTATGGTTGCTCCCCCAGTACCGGCAATTTTGACTGTGCCGCTGATCGTGTGACCCGGCTCGCCGCGGTAGCGAATATCCGCAGTGCTCTCTTCGCCACTGCGCACGCTTATCTCGGTGGCGTTATCCCGTGTTGACGACGGAGCGTACGTAGGAATATCTAAATTATAAGGGTTAAACGACGCCGCAAAGCTGAACCCACCGGCAGCCACGATGTAGGTTCCGGGAGGAAGCCCATAAATTCGATAGACACCGCGATCGTCAGTCACATCTTCACGAAACCCGAACGATGGGATCTTTAACGCTTCACCCTTCGCATCACGAACCATTATCGCTCTCACGTTAACCAAAACCACCGGCTCTCCCAACGCGTTTGTCACCGTTCCTGTGAGTACTCCTCCACGAACCAACTCCAGCCTTACAGAATCGCCAATGCGGTAATACGTTGGTGG
>JBKPOC010000029.1:0-6212 GCA_046732935.1 Acidobacteriota bacterium | reverse complement strand
GGCCTGTTGTTTACGAGCCGCTACAGCGAGACGACGTTGATCTGCGATCTTGTTGGAGATACTTTCACGGAACCAGAGTAGAACCACTGGGTGAGAAACAGCGACACCTATGAACACAGCGAAGACATACCTGAGAAGGATCGAAATGATGTGAGAAAAAGTAGTACTTTCCACTTTTGATTTATGAAAAGTAGCGATGATGAATCGATCAATTGTTATGACTATAAAAGCCCAAACAAGACCGCCTGTAATGATGAGCGAGGGGGCGGTTGTGAGGGTTGATATCGCATACATCATTGAGCAGAGGCCGACAACTGCAGGAATCAGAACTAAAGCCCCCAAGCCGGCATACTTTATTTTTTGGGATTGCTTATTTTTTTTGCAGCTATTGAGTATGTCCCAATCAGCACCGGCCAACCAAATTAATACTTTCTGCATTGCTAGTTAATACCTTCTGCATTGTTAAGCCGACGCCTTTGCTTCCAAAGCCCGAACAAAACCATTCAAAAGTTTCCCTATACTCTGAAAGTAGATGTCGATTTCCTGCCTAACAGATTGCAATGCGGGCTCGTGCAACTCAGGCAGATCTTTGTAGTCGTCTACCTCTTTTAAAGCGGGACGCATTCGCTGCAAGAACGTTGATCTGCTAACGTCGATCGTTTGCGACAACTCGTCAATCTTCTGTGCTGCGAATGCAGCTAACTTCGCTTGCAAGTCCATTCCTACTGAAGCGATTAACGCATCACCTTGCTTCCTGGCAATCTCGAGCTGGACCTCCGTGTAGAGCTTAAAGAACTGCTCTTTTGATTTGTACAGTGAGCGGAGGCGTTCAGCCACGGCACGGTTTTGTTCTTTTTGAAGCTGAGTCGGAAACAACCTTGACCAAAACCCGGAATTCTTTTGCATAACAACAGCAATCTGTTGCACCGTCTCATCATTTTCCGCCTCAACATACCGCTGCATTGAAACGGCTATTGTTTTCAAATCATCAACTGATACCCCATTCGAATTCAAAGCTAACTTGGCAGACATAAATCTTCTCCTTACGAAATCAGAAGCTCCATAGACACAGGCCCATTACAATCACGCTACCCTCGCGTCCGACGTACGATCCCACCGATGAAGGCCATGCAAAAAAGAAGTAGGTTATGAATGAAAATAATGCCCGCAATAGCTCCCGCGGCTACGACTCCGACAACACCTAAAATCGGCAAATCTGAGATTCTTGCGGTTAGAAAGCCGACAATGAGAATCACCACGGAGAGTAGTATTGAAGGGAGTATGGCGGCCAAGATTGCACGTCGGCCACTTCCGGCCTTGTAGCCGCCTACGTACCCACCGAGAACAGGACCGACGAATGGTCCAACGAATGGTACCCACCCCAACAGAAGAGTCAAAATTAAGGAGAGGCCGAACATCCATGCCGCGGCCTCAATCATGCCCACGCGAGCACTGACAAACTTGCTCAGACGTTTACCGCGCGAGTTCTGGGTGAATGTTACGGAGTTGGCTTGCATCTTAATCGGAGGCTCCAGCTATTCAATTTGCATCTAATTATCAGGTAGCTACATGGTGTCTGTCAAGGCAACACGGTGTCACCTGCATCATCTAGTTGTCTATTCCTGACAGATCGCCGTCGGGGACATTCTAATGTTTGGTTTGCAATCAGTGTAAAACAAGCTATTCTAAGCACTTGGGACCATGGACGTATCAAGCACGGAACCTTCTAACGCTATTCTCAAAGCAGCCGCACGGCTAATTGTCGAGCTGGGCAATAAAGAAATTGATATTTCAGTTTTGGCGAAACAGGCAGGAGTAAAGCGTGCAACAATCTATGCAACCTTCGGCGGGCGGGGCAAAGCCGAGTCGGTCCGAGACGTAATATACAGGAGCATCCTGACCGAGTTTTTGAGGGAAGCGGGTAAGTCCATTAAGTTGGCTCTCGGCATTGTTGATCAACAAACACCCACTGCTGGCGAGCAACTAGCGGCCATTCTTCGGGCTACGCTCATCGCTTTCAAAGAAAACGAACTGTACGGAAAAGTTGTCTTGCAAGAATTAAGTTTGCGTCAAACGCAGGAGAACGCAATCATTCGGCCCATTTTCAAGAACGTCGATAAGGTCATAGCTAAAGCCAGAGCAGCGAAGGAACTATCTGAAATCGCGCCACCACACGATTGGCAAGTAAGGCAGGTACTCTTCGTGCTCACGCGTGGATTGTTACGCACACTATACCTCGAACAATTCGACGATAAAGGTAAGCCCTTCGATAAGCCTCTATTGACGCAAGAGGACATAGAAATAGAGATCTTGCAACTCTTAAGGCTTTACTCTCGTGAAGCATCACAAATCGACACGATAATCGAAGCTCTCTACAAACGAAAAAAGAAATCCTCGACAGCAAGTGAGTCGTCGACACGATAGCTCTCCTAAACTGGAATCTTCGAGGAACGTCATGGCAAAGCCTTCCGCAGAACTTACTCGGCAGCTGGATCTCGAACAGCAGAGACAGCTAATCGATAGCAAAGTAATTGAACTACTTCATCAGTATCCATACAATTCGCCAGAGCTGAAGGAGGCATCGATCTATTCGGTGGGCTCGGCTGGCCATAGGTGGCGACCGATCCTGTTCATGCGGATTTACGAAAAGCTTAACGCTGCAAAGATCTATCCCGATGCTACTCCAGTAGCTTGCGCCATTGAATTCCTACACACAGCTTCATTGATTCTTGATGACTTACCCTCAATGGATGATGGTAATTTGCGTCGTGGAAAGAAAGCTTGTCATCGCGAGTTTGGCGAGTCACGAACAATCTTAACCGCACACTGGTTGTGTGACGTTGCTCAGTACTACATTCATGATTTTGCATCAATCGCCAAGGTTGAGGAACTGGAAAATGCCTTCCTTGAAACAAAGTCGGAAATGATGAAAGGGCAGATTCTGGATCTTGAGAATGAGAACTTAGGTCCAGCGGAAATCATTGAGAAGTGTTGGTTGAACAGCGGAGCGCTATATTCATTTTGCGCATGGGCACCTGCCTCCATTCTTAACGTCCCAAGCGTCGGCGGCACACTACGCAGATTCGGTTATTACCTCGGGACGGCCTACCAGATAGCCGATGACATCTCTGACGTGATCTCGACCACAATGGAGTTGGGCAAGGATGTTCACAAGGACGTAGGAAAGAAGACTCTTCCATCCATGTGTGGCGTAGAGAAAGCAATAGAATTCCACTATCTTTACAAAAACAACGCGTTGAAAGAACTCGAAGAACTTTCCTTTCGGACCGAAGAGATTGCCGAGATAGTGCAGCTTGTCTGTATGTTCTAAATTCCCCGGTGGCGGCTGCAGTTTCTCTCATCTTCCGCTATTAATAGTCTCACGGCATCTCAGAGGCGATCGTTAGTGTGGCGCTAACCGCAGTCAGATGTTGTTTAATTGGTGATGTGGGCGGAATGGGCAGAGCAACATGGCGTAACGCTCGAGTTCATCAAACCAGGTATACACGAAACGGGCAACGGTTAATTTCATTTGCTAATTTTCACCGGACATATCATGTGCTAACGACCAACGATTAACCACCTATTGACACGCCACTCCAAGTCTGATATTTAGCGCCCGAATTTTAAGCTATCTTTCTTCACGGCGTAGTAACAGGTTGATGGTTCCTGAAGAAAACTCATCAAGAATACGCCACCTCTTTCATTAGATCATCCACCGACTTTGACTATAACTTTACGGCAATTGGCTAATTCTTAGTTCACAATAACGAGGAGATGCTAATAATGAACGGAACGACTTTCTCAATACTATTTTTTCTATTCACCGCGGCATTGCTTAGCAATTGTAATTCGTCCACCCCAAGCCCGCCCGGGACCGGGGTAAGGGTGACCAGGGAACCGACGTTAACAAAGTTGAATGGAGACTGGGTCACACAGGAACTAAAAGGACTCAAACGGGTTAGAATAAATGTCTTTTTCGAAACGGGTGCAGCTTATATTCCGGACGGCGTTCAGGTCACGTCATGGATCCCTGCACAACCCGGGATTTCTGAAAGGCCGGAAAAGACGGTGGCAGCGCAGCTTGAGGAGGGCAGTACGACCAGGTTCATCGCCAATTTGGACGATTCGGACGATCTGGATATTTGTGAACGTATAATGTACCGCTGGACCATAATCTATAAAGACGAGCGCTTGAACAATAATGGTTTATACATGGGTGCCGAAGAATACGAAACGCCAACAATGAGTTACGGACCGGGCAACACTATTCAGCAGGCCCTGTGCGCCTTTTAAACTGCGCGGCTTTTAGGGATGTTCGGTCCTCATTCGGGCAGATACAAGAGTATCGATTAAACGATGACACAATGCATCTCTTTAAGCAGCTGTTGCTGCCTCCGTATGTGGTTGCTCAATATCCTCGACGATGGCACGAAGCAGCTCGGCCACACTCCATGCTTGTGCAACGCAACCGCGCGGTGTGTGTGGTGCCCCTCCGTCGAAGATTTCGGAAACTTGACCGACACCAGCTTCGTGTAAATGTGCTTCGAAGGTCTCGAACCACAGCGTCGCGAATCTGTGACCTACTTTCTTGCCGAAGGTCTTGAAGTAAGCGGTGATATACGGGCCCATCAGCCATGGCCAAACAGTTCCTTGATGGTAAGCGCTATCACGACTGCGTGGACCACCTTCGTATCGACCTATGTAATTCGGATCTGATGGTGAAAGCGTCCGGAGTCCGCGCGGAGTCAGCAATTCACGTTCGATGACATCCAGAATACTCACAGCTCGGTCTCGGGGGACCATTGTGTTCGTAAGGCTGATCGCAATTACCTGGTTCGGTCTGATCGCCGCGTCTCGAATTTCACCGTTAATCACATCGTAAAGACAACCGGCTTGCTCATTCCAAAACAGCTTGTTGAAACTAGCCTGCGCTTTGTCCGCCATTGCGCCGTATTCCTGCCTGGTGTTTGGCTCATTGAATCTTCCCGCGAGGTCTTCCATCACCCGCAATGCGTTGTACCAAAGGGCCTGAATCTCCACCGGTTTCCCATGGCGCGGTGTCACTACCCAGTCGCCAACTTTGGCATCCATCCAAGTCAGTTGCACACCGGGCTCGCCAGAGAAAAGCAATCCGTCTTTATCTACGTGGATTCGATACCGCGTGCCTTTTACGTGCCAGTTAACGATGTCCTGGAGCACCGAATACAGACTAGTTCGCACGAACTCATAGTCGCCCGTGTACTGCACGAATGAACGCACCGCTTCGAAGAACCACAACGTTGCATCAACCGTATTGTATTCAGGCGCTTCGCCTGCATCCGGAAACCGGTTCGGCAACATGCCTTGATCGACGTGCGTTGCAAATTCCGCAAGAATGTCCTTCGCGATGTTCCAACGTCCGTTGACGAGCGTCAACCCGGGTAGTGCAATCATTGTGTCTCGGCCCCAATCAGCAAACCAGTGGTATCCAGCGATGACTGTTTCGCCCTGCTGGCGAGTAACGATGAATTGATTTGCAGCGGTCCTCAATAGGGGAACCAACTTATTTGTTGCATCTGTATCGTTGTTTATAGTCGATTGTCGCTGGATTTCAGCTTTGCGATAGCTCTCAGCATTGATGGCGTCACGTCGCTCGGTGGAAGCGATAATGCTGATCTTCCTCGTCGTATCTAAATCGAATGTCAACGCACACGGACTAAACAGGTCTTCCGTGAAATCTAATCCACGTTCCTGCTCAAACGCGTATTGGAAGTTGCGATGCCAGAACCCATTCGGATCTACATCGGCCAGATTGTGGGCGAGATGAAGTGTAGGAAGATCTTCGTAAGGCTTGAAAGTTGTTTGTTCGTGGTCCGTTTCAATATGTGGATTGAGCGCGGTGTTCTCATGTGTGGTGCCGTGATAGTCACGGAACGCAATCAGTGGGCGAACTTCTAACTTAATTTCACGGTTATCGGAGGCAAAGGACTGCTCTAACTCGTACTGAATAACTGTCGTGTTCTCTCCCTGGACCATAAACACGGATTTTTCCACCCGCACGCCTTCGATCTCATAGGTAAATCTTGGAAATGGATCCAGACAAAAGCGAGTCTGATAGTTGAAACCCTGCGGATGTATCACGCCCGGATATTGATTCGCCGACAATTCATACCGCCGGCCATCGATCAGTAGTACCTCTTCAAGCTTTGAGAGCAAGACGAATCGACCAA
>JBKPOC010000028.1:0-6476 GCA_046732935.1 Acidobacteriota bacterium | reverse complement strand
TGTATGAAGCCTTCTCGCAAGGTAAGCCTTCGCCGCTGCCGGAGTTGACGATTCAGTATGCGGACTTCGCGTATTGGCAGCGCCAGTGGTTGGAAGGCGAGGTGCTGGAAGGGCAACTGGGTTACTGGAAGAAACAACTGGCGGACGCGCCGGCAGCACTGGAGTTGCCGTTGGACCATCCGCGACCGGCCGTGCAGAGCTACCGCGGGGCGTTTCAGGGGATGGGCCTAAGCGAGCAGGCGACGGCGGCGCTGAAAGAGATGAGCCAGCGCCACGGAGTGACGGTGTTCATGACGCTGCTAGCGGCGTGGCAAACACTGCTGTCGCGCTACAGCGGCCAGGAAGACATCGTCGTCGGTACACCGATCGCTGGACGCAAGCACTCAGAGACAGAAGCGCTGATCGGCTTCTTCATCAACACGCTGGTGCTGCGCACTGATCTGAGTGGTGATCCGCAATTCGTGGAGTTGCTGCGGCGGGTGAGAGAGGTGTCGCTGGGAGCGTACGCGAACCAGGACGTGCCGTTTGAGAAGTTGGTGGAAGAGTTACAGCCTGAGCGTGACCTGAGCCGGTCGCCGCTGTTCCAGGTGATGCTGGTGTTGCAGAACGTGCCGCAGGAAATGACGCCGCTGCCGGGATTGGAGTTGAGCCCGGTGGAGGGCGAAGGAACGACGGCGAAGTATGAGCTGACGCTGGAGATGGTGGATACGGGGCGCGGGTTAGTTGGGACCGTGGGCTACAACACGGATTTATTCGAAGGCGTGACAATCGAGCGGATGCTGCGGCAGTTCGAGCGGCTGCTGGAGAGCGTCACGAGCAATCCGCAGCAACGGCTGTCGCAGTTGGAGTTGTTGAGTGAGGCCGAGCGGGAAGAGATCGTCGTTGGCTGGAACGAGACGGCGGCGGAGTATGCGACCGGGAAGTGCCTGCACGAGTTGTTCGAGGAGCAGGTGGAACGCAGTCCTGAAGCAGACGCCGTCATATATGAAGATGAGCGCATCAGTTATCGGGAGCTGAACGAGCGAGCGAACCGGCTGGCCCATTACTTACAGACGTTGGGAGTGGGACCGGAGGTGCTGGTCGGCATCTGCGTGGAGCGCTCGGTGGAGATGATGGTGGGCTTGCTGGGGATCCTGAAAGCGGGCGGCGCCTATGTACCGCTTGATCCTTCATATCCAACGGAGCGCGTTCGCTTCATGTTGGCGAATTCCGGCATTCCTGTACTTTTAACGCAGCAACACCTGCTTCCATTGTTACCAGCTCAACCCGCCGCAGTCGTTTGTCTTGATAGCGATTGGGAAACCATCGCGCAATCTTGTCCGACGACCACAGTGTCATCCTCAACAACCAACGAAAACCTGACCTACATGATCTACACGTCGGGTTCGACGGGAGAGCCGAAGGGCGTGCAGATCCCGCACCGGGCGGTGGTAAACCTGTTGCAGTCCATGCAGCAGCGGCCGGGATTGAGCAGTAGTGACGTGCTGCTGGCAGTGACGACGCTGTCATTCGATATCGCGGCATTGGAACTGTTCCTGCCGCTGCTGGTGGGAGCCCGGTTGGTGGTGACGAGCCGGGAGACTGCCGCCGACGGTGCACAGTTACTGAGGAAGTTGAAGGAGAGTGGCGCGACTGCCCTGCAGGCAACACCGGCAACGTGGCGGATGCTGCAAGAAGCAGGCTGGGAAGGAAGCGCCGAGCTGAAGGTGTGGTGCGGTGGCGAAGCGATGCTGCCGGAGTTGGGCAACCAGCTACAGCAGCACGCGCAAGAGGTGTGGAACCTGTACGGCCCGACAGAGACGACAATCTGGTCCAGCGCTTACCAGGTGAATGGTCAGGCAGCGGGACAGAGCGTATCGATCGGCCGTCCGATAGCCAACACGCAGATCTATCTACTGGATGGAGAACTGCGGCCTGTGCCCGTTGGAGTAGCGGCAGAGTTGTACATCGGCGGTGAAGGACTGGCGCGCGGCTACCGAGAAAGAGCAGCACTGACGGCGGAGAAGTTCGTGCCGAACCCGTTTGCCGCAGAAGGGGGCGAGCGGTTGTATCGGACGGGCGACGTCGCGAGATATAGAAACGCCGGCGAGATCGAGTACATCGGCCGCATCGACAATCAGGTGAAAGTGCGCGGCTACCGCATTGAAGTGGGTGAGATTGAAGTAGCGCTGAGCGAGCACGAAGCAGTGCGCCAGGCGGTAGTGGCAGCGAAGGAGAGTGAGGGTGGAGAGAAGCGGCTGGTGGCCTATGTCGTCGCAGAGCCGCAAGGCGTCACGAGCGGTGAGTTACAGCAGTACTTAAAGGGCCGATTGCCTGCGTACATGGTGCCGAACGCATTTGTGCAGTTGGAGCAGTTGCCACTGACGGCGAACGGGAAAGTAGACCGGCGAGCGTTGCCGGAACCGACAGGCGGACGATCTGAGATCGGCGGCGAGTACGTCGCACCGCGGACGGCAACGGAAGAAGTGCTGGCCGGGATCTGGGCCGTGGTGCTTCGCGTAGAGCAGGTCGGTGTCTATGACAATTTCTTTGCACTGGGTGGTCACTCGCTGCTGGCGACGCAAGTGATGTCGCGAGTGCGCGAGTCGTTGGGGGTAGAAGTGACGCTGCGGCAGTTGTTCGAACAGCCGACAGTGGCCGGACTGTCCGCAGTGATCGACGAGCTGAAGCTATCGGCTGCTGCTGGCATGGTAGCGCCGCCGATGGTGCGAGTCTCGAGGGACGAAGTGTTGCCGCTTTCGTACGCGCAACAGCGGTTATGGTTCCTGGACCAATTGGAGCCGAATAGTTCGTTCTACAACATTCCCGCCGCGGTTCGCTTGAAAGGCAAGCTGGATGTTGAGGCGCTGGAGCAGAGCTTCGGTGAAGTGATCAGACGGCACGAGTCACTGCGCACCAGGATTGGAACGGTTGACGGCGTGCCGGTGCAGGTGATCGATGAAGTCGGAGTCTTCGCGCTGCATGTGACGGATCTGACTGAATGCGAAGAAGCAGAGCGAGAGACAGAGGCGAGGCGAGTAGCCGGAGCAGAAGCACAACAACCGTTCAACCTGGCGACTGGACCGCTGTTCCGAGCCAGCGTGTTGCGGTTGAGAGCGGAAGAGCATGTGCTGCTGTGCACGATCCATCACATCGTGGCCGACGGCTGGTCGATGGGACTGCTGATTAAAGAGCTGACGAGCCTGTATGAAGCATTCTCGCAAGGTAAGCCGTCGCCGCTGCCGGAGTTGACGATCCAGTACGCGGACTTCGCGTACTGGCAGCGCCAGTGGTTGGAAGGCGAGGTGCTGGAAGGGCAACTGGGTTACTGGAAGAAACAACTGGCGGGAGCACCGGCAGCACTGGAGTTGCCGTTGGACCATCCGCGTCCGGCGGTACAGAGCTACCGCGGCGCGTTTCAGGGGATGGCGCTAAGCGAGCAGGCGACGGCGGCGCTGAAAGAGATGAGCCAGCGCCACGGAGTGACGCTGTTCATGACGCTGCTAGCGACCTGGCAAACACTGCTGTCGCGTTACAGCGGACAGGAAGACATCGTCGTTGGCACACCGATCGCCGGGCGCAAGCACTCAGAGACAGAAGCCCTGATCGGGTTCTTCATCAATACGCTGGTGCTGCGCACTGATCTGAGTGGTGATCCGCAATTCGTGGAGTTGCTGCGGCGGGTGAGAGAGGTGTCGCTGGGAGCGTACGCGAACCAGGACGTGCCGTTTGAGAAGCTGGTGGAAGAGTTACAGCCGGAGCGTGACCTGAGCCGGTCGCCGCTGTTCCAGGTGATGCTGGTATTGCAGAACGTGCCGCAGGAGATGACGCCGCTGCCGGGGCTGGAGTTGAGCCCGGTGGAGGGCGAAGGCACGACGGCGAAGTATGAGCTGACGTTCGAGTTGGTGGACACGGGGCGCGGGTTAGTTGGAACCGTCGCCTACAACACAGACTTGTTCGAAGGTGTGACTATTGAGCGGATGATGCGGCAGTTCGAGCGGCTGCTGGAGAGCGTGGCGCGTGATGCGCAGCAGCGGCTGTCGCAGTTGGAGTTGTTGAGTGAGACCGAGCGGGAAGAGATCGTCGTTGGCTGGAACGAGACGGCGGCGGAGTATGCGGTTGGGAAGTGCCTGCACGAGTTATTCGAGGAGCAGGTGGAACGCAGTCCTGAAGCAGACGCCGTCATATATGAAGATGAGCGGATCAGTTATCGGGAGCTGAACGAGCGAGCGAACCGGCTGGCCCATCACTTACAGACATTGGGAGTGGGACCGGAGGTGCTGGTCGGGATCTGTGTGGAGCGCTCGGTAGAAATGATGGTGGGCTTGCTGGGGATCTTGAAAGCGGGCGGCGCCTATGTACCGCTTGATCCTTCATATCCAACGGAGCGCGTTCGCTTCATGTTGGCGAATTCCGGCATCCCTGTACTTTTAACCCAGCAACACCTGCTTCCATTGTTACCTGCTCAACCCGCCGCAGTCGTTTGTCTCGATAGCGATTGGGACAAGGTGTCGCAGCAAAGCGCCGCAAATCTTGAGAACGCGGCAGGTGCTGAGAACCTGGCCTACATGATCTACACCTCAGGGTCGACGGGAGAGCCGAAGGGCGTGCAGATCCCGCACCGGGCGGTGGTGAACCTGTTGCAGTCGATGCAGCGACGTCCTGGGCTGGACGGCAGCGACGTGCTGCTCGCCGTGACGACGCTGTCATTTGATATCGCGGGGTTGGAGCTGTTCCTGCCGTTGCTGGTGGGAGCCCGGTTGGTGGTGACGAGCCGGGAGACAGCCGTCGACGGTGCACAGTTACTGAGGAAGTTGAAGGAGAGTGGCGCGACTGCCCTGCAAGCAACACCGGCAACGTGGCGGATGCTGCAAGAGGCAGGCTGGGAAGGAAGCGCAGAGCTGAAGGTGTGGTGCGGTGGCGAA
Source organism: Acidobacteriota bacterium (assembly GCA_046732935.1). Taxonomy (GTDB): domain Bacteria; phylum Acidobacteriota; class Blastocatellia; order Pyrinomonadales; family Pyrinomonadaceae; genus PSRF01. The sequence continues at coordinate 1,572 of JBKPOC010000028.1, read as the reverse complement.
GCGATGCTGCCGGAGTTGGGGAACCAGTTACAGCAGCACGCGCAAGAGGTGTGGAACCTGTACGGCCCGACAGAGACGACGATCTGGTCCAGCGCAGATGAGGTTAAGGGTGAGGCCATTGGGCCGAGCGTATCGATTGGCCGTCCGATAGCGAACACGCAGATCTATCTGTTGGATGGAGAGCTGCGACCGGTACCGGTGGGAGTGGCGGCGGAGTTGTACATCGGCGGCGAAGGACTGGCGCGCGGCTACCTGGGAAGAGCAGCACTGACGGCGGAGAAGTTCGTGCCGAACCCGTTTGCCGCAGAAGGCGGCGAGCGGTTGTACCGGACGGGCGACATCGCGAGATATAGAAGCGCTGGCGAGATCGAGTACGTAGGGCGCATAGACAATCAGGTGAAGGTGCGCGGCTACCGCATTGAAGTAGGTGAGATCGAAGTAGCGCTGAGCGAGCATGAAGCAGTGCGCCAGGCGGTGGTAGCAGCGAAAGAAAGTGAAGGTGGCGAGAAGCGCTTAGTGGCCTATGTGGTGGCGGAGCGGGAAGGAATAAGCAGTAGTGAACTACAGCAGTACTTAAAGGGCCGATTGCCTGCGTACATGGTGCCGAATGCGTTTGTGCAGTTGGAGCAGCTGCCGCTGACGGCGAATGGCAAGGTTGATCGGCGAGCGTTGCCGGAACCGACAGGCGGACGATCAGAGATCGGCAGCGAGTATGTGGCGCCGCGGACGGCAACGGAAGAAGTGCTGGCCGGGATCTGGGCCGTGGTGCTTCGCGTAGAGCAAGTTGGTGTCTATGACAATTTCTTCGCACTGGGTGGTCACTCGCTGCTGGCGACGCAAGTGATGTCGCGAGTGCGCGAGACGTTGGGAGTGGAAGTGACGCTGCGGCAGTTGTTCGAACAGCCGAGCGTTGCCGGACTGTCCGGAGTAATCGATGAGCTGAAGCTATCGGCTGGCGGAATGGTGGCGCCGCCGATGGTGCGCGTTTCGAGAGACGAAGTGTTGCCGCTTTCGTATGCGCAGCAGCGGTTATGGTTCCTGGACCAGTTGGAGCCGAATAGTTCGTTCTACAACATTCCCGCCGCAGTGCGCTTGAAGGGTCGGCTTGATCTCCAGGCGCTGGAGCAAAGCTTCGGTGAAGTGATCAGACGGCACGAGTCGTTGCGCACCAGGATTGGAATGGTTGACGGCGTGCCGGTGCAGGTGATCGATGAAGCGGGAGTCTTCAGCCTGCATGTGACGGATCTGAGTGAATGCGAAGAAGCAGAGCGCGAGACAGAGGCGAGGCGAGTCGCCGGAGCGGAAGCACAACAGCCATTTGACCTGGCGACTGGACCACTGTTCCGCGCCAGTGTGTTGCGCTTGGCAGCAGAAGAGCACGTGCTGCTGTGCACGATCCATCACATCGTGGCCGACGGCTGGTCGATGGGGCTGCTGATTAAAGAGCTGACGAGCCTGTATGAAGCCTTCTCGCAAGGTAAGCCTTCGCCGCTGCCGGAGTTGACGATTCAGTATGCGGACTTCGCGTATTGGCAGCGCCAGTGGTTGGAAGGCGAGGTGCTGGAAGGGCAA
>JBKPOC010000027.1:0-206054 GCA_046732935.1 Acidobacteriota bacterium | reverse complement strand
GGACGACAGCCCGTGCGCCCGCTTCAAGAAATGCACGACCTAGCCCTATTACACTATCAGCGGTGGGGCGGCCTTGTCCGGTCTGACAAGCTGCGAGAAAAACCAGGGCGTCGTTGAGAGGTATGTTGCGTATCTCGCTTGCCGTCAATTCACCATCATATGGTGGCGCTGGTGCAAGGTGTAAACAAGAGAGATAAGCCGGTTCGTTGATCGTCGCATGGCCAGCCAAGTGAATAAGGTCACTCTTGCGAGCCTCACGCCGATAACTCTCCTCTGTTGCTGCGGCGTCCTTACGCAAAACTATTTTCTCGACGGGGACACCTGAAGACTCGAGTATGGAACGGATTTCTTCCACATCTTTAAGTGCATGGGGTAGACGCTCAAAGCCCCGTTTAATAGCGGGGTCACCAACTAAGTAAATGTTTTCCGGGAGCCTCCGTCTCCAAACGTTCCGGCGCTTTATAGTTCGAAGGGTCGTTAGAGATGGGGCAAGGCAAATGGCGTAACGTTCCAGTAGTTGACGACCCGTCTCATCTTGTAACAGAGCAAAAGGGACAAGAGTGAGTTCTCTGTACGGGACTAGCACTAACGTGGCGTCCTCTTTCAAGTTTGTTGTTTGGAGAGGTCGATAATAATTAGATCGGGTTGCTGCTTGATGGCTAATCTGACGGCCGCATTTATGTTAGTTGCTTTTAATACCGTGTATTCAGCCAGCGCGTCGCTTGATGTTAGCGCCTCGAGTTCGGCGGTACGATCATTTACAGCAAGAATGGTGTGCGCAAGAATGGTGTGGGAGGGGCGGCCTTGTTTCATTGCTGTTGTCGGGAATGCTTTTTAGTTTATGTAGTCGTTAATTCATCATGTACCGATCTATACCGGTCCACACACTTAAACGCCGGTCCAGCCTATGGGGAGTCTTTTTGTATTGCGCCAGGGATGGCGCGAGCGAGCTACGCGACGAAATTCTAACAGGTTTTTGTTGATTAAAAATCGCTTTTAGTAGTCGCGGACCATGTAAGAAAACAGGCAAGAGGAACTAAATGGCGTGGCTGGTTAGGGATGTATAAATTTATGAACGCAGAAAAAAATTTTGATTGTGAGGCGTATTTGGATAGTGCCTTCGATTTATTGTATTTGCGATCATGAGAACGTACTTGATGAACGTTGCAACGTCTCTTGCTGAACGAATTCGTTCCCTAGAATGAGTTGGGCCACGTTAGACCAATTAAGCGTTGTAAGGCATTGAAAATTTCCTTAGAATGGGTATTGCCTGCCGATAGATTCAGCTAAGAAAGCTGATGGAGATTCCGCATATCCTAGTTGCAGACGACGATGCTGACACTCGTGAATTAGTCGAGCTCATATTGGATTAAGCGCTACTTTAAAGGCTGCTCTAAACATTCTTTTAGAGGGGAATAAACCAATCGCCAAATCGAGCACTTCAGTCTGTTGCTTGAAGGATCGCGCAAATCTACCTGATGTGTCATCGAAAGCCGGAATATAGCAAGGTGCTATGTCACGTTAGGCTTGGGACTCACCGTCTTCTTTCTGTTTTGGTCTTGCTACCGCTGAGTTCTCCAACAGAGTCGTTGTCCTTTCGGTAATGCTTGGTACGTATTCAGTTTTGCTCTGTGTCGGCAGATATTTGCCTGGTTGTGATTGGCTTAAGATGTCCGGTTGTGAGGACGGACTGGAGTCAACCTTTCGGCGGGAGGAAGGCGACAGATATGGATAAACAGTAAGAAAAATCCCCGCTATAGATACCAGTGCTCCAAGGACAGTAACTATATCTTCATGCATCAGCTTTTTGCCTATGATGCCAACGGCCACACCAACAAACATGATAATAAATCCCCAATGCATCAATATACTCGCTCGTTCGTTTCGATCGTTATTTGCCGGCCGACTTTGGATCTCGAATACGTTGGCATGCGCAACAAGTGGCGTTGTATTCGTCTGTAAACTTTCTCCACAGGAGCGACAAAATCTTTGATCTGGTAGTGTCTGCAATCCGCATTTACGACAATTCATTTTGGTCCTCAATCTGTGGATACTGAAGTCAGATTTACGCCTACGTCTTACCTTCAATGCTAATCTAAAGAATTGCCGCGTTTTGTTAAAGTGCCGATATGTTTAGTCAGTTGGAATTCTTCTGATTCCAGGCTCAACCGGTAGTAAAAAGTCCCTGCATTAGGAACAAGCTCCCAACGACTCGACATTGACAAGGCACCCTGAATGATCTACAAGTCGCTATGCTGGCCCTTCGTTTCCCTAAATAAATTTCGGTCAGTGTTCCCCCATGCTGTTATCCGAGTGCATACCCTTCGAGTGGTACTTTGTCGTAACGTGCCCCGATTGCAAAACGCGCCAAGCACTCTTTCCTGATCCATCTCACGGCAAGGCCAAAATCCGTCACACTTACCACCATCGTTGCGATAAATGTCAGACCGAAAGTTTCTATGAGCCAGAAGAGGTAGAACGGTACCAACACATTGTCTAAAGGCGTGGAGCAAAGCCAACCAGTTTAGTCTCCCTCGAAATTTCTGTCGAATTCAATACACTGACGTACTACTGTTAATCCTTAAACCAAGTAGTGGAATTCACGGAGTTTTGGGCTTTTAGATTAGATGAGGACGCGTCGAAGTCTGCCACTCCTAGGTGCCGCACGTCTGGGAGTGAAAGGTTTCGTCGCGTTCCTCAATTTTGGAGCGGTGTCGCTTTGGGGACATTGTGCGGATACGCTCCAAAAAATCCTCCCCCAAACATCACTTAACCTAGGTAGGAACAAGTATTGCTCTTATAGCGATTTTCAGTAGGAGCAATGTTCGCTTTGGTTACTCAACAGGCCTCGTATCATTCGCTTGGTGGACGAACCAGTCGGCCCTCGGTTCCCACTGCATTGATAGTCGAGGATCATCCGGATTTTCGCGACTTACTATCCCTTTTTTTAGAACGGCTTGGATATACAGTTTTACAAGCCGCAGACGGCGAACAGGCGCTGCAACTGGCAGTGGCTGCTCGACCCAATTTGATTGTTACTGATCTTGGTTTGCCGATAATGAATGGCTTGAAATTCGTTCAGCGGCTGCGTCCAGCCCTACGGAGTCCGAACGACTGCCGCGTCATATTGCTTACGGCTTACGACCGACAAGACTGTGCCGAGGATGCATTGAAGGCAGGCTGTGACGCCGTTCTCTCTAAGCCAATAGATCTCGATCAGTTTGAATCGCTCATAAAGTCGTTCGCGCTCCACTCCACGCTTCTCATTCACTAACTAAATACAAGAGAGACAGTGAGATGCGTTTTCGTCGCCTTTTGAGACAGCCAAAGAAGTAGGCTTCGATTATCGGGCAGGATCGCTCCGAAACCGTGGCTCAGCCTTCGTCGGCACGATCAAGGTGTTCCGTTTGCTGAGGCTTTCAAGTCAGAACGGGATTGCGGTGTCCGTAGCATCGCACTGCCGACTGCGGCCAGGAATTTTGCCCGCCACAAAGACCGCTCAAGTTTGTTGGCCAGAAGTCTGGTCTGGATGTAGTCCTGCGTTACGAAAGGCTCTATCTGGCTGAAATTGATGGATTCAAGTGTTGCTCGATCGCTTGTCGATAACTCATTACCGTTCAGCACCGTGTAGGTCTTGATTCTCAGTGGTCGCGGCCGTCACTTAATTCACTGTTGGCTGTTTCGTCCTTGTAATCGAGTCTCTTGCCAAAATTTCTCAACAGCTTGCCATCTGGTCCATACAGTTCAAACAGGTGTTCCCCGGTACCATTCAGCACAATGAGTTCGCCCAAGGTATTGGTCGCTATTCGCAATGGCATGTTGCGAGAGATGACCTGTGCCTGCGCCTGGCACTTTGGTGTGAGCTTAACGATCTGCGAGTGGAGGGCACTCAATACCCAAACATTACCATTGCGATCGACGCTAATGTCCGATGGCCCGGACAAAGTCTCGGACCCACACATTCGGTTAATCCGACCATCTCTTTTATCTATTGTGAAGAGCGTCGAAAGGTCGGTGTCGAGAAGATACGCTTTTCCCGAGGGTGTTACGACCAGTCGCTCCGGGAACGAGATCGTGACTTGAGAACCAAGAAGTTGTGCGCGAGAGCGGAGGCTTGTTTCAGAACGGGTCTGTCCACGCGCAAGCTGCCAGCCGCCAGGTCCCATCATAAGAATAGCTGATGTGAGCACGCTGAAAACAAGCGACGCTTTACTGCTGCTTAAAAGGAAGCTGGCAGGGATGGCAATCATAGACTCGCTTTGACCGTTAGGTCTCCCGGTTACGATCCCAACGCAAGCTTTCTGCGCCAACCGTTTATCCCCCTGGACCAGCAGCCAATTCCTTGCTCATCACGTGAAGCGGGAAAAGCGATTGAGAATCGCAGTTTGAGAATGGAACGTAAGGAAGCAATCATCGCCGAGATAACCCTCAATAGCCTGCGGAGCGGCGGAGGCGCAGTTTAGTAAGTTAGAAAATCATCTGGACCAATGCTCTGGGCGAGCTGTGAGAAGGCTTGAAAATGTTATTGACCGCGCCGGACAGTGTCAAGATATTTATTGTGTTTCTTGTGTTGCAAAGGCTCGTCTTTACTGTCCTTTTGGGGCGTTTTTCCTCAGCCCGGGGCTCGGGTCGTGTAGTTTAGTTGGCACCTTATCGTGCAACTTTCAAGAAGTCACTCTGTGGTAAAGTTGAAGATATACTCAGTCGAGATAGCTTCAATTGCAGTCTACATTTTCCTCAGCACAACGTACCCATGTAACGCAGTACCTAAAAGTGAGAAGCACATCAGGAGAAAGAGAGTTAGAGCAACTTGACGCGGTTGTAGATCCTGTCCCAGGAACAGAATTACAACAGATCCCAAACTGATGAGCGCACCGGTTATAAGCAGATCGCGCCCTGAAATGTGATTGACCGCATACCAAATCTTTGCGTCGGATAGACTCTTCGCCGTGCGAAACCCATAGGTTGGGTTTGGTGGCACACGCTCTTGAATAAGAGGAATGCTCAATGCAATAAACAACAATCCCACGCCTCCAAATAAGAGGCAGTAGAGAGTGATTTGGGTCATAATCTTGTCCCTGGATCGTCCCTTCCGCGGATAAGTCGGCCCACTTCTGCGACCAGTGTCTCATTTTCAACTGGCTTCACTAAGTATGCTTGTGCTCCCGCACTTCGAGCTGTCTCTTTGTCAGCCTCGTATGCGGCCGCGGAGTAAAATAAAACTGGAGTGTTGGTATCAAATTCGCGAATTCTAGCGGTAAGCGTTGGCCCGTTACTATCACGCAACCAGTTGTCCATGAGGTAAAGATCGAACTTCTGTGTCCTGGCAAGTGCGAGCGTTTCTTCTGGCCCATCAGTGCAGCGCACGTCATAACCCTCACGTGTCAATATCATCCTGACCAGATCGCGCGTATCCGCGTCGTCTTCCGTGTAAAGAATACGGCCCTTGGGGGAATTCATAGCCGTGACCTTTCAATTTCGGGATCGGAGAAGAGTCGGGAAAACGTTACTGTTGGACCATAGCTTAACTTAAGTTAATGAAGAGAACAACAACAGCACGCCGGTTGAGAATCTAAGCCAGTTCGAGCTTGGAGTTCATTGCTGTACGATTGCTGGCGCGCGCCAGTGGTTGAAGATTGTTCAATAACCCGGTCGGGAGTTTGTTGTCTTCGAACGGTAGAGAATTCGCCAAAGGGTTGCGAAGGTGATTGGATCATCCACTGCTTGTTCTGCGGAGCAAAGAATGTCGTGATAGCGACGTTGGAGGTTGTGGGGCCTTAACTCCATCAATTCAAACGCAACCACTTACACAGGATGAAGCCAATCGGTTGGCCCAAGCGTGTCGGTGCTGTCATTAAAACGTTGTTCGCAATTGGCACAAAGAACATAGTCTTTGATTTGGTCGTTCGTGTGGAACTGATAGTGCGTTTGAAGATTACCGGCGCCTCGCCGTCTGACTTCTAAAGGATTCGATAGGCGGCTTTAGCTAGAAGATGGCTATCCTGTAATTCGGCCTCTGAAGACAACGAGCTTATTCGTCAGCCGGTTGTAAGCAGTGCCGCAATTTCCTGCTCCTCCAAACAAAATGACGCTTGTAAACAAGAGAGGCCGGCTTGCGCCGGCCTCTCTCCGAAAGTGAGCCGTCGATCAGATTCTTCACCTGTAAACCTCGATGATATTGTAGGTCCCATACAGTGAAGCCGACCTTGTACTAGTAAGCACTTGGCCAAGATTGACCCCGCGCTTGTACATGTCTCCCCATATTGGATAGTTGGCGTCGTACGTTTCCCTATTTCCGTAAAAGTCATCAATCGCATTCAGTGTTGATCTGGTTTCGTCGATTGTGCCGTTACTCGCATAGCTTAGATTTCCACCATAGATTGGATAAAAATGTCCAAGCTCCCATGTATTAAACCCATGTCGGGCTACAATGATTACCCAATGTTTCTTCGCTAGCGCCCCATAAATGTTCCTTGCCGCGGTTTGGCGAGTGCTTGTACCCAACCAAGTGACTTTGTAGCCGTCGCGTTGCAATCTGGTTCCGATACCATCAATGGATGATATGTAATACATTCCGCTGAGATACGGCCGCATTGATGCCGTCGGATCCGCCAGCATTTGACTATTCTTATTCTTAACGGCGTCACTGGCAATTCGGGCCTGGAGATTCAGGTGACTCTCAACTAACACAACAGCAGTGGCGCCACAACTGCCACGTTTAATGTTATTGACTCTGAAGAATTCGGTGGAAAAAGCATACGGGTTAAAATCGAGCCAGTGAGTCTCTGCCATCACTACCTGACTCGATGCGAAGCAAAAGATCAGAATCAATGATAGCGCTTTAATTTTTGTTCTCAGGGTTTTTATACTTCCTACTCCATTAGATCAAAACTATAGAGTTTAAACTTAGACAATAAGCTCGGTGCTTACTGGGCTTTCATTCTCTTCAGATACGTAAAATGACCCTACTCAGATTTTTGCGTTTGATTGGTTTGAGGTGGTCAAGATTTAAGATTCATCTACACAGGAAATGGTTGCACCACGTTCTTGTACTTCAGCCGCTCTCACTTCTTTGGTTCAGGAACCTTCTCCATTGTTTCCCTGACCATTTTTTCCAGATCAGATTGAATAGCAGCCAACGTATTGCTCAATTCTTCTAACTTTGTCTGTTCTGCCTGGAGCTGGGTCATGAGGCCATTGCGTTGCTCACTCAACGAGGTTTCGCGGGCGCTTTGTTGATCTAGACTTCTTCTAAATTCCTTCTGTGCGCTTTCTTGGTCGGCTTTTTTATTAGGATCATTCTCAGTTTTGATTTGAGCTTCCACATCCTTAATTTGTTCGAGGAGTTGAGCTCGAGACGCACCAATGCCGGTGATATCATTCTGATTCTCGTCGAGCAGATTCTTAATTCTTTCGACACGAGCTTCTTGGACTTTTAAGCGTTCAATGGCTATCTGGGCGCGAAAGGCGTTGATATTCGCTCGTTGAAGCGTTAACCGAAGTTGTCGCACCTCGACAACCAATTCGCGAAGCAACTCCGTATTGTCCATTACCGCCGGATCCGTCGATTTGGGAGTCTGAGAGAGTGCCGGGGGTGCCGATATCATGAAAAAGAGCAAAGACATCACACCTGCCAGTGGTCCGATCAAAGTTTTACGCATAATTGTTCACCTTTCGCGCACTAGCGTCAGCAAAGATTCCAGAACTCGTTATCGGCTGGATGATGAAGATCATATCAGCTTTCACGTTGAGAGTTGGTGTGCGAGAGTCGGGGTATTCTCTACATCTCCATGACTTCACCTTGACGCGAAATTATACGGGCGTAGGCTTCTCCAACGTAATCCGGCGCAAATAAATCTGTTGACAGGCACACGCAAGACAGTGGAACTCAATCCCAGGATTCTCATGAGGTCCTGTTTCCTTAAATTGAGTTCACGAGATCGCAGAGATGATTTGGTAAATCTACCCGAGGATTGCGACGGTGGCGATTTAAGAGGAGCCTGATTGACATCTGCCAAGTGAGTGATGTTAACTCATTCCCAGAGCTTGGTCCGCTACTTCACGGTACTCTCTCCTTACGATGCTGCGCGGTCACTAAAAGACAATACATTTTGCAGGGATATGGACCAGTCAAAAAAACAGCGCATTTTGAGCGCAATGAAAAACCCGCCAAAACGCTAAGTCCTTTATTGACGCAACATACAGGTGAGTGCTGTATAGCTGAGCTAGTAGTCAAACTCCTGCAAGCACCCGACCGAAGCTGTGGCTCAGCGTTCCTCGGCACGATTAGGTGTTCCGTGTGCTGAAGTTATTCTAGGTTCGAGTTAACAGAGGATCGAGTTCCTGCATTCTCCTGAACGGGTTAGGTTATCACTTCATAAAAAGGCGACGCAGATGAGATACAGACGTTTCGGAAGAACAACTTGGATGGTGAGCGAAATCGGATATGGCATGTGGGGAATCGGTGCTTGGAGCGGGTCGAATGATAAGGAGTCATTTAGTTCTTTACAGTGCGCTGTGGAGCTAGGTTGTAATTTCTTCGATACCGCCCCGGTCTATGGTTTAGGTCGCAGCGAATGTCTTCTGGGCCAGCTAGTAAAGGCAAACCCAGACAAAAGGATTTACACGGCCACAAAGATACCGCCTAAGAACAATGTGTGGCCAAGCAAGCGGGACTACACGTTGGATGATTGTTTTCCACCCCACCATATTGAGGAATATGTTCAGAAGAGTCTAGGGAATGCACAACTACAGAGTTTTGACTTAATCCAGTTTCATGTCTGGGAAGACAACTGGGTAGATGACGACCGTTGGGTCAAGTCGATCGAAGACCTGCGACGGCAAGGCTTTTTCCGGGCCGTCGGTATCAGCGTTAATGGTTGGGAACCATGGAACGGAATTCGGGCAGTGCGCAGCGGACTGATAGATTCCGTTCAGGTTGTCTATAATATCTTCGATCAGAATCCTGAGGCCGAGTTACTTCCGGCATGTCTCGAAATGGATGTTGCAGTTATTGCTCGCGTACCTTTCGATGAGGGGACGCTGACCGGGACACTCACCGAGAACGACACTTGGCCAGAGAGCGATTTCCGAAATTTTTATTTTAAGCAGCAAAATCTTATCCCGAGCCTGAAACGAGCAGAAGCGCTACGGCGTATTCTCCCTCGCGGAATGGACATGTCAGCGATGGCGTTGCGGTTCATTCTTAGCAACCACACCATTAGTACTGTGATTCCAGGAATGCGCAAGCGTGCCCATGTAGAGTTAAACATGGCCGCGAGTGATGCAGGATCACTTTCTAGTGATTTGCTCGAAAAATTGCGAGAACATTCTTGGTACCGCCAACCAAGTTGGTTGATGACACATTCAGAGCTTGATTAACCTTGAAACTAATGGTTCCTCCAAATACCCTACTCCGCTTGTTTTGACATTTTTACAATCGTGCCTATACTGTGGCAACCTCGCTTGACTTCAAAAGCCATGGGCAATTCTCGTCATCGGTAAAGACAAAAGTCTGCATCGGTGAGGTTCCAGCAATTTTCACACCCGAAAGTGGAGGAATGACGACTATGCCAAAGGTTAACTACTCTAAGGCGAAAAAGATTAGCGGACTACATGTACCAGCGTCAGCGACCATATTGGGCTGCGGTGGGACTGGTGCGTGGGCAGGACTTTTTTCCGCGATTGCCGGCGTGAAAAAATTAGTCCTATTTGACAACGCTGTTGTGACTGAGACTGGTTTAGCTCGTCTCCCTTTTACACCGAGTCGCTTAGGAGAGCTCAAGGTTAGGGCGCTTGAGACGTTAGTTAAGGATTTCCGCCCCGACATTGAGGTCGAAGCGTATCCACGTCTTTTTCGGCTGGGCGCAGATGAGAAGTTGATAAGCGGAAGCCTGTTAAACTGCTCAGACGATGCGACTTTTTCCAAGAAGCTTTCCGAGATGGCAGCTAGACGAAAGATAAGGCTCGTTTTCGCTCCTTATTCGGGTTTGGTTGCAGGGGTACTTTCGCGCTGTCCAAGCGACTTCAAAGTCGATGGTACGGACGGGGTTTGGACTGGAAGCGCGGCACTCGCGGGAGCATTAGCTGTTACAGCAGCGTTCGGTCCCGCATTTGAAACCATTGTCAATCCGGAAAGGTCGAGAATAGAAGAGAGAGATCTGACAATCCTCGGCAGCGGCAGTTCTTTGTGAAGTTACGCAATGGCGCTATCAATGCGGACTGAATCTTGGGATAATCGGAACCGTTATTTACAGATACTTGAAGATCCATGGTGGCGGATAATCATGGATCTTCAGGATTTGATCTCGACAAACACGTTCGCTTTTTTCTCCGACCGTAGGCTAAAGGCAACTCATCTACCAATCACAACCCAGTGTGTCTCAAGTCCGATGGGACTTGGTAGCGATTCACTGCCGGTTTCCATGACTTGCTTTGGCGTCAATAGCTTCCTCGCGGATTCGATGCAGTTCCTGCTCGAATACGCTTGTCGCCTGACGAAAATTGGGTGCTACTACATCTTACCAAGCTTTAGAGGAGAGTCTCCAGATGAGTCTCACCTATGCGAGTTTTATCATAGCGAGGCAGAGATACGAGGCAGCTTGGGAGATGTGTTGAAACTGGTCGAAGACTATATCCGCTATCTTTCGCTAAACATTCTTGACGTTGCGCGCGGCGAGATTGAAGATCTGGTCGGCGATATTTCACACATAGATCAGGCATGTGAATCGCATTCTTGGAGCAGAATCTCATTCGAGGACGCCGTATCGCTCATTCAGACTACGGATCTCAATGTCCGACATTCGTCTAATGGAATGGCTCGCAGTATAACGAGGAGGGGCGAACAATCTTTACTCCAATACTTTCATGGTCCTGTTTGGATCATTGAACCGGATCATCTTTCAGTCCCTTTTTATCAAGCGTTCGCCGACCACAATCGAAAGACTGCTAAGGCTGCAGACTTGTTGGCTGGGATAGGCGAATTGGTCGGTGCTGGCCAGCGACATTGTTCTTGTGAAGATCTTGAAGCAGCCTTAAGGATACATGGGATTGAAGAGCACAGTTACGCTTGGTACATTGAGTTGAAGCGGCTTTACCCTATGCTCACTTCGGGATTCGGTTTAGGTATAGAACGTTACCTTTGTTGGATACTGAAGCACAATGACATACGAGATTGTCAATTCATCCCTAGGGTCAACGGTCAAGCTATGTCCCCTTAATTTGGTCGACCTTAAAATAAGCACGCCCAAGTGAGGACATAGAGCATCCCACGATGCTCTCCGAACAAGTGCAAAAGCTGCGATCTGATTCCCACTTTATTGAAATCGGACGCACAACAAGGGCTTTTCCATCAACCGAGTTCGCCCCCGATTTTAGTAGAAGTACTGTGGACGTGGTTGTTGGCTCCTGTACCTTAAGAGTCGAAGAATACAGTGGTGCAAAAACAGAGAGATGACGAGGACAATCTATCCTATTCAGATGCCGTAGCATTACTCCGCGAACGAAATCGGCCGTCCGGCGGAATTCGGACAGTTCATGAGGTGGCTAAGAGTTGTTTTATAAGCCCACTTACTAGAGTCCTCGAGATTGGGTCAAACACCGGCTTTACCTCAGTGAACCTCTCGCTCCTCACGGGCTGCAATGTGACGGGCGTTGACCTAAACTCAGACGCGATCGCGGCAGCAACCGAATACGCTAGGAACATGGGGGTTAGTGCTCGTACCCATTTTATCGCCGCAGATGCCACCGAGCTTCCATTCAAGACCGAGACCTTCGATGTAACTTGGGCAAGTAATGTGACTTCATTCATTGAATCGAAGAAGCTGGCCATCATGGAATACGTTAGGGTGCTCAAAAGGCTGGGCTTTTTAGTGATGGTACCAATCTATTATAAACGACAACCTCCTGCCGAGATCGTACAGGCCATAGAAAGGGCCATCAAGACTCCGCTTACCGTACGGACCAAAGACGATTGGATTAAGTTGTGTAAAGATGCCTCATCCAACGCGGGAGTCGCACTTGAGATCGTCTTTAATGAAGATTATGAATACCTGGATCAATCTGCCAGATTGGACTCGTTTTGTGTCTCACAATTTAACAAACCCCATGTTCGAGACTTCCCTGAATATGTTCAGCAAGCTCTGCTTTCACAATATCCGGCCTTTATCAAGACATTTAACGAAAACTTAAAATTCTGCGGGTTTTCAATTCTAATTATGCAGTCCCGCCCGTATGCAGATGAAGAGGAGCTTTTTACGACGCGGAGGGCCCCTTAATGGCTATTAAGCCTCCTCGGCTTCGAGATGATTGTTTCATCGGGATTTTAGCACCCTCTTCAGAGATTGTGTCCTTTCCTCTACGGCTTGCTCGCAGTCTCTCACACATGTCTGCATGCGGCTTTCGTCCTAAGTTGGCTGCTCATGTCTTCGAGTGCATTGGGGACGAGGCTGGAACACCGATCCAGCGTGCGGAAGACTTCAATACTCTAATTCGAGATGAAGAAGTAGGCGCAATCTTAATGGCAACCGGAGGCTACTCTACTAATACAATATTACCATACATCGATTTCGAAACACTACGCTCTCATCCGAAGATTGTTTGTGGCTATAGCGATGCAACAGCACTGCTACTGGCTATTCACGCACGGTGTGAGCTAACGACATTCTATGGTCCCATGCTTCTGCCAAGTTTTGGAGAGTTTAGCGGGCCGTTTAGATATACAATCGATCACTTCCTGCGTGTCCTCAAAGATCCAACGGCTCCCGTCACTCTTGAACCACCATTGCTGATGACTGCGGAGTTTCTTCTTTGGGACTCACATGACGTTCGCGATCGTGCTCTTGAAGAGGCAACTGAATGGACAACAGTCAGGCACGGACTTGCGGAGGGAACTGCTGTAGCGGCGAATCTCGATACGCTTTGTCGAATGGTCGGCACGCCTTTCTTGCCAGATTTGGAAGGAACAGTTTTGTTCATTGAAGACGATGAGGGGACCCCGGCACAATTCAGAGCGAAGTTAGCCCAGCTCATTCAAGCTAATATCATTGATCGAATTGAAGGTCTCGTAGTAGGTAGGCAATGTCGATTTCGAGTGATTCGTGAGCAAACATTGAGGTCTGTACTAATCGAAATCGGTGAAATTTTGCGCGTTCCGATCCTAGCAGAAGTAGACTTCGGGCACACTGAGCCACGTTTAACAATACCTATCGGCGCGCGCGTACACGTGGACGCGTCTAGTGGCAAGATCTTTTTACTCGAAGGATCGGTAAGTTGAGACACGATCCGGTTACCCCTTCCGAACCAGCATGGAAAAGTTAACCAAAGTCGCCCACAGAATTGCCTCATCTCTTGAAACAACACCGGCTTTGGTGTACTCAGAGGAAATTCTAGAGCACAACCTTGTTGTCATGGTCCGCTCATTGGAGCGGGGCGGCCTATCGAATTACGGAATTCACTTTGCGATTAAGGCTTGTTATTGCCCGAGAGTTTTGGCTTGGTTAGCGACCCGAGCGGGATGTGAAGTTATAAGCGCACTTGAACTGGCATTGGCTAAGAACGCGGGATTTTGTGGCTCGTCCATTATCAGTAACGGATCAGGACGCTCTGGAGATATGCTTAAAGAGCTGTTGGCGCTTGATGCGCTCGTAAATTTCGACACAGAAGGTGACTTGAGGCGCTATTTAGAGATAAGTAGACAAAGTGGAAAATCTCCGAGAGTAGGCGTGCGTTTACGACTAAATGGCGTTTTACGAGACAAAAGCTGCGAAGGCAAAGTTGGAGTATCAAGAAATTGCCTGAACAAGTTCTTGACTCCATTATTAGATTTCAAACAAGCTCGACTAGAAACACTACAAATTCATATCGGCCAACAAGAGACTACCTCTGATATATATATTAAGGCTCTAAAACAGCTGATACACATGAAAGAGGTGATTAAGAAAATTGACCCCCAATTCGATATCGCCTGCCTTGACTTAGGAGGCGGAATATTCGAGCCGTGGGAATCCTACGATCAAGCCGAGGCTATATTTGGCGATATAGGCCGTTTATCCAGCAATCATAAAGAGTTCCGAATATTGCTTGAGCCTGGACGTTACCTCGTTGGGAACGCAGGATTTGCTACCACGACAGTTCTTGATATTAAGACAGACGGCACGCCTCCAACTGTCATCGTTGATTGTGGCACGAATGTGCTAATTCCAATTTCTACAGCTCGTTATCGACTTGCTTGGCCGACTCTTGGAAGATCTGCAGGCGTTGTAGCCGACATCGCCGACGGAATAACGAATGATAATAATATACTGGTGAAGAGAGCTGATTTTCCTAGGCTGCCTGTCCCAGGCGAGCGCTTGGTCATTGGCAACTGCGGAGCGTACACCATGTCCATGGCCGCGTACTGGGTCTACGATTGGTTACCCATATACTGGCTCAATCATAACAACTCCATTTCAACCGTTCTTTCCAATCAATCCATCAGGGAAGCGCGGAACTTGCTACTTGGAGTATAGAAAGCGCGTGCTCCCCTTGGATAGCATTGATTATGTTATACGATGACGACTTGCTCGCACCCTCAGAAGATGACCTTTTGACATCCCTGCGACGCTCAATATTTTTCGAGCGCCAGGGCTTTCTTTCCGAGCTTTCTGTTTTCGATATTAACAATACGGGAATGCTGGACCTGCCTCATCAATCATTACTCCGATTCGCTCAGGCGGCGTTTCCTGATAAAATTGAAACGATTCTTAAGAATTACTTCTTAAGCCCGCAATCTCGCCGCGATCTACTAGTTAGAGTGCAGTCCCTTTATTGCGCCGAGAATCGCAAGATTACTCGAAAGACTCCCCCCACGTTAGCTGGTTCAGGGTTTGTAACTCATAGTGTGCACTTATTACGACAGTTCTCCGCCTTGGCTAAAAAACTGCCTCCTGAGCAGTTTGTTGTCGTTGATAATCCGTTCGCACTTGCCGCTTTTCGAAGGGGTAACTCCGAGACTGTGTGTGGAGTTGAGATTGAATATCTAGATGATGATGACATAGCTTCGACGGGCGCTTTGATGTATTACGGTTTTAGCCTAGGTCAAAATAGAAGATCTCTTATACAGATGAGACCATTAAGAGTGTTGGCGTTGACGCTTCAATGTTACGCAAGGCTTGGATGCCCTCCCCGATGCGGTGCGGCTTGGAGGGAACATCATATTTGCTCCGAAATCCAACGATTCGTCGAACTGGCGAAACCCGGATACGCGTTTCTAGAAGACGTTCGGCAAATGATAGTCCTTCATGAGGTTGGTCATCATAGCTACTTCAGCGATGGGGGCTTGATTAGCAAGGTGCTTGAACGGTTCGGTGTCGGCGAGGAAGATCTTTATCGACCTTCTTTCCCAAGTTATGAGGATCTTGGCTCATGGCGGCGAATTAGGGCGGGGAGTGGCTCCATACGAGATGTTTTATTTATTCTAGGTGATTTTCTCGCTAACTTAAGTGCGGTGATAGCTAATGTTTCATCACCCAATTTGATTTACGTGTTTAGGACCTTTCACTGGTGGCTGCTGTTCCCTCCATCCCCGAAGCGAAGGACGAGAGGCATAAGTTGGTTTCTTTCTTTAACCTCAGATGGAAACATCGATCAACCCAAACTCGAAGAAACGCTTGATTCAGTTCTGTCAACTGCGCTTAACAGACCAAGCAACATAGCGAAGACACTCTATTCTTGGGACAGGTATTTTTGGAATCAACTAGTTCATCGACACGACTTTCCGAAGTCGTCATTGCTTCAAGCCAATTCTTGACGTGATCAGAATCCCACCAGTAACAAAGGATCATTATTATTCTGCGGATTATCGGCTTCACTCTGTATCAGCGCTGATCGAAAACATCGTTAGTGAAATCCTTCCAGTTGCTCTCAATCAAAACCTAGAATTCTCACTAGAGTGCCTCGAGAATTCAGAACGTTGCTCACTGTTTCGAGCGACGGCCGTTAAATCTCCTGCTCAAATGCCGTTTTTTATTAAATGCTTGCACGGGAACCAAGTATCGGCTCTCACACGAAATGGCAATAGAGAGATTGAGTTTTATTCCCGAGTTGATACCAGGCCTTGTAGCGTGATTCCGCAATGTTTATACGCCGCGTACAATCCTGACCTAGATTACGCCATTATCGTTTTACCTGACCTAAGTTCTAGTCACCACAAGTGGTCTGGAATTCCAGGTAAGCCTTCTTCTTTCACCCTAACTCACATTATTGATAGTCTTATAAACCTCCATACCACCTATTGGAACAAATGTTCTAGACTTGTGCAGTTCGTTAGTGCGCCTTACGAACTCAATCTCCTTCTCCAGCCGAAAAAGGTTGAAGCAATCCTCAAGAGATTCTCAAGGTTTGCCGCATCACAGGGAGTTGTGGAATCGTTGGGGGCTTATGAACTCGAATGCTTGGAAGGCAGATTAACCTATGATGACCTAGCAACATTATGCAACGCGGAGGCGCTTTGCCCATCAACTTTGTTGCATAACGATCCACATGAATGTAATTTCTTATATCCGCACATCGACAGAGAAAGCTCCTTCGTCATTGATTGGGAAACGTGGGGATGGGGTCCGTGTACCAATGACTTAGCCTATTTTTTAGTGTTATGCCAGACAAGTGATTATAGACAAACCAATGAGATTGAGGTGTTAACTTACTATCATAGGCGGGTTTGTGAAATGGGAGTTAATGACTATCCCTGGCAGTCATTCTTGCTTGACTATCGTTGGTCCGTGCACCGCTGCTTGTATGTTGTGATCATGTATTGGTGGAGACTCCAGATTGAACAGGCGAGAATACTCCGCGGCCTTGAACGGGCATTAAAAGCGAATGAAGTTTGGACGCACGGCCATCCTATCGCTAACATCACAATGTGGTGAAGTCGCCTGGAGGTTAATTATACGTAATTAGCTTTCTAAGGAATATGGTTCTTTTTAATACTTGTTGAGGCAAGTAGTCGAATGTGAATATCACTCGTAACAAACGGCATCTCGGATATCTGGTTGGTCACCGCATCATTGAGAAGGGTTGAAAACCGCACGTATCCGGAATGGAGATTCGGTTCCCAAAAGTGAGCCGTTAACATGCGTGGCAGTGGAACTGTATGACGATGAGGGATCGGAGACACTGCCTGTAGTGCTATTTCATGCTTCTGACTCCTCTACACTTCGAGAGGACTGGTATGCTTCCGACGAGTCGACGGGCACATCATGATGTAAATGCAAAGTCAGGGCGGGTGACTTGATGACAATCAAGTTCACCTTTAGAACTTGGCGGACAAGTAAGTCTGTGTTAATAGGACCAATAATTTTTAGCCAGGGAGGCAGCAAGCCATGAACGACTACCTAGCCGTATTGAACAAGGTCCGACTAGCACCCGAATTGGACTATGAAACAATTGGCAAGATGTTAATCGCTGGGATGATTAGAAAATACGAGAATCAGATCTCAGCACAGTCTCCAGACAACGAGGGACACATCCGGTTAGAGGCTGAAATGCGACATTCATTGAAACTTCATATCGAGTCCGCACAACTAGTTCCATGCTGTGTATGCATTAACGATGGTTCTGAAACGATCTGCTCGGGCCTTTGCTGCGGAGATTAATCTAACGTTGACAATGGAGGATGGAGCTAGAATGTCTGGAGCATCGTAAAACGAAAACGCCATCGATGACCAGCGTTTTTGTCCGCCAAAGGAGAACATGATCGCCTATGTTTAATGCATAGAGTTCGTAACGCAATTGGCGCTTCGAACGCCCGCTGTCTGCCGCTATTCAATTTCATGCCTGCGCCGCGTTGAGCAGTTCACGATCCGCTCCAGCAGTTCGGCCGCTTGTCGACAAACTGGGGAATGCGCAACACCGTGTTCGCATGCGAGGGAAAGTAGTTCGCTGACAGCTTCATAGTCACGCTTACGACATCTCTGCACAATTGCGATTTCAAGGATGAACGGCGTGAGAGCGAGCTTCTCCCCTTCGGCAAGGCTCGAAAACTCAGACTGCCAATGACCCTGGTCATCATCAACATATCGCATTACTCGGATTAGAACCGATTTGTCGAACTGGGGTCCGACAATCTTCTTGGGTGGAACTCTTCCCGGTCGTAGCGATGCGGCGCAGAGAAAACCCATCACGTAAGCGGTGTGGTACGCAGTCCCCAGCGCGTATCGAGTGCGCTCTTTGCCTTCCAGTTGAGCCAAGCGATTAGGCTGAACGTTTCCGCACGGAAGGATCCCGACCTGATCCTCGATGCTGGAAAGAACGCGGAACCCGAACGCGGCGGCGGGACTCCAGACGGCACGAGTGAACGGCCATGCTGCGAGGACCTCACCGGCAAGATCGTAGTCTTCGGCGTCGAGGTATCTGGCTAGCAAAGAGGTCGCCTCTTCGAGGATGATCGATCGGCGGCGAGGCAGTCGTGCGGCTTTAAAGCCAAAGTCGGTGCAATAAAAGATTAAGTGGGTGAACGCATATACGTCCTCACGCAAACCACCGAGTATGTCGACCGGCGAGTTGAGCACGGAGTCGCGCAGAATGGCCCGCGGACGGGAGTCAGAATTATCGGCAGTCCATAACGACGCGATCCATTTTCTCTCAAGCGAAGCAGAGGGCGGCCGATCGTGTCCATTTCGCGCCTCAGAGGATAAGCACGATTTTAGAAAATCGTCGAAGCTCTCGTCGCGATAACCAAGTCTCGTCAGCAGTACGTGCGGTACTGCGAATTTGAAGGCGAAGGCCGGATGAAGGGCGATATCGACAAGCACACGTTCGGAGCGCGCATGAGGAACCAGAAGCCGGGCGAGTTCGTCAACTCGGTGGGCAATACGTGGGCGATCGCTGGCGGCGGACGCGGCGTAGATAAGCATAGCTGTTTCCGCTGCGGGCTTTTCGGGCCCAAAGCTGTATACGGGAGTCTCGCTGTCGATATAGCCGTCGATCGCAAAATAGTTAAGCGTCTTTCTCGCGACATCCAGGGCGCGGCATAGCCTCACCTCCAGATCGGCTTCATTCCATCTGGACAATTAGTCATCGTCTCCGAAATGACATAGGCGCTTCGCCTGGCATTAAGCGAAGCGCCTTACTCCGTTCTATTTTGGGGTAGTTGCGTCTAATGAACCTTCCAAGGCCGCCGCCGTTATTCCGGCGACACGCAGGCTACCCACGAGGCGTGTTACGTCTGCCGCAGGCATCATACAGGCGAGCATGTTAAATCTCCCGAAATTGACCCCGTGCCAACCTTGGTCACTGAGGGCTAACGCAGGGCCGAGTTCGGCGATCAAATTACCGGCCGCCTTAAAATCAAATACCTTGGCGTCGACGAATCGCTTCGTAATCTCTTCATGAGATAGCTGGTTCTTTGGCATATAAGGTTGCTCCTTTCAGGTTGCGTACGATATCCCCAGAAAACTAGCAATGCAAGTTATATTCAGCTGAACTGCCTATTTAGATTTAGCGTCGGCGTACCTATCATCGCAGAATCACCCCCCAGACTCTATGGCGCCTGTAGATTAATATCAATTTCGATCAGTAGTGCTTCGCGATTGAAGTCGCCACATGTGGTCCAAAGGTGATTGTTTGGGCGGTCCAAGGCTCCTTGCCAGACTTTCGCTTGCCAGACTTTTGAAGGGGAATTGCCGCTCCGAGCAGCTTAAATTGTTCCAACGACCTGGACGCAATCCGCAGTTATTTGCTTGTTTATAGCAGAACCTAGAGTTAGGAGATGGCTTACCTAAAGATTATAATCCCACGCTCTGACTACTGATTAATGCGACGCATAAACCTCAAATTTGTGCCTTAGTTGTGACAGGGTTGAAGCGCATCAATGGCAAGTCGAATAAATAGAGCAATTAAATTGTGGCTCTGGTCCGAGGCCGGGAGTCGAACCCGCATGTCCTTGCGGAGAACGGATTTTAAGTCTTCTAAGCTTGTTTTCCTCAATCTCGGTCAGGTCCTTCGTTTACTGATTCACTAGTTGCAGAGTTCGTCCTACCTTTATATAGATTTGCGGCGTGTCGTAAGCAGTGCCGGTATCAACAGGAGAGATTAAAAATTCAGAAGGTTAGGTTGCACATTCAGCCAACTGAACGTACTCGAAGCACTGATCGAACCTGTACGCAATTGTACAATTGTACAGCTTGAGCTCGACCGAACCTTCCCAATAATCTTGCGACAAATTCTCGGGAGCTGTAGAATCTGACCACCTTAACGTTCAGCAATAACCTCAATCGTCAATCGTTCAGAACGCGTTTCAATTACCCAGAGGTACTGCGAGATGAACGACGATGCGTTTGGTTGCCTGTTGCTGGTCCTGGGCGGGCTGATAGTTTGGTTTGGGTGGCCTGTTAGTTTCTGGCTGATCCTCGCTTTAATATTGACCGCCGTTCTCCAACATAAGGCCAGACTCCATCGCGATTTTAAGTCTTTTCTCGGCCGTGTGTGGCAAGCTGCTACTAGCGCTTTGCGTGATTCCGCGGTCGGAGTCTCAATTGGACTCGGAATCGTTGCTCTTGCCCAGGCATTCTTCAACGCCTTGGACGCTTCGTCGACCACCGTAAGTCGCTGGGAAGTCACCGTAGCCTCGACGCAACACAGATTCGCCGCTGCGTTGAGTCCGAAAATTATATTTCCGGTGTTGCTTGGCGCTTTCCTGATTTCGCTGGTCTGGCCGCACTTTCGTGCGGTGAATCGTTTTAGTTCCGCAAAAAAATGGGGTAGCCGAATCTCAACAGTCCTCACGACGATTGCGGCATTTACTTTTTTTACGTCAATCGCCGTGCTACGGTCCGAAGTGCGCTGGGTGGCAGCGCGACAGCCTCAAGCACGCAGCGCCATGAAAAGCATCGAAGAGGATCGGCGTCAACTGTTGGCCTTGTGTTGGGTCGAGCAAAAATTCAAAATCATTGGCGGCCCGCTGCGGAATGAATTGATTAATTTTTTTGCTACGCTTCCCAAAACTGACGATCCAAACGGAGCCGAACAACGTGCAGCCGACTGGTTCGCCAGCCAAGCGCCGTCCGTGAAAGACACCCACGCAGTCGCACAGCCGGAGATGTACGATCGTATAGGAAAGTGGCTCGACGGTAAGGGTGGTCCTCCATCGCTGGAGGATGTGGAAAACGTATCTAACGAAGCGCGAAAAGTTAAAGAGGCACTTCCCGAAGCACAGCGGTCAGCGGAGGAAGCTCTAAAAATGGCAGTGGGGACGTACCTGCCCCAATCAGCCAACCCGTTCGTGAAAGAGTTTGTTAAATCGCTCGCCGGGGCACTGGTAAAAACCGTGCTCGCTGATTTTCCGGTTTATGGCATCAGTGACCACAATGCCGGCACCAAGGCTGTGCGAAAGAAAGGCAGCAACGGGCGGTCAATGCTGCGAATGTGGCGCTGGAGCTTTCCCGCCAAACCAAGTGAGGCCGTATCGGATCCTAGGGATTTAGCTGCAAACGCAAGAGTCCCATACGTGGGGGGTGAGGAATTTGCTCGCGCTCTGGGTGGCGTGCCATCTACTTCGAGTGGGTCCTCGGGGTCATCCTTTTCATCGGCTTGGGTAAATCCATTGCGCGGCGGTTCCTCATACGGTCCATTGCCAAGTAGCGACTACGATTTTGGTCCGCATAACATCCGTACTGGTCCGATTGGAGCACCTGTAGGCGTCCCCGTTGGTCGAGGTGTAGTTGTAAGGTAAAACACCCTAGACTAGTCGGAGGTCCGGGAACCGCTGGTGCTGAGACGCCAGGGTGTAGTATTGGCCAACCACAAGATGCGTTGCAAAAATTGAGGTACGAACACGGCTGGTCTGCTGGTGCCGCTAACTCAGGAGACGATCGGGTAACGAGTGTTAGATTGACTGGCGATCAAATTCACGTTGGTCTTTTCCTCATTAGACTCAGAAAGGTGGACTGCCATGACAAATAAATTATTGACCGTTTTGCTCTCGGCCATATTAATGCTTCTCTCCGCCGCCCTCACCAGCGGACAGCGTAGAAGCTCTGGTTCCCGAAGGCCGTATGACACTCAGATGACTCAGCTTAGAAATAACCTTCAGATGGTTGACGAAGAATTGGAGGAAAACCGTCGCGCCATAGAAAAAATCGTTCAAGGAATGGGATTAGATGTTGCTAAGGCAGAAAATAAGCTCGCCGATGGCCCCCCTGAGCTAAGCGGGGCAATCTCCAAGATTAAAGATGCATTGCGCGTGTGGGAAATCGCAGAGAATTTTCGTGACGCTCGCTATGAAGAGGCATTACTTAACTCTACAAAACTACTTATCACCTCGCTGTCGAAGCTCAGCCCTCCGGGGCGCGCAGCCGGAACAGCCGTGACTATCGGCGAATATTTACTTCTTAAACCGATTCAGTTGCTGGCGCTTACTGTTTACCATAACAAATTAGTTCAATCCCGCTTAAACATAGAGAAGGCATATAACACGGTTCAGTACAGGCAGAATCAGACTGATTTCGAAAAGTGGCTCCGTAACTTGCGTGGTGATCCTGAAGAGGCTCGCCTAGCTGTTCGGGAATTGATGAAACAGATTCAGACCGATCCGCAACATATCGCAGGGGCTATTATAAGTGAGAGTTCATCGGTTAGTGCAGTTGCAGCGCACAATGTAGGTAGAGGAATGACAATCATTGATCCGGATCAAGCAATTTGGGATTTAGGGAAAATTCCCGGTATCAATTCGGACTTTATCGCTGCGCTCGAGCGGTGCAAGAATGCGGAGGCAGCTTGGTCGAGACACCCTCGCATGGAAAATTATGTGGCTGCCATGACATGCAATAAATATCCTGATGGTAGCTACATTCTTCCGAATAGCCCCTCAAGAGGTTTGAGAAGTTCAGCTACAGGAGAGGTAGGTTCAGCAAGAAAGTCGAGGCGCGTTGCTAGTAACACTGAGGGTATGCCTTTAAGTTCAGGGCAGCCAACTGTATCCTCATCGGATAGCGATAAAATGGCGGGTTCGGTCTCAGCCCGCAAGCCTTCTGATATTACATTCCGATCAACTGAACCTGGCGATATGTGGCATGAATATACCTATGATCCAAGCAAGTCGAATTCCCGAGTGTTTGAAAGCGATTTGAAGAAAGCTGAACTCTTATTTCAACAGTTCAAAACGGTAATTGCAGGACGTACACTTACTCGGGCATTCCGGGATGGAACTATAGGTCCCGATGAAGTGACGTTAACTCAAGTATACGAAATAGGCAGTGTTACCACAGAAGTACATAGGAAGGGTCAGCAAAAAAAAGGTACCATTCTTTGGCGAGAAGGAAAACTCTTGCAACTGATGATGGACCCGAAGGATGAAACTCATTGGAAATGGTCCTATTATGAACACGAATTGGTGTCAGACGATCCGGAGGCACTGAGGCACCATTTATGCTTAGGTACATTAAAAAAAACAGGACCTAGTAGTTTCACAAACCAATGCGTGCAAACCGGACCTGATTGGAATAAATCTGTGGAGGTGTCTTTACAGGTCATAAACGGACAACTGCAAGCACGTATTACAACAACCACTAAAGCAAAAAGCTGGGTAGATGGTTCCATTGAACAGACGGTAGAAGTAGAAACTGTAACAGCGCACTTTACAGACGCGTGGGCTTGGGAGTTCCAAGAAAATATTTGGTGAGTTTCATAATTAGCGTGTGCTAAACGAGTCGTTATAATGAGGCAAAATGACCGTCCCTTCCATATCAAGCTCGTAGATCTTCCATGCCAAAACGTTGCTGGAAGTGAATGAAGAAAAAGAGTATCTGTACGGATCTGAAAATTAGAACTCGTTCCCCATCAGAAGTTAGGATACCTGTTCTACAAGTTTAAGACGTTGTGGTTTTTTGACGCTGAACGTGTGATTGCATTTGGGGCACTCGATATCGCCTGGTTTTCTGTGCGCGGAGTGTGAGTCTAATTCGGCTCCTGCAAGTAAACCGAGTTTCGATGAAATCTGAGCGCCAAGCTCCATCTGTTGAGGCATATATTTGAGATAGCGGATGGTCTCGCTTATGTTGCGGTGACCGGCGAATTCTTTTATCGCGTGTAAGGGGATTCCTTCTAGCGCCAGATTGGTGAGGCACGTATGTCGAAGATCATGAATGGTCCATCCGTTTTCGACTCGTTGCCCGTAAGGTATATTAAGACTTTCAGAAACGAGTTTGAATGTTTCGCTGAAGTATTCGTATTCAGCCGTTAGTACGCGTGCGTTTCCGACGAATGCTTGATGTCGTTTGGCAATTAGACGAGCGGCATCTGGAACGGTGATTGTTCTTGTCCTGCCTCCTGTTTTGGTGGACTTCAGTTTTATTGTTCCGAACCTGACACTGGATTCCTCCCATTTCATTCTCTTGAGTTCGGCGAAACGACCGCCGGTCATGATCGCAAGCTGGAAGAAGAAGGCAGCTTCTTCATATTTCGGGGTTTCTTTGAGTGCTCCTCCGATTTGCGTAATTTCTTCGTCGGTTAGTATTCGATCTCGGTCTTCCTCTACTTGCCATTTCTTAAGTGGATTAACGGGAACCTTATAGTGTTTCAAGTCTGGGAATTTGTCAGAGTTTACAGCGCCGTGCAGGGATGCAAGGATGGTGTTGAGACCGCGTTTGATAGTTGATTGTTTTAGCGTCTTGTTTTCCTTTCGAGCTCTATCAATTTCGGCGGCGATCCAATAGGTTATGACGTCGCGGTCTATTTGCTTTACAAGAGTAATGGGACGCTCGAGAGGGGGTTCTCCGTTTTCTGCCCAGCGAACGAATCGTTGTAGAGTGAGAATATGTCCCGGTCTGTCTCTCCAGTAAGTTGTATCTTCTGATCGCTGCGAGAGACGTTTGGCGCTAGCAAGATTGGAATAGCGTGTTGCGACTGCGTCAATCGTGGTCGGCGAATCTTTCTTTACGGTCAGACCGTATCGTTCTTTCCACCCCGCAGTTTGTACTACACGAAGTGCTTCTTTAGCCTCGTCTTTTGTGTTGAAGCTGAAATCTCGTACTTGTTTGCGTGAGCCGTCCGGTTGTCTTAACCAGACGTGATAACCCCAAAAAAGTTTACCACCACGTTTTTCCTGTCTGATTTGTTTGCTGCCTTTGGGCTTAGGTTTTTTCTTTTCCATTTGTCGAATCTGCACTCCGCTTCTTTCGCCGTTTCGGCGTTAAGTGATCATCGAAGTGGCAATGGAATCTTTTGGTTTTCGAAATCGTAAACATCCTGACGAATGAAACGAACTGCTCTGCCAAAGTAATACCTTGGTAGGTTATTGGAGCCTGCTTTGCGATGATGTATGGCACTTTCGGATACTCTCCATCGCTGGGCCAACTCCTTCGGAGTCATGTATTGTCTGTCGAATTCTTCACGCTCGTTCGGGTCGGTTGGAATTCGTGTGAATTCTTTAGCGGCCATGTTGATTCCCGGAAGTCTGATCAAAGTTATGTGAGGTGGGGGCAGCAATTGCCACCCGTAGGCGAGACGTCGCGGGTTACTGCATCTGTTGTACCGAACAATTTGAGCGTTTCCTTTAGTTGTGTATTTCGAAGGTTTGTTGAGAGTAGCTGGCTGTGCCTTTAACGCACTGACGGAAAAACCAGCATCAGGATTTTTAGAGGTGACGGATTTTCCGTCAGTAGGGAAGCTGGACCAGCGGGGCTCACTGAAGTCAGGAACAAGTTGGGAACAACTAAGGTACAACCACGTGCGCAGAGTGCGGCTGGTGCGGTCGGTGCGGAAGTAAAAAAATGCAATTTTGCTAAGAAAATTGGGAAAGCCCTGTAAAACACCCCAAAACAGTGTATTGCTCGGAGTCCCCCCTTCGGCACCAATACCTCATTAACTTTTATTTGCCAAGGAGCGTCTCAAGAGTAAAACGCAAACATATACTCAAGACGAGATCAATCGACTGTTGGCCGCCTGCAACCCGGCAATCTATGCGATGTACGCCACCCTGCTATTGACCGGCCTTCGGAAAGAGGAACTGGCTCACCTAACTTGGGACGACGTCGATTTCCACCTTGGGGTAATCCGCGTCCGGGGAAAAGCCGACTTCATACCCAAAGATTACGAGGAGCGAGATACTCCCATGCCGCCCGACCTAATACCACTTCTCAAGAATCTGCCGAGATCAGCGGAATGGGTATTTCCACTTCTGAACGGGAATCGCTTTCGCGTAATGAATGCTCCGTCGACTGAAGCGAATCGCAACACGCGCCAGGGTGAACGCGACTCTGCATAAGTTTCGTCACACTTACGCAACGCGACTTCTTGAGCAAGGTGCTGACATTGTTACCGTCCAACACCTGCCTGGTCACTCTGATATCGAGACTATCCGGAGGTATCTGAGTCCTGGCAATGACCTCCAGCGACAAGCTGTGAGCCGCATATCTCTCAAGGGGTAGCGTTTGCTTTTGGTTGGTGGCGATTTGTGCGCTGGCCTGCCTTTCCATCTCATGACAACAATGCCTCCAGCAACTGTCCGTATGCATCCGGACGAATCCGTATCTTAGCTATAACTTAGCGCGGTCCACCTTTGAAGGTGAGGCAGCAAAGAGTCTTCTACTTACACGTTCACTTAGCGAGAAACGTTCCGGTAAAAGAGCCATCGTTCGTGTTACCTTCAACCGTATTGTTCAGCCGCGAGAGAATGCTACCACCAGTAACTAGTAGCCCCGATCCATTGTGAACTATTGTTGTGTTTGATACGCGGATGAGCCCGTTTGGAAACGAATTGATTCCAGCGCCTGAATTGTTCGCGATGATAGAGTCCGAGACATTCATGACAGTGTTCCCGTCTCCTCCTCCTGCCACCGGGCCAGATAGATTCCCTGTGATCTGACAATTTTCTATCGTGACTTCTGTGGTCGTGCCCGCGGGGGATGTTCCCGCGACAATCCCAAGAAATTTATTCCCTGTTACAACGGCATCACGCAATGTAACGCGTACGTTCTTTTGGATATTTATTCCAGTGCCGTTACCTACTACGCTGATGCGATCAAGCGATGCAGTTATTGTTCCGTCCCCGACCGTATTGAGTAAAATGCCGCTTCCCGCGTTGTTTCGGAGTATAACGTCCTGAGCAAAAAATTTGCTTGCAGGGCCGAGCCCAATTCCGTGGGCCGAGAACCCGCTGGCGATACAGTTCTCCACATGTAGTTCCCCCCCTGACATGAATTGGATTCCTACGATTCCACCTAACCCATTAAATGTGAGTCCACGTAAAATCACAACATCGGCTGGTGCTGAATTGATGATTACACCATCACCTGAAGTGGTATTGATGCTGACATGTATGTCAGGAGCGGCGACGACCGTAACAGCCTTGTTAATTGTGAAGGGTTGATAGCTACCTGAAGTCAATATTACGACTTCTCCTCCAGCCTGAACTTTAGTGATGCCAAGTTGAATGTTGCGGCACGCTTTGTCTGGAGCGTCACAGGTACTGTTGTCTTTACCCTCAACCGATACAAACGTTTGTGATACCTGAGCCTGCGCGCTAGAGGTGAAGGCCAAAGTGAAACCAAACATGACCAGAGCACTGAATGTAAGCTTAATGTTCATAGTGAAGTCTCCTTCTTGGTAAGGCGTGTGATGGCACACATGCGAGAATTGTTAGGGCCAAGCAGAAATACGAGGCAAGTGCCGACTCGAGGCTCAGCCTGAGAACTACTTCAAGCGGCGGGAAGATATGTCATAGTTGATGATAAGTCAAAACTTTCAGCATACTTTTCAGCATCCTGGATTACGCGTTCTATTGCCAAAGGAAAGACGATGGCAAACTGTAAGCCTCCCGCGATCAACCCCACGAATTACTAGAGATTTCCGGTTTTTGGGTTAACAAATATTCCATGGGCGTCAGATGGCCCAGAGACTTGTGTGGTCGTTCTTCGTTGTACTCTTTAAGCCACAGCTCTGTTTGTTCACGCACTTCCGACAAGCTTTGAAACACAAACATATCGAGCACTGCTTCACGGTAGCTGCGATTGAATCGTTCAATAAAGCCGTTCTGCATTGGTCGTCCAGGCTTGATGAACTCGAGCATCACGTTGTGTTGTTCAGCCCAATCAGCCAGCGTCACCGAGACCATTTCTGGACCATTATCTAGTCTGAGCTTGAGCGGATAGCCGCGTTCAGCGGCTATCCGATCGAGCGTTCGCACGATGCGCGGCGCCGGCAGGTTAAAGTCCACTTCGATCGCCAGCCCTTCGCGATTGAAATCATCCACTACGTTGAAGGTGCGAAAGCGACGATCACCCCACAAAGCATCACTCATAAAGTCTGCCGACCAACACTCGTTCATTGCTTCAGGCACCACCAAAGGAGCGGGACATCTTGTTGGCAAACGCCTTTTGCCTTTCCGTCTTTTGTTCAGTTTCAGTGCGCAATAAATGCGATAGACCCGCTTGTGGTTCCAACCGTGGCCCATCCGTCGCAAGCGTCTGAACAACTTACCGAAGCCTTGTTCCGGTCGTTGCCAGGCCAGCTCCAGTAGTAGTTTGACAATTGGTCCATCGGCATTCGGTCGCGGCTCGTAGCGATATACCGATCGTTCTAGACCTACCGCGGCACAGGCCCGACGCTCACTCAACCCATGCTCTGTGCGCAACACTACAACCAGCGCGCGCTTCGCCCTCGGCTTCAGAGCTTTTTTGCGATCACATCTTTCAGCGCCCGATTCTCCAGTAACAGGTCGGCTGACATCTGCTTCAAGCGCCGGTTTTCGTCCTCCAATTCACGCAGACGCTTGATATCTGACGCTTGCATGCCACCGTACTTCGACTTCCACTGATAATAGGTAGCGTCGCTGATCTCATGCTCGCGACAAACGTCCCTTACGGTCCGTCCCGCTTCCACTGCTTTCAGGATCGCGATGATCTGGTGTTCGCTGAATTTGCTCTTCCGCATTGAGGCCTCCTCGCGTCATAGTCGCTCGGAAACCTCTAGTTTTCAATGGCGGTGTTTTAAGGGAGGCTTACAGAGGTCAAGTCAACTGGAATGCCGAAGCAGAATTCTAGTTTAAGCCGGTCGCCATAACCCTGGTTTTCTCTGGACAATCGCCGAGGTTGGCGATAGTTTGCAGCATGTCTTCTTTGTAAAGGCTTTGCAAACGGTTGACCTCAGTGCAGACAGGTAACGGCAACATCCTGGCTCGACTAAACCGAGCCGTCGTGGAGTCCACGACCGGACGAAAGGATCCTGACGCGCGTCATTCGCTCGATCGTTATAAAGAGGGTTACCGCGTCTTCGAAAAATTCGTGGCGCCGGACGAGTTGGCCAGTCTGCACGAGCTCATTGCGTCTCACGAGGATCTATTCAAGCCGGTGTCCGGCAAAGCGGGAATGAGCCTGCCTTACCACGTACTCGATGGCTACAATATCGGCAAGTATTTCCCGCAGCTTCGTGAGTACGCAGCCGGACCGCTGCTAAGTGCTGCGGAAGAGACGTTTGGAGTGAAGCTCGCGCTCATGTCGGATCCAAAGCGTGCGATGCGCATTCAGTGTTATCGAACGAAACAAGAAGGCTTCAAGTGGCACCTCGATGGTGGGCTTTACAGTTCGTTGCTCACGCTCGTCAACACGAATGAAGGAGCGACGGAAGTGCTCTCCCCGGAATGGAGTCGTCTACTTTTTCCGCTTCCTTATCTGCTGTTTCCGTTTCAGCGACTGCTAGAATTCGCGAAGCCCAAGCCGATCGTGGCGCAGGCTGGAGATCTTCTGGTTCTCAAAGGCGGCGCGGTGCTCCACCGCGGTGTCACTAAACGAGCAGAGGGTGAGCGACTGGTCTTCGTCGCCACTTACAATCCGGTGGGAACGAAGCCCACGCCGATGTGGGACTGGTTTGCAAGAAGATTGAATTACTAGACGTAGAACGGATCGCTGCTGATTGAACACACTTGCCTATTATCAGGGCGTGACGCGCGCCCGACGGACACGCTATCCTAACCGGCGTGGACCGTGAGGAAATGATCCGAGTGCTGAGAGCGTTTGAGTCCGCGGGACTCGAGTATGTGCTCATTGGGGCCGCCGCGATGGCGTTTCATGGCATCATAAGAGCAACCGCTGATCTTGATCTCTTTATTCGCGCAACGCCGGAGAATATAGAACGGCTTCGCATCGCACTTCGAGACGCATTCCAGGAGGATCCTTCCATCGAAGCGATCTCTTCGGCGGATCTGCTCGGAGAGTATCCTGCCGTGCGTTACGGTCCGCCAACGGGGACTCTATATCTCGATGTGCTCACGCGCCTGGGTGAAGTCGCGAGTTTTGAAACTGTCGATGCCGAGATAAAGGAACTTGACGGAACATCAGTGAGAGTGGCGACGCCCGCGGCGCTGTACCGGTTAAAGAAGGGAACTGTGCGCTTGCAAGACAGAGCGGATGCGGCAGCGTTGCGCGAACGATTCAATTTAAAAGATGAGGCATGAAGTGCCCGTACAGAAGTTTCGGTCTATTGAGGAAATGAACAAAGCGCCTGAGCCCAACTCTCAAGTGCCGCCATTCGAGCGTTTTCTGCGACTTTGTGCGCAGTACTCGGCGCTTGCGCCCAAACGCGTTCCCCGTGGTGTGTTCAAGTTTCGCAGCATTGAAGAAGCGCAGAAGGCGCGTCTTGAATATGAGGTCAAAGGAAGGGAGAGCCCCAAGGTCGACTGAGGATCTCACTCTCAGTTCCGTCGCGGCAGACATCGATAACAGACCGGATATCCTCAGGCCTGTTACAGCCATAACACCGCGCAACCAAAAACATTGACGACGAACCAAGACTGTCGTTATCGTTCCGCCACGTCTCCTCTTTGCCGGTCCGCTTTCAGAACCGAGCTTTTACTTCGAAGAATATGAAATCGATCGCGCTATCTGCTCTCATAATCACCGCATTCGCGCTGGTGGTTGTCCAAGCGTCGATTCCTTCACAGCAAGCCGCTGACAAATCAGTGGAGCAGACGCGCAAGAATATACAGGTCTTGAATGGTCTGCCGGAATCGCAGTTGTTCCCCGCCATGAACTTCGTCGGCGACTCACTCGGTGTACATTGTGATTATTGCCACGTCAAGGAAGCAGATAAATGGTTGTGGGAGAAAGATGACAAGAAAACCAAACTCGTGGGCCGCGAGATGATGCGGATGGTGCTCGAGTTGAATCGAACCAAGTTCAACGGAGAGCCGGTTGTGACCTGTTATAGCTGTCATCGTGGAAGCCTGAGCGTCGAGCGAATCGCGCCGCTGCCACCGAGAGACTTTGCTAAAGAGCTGCACCCCGAAAGAAAGGCTTTGCCCAGCGCGAAAGAAGTTGTCGCCAGATATCTCACTGCCGTCGGTGAGAACGCGTTGTCGAAACCGATCGTCATGAAGTGCATAGCTGAACGATCCACCGGCGCCGGCCCGCTGGAGATCGTCTTCAAACAGCCGAACAAATTATTCGCGAAGCAAACAACAGCGGAAGGAATAATCATCCAGGCGTCAAACGGCTCGACAGGTTGGATCGAAAGAACTAAGGGCACAACTCAGATGTCGGCCGAAACTTTGAAGCAATTCAACACTCTGATAACTCTATTTAGTCCCATCAAGGTTCCGGAGTCCGCAACGCTCGGCGAGGTCACGGGTGTAGTAAAGGTGGATGACCGCGATACTTATGAGCTGACCATCACAGACAGTGCGACACAATCGACTCACCTGTTTTTTGACGTAGAGACTGGACTCCTTTTGCGCATGGTTAGTGTGACTAACACAATGCTCGGTCCGCTGAATACGCAACGCGACTTCAGCGACTACAGGAATATCGGCGGTCTGAAATTGCCTTTCACGATTCGCACGTCAGATGTGGCGGCGTTTGATACCGCAATCCGCAAGTTTACCGAGGTCAAAGTCGATCCCGCCGTGGACGATAAAATCTTCGAAATGCCTCGCGCTTCCGCGCCGTAAAGGAGGATTACTTCTATGAGCACTTTCTGGCGAGACTTCCGTTACGCGGTGCGCATGCTGCGAAGAAAACCTGCGTTCACGCTGGTTGCCGTCATCTCCCTCGCACTCGGCATAGGCGCCAACACAACCGTCTTCAGCGTCATCAATGCGGTACTGCTGAAGTCGCTACCCTTCAACGATCCCGAAAGTCTTGTGTTGGTCTGGGGTGACAGCGCGAACGAAGATCGATTGAAAGGTCGGAACCAACTGTCCGCCACGGACGTCGCCGACTTTCGCGCTCAATCGACAACGTTCGAGGAGGTCACAACTTACACCGGCTGGAACCCTTTGATGTCCGGCGATACGGAAGCAGAGCGAGTTCCGGCAATACAAGTCGGCGACGGATTTTTCAAAGTGATGCGCGGCACTCCCATTCTCGGCCGCGTGTTTACGCCGGAAGAACAAAAGGATGGAAAAGACTTCGTCATTGTTTTGGGCCACAGCCTGTGGCAGCGACGGTTCAATAGCGACCCGAACGTCGTTAACACGAAGGTCCTGCTGAACGGCCGGCCTTACACCATCGTCGGTGTGATGGGCCCTGACTTTCATCCTCTGCCTGAAAGTTTAGTCAGACCACAAGGGCAATTTTATCGCCCGATTGCTGAGCCCTACGACGATCAGCAGCGGGACTCACGTCACGTGCGCGCCATCGCTCGCCTGAAGCCGGGCGTAACCATCGAGCAGGCGCAGACTGACGTCCAGCTAATCGCCCGTCGTCTCGAGCAAGAACACCCCACTACAAACAAGAACCAGGGCGCCGTCGTCGTGTCGATAACCGACGACACAGTCGGCGGATTCAAACTGACGCTGTGGTTGATATTCGGCGCCGTGGTCTTTGTTCTGCTTGTTGCCTGCGCAAACGTTGCGAACCTGTTGCTCGCCAAAGCAACGGTCAGACAGAAAGAGATCACGATTCGAGCAGCGATTGGAGCAGGTCGCGCTCAGATCGTGCGGCAACTGTTAACCGAAAGCCTGTTGCTATCGTTCCTCGGAGGCGCTGTAGGTTTCATGCTGGCGATGTGGGGAACCCGAATCGTCGAGAGTGTGGCCTCGCGAATCAATCCGGCTTTCACCCATATCGCTATTGATTATCGAACTCTGCTGTTCACTGTGACGGTCTGTGTTCTCACTGGTCTGATCTTTGGCGTCGCGCCGGCGCTTCACATTTCCAGACTTGATTTAACCGATGCACTCAGAGACGGCAGATCGTCAGGAGGATCATCCATTCAGAACCGGCTTCGCGGCTCGCTCGTAGTTGCTGAAGTTGCATTGACACTCGTGCTGCTGGTGTGCGCCGGTCTACTCATTCGTACCGTGATGCGACTGAGAGACGTCAACACCGGCTTCAACTCAGATAATGTGCTGACGATGAACATCGGCTTGCCGGGCATCAAGTATCCGAAGCCTGAGAATGTCGTTTCGTTCTACAAGCAGACTACGGAGCGGATTGCGGCGTTGCCCGGCGTCAAGGCAGCGGGAGTTACCAGTGTGCTTCCGCTCAGCGACAACTTCGACGGCAGAGGACTGGTAGTCGAAGATCATCCGAAACCGGAGGGTGAAGAAATCAGCGTCGACATGTATGTCGTCACGCCAGGTTATCTGCGGGCGATGGAAATTCCGATGCGGCATGGTCGCGCGATCACAGACGAGGACACGACTGACTCGGCGCTGGTAGCTTTGATCAACCAAACGATGGCCGATCAATTATGGCCCAATCAGGATCCGATAGGACGCCGCATCAAATTTCCCGGCACACAGAAGAATCCTCAACCGTGGCGCACGATCGTGGGCGTCGTAAGCGATGTCGCGCAGTATGCGCTCGACCAGAAGCCGCCGATGCAAATTTATCTGCCTCACAGCCAGTTTCCGACTTCTTTTGACACTATCGTCGTCAAGACTGAGAACGATCCCGGGAGTTTATTCGCGGCAATCAGACGAGAGATTCAATCGGTCGATAAGGACCAGGCGGTGTACGGCGTGAAGACTCTGAAGGAGTTGCAGGGCGATGCGATTGCGCTGCGACGCTTCTTTATGTTGCTGCTAATGGTCTTTGCGGGTGTCACGCTAGTGCTGGCGGCGGCGGGCATCTACGGCGTGATGTCGTATGCGGTATCGCAGCGCACGCAAGAGATTGGAATCCGCATGGCGTTGGGAGCGAGTGCGGCGGACATATTGAAGCTGATCGTCAGGAGTGGAGCCGCACTAGCAATAACGGGAGTCGCTCTTGGACTGATTGCCGCTCTCGCGCTGACGCGGCTGTTGGCGTCAATACTTTTCGGAGTGACGCCGACTGATGCGTTGACGTTCACCCTCGGCGCCCTCGCACTGGTTGGCGTGGCGATGCTGGCTTGCTACGTACCGGCCCGCCGCGCGACGAAAGTCGATCCCTTGATTGCGCTGAGGCATGAGTAAAACATTGCGTCACTTAATGGTCTATATCCTCCTTGTCCTGTGTGCCGCGTTCAGTGCGAACGCACAAACGGCCGCTGATAAAGCTTCGACCTCAACGATCAGCGGCAAGGTGACAATGGGCGGCAAAGGTGTCTCGGGAGTGGTCGTGGGATTAGCCATAGCGACACCGTCCAACAGCATTGAGATTACGCGTCTAAGGGCCGTCACCAACGAGGATGGAGAATATCGATTCGCGAATGTGCCGGCCAACACCTATGACGTGCTGGTATCAGAGCCTCAGTACGTTCAAAGCGAACGTACGCGTGTGACTATCGGCAAAAACGAAGCCATAGAAAATATCGACGTCACGTTAATTCGCGGTGGAGTGATTACGGGGAGAATTAGTGATGCTGATGGACGCGCAGTCGTAGAAGAAGAGATTTATTTCTCAGCAATCGCGACACGCGGAGTCTCCTACTTGCGAACGGTTCGCACCGACGACCGAGGTGTTTACAGGGGTTTCGGCATACCACCCGGACGCTACATTGTTGCCGCCGGAAAAGATTCATCGGCTTCGTTCGGCAGAGTAGGATTTGCCCGCCAGCGGACGTATTACCCGCGCGCCCTTAACCGGGCAGATGCGACCGTGATCCAAGTCGACGAAGGAAGCGAGACGACCAATATCGATATCGTGCTGGGCCGCCAGTTACCCAGCTATATCGCCCGCGGTCGCATTATCGATGGTGATACATCTCAGCCGTTACCGAATGCGCACCTCGGACTCCAGTTCTTCTTCGATGCCAATGGGAGCACTTCAAACTCCAAAGTAGCGGAGTCGACGAAGGACGGTGAATTCAAGATCGAAAACCTGGCGCCTGGAAAATACGCCGTCTATTTGGATCCCCAAACTGACTCCGAACTGCTTTCCGAGCCCGTGCGTTTTGAAGTGACCGATCAGGACATCGACGGGCTGTTGATTAAAGTATCCAGAGGGGCATCAGTTTCGGGCGTGGTTGTCGTCGAGGGCCCGCGCGATCCAACGGTCAAACCAACCCTTGCTGGCGATCCGATTGTCGTGTCCATACTGGACGAGTCACAACGAACAATACCTCCCATCAGGATCAATCAAGATGGAAGCTTTCGTGTAACTGGATTACCCCCGGGACGCCTCATGCTTGTGCTTCCGTTAAGGCAAGATCGCCTGCGACTCGTGCGGATGGAGCGCGACGGAGTTGTTTACGGCAGTGGCATTGAGATTAAAGAACGAGAGCAGATCACCGGTTTACGACTTATCGTCAGCCAGGCGAATGGAACAATTCGCGGAGTGGTAAAACTGCCTGAAGGCACGCAACTCCCGGCAAAAGCCCGGCTTCTCGTTTTCGTCAGAAGGATTGAAGATCCAACAGTTCCATATCCGCCCGCCGAAGCAGATGGTCGCGGCCAATTCCTGGTGCAGGATTTACTTCCGGGAACGTATGAATTCATTGTTGGTGTGGCAGGCGTGCCAGATGATCAGCGGCCGAGATTTCCGCGACCAACGCAGAGGGTCGTAGTTACCAACGGTGCGATCGCCGACGTCACCATCACACTTCAGATGCCCAAGAGTGGATCGCCTGGTCCGTAGATGAGTAGCCTGATGATCACATCGCATTGGCGTCATCGCAGTGGCGGGATTTTCCTGATCCTGTTGCTCGCATCAATCACGCGCGCTCAATGGGGCGAGCCGGCAACTGCTAAAGTAGAGACGAAGACAGGCGCTATCACCGGTAGAGTGGTGACTGAAAACGGCGAACCTCATGCGTATGTCAATGTCGTGGTCCGGCCGGATACTCCGCAAGGACTTCCCGCTACACAAACAACCACAAACCGCGAGGGAGTTTTTAAGCTGAGCGGCCTGGAGCGGGGTTTGTATAACGTGTCAGCCTACGTGCCTGCCTACATGCCGAAATCGCTTTTTACGAAGCCGGTCGTTTATAAAGCTGGAGAGTTGGTTACGTTGGTGCTGGTAAAGGGTGGGGTTATCACGGGAACTATTACCAACGCGAAAGGAGATCCTGTCGGCGCCATTGGCGTCCGCGTTCGGATGGTGCGTGATGAGATGGACCACAACTATGGCGACGGAGGTAAATCCTACGAGAACATGACCGACGATCGAGGCGTCTATCGAGTTTATGGGCTGCCGCAGGGAACTTACGTCGTTTCGGCCGACGCCAGTGTCGAAGAACGACAATCCTGGCCCATATTCATAAATCGGTTTGCTAAGGAACTGCCGACCTATGCGCCTTCCTCGAACCGCGCCGGAGCACAGGAGATCAGCGTGCGAATAGGCGAGGAAATCAGCGACGTCAACATTCGCTATCGCGGTGAGCGCGGCAGTACGATTAGCGGCTTTCTAACTGGATTGAGCGAGAACAGCAGGGGATTCAACGTAACGTTGACTTCCATCACGGAGGGCGGACCTCGATGGTATAACCACTTACGAGGCGCGCCGGGTGAGTTTGCTTTCGACGGCATACCAGACGGCGATTACCATCTGGCCGGTACGGCAAACTGGGCCGATGGCACTCACCGGCAGTCAGAGTCTGTCCTTTTAAAGGTTCGGGGTGCTGACATCGAAGGGCTGGAGCTCACGGCCGCTCCGCTCGCGTCCATTGACGGTCGCGTAGTTCTGGCGCCGTTAACGACGGCGCCGCCTGAGTGCAACGATCAGCGCCAACCACAGTTCTCTGAAATATCCGTCACCGCATGGCACAGGGTAACTGAAGCCGGCAAGAAGAAACCGCACTTCGTCTGGAGAGCAGGCGGGCCTGCGACTCCGAACGCGCAGGGGAACGTTACGATGTCAGAGGTCGCGGCCGGTGAGTATTACTTTGCGGCGCGGTTCTCCGCTCCACAATGGTTTCTGCGGTCGATTGCTTTGGCGCCGCCA
Organism: Acidobacteriota bacterium; assembly: GCA_046732935.1. GTDB lineage: Bacteria > Acidobacteriota > Blastocatellia > Pyrinomonadales > Pyrinomonadaceae > PSRF01. The sequence continues at coordinate 168,783 of JBKPOC010000027.1, read as the reverse complement.
AACATTAAGCCGACTGACGTCACGCGCACATGGACCACAGTCAAACCCGGCGATCGACTCTCAGACTTAACGTTTACGCTGGCGCAAGGCGCTGCTTTGGTTAGCGGTGAGATTCCGCTGGCTGACGGTCAAAAGCTTCCGGAGAAATTAGTGGCTTTTCTTGTTCCGGCTGAACCGGAGAGAGCGGAGGAAGTGTTGCGCTACTTTGCGGTGCCAGTGAATGCAGAGGGACGGTTTTGGGTGAATAATGTGGCTCCGGGCCGATATCGGATGTTGGCCCAACCGGCGAGCGAGGATACTCGTCAGGAGATGAGCAAATTACGATTGCCCGATGGAGCAGAAATCCGGTCTTCGTTACGTGGCGCCGAGACAAAGACGGAAATTGAATTAAAACCCTGCCAGAACCTTGCCGTCCGGCTTCCGCCGCCGTAACTACTCTCAGTTCAATTCAGTCTCTATGAGTATTCAATAACGCCCTGTTCGAGGAGTCGTTCAAGCGATTCGATCGAGTGGCGGTGGCCCATCAATGTGCGCACCAAAGTGGGAGACTCCAACGCGTTCCACAGATTCACTTCCTCAGGCGATGCTTCATGCCACAACTGCGGCAGGCCAGGGCTGAACATTACGTTCAGACCGGCGGAAAATAAGTCGGCGAGAGGGCCACACACTTGATCCGGATCAGCGTTGAAGCGAACAAGCGCTGCGTAGCTGCCGCGACGCAGAGAACAATCCGGGTTCTTCAAAGCCGCCGGGTCGGGCGCGACAAAGTCGTTAGCTCCATCACTCGCGCGCAGCGTGGCGCGTTCGAACTGACAGACAGTCGATTCGCACGCACGATCCGCCAAACGACGGCCAATGAAATCAAGGAATGAATCGGCCTCGACCCAAAAGAAACTCTGAGCGCCCGATCCTGAATCGACCCATTCATCAAGCAGCCGCTCTCGTTCGTCTTCCGGCAGCAGCGAAAGCGTCAGATGCGCCGCCTTTGTTGCCCGCGCAATACACCAGGAACGCTGCACGCTCGCATAGAAACGCAATCCATCAGTGCCTCGAAGTTTTTCCAAATACCGGTGCTCCTCTTCGTCGAGACTGACTCCGCGCAGATAATCGTCGCGATTCTGCTCACGTAACATGCGTCCCAGAACTGTTTGAAAATCAATTAGCCCCATGACTCGAGTTCCAAATCTGCCACGCTCGCCTCAACTCACTTTCGATTGCTGAAGCCCCGAGCCGGATTGCATGTTCTTCGAGTAACTCGAACACTACTCCAGCAACATTCGGCGCCATCGGCAAGACGTACTCCAATAATTCCCAAACAGGCTCCGGCACACGCCCGTCGTGAGCGTCCATCCAGAAGCCGTCGCGCCAGGATCCGCCCGCGACGTGTATTTCGATCACCCGATCGAGCGGCAGCGTGTCAATCACCTCGCGCGCCTCGAAATGATGATTGACTGCATTGCAGTAAAGGTTGTGCAGATCGAGCAAAAGATAACAACCACTCTTACGAGTGAACGCATTCAGAAACTCATACTCGTTTCCGATCTCCTTGTCAGCCGGAAGATCGGAAAAATAGTGGGCCGGATTTTCCAGGAGGAACGGCACGCTGTAGCGCTCTTGAATGGTCGCGCTGCGCTCCGCTACGAGTTGAACAGCCTCGATGGTGGCGGGCATCGGCAAAGGCACACCAATCTCGAGTGACGAGTTGTTCTCTCCCGCGATAGTCTGAAATCCCAAATGCTCGCTGTGCCAGACGAAGGGCCACTGCTTTTGGAAGGAGTCGAGCATGCTAAGGTAAGCATCATTCAGCCTGTGAGCAGAACCAATCGACAACTCGACTCCATGGACCACCACGGGCAAGCCGGCGCAAGTCTGTTTTGCAGTTGCCAGGCGGTCAGGCAGGATTTCAATCTGAACCGTTGTGCCCGTCGCTCGCTGTTTACAGAGAGTCTCGGGCGTGACTTCGACAAAGGCTACCAAGTCACCACGGTATAGCTCCGCCGGCAAGGCGGCAAAGTAAGGGAAGCCCACTCCCAAAGGCGGAATGGGCTTCGCGTTAACTGGAAGACTGCTCTTATCTCTCACGAACATCCATCGAAATAGCGCCAAGTCCCGCCATATCTTTCTCCGGATCCCCGAGGAAATGGAGATCGAAATAGGCAATACGGCCGCAGCCGTCACACCCGGCTCGGCCCACGACCTGGGCGACGAGCTTGTTGATCATGTCGAGGGTCTGTTTCTTTGGACCGTTTGGATTAAGTGACACACTAATGCTGGCAACGCTTGCTCTCTTTGTTGTTGTTGTGGCCATTGATTCGTTTCTCCTGTAGTGCGCATGAAGCGCTTGGTGACTCGGGAGGGGGAAGGAAGCGGCTTCACAGCGGTTGGGTAGACAATGCCCAGCGAGTCGACTGGAACTATCGTACGCGTTAAAGCGCGCGGCATCTTATCAGAAGAGTCTTTCAAGTACTAGTAAGTTATGGCCCACGCGAGTGGTGATCTTTATTGCGGGAATTCCTATCGATGTGGTTCAATTCACACTCAAAGCCTCCGAAAGTTCGCAGACGAGTTCGTTAGAATCTTTTTGGCTGTCGCCCGGCAGTCAAAGCGAGGAGGGAAATTATGTCCAGCGTTGAGCCAGTAAAAAGTCCAGTGACGGAAGTGAAACCCGTTGATATGAAGTTCGAGGCCCTGGTAATCGGTGTTACTGATGTGAATCGAGCGAGGGATTTCTACCAGAGGCTTGGTTGGCGACTCGACTTTGACCTCGACACCGGTGACTTTCACGGAGTCCAGGTAACGCCGCCTAACTCAGACGCTTCGATCATCTTCGGGAAGGGAATCAAGGCGCCCCAGCCGGGGGCATTAAGCAGTTTGGTTCTCGTGGTGGAGGATATCAACGCCGCCCGTAACGAGCTGGCTGCGCGTGGTGTCGAGGTGAGTGAAGTCTTCCACTTTGGTGCTGGTCCATTCAACGAGTCGGGAGAGAATGCACGAATCGACGGACGCGATCCCGACGGTCGTTCGTACTTTTCGTTTGCTTCGTTCAAGGACCCTGATGGCAACGGATGGCTGCTGCAAGAAGTGACGACGCGCTTTCCCGGTCGTGAGTGGAAACGGCCTGCCGCTGACGTTCCGACCCTGGCCTCGTTGCTGCACGAGACAGGTGAACATCACGACCAGTTTGAAAAGACACACGCGGAACACCAATGGTGGGATTGGTATGCAGCGTTTCTCAGTGCCCGCCAGGCCGGCAGCAATGCTGAGGAAGCAACGGAAACTGCCAATCGCTACGGCGAGGACGTGCTTCACATTTCTCGTAAGTGACGCGTGAATCGCATCACGGAGAACGCTGGAACACGAACTCGCCACTCGGATCACGTTGCCGCATCGCGAGCACTTTTCCGCCTTCGACCGTGAACGAGATGACCACGTCGGGAAACTCCTTGACGCGGAACTGGTGCGGCCGCCAGGGCTGGAGGTCCGGGCCGCCGCGAATGGCGAGGCCCTTTCCAGGTTGAAACGTGAGCACGGTCTTTCCACCGCTCGGCGTTATATAAGTTCCCGCGTACTGTTGCAGCGTAGCGTCGGTCGACAGCGCGGGCGGCACTCGTCGTGTGAACGTTACCGCAGCTTCATCCAACGAGATGTCGACAGCGTCGATTTCGCCCATGGGATTGGTCCGGAAGTTGAGCGAAAACTTGCCGTTCTCCTCGTCGTTGGGCGTATCGAACCGGTCGTAGTGAAAGTGGCTCAACGGCATCTTGATGCCGTTAAACTCGAAATTCAGTTCCTTATCACCGCGCGTGACGCTGACAACGCCGTAGGCCGGGTGCATGAACTCGCCGGCGTAATCTTCGAGCGCGTGTGAGGGCTTCGTTCCAGTGACGCGCCCCGCGTCGCCAACCGCACGAGCCTTGGTCCCGGCCGCTTTATTCTTGAGCCGGACTTCGTTGAGTCGCTCCGACCACGGCGTGAGCGATAGACCGAGCAGTCGTTCGTAGATGTTGTAGGTTAGACCGTTGTAGAGAGGTGCGACGTGATCGCCGACTACCAACACGATCACACCGAGTGAGTCGTTCGGCATGATAGAGATTTGGGAGTGAAATCCCGGCAGGTCGCCGCCATGGACCGCCAGCAGATGGCCGCGGTACGACGAGACCGTGCGGCCCATCCCATAGTACGCATTCAGATTCTCGCCCCACCCGCGCGCCTCCAGACCGCTGTTCGGTAGAGCCAACGATGGCGCCATTGTTTCCCGCAGCACCGCTTCCGGGATCACCTGTTTACCGTCCACCTTGCCGCGATTCAGCAGCGCGATGACCCAGCGCGAAAGATCCTGAACGTTTGAGTTGATCGCGCCCGCAGGAGCGATCGCAACCTCCGCTGTGTAGTAAGGCTGACGGTACAGCTCCTGACTATCGCGACGCTCCGAGTACGGCACGGCTGGCTCCGGACCTTTTAGGTTGTCGGCAATGGTCAGCGTCGAGTGCGACATGCCGAGCGGGTCGAAGATGCGACGCTGGACGAACTGCTCCCACGTCTGCCCGCTCAACTCTTCGACGACCTGGCCGGCCGCCGTGAACATCAGATTGTTGTACAGGAACTTCGTCCTCAGTGGCGCGGCAGGTTCGAGATAGCGCAGACGGTCCCACAGCTCGCGCCGAGTGAAGCTCGACTTGTACCAGATGGAATCGTGACGCGTGACGCCGGTGCGATGCGACAACATGTCGCGAATCGTCACCGAGCGATCGAGGTCGTCGTTGTAGAACCGGATCGAGGGAACGAACTGCTTGATGGGTTCGTCCCAGCGCAACTTTCCTTCCTCAACCAGCAGGCCCACGGCAACGGCCGTGAAGAGCTTCGTGTTTGAGGCGATGGGCTGCGTCGTGTTGATGGTGTAGGGCAGCTTCTTTCCATAGTCTCGGAAGCCGTAGCCCTTCGCGAATACGAGCTTATCTCCCATCACGATGCCGACGCCGATGCCGGGCGCGTTCCAGTCCTTCATCACCTGCTCCATGTAGCTGTCGAATCCCTTCAAACGAGCTTCGACACTCTCCTGTTGTTGAGCGGCGACGATGCTGGATGTAAGTACAAGAGCAGCAGTTAGTCTGACTAACATTTTCGCTAATGGGTGCACAGTCATGACGGCAATCCTCTTCGCGTGATTTATTGGAACAGCAATTTAAGTCTAGATGGAATCCTTGGCAAGATTCATTTTTGCACATAGACTTCCCACCTGCGCCGAGCCTGATGACTGCCACCGCCACAACCAGACAAAAGTTAGTTCCACTGCTGTGCGTTAACTGTAACGCGCCGCTCGTAGTGGTGGACGCTCCATCGCTGGTCTGTCGCTTTTGCGAGGCCACTAATCTCATGCCCCAGGTCTACCGCGAGGAGCTTCGCCTCACGCGCGACCTGGATTCAGCGACACGTGAAGCTGCTGAGCAGTGGCTGCGGCTGGCGCAAATCAAAGTGCCACGGTGGCAGTTAATCTGTGCCGCGGCTGCGCCGTTTGTATTGATGAGCGGCAGTCTCATGGTTCTTCTCGTCGCCGGCTTGTTGCGCGTGATGAGCATTCAGGCGATTCCGGGATTGTTGGCGGGCATTTGGCTCATACTTATTCCGGCGCAACTCTTAGCGGCGAACGTTGCGATGAAGAATATTCTCGTCAGTGGTGCGACGAACGTTGGCGCAGCGTTCGCAGCAACACCTCCTTCGGCACCGGGCGAGCCGCCGAGCTGCCGTCAGTGTGGTGCGCCACTTTCAGTTCGGCCGGACGATGTTCTGGTCCGCTGTATTTACTGCGAAGCGGAAAGCATCGTGCAGCTCGACAAAGTTGCAATGGAAACTCTGCGGACGCGTGTCGCGTCGGCTCAGTCGAGCCTCGCACAAGCGATGACTGCGCTTACCAAACATGCCAAATTGGCAAGCCTCGAGACGCGCGGACGCACGTACATCATCGCGGGCCTGCTGGTCTTGCCCTTCATCTGGGCGTTCGTGCAATCATGGAATTCAAGTTACTGGGCGTTGCTCATTGCGCTTGACGTGTTCGTTCTTGCGATGTGCGTGTTTTGGAGCATACGTGAAGCGTTTCTGCCGCCGGTGACGATCGAAGATCTTGACGCGGTGGTAGAGAGTGACCCCGAGCAGACGCCGGCCGGCGATCGTCGTAAAGCCCCCGGCACCCGCGGCTGGTACGATAACGCGTACGATCGCGTGAACTTCATCGTGCCGGCTTTGATGACGCTGACATTCGTGGCGATTCAGATTCTGGTGTTGAGAGGATGAACAGATGAATAGGAAAAACTCGTTATTCGTTCTCGCTGTTCTGGCGTTTCTTTCAAGTGCAACCTGGGCCCAGGTCCCTGACAAAGCGAAGGTCGTCGCGGGCGCTGAGCGAGCGTTCGAAAAAGTAACCAAAGCATACGTCGCACCGGCGCCCGGCTGTGCCGCCGCTGTTTCACTCAACGGCGAGGTCGTTTTCGAAAAGGCGTTCGGACTTGCCGACATGGAGCACAACGTTCCGAACACAACTGAAACGATCTTTGAATCAGGATCAGTTGCGAAGCAGTTCACAGCCGCATCGCTCGTACTGCTGCAACAGGACGGAAAGCTGAGTCTCGACGATCCCGTCAGGAAGTACATTCCCGAACTGCCGGATTACGGTGCGCCGCTGACGATCAGACACCTGTTGAATCACACTTCCGGTATTCGCGACTGGGGAACGGTGATGAGTCTGACCGGCACGGGTCGAGGCGATCGCGTCATCAGTCAGGATCTCGCATTCGACATCATCATTCACCAGCGTGGACTCGATTTCACGCCGGGCGCTGAATACTCCTACTCAAACAGCGGATACACTCTTGCAGCGATAATCATCGAGCGCGTGTCGAAACAGAAGTACCCGGCTTTCGTCGAGGAGCGCCTGTTCAAACCACTCGGTATGAAGAACAGTTCGTGGAGGGACGACTACCAGCGGATTGTCCCCGGCCGCGCGCAAGCGTATTCGCGCCAGGGCAACCAGCCATGGCGACTGAACATGCCGTTCATGAATGTTTATGGAAACGGCGGCATGCTCACGACCGTCGGCGATTGGATGAAATGGAATGCGATGCTCGATTCGAAATCGTTGGGCGCGCCTCTTGTAGATGCGCTCGAAACCAGAGGAGTGCTCAATGACGGGCGAAAGATTGCCTATGCGCTTGGGCTCACTGTCGATACATACAAAGGGCTTAAAGACGTCTCGCATGGCGGCGCGACTGCCGGTTATCAGACTTTTCTCGCGCGTTATCCTGACAACAAAGTTTCAATTGCTGTCATGTGCAACGGCACTGACCCCAGCGCCGGAGGGATTGCCGCAAACATAACGGACGAAATCTTCGGACCATATCCCGCCGCTCCCAAGGTCGAACCGGCCAAGCTTTCAGAAGAGGAGTTGAAGAAACTCGTCGGCCTCTACCGGAGTGAAAAGACGCATCTTCCGGCGCGGTTCGCGATTCAGAATGGCATTCCGGGATGGCGCGGCGCGCGCGTTGTACCGATGGGCGGCGGGCAGTTTACGGCGGGCGAGAACAAGTTGAAGTTTACGGTCGACAAGGACGGCAATCCGGTTTCTGTCGACAACGTCGATTCCGATGGTGAAGTCACGCGCTTCGTCTCCGAGAAGCTGTGGACGCCAACGGCCGCCGACCTCGCGTCGTTTGCAGGAGAATGGTTCAGCGAAGAGGCTGGCGCGACGTTTACCGTCGCCGTCGACGCTGACAAGCTGTTCATCAAACAGCGGCCGACAACGAGTTTGCCAATGCAGCCGCTGTATAAGGACCACTTTGCAACCGCGGGCTCCGTCGTCTGGTTCACCCGGGATAAGGACGGGAAGGTCAATGGGCTGCACGTCGGAGCATCACGCATGCGCGACATGCCGTTCGTACGCGTGAAGTAGATGTTCGTACAGGATAATGCTGGTGGTTAGTCGTCGGCTGGAGTAGCGGTCTCTATTCTTCGCTCGCGCTTCTTCCATTTGACGACGTCATTCAATAACTCGCGAAACCGAGGATAGTAGGCCATTGAGGCGTAGTAGAGTCTCAAGGCCGCTATTCTTCTTTCATCGCTTAGACACTTCAACAGCTGTTGAAGTTCGTCAGTTCCAAACTCCTCTTCCGAGCGTTGTAGGGTGTCGTAATATGACGTGCCTTTCAACACCTTTGCGAACTCGGCAACGATGTCTTGATGAGACAAAACTTCCTGCCCTGTCTGACTCACGAAACTGAAGATCACATCAGCTATCCGATTCAACCACGGACTCCATTGCGGGTCTATGGTGGGAACATGACCGACACCGGCAATCTTGAAGACGGTCAACCCATGTCCCGCTACCTCCAGGTTAGCGATTTTCGGCGGTACGATCTCATCGCCACCGCTCAGAATGAATAACAATTTGTGAGAGTTCTTTCTCAGTTTCTCCTTGAGCACAAAGGACAGTCCACCCATAAATATGCCCGAAAAAAATCGCCAGTAGCCCTCCTTTTCGAGTTCCGGAGTATTTTCTTCTACTTCCTGATTCAACTTATCAAGAAATTCTTTCCATTGCGGCTTGGTAATGCCGAGAAACTCTGTATTCAAAAGGGCGAGTTCGACGCCGGAATTAAAGACGATGCAGGTGTGATACTTGGCGGGTTCTTGCACGAAACTCGCCAGTGCTCTCAAACCGCCGAGTGAGAAGCCAAGGATAGATATACGCAAGTTCGGATCAAAGAGCGTTTCGTAAAAACTATAATCGTCGTCAGTAGTTCGCTGGTGACGTAACTTCTGGATTAGAAGTTCGCTCTCTAACATGCTCTGTTTGTAGTTGTAGTAAACAAGCAGCGGCATTGCGAAGAGTTCTCGGTGAGGTGGACGTGGCTTCAGTCCGGCACGCGGAGTATGTCGGTTCAAATGATGGGGTGTCGGAAGGAGAACTGCGGCAATACCTTTCTCAGCGAGTTGCTGCCCGAGAAGATCGTAAAGATCGAAGCGGTCGATCTCATCGAGACCATTAAACATGATCACAATGTCGCGGATGGTCTCTTCTTTACTGATTAGTGCTGCCTTGGGAAGGTAAAACCGAAGGTGGAAAATACGGTTCCGTTCAGCCTCGAGGAGTCGGGCAGAAGTTGAGCCAGGCGGATGATCACTCGGGGCTTCAAACCGCTTTAGAATGCGCACGTGGTGCGTTCCGGCGTAATCAAAGAGCGTGTTCTGGGTAGTATCGTAATCGCGCCGACGGCTCTGCTCAAAAAAACTTAGTGGTGTAACAACACCCATGGTGAGTCTCCTCTTCAAGCGCCGCACAGAACGCATCCGAAGTATGGATCCGCTTATGTGCCAAACAGTCCGCTATAGGAATGGTTATGAGGTTCATAGAGATTGCGGGAACTCTCGTGAGCGATGCCCAAACTGTTTACATTGGTTTTTCCGAACTGTCAATTGTGTCACTTGACCAAACGTGAGAGAGTCTCAGCTTAAAATACATTTCTGGAGCCGTGAGATTGCCAATGACATATCGCATGATTATCTCCGCCGCATTGTTTGTGTTGGTGTTTGCTGCTTGCCATCATTCGCCTGACGCTCAGACGAACCGCCCTGAGGCGAAGAAGTTTTCGACGGCCGATATCGCTAAGTTGCGTTGGATAGAAGGAACGTGGCGCGGCTCGGGCGTCGATCAGGCGCCGTTCTTTGAACGTTATCGCTTTGAGAACGAATCGACTCTGCTCGTCGATACTTTTCCGGATGAGAAGTTGGAGAAAGTTGAAGATACGACACGCTTCGAACTAAAGGACGGACGCTTTGGTAATGAGAGTTACGTCGCGAGTTCGATAGACGATTCCGGGATCGACTTTCAACCGGTTCGGAATGCGAAGAATTCCTTCAGGTGGGAGCGTGTATCGGCGACTGCCTGGAAAGCTATTCTTGATTGGCCGGCTGAAGGAAATAAACCCGCTCGCAAACGTGTTTACAACATGGAGCGGATACCGGGTAAGTAACGATCAGCTTCTTCCAACGCCGCAAAGCGAAACCTTTGCACCATCCGCGTTGACTTTTGATCCCAACCCGGACTAACCTCCGCTCGTTTGAGCAATCCGTGTCCGAGCCTCTGCGCCTGCACACTTCGTACAAAACCCTCCGATCTCGTTTCATGCCGACTTAATGCTGGTCATGCGGGTTTTCGGATGGTTCATAATTGAATCTTCTGAATTGCAGATTGGGACTTCCGCCAATGCCGAAACAGTAGTGGGGAGATTCGAATGTCCTCAAACACAAACAAGTTCGAACATGCGTGCTTTATTAGCTACAAGCATCCGCCGAAAACAGCGCAAGAGAACCACTTTTATAAAGAGTTCGTCGAAACCTTCCGAGAGCGATTGGAGTTTTACCTTGATACTCCCATTAGGAGTTATGTGGACACAGATGCGGATCCCGGATCCTCTTATCCTGTAGAGCTGGCACAAACTCTGTGCAAGAGCGTCTGCATGATAGCCATTCTTGTACCTGAATATCCGGACAGCAATTGGTGCCGGGCCGAGTGGGAAGCTATGGAAAAACTGGAGGCGCTTCGCTTGAAAGGCGCGCGCGGGCTAATTATTCCGATTGCTCTTCGTCGTGCTGCCAATGAATGGAATGCACTCCTGCAACGCAAGCCTGTGGACTTTTCAAAGGTGTCGGTGCCGAGGGTACAGCTTAATAGCGTAAAGCACTCTCAGAAGATCAGCGAAATCGCAGACGTCATCAGAAAGTTCGTCGCTCAAGTGCCTGAGACTTGCGAGAACTGCTGGGATTTTAAGTTCTCTTTGGGAGAAGAAGAGTTGAATCCTCAGCCCACCTTCAAAGATCCCAGTCCGTTTGTCTGAATCCTCGTGACAAAACCACCTGGAAAGATAATCACTTTCTACTCTTATAAGGGAGGGACAGGGCGATCGATGGCCCTGGCTAATGTGGCTTACATATTGGCCACGACGCCCTTGTATGGCGGCAAAAAGGTGCTGATGATCGATTGGGATCTGGAAGCACCGGGTTTGTATCGATATTTCGATGCGGACCTTAAAACGAATTCGGGCTTATCGCTTTCAGCAAGAAGCAACGACCGGCTCGTGGATAAGGCGCAGGGACTCATAGAATTTCTCGAAGCCGCTGCAAAAATCTACAAAGAGCGTGCTCCGAACGGCGGGTTACCCGAGAGTCAGGCGCATACACCAGAGGCCGCTGATATCTATGCTGAGTTGCGGCGCACTTCCGGGTTTGACGAGAAACTGCTTCTTCAAGTCGGCGATAATCAAAATCTGAAATTGCTCAAGGCGGGGTATGAGGACGAAACTTATCCGAATCGAGTCAGGGCCTTTGAATGGGAGAAATTCTACGAGGGCCATGGCAGTTTCTTTACTCATTTTCGCCAACATCTGAGCGAAGAGTTTGACTATATCCTGATCGACTCCAGGACCGGACTGACGGACACGAGTGGTATATGCACGCGTGTGATGCCTGAAAAGTTGGTCGGAGTCTTTGCCCCAAACACACAAAACATAGAAGGTCTCAAAGGAGTAATCTTACGGGCTGTCGAATATCGAAGAAGTTCGCGCGATCCGCGCAGTCTGATGATCTTTCCGCTGGCCTCACGCATTGACTCCCAGGCGTCCAAACTTCGCAAGGCCTGGTGGAAAGGCGGAAGGGTCTCGGGACATGTCCTCGAAGGGTACCAAAAGACTTTCGAAGATCTCTTTATCGAGATGTTCGACCTGGATCAGTGTGACCTCCATGATTACTTCGATGCGACGCAGATCCCACACGACAGTGACTATGCCTACGGTGAAGAGATTGCCGCTCGCTACGACCTGGGAAGCCACGACAAGCTTTCAATCGAAACAGCCTGCACAAATCTGACTGACCGCCTTCTATACCTCGATGCGCCGTGGGAACCGTATTCGGATACTATCAAGCTATCCGAGGCTCAGCGGCAAGCCGAAGATGCCACGCAACTAACAGTAGAATTGTCACGCGACCGGCGTCGCTTACGCCGAATTGCGATTGCGCTTTCGGTCGTGGTCCTAATCATGGCGTCAGCTTTTTTCCTCTGGTACCACTTTCGGCCCACAGGCCCGCAACCCGGTCAAGTTCAGGACGAGGCTCGTCTTGCGGGCCGCGATTCATCCAGTCTCGTAGCGGCTGAGGAGGATTATTTTCGTTATATGGATGGGGGAATTAATCTGACCCCGGAAGAAATAAAAGGACGCAATACCTGGCTGGTGTGGACCGCCGGTAATGACAGATTCTGGGACCGAATGGCCAACGCTACCTTCGGCACGCTCGACCTTCTAAAGATCGTCTCTTCTCATCCCAAGCAGAAGTTTAGCCGCGATAACCGTTGGGATAATTTCGGTCTGGTGAATACTCCTTGTTTTGAGAAAGCAACCGCACCCGATCCTAAGCGCTTTGGCCTGTGGCTTGATAAGCGAAACCCTGGCTGTACACCGGATCCTTTCGAAGACGCTATAAGGTATCCGGGTGTGCGAATCGGCGCTCGAGGCAAGAACTTAGAAGTGGGATCTTATTATGGTTACGAGACCGGTATCCTGGGACTTCGTCTCTTTCCAAATCCTGACTTCGATGAGGAAGCGGCCAAGCGATGGGACGCGGAGAGATTCTACAGTGATCCCAGTTACTTCAGCAGGCAAGACCTGATACGGCCCTATCGCGTCGGAATGTCCTGTGCTTTCTGTCATGCCGGTCCCAGTCCGACGAAACCACCGAGCGATCCTAATAATCCGAAGTGGGAGAACCTCAGTTCTTCCGTAGGAGCACAGTACCTGTTGGCGGATCGGATTTTTGATTGGAACGCCGATAATTCCAGCTTTCTGTTTCAATTGCTTCACACGGCACGACCCGGAACGATGGACACTTCTCTCTTGTTCCCGGACAATATCAACAATCCTACAACCGTAAGCCCGCTATACCTGACACTAACGCGATTGGAAGTTGCCAAACGTTGGGGCAAGGAAACCGTTTTAGGCGGCGCCAAAGAGAATAGGCAGCTCAATGACTACATATCACACGGTTTTCTTCGTGAGCTATTCGAACCTCCTGATACAGTTTTTACCACTCGGATGTCGAAGGACGGATCTGATTCGGTCGGGGTTGTGGGTGCATTAAATCGTTTCTATCTCACTATCGGAGCATCCAGCCAGGAGGCGCTTCTCCATGTCAACCCGTTCATTGGCGGCAAAGCCGCTATTCCGATGCAGATCAGAGTGGCGCGTGCTGATACGTTCGTTAATGCAACCGAAGATCAAACGGCCAACCTGTTGTTGTTTCTGTTGAAAGTCGGTGCTCCTCATTATCTGAAGGACGCTCCGGGTGGGAGTGCCTATCTGACAACGGATGCGGCCCAACTTAAGCGTGGAAAGATAGTTTTCGCTGAGCGGTGTGCGAGTTGTCACTCGAGCAAGATACCAAGTCCGGCACCGGGAATTGACGAAGGAAGAGGTTGCGCGGGAAAAGACTACCTGACCTGCTGGAACAAGTACTGGGAGTGGACGAAGACGGAAGATTTCAAAGCCAGGATGCGGCAGATAGTTCTGGCCGATGATTTTCTAGACAATAACTATCTTTCGACGGATCTCAGAATTCCAGTTACGCTTCTGCAAACCAATGCTTGCGGTTCGCTCGGGAGCAACGCGACCGCCGGAAATATTTGGGACAACTTCTCGTCGCAGTCCTACAAAGATCTTCCTTCCGTGGGAGCCATCACCGTGTATGACCCACTCACCGGCGAACCAAGGCCATATCAAATGCCTGCTGGCGGTCGCGGCTATGTGCGTCCACCTTCTTTGGTGAGTGTCTGGGCCACGGCGCCCTTCCTGCTGGACAATAGCATTGGGCCATTCAACTCAAGTCCGTCCGTCGATGCGCGCATGAAGTCTTTTAACCAGGCAATCGAACAATTGCTCTGGCCGGAACGACGGGCCAGGGATTCGATTTTGCAAGATAAGGTGCCCGGTATGATTGACCGGACGACTCAAGCTAGTACTCTGCGGATACCGGCCGCTTATCTGCCGGATGTACTTAAACGCTCGGGTTTTTGGTCTCGCAATTTCCCGTTCTTGTTTGCCGACGAGGACTGGGAAATAGGTCCACTTCCCAAAGGTATGCCGATTGGTCTCTTGGCCAACCTGGACTTGTTATCGGACAGTTCCGACGCGAACGCTGTAGCGAAACGGCAACAGGACGTGCTCAAACTGCTGCTTGATATCAAGAAGAGACTAAGCCAGTTGCCAGCGGGCGCGACCGATGAGGAAAGGGCCAGAGCTCTCGCCCCATTGGTTGGGCCGCTCCTCCAGTTCAGCAAATGTCCCGACTTGGTAGTCGGTCGCGGACACTATTTCGGTACTGCGAAGAATCAGGGGGAAACTGAACTCAGTGACGATGACAAGCGCGCCCTGATCGAATTCCTAAAAACATTTTGAGTAAACGATCAGCTTTCTTCCAACGCCCGCAAAGCCAAACCCTTTGCCACCGTCGTCAGCTCTTCACCGCTGCGGAGTTTCTCGGCGCCGAAGGTTCTCGAGAAGAAACGGCGCACGACGGGGACGAACGATGATCCGCCGGTGAGAAACACGCGGTCAATGTCCGTGCGGTTGACTCCCGCTCGATCCAGGAGCTCGCGAATGCACGTTGCGATCTTCTGAATGTCGTCCTGAATCCACGACTCAAACTGCCAACGCTCGAGCGAGTCATCCATGTGAACTGTCGATTGCAAAAACTTGAAGCTGCCTGACTCCTTGTCCGTCAGCTCGACTTTCGTGTGTTCGACCGCGCGATACAGAGCGTAGCCGAGGTTCTCCGAAATGATCTGGATCAGTCCCGCCACCTTCTCCGGTTCAGCCGCTTGCCTTTTCACCTGCTGCAAGATGGCCATCGTCTTCGGATCCTTCAAGAGAAACATGTGGTGCCAACTGGAGAGCTGCGAATAAACCCACACGGGCACCGGCAGTTCCTTGCCTAACGAAATGTAATGCGATCCGAGGCCGAGTTTTGGCGCGACTAAACGCATCATGATTCTGCTGTCGAACGTGTCGCCGGCGATCGCCACTCCCGAAGTTCCGACGACCGGATTGCGACCGGCTTGCTTTCTGCCCGGACCGAGTTGGGCGAGCGTGAAGTCGCTGGTTCCACCGCCGAAGTCGCCAATCAGAACCAGCTCGTCGTGATTGAGTTGCGTTTCGTATTGGTAAGCCGCCGCCACGGGCTCAAACTCAAACGAGATTTGCTGAAAGCCTGCCAACTCAGCGGCAGAGCGCAGCCGTTCGAGCGCGAGCGCTTCGTCTTTCTCGTTTTCGGCACCTGAAAAACGAACCGGCCTTCCCAGAACGACACGCGATGCGTCCGTGTTGAACTGCTGCATCGCCGTTGTTCGCAGACGCCGCAGAATGATCGCGATGAGTTCTTCCAACGTGTAGAAAAAACCTTCAATGCTGGTAGCCGTAAAGAGACGGCTCGCAAGATACGACTTCACCGAAACGATCAGTCTTCCTTTTGTCTCGGCGTCAAGATAGGCGTTGATCGCGTCTGGTCCGGCTTTGGTTTCACTCTTCTGCCGTGAGCCGCGTTCTCTGGCGGGAAAGTAGAGGATCGACCGAAAATTGTTCGTGGTTGAGAGACCATCCTGAAAGACGGCGAGCGTCGCCTGCCGACTGCCGTCTGTTACGGCAATCGCGCTATTCGTCGTTCCGAAATCGAGACCGATGACAGGTTCCATTGCTTTACGCAGTGTGAGCCGTCCATTATACGGAGATGAAGATTGAAGTCATGAGCCGGCTTGAAGCTGGCGAGATCCTCTGTACGCGAGACCGCTGCGCGGAAATCACTTACGTCATATCGATCGGCGACGGTGATGATCCACTTCCGTTAGGTTACGGGAATGTCGAGCGTAAAGTTCGGTTACGGATAGCCGACGTCATCACCGAGGAAGGCGCTACAGAAGACGACGTCCGAGGAATCGTTGAACTAGCCGAAGAACTCCAGTCGGAAAGCGGAACTCTGCTGATTCACTGCGAGGCAGGCGTGAGTCGCTCGACCGCCGCCGCACTGATCGTCCACGCGTGCTGGTTAGGCGCAGGCAATGAAGACGAAGCAATGCGCCGTGTAATCGCTCAGCGTCCTTATGCGATACCGAACCGCCGCATGGTGGCGTTGGCTGACACGTTCCTCGGTTTGAATGGGCGGTTGTTGCAAGCGCGCGACGACGCGTTGTCGTCGACGGATTATGTTTGAATCTCCCGTCGTTCACATATAAACCAAAAAGCTATTGCCGCAATCGGATTCTCCTTTTATACTGCCGCCTTCTCGCGTAGTTTCAAGCTCAATTTTCCAGTCTTACCCGAATCTTTAGCGCGCAAGCCGGCACTCGCTTGCAACGCACGCCACAGCAATAAGTTTCAATCGACGAGGTACTTTGATGGCCGAAGCCGAACCTCCTTCGACAAAAGATCTCCTGCTGTTAATCACCGGTCTGTACATACTGAAAGCGCCTCCGACCAGCGCCGCCTCGGGCGAAACTTACTGGCTCAACGAAACCCGGACCGCGCTGCGCGAATCGATTCTCAATCCCTTATGGCTGCGAAGCCCGGAGGCCGCCTGGAAGAAGGTCAAATATCGCGACTGGCTCATCGCGACGTTTGTCGAAAACATCGCCGACCACGAGCAAAAATTCGTAGCCATCTCAGAACCGCTGATCGCCTCTATCGACTTTTTGGGCAAAGAGTTCTCGCGAGATATGAAGGGAGCGACGGACGCCATCAAGAAGCTGATGGTGAACGACTCGAACCAGGAGCGTACTCTCTTCACAACTCTCGCGGTCGGCGTCTCCAAACGGCAGCACAACGGGAAAGACGTCTTCGTACTCGGCGCCGGCCTGAGACGTCGAGCTTCTTTCTGGGTGACGGAGAGTGAAGCAGTCGAGGCGGACGTCGAGTTCTTCGTTCCTTTCTACGTCATCCCCAACGGGAATTCGGGCGCACAAGACGCTTTCACTTCCTCGATGTGCGCCGGCATCGCGATCGCGCGCTCGAATGGCGGCGCGATACTGGAGAAATACAAAGACATCATTGCCGTGCGGTTCAATCTCCGCGTCCCGTTCAGGACCGAAGAGCGGCCGGGACGCCTACTCGGTGAAATCGAACTCCACACGATCTTCGGCGAGCCCGAAATCAAAGTCGAAAAGCGGATCAGAGAAACCACGGAAACCCGGGCCTCGGCGTGGCGCGCATTCGACGATTGGGAGAATTTTGCGGAAGCGTTTTGTGAGTCGACTGAGGGCGCTCAACTGTTGGACGGGCCGATCGGCCCACTGCTGCTCGAAAAGATTAGCGGCGATAGCAGCGGCGTCAAAGACATCATTCTCAAGCAAAAGAAACGCGACGAGATCAAGAGCGATCTTCGGGACACAAAGAAAGATCTGGACGCCACCCTCGACTTACTCAAGAACATCTGGGAATACGAACCGCCTGAGAAAGAGGGCCCGGATACAAACTCGAGTCAACGCAAACTGGGCAACCTGCTCAAGTCGCTCGGCTTTCTCAATTCCAAATTCGAGTTGAAGCTGGAAGACGGTCTGACGCCGTGGGACGTTCTCAACCGGATCATCAGCGAACTCGACGGTTACCCGCTCTACATCAAGGGCCAAAGTCCGAAGACGGACAAAGAAGCGAGGATTGCAGTGTCGCTTGCCTCGCAAGTGGACGAGCTAGACAAGACCAAGCACTTCTTCGGCCTCGCCGGCCTTGCTTACAACATCGGGCTCAAGACTGTCTCCGCAAAAGAGTCCAAGGAGAAAGAAAAAGATCCTGACGAGACGACCATCGTCGTCAGCGACGACAATTTCACCGAAGACGAAAGCATCCTCATCGAGGACGACGACAGTGAGGAAGAGCAATCAGAGGAAGAGACCACTGAGAAGCCCGCGACTGAAAAGAAGAAGAGCACAGTCGAAGTCTATTTGCATCTCGGCAAGTGGTTGAGCGGCGAGTCGCTCGACGATAATTGGTACCGGCGTCTGCTGTCCTCGGGTGAGACGCGCGTGCCGCTTCCGGGGATTCGCCTCCTGCCTATCAAACGAATTCAGCCAGCCAAAGAAGTCGGAACTAAGGAAGCGGTCTTTTCCTGGACGTTCCGCGCGGACCTTTTGAGTCTCGGGATCGACATCAAAGGAACGACCAAGAACGGACTCGGATTTCTCGAAGGAATGTTGGGCCACTTCGGCCTTGGCGCGGTGGAGATACGCCTGGCCGTAAAGATCTCGGCTGAAGACCTGATCGTCAAAAAGAACTTTCTCGATCGAGTCAGCATCGGCGTCGCCTTCAAGCTCAAGGATCTGCGTCTGTCGTTTGCTCCGAAAGAGAAAGAGGAGAAAGACAGCGACGAGATCATCGCCGGGCTTCAGGATCTGCTGTCCGATGATTGGGCTGTCGTGCCTGCGCCTCCAAAACCGAAGGAGCTAAAACCGAGGACCAGGCTCAGCGCGAAGAAGAAAGACAAGTTTTCGATCTCCGTCGGCTATCTCACTCCACTGAAAGAAGGCAGCCACGGCACGCTCGACATTCAGCTCTACGACGAAAAGGGAAACCGCGGCAAGATGGCGTATATCCCGATCGACCGGCAGACGCCTTTCATGTATCTGCGTCAGATCGGAATCGGATTAAAGGGCGTCGAAAACATCGAGCTAAGCAAAGGTTTGCCTGACAGTGCGCAACTCACGGTGTCGGTTACCGGTGGAATCAAGATGCCGGCGTTCGAGTTGGGCCTGATCGGCGCGAAGCTGACGTTCCAACTCAACAAAGCGACCGAGTTTCAGTTTAGTCTCGATGGTCTCGACGTTTCGCTCAAGATCGGTTCGATCGTCATTTCCGGAAGTTTTCTCAAGTCAGGCGTAGAGTACGCGGGCAGTCTCACGCTTGATTTTCCGAAGGCCTCGTTTTCGGCAATGGGCTTTTACGGAAACGTGGTCGCGTTCAAGATGGGGCTGGAGAGCGAAATCGTCTCGGCACTCTACAGCAAGTCCATACACGACAAGCTCCGCAAGAAACTGCTCGAGAACAATATCACTCCGGCCACCAGCAGCCCGATCAAGATCGGCCGCGGATCCGGTCAGTGGGAACTTCGCGCCATTGACGATACGCGCTACACGATCACGGACGACGATGGGAAGTTGAACATCCTCCGTCCCGATAAGACCTTCTTCGTCTACGCGATGTTGAATGCGGCCACTGGATGCGGTCCGACTTTTGGTCCGATTCAGTTCACCGGAATCGCGCTCGGCTACGGCTACAACCGCCGCGTGATTATTCCGAAGATAGAAGAGGTCGCGGAGTTTCCGCTGGTCCAGGCGGTCATGGGCGAGGGTGGCTATCAGGACGAAAGCAAGAGCCTGGACGTGCGTGAGCAGTTGGGCGAAGCACTGGCAAACCCGGCTTCAGTGCTGGAGGATCTGGCGGACCACGTCGTCGCAGAGAAAGGCCAGCAATTCGCCTGTGCCGGGGTGCGCTTCACGATCTCGGGCGTCATCGACTGTTTCGCGCTGGCGATCGTGCAGTGGGGCAACGAGCTCGACATTTCATTGCTCGGCCTTGCCCGGTTCAGACACACACGCGACTTGACGGCCGCGCCGATCTGCTACGTCGAGCTGCAACTCCTGATGTCGCTGAAACCGAGCGAGGGGACGTTCAAGTTACAAGCGTTGCTCACGCCGAATTCGTGGATCATCAATACCGACTGCAAACTGACGGGCGGTTTTGCGCTCTTCGTCTGGTTCGACGGCGAGCACAAGGGCGACATCGTGTTCACGCTCGGGGGTTATCATCCGCGCTTTCGCCGTCCGGCGCATTACCCGCTCGTGCCGCGTCTCGGCTTGAACTGGCCCGTCAACGAGCACCTGACGATCAAAGGCGGCGTCTATCTCGCGCTGACGCCGTCGTGCGGAATGCTCGGCGCGAAGTTGGAAGCGACTTTTCATTCGGGCCGCATCTCAGCGTGGTTCACGGCTTATCTCGACGTAATCGTCAACTGGAGCCCGCTTTACTTCGAAGCGGATCTCGGCATCACGTTGCGAGTGGAAGCCGCGTTCTTTCTCACGACGATCAAAGTGACGATCGGGGCGACGGTGGCGATGTGGGGACCGCCGGTTGGCGGAATCGCTCACGTTCACGTGGCAGTCGTTACTTTTCCGATCAAGTTCGGCGAGCCGCGGCCGAAGGAACCGGAGCTGATCAAATCGTGGCAGCAGTTTTGTCACGACTTCCTGAGTATGAGTGGCGACGATACGCGGCCGGCACCGACGGCAGTAAAAGCGATTCCATTGGCCCAACCGAACCTCGCGGCCGGACGGAACGATCTCAACAATCTTCCGAAAGACCGTCGCGCGCAGCAGCAACCGGTCGACACCGCGTGGAAGGTTCGTGGTGATGAATTGGAACTGGCAGCGGCAACGGCGGTGCCCGCGACGACGCTCAACATCGGTAGTTTGAAGCCGACGAGCCGGCAGAACATTCAGGATCCGAAATCAAGCGGTCAATCGATGATGGTTCCTAAAGGCGTCGAGCTCGAGACTCAGGGATCGACGCTGAGAAAATCGGCTAGCGAGCTTGGAGTTCAGCCGATGGGCAAGAAGCTTAAGTCGGTCCTGAACGTCACGGTTGTTCGCGACGAAGGATCGATTGCTGAACCGGTGAACCTGTCGCAATGGACTTTCGAAGAGGAGACAGGCTCGCTGCCTGCGGCGATCTGGGATCCGTCGAAACCAACTATGAAACCGCCGGAGCCGAGCGCGCGAGTTATTCCCGGTTGCATCGTGGGAGTCAAACGGCTGAAGCCGCCGTCAGGAAAGCTCGGTCCAAATGCTTCGCTCGGCAACATCACGTGGCAACGGCTGGAAGTCGCTGTCGTGAAGAAGCGCGGAGTCTCGCAAGTTTTCCCATCGACGACTCATTCACGCAATGTTCAACCGGTGATGGTGTCGCGGCAGTCTCAACAAAAGGAGATCGCGGATGCGCTCGGCGCCGTTGGTTTCAGTCTGGCGTGGCAACGGCAGACGCAGGTCCGCTTCCGCGACTTGCAAGCTGATCCGCTGGCGGGCGCAGTTATTTAAATAAGCGAAGGGACGTCATGGCTACTGAGATTCCCCCAACAGAGCTGATGAGGTTGTACGACAACTACGAAGCGCCGTTGCCCGGAGGGTCGTATCGATTCGTCTTACAACAAACGGTAACCGTCGGCGATGAAGCGGAGCGGCACTATTACCGGGATCAGAAATTCGAGGTGGTGGCGCCGCGCTATTCGATCGAGCCCGACGAGGTCCAGGCCTATTTCCCACCGCCGGGCGGCGTTGCCAATTATCAAAATGCTCTGCCGCATGTTGTGCTTCGTACTCGCAATCTTCCCTGGGAACGAACGCTCTCCGCGCGAGAACCGTGGCTGGCATTGCTGGTGCTTTCCGATCAGGAAATACGCGACGGCCGAGTGATCGCGAAGACGGGCAAGGTGGCTGACCTGCAACCGCAATCGTCAGGCGAGCAGATCCTGCTTCCGAACATCACTCACAAAGAAGATCCGAACACGCCGGTGCGGCTGCTCGATATGGACCTCGATCTGTTTCTGAAAGTGTGTCCACGTCGCGAAGAGCTGCCGCTGCTCGCGCACATTCGTCACGTTGACATCGCCGACAAGGTCCCGCTCGACATGGTCGCGAACGGCGAGTTTTCAGTCATCGTCGGCAATCGCTTCCCGCAAGCGGGCGCAAATACGATCTACCTGATCTCGCTGGAGGGTTTGGAGAAGATTTTCGACGCGCGGAGCGGCCAGTCGGCGCGCGTACGTCTGATTACGCTCGCGAATTGGAGTTTCGTATGCGACAGCAGCGGGAGCGATTCTTTCGCCGGATTGATGCAGCAACTGCGAAAGAACGCCGCTCAGTTCGGCATCGCGCTGCCAGTGCCTTCTTCCAGTGAGGATGTGAATCAGGCGCTCGCGAAAGGCTACGTGCCACTCGATTATCGACCGCTGGACAGCACGCCCGCGTTCTCCTGGTATCGCGGGCCATTGTCGCCGCTGATGCGGCGCCCGATGACGCAACCGGCTTTCAAGCGTGCTGATACGGCGCTGATCTTCGACGAGCGCACGGGTTTGATGGACGTGTCGTACGCAGCGGCATGGGAACTCGGCCGGCTACTGGCGCTCGGTTCACCGGCGTTCACGAAAGGCCTGCGGCTCTTCGTCGAGCAGTCGCAAAACGCCACGGAGTTCGCGCGCCAGATCGCGAATTTCATCGAGGTGCATCGCAGTGCTTTTGATACGTCAGAGGCGCCGAAACCGAAAGAAGAACAGGTCGCCATTGCGGAGGATCTGGTCGAGTGGCTCGCGCGGCTCGTTTTGCTTTATCCGGTGCCGTTTCATTACCTCGTGCCGCATGCGTTGCTGCTGCCGCCGGAATCCGTGCGCTTCTTTCATCTCGACGATAACTGGGTCGAGACGCTGGTCGACGGCGCGTTGAGCATCGCCGTAACCGCACTCAACGGAAAGGACCTGGCTGCGCGTGCTGATTTACAAGCCACGCTCTCGACGATCGTCTATCAGCATCGCTTGCGCTTGCAGGGTAAGAGTCCTGAATGGAACCCGACAGAGCGTTACATGGACATTCCCAAATCCGGGTTTCTGCTGCGTTCGAGCATCCTCGCAGGCTGGCCGGGAATAGAAGTGACTGTCACGACCAACGCCGCGCCGGATCGGAACCTGCCGAAGATACTTCGCTACGATCAGGTTTCTGACGGAGTGTTGTTCTGTCTGGCGCGTGGCTCTATCGAGCAGCTCATCTTTCGTGAACCGCGTGAAGGTCTCAGTTTCGGCGTGACGAGCGACGGCGAGATCGAATCGGACCAACGTGTGAACGTCAAGCGCGACCTTAAGCGCCGCGACTCGCTCGACGGCGTCGTCGACATCGCCGTGCTGCGTGACAAGCTGGCCTGCACTGGGTCGGCCCAACTCGCCGTGAAGATGCTGCGCAGACCTGAAGAGCAACTCATCGAGTGGAAGTAAGGAACCTTATGGCAAACGGACAGCACCTGCTCGTGCCCATCAAAGTGCAAGCGCTAGTCATCGACGACCTGGTGATCAAACGAAAAGGCGCCCTGACCAAAGACGATCGGTTAACTGCGAACAGCGGCCGCTGGGCGCCGGTCGTGCAGGACTATGGTTCGCTTGCAAATCAGCTCGCTACGCCCGCGCCTAAACCATTCTTCGGCGCTCAGCGACGGCTGGACCAGACGTCGGCTGATCAGCTCATCGTCCCGGAAAAGTTGTGGCCCGAAAACAAGCATCGCGGAGTTTATCTGCACTGGGTTTTGCCGACCGGCCTGCGCCACTCATACAAAACAGGCACGCTGGATTTTCCGGCGTTGCCGGATCAATGGTTGATCGTGCGCTTTTGCCGAAAGGAAGGGAAAGCGCAAAAGACCAGAGCGTGGTTTCTGGATAGCAGTATCGTAGGCAATTCGGATGGGCCGAGTACTTTACTTTTCAAGGGCGCGGGCAAATATCAGGAAAAGAGAGTCGGCAAAGTCGTCGCGCTCGAAGATTTCCCCGCGGCAAAGTTTCAAGGCGATCATCCAAAAATCAATGCAGTGGGGAATGAATATACCGGCTCGCCAACCTTCACCGCATTCATCGCCGAAAACAGAAACATTCTTTCCTGGCACGACAGCCTCAACGATCTGCGCACGCCGCCTGATACCGGTTCGGTTCCGAAAGAGACAACTCTCAGCTATCTGGTGCTTGGCTGGTATCACAGCGAACAAGCGGAACCGTTGCCTGCAATTCGCGCTCAACTCGTCGAAGCACGCGCGCGAATCGGCGATAAGCGCGAGCTCACCGCAGCAGACGTACTTGAAGCCGTTGGCTGGACCACCGATTCCGATCTACCGGCTGACGTGCTTCAGCGGCGCTGTCTTTTCCACGGCATGGTGGCGCAAGTCAACTATTGGACGTCGCAGTACAAAGGGCCAATGCTCGGTTATCCCGGTTCGCCGCCCGTTGAAGACGTCCTTACGAACCCGCCGTTGTCTTTCAAAGTCGGTGTGGGCAATAACGCCGAGGACGCGCTGGTGTCGCTGGTCTCCACCGGATTCAGCGGTGTGGCGGAGAAGCCGAACCTTTGGAAGGCGCTCGAGGCCGTTATCTACCACGAGACCGAATCACTCGTGACCAGTTGGAACACCGCGCCGCGCGATCACACGGTCCATCAGCATTGGTTCTCGACGGTTGAAGCAGGCAAGACATGGTCGATCCGCCCGCCCGCAAACAATCAAGGTGTGTTTCCTTCGGACGCGGCAGCCGCGGCAGCGGAAACGAAGATCAAACCCACACGCGAACAGCTCGACGACCTCGAACAGCTCAATACACTTCAATCCGACGCAGATGCCGTTACGCGCGAGCTCGTCGCCTTGCAACAGGACTTGTACGCACGCTGGTGGAAGTTGGTCGCATTGTCTTATGACGAGCAAGCCAATCTCAATGTTGAAGAAGCTGACTGTCGTGCGCTTGCTGCACGCGTTTCAGATCTGGGCAAAAAGCGTGCTGGGCTGTTGCAACAGCTAGCGCCGCTTCCGGAAAAGCTCGAAAAGAAGTTGGCGAAGAAACTGGAGCTTCGATCGGACGCAGCGCCGCGTTTCTGGGCGCCGTCGGATCCGGTCATCGTCGTCGAAAACTCCGGTGTGACTACCAAGCACCAGTTCGCCAATCCGTTTCCGTGCCGGTTGCCGGAACAGATCGCGACCAGCGCTGAAGTTCTTGTCGAAACGTCGACACGCTTCAATACCGGCACGTCGGAACTCGATACGGCATTGCATCACTTCGCGCCTCGTTCCGATCTTCTACGCAGCCTCGTCAACGAAGCGTCACTCGTAGAACAGGCGATTAGCAATCTCGTCGAGAGAACCTTACCGCCGGACAAGAGATTCACCACCGCGCAGGCGTGGCAGGATTGGCTGCAAAGGCTAACCACGCCTCTGAAGTGGGACGGCAAACACGAAACGACGCCGAAGCATCAGGTTCACTTCCGCACGCCGGCCGGAGCCGAGATACGTCCCTACCGTCTGGCCGAGTTGTGGTTGCGACAACCATGGTCGCCGCTCTTCATCGACTGGCAGATCACATGGTTTCCCACAACACCTCAGCTTACGCCGCGCAAAGAAAAAGACGGGAAGGACTTCGGACCAACGTGGCCGCTTGCCGAGGATGATTACAAGCCTTTGGATCGCGAGTCGTTGAAGCCCTTCATCGCCGGCACTGGAACCACTCTGCGTGGACGCAGCTTGATCACGCCGATCGACGGTCGTTTTTTCGCGGAACCGATCAAGACGCTGCGATCGCTTCTCAACCCCGACGAGCAGGATCGCAACTCCCGCTATCCGCCCGAAGTGGCGAAGATTCTCGAAGACTACTACGTGATCTGGGACAATACGCTGAAAAACCTTGGCGAGTCAGGTTTGATGGGCCAGGCATTGACCGGCTTTCATCAAGCTTTGCTCGATCGCGACGTCACGGCGCCGCGAATCATGCCTGATGCCACAAACGCCTGGATCGCGGAGAAAGACCTTAGACCACTCGAAGCCGAAGTCGCCGAGTTACTTGACGACGAAACAATGGGCAACGAGCGGCTGGCGCCGCCGGCAGACGATGCGTTGCGTCCGCCGCCGTTCAGCGCAGTTCGAACAGGCGTATTCAAGATCGACGAACTGTGGCTGGTCGATGATTTCGGCCAATGGGCGGATCTCCTTGGCGGCACGCCTGCGGGCAATACTTCCGCCGGACAGGTTTTTCATCCACGCGTGCGCTGGCATGACGACAAAGAGTTCGTAGCACTGCCGCCGCGCGTCATCCAACCGGTGCGACTCAACTTCCGTTTCACTCCCTCCGACAGTGTTCCGGACGAGGACGATGGCGATCGCGCGTTGAGACCGATTTGCGGTTGGGTCTTTTACAACCCGCTCGATCACGCGCTCGTGCTTTGCGAGAGAAACGGTCGCCTGGCTGGTGAGCTCGTCATCACTAATCAGCAAAATCAGTGGCGCGTTAACTGGCACGCTTCGACGGGAGGTGTCGCGCTCGACCAGATTCGCAATCCGGGTCTGAAAGGATTTGCCAGGTCGCTGGTGCAGGAGACGCTGACGCCGAATCCTCGTTTGCTCGACCTGTTGGCGTTGATAGACCACTCGCTGCAACGCATTCGGCCGGCCGCTGCTCGCCGTGAAGCAGTGCTGTTCGGACGCCCACTCGCGCTACTGAGCGCAAACCTCGGCCTGGAACTCTTCGGCAAAGCCTGGACCGATCCGCACGAACGCGCTCAGCCGGCGCGGCCGTCCGACACTGGCGACGCAATGCTCGACGATCTACGGGTGCAAACCAACATCGGCTGTTCGCACAACACTGAAGACGGGCTGATCGGGTATTTCGCGAACGGCGATTACAACCGCATCATCGCCGCGCACTTGCCCAAGCCGATCGCCGATTTGCGTTCCGGCTACGTCGCTCAACTGAAGACCGACAGACCTTCCATTGGCTTTCGTTCGCAGACGTCGCTGACGCTGCTGATGGATCCGTGGGGCTCGGTGCAAGCGGCGTGTGGTCTCGTTCCCGCAAAGACCATTGCTCTGGCTGATGCGGAGTTGGACAAAGCGGTCACACGCCTGGAAACCTCTTTTCGCATCGGTCCAGTGTTGCTGCAACCAGGCAGGGTCAGCTTGCCGGCGCCTGCCGGCGACAAGGGCCAGTGGAATCTCTATGCACCCGTGACCGACGCTCCGGCCGCGCTCATGCCGTTTGATACGAGCTACTTCGGCGACGAGCCAGTCATCGCGACCGAGGGACGGCTTGTGCTTCTAACACCGAAAGAATGACAGCTTTAATTCAGACCTCTTCTCTCATTGTCACCGGGCTTTACCCCGGTGCAAAGCTCGACGATCGAGAAACCGTTTAAACGGTTTCCCGATAACAGCTCTGCGATACACCCGGCTGAAGCCGGGTGAGAATGAGAACGACGTTCAGGGCCAAAGCCAAAAATAAGCAAGGAGAACAGGATGGCAGACAACGCAACTCTCAGCTTCACTGTTGCTGGAGTGACTCCTACGCAACTCGACATTCTGGTGAAGAACACCGGCGCTGAGCCACTCAGCAAAGCTCTAATGATCGAATTAAAAATACCGATCTACCTGGTGTCGAAGCAGATCAAAGACGCTGTGGAGCGAGCGGATAAGAAGAATCAGAACCAAAGAACTACCGCGAGCAAAGAAAGTCTGGCCAACGTGGTTACGGCTGCCACTGGCTGGTCAACCTGGGCGGCAACCGAGCGCACCGAATCGCTCGCCGTCGTCCGCTTATACAACGATCTCAGTCAAACGGGCACAAAGGTGGAGCCCGCTAGTTTTGCCGCGGGCACAGAGTTCAAGCTTACTATTCCGCTCTCGTCTTTGGATAAACCTGTTCAAGTCGAAATTCCCTACAGCTATCGCTACCCAAACGAAGGCCGGAGCGGTATTCAGACCGACGGCAAGCTCAAAATGACCAGTTCGGGATCGACGACTAAATCGAAGGTCACGCTGACCACAACCCATCCGAGTCCGACCGCGATCCAGCCTGGAACGAAGCTGCTGATCGAGTGGGAAGTCGAGAACGGCATAAGCGCAACGCTGTATGGTCCTTTGCCGAATGGCATTTCACAGATGCAGTTCAGCTCCGATGAGGCCGCGACCAACAAGATCAGAAAAGGATCGATCGAACTTTACGCCGTAGGCGCGGCGACTTACGTCCTGCAAGCAGTAGTGCCTGGGGCAACACCGAAGTCGGACGAGATGGTCGTGCGAACCCTCCAACTCGCCGTCAAATCCGCGGATAACTATTCGTATCTTGGAGTCCGCCCGCCAAAGGTGATGCCGCACGGAACACTGGAAGTTGACTGGGCGGTTTGGGGGATCGAGAAGACGTGGCTTTCGGTAGGTAACGATTACGAAATCGAATTGAACTTGACTGAACAAGATATCAATCAAGCTTATCAGGGCTCGGGAATATGGCGTGTCGTCGCGCCGCAAGCCCCGGGCACGGTATCGGCTCTCTTAGAGCTTCAGGTCGAGAAGAAGAGGCAGCACTCGAAAACGGTAGAGTTCATCGTCGCCGCCTGGCAACACGACACAGTCTCGTTCAGCGGAAAACCAGTCGGACTGGCGGTCAAAGCGCCGAAGCTGGCACTGCTAACCACTGAGGCGCTTTTGTTGGCTGAAGTGGGTTTCTCTGACTCAGGTCCATTGGATCTGGATTTCAAGCGAGTTGCAATCGAGAACGCCAAAGCGCAACTGGCCATCGCAGCCACCGACACCGGGTTTGTTGTGTTGCAGCAAACAAACAAGGACGGCTTGCAACTGGTCCGGTATTTGGACGATGGGACGCGCGATGGGTTGCCGGTGGATCTGCCGGATACCGTTCAGCAGTTGGTGCGTAGTCCGCACAAGACTTTCGACCTGACATTTCGTAAACGCATTTTTGTAGCCGCTGAATCTCAGGGCGAAAATGGTTATCGACGAGTATTTTCGCTGCCCAACACCGCGAAACCTCAGATACAACGAGAACCGCTACTCGAGTCATTGCACGGATATCGTTTATTAGTTTTCGACAGCGCACTGTTTGCGGTGAGTCAAGGCACAGGTCGCATGTTCCGTTTTCAGCAGGACGACAACGGCAAACTCGGGCAACCGAGGGAAGCGGCGCGAGCTGTCAAAAATGGAACGTCGATGATCCACCGTGGCCTGATGATTCCTGTGGGACGTGTGCTGGTGGTCCTGTGTCCGAGTTCGATTCCGCTGGTCGACACGATGGACGTGACCGGTATGTTGATGTACTTGTTCCTCAAACGGCCCAAGGCAAAGATAGCGCAGGATCTGGTGTACAACCCGCAACAGGACCAGTGGATCCCATGTGGTCGCGGCTTGGAGGTCCAGCAAACGTCGGTTGCTGCTTTCCGTTGCAGCGCTTCCAAGCGTCTTTACGTTGTCGACCCCGACGGAAAGGCACATTCACTCGCAGGCGCGGTCGAACATCTGTTCGTGCCTCAGTTTATAGACGGTCTCTCGAGTCAGGATCTGCCGCCTTACTTCGGCACGCGGAAGTACACGATCAAAAACGATACCGGAATACACTTCGAACAGATGAAAGAGGTCTACCGCAAGGCAGGTTTCGACGATTTCAGCGCGCACGGAATGGCCGAGGTGATAGAGGCGCCGCGAGAGTTCATAAACCGGAATACGGAGACGTTTGAGTTTCGTTGCAACGAAGCCACTCCGGGGGCGATGACGTTGCGATATCTCGCCTACGTGCCTGAAGGTGTTGCTCACGACTACATGCTCGAAATACATTTTTCCACCGATCATTCGTCGATAATGTCGGTCATCAAGCGCCTGGCAATTGACGAGCAAGGCATGATCTCAGTCGCTGAAATACCCGGAACCATGGTTAAGCATGATCCGAGCAAGCCCATCGTGTTGCCGCCGGCGAGTTCACTCACAAAGGCGGCTAAGCTGAAAGTCATAAGCCTCAGCGGTTATCTGTTTGCCGTCAGACACCCGCTCGAACCGATCAATGGGGAGTTCTCTAACGAGAACCAGCTCCGCAATCCAATCGAGATCGATTACAAAACCCCGCTGTTTACAGTGTTCGTAACCGATGCCGGCGAGTTGCGCTTCGATGTCGACTTCACATTACCCAAAGGAATCGAGATCTCGCCACGCAGCACCAGGCAGACCAAACAGATCCGTATCGATCCTGAGAAGGCAGGTAAATTCAATATCGACTCCATTTCGTTCAAGGAGCCTGACGAGTACGAATGTGCGATCCGCTATCGCGAGAAGAAAAACCTGGAAGCGCTGTATATCGGCGATGGAGTGGCCAGTGAGGACGGTAAATCGATCTATCTTCCGATAGCAAACCCGGAAAATCCTTCACGGCCACAAGTCTGGCAGATAGACACCGGCACTCTTGTGACTATCGCGAGCGTTGGGTTCCAGGGTAAAGACATTTTCTCAGTACCCAACAGCATTGCTCTTCTCAAAGATCGATTGGTCGCGATGCTCGAGGAGAAGAATGTCGCCATTTTGGATCATTCACTGCAAATCAAATATATAGAGACGCTGAGCAATGTCACCGCCGTCCCGGTGATGGCTGGTTTTCGCCGCGAAAACGCGCTCGGTTTCTTATGCCTGAATGAGCCGAGACCAGGAAAGTACAATTACTTTTATTCCCGAAAACACGTTTCTCAAGACAGATTGATCGACGACGGCAATTACCCGTTGGATTCTCTCCCGAGCGCGGGCCCGCAGAATCGCCCTCCGGGCATTCCGGCGTGGCTCTCGGACTCAAACTGCGCTCCGATGGTCGTGAAGTTGGACGCCACAATGGCAGCGATTTGCATTAAGGGTGGATTGCTCACCATCGATACCAGACGTGAGTTCGAACCGAATGTGATCCGGATCGAGTCGGCGGGAGGACCTGAAGCCATCATGTACGCGAGTAATGGCCAGATCTTCTGTGCGCATTCTCACGTCAACGAGCAGAGCCTGCTGGTTACGCGCATCGGATTCACTTCTTCGGACGGAAATAAAAGCATTTCCTTACCGGGACCTGTTGTCTACATGAATAGGGATACCAGGCAATTGGAAGCTCCGACCCTGCAAACCAAAGACGTTCGTGCTGTCAGTATGCTGGAGCCGGCAGTTGGCGCGATATGCGTCTCGCATGGAAAGAATATTTATCTGATCAAGAAAGAGAACATGAGCGTGGAGGCAAGCGTGACAGTAGATCTACCGTGCCGGCTCATCCGCGTGAAGCATGAGTGGCCGCCACATGGGAGGCATGAGATCTTCGGCGGCGCGGCGCCTTGCTGGATAGTGTACGCAATCGGCGCCGACTATGCGGGTAGCGGCGGCAGGCCGCAGTCGCGGTGGAAGACTGAGCTTTATAAACTCGGGTTTGACAAACGCACCTAACGAAACCGATCGAGAGTTTGACAAATGCCGCCCGAAACTAATAGGCTGCCGTACATGTTGATTCGAATCCGCGAACTAAATGTGGAAAGGTCCCATGAGCGTACCTACCTGCTTCGCGGATTGATAAACCTCTAGAGGTTTCAACTCTTAAATTCCTGGCTTAAGGGCCGTGAACCAGCGCTGGCAACGCTTCGGTTCGCGGCCCTTGCTGTTAGAGCCTCCGAACTCTCGAAAGACCCTCCACACCAAAGCGCGTGTTCGTTTCACCACTCATTTCCGGAGGTGAAACATGGAAACACGGCAGCACAATCAAATCTCTTTAGCGCAAAACTTCTTGAGGAGTCCAAAGCTGGTCCGCCGGCTGGTTGCGATGAGCACGATCGGACGATCCGATACGGTTTACGAGATTGGCCCAGGCAACGGGATCATCACCGCGGCACTCGCAAACGTAGCCGGGCAGGTCATTGCGATCGAAAAGGACCCGGAGCTTGTTTGCCGTTTGCGCGAGCGGTTTCGTCTGTTCGATAACGTCGCAATCGTTGAAAGGGATTTTCTCTGGTTCCGCCTACCGAGACGGAGCGCGCAGTACAAGATATTTGCGAACATCCCCTACAACATCACGGCCCGAATCATACGCCGCATCGTTTATGAGCGGTCGGAGTTAGTCGAAGCGTACCTGGTATTGCAGAAGGAGGCGGCGAAGAGATACTCCGGGGTTCCGAGAGAGACTCTATTCTCGATTCTCGCCAAACCATTTTTTCAGTTCCAGATCATGTTCGGGTTGAGGCGGACCGACTTCTTGCCTGTACCCAACGTCGATTCAGTCCTGCTGCGGATCAAGCGACGACCCTGCCCGTTGATACAAAGACAAGACGTCGCTGCTTACCATGACTTTGTTCGATTCGGCTTCGGGCAGTGGAAACCGAGTCTGAGGCTGGCATTCAAGAACGTCTTCACTTACAGGCAATGGAAACGGCTGGCGTGCGAGCTAGATATTCCATTCAATGCCACGCCGACACAGTTGACGTTTGAACAATGGCTTGGTTTGTACCGCGGTTTCCGGGAACTTCATTTACGTGCTCCTCGTTAATGTGCACAATCAGGCGAGTAGATTCCTTTCAACCGTAGTTCTTACAGGAGGTGTCCGCATGTATTGTCCTCGGTGTGGCCGGCAGCCGATTACTGACGAGTTGCGTTTTTGTTCGTACTGCGGGTTCAAGCTGGCGGTCGTCAAAGCGTCGCTTGCTGAGTCTGAAGAAGCCGCGCCTGCTGTTTTGACCGAGGCGCGGCCGTTGCTACGAGAGCCACGTAACAGAGACACAAGCATCGGCGTCGTCCTGATGTTTGCGGGCGCGTTGTTCGCGGCCGGGATAGCGCGTATGGAAGGTCGCGACGCGGGCGCTATTACCCTCGCCATCTTCTATGCGTTGACGCTTCTTTTCTCCGGCCCGATTACCAAGGGAATTTTCAAGATGTTTGCATGGGATGAGCAGGGCACGAATCTGTCGGCCGGAAGGAAGGGAATGTGCTTTGGCGCGTCGCTGATGTTTATCAGCACAGTGCTGTTGACGATCGGCTCGTTGCTGGCGTTCGGACGCATGAGGACAGACTCCTTCTTCATCGGCCTCGGCCTCGCTTTCGCCGTGCTCGTTGTTATCTCGCACTTCCTGATGCGGGGCTTGCAATACCTGGTTATCGAGGAATCACCGAAACAGATTACAGAACCCGTGTTCAGTAGTTTGGCATTAGAAGCAGGACAGAGTGAGCCAATTCCAGTGTTCGGTGCGCAGCGAGTTCAGACGGCGGAAATCATCTCGCCAGTCAGCATCACCGAACACACGACGAACCTGCTCGATAAAAAATAGGTTATTTCTCGAAGATGATTCTCAGGCCGCCAGAATAGAAAAGTTCCTTGATCTGATAGTCCTCGCCCACGAGTCGCTTGAATTCATTCATTGAGTCCTGATCTGCGCTGCCGGTCTTTGTGAGCGTGATAGTCTTGATCACGTATTCGTGTTTTTTTGAATCCTGCTCAAACACGAGCCGCTCGTTTTCAACTTCGGTCGAACCGCACGTGAGATCACCCGTCATCACGGCGCGATAACTATTGCCGAGCGCGACCGTCTTATCAAACTCTTTCGCATACTTCTTTTCGTCAACGAAAGTATACGTGGTTGCGTCGCTTGCCGGTTTATCCATCAATGCAAGGCCAATCATGCCGACGCGTTTCCCGGTAATGAATCGAAAGCCTTGCGCCGCTAACTTGTTGATCTGATCAGGTAGACCCGATGTCTTTTTGAGGAAGCGATATTCGGTCTTTACAGCATTCGTATCCGTCAGATTCTTTTCGGTAAGAATGGAGATACTAAAATCCAGCAGTCCCTGTCGCGCGAACAGAATCTTGACGGGCCGAAAACCCTGTGGCGCCGCGGCATCGAGTTGCGCCTGGAGATCCTTCTCCGCGCTATCGCCGAGATGAACTTTGGCGATGAACACTTTGTACTCTCTTGTCTGTTCAGTCTTGCCGTTTTTTCGTTCGACAAAAAACGCATCGCCTTTGTACAGATGAAAAATCAGATCGGAGGGAGAATTCGGATTGGCAGGTTCACCCGAGGCGGTTTCGGAACAGTAGGTCAGCGGATAGGCATTGACGAAATTAAAACCTTTCTGCGCCATGATGTTGAGACGCCGTTCGAGCAGCTTTTTATCCGGGCTCGACATCCAGCCGTACTCATATTTATTCGGCGCGTCCAGGCGGAGCACCGCCGCGTAATTTTGCGTTGGTCCTTCACCGCCGTAGCTCAGCGATTTATCGAGACGGTAGCCAAGCTCGCCGTTGTCGTTGAGATCCTTAATGAAGTTTTCGACACCGGTTGACAGGATGAGCTTTACTTTTTCGGGTGGTGCGGATTGGACGTGTGCAGGGTTTGACGAAGCGAGAATCATTACTGGCAGAGCCAGCATCACAAGGAATCTTCTCAATGTTTTAGGCTCCGAACTGTTTTAGATGATGAGCCGCGCGCTTGTATACCGCGGCGCTCCTCTTCAAGCGACATATTCTTTTTAATCCGCGTTCCCATGAGTGCTGGTTCACCTTATGTTACGGACATAGAAGAACGCAGATAAACAAAATCGCGGTCGAATTGTGATACTACTCCTCCTTCCGATTTGTTGTCGGCCAGAATATCATGTTGAAGGATGGCTAAGATGAAGTTTGTTTTGTTGTCGATACTGGTATTGGCGTCGATTTCCGCTGGCGCCAGGGCGCAGTCGTGTCTGACACCGGAAGATGTGCGACGCCTGCTTGCGCGGATTGATTCTCCACCGCCTGCAAAGCCCGATCAGAAGCTCAAAAAAGAACTGATCAAGATCGTCACTAAACAACGCGAGTTGCTTCTGCAAGTAGTTCAAAACGATCAGACAAAAGAGTCAGACCAGGAGAAGTTACACAAGACTTACGAGACTGACACTGCGAAGCTGTGCCAGATGCTGAACACGTACGGCTGGCCCACCACCGCGCTGGTCGACCCCGAAGGCGTCGCCGCCGTCTTCCATATTCTTAAAAACGGCGGCACTTACGAACTGCAACGCGACTTACTCCCGGTGATCGTTGCCGCGATCAAAAAGGACCCAGCTCAGAAACCGGAGTTCGCCGGCTTGTTTGACCGCCTTCGCGTAAGCGCCGGGATGAAGCAACTCTTCGGTACGCAGGCCGTCAGTCTGGGCGGGTTCCTGGTCCTTTATCCGATCGAAGATCCGGCAAACGTGAATTCACGGCGCACAGAGTTTGGCATGTCTCCGATTGAGGATTACATCAAACATCTCGAACGCACTTATGGAAAGCCGCTCGTCAAGGCTCGTCAGCCTCCTACGAGCAATCTCTCCAAGCAACTCACGGACTCGCTCGCCAAAGCGATCGATTCTACGCAACTCAACGCGGCTGAGGTCGATCCCGGCGACGTCATCAAAACGGAAACGAGTCTCGTGAGCCTGAATGTCAGCGTCTTCAACAGCAAGTTGAAGATGTTTGTCGGTTCGCTCACGAAGGACGATTTTCGCGTGCTGGACAATGGCCAGGAACAGACCGTGACGTACTTCGCCTCGACTTACGTTCCGTTTGATCTTGTTCTGCTTGTCGACCTGTCAGGATCGACTGAGAACAAACGCGACCTGATCAAGAAGTCGACGTTGCGGTTTATCGAGGCGGCGCGTCCAACGGACAGGCTCGCTATCGTCACTTTCTCAGATAGCCCGACCGTCATCTCACCGCTCACGCTGGATCGCGCGCAACTTGCGGAGAGCGTAAAGAACATGGAGGGCCAGGGCGGGTCGCATGTTTGGGACGCAGTGAAATTCGCGCTCGACGACGTTATCGGACCGAAGACGGTGGAACGACGGCGCGCGGTGGTGTTGATGAGTGACGGCGTCGATGGTTCTCTGGTGGCCCTTGGTCCTCATGGTTCGGCGACTACGTTCGCTGACCTGCTCGAAGAAGTGCGGCAAACGGATACGCTGATCGTGCCGGTTTATCTCGACACGGAAGTGCCGTACATGAAAGAGCCCTACGAGAATGCGCGCCGGATGCTTAACCTGCTCGCGCAGGAGAGCGGCGGGTCGTATTACCAGGCGCGCAAGCTATCGGATCTCAACGGTGTGTACGAACAGGTAATCAACGATCTCGGCAAGATCTACAGCCTGGGATACAAACCCGCGAATATGACGCACGACGGCAGTTGGCGCTGGGTGCAGGTCTCGATCCTCAACCGGCCCGATCTCGTAACACACACCCGCCCCGGCTACTACGCGCAGTAGCGTAAATTCAAAATTGATCCCTTATATCTGTGTCGCAGTTACGGCCGGCCAACCGAATCGCTCGCTAACGGTGGCGTACTCGCCGGCGCGCGCCGGTGTTTGGTCGCTTGTTCGTAAGCGTATGCCAGTCCGATCAGTCTTGGTTCACTGAATGCGCGGCCAGTGAAAGTAACGCCAAACGGCGCGGGATTGATCACTGGTCCACTCGGCGGCGTAAAACCGCCCGGCACGACAATACTCGGATAGCCCGCCTTCGCCGGTGCGGCCGCACCACGATTCTGCGGAAACAGAATCGCATCAAAGTCATCGTCTGTGCCCTGAATTCCGTCTGGCCCATTCAACAGCGCATCGATTCCACCGCGCGTGAGTGCCAGATCGAGCGCGCGATCCGCCAGGTACCGCTGCGTGTCAGCGCTGCCGGGACTGGTGTCGAGCTGATTGGCCGCAAGGAAAATCGCCTGTCCATACTTCAACGCGACAGCCGCATGCGCGTTATTGAACGCGATGATGTCGGCCAACGTGTGGACCGGCGCATTCGGCCGGTTCGCCAGATAAAGATTCAGATCGTGCTTCTGGCCGTACATCAGCACTGTCGAACAATTCGACGGCGCGGGAAAGCTCGTGCAGATTCCGAACGCCGATATCGCAGCCTGGTTAGGAATCTCCAATGGATCGGCGACAAACGCTCCTTCAGCGCGCAGCGCCGCGATCGCGTCATTCATGATCTGTGTTTGCGCGGCCGTGAAACCGATCCAGTAAGGTACGTGCGGGACCGCGATACGTGCTCCGCGAAGTGCGTGTTTGTCGAGAAACTTCGTGTAATCGGAAAAGCAATTGCCGGGAATCAGACATGCGCCTGTCGCTGGATCGTTCGGATCGTGGCCGGCGATCTGGCCGAGTAGTATTGCCGCGTCCGTAACCGTTCGCGTCAGTGGACCAGCAGTATCCTGATCGGCCGTGATCGGCAGTATCCCTCCGCGACTCACCAGCCCGACCGTCGGTTTGATTCCGACGACTCCATTCGACGAGCCCGGACTGAGAATCGATCCTGACGTTTCCGTGCCGATCGCGACCGCAACCAGACTTGCCGAGACAGCAATGCCGGGACCGGAGCTCGAACCACCCGGCGTCAGCACGGGACGTCCGTCACTGGCAGGCAGTGGCCGCGGATCGTAGGCGTTGAAGCCGTAACCGCCGAGAGAACTGTACCCGGACGGCATGCCGATGGCGATGAAGTTTGCAAATTCCGTCAGCGTGGCTTTGCCGAGAATGATCGCACCAGCCTCACGCAACTTCTCGGTAATGAACGCATCGTTCGGTGGAATCGAGCCGGCGAGCGCGACGGATCCGGCTGTGGTCGGCATGTCGGCAGTGTCGATGTTGTCTTTCAGCAGGACCGGGATTCCGAAGAGTGGTCCATGAGCCAGTCCGCGGGCGCGATCCTGATCGCGAGCTTGCGCCTCTTCGAGAGCGTTGGCGTTGATGTGAATGAAGGAATTGAGCAACGGACCGGTGTGGTCGTATGCGGCAATGCGATTGAGATACATCTGGACCAGTTGTTCAGACGTAATCAGGTGCGCCCGCAAAGCCAACTGCAAATCCGGAACAGACGCTTCCACAAGCTGAAGACTGCTTGGCGGGCTGGCCGGGCGTTGTGAGTGCACGGGTTGTGCAAAGACGGCGATTACGACGATAAGGATCAGGGACATTTTCTTCATACGAACCTCCCGTGAAGAGCTTCGAAGCCAGACCCAGGCTCCGGCGTAAGTTTTTGGAGTTGACGATTGGTTTAAGTCGAGTGGCGGCAGATTATGCCCTGATGGCAGGACGTGTCAATGATTTGAGGGGTCTAGCAAGCGTCACGAACTAACCTCCGCACAATTTTCCAGGCCATCAATCAGGACCATTAGAGCTTTGGGACATTGTTCTCGCATTACTGGCTGAACTGAAGGATCTATCGAGGTCCTATAAACGAGAAAGTGCCGTTTAGGAACGACAACGGGCGACTCTTACTCGGTCACCGCTCATCTTTTGAGGAAAGCCATGTATACGCCCATGACCTCGCCGATCACAACATCTTCTAACCTTCCTAACAATGGAGAAACCCTCATGAAAAATCAGAATACATATCTGCGCTGCACCCGAAGTTACGTGTTTGCTATTGCACTGCTAGTAGCCGTAGCACATGGAGTTTTCGCTTCGAAGTTTAACGGTCCTAAATCAAATTCAGGATCACAACCACGCAAAACTACGCAAGGTAACGAACGCCAGCCAAAAAGGAATAAGCAATCCAACCTCATCTTCGGGCTTAGCTTTGACGCAACCAACGAAGGTTGTAACCGTAACGCGACGGGCCGAAACAATACTTGCCACGGCATCAGTGCCGGCGGTAACAACACCGCAGGCAGCAGCAATGCTTTCTTCGGAACCAGTGCCGGATTCCGCAATACGACGGGCATGGCTAATTCCTTCTTCGGAGCTTTCGCTGGCTATAACAACGAAACGGCAGGCTTCAACTCATTCTTCGGGACGAGCGCCGGTTATACTAACGATATCGGCGGCAATAATGCTTTCTTCGGCGCCTTTGCCGCTATCACAATGAGAGAGGAAGCAATAATGCCTTCTTTGGCACTAAAGCTGGAGAAAACAACATCGGCAACAGCAATTCATTCTTCGGGACGTTTGCCGGAAAAGCAACACAGACGGCACAAGCAATGCCTTTTTTGGATATCAAGCTGGCATTTTTAACACCCGGGGCCAAAACAATGCTTTCTTCGGAGCGAATGCTGGCTTTGGTAACACCGAAGGTGACCATAAACAATGCTGCGGCGCTGATCACTACTTCTGTAACCTGCCCTTAGATCAACGAATCTCGTGTTATGGTTGAGGCAGAACGCAAGTTCTGCCTCATAAATCGTTTCGAAAGTGGGATTATGAGGCAAAGCAAACAGAGCATGACTTGAGTATTGGGGGCCAGATGCTGTCGCATCAATGAGACTGCCCACAATCGCTTTCTAGTTAGCACTGATTAGCACCACGTCGGAAGTCCAGCTAGCACGCACCATGAGAAGACTCTTACCGTCGCGCGGCCAATCGAAGCGCAGGATGTAATCGCTTTTGAAACTGGTCAGCCGTTTCGCAGCGCCGCCGTTGAGCGGTTGATACCAAAGATTCGCGGCACGGTGTCGTTCTTCGTGTTTTGTATAGAT
Organism: Acidobacteriota bacterium; assembly: GCA_046732935.1. Classification (GTDB taxonomy): domain Bacteria; phylum Acidobacteriota; class Blastocatellia; order Pyrinomonadales; family Pyrinomonadaceae; genus PSRF01. Next base: position 129,668 of record JBKPOC010000027.1, on the reverse strand, counting down.
CAATCCTCGACCATCTGGAGACCAGCTCATCTGGTTATAGGCATCGCTCAATTCCAACACTTGCTCTGGGGATCCTCCAGCCAGCGGCTGGATGCAGATTAGAAATTTTTTTGTCTGGTCGTCGTAATACTCATACGCCAGCCGACGATCAGTTGAAAGGGCCATCAACAGACTACCCCCTGTGTCTCTGTCTATCACCTTTGTCGCCCTTCTGCCGTCCAGCCCTATTTTCCAGATGGTTGTCTTATTTGGCTCGCGCGATTTGTAGAAGACCCAACTCCCGTCGGGTGAGCATAACGGCTCGAAGTTAACCCCGCTGGCGGTCAACTGGATCTGATCGGCACCGTCAATATTCATCCGCCAGATCTGCCATGCACCGCTGCGATTCGAGACAAAGAAGATATAGCGCCCGTCAGTTGAGACGGCTGGCATGTAATTCTCACCTGAGTTAAAGGTCAATTGCTTTTGCTGGCTGCCATCTGCCGCCATAATCCAGATGTCCTGTTCTCCGGTCCCATTCTCCACGTCATAAACAATATGGCCGTCAGGTGTCCAAGAAGCAGTTCCGTAGCGGCCGGGAACATTGTTCAGCTTGCGAGCACGGTCGCCATCGCCATTCGGCACTAGCCAAATATTCGCGGGGCGATCGGTTTGCGTTGTCACCAACCTGGTACCATCGACAGTGCTACTAAGACTGCCATACGTGCTCAATTCATTTGTGAGCGGCTGGGCGGTACCCTCCGGCAGCGAGAGGAGCCAAAGCTTCTCTATACCGCCGGGGCGATCAACACCATCGAGAATCAACGAGTTACTTTCTGGTCGCCAGGCCACCAAACGAATTAATGCCCAATGTTCTTTAGTCAGCCGTGTTGGCGCGCCGTCATTAACCGCCAGTCCTTCTAGTACGTCGTAATTTCCGGCGGTATCGCTCCTGGTAGAGCGAGCGGCGATTATCTTGCCATCGGGAGACCAATATACGTGCGTTAGCCGCGCTTCCCTGTCGTTGCGAGTTGCCAGCACCCGTTCGTGGCTGCCGTCCGTGTTGATAATTATGACTGCCCTTTCCCCTCCAGCGCCAAAGCGCACAAACGCCATTTGCTTACCATCAGGTGAAAAGGTCACACCGCTATCGACCCGTTCCAATATTCTTTGAGGCGGGCCTGGGATGATTGGAACTCTGAGCAGATACCCACCGGTCCAATCATCCGTTTCGAACGTCCATAAATAGACAAAACTACTGTCCGGTGAAAAAGTCACACCACCATAATGCAGCGTTGTGGTTGGCGGCATTATCTGGATCATGTTGCCAGTGGCCATCTGTCTGATCCAGAGACTGACAGGTCCTCCGACCTCTGGTTGCTGAGGTATGAGCAGGTACTTTCCGTCAGGAGAGATGTAGGCCCAACTAACATCGCCGGTTGTTGTCAGCTTCGTAAAGCGCATACCGGACAAAGTGAAATTTTGTCGGCGAACTCGAGGATTCAGCCACTTGTACAAGCCTATGGCTGCCCCGGTCACGGCAAATAGTAGGGCAACGAACAGCAGGAGGCGTTCAGGCTGTAGTTTGAAGAGGCGGATTAGGTATTCGACGCTCGCCGTCGTGTGCGCCGCAACAGGTCCAGTCGGCGTAGTTAATTTTCTTGAACGCTCGGGTTTCTTCTGAGCGGCCTCGAGCGGTAATTCTCTCGTGCTTGCTACCGGCTGCGCCGGGCCTTTCAGTCGCGCTTCAACCTGGATTTTCTGCTTCAGGCTGTTCAAATCAAACGCCAGGTCGCTGGCAGTCTGGTATCGCTCTTCTTTATTCTTCCGCAGCGCCCGGCGTACGATCTGTTCCAACTCGCTTGGCACTTCCAGATAACTCTTCAGGGGAGACGGTTCATTCTCCAAAAGCGCGACGATTACATGACTGGGCGTCTCACCTTCGAATGGCGTCCGGCCAGTGACCATCTCGTAGAGCACGACGCCAAGCGACCAAAGGTCTGTGCGACTGTCTACCTTGTTTCCACGCGCTTGTTCCGGCGACATATACTGAACTGTGCCCATTACCGTTCCCGGATCTGTCCGGACAGCGGAACGCGCCGCCGCCCGGGTTTCAACTGTCGCCACGTCGGGCGCGAGCTTAGCCAATCCGAAGTCGAGTACCTTCACTATGTGGTCGCGCCGGACCATGATATTTTCGGGCTTGATGTCACGGTGAATAATCCCCGTCGCATGGGCCGCTGCGAGCGCAGACGCAACTTGAGCGGCAATGTCCAGTATTTCGGCCAGCGTGTGTTCGGCATCGGCCAGGTAACACCGCAAAGTCTCGCCGTCGATGAACTCAGTGACGATGAAGTGCAATGAGTCTAATTGGCCGATTTCGTAGATGGTGACGATATTGGGGTGGTTGAGCGCCGAAGCTGCGCGCGCTTCTTGCTCGAAGCGGCGCACTCGCTCGGCTTCAAGAGTGAACTGTGCCCGTAATCGTTTGAGCGCCACCCGGCGTCCCAGTCTTAGGTCCTGGGCCAGGTAAACTTCACCCATGCCGCCCTCGCCCAGAAGAGAAACAACTTGGTAGGGACCAACGGACTGTCCGGCTGTCAACCGGTCTTCACGTTCTACGAATAACTCCGCGGCAATGTCTGCCGCAGGCGCTTCAATGAAATCATTTGATTGTTCGTGAGACTCAAGGAGCGATTCAACCTCGTCGCGCAAAGAAGCATCGCCGTCGCATGCCTCCGCCAGAAACGCGGCGCGCTCGCTCGGATCGCGTTCCAGAGCTAAGTGAAACAGTTGATCGATTTGCTGCCAGCGTTCCGGTTGCATCGCATCTCCGGAGGGGGATCTGCTAAGCGGTAATCTCTTTCCGTAACCAGGCTTTGGCCAATGTCCAATCGCGCATGATCGTGCCGGGCGAGACTGCCAGGACCTCGGCGGTTTCCTCGATGCTCAACCCACCAAAGAAACGCAGTTCGACTATCTGACTTTTGCGCGAGTCAATAACGGCCAGACTCGTCAACGCATCGTCAAGGGCCACAACCACTGCGGCGCGCTCCGGAGACACGATTGCCCCTTCGTCAAGAGAGACCTGTCGGGCGCCGCCGCCGCGCTTGGAGTACTGACGACTGCGTGCATGATCGACTAAAATGCGGCGCATCAATTGGGCGGCAATCCCGAAGAAATGAGCACGGCTCTGCCACGTCACTTCTCTTTGATCGACAAGTCTCAGATAAGCCTCATTAACCAGCGCTGAAGTTTGCAGAGTGTGACCGCGACGCTCCCGGCTCATGTAGCGCCGGGCCAGCCGGTGCAGTTCCTCATAAACAAGAGGCATCAACTCATCGTGCGCAGCCTGGTTTCCATTACTCCAATCTTTGAGCAATTGCGTTACTGAGTGTGGCGAGGGCGGCGTCATCACGATCACCTCATACTCATGTGAGACTAATGCAGGCGGCGGGATTATACACCCTCAAACGCCTTTAACGCGCTAGCTAACGCTCTCCATAAAAGTAGTAATGGCAGAAGTTGCTTAGAGGTTTTCGCAGTGGTTCGCGCGTTATCAGATGAAGTCAAAAGGAACTTCTACAAAAACCAAAAGAGGTAACGACAATGAGCAAATTTCCGATTGAGATCGATGCGACGAATAAAGATTTGCCGTTCGGTCAGTTCTTAATTGTACCGGCCAGCGACACATTGATTGACGCCACTAAAATACAGACCTTAATGCTGGAACCCGGAAAGAATTATCAATTCGTGTTTCAATCCGCTGTGCTGTCAGAATGGACTTTCCGGGTGGACCAGAACGGAAAGGTTCAGTATGACGATCTGTTCGACCTTACTAACGGCGGTTTTCTCACAGGTCGCGGCACGACAAGACTGACACTGGTGGGCTACCCGGTGACCTTTGACGCAACGAGTCTTTCAGGCGGCGGAGTCGTCTTGGGAGTGAAAGGGCAGAAATTTGAATGGATCGGTGCCAGGACGTTTCGATTGTTGCCCCAAGCCAACTATTATGTTCTACAAGGCTCGGGCTCACCCGGCGACTTTCATTTTGCAGTCACGCTGCCGAGCAAGAAGGGAAACACCACATCGAAGGGCGGCCTGTTCGATTACGACCCCGCTTATGATGTTTGCAAAAAGCCACGCGGGTTCCTCGCCGGCCGAGGCACGAACCGGCTCCAATTTCTTGGCTATCCCATCCTCGTCAATGCCTGCGCTGCCGGAGATGAACCAACAATCTCAAACATCCAGTCGATGCGGGCAGATAAAGTCCCCGTGATGACGTTTCTTCCCGGTGCATATCGTTTCAGCGTCGTTCGAGGCGTGGGTAACGAAGCGCATTTGGATTTTGTTATTGATCGTGAAGGCGACGTTGCCAACGTTAGTTTCGATCCGCCGTCCGCCCCGTTCATGCTTAAAGTGGGATGTGTTGCCAGACCCGAGTTGATCGTAGCGCCTCGTAAATGAGAGGGAAGACCTTAGATCGCAGGAATGCTCTTTATAACCTCAGCCGTCTCATAACCAAAGGGAACTCCTATGCCAGACATGGTTTTCCAGTACGCTCCATCCTTCCTCGCTGTGATGATACGATGCTTGTTGGCAAATGGTCCGCGATCACAAGCAAATAATATTCATTTCACTGAGGACTTGGCGCATTTTCCCGTTCATAAGAAAGATTGGTGGGACTTTGCTCAGTTTATTCACAATCCTCAAAGGAACCCGGAGGCCGGCTTTCCAAAAGAGCCTTACATAGCCATCGGCCCTATTGAGAATGGTCCGTTCGAACCACGGCTTCAATCACGTCCCCGATACTCAGCCGCGCAGCCACCTCCCAGCTCATCGGGACCAGTTATTATCGATCGAAGTACGCCTAAGTACACTCACGTCACCAATGTTGAAATCGATCGGGCTGACTTCCTCCAGGGCAAAAAAAATCCTCTGCTATTACATGTAGCAAATCAGGGCGTGAGCCTATTCTCTCCCAGACGGATGGTTCGCACTGCGACGCCTCAGGAGAGTCCCCACGATCCGTTTTTACAATTTGATTCAAGCGCTCCGTATCCGGACGTCTTTCTCTTCTTGCAAGGTCGTGCGAAATTTTCCAATCCGTCGGACTATCAACAGAATCTTCATGCGTTTGATACTCGTGAGGAATTCGAGTCGAAGGGACACTATCACTTAGTGGAATTTGGTTTTTGGGGGCTACTTTTCCGAATTAGCGCCGTGGCTGCTCGCTACCAGTTAGAGGATCAAACTTCTACCAGCCCCGGATACTGGGGAAGAGTAGGCGACTGGAAGAAATATCCAGAGGCTCCCGTGAAAAACCCACAAGAGCGCTATGCCATTGACATTATCTTTGAGCCAATCATCATCGAGACTGATGAAGGTTCTTGGCATAACCCTATAGCCGACGACCAGTGGGATCAAGAGAATCAATGGTTCTTAAGGTGGTTGATCGACTATTTCGCCGCGACTGCCGCTACTTATCCAATTGGAAAAGGAGTGTCGCGGCCAGACGCGAGAGGACTACGATACTCACTTTTCTTGGATAGTATCGGCTTGGGAAAAAGTTTTGGTTTGGCGCCGAATTCGCTTCAGTTACTTTACCCGTTTAATGCTGGATTGTCGCTAGTTCCAAGAAAGGGCGACGATCGCGCTTTGCAGATTGGATTGGATATTGGACCAGCGGCAGACACTAAGAGTTGGCAGAACTCTTGGGACAACTTTTTTAATCCCGATTCAAATGTATGGGACTGGCCCATTCTCTCGCGTCGACCAGTTCACCATGATGCGGGTCTGTTCATAGACGGTAACTTCATTACAAGGGTTGTTAGCGCGTCATTACCGCGAGGCTTGTCATATCGAGCCGAGGGGTGGGAAATCACTCTGATCTCGCCCAGCGCCCGCTGGGATCAGGATGGTTTGCATGTGCGTTTCCTGGTTCTAGCACGGTTATTGACCGCTGGGAATGAAGCTTCCATACCTGCCGGGGAACTGCACATTGACACCAAGTTTGGCGTTACGGAGCCGGGACTGATTGTCGCTCGCACTGAAATGGATTTTAGTGTGGGTGCTGCTTTTGCTGCTCTTTTTGTGGTTGGTTCTCCCTTCCTCCACTGGTTATATTTCTTGCTCGAATCAGGTGCATACACGAGCTTCGCCGTATTCTTTTTTCCTCCAATCATACCGTTGGCTGCGTCGAACGCTACTTCGGTGCCGAGCACCTCTCTAAGTAATCCATGGCAATGGAGTTGCAGCAGTTCGGAGAAGATACAGATTTGTAACTTCTGGTCGATTCAAGGCGACCCGTATTTCAGCTCGTTGGCTATGATCGAGACGCGAATGACGAAAAGAGGATTGCATTTCTATGGCGACTACACTCAAGCGCCTCTGAATACGTCTTCTTATGGTGATTTGGAAATGTTGCATTTCACCGGGTTCGAGATGCTATGTACTTGTGAAGAGCTTTCGCCTGATCCTTTTGCGGAGATGATCTTGAAGAACACAGGCGGGATACCGTTAACTTTATTTGAGTTTAAGGTATTACCGGAGGTAAACATCCCCGTTACCGATCGATTTGAATTCCGGTTGATTCCACTGCGGGGTGTGAGAGTGTCAGTCCCCCTTGAGCTCCCTTTGGTTATGCCACCGCAGAGCCAGGTGCTACTTCAAATCCACGGTCTGTTCACCAAGTCACCAACAATCCAGAGGCTACCTGCAAACGTGGCCATACTGGTAATCTCGAGCGCGCGTGCGATGGTCGTGTGGCCGCAAAAACAGCCCGTTCTTGCCAGTGCGGGTGATATTGACAAATGCCGCGCGTTCCAGGCATCTCCGGCCTGCCGTATAGGATAAGTCGCGTCACTGGAACTGCTCGCTTGTAGCACCTTGTATTCGGCCGCGCCAGCTTTGGCGTATCTGTGCAGATGATCGTACAAATACCCGGACGAACTGATCTTTCACGTTTTGGCAGGGCTTGAGGTCGAGATCGTGTTTTGCGGCTTCCGCTTCGCGTCTGAGCGCGGCGCGTGCGGGGGCGAGACGTAGGGTGGTGTCGTTATCTGCGGTGACGGGTTTTGCGAGCGTCCAGTAATGGCCCGGCGGTACATGATCCAGAGTGAACGAACCGTCGTCAGCAACCGGCGCTGCGAGATAACGCAGCACTTCATCAGACTTATCTTTTTCCGCCGGTACAACGTAGAAAACGATTCTGCCGGCTCGACGCTCTTCCGGTAATTCAACTTGCCCGCTGATCGACGCCGCGCCTTCTGCGAGTGTCGCTTTCAATCCGGTTACGCGATCGCCGGCTCTGACTGTGAGCGAGTTTCGCGCGAGATCGTTCGGCGGCGAATCTTTAGGGCCGGGCAGCGTTACGGATCGCAAGTACCAGTACTTAGCGAACAGGCGGAGATTGAACTCGTACTGCCCCGCAGCAAGATTTCGCAGTTGAAAGCTTCCGGCGCTATCTGGCGAAGCCTGCGACGAAGTGTAAAGCGGAACGTCTATCGGCAGATCTTTTGCTGGTTGCTTCTGATTGCGTTGAAGGGAAACGAGTGTCTCTTCAAACAACGGGCGACGCTTGTCCTTGCACTCGGCGATCGTCGACGGTTCCAACACGAGCGTCCCGGCAACTGACGCAAGCGGTTTCGTGATCAACTCAATGCCCGCGACGTCCGCGCCTTTTACTGTGATGCGTTTCGGCTCCGAAACGAGCGTGTCACCAGCCCGCGCTCCGTAACTCGTCCAGATCAGATAATCGCCATCCGCTACACCGTTGAACTCGAAACCTTTCGTGTTTGCGTTTTGATAAGTCGAGACTCGGAAATCGAGTGTCGATGAAGTAACGAATCGAGTGAGGTTGACTTGTATCCACGGGGAGCTTGGCGGCATTGTTAAGGTAACGTTCCCGCTGACGACGTGACCGCTGGTCCCACGATAGCGAATGTCGACAGTGCGTTCCTCTCCGCTCGCGAGGATTATTTCCTCGGCAGTATCTCTGGACGACGACGGCGCAAACGTCGGAGCATCGTTGTCGTAAGCGTTCGCTCCAGTTCCGGAAAATCCCCGGCCGCCGGCGAAAACGACATACGTGCCGGGAACTAGTCCGAAGATACGGTAGATGCCGCGATCGTCGGTGAGTCTATCGGACGAAGGTTCGACGTTTGTGGGCCGCCGTCCGTCCGCGTCGCGAATCATCATCGCACGGACGCGGATGGCAACAACCGGGTCGTTATTCGCCCTTGAGATCTTTCCCGTGATCACTCCGCCCCTCGTCATGTTCAGCGTGATTGATTCGCCGCCGCGATAGATGTCCTGATCGGGATCGGCAGGCAGACTGACGTGAGCAGGCGCGGTCACTTGAACGCGATACATACCAGACTCGAGTCCCTTAACCTCAAAGTCGCCATTGTCATTCGTGGGTACGGAGCGAGTTTGGCGAGGCGTGTTTACGGCGGAAACCGTCACGCTCGCGTTGGTCACTGCTTGTCCGTCGGAAAGCACTCGTCCCTTGATCGATGTGAGCCTGGTAGCGTCGTCGGCTACTTGAGCTAACGCGTAGCCAGGCGATGCTAACAAGACCAGGAGGAATAGTGTGCGGAGCATCATGACGATCGCGGTTCAAGGTCCGGGCTTCGCGTTCAGGTTCAACGTAATCGTTACCTCAGTTGTCACTCCATTGCTGGTTACAACCGCCTGGCGAGCAGAGACGCGGCCACTCGACAGGTAAGCGTTAACGCCGACCTCGTAATTCCCCGGGGGCACGCGCTGAAAGATGAATTGTCCGCGCGAGTCAATGCGGGTGTGCCCAATCGTCAACGAACTACCGGGACGAATAAACGCGGCATCCATGTATGCGCCCGGCGGCAGCGTGCCGCCTTCAATGCGGACAGTTCCGCGAATCATTCCAGTGCCGTAACCTGCCACGATTCGCAGGCCCGTGATGTTCTCGCCCTCTTTGATCTGGAGGGTCTGGCTTCGATCGACTCCATTCTGTTCTATCGCGAGGAGTGCAAACTCCGGCGTTACGTTCCTGTCGGCTGAAACCAGGCCAATGACCAATTTGCCCGGCCTCAACGAGTCGATCAGAAAACTTCCATCCGCAGGATTAATATCGCCACGGGTTATAACGCCGACGGAGTTGGAGTCGGAGAACGTATAGGCTTCAAGCCGTGCGCGCGATAGTTTCGCCAGGATCGCTCGGTCGTCTATGCCTTCAACTACGACGTTGCCCGACAGCGTCGAAGCGCGGTGAACTTTGACTTCAATATCACTCACGTCAGCGTCGCGAATGACGATCGTGTCCGACGCACCGTAATAAGTGCTACTGGAACTGCCTGAGACAGTAACCGCATAAGTGCCCGGCGGCAGATTATCTACTTGAAACGATCCGCTGCTCGTGGAAACACTGCGAGAACTTATGAAGCCGCGCGCGTCGTTCGCGCCTGAAAGTATCGTCAGACCAAAGCTGACATTCGGAACAGCCTGTCCGCTCTTAGCATCGACAAAACGGCCGCTCGCCGCAAAACCGGGCACTGCGCGGGCGACAGTGACGTCGACGTCGTTAGCTTCACCGCCTTCGGCGACTTCGACTACTTCAGCCTTTGCCTCATCGGTTGTGTCCGGATGAAATGTCTGCGGGTAGATGCGCCGCCCGCTGGTGCTCGTGAACGCGGCAAACTGTGCGTCGCCAACGGCAACTTTGTAGGCGCCGCCGGGCAGACCGTAGGCGCGATACACGCCGCGATCGTCAGTGCGAATGTCGTTAATGCTCGGGTAGATCGAGCTGACGAGTCGCCGCAACTCCCGGTTAACTGGAATCAGGCGAACGCGTTCATCGGCGAGCGCGCGGCCGTTCGAGTCGGTAACCTTGCCTGTGATTACAGCGCCACGCGTGAGGGTGAAATCGATGTCCTCCGCAGCTTCGCCTTCGAGCACCGTGACGTTCTTTCCCATCGGATAGATGCCGGTCGCCTCTGCGACGACGAAGGCTGGTACGAACGGCCAGACGAAATACTCCCGGGCCGGAAGATTTGAGAGTCGAAATCGTCCTTCGTCATCCGTGATCGCTTTGAATTGCAGTCCGGACCCTGACAACGCATCGCCGCTCATGGTTATCGCCACCGTCACACCGGCGACGCCTTTGTTTCCAATGGTCACGCGGCCACTGATCGAACCGCCCTTGCTCTTCGGGTTCTCCTGCGCGGAGAGGACGCCGGTACATGTAAGGACGATTGCGATGAGTAACTCGAACCTGGCGACGGATCTCATGCGGGCGTATTGTATCTGACAAGCATAATTGCTACTAATTATTCCCATGAAAACCTACGACTTCGTCACTATCTGGCGCGTGAAAGCACCAATCGAAAGTGTCTGGAACGAGATCTATCACTCCCGCGAATGGCCGGTGTGGTGGAAGGGCGTGGAGAGCGTGTCTGAGATACGCAAAGGCGATGAACTGGGCGTCGGCAGCATTCATCGCTACACGTGGAAGAGCAAGCTTCCGTACCGGCTGAGCTTTGACATGGAAACGGTCCGTATCGAACCGCCGCTGCTGCTCGAGGGTATCGCCACGGGTGAACTGCAAGGCCGCGGCCTGTGGCAACTATCCGCGGAGAACGGCGAAACCATTGTCCGGTACGACTGGAAGGTAGAGACGACAAAGGCGTGGATGAATCTTCTGTCGCCCATTGCTCGTCCGTTGTTTGAGTGGAACCACAACATCGTAATGAGCTGGGGCGCAAAGGGACTCGCCGAAAGGCTCGGACAAAGCGTCGTCGAGCAGGAGGGTTAAAATGTAATCAATAGTGCGAACCAATTGTTCCATCGTCTCGTACTGGCCTGAGACAGAAACCCGCATTTTCTCATTCGAGGTAAAGTTTATGTTCCGCAGCTTAAGCCTACTCGCCGTCTGTTTCTCGCTTTCAGTGGCCGCACTCGCGCAGCAGGTCGATCGCCCACTGCTGATCAGCCGCGTCTCGATCAATCAAACACACATAGCTTTCACTTACGCCGGAAAGATCTGGCTCGTGGAGCGCACCGGCGGAACGGCGAAGCGGCTCACGAACACGCCGAATGAAGAAACCAGTCCCGTGTTTTCACCTGACGGCCGGCGGATCGCCTTTTCGCGAATGAATGGAAACGACTGGGACGTGTTCGTCGCTCCGGCAGACGGTTCAGGCGAACCCGCGCGCGTCACGATGATGCCGGAAGACGACTTCGTTACATCGTGGTCGCCGGACGGCAAAGAGATCATCTTCGAGACTACGAGAGACGAGGAATCATTGACGCGTCTGTACAAGACTTCCGCCGATCGTCTCGCACTTGCAACCGCGCTGCCACTGCACCAGAGCTTTTCCGGTTCGGTGTCGCCGGACGGCAGTCGCATCGTCTACAACCCGCGGTCGGGCACGGACGACTGGCGCTATTACCGCGGCGGTTTCGTCGCGCCGCTCTGGATAGCGAACCTGAAAACAGGCGCGCTCGAGAAGCTTTCGACGGGAACCTACAACGATAAAAATCCAGTCTGGGTCGCGGACAGGATCTTCTTCACGTCTGATCGTACTGGAATTTTCAATCTCTATGTTTACGACATCAAGTCGAAAAAGACCGAGCAACTGACGAAGTACACGGGCCAGGGCGTCCGCGCTGCTTCGGCAACCAACGGCGCCGCGGTGTATGTACAAGCAGGTCGAATACACCTGCTCGATCTGAATGCGAACAAAGATCAGGTCGTCAGTGTTTCGGTCACGCCTGACACGTCGGAGCTGGCGGTCCATAACGCGAGTGCGATGCGCTCGCTGGAGCAACTCCTGCCTTCGCCGACAGGCGATCGGATCGTTTTCGGAGCGCGAGGCGAAGTCATCGTTTTCGATCCGGCAAACGGTTCGTACAAGAACCTGACGAACACGCCCGGCATCGCGGAACGCTACCCGGTCATCTCGCCAGACAACAAATCAGTCGCTTACGTGTCTGATGAGTCCGGCGAGTATGAGCTTCACGTTCGTTCTCTGGAAAACGATTCGGTGAAGAAGATCAGGATCGAGCAGAAGCCGACGTTTTATTGGAACCTCGTTTGGTCTCCTGATTCCAGCAAAGTGACTTTCAACGACAGGCGATTGGGTCTTTGGTTAGTTGACGTGAAGACCGAAACGCCAGTTCATGTTGATACCTCTTGGTATTCGGCCCAGGATTCATGGACGCCGAGCTTCTCACCTGATTCGCGTTTTCTCGCGTACACAAAACGGCTGAAGAACCGCGCCGGCGCAGTCGTCATCTACGACGTCGCACAGAAAAAGCCTTTTCAGTTGACGGACGGAGTCACGCACGCGGAAACGCCCGTGTTCGATAAAAACGGGAAGTATCTTTATTTTCTGTCCAGCCCGAACGCGGGTACGACCGAGTTCGGTTGGGGCGTGCTGAACGGCGTGCTTGCTAATCCGCTAGTCGTTCGACGAGTTCACGCAGTTATTTTATCGGCCGATCAAGCGGCGCCGTTCCTGCCAAACGGGCAGCCCAATCCGGAAGCCAAGGTCGGCGAGATCGCGCCGGCGGTGAAGATCGATTTCGAGGGACTGAGATCGCGGTTCCTCAACCTGCCGGTGCCACCACGTGACTACTCGCAGTTGGCTGCGGGCGGGCCAGGGAAGCTGATTCTCGCGCAACGAGAGTGGACGGGTGATCCTGGTGGGCCCTCGCAAACAGTCGTCAATGCGTTTGACGTTGCGAAGGGCGGTCCGGTGCAGAAGATCGTGGACCAGATCAGCGGCACAATGGACGTTACGCTTGACGGCAAGAAGATCCTGTTTCGCAAGGGCAGGGACTTCTTCCTTGTCCCGGCTGACGCTCCGGCTAAGCCCGACGAAGGCAAGCAGGACTTCAGCAAGATCGAGGTGCGCGTGGTTCCGGCTGAGGAATGGCGCCAGATGTTTCATGAATCGATGCGCATCATGCGCGACTGGTTCTACGATCCGAATCATCATGGCCAGAACCTCGCGGCGCTCGAAAGCGAGTATGCCGCGTACTTGCCGACGATTGTTCGCCGCAGCGATCTCAATCGGCTGATGCAACAGATGCTCGGTTATATATCGGTCAGCCACCTTGGCGTCGGGGGCGGCGACGCTCCACCGCCGGCGGGTAGCGGCAATCGCATCGGTTTGCTCGGCGCTGATTACGAGATCGCCGATGGGAAGTATCGCTTCAAGAAAATCTACCGCTCGACGCCTTATTCGTCTCCGAATGGATCATTCAACGCTCCACTCGATCAGCCCGGCGTCAACATTCGCGAGGGCGATTACCTGCTTCGCGTCAATGACCAGGCAGTCGAAGCGGAAAAGAACCTGCTCAGCTACTTCGAAAACACAGTCGGACGCCCGACGAAGATCACTGTCTCCGCGAGCGCTGACGGCGCCAATGCTCGAACTTACACTGTCTTTCCGGCTTTGGGTGAAAACCGTCTGCGCCGTGCGAACTGGGCGGAAGAGAATCGCAAGCTGGTCGACAAACTCTCCGGCGGCCGCGTCGGTTACATCTTCATCGAGGGTTACGGCGGTGAAGGCATTATGAACGCGATTCGTGGTCTGAGCGGTTATGCAGACAAGCAGGGCATCATCGTCGATCAGCGTTTCAACGGCGGCGGCATCACGCCCGACTATCTGATCGAATGGATGCAGCGAAAGCCGCTCTACTACTACATGTTTCGCGGCGGCGAAGACATCGCGACGCCGGTGAATCCCGCGCCGCCGGTGAAGGTGATGATCGTAAATGAATTGAACGGTTCGGCAGCGGAGACGGGGCCGTTTATGTTCAAGCTTGGGAAGGTTGGTCCGATCGTTGGCAAGCGTACTTTCGGCGGCGGTATCGGTCCTTACTACTTTACTCCGCAGTTGATGGACGGAGGCCAGGTCCGTCTTCCGAATCGCGCTGCGTTCGACCCGAGCGGGGCCGGTTGGGGAATCGAGAACGTCGGCGTCGCTCCTGAGTTCGACGTCGAGATCACGCCGGCTGATGTGATCGCCGGGCGAGATCCGCAGCTTGAAAAAGCGGTCGAGGTTGCGTTGGCGCAGATTTCGAAGAACCCGTTGCCGGCGCCAAAGCATCCGGCGTTTCCGGTTCATCCGGGCGAGCAGAAGAAGGCGCAATCAGTGACTGTCTCGTCATTGCCGCCCGCGGGATCAGCCTTTCCTGCGCCGCCGGCGAAGCCTGAGCAAGCACGGACGCCGAAGCCGTAACGCGTGTTCATTTCTTGCTTGGCCGCATCTTGATTGCGAGGTGAAGCGTTTGCCCTGGCGCGAGTTTAAGGAAGTCCCTGAAGGTCCAATCTTCATGACCGGGTGCCGTGACTTTCATCGTCACCGGTGCCGCAGGCAACAGAAAGTCGAAACTGCCCGGCGAGTCGGGCTTGTTCAGGCTGGTCTGTAAGAACATTTTCTCGTTCTCAGGCCGCCTGAACGTTATGCTCGCGTCAGCGATCGGTGCGCCGGTTATGGAGTCACGAACGACGCCCCTTATCCTGCCTGCCTTCGGTCCGAGTGGTACCGTGATGTCGCTTGCCGGCTGATCAGTTACGACAACGCGTGTTGGCTGCGACTCTGTCCCCGAATAGAGGAACCACTGCGTGTCGGCGTAACCTTCCTCCTCCTTCGAGACGAAGATGTCATAGGTACCGGGCTTGAGCCCGTCGATTGAAAATTTTCCGTCCTTGCCTGACCAATAAAACAATACGCGTCCCGTTGGATTGCCTCCGACCAGGTCAACGTGCAGTCTTGCTTTCTCGACTGGTTTGCCCTGTGCGTCAACCACTCGGCCCTTGATGGAACTCAATTGAATGCTGCCGCTCGACGCAGTGAGTGCCAGAAGGATGATGCCGATAATGACGTGGGTTCGCATAGATCAATATCTCAATAACTCAGAAGATGCCCTGGCCCGGAGTCAGGATCTCCGTCGGATCGAAATGATGTTTCGCACTCACGAACGCGCCCCAAAAAGGTTGGTAGTGCTTCTGCCAGTCGTGTTTCGTCATCGGCACGGAGTCGAAAGGATACCGTTTGCCGCCCAGCACCGTGGCCCGCTCGAAGAGTTCGCGATTGGCAGCGATCAATTCGGCGGCGCGCTCCGGCGTTGGCGGCACGGCGTTGCGAAGCAGTGCGAGCACGTAGAACTGACTACTGTCCGGCACACGGAAGAACCGCGTGCGAAAAACGTCGCGGTTGAACGGATAGATCAGGATCGGTCCCTGGCCCACGTCGTCCACCGTCAAGTTCGCCAGCGTTTCGCCGATGAACGTCTCCGCGTTTGCGGCCGGGACGAAGAGGTTGACCCACGGATGCGGAAAGTCCCAGACGCCGATCTGGCGCAGAAACGCAACCAGCGGCGCAAGCCGATTCAGATAATCGAAATACGTCATGTCCTGCGTCGACTGTGTGCCGGGATTGAAGGCAAGTCCGTTGAGTAGGGCGGCGTCGTTCGGCTCATTACCGGGCGAAAAGTATTTCGTCGTTTCCAACTGATAGAGCCAACCTGCGGCGCCATCCGGCACGGCAAAGCCTTGCACAGTGTCGAAGCGTCCATCGCCAATCAACGTCTCGAGATCGTTCAGAAAGGACGGAAGGCTGCTGTAGAACGCTTCGTAAAGCCGCGCGTTCGGAGGTGCCGGGATGAGCCGCACGCGGGCACGCACTACCAATCCGAATTGCCCAAGGCCCGAGCGCGCACTGTCAAACAGCTCGACGTGTTCCGTCGCCGAACAAGTCACGAGTTCGCCTTCGCCCGTCACCACTTGCAATTCGACTACGTTATCTACCTGCGGACCAAAACGAAATGCCTGACTGCCGATGCCGCCGAGCGAGAGTGTTCCGCCAACGGTCAATTCCAGAAAGTCGACGACCGTCGGGGGCGTCAGTCCTTGCGGGATCGTCTGGAGAAGCAGATCGACCCAACGTGTGCCGCCGTCGACGAGAACGTCAGTGTGGTTGATCTCGTGCACAGTGTTGAGCGTCGACATGTCCACTACGACACCGGCTTCAACTTGCGCCTGTCCCTGCGTGCTATGACCCTGGCCACGCGCTGCGACTTTGATGTTGTTGCGACGCGCGAACGAGACGAGCTTGACCACGTCATCGACTGAACCTGGCTTTAAGACCGCGAGCGGCTGGCGATGGACTAAATGACCGAAGTCATCGGCTGCTGCGGCGCGTGAAGCGTCGTCGAGCAGTAGAGCGCCGTCGAAAGAAGGGAAGTCTTCGGCGAGCGCAACGGGCGAATGCGCGAGCTCCGCCGCGCTTACCCAGTTGCGTAGTCGAGTATCAAACCCGACGACGACGGCCGCAGTTAAAGTTCCGCGCAAGAAAGTACGGCGTGAGATATCTCCACTCATCTGTTCACTCCCACGTTCGAGATGCGGAATAATTTATTGATTGTTTATTCGTCGCGCAAGATGCTAATTGTTTTTCATATCAACCTTGTCTAAACAGCAGCGGCTATGCTAAGGTCTCGCCACCTCTACTACCTGGCAATTTAGCCGTCAAATAATTGGCGAAACTCACTAACTGATCTCAACCATAGGAGAAAACTATGTCTAGCACCCCCACTCAAAATGCGTTGACCGCGCTCTTTCCCATCCGCGCCGAAGCCGTTGAATTTCTGCGAAACAAGCTCATAGATACTCCGATCGATGGCTCCGGTCTCGACGCTGTGGGCACGGTCCACTTCGCGCGAATTTTCGTCTTTGAGCCAAACAATCCCGCCGGCGTTCCGTCGAACGTCGCCGCCGTCATCACGACCTACGACGGATCGTTCTCGGCCTACATTCAGGACTTCGTAGACCAGCCTGGCGTGGCCGACTTCTTCAACGACTTCCTCAAAGCGATTGACGATCCGGCTGCTCCCGGCCTCATTCCTGTTACTCAGAATGCGGCGGGCTTCGCGGCGCTCGTCGAGAAGTACGACGTGACCAATCCGGCCAACAAGTGGGGCCAGTGGTATAGCGCCTATCCCACGTTGTCCGTGCAGGACATCCTGAATAAGTAACTCTGCCGGAGAACGTTTAAACCCAAGCACCGGGCAAGGCTCTCAACGTGCGTTGAGCTTTGCCCGGCTGCCATGCAACTCCACCGTTAAATCGAGAAGGAGCGGTTATGTCTGAGTCTACCTCCAACACAAACCTCGCCGATCCTCTTAAGCTTCATCCTGAGGATCTTCCCGACATTCAAGGATTCATCGTTCATGGGTACAACATGCCGAAGGTCCGGCACTTCGTTCTGACGATCGGCCAGGCCGGCGCGGCGCTAACTTTTCTCAACGACTTGACCTCGGGTTCGGGCGCCCTGTCCGTCACCAGCGCTGCGCGTTGGCCACCAGGAATGAAGCCGGAGTATGCACTTCAGCTCGGGCTGACGGCGACGGGACTCGAAGCGCTTAAGCTCCCGGCGGCGAGTGTAAACTTCGATAAGTTCACCTTCAGCTCGTTCCTCGGCGGCGCGGTAGCCGCCGCTAAAACTGTCTTCGACATCGGGCCGAACGATCCGTCGAATTGGGTGACGAAGCTGAACCGCGACAACGCGGCGCAGGCCCACGTCTTACTCTCGCTCTACACGTTCACGCCGGAAGCCCGCAAGGAGTTCTCCACTAAGCTGCGAACGATGTTTGCTCCGGTCATCCCGCCGCCGGGCGCACCTGGACACGACGTGCTCGAGTGGGACGTCGATCCGCTCATCGAATACGATCCGTCCACCAACGAGAAGTACCGTTTAATTCACTTCGGTTACACGGACGGCATCTCGCAGCCAATCATCGATGAAGTCGGCTTGCCTCCGCTGCGTCCTCAACAACTTCCGTATGTTCCGGCCTGGCAGTTTGTGCTCCGGTCCGGATCGATGACGAGCTACAAGCTTCCGGCGCCGTGGCAGTTGGGACAGAACGGCACCTTCAGTGCTTTCCGCATTCTCGAACAAAATGTTCCGGCGTTTGAGGCTTTCCTGAAGGCGGATGGCAGGGACGGAACTGCTCAGGAAGTGTTGGCGAGCAAGTTGTGCGGAAGATGGAGGAATGGAAATCCCACGGTCGTTCGACCCGATGCTCCGGGTCCACGTCTGTCAGACAACGAGATGAAAGACTTCGATTATGACGCCGACAAAGTGGGACAGCCCTGCCCGTTTTCTTCGCACACGAGGCGAACTAACTCGCGCGGCGGTCCGCTCGTCATTCCCCTGGGCGACAAGATAAACCATCGCATCATGCGTCGAGCTGACGCTTATGGGCCAGTTTATACGGGCACAAACGACGGGCAGGAACGCGGGCTCGCTGGGCACTTCATGTGCTCGATGCTGTCGAACCAGTTTGAGTTCATCATGTCTCAGTGGGTGAACGGGGCAACGTTCGCGGGAGGACGAACTCTTCCGGGCATCGATCCGCTGCTGGGAAATGTGGGACAGGTTCCGAACGTGCCGAACGAGAATGAGTTCATCTACTGGAAGAACAGTCAGGCGGTGCACGTGGAAAATCTTTCGCGCTTCGTGACCACAAGAGGCGGCTTGTACTGCTTCATTCCGAGCATCACGGCTATCAAGTGGATGGCGCAAAACGGCGGCGCCGCAGATCCGTGGAAGATTCCTACGAGTTGAGCAAAAATCCCATGTTTTAGGAATTAATTCCTCCGTAACGCGACTATGTGAAAGCGGGAAGCGAGAAAGGGAGAACCGGCGACTCCGCATTTTGCGTCCCGCATCTCCGCTTCTCCCCGTCTCCGCCTCTCCCTGTCCCCGCTTTCCCTCGTCATCCACGTCACCCATCTGTCCGCAACCGCACCAACCTCACGCGTTTAGGAATCATTAGCAAACAATTAGTAATCCGTTAAAGACCCTCACCTTGGGCCCGCCCTATTCTCCTGCCCGCGACAAGATTCGCCAATTAAACATGCTGCACTCGATGCCCAACCCCCATATCGAAAGGACCCCCAATGGCAGCCAAACGCAAGCACACAGCGCGTCCCCTTTTGCTAATCACTCTCAGCACGATATCGATAGTCACCCTTTACTTGCTCAGTATCCAGGTCGCAGGAGCCGCCGGCCCCGCCGACCAACGCAAAATCAAAACAGATAAAGTCTCGGCCCTTCTGAATGCGAACCAGCACAAAACGGATGAAACAGTTACAGTGATCGTTACGTTGAACGCGCCCAAAAGCGGCCAGCTCAACGCCTTCTTGAATCGCGCCGGCGTTCACCAGCGCCGCGAGATGAAGAGACTCGGCGCTTTCTCGTTGAGCCTGCCATTCGAAATGGTGGCGGAACTGGCGTCTTTCCCCGAGATAGCCTTCGTTTCGTTGAACCAAGAGGTGGTCAGTTCCGGTCACGTATCGACTACGACCGGAGCCGACGCCGGCAAAGCGGCAGCCGCTAACGCTGGTCGAGGAACGATCAACGGCACCGGCGTTGGAATCGCCATCCTTGATTCTGGAATCGATACCAATCACGCCCAATTCGCAGCAACAGCCGCTGGCGCGCGCGTACTTGCCAGCGTTGACTTCACCGGCGAGAATCGCACCGACGATCCCGACGGACACGGCACATTCGTGGCCGCCGCAGCCGCCGGTGGCGCGGGCGCCGGTGCCGATTACGCGGGAATTGCTCCCGGCGCCTCGCTCGTGAACGTGCGCGTATTGAACGCGGTTGGCCAGGGAACCACCGAAATGGTTCTGGCCGGACTCGATTGGGTCGCGTCTCACGCTCGCCAGTACAACATCCGCATCGTTAACATGAGCCTCGGAACCCAGGCGGTCGATTCCTACAAATCGGATCCGCTCTGCCGGGCTGTCCGCGGTTTGGTGAATTCAGGCATTGTGGTCTTCGTCGCTGCCGGAAACGACGGAAAGTCGATTACTGGACAAAAAGTCTACGGCGCGATTCATTCACCCGCTAACGAGCCGTCGGCGTTCACCATCGGCGCCGCCAACACGTTTCAGAGCGACGGCCGTGGCGATGATTCAGTTGCGTCGTACAGCTCGCGCGGTCCGACGCGCAGCTACCAGGTCGACCTGAACGGTGTCGTCCATCATGACAACCTGGCGAAGCCGGATCTCGTAGCTCCCGGCAATAACCTCGTGTTTGCCGAGGCCGCAAACAACCTGCTCGTTACCTTAAACCCGACGATCAACGTCTCGACCCTGCTAACGCCATCGAACAAGAGGATGATGCGCTTGAGCGGAACTTCAGTCGCAGCGCCGATCGCCGCCGGCACAGCCGCCCTGATGCTGCAACTCAACCCGAAGCTGACGCCGAACATGGTGAAGGCGTTCATGGAATACACGGCCCAGAAACTGAACGGCTTTGGAACGTTGGAACAGGGCGCAGGATTACTGA
The DNA here is from genome assembly GCA_046732935.1 of Acidobacteriota bacterium. Lineage (GTDB taxonomy): Bacteria > Acidobacteriota > Blastocatellia > Pyrinomonadales > Pyrinomonadaceae > PSRF01. The sequence continues at coordinate 109,338 of JBKPOC010000027.1, read as the reverse complement.
ACGTCGAAGGCGCGCTCAGATTGACGCTGTCGGTCCGCCAGGATCTCGTTTCGCCGGTTCGGGTCGGGTTGCCGCTGCTGACAAGCGCGGTTACGGCCTCCTCGACGATCGCGGGCGCGAACTTCGCCTGGAGCGCGACGATCGTGCGCAAGTTCAACACCATGTCCGGCGCCGGTTTGATTAATCGGTTTCAGGGACCGTACGAGACGGGCGCGCTGCTCGGCGATGGGTTCTTGATTACGGACGGCTTGATCCTAAGCAAGGGCTCGCTTAGTTCCGGAATCGGCGAGCTGGGCGGCGGAGATGTGGTCTGGTCGGGGGGCGGGTTTCTGACGGATAGTCTCGTGCTTTCCAACGACATGCTGATGTCGGATGCGGTCGATCTCTCGAGTACTTTGGTGACTCTGGACGGCGAGCCGCTCATGGATCCATTGCTGAACGGTGGACGCAGCATCACGACGCCCGCGGTTTATGATGGAATAATAGTGACTAGCGGTGTTTTACTATCCAGCAATCAGTTGCTGTCGAACGGCGCGGTCATTAACTCCAGTCAGCTTCTGGGCGATGGCATTCTGATGGGTTCCGGAGAGCTGATTACGAGCCAACTAAGCATTTCCGATGGCGTGACGCTCTCCGACGGCATCATCTTCGGCGATGGGATTATCTTCGGTGACGGAATTATCTTCGGCGACGGGATCATCTTCGGAGATGGAATCATCTTCGGCGACGGGATCATCTTCGGAGACGGCATCATCTTCGGCGATGGAATTACCTTCGCCGACTGATTGATTTAAACCAAACGCTCTACGACCTTCCCCCAAGGGAACTGCGATGGCAATAATCGGCAAGTACTGCAAATCCTATCAACTCTCCCGGCTTCGCCAGTTTCCCCGCTGGACTGAGAAATCAGAAAACGCGAGGAAAATCAGAAAAGAGATCGGCGGCGAAACTGTCGAAGTACCGCGGGAGCTCAAAGGCAGCGATTACGTTTACCTGCACGGCAATTACACCGTGACGGATGGCATCTTTATCGATGAGAACATTCTTTTCAGCGACGTTACCCAGGAGTGGATCGACTTTTGTCGCGATGTTCTCGGCCAGCCTCCGCCTACGGAAAACACCTGACGCCACCTCAGGAAAACGCGGATCTGCTAATCCGGGGATCACCGGAGAATGTTTCTATTGCGTTCCATAAAACCTACTCGTATTATCGCGGCATCCGGACGACCAAATAAGCGCAGTCCGGTTGAAACTCTGCATCAATGCGGTGGCTAGTCCGGTGGTGACTCCTCCCCCAGCAGTGCCGCTGAAAGCCCATGGTGCTGGATGAGAGACGCCCAGATGGGCATCGGCCTATGTTTCTCGTCTGGTTCTTCAGGATTAGCCGAGTAGCGGTACCCGTTTACGGTTACCAGGCTTCGCATAAATCTGCAAACACCAAGTTGCCCCGATATGCAACGAGACACCCACCCGATTGTCTACGAATTTTGCGGTTTTCGTCTGGAAGAAGCTCAGATGCGGCTTCTCTACGAGGATCACGCAGTTCCCCTTAAGCCCAAGATCCTCGATCTCCTTTTGTTTTTGATCAAACGGCGCGGACAACTGGTCGGAAAAGACGAGTTGATGCGAGAGGTGTGGCCTGACACGATTGTTGAAGAAAACAACATCACGGTCAGCATGTCCATCTTGCGGAAAATACTGGCTGAGTTGCGCGATGATTGCCAGTTTATCGAGACCGTGCCGCGGCGAGGCTATCGTTTCGTGGCGACAGTGGACGAATTGTCGACGGACGGCAAGCCTGTCGCGGACTCTGCGCCGGCGCCTGAAACAGGGGACGACGACGAGCCGATTGATTCTCTCGCGGTCATACCGACGGAAGGTCCGGACAAAGACTTCAACGTTGAATACCTGTCAGACGGCATTACCGAAAGCATTATCAACGTGCTGTCACGGATTCCCAAACTCCGCGTGCTCGCTTGCAGCACTGTGTTTCGGTTCAAGGGTCAAAATGTTCATCCACAGGAAGCCGGCAATACTCTCAAAGTCAAAGCGGTGATGATGATTCGCGTCATCCGCTTGGGCGACAAAATAATCATCAGAAGCGAGTTGGTGAAGGTCGCCGACGGATCGCAGCTTTGGGGCGAGCAGTACAATCGCAGCACTTCCGACATTCTTGCCGTTCAAGAAGAGATCGCGAAGGCCATCACCGAAAGCTTGAAATTCAAGCTGACGCGCAGCGATCAAATCAGCCTCGCGAAACGCTGGACGTATAACAGCGAGGCCTACAACCTCTACCTGCGCGGCCGCTACTTCTGGAACAAATACAGCAAGGAATGGGTGTTGAAAGCTATCGAAGTCTTCCAGCAGGCGATCGCGATCGATTCCAATTACGCGCTGGCTTACTGCGGATTGGCCGACGCCTATTTCCGGCTGTCGAACGTTCACTTCCCGCCAAACGAAGTCTTTCCGAAGGCCAAGGCGGCTGCGCTGCGAGCACTCGAGATCGATGAGAACCTCGCCGAAGCGCATTCATCCTTGGGCCTCGTGAAGGTCTATTACGACTACGACTGGGAGGGCGCCGAAAGGGAACTCAGAACAGCACTCAAGTTGAATCCGGATCTCGTTCTTGCTCATCAACGATTCGGATCTTACTTGACGTTCATGGGGCGCTTTGAAGAAGCGATCAGAAGTTATCAGGCAGCTCTCGAACTCGATCCGTTTTCACTTCAGATAAACATGAACCTCGCCACGGCTTATTACCTTCGCGGCGAGTATGACCGCGCGACCGAGCACTTGCGGAAGACAAGCGAGCTGGAACCGAACTACATGCCCACGCACTTCGTCCAGGGTTGCGTTTACATCCAGCAGGGACGGTTGAAGGAAGCGATTGAGGAGTTTCAGTTTATTTACAAGATGGACGAGGAGGCGTATCTCGCGCTCGGCTTCATGGGCTACGCGCACGCGCTGGCCGGCGAGCGCGCCGAGGCTGAGACGCTGTTGAATGTCTTGCAGGAGATCTCGCAGCGTAAGTACGTTTCGCCTTACAGCAGGCTAGTGATCCATCTCGAGCTGGGACCTGAAGAGAAAGTGTTTCAACTGTTTGACCAGCTTTACGAGGAGCGCAACGACTGGCTGGTTTGGCTCAAGATCAGTCCAGAGCTCCGCACCGTCAGAAGCGACCCGCGCTTCAAAAACCTCATCCGTAGAATCGGATTTCCAGACTAGTTCTCGTTAGCAACTAAATAGCAAGTAATTAGTAACTGGTTAAAGACTGTCCCTCGCCCGATCTCCTATCCTTCGCTCCATCACACGGGATCTATTCCGTTGCAGAGTTAATGAAACTCTCAACCCGTGTTCTCTTGATGAAAGCGAGGCTCCAGGAGACAGATCGTGACCGCAAGCGAAACTGAATGGTTGACGAAAACCTTCGAGCCGACCGCGGGCGTCGCGTTCGTGAATGGATACCGTGTCGGCAGTCCCAAGCGCCTGCGGCAGGAGACGTTCGGCAAGAGTGTGAGAATCAGTTTCAGCGATGAGCCGCGCCGTTGGTTGAATGCGGTGCAGGATCTCGCTTTCGTGCAACACGTGGATGTCGAGCGTGGTTCGCTGGTGATCACGCTTGACGAGCCTGAGCAGCAGAATCCAGTACTACTTCGAACATTAATCTCGAAAGGAGCGCAGGTGTGCTACGTCGAACCGGTCAACGCTTCGCTCGAAGACGTGTACCTGAAATTGGTCGCCGGCCCCCAGTTACGTCGCACTCTGCCGCGGTAAATTAGCCATGAGAAAAAGCATAGTAGTTTTCAGACGGGAGTTTCACCATCGCAACACTCATCCTTCAACGCGGATTCATTTTCCCGCGCTGGAGTTAGAACCTCGGAATAAACTCAAACCCCTGAATCATGAAAGGAAACTCGAACAATGCCAATTGAAGAACGCGAAGACAACACCATCTACAAAGTAGTCGTCAACCACGAAGAGCAGTACTCTATCTGGCCGGCCCACCGCGAGAACCCTCTGGGCTGGAATGACGGCGGTAAAGAGGGAACGAAGGCTGAGTGTCTGGCCTACGTCAAAGAGGTTTGGACTGACATGAGGCCGCTGAGTCTGCGCAGAAAGATGGAAGAGCGTTCTCACGTCGCCGTGTAGTGGCGCTGCAGTTTGGACCGGCGTTCAAACTGCACCACTGCCTAGTCATCGCCCGGTCACTAATCGACCTCGGAGGTGAGCAATTATGGCACTGACAATCACCGAGAAAGCGCGTACGAATCCATGGTTGATCTGTCCCAGACCCAATCCGCAGGCGAAGCTTCGTCTGTTCTGCTTTCCGTATGCGGGCGGCGCGGCGTCGATCTACCACAAATGGCACTCCGGGCTGCCGTCGACCGTCGACGTTTGTGCGGTCCAACCTCCGGGTCGCGCTAATCGGCGCAGTGATAAACCCTTTACGCACCTGATGCCGATGGTCGAGGGCACAGCCGAGGGAATTCTCCCAGCGCTGGACAAACCGTTCGTGTTCTTCGGCCATAGCATGGGCGCGATGATGGCTTTCGAACTGTCGCGGCTGCTCCACCAGAAACACCGGATACAGCCGCTGCACGTTTTCGTGTCGGGCGAAATGGCGCCGCATCTCCCGCAGCCCGATCCACCAACTTACCACCTCCCGGACGCCGAGTTCGTCGAATACTTGCGCGAGCTCAAAGGCACGCCCAAAGAACTGTTCGACAACGCGGAGCTGATGCAAGTGATGCTTCCACTCCTGCGCGCCGACTTCGAAGTCTGCCAGACGTACTCGTTCGTCCCTGGCCCACCATTGACTTGTCCGATGACGGTCTACGGCGGATTAAAGGACGAGAAGATCGATCGCGATAGTTTCGAAGCCTGGAAATTTCACACGTCGAACCAGTTTGCGCTCAAGATGTTTCCCGGCGATCACTTCTTTATTCACTCCGACGAGGCGCTGCTGCTCGACGTTCTGGCCAGGGAACTGGGCCGGATCATGGCGCAGCATGCTCACGTTCCGCCGACACCGCCGTTCGAGAAGCACGATTCAATTGTTACGGAGTTAACGGCTAGTCAGGGAAGGGTAAAACAATGGCTATGATGGGCAAGTACTGCAAGAGCTATCGCCTGGAACAGCTTCGCAAGTTTCCCGGGTGGACCGAGAACACTCAAAACACACGAAAAGTTAAGACCGAGTCCGGCGGCGAAACGCGAAGACAACTCGGCGACCAGGACTTTCTCTATTTACACGAAAACTTCGTCGCCACTGACGGCGTGTTCTTCGACGAGAACATCATCTTCGACAACGTGACGCCGGAATGGATCGACTTCTGTCGCAACACTCTTGGATTCAAAGCGCCGCCAGATGAGCCGGAGGCTACGATCCCAATCAGCGCCGGCCCTTCTTCACCGCTGGCAAACTAAGTTCCGATCAAAACTCTTCGCAATCCAAATACAAAGTGAGTATCTCGTTTTCAGGCCGAGTGGCATCATGCCGGAAGAAGCTATTTCTATACTGACTCGGCTTTGACCGACAAATCCTTCACGTTTGGAGAGAACTGAAGGTCGAAGCGAAGATCGTCCTGTGCGTGCGCTGCTTCAAAGAACGTTTGATGAAGCAGTCTGACAGCATCGACGGATCGCGCCTCGTCCATGAGAAACGAGAGACTGGTGGTGGACCCATTCAGGACGACAGGATAGATACTCATCTCACGCAAAACTTCCAAAGCTCGCATCGAAACTGCCTGATCAGCGTGCAGGCCTTCACCGATGATCGAGATCAAAGCGCATCTGCCATCGTGTTCGAGCGGCGGTCTATGCGCAATAGATTTGATGACACCCGGCGATACGGTTTTTTCCATGCCGATGAGGGTGCCTTCTTCATACGGTGCGCGCGAGTTGCAGATACGCAACGGAATCCGCTGCGCTGCGGCAGGTCCAATCGCTTGCGGATAGATAACTTTCGACCCCAGGCGTGACAGTTCCGTTGCTTCTTCGTACGACATCGACGGGATCGTGCGCGCGGTTTTAACGAGGCGTGGATCAGCCGTCAGGACGCCCGTGACGTCCGTCCAAATCTGAATCTCGGAAGCGTTGAGCGCAGCACCGATGATTGCGCCGCTGTAGTCTGAGCCGTTTCTTCCCAGCGTTGTTGTGACACCGCTTTCGGTTGCGCCGATGAAGCCGCCGAGTACAGGAACCTCACCGGATTCGATGACGGGTCCCAGTTCCCAGCACGTTTTCAGGTTCGTCATTTCGACGAGCGGCACACCGCAACCGTACGTTTCATCCGTGATGATGCACTTTCGCGCATCAACAAAACTTGCCGGCTGTTTGGCTGCGTTGAGCACTAGCGTAAGCAACACAGCCGAGAGTTGTTCGCCGCAGGAGATCACGCTGTCCTGCTGCGACGGATGAACCGGTCTGCGCGATTTCGCAATCGCATACAACAGTTCGCTTATATGACGCGCCGCAATATCGAGCGCGGCTTGATAGTCGTGGTAGTCATTAGTTGGAAGGAGGTTTTCCGCGACGTCGAGGTGTCGCTGATAGACGTCGTCCAATGATTGTGCAGCGAACGTTGGGGCGCCCTTTGTCGCCAGCCGGAAACTGGAGACGAGCGCATCAGTCACTCCTCTCATCGCGGACACAACAACCACCGGCTGCACGTGTGTTTGCGCGCCGACAATGCAGGCGACGCGTTCGAATGCTTCAGAGTCTTCGACGGACGTTCCGCCGAACTTCATCACCACGATCGGTAGATTCATGTCGAGTAGAGGGTGACAGTGTTGTAGTTTGAATTGGTAGGGCGATAGGCTACCGCCCCAAGAGTGCGTTTACCTTACCTTGAGCGCGCGAAATAAGCAATTGGGCTTTTTTGCCCTAGTGAGGAGACGCGGCAGGTTATTACAGCGGAATTCGCACACTACTGTTTTGCAGTCTCGATGTAGAAGTTGCGATTTACCTCGAACGTCTTGATTTCGTCAGGGAAATCCTGCGTTTGTTCAGTCTCGCTCGGCGTTATCGCCATTTCCTTCCCATTGACACTCACGCGAATCGGCATCGCGAAGCCTTTGACGACGTGTTCGTAGTGAAACGACACCGTCTTTCCTTTGATTGTGTACTTGAGTAAGGGAATCTCTGTCGTTCTCAGGTACTGGTCAAATACCTTGCTGAGATCGATGCCGGCCTTCTTGGTGATGTACGACTCGATCTGTTCCGTGGTGACGGTCTGATGCCAGAAATCGGCGTTGAGTCCGTGCAGGATCGCGCGCCATTTCACGTCGTCGTTGATGATGTGACGAATGGTGTGCAACATGTTCCCGCCTTTGGGATACATGTCACCTGATCCTTCTCTGTTGGCCCCGTAGGTGCCAATGATAGGACGGTCGTTTCGTATCCCGCGGCGAGTGCCGACGACGTAGTCTTCCGCGTCTTTCTTTCCGAAGTGGTATTCGACGAAGAGGTTTTCCGCGTAGTTTGCGAAGCCTTCATGAATCCACATGTCGGCGGCGTCTTTCATCGAGATGTTGTTGCCAAACCATTCATGAGCGGATTCGTGAACGATGATGAAGTCGAACTTGAAGCCGACTCCGCAACCGCATGGATCGCGTGCCAGGTAGCCGTTCCTGAACCAGTTGCCGTAGGTGACGGAGCTCTGGTGCTCCATTCCGGGATATGAAACCGAGACGAGTTTGTAGCTGTCTTCGTAGAACGGATACTTGCCAAACCAGTATTCGAACGCGTCGAGCATCCGGTCGACTTCTTTGAACCATTTGATCGCGAGATCTTTCTGATGAGCCAGCACCCAGTACTCGATGTCCAACGTCCCGCCCAGGCCCTTGTACTTCTCGGAAACGTTTACGTAGTTGCCGATGTTGACGTTGACGCCGTAGTTATTGATCGGGTTGACGACTTCCCAATGGTACGTTTTCTTTTTGGCGGCGACGTCGTGATCCGTCTTTTTGAGGCGGCCGTTTGAGACGGCGACGAGTTGTTCCGGCACAGTGACGCTGATCTGCATGCCGCGATCCGGTTCGTCGGCGCCGTGATCTTTGTTGGGCCACCAGATACTTGCGCCAATTCCTTCACAAGTGGTTACGATAAACGGGTCTCCTAAATCGTCTCTGCCCCAGGTGATGCCGCCGACCCAGGGCGGGTTCTTACTCACGACCGGAACTCCTTCGTAAAAGACGTCGAGCTTGTCTTCCACTCCTTGCGGCAGTTCCTTTTCAAACATCACCCAGTAGACGTTTCCTTCGCGCTCAAACTTGAGCTGCGCGTCGCCGTGGACGATCTTTGTGATTGCCAGCGGCGGTTGCAGATCGATCTGCATTTTGTTTCCGGGTTTCAGGGTCTTGAACGTTATCGTGTTCGAGCCGCGCAGGCGCTTCGTCTCAGGCAGGAACTCCACGTTGAGGTGGTAATGCAAAACGTCCCACCATTCGCGTTCGGGCGTGATCGAGCCTCGCAGTGTTTCCTGACGAGTGACGTTTCCGTTTTGGGCCAGAAAAGAACCGGCAGAAAGCTGCATTAACAATAATGCAACTGCAAGTAGGATTAGTCTGTGCATAAGTGATGCGCGTTGTTAACACCAACTCACAAGTGCTGTCAACAGTGGCCAATTGACATAGGTAGGCTATCGCTAGCTTTCCCTGTCACACCACCGTGCATACGGGTCTGGTACATCAGAAACGAACATCCAATAACAGATGCCCTCGGAACAATTACGGCCACTTTCGCAAGTGGCCTCTCTGCAAAATTTTATTAAGGACATAGCCCATCTGTAAGCGTTTTGTCTGAGAGTGAGTCAAAGTCCGAGCGATAAGATTCCTTGAGTGGTCCACGATGGATCAGCCGTTACCGCTGATCGAACACAGCGAAGACGAAGGAATTATTTTTTGTGGGGTTTGCGACAAACATAAAACGGTTCATCGCTTGTGCCGAATCTGATAGCCTCCTTTTCTGGGATCACAAAATCGACTCTCTTTACTTCAAACCCGCTCGCTTCAAGTTTAGCCGCGAAATCCTCGCCATAGATGCGCCAATGACCGGATTCCTTTGGGTCGGCAAAGCCGTACTCAATAGTATCGAGAGCCTCAACCATCGGCACTGACACTACGAGCTCGCCTGTGCCGGATCGCAGAATCCGGTTTAATTCCCTCATGGCGGCGAGATCGTCTTCGATGTGTTCGAGTACCTGATGGCACCATACGAAATCGATCGCGTCACTAGCCAGTCCGAGTTGTTGTAAATCGATTTGAGCGTCAACATCCCTAATCTTTTCGTAATCAACTCGGAAGACGCGTATTCCTTCCATCTGCTCCCAAACTGAATCGAAGGCCCGCTCGGGAGCAAAGATCACGGCTACTCCCGTCTTGTCCTTTAAGTTGTACTCACGCGTAAGCCATAAAAAAAATTGTCGATGCTTCGGATGGCTGTCGCATTGCGGGCAGGCAGAATTCGGAACTGTATAGCCAATCTCAATGTAATCGTAATATCTTCTTCCGGACCATCCGCAGCACGGGCATGAGAGCAAGTCGGGCAGTAACTTGTTCGATATATTGACGCGAATGCGTGAAATGGCTACGCGAAAAAGAAGAGCGGTGGCGGTAGGGAATCCAAATTGCCGCGCTTGATCTCGATACCATCTCAGCATAAGCAATTGTTTACGTGAAGACGTAACATTTTACCGCCCTGAGACTTTGCCGCCAAAGCATCCAATACAGCACGTGATGGTACCACCTCAGCACATTGGTGTTCAAAAGAGCCTTGAAAGAGAGCTGATCGCGAGGTTCACGCATCAGATGAAAATTGACATAGGTAGGCTCTCGCTAGCTTTCCCTGTCACACCACCCGTGCATACGGGTCTCGTACACGGCGGTTCGGCGAGTTGAGCTTCTAGTTGACAACTAATGGCGTCAGTCCCAGCAACACGAAATAGGCATTGGGCAGTGCAATGGTGAGAGCGGGCGAGTTGCTGAGTCGCCACGGGCCATGAGCACTGCCGACCGTTTGTGCAGCGAGGCTTTTACTCACTCCCGTTTTTGTAACTCAGCAAACCGCACCTTTCCTCGTTTCCACTGCTTCCAGACAACGGCTCGCACAAACCGATGACCCGCGGCGCTCTAACTCCTGGTCTAACTCATCAAGCACAATGTTCGACAACAAGGGCGACAAAGGTCCACCTTGCGGTGTGCCTTCGTCCACCGGACTCACCAACCCACCTTCCATCACGCCAGCACGGAGAAATGCCCGAATCAGTCTTAGCATTCGCTTGTCGCTGATTCGCTGTGTCAGCTTGGCCATCAGTCTGTCGTGATTGACTCGGTCAAAGAATTTCTCACCCGGCGCCGTATGCCTCTTATCCGGTTCTTGTTCATCGGCTCGCACCTATGCCCCACTCTTCCTTCAGACCTCGCCTCGCGACGACGCCCTTGCGCTTTGCTAACTCTTCACCTCCATCAGGTTGAGTAGAGGACTTTCACCTCCTAGCTGTCGAACATGCTCGCACACAAACAAAAGCGGCACGCGCCGGGTGTGGCACGTGCCGCCGCCGAGTGTTGGGTATGGCTGGAAACCTATGGGCGGTTCGAATTGCTGTTGCCGTTACTGTTCCCGTTGTTGTTTCGATTGCTGTTGCTATTGCGGTTACTGCGATTGCTGTTGCTGTTCATGCTCCGATTGCTGTTGCTGTTCATGTTGCTGTTGCCGGCGGCGCCGCCTTCGGTCCCGGCGAGCGATTGCGCCATCTGAAGGTGTTCTTTCAGCGTCGGCAGGGCTGTGGTGGCAAACGCTTTCAACTCCGGATCCATCCCTCGCGTGCTCTGTTTCTCAAACTCCGAGACGTCCTTCTTGTGATCGCTCACCATCATCTTCATGTACGCGCGATCGAAGTCTGCGCCCTTCATCGCCTGCATCTTCCTCATCTCCCCTTGATGCTTCTCGTCGAGCGCTGTCGGTAACGTGACACCTTTGCTCTGCGCCAAAGTCATCAGGTCGGCGTTGGCTTTGCCGTGATCGTCCACCATGCGCCGGCCGAATTGCTTAACGGCATCGCTGGAACCCAGTTGAGCCGCCATGTGACCGAGCTCGACTTCCATCAGGCCGCCCATTGCCGCGTCCATCAGAAACTTTCTGTCCTGCGAGTCCATGTTGCCCATGCCGGCTTGAGTTCCGGTGGCGCTGGTGTCGCCGGAGTTGCGATTGCTGGATCTGTTTGTGTTCTGATTCTGACTGCGGTTCATGTTCCCGCTGCCGGTGTTGGTGTTTCCGTTCTGGTTGGAATTCTGATTCCGCGTCGTAATTCGAGCCTTGCCGGTCACAACCAGGAGCCCGCACGCAAGAAGTATCACTAAAACTACAATGTGAGCAGATTTAATTAACTGCTTGTTGGTCATTACAAACCCTCCTTGTAGGCGGAACCTATTCCGCTATCTGTTGGCATTCTGCGACTGTCATTGGGGAACGTAAGGTTAGGGGTACCGTTTGCAGCCTATCAGTTAGAGGGTCGCAAAATCGGTGCGCTTGCGTACGAAAAAGAAGAGCCGCGCGCTAGAGTGACCCAAACTTCCCGTGAACCGATCCAGAAATTTTTTGCGCGTTCGGTAATAAGTACGTTTATCACTCAACTTATCCTGATAGCCGTACCAACGGACGTGACCGAACCCGAATTACTGCGCTCACACATGGGGAAGTTTTATGCCGAGTGCCCTCACACAAACCACTCCATCCGCCAAGAAAATTCATGTGACGTTTTTCAAATTCTCATCACTTGATGACAGATGTTCACCAGAGATTCATACAACTTCGCTCGTCCATCATTAAAGAAAGGAGGAGAAGGGCAATGGCATTAGAAATCGTACTCGATCTTCAGAAGCTTGAAGTCCCTCAGGAAGAGGACTTGTTCGGCAGCAGCACCGGCAGCAGCTCGAAGAACTGTTGCAATGACCCGCAGTAAGAGCGCGTACGCGCGCGGGATACGAATCGCAATCATGCGGACCGATTACTGAGGAAAGGAGGAAAACGGCAATGGCATTGGAAATCGTACTCGACCTTCAGAAGCTGGAGGTTCCGCAAGAAGAAGACCTGTTCGGCAGCAGCACTGGCAGCAGTGATAGCGGTTGTTGCAACGGTCGCCCGAACTAACCTGAATTGCAACGCAATTCAAGACCCTCCAAGGGGGACAGATCCTGAGGCCACGCAAACCATTTGGGTCTGTTCCCCAAGGAGATTCGCCCGCAGTTTAAAAGATGTTCGTCATTGAGACAAGGATCAATGGCGCGCGGAGGAGAAGCCGATGAAAGGTCCCAGGTATTTAAGAGACGCTCGTCATTTGGACAAGTTCATGTTCACACTCATGGACGAACTGTTCTACGAACCAGTCGAGACTCGTTACCGTCCATGGGATGAATTCAAAGCTCCTGTCGCTGAGTTATTAGCGGAGCTCGACGCCGATTGGACCATACAACGCGACGGCTTCTGGTATCACGTCCATCCGAATGGCAGCTACTACATTCCGGCTCAAGGATGGAAAGTGCACGTTTCGGCCGCGGTCCATAACGCCGTGTCGATCCTCGGGCGCGCCGCAAGAGTGGCTGTCACGAAGGGCGTGCCATTCAAGTTTGCTCTCGATAAAAACGTGCTGGCCACGATGAGCTCGAAGCGATGGAACCGCGGCGGGTCCGGAAAATTCATCACGATGTATCCAACGGATCTCGAGCAGTTCAGAGATCTCCTCGAAGCACTCTACGCTGAACTCCATTCCGAAGAAGGTCCTTATATTCTTTCTGACAAGCGCTACAAAGATTGTCGAGTATTGTATTACCGCTACGGCGGCCTGCAGCGCGTGACGCGCACGGACATCCGCGGCGAGAAAATCCTGGTCCTGATTTCGCCGGACGGCAAACCGGTGCCCGACGTCCGCACTCCTTATTTCGCTCTTCCGTCGTGGGTCAGTGATCCTTTTCCTTCCGAAAAGACGGAGCGCAAGGAGATCGTTCTCAACAACAGGTTTCTAGTTAAGAAGGCGATTGCCTTTTCGAATTCCGGCGGTGTTTATGTTGCCGACGATCAAGAGACGGGCAGAGAAGTAATTATCAAGGAAGCAAGACCGCACACGGCGATGGACGATCGCGGTAACGACGCAGTCAAGTTGTTGCGCAAAGAGTATGAAATGCTCGAGCTGCTGCGCGACACCGGAGCGGTTCCCCGGCCTGTCGACGCATTCGAGGCCGCGGAACACTTCTTCGTCGCCGAGGAATATCTGGACGGCATGGATATTCGCGAGATCATGCTGACTCAAAGCCCTCTCATGCAGGTCCGCCCAACACTCGAAGACAGCAAGGAATATTACGAGCTCTGTAAGAGAACGCTCACAGCATTCGCGCAAGCAGTCGATCTACTACACAAACAGGGCATCGTTTTTGGAGATCTCAACGCCAGGAACATCAAGATCGATACCGCTACCCACACTCTGAAGCTGATCGACTTCGAAGGAGCTTTCAGACCCGACTCCGATGAGCCGACTTATCTATACACGCCCGGGTTCAAGAGCGTCGCCAGCATCCGTAAAAACACTCAAGGTTTCGAAGACGATCTCTTCGCGTTGGCGTCCAACATGCTCTACATGTTGTTTCCGATTGCCGCCTTCTCAACGCTCCGCGACGATCTCTTTGATAAAGGTCTGAAAACGCTACTCAACGACGTCGGCTGGGCGGAGACGCCGCTATTCCACGTTATCAACAGTCTCTCGAAGAACGAGTTGACGGCCGGTGAAGCCTGCGAGCTACTCGACGGACCAGCACAGATCCATCCACCGAGTTACGAAGGCGAAATCGACTCTGAATCGATCGATGAAATATCGCAGCAACTGGGACGCTTCATTCTCGCAAACATGCATCCCGAGAGAGACGACGCACTGTTTCCTGCCGATCCGTTCATTCATCGGACCAACCCGCTCAGCCTCGGTTTTGGCGCCAGCGGTGTCCTTTACACACTCAAGAAGTCCGGCTTCGAGATTCCGAAACAAGCCTCTGATTGGCTGGAGCGAAAGCTGGACAAAGTCATCCCGGCAGACCTGCCACCGGGCCTGCTAACCGGAACTGCCGGGATTGCGTGGAGCCTTTCGGAGTTGGGCCACGAGGATCGCGCGCTCGACTTGATGAGAATGACCAACGAGAGCCCGCTGCTGAAAGCACATCATTCATATCTCTACGGAATGGCGGGAACAGGGTTGGCGAATTTGCATTTTTACACGCGCACCAACCGTCCCGAATACCTGTCGATGGCGACGGCGCTCGGCGATGCGCTTCTCGAGAGCGCGCAAGAGAATGACCGCGGCATCTACTGGGAAAACGACGGACTGCTGCACCTTGGTTACGGCTACGGCCAGAGCGGCGTCGCACTCTTCTTGCTTCGCTTGTTCGAGCTTACGGGCGACGCGCGATTTCGATCCGAAGGACGGCGCGCATTGGAGTTTGATCTGTCTCACGCGGAAGAGCGTGAGCCGGGCATCTTGACATTCGCGCGCGCGCCCGAGGATCCGACGTCTGTGCCTTATCTCGAAGAAGGCAGCGCCGGCATGGCCAGAGTTGCGATCAGGTACGGCCTCTGGGATGAACGGCTGGAGATGATCTTGTTGGACCTGCACCGCAAATACGCCGGCTTTGTTGGCCTGCTGTATGGATTGGGAAGCTTCGTCGATGTGTTGACTGACGCCTACTTGTTCTCGAAAGAGACGAGATTTCTGGAAATGGCGAAACGGCCGATTCGCGGAATTCGCGACCTGTATCTTCTGAAATACCCGCAGGGCTGGGCCACGCCGGGCGACAACATGTTTCGCATTTCCTGCGACTACGGCACAGGCACCGCCGGAATTTTGCGGACCTTCCATCGGTTCACTCATCTCGACGCAGCCGACTTTACGCTTGATGAGATCGCGACTGACTCGCAGCGAGACGCGGAGACTGCCCTGGCGCACGTAGGCGTCTGGGAATGAGGTGAAGTGAGGAATTATGAGCACTGACTTGCTTACGGCCGATCTGCGATGTGACCTGACGAGGTTGGAAAGGACCAACATGGTCACCAAGCTCGAAGACCGCGTGAAAATCGATCTGGTCGCGTTGAGCCGGCTGATTCTGGTCAACTTAAAACAGATCGACGCGGCTTCGTTGCCACAGTCGCCCGAAATGCTCAAACGCATCGCGGTCCAGTTCAATCAGGGCGCTCTACTCCAATACCAGTACGGCGAGATCGAAAAAGCGGAAACACTCTGCCGCGCGTCGATCGAGTTCTTCGCCGAGCTAAGTTCCTACTCTGCGAACCGGTCCGACTGCCTCGCGAACATGATTGCGCCGTACGTAAACCTCGCCCGCATCTACGGTCAAAAAGGCGAGGTGAAGGAGAGTTTGAGCATCTTCGAGGACATCTATCGCTTCGGCCTCGAACAACAAGACCTTTATATCTTCAATCACCGCATATCCGTGGCTGAGGTACCAGGAATGATCGCCGTATCCGAACCGACCTTTCGGAGGCTGCTGTTGTCTTGCCAGGTGAGCGAAGCGGCGCGCGTCCTGCAAACAGTCGAGAACTACTCCGCGCTCCTCGAGTTGGTAGAGAGAAACGCGGACCTGCCCGA
Organism: Acidobacteriota bacterium; assembly: GCA_046732935.1. GTDB lineage: Bacteria > Acidobacteriota > Blastocatellia > Pyrinomonadales > Pyrinomonadaceae > PSRF01. Next base: position 93,698 of record JBKPOC010000027.1, on the reverse strand, counting down.
ATACCAGGACCCGTTCTTCAAGCAATATCTCCTCGAGGTAAGAAGCCGGGCTTTGCTTCATCTCGGACAGTACGACATGGCAATCACGGCGTTAGAAGAGTGTTGCGGTTTGATGCCTTCGACGAATACCGATCGCATCGTCGCGCATCTGCTGCTCAGCCAAATTTATCGCCAATGGGGACGCGACGATCTCGCCGGCGAGACCCTGAACAAACTCGAAGAGCATCTCGCGGCCGTCGAACAGTTCTTCCGGCGTTTGCCGATCTTGCGACAGATCGCCTATCGCCTGGCGCTCGAGCGTCACGAGATGGGCGACGAAGAGAAGGCGTTCGCGCCCGCCGAAAAGGCATTCAAGTGGTGCGCTGATCTGAACGACCAACCCGGCATGATAAAGGCCGCGATCTTGTTGCTCCGCGTTTGTAGTCGTAATGGATCTTCGATGTCCGCGCACCGGCGCTGGTACGAAGAGCTTCGTCAGCTCGCGTCGACGACTTTCTTCCGTCTCGAACGTGCATGCGCTTACTGGGAGTTGGGTTTGTTGGAGCACGACGGCGATTTGATCGTGTCGCGCGAGTTCCTCGAGAACAGTTCTGAGCTCTATCGGTCCGTGCCTTTCGTGGACAGTCGTCGTAGCCGCAAGGCAGTGGAACAAACACTCAATTTACGGATCGGAAGACTGCAAACGCGCACGACGACTGCGTGGCAGAACAGTCCGTCGATCGATTCAACGTTCGATGCGTTGCTGGAGTACGTGCCGCATTTGACGGTTTGTTAAGGAACAACGTCGATGGAAGCCACTGAAACACCGAAGACTCGCAACGGTCAGTCTCTGAGGCTCTTTTTTGAATTGATCGGGCCGTTCAGGTTCGAATACGTGGGTCTGCTGTTACTTTCATCGCTGCTTTCGGCGACCGAAGGCATACTCCATCCCGTCTTAATCAAGTCGATCTTCGATGAAATCGTCGCCCGGAGCAGCTTTAACTGGTTTGTGTTCCTGGTAGTCAGTTATCTCGCCCTCGGTGTGTTCATTAACATCGGCGTAACCAGCGCCCAGCTCTGGACCAAGCGGCTCGAAAACAAGCTCGTGCGGACAGTCAATCGACGGTTGCTCGAGTCTTATTACGAGAAAGAGTACTCGTCCGTACTGCAAAATGGGTTCGGCTACTTCATCAATCGAATCTACGGTGATCTGCGCGAGGGGTTAGTGCCGCTGATGTCACTGGTTCAAACGACTGTCAAGCAGGCCGTGCTCCTGGTGTCGCTTCTACTGGTGCTGGTCTATCTCTCGTGGCAGGCGTTTGTGCTTCTCGTCGCAATCATTCCGATTTCGTCCGCTATCGGCGTGTTTCTCGGCAAAAGAATCAAGGCGTTGACGGCGCAAGAGAGAGAGCAGGAAGGCGGAGTGCAGACGATCCTGAGCAAAGCGCTTGGCGCGTTTCGCATGGTAAAGGCATTCAATCTCGTGTCGTTGACGACTCCCGTCGTCGACAAGCAGTTGGGTGAGTACCTGGCGACGAGTTATCGCAGGCACAGGCTCACGAAGATTTTTGAAGGACTCAATGACCTGACGATGGTCACGTCCGACTTCCTATCGATGTTCGTTGGCGCTCTGTTTGTTTTGCGAGGGGCGCTCACGTTCGGCGGATATCTGGCTTTTGTAAACACCTTTTGGCGAGCGGTGACGACGCTGATGCAACTCTTCAACCGCATGGCCGAGTATCAGACGTATGGCGTCATCGTTGAACGCATCGGATCGTTTTTATCTGATCGTTCGGAATCTTCACACCAGCAGAGCGACTCGCCGGCGGTGAGCAACCTTGCATTCGCGTATAACGGCAAGCCGATTCTGAAGGACTTTTCTCTGCAACTGACGCCGGGAGAGAAAGTCGTTCTGGTCGGACCGAATGGATCAGGCAAGACGACTCTCGCGAATATTCTTTCCGGCTACTTAGTTCCGTCTCAGGGAGACGTCTTTCTACCGGAGCGGATCAGTTCTGTAACGCTGCCGATCACGTTTCCGCCGCTGAAGGTGAAGGATCTGGTCAGCGATGCCGAGTTGTTGTCGGAGTTCAGACTGCGCGATCAGGCGGTGCTGGACGCCTTCGCCGATGAGCTTTCGGCCGGACAGCAGCAGAAGCTCGCGCTTTCCTTGGCATTATCAAAAACCGCGGATCTGTATATCATTGACGAGCCGCTAGCCAACCTTGATCCCGAAAGTAGAGATACCGCGATCAATCTGATTCTCGAACGGACCAGAGACAAGAATTTGATTCTGGTTATGCACGGCTCAGAGGAGTATCACAAGCGGCTTGATCGGGTGATCAAGATGGAATCATGAACCACAGAAGGCCTAAAGGAAGACGCGAAAAGGCACAAATAAGCCCCTAACTTTCTTGTGGTGTTTGTGCCTTTTTGTGGCTAAAGGAGAGTCACACATGGACGGTTTCACACAAGATATCCGTTACGCGTTGCGCGTTCTCGCCAAGAGCCGGATCTACACCTTTGTTTCGGTGCTCACGTTGTTGCTGGGCATCGGCGCGAGCACCGCGATCTTCAGTGTTGTCTACGGCGTTCTCTTACGCCCACTTCCGTATCACGCACCCGATCAGCTCGTGCGCGTGTGGGAGTCAAATGCCAGGAATCGCCGGCTACAGTTCGCCGATCCGAACTTCGACGACGTGCGGGCTCAGACTCATTCGCTGCAAGGCATGGCGGCGATGCGTTCCGCTGAAGTTACGATCGCGGTCGGCAACGCCGCCGATCGTGTGCGCGCGGCCCAGGTATCCGCGGACTTCTTTTCCGTCATGGGCGTGCAAGCGGTGTTGGGCCGGCTCTTCGTTCCCGAAGAGCAGCGTGTCGGCGCCACGCCCGCAGCTCTTGTCAGCCATTCCTTCTGGAAACGTTATCTGCACGAAACGCGAGATCTCGAATCCGTCAAGTTCAGTGTTTCAAGCAACCCAGTCGTAATCGTCGGCGTACTGCCGCCGGGATTCGCGTTTCCGGAAGAGAGCCAGGTCTGGATGCCGCGGGAGATTGAAGAACCGTTGCCGAGTCGCACCGCGCACAACTGGCCGGCCATTGCCCGCGTTCGGGATGGAGTCTCGATCGATCAAGCACGCGCCGAAGCCTCGACCGTCGCGCGCAGGGTAGGCCAGGCGAACGGTCTCGACGAGAAGAATATGTCGGGTGTCATCATGCTTCCACTCAAAGACGCGCTGACTGATAACGTAAGGCCCGCGTTGCTGGTGTTACTCGGCGTGGCTGGTCTGTTGTTGCTGGTCGCTTGCGCAAACGTGATGAATCTCTCGTTGGCCCAGGCCTCGTCGCGCGGTGACGAATTGGCAGTTCGCGTGGCACTCGGCGCGTCGCGCTGGCGTTTGGTGCGACAGTTTCTGGCCGAAGCACTCACGCTGTGCCTCTTCGGCGGCTTACTCGGAGTGATAGCCGCTTACTTCGGAGTGCGTGGTTTGCTCACCGTCGCGCCTACCGACATTCCTCGTCTGGACGAGGTTTCCGTCAATCTATCGGTGCTTGGTTTCGCTATCGGTTTATCGTTCCTGGTAGCTGCGGGATTGGGTGTGCTCACTGCCTGGCGTGCAACTTCCGGGCAAGTGCGAAGCGCCCTCGCGGAAACCGGACGACGGCAGGGAACCAGTGCTCGCAGCCGGTACGTGGGCCGCATGATTGTTGCCGGACAGGTGGCCATCACGCTCACGTTGTTGACGGGCGCCGGTCTCCTCGGACGCAGCATGTTGCGCGTGCTCTCGATCGATCCGGGATTCGATGCCGAGCGCATCGTCACGCTCGATCTGAACTTGCCCGATCTGGAACCGGGAGACGAAATGCGGCGCGTGCAGTTTCTTGACCGGCTCACTGCTGGGATTCAAGCTTTGCCCGGCGTCGAATCAGTCGGTGGAACAAACGTGCTACCTCTGAAAAATTCCGACTCCCCGGACGGTACATTCGCGGTTGTCAATTCACAACAGCTTACTCCGGCGCAACGGCAGTTAATCGAGCAAAGCGTGCAGCCTTCGAGTAAAGATCCTGGTCCGGCGTTTTTGAAAGAGCGCGACGCGTTCATGGACAGTCTTTTCGGAAACAAGGCGCAAACGGGCATAGCTGATTACGTGGTCGCCAGTGAAGGCTTTTTTGAAACTTTCAAGATTCCGCTTTTGCGCGGCCGCTTGTTCAACGACGGCGATGGACCGGCGGCGCCGCAGGTGGCGTTGATCAGTGAAGGAGTCGCGCGCCAGAAATGGCCGGGCCAGGATCCGATCGGTCAGACGATCGAGTTTGGAAACATGGACGGCGACCTGCGTCTACTCACGATCGTCGGCATAGTCGGCGAAGTACGCAAGCACAGTCTCGAGACTGCGCCGCGGCCAACTGTCTATGTCAACTACCGGCAAAGGCCGCGAAGCACCTACGAATTCGACATCGCACTGCGCACTAGTTCCGACGCGAGCGTCGTCTCAGGCTCGGTCGTGAAACTCTTGAATCAGCTTGATCCGACGGTGCCGCCACGCGTCAGCACCTTCAATCAAGTCTTTTCTGAGTCGATTAGCAACCGGCGGTTCAACTTGCTGCTGGTGGGTATCTTCGCGCTGGCGGCATTGTTGCTGGCGATTGCCGGAGTGTTTGGCGTGCTTGCCTACTCAGTGGCGCAGCGTACTCAGGAGATCGGCGTGCGCATCGCGCTGGGTGCGACGCGAGGCCAGATCCTCAAGATGATTCTCGGACAGGGTTTGTTAACGGTATCGATCGGGATCGTTGTCGGTCTGGCCGGATCTTTCCTGCTGACGCGAACGATGCGTTCGATGCTTTTTGAGATTGGACCGAACGATCCGTTGACAATGGCGGGAATTGCGGTGCTGCTGACGCTGGTGGCGCTGGCGGCTTCGTATTTCCCCGCACGCAGAGCGACCCGCGTCGATCCGATGATCGCTCTGCGCTACGAGTAAGTCTTACTATTTTGCCAGTGGAGTTTGAAACCCCCCGCTCAGCCAGAACAGTCAGGAAGGGGGCAAGCAGAGCGCGCCCCCGCTGTCTCGGCTTGCGTTACTTAGAAGCGCGGGGGCGCGCTTCGCTTGCCCCCTTCCTGACTGTTCATGAGTTCGCGAAAGTCTCAAACTGCATCACTACCTACTTTGCCGGGTGACTCAACACGTCAGCCAACCCGTGCATCCTGGTGGCGTCCGCTTCGCTCTTAGCTGAACCGGCGCTCTGTTCCACTGACGTCGCGAGGCCTTTGAGTGTCGCGACCGACTTCTTATTCAAACGCGACGTCTCGGCGCTTTGAATCGCCTGCCGCAGTTTCGTGATTTGATCGGACGGCAGCGCTTGCGACCGCTCGAGTTGATCGACATACGCTTTCGCGACGACGAGTTTTCGCGGCCATTCGAACTTCGGTTGGTTCTGAACGTTCAACTCACTCAATTGGACCGTGTTCGCTGCGTCGATCTCGTTCTGCGTAAGGTTGTTTGTCGGCGTCAGTTCGAAAACGTCCAGACCGCGGGCGATTTCCGATGCGTAGATGTGGCCGTTGTACCAGTAGGCCGACCAGTCGCCGCCGAGGATGAGCATCTTCGGATCGATTGGTCCACGATCGAAGTAGGCGATCTCCGTCGGATGCTCAGCGTCGGTGAAGTCCATGAGCGAGATGCCGCCCTGATACCACGCCTGTATTTTGAGATCGCGGCCGGGGACCGGAATGAGTGAGCCGTTGTGGGCCACACAGTTTTCGCTTTCACCCTGCGCGGCCGGCATCTTGTAGTAGCCGGCAAACTTCAGCTTGTTGTCTTTCAAGTTGAAGATCGCATCAGCGCCCCACTTGTTCGGATCGTTCGCGCGGCAGCGTGCACCAAGTCCGCCGCCCCACTCGTCCGTGAACACGACTTTCTTTCCATCATTCGAAAACGAAGCCGAGTGCCAGTAGGCGTAGTTCGGATCATTCACAGCGTCGAGGCGCTTTGGATTGGCTGGATCTTTGATGTCCAGCAGGATTCCGTTTCCGGAGCAAGCGCCGGCGGCGAGTCCGAGCGACGAGAAGACGGTGATGTCGTGGCACTGATCTGTATCTGACGGTTTCGTTATACCGGTCCGGCTGTGGGTGCCGCCGTTGTTGAGGCCGTTGAGTGCGCCGGTCTCAGTATTCATGAAGATACGAGGCTCCGAAACAATCTTTGCGTCCTGTGGTGCAGCGACTGGGACCTTGATTACGTCGATGCGAAACAGCGCCGTGTTCGGATCCTTGTCTGGTTTTTCACCCGAGCATCCGGCGAGCTCTTCGGGCTGGCGGACGAACGAAGTTCCCGAGACGTAAATGTAGACGTTGTTCTTGTCGTTCGGATCGACGACGAGCGTGTGCGTGTGCGAGCCGCGGCAAGTCTGTACGGCTGCCACTTGCTTCGGCTTGGTGACGTCGGTGATGTCGAAGATTCTCACGCCACGAAAGCGGTCTTTCGAGGCCGCAAGCGTCGGCATCTGGCCCGCAACCGGCGTAGGCGGCGGAAAACCTTCCGTGCCACAGTCGATGCGGCCATTCGGCATCTCGACGGACATGAACATCAGGTTCTTGTAAACCGACACATCGCCCTGCCCGCCGGGACATACCATCGACGTCAAAAGGCTCGTCTTCGCCGGATTGGAGATGTCGTAGATGCTGACGCCAAAAAAGTTTCCGAGAAACAGGTGATTGCCTTGAAACGCGAGATCCGAGTTTGCAAAAGCGAGTTGTGCTGTGACCAGCCGTGCCGGTCCCGGTATGTTCTTTATCGCCGCCTCGGGGACACCGAGGTTGCCCAATGTCTTCGCCACCTGCGGGCTGTCGGCGTCGGTCGTGCCGAGTTGAAACGCGTCCGGCTTTTTGACGAGCAGGATGTGTTTGATACCCAACGCTGCTTCGCCGGCGTCGTACAATCCGGGCGTTAGTTTGGCGCGCGGATCGTTGACGTCTGAACCGGTCATTCCCGGCGGTAGTGCATTGTCAGGAGCGGACGGAGTGGCTTGCCTGGGGGGAGTTTTGTCGGGCGCTTGAGTCGCTTCCTGGGAAGGTGAAGGCGATGGCGTTTGCGCCAGGGCGCCGGCGGTGAAACACGAGCACACAGCAATGGCAGTTAATAGTAAACGGAGGGCGATGACATTTACTCTCATGGTTTTTCCTCTTGGGATTTTTCCCCCAGCATGTTTTGCATAATTCTGATCTCGGCCCGTTGGCCGCTATCTACGTCTGTGACGAAATTGAAGACTTCAGCATCTTGTCCGGAGCCGGCAGTGTCGAATAAGTCCTTTACCATATCCAGGGCGCCGTTGTGGTGCTGAATCATGCCCGTCAGGAAGAGGCGGTCGAACTCCTCACCCTTGGCTTTTTTCAGAGCGGCCATTTGCTCGGCCGTAAGCATGCCGGGCATCATCATCTGATGGTTCGACATGTCCATGCCGTGCATGTGCTGCATGGGCGCGGAAACGGGCTGGTTCCGGGCGGTCAACCATCGTTTCATGAAGTCGATTTCGTCGGATTGGGATCGGCTGATTCGCGAGCCGAGCGAGCGGAGTTCCTTGTTCTGTGTGTGCGATTCGATCAGGGCCGTCATCTCAACCGCCTGAGCGTGATGGATGATCATGTGCTGCATGAACTGGACGTCGGCGGGAGACGCCGGCGGCAGTTTGGCCCGTGTCGAAGAGGACAGTGTTTTGGTTGGCTGCCCGGGCGCGCCAGGCTGCACTACGACTGGCGCATTTGCCTGTTGTGCAAAGACCGGCAACGTAAACAAACAGGCGACGGCGGCGACCGGCAGGAGTCCGCCGCCTCGGCGGAATAAAACTGTGACAACGGAGCGCATTGAGGCCTGCAATTTACCACAAAGCGGCCCCGAACGTGCATTGCCCTCATGGGAATACGCGTTTAAGAATTGCTCAGCGTGGGCGCTTGAAGTAGCACGTCAAACGGCTATGGTGGGTAGCGCCGCGAGTGTCCTCGGAGGGAATCGTCGTCACCAGTTCCCACCCGTCGTCTCCCAGGTCGTTCAACTCTTTCACATTGGGTTGCATGACGTCCGGATTGTGCCAGATGGTCACGGCTTTGTATTCCCAGTCCTTTTTCGACGACTGTTCCGCTCTGCTAGTCCAACCTACCAAAAACAGCACCGCCACCAGGGCCAACACCAATGCGAGCTTCGATCTGATCTTCATACGTTCACCTCTCCGTTGAATTAAGTGCTGAGCTATACACTTGGTTCGATGAACGCAGTTCCCGAAATTCGTGTAGGACAGGCGTCAGCGTTTCCGCTTTTCTTCGCCGGGATGGTACGAGGCTTCCACGTTTACGCCGATGTCTTCCAGTGTTAGCCATGACGGCTTGAACTCTCCGCGAGCGTAGAGAACGGCCTGATCCATGTAATGCGGGCTCTTTGGATCTCCGCTGGCCCCGAACGTATGAATCGAGAGTGCACGGACACGTGGGCCAAACTCAACGACACTGACATAGCTTGCACCCGCAACACCGTAGCGACGCTTCTGTCCATCGACCGGCGCGGCGTAAACCGTAAAGACAGCGCCATCGTTACCGTTCACACCGCTGACAGCAATGCTCGGCCGTGAATCCTGAAACTCTTCACTCCTGCTTTCATCGACACGCTGGAGCCGGTTTATTTCTCCCCAGGCAACCTTCCACGTTCCGAAATCATGCTGAAGCATGTTGAGAACGCCGATAAGCGCCGCCAACTGCTTGTCGTCGCCGTCTCTGCCGGCGAGCTCGTGCCAGAGACTGAAGATCGTCATCGCGACAGAGTCGTTCGTGCTTCGTTGGTTCCAGCGAACGAGCTCGTCATGGACTTCGCGAAGCCGCGGATCCTGAAGCGAACGCGGTTGGGCCAGACGCTCTTTCAGCGCCGCCATTAACGCCGGCAAGCGCTTGCTTGCATTCATGACGCGCGTGTCAAACGCAAATTGTCTCCATTCGTCGAAGGTGAATGTCGGCTTGCTCGCCAGGATCTCTCTCGAGATCGCGCCGCGAGGATTGTCGCCTTCCTGGACCATGTAGCTCGGAAACTGTTTTGGATCCGGGTTGCCTTCACTCGTCAACAGAAAAGGCGTCGTATTGCAGTTTTGCATCCAGCCGGTTTTCGGATTCGTGAGTTGCGGCAACTCGTCGATGGTGTGATAACCCTGCCACTCGGTAGCCGGGTCGCTTCCATCCACCGGCTTGGTCCAGTCGAAACGAAGATCGCGTTTCGGCACCGCGCCGTTGTAGAGGTACCAGGTGTTTCCCTGGCGATCGGCGTACATCATGTTTCCGAACAGCATATTCAACGGCGTCATCGCTTGTTTGAGCGCGGCAAATGATTTCGCGCGAGTCATATCGTACCACTCGCGCAGCCAGCCGTCGGATTCAAACTTCGCCATGCGCAACGCCAGCATTTTCCCATCGCGCGAGCCGACGATGGGGCCATGGTGCGTTCTGCGCATGGTGAATTTTCGTGTCTCGAGACCGGCCGCCGTTTTCACTCGAATCTCTTCGACGTGCTCAGTCGCCAGGCGATATCCCTTGCCGTACTTGTAGGCGAGTGGACGAGCGGGATCGTCGAACGTTTCCACATAGACGTCGGTCAGGTCGGCCGAATTGTCAGTGCTGACCCAGCCGCCGTTTTCGTTGTGCCCTACATACGGCAGCGGAAAACCGAAGCGCGTGTAACCGGTGAAGTTCCAGCCCTCTTCGCTGTGCACGTGACCTTCATAAACCTGCCCGGAACCGAAGAACGGCAGGTGCGGATTGATGAACAGCAGAGCGTGTCCGCTCGCGCTCTTCGATGGACCGACAACCCAGCCGTTAGATCCGGTATGTTCTTTTAGATCGTTGTCGATCGCGGCCAGTTCGAGTCCGCGAAGATTTCTGTCGCGGGCGAAACCGTTCTGGTAGTAGTTGTAGCGAATGAAAGCAAGCGTGTACCACGGCTCGATTTTCATCAGCAGTCGCGGGCGGACTTCGGGATGACGCTCGAGGTAGTAGTTGAACCCGGCGGCGAAGCCGTCGCACAACGAACGCATTTGCGGGTCGAGGCGCGCGTATTCTTCGCGCGCCAACCTCGGGATCTCGAGTGCGCGGTTGAGCCGGTCTTCGTTCAGCATTCGCTCGCCGTACAACTCGGAAGCTCGTCCCAGTGAGAGAATGAAATTCTCCTCGACACGCCAGAAGTTGTCTTCCGCTTGCGCATAAGCGAAGCCGAAGACGGTGCTCGCGTCTGTGCGGCCAAAGACGTGAGGGACGCCGTAGAGATCGCGATAGATCGTTACTTTCGCGGCGAGCGGATTTCCGCTTACCGCAGAACAGGAATACAGAGTGATAAATATCACCAGCAGGTTTAACTTCATGTGTGTTTAGGTATCACAAAATGGCGGAATCCTGCTACTAAAATTGGCAGCCGCACCCGATATTGCATGCGGCGAATTGCTCCTACAATTCCTGAACCTCTCAAAGGAGCTAAGAATGATTAACGACAAAGGCTCAAGACGAACTCTCTTGAACGCTCACGCCGATTTCGAGACGGATTCCCACACGCGCGGCGCCCGGTAATTCCCTCGTTTCCGAATCGGTTAGACCAACGCTTCCCACTTCCCGCCAGGTTGTGCCACCCGACGGACATGGGTCACCTACCGCAAGACCGGTAGAAAGGAAAACCATGAAGCAATTAGATAGAAGGTTCAACACCAGACGCTTCGTGCTGGTGCTGACATTGATGTTTGCCGTTGTCGCGTTGATTGGCGGCAGCGTGTTAGCCGGAGCTTATCCGAACAGCGTTACGTATTCAGGCCAGGGCCTGACCGCCGACGGCTTCGGAGGCTACGATCTCAATCGAGAACTCTGTGGAATCGCCAACGGCGCTGACGCGGATGGTCCATACCTGCTCTGGGTGCTGACGGCCACCGGAGCCGCCAATGCTGATATTACTGGCCCATGGGGAACCGCCCTTATGACGAAAACCGGAAATGGGTCGTTCAAATACATTAGTGGCTGGTACGACCCCGCGTCACTCCCGGGCAATGTCTCTGCGACTTACGATGGCAGGGCGAAAAACGCGCAACTCGTGATCAGCCATGGTTGCCGGCCATTCAAGCAAGGCGCCTGGTGTTCGCCCGGCTTCTGGCGGAATGCGCGCGATAGTGCGTGGGCCCTCGTCGGCCTAAACAGAGACACGACTCTGTTCAATGGCAATGTCTCGATGTTTTACTTCGGCGCCGACCTCGACCCGGACGTCTCGCTGCAAACCGTGCTGAACAATCCGCCGACGTACAGCGGTGCGCCTGTTCAGGGAACCGGTGTGGCGTGTGCGCTCAACGCCTTCAATGCCACCGGCGCATTTCTGACGGACAGGATTCCTGGCTTCCAATTCAGTTGTGCGGCCATGCAACTGGGCGACAGCGAAGCGTGTCCGATCGATAGCTTCGGCCACTTCAAATAGTAACTGCATTCACGGGCGAGGGGCCTTCGCGGCCCCTCCACCTCTTCTCCATCTTATTTCAATAGAAACTCAGGCAGGTGCTGAATGCTCTCCAGCACGGCAACGGGTGTGTAAGGATCGAACTGCGCTCGCGGCGTGGTGCCGGAAAGTACGATGATCAACGGAACGCCGGCTCGTTTGGCGAGTTCCGCGTCGACGACGCTATCGCCAACATACATCACGCACTCAGGTGAACATTCGAGCCGTTCGAGCGCTTCGAACAATCCTTGCGGATGTGGTTTGTGTTGTTTCACGTCCTCGCCGCCTATCACGACCTCGAAACCGTGCAGCAGCGACTCGCGTTCGAGTACCTGCGTGATGCGGCGGCGGTACTTTGTCGAGACGATACCGAGTTTGAGACCACTCGCGCGCAGTTTCTCAACCATCATGGGAACGGAGTCATAAAGCACGGTGAGATTGCTCATTACGTCCTCGGCGCGTTCTACAAACAGCCGGTAGAACTCATCGCGCCTTTGCGGCTCGTGATGTTCGCCCAACGTGAGAAATGTTTCATGGAGCGATAAGCCGATCGTACGACACGCAGCTTCGTCAGAGACGCGGGCAAGTCCCATTTGATCGAGTGCAAAGTTAATGCACTCGATCGCGCCTTTTGATGAATCCGCCAGAGTGTAGTCGAAATCAAAGATGACGGCCTGAAGGTCTGTCGTGTTCATCTCACCGCTCTCTTCATCGCGTTTTTTGACTCCTGAGCAAATCGCTTCTGTAACGAGCGAACGTAAGGATACGCGAACCGGGCGACTAATCCTGGCCTTGAGACGGCCAGCAGGTCGTACCACACGGTGTCGTCGTCCCTGTTCCATTCAACCATGAAGCGTTCTTCCCCTCGTTCGGCATGCTCGGCGAGAGTTCCGTAAGCGAAGCCGTAGCGGTCAGGTTCATCGATCACGTACACGATACGACAAGCATTCATCGACCAGAAACCGAGGTGTTCGACGACGACGGCCACAGTCGCGCCGGCTTCAATGGGTGTATGGTCCCAACAGAGATGCACCCAGTCAAAGTCAAACATCTTCCACTGCTGGATCGCCCTCACAGCCGCATCGAACGCCTGCGCGCCCGAACCAAGTAATACTCGGTTATGGTCAACCGTATAACCGGACTTCGCCGGCGTCCCGCGCGTCACCTCCAACGGGCCGTAGGAGAAACCCGAATCCTGCTGGACCGAGATGAATGCGTTGATCTGGTCGTCAGAGGGTTTGCGGCGCAGGAACATGAGGCCCAATCATAGTGAAGGTTGTCGTCTATACACTAGTTCGCTATCTTCCAAACGAAGAGAGGAGCCTATGGCCACAGCCAAAGATCATATAGCTGAAATCGTAAAACGACAGCCGGACGATAGTTCCTATGACGATATTGTTAGGGAACTTGCGTTTGACTTAATGGTGCAACGTGGTCTGAAAGACTCTGACGAGGGGCGCCCAATCTCTAACGAGGAAATGGAACGTCGAATAAAGACTTGGCAACGTTGAACTGGACTAGTGAGCCGAGATATGGCTCAGGGATATTTACAACTATATCGCGGCCGATAATCCTGAGGCTGCCGCCCAAACGATTGCCCGCATCTACGAAAAGGCCCAGCTACTCAAAAAACATCCGCGTCTCGGTCATCGATATGAACTCGAAGAATCCCCGCGAGGTTCGCATACTTCTCTTCGAGCATTACCGGATAACTTATCTCATAAAACCAAGTAGCGACGTCGACGTCATCGGTGTCTTTCATGGCGCTCTGGACATCGATCGCTATCTTATTTAGGCGCAGATCACTCGCCGACGATCTTCACGAGCACGCGTTTCTTTCGGCCACCGTCGAATTCGCCGTAGAAGATCTGCTCCCAGGGGCCGAAGTCGAGTTGGCCGTGCGTGATCGCGACGACGACCTCGCGTCCCATGACCTGTCGCTTGATGTGAGCGTCAGCGTTGTCCTCCCCGGTCTGGTTGTGATGATAGCGGCTCACCGGTTCATGGGGCGCGAGTTGTTCCAGCCAGGTTTCGTAATCGTGGTGCAGCCCGCTTTCGTCGTCGTTGATGAAGACCGAGGCGGTGATGTGCATCGCATTCACCAACACCAGTCCCTCGTCAACGCCACTCTCGCGCAGGCACTCCTCAACCTGCGGAGTGATATTGATAAAAGCACGCCGGCCCGGCACGTTGAACCATAGTTCCTTGCGATAGCTCTTCATCACAAAACTGCTCCGTTCTCTGATGTAGGCTTCACAATATAGTACAGCGGGCCGGGTTCGTGCCTAGTAAGACGAGAGCGGCGGCGATTGCAGTCCAAACGACTGCGGGTTCTCGCCGATGATGGCAGCGGCGAAGAACCGCGGCACGTAAAAGACGTTTTCTGACTTGAACGTCTCGTCGAGTTTGCTGCGGTCAGCAGTGAGCGCGCAGATACTGCATTGCTTGTTCTGATCGTTGAGCAGGACTTTCAGATCGCGTGCAGTCTTATCGACGCCTCGATTGTAGGCGAGCAACGCTAACGCTTCCTTCATCGGATCGGTCTTAAACGCTTCCATACTCTGCGTGATGTAACGCGCAGCCGCGTCGGCCGATTTCGTGACGTCGAACAAGTCTTCGCGCGTAAGGCCGAACTTTTCGCCCGTCGACGGCAGGAACTGAAACATGCCCAACGCTCCCATCGGGGTCGGCGTGTCGAGGTTCACGTATTCAGACTCGATCCACGGAATGTATAGGCCGAAGAGAGTCGAGAGGTTACGCGATCTAAAGACGGCATTCAGCAGCGGCGCCCGCGACTGAGCGCGCTCCAACACCAGCCGCAAATCTCTCTTGTTCGACTGGTCACCACCGTTAGCGCTGATGCGCTCCGCGTACCAGGTCACCTGCTTTTGAATGTCTACTTCAAACGCGGGCGTGAATTCATACTCGTTGCCGGAAATCTCGCGTGCTATCCGGCGTGCCTGTTCGTGGACAAACTCGAGCCGCTCGGCGCGCGACATGTCTTTGTAGATCTTGGCAGGTGCGCTTTGCGCAGCCCCTATCATCGACAAGCACAGCATCGCGATAATTATTGAAAAAATCTTCATGTTGGTATCTCCTTCTAGACTATAAGCGAGAACCAGAATGGAAACTGTTCATGCGCAAGCGAAAAATTATCGGCAAGAATGATGCTAGAATTTCGCCGCGATGAAGACGCTGGCGGCCGATAATCTAACGGAGATGCTGCTCGAGTGGCGCGAGGGCGACAAAGCCGCGCTCGACCGGCTGATCCCGCTGGTCTATGACGAACTGCGACGCATTGCCCATCGCTACGTTCAGCATGAACGCGACGGCCACACGTTGCAAACGAGTGCGCTCGTCAACGAAGCGTACCTCCGTTTCGCCGGTCAACGTAACGTCGACTGGCAAAATCGTTCACACTTCTTCGCTGTGACCGCGCAAGTGATGCGTCACATTCTGATCGATCACGCACGCCGTCGACGCTACGTCAAACATGGTGGCGAAGCGCGGCAAGTCTCAATTGACGACGCTGCCGGCATGTCGTTGCAACGCGCTGACGAGTTGATCGCGCTCGAAGAAGCTCTCGCCGAACTCGCAAAGCTGGATCGACGCAAAAGCCAGGTCGTAGAACTGCGCTACTTCGGCGGACTGAGTCTCGAAGAAACGGCGGAGGTGTTGGCGATCTCATTGATGACCGTGCGACGCGACTGGCGTGCGGCCAAAGCCTGGCTCTATCGAAGGATCAGGAATGACGCCTGAACGATGGCAAGAAGTTGAGGCAGTATTTCAGCAGGCGCTCGATCGTCCGCCGCTGGAGCGTGCGTCGTTTATCGATCACGCCTGTGCCGGCGACGAAGAGTTGAAACAGGAAGCGCATTCGTTGATCGCCGCACATGAGGAAGCGGGTGAGTTTATCGAACAACCAGCAATGGCCCAGGACGCGCAGGTGTTGCTCGGCGGCGATGCTGTCCGAGAGGTTGCCCGCGACATCGGTCCATACAGAATCGTCGAACGACTCGGCGCAGGCGGAATGGCGGAAGTCTACCTGGCCGAGGACACGCGCCTCAATCGCCTCGTCGCTCTAAAACTGCTGCCCGCGTACTTCGCTTCCGACAACGCGCGGCTGCGGCGCTTTCAAAGCGAAGCGCGTGCGGCGTCGGCGTTGAATCATCCCAACATACTGACGATTCACGAAGTTGGTGAACACGACGGCGTGTATTTCATCGCGACCGAGTTTATCGACGGGCAGACGATTCGCGAGTTGATCAAAGACGGCGCGCTGTCGCTTGAAGAGATTCTTAATTGTGTGGAGCAAGTGGCTTCAGCGCTCGCCGTCGCACACACGGCAGGCATCGTACATCGCGACATCAAACCCGAGAACATCATGCGTCGGCGTGATGGACTGGTGAAGATCCTCGATTTCGGCATCGCGAAATTGAGCGAGCCTGAGGCGTCTGACCGCGTGAGTGAGACTAGTACGGGATTCAGGACACACACCGAAGCCGGGCTCGTGATGGGGACGGTGAATTACATGTCGCCGGAGCAGGCGCGCGGATTACCCGTCGACGAGCGGACGGACATCTGGAGTCTCGGCGTTGTTCTTTATGAAATGTTGACCGGGCGTTTGCCTTTCAGCGGCGCGACACGCATGGACACGCTCGTCTCCGTTCTCGACCGTAACCCTGCGCCGTTAGCGGGAGTCGAGGGCGGACGGTTGTTGCAGCCGATCGTCGATAAGTGTTTGAGCAAGGATGCAACGGAGCGTTATCGCACGGCGGGCGAGATGGTTGCTGAGTTGAACCAGACGCGCGCGCAACTCAAAAACGTGCCGGCTCCTGCGTCGGCAAAGCGCTCGCTGAAATGGTCCGTAGTTGCGCTCGCCATACTACTTGCCGCCACCACCGCACCTTTTCTTTACAAGCGATTACGTACGCCGCCTCCATCACAAGCGACGTCCGCACCGGCAAAACTCTATTCGCAAATGAGCGAGCGTGAACAACTCGAGTTTGTCGCAGCACAAGAGCAACGCATTTCCGCGATGATGAGCGATCGTCCGGTGAAGCTTAATGACGACGCGGTGCGAGTGATCAAGCGCTTCGTCGATTACCACGCGGCACGACTCAACCAGCCCTCCGATTCGGAACCGATGAGCGCAGTTTACACACGTGCGCGGCCGTACGTGCCGGTGATCGCGCGCGCGTTTGAAGCGCGGAAAGTTCCCATCATCATCGGCATCTATCTGCCCGTGATCGAGTCAGGCTATCGAGAGTGTTTTGAGAGTGGTCTTGGCGCCAAGGGACTGTTTCAATTTCTGCCGGCGACGGCCCAAGCCTACGGTGTTGCGCGTGATGAGATGTGCGACGTGGAAAAGATGGCGCCTGCCGCGGCGCACTATATTGCCGACCGTATGGCCGAGCTCGGCGAGGACTCCGAAAGCGTGACGCTCGTGTTGCTGAGTTACAACCGCGGCGCGGAATGGGTGCGCGAGACTTTGCGGCAACTGCGAGCCACGCAAAACTACGAACGAAACTTCTGGACCTTGCTTGCGAATGTCGACAAGCTTGACGCGCCATTTCGCAAGGAAACGGCAAGTTACGTCCCGGCCTTTTTCGCCGTCGCCATCATCGGGGAGAACCCGCAGTCGTTTGGCCTACCTGGCCCGCCTCTTTCGTCACTTGCTGTACACCAATGAGTAGCGCCACAGCAGATGCCGCCTGATGTGTGCGCCCGGTAGAATTTCGCCGGCAAGAGCGCGCATTTGGGTGATGCTTAGTCATTGAGCCAGGGAAGTAACCATCTCGAGTAGTTTCATCGTAGTGCGCCAGTTGCGGACGGTGATGTGTTTGAAGACAGGTCGTTGGATCGATTTGTGCAGCAAGCTCTGCGCGGCGGCAGACGCGAGCCGGCGAAAATAGAGTGCGTGATCGCCGGCGTGGACCGTATCGACTTCAGGATTTCGCGGGACGTGTTCGATAGCTTCGCTCGTTTTGAATGGCTCTCTGACAAACAGCACGTCGTAGTGATAAAGATCCGTGTCTTTGCCAAAACCTTTCGGCGCCTGGGCCACTACTCGCTGAAGTTCACTCGCTGAAACAATCACCACGCGAGACTGATACCCGTACGCTTCGCTCAACGCCTGCTCGATCATCTCCGTGAGCTTTGGTTTTTTCATTTGCTTTGCGCAGAACACTACATTGCCGCTTTGAATATATGTCTCAACGCGCGTGAAACCTATCTCCCCGAAGCTGGCGCGCAAGTCCGTCATCTTGATCAGATTGTTTCCGCCGACATTGATCCCGCGGAGCAACGCGACGTAACAGGTTTCAGTTGTGGTTGACGACCTGGTCTTTGGCATTTTCGGCTACCTTCTCATAAGACCTGACGCGAGCTTCGTGATCGTAGATGCTGGTGACTATCATCAACTCGTCGGCTTTCGTCAATGCGACGAAGTCGTCTAATTCTCTCCAAACCGTCTCCGGCGAGCCGACAAACGAATACTTCAGCATCTGCGAAGCGTAATGCTTCTCTGCCGGAGTCCAATACTCGTCGATGTTATCGATCGGCGCTTGAAGCTTACCGCCCGTGCCGCGCACCAGGTTCGTGAAAGCTTGTTGCACCGTTGTGAACAACCGGCGCGCTTCGTCGTCCGTGGCGGCAGCAACGACATGGACGCCTACCATCGCATACGGCTGGTCCAACTGTTTTGAGGGCTTGAAGTTAGTTCTATACACGTCAAGCGCGGCGAATAGAGCATCGGGCGCAAAGTGCGACGCGAAGGCGTAAGGCAGGCCGAGTTCCGCCGCGAGCTTAGCGCCGAACGTGCTCGATCCGAGAATCCAAAGCGGAACTTCAGTGCCCGCGCCCGGAACCGCTCGAACAGCTTGTCCGGATACAGGTGGCGCCAGCAATTGCTGCAACTCCAACACCTCTTGGGGAAAGTTGTCGGCACGCGCTGGATCGCGGCGGAGCGCGCGCAAAGTTCGCGCGTCCGTTCCCGGCGCGCGGCCGAGGCCCAGATCGATCCGGCCAGGGTAAAGTGATTCGAGCGTGCCAAACTGCTCGGCAATCACGAGCGGCGAGTGATTCGGCAACATGATTCCGCCGGAACCGACACGAATCGTAGAAGTTGAGGCGGCGAGGTATCCAATCACGACGGACGTTGCGGCGCTGCCGATGCCCGTCATGTTGTGGTGCTCAGCCACCCAGTAACGTTTGTAACCGAAGCTCTCCGCGTGTTGCACGAGATCGAGACTCTTGCGCAACGCTTCTCGCGGCGTTTCACCAAGGATGATGGGGACGAGATCGAGAATCGACAAAGGGACCATGCTTGTTCTCTACCAACGAATCTGGGGTATCTTAGTAGAACCATGATTCAAACCATAGGACTGAGCAAGAGGTTTGGAGACTTTGTTGCCGTTCATAACCTGAACCTGCAAGTTCCGAAAGGTGTGATCTTTGGTTTTCTCGGCCCAAACGGCAGCGGCAAGTCGACGACGGTCAAGATGCTTACGGGTATCCTGAAACCGTCCGGGGGCGACGCTCTGATTGACGGCGCCTCGATTCTCACTTCACCCGTCGAAATCAAACAGAAGATCGGCGTACTGCCTGAGGACCTTGCGCTCTTCGACTCGCTGACGATCTGGGAACACATGATGATGTGCGGCCCAATCTACCGCTTGAGCCGAAGCGAGACTGAGTCACGCGCCGAACAGTTGTTGAACTATCTGGACCTTTGGTCAGACCGGCACGCGTTCGTCGATCAGTCGTCGTTCGGGATGAAAAAGAAGTGCGCGCTGGCAATGGCGTTGATTCACAATCCGCGGATCCTGTTTCTCGACGAGCCTTTCGAGGGAATCGATCCCGTTGTCTCGCGCAGTATCAAGGATCTCCTGTTGCTGATGGCAGGGAAGGGGATCACGATTTTTCTCACTTCGCACATACTGGAGGTTGTCGAGCGTCTGGTCCACAGCTTTGCCGTGATCCGTCACGGTGAAGTTGTCTGTGCTCGGACGATGAAAGAGATCAGTGCGGCGGGCCAGACTCTCGAGGACGTTTACTTCCAACACGTCGAACGTCGAAGAGTCGAGGAGTTTGAATGGATCGGATAACGGCGGTCCTTCGCTGTCAGTGGCGCGCGTATTGGCGACGGTTTCGCAGGGCGACGGGCCTGACGCGACATAACGCCGGCATTCTGGTCGTGTTCGGTGGGATCGTCGTCGTCAGGTATCTTCAACAACTCCCGCTCATCGCGAAGCAACTCGCGAATGGAGAAACGTCGCGGTATTACGCGCTGTTGCTGATCGTGTTCCTGGTCTGGATGATGCCGGCGCTGGCGGAGTCGAAGCGATCGATCTCGAGCCGCAGCCTGCTTCGCTTTCCGTTGACAACTTATGAGTTGTTCGCGATCAGGCTCGGCTCGCTTTTCTTCTCGCCCGTCACGTGGATCATCACCGCTGTTTCCCTGGCTCTCGTTTACCCGCTCTCGAGAGCCGAACATCCAGTCGCGGGAATGCTCGCGCTGATTACGTTTCTGTTGCTTGCAGTGTTTACGGGCCTCACGTTCACTCATCTTTTAAGCAACGCGTTCATGAGAAAGCTGGCATTCGCGGTCGGGTTGCTTTTGTCGGCCGGGATCGGACTGGTCTGGTTCACCAGAAACACGGCGATGCTGCGCTTGTTCCAGGAACTACTGCCGCATCAACTCGCCGCCAGTGCCGCCGTCTCGTCGACGCCATTTCGGTCGCTTGGCGCGCTCGGCGCGATCGTGATTGCGAGCATCGTCATTTGCCTGTGGACTTTTAAGTTCACATTGCAGCCCCGCCAGGACCGACGCGCGCAGAGTTGGTCGATCTTTAGTCTGGTTCAGTTTCCGGGCAGGTTCGGCGGGCTTCTCAAAAAAGACTTGCGATACTTCAGCCGCGTCCTGGACCTCTACTTCGTGCTGCCATTCGTCGTCCTCTACAACATGTACCTGGCTTCCACCGATGCAACCTCAGCTACTGCGTTTTGGATCATCGTGCCGGTTCTTTTTCTTCCGTGCGTCAGTGTCGTCTTTAACTCTTTCGGTCTTGACGATGCACTCGGCTTCGATCGTTACGCGTTGCTTCCTCTAACCGGCAAGGAAAAATTAGTTAGCAAGAACCTTGCATTTGGGACTGTCATGATCGTGCTGTTCGCGACGATACTTCCGCTCGCATTGCTGAAAATGGAAAAGTGGGTCGTGCTGGTGGGTTTTGTCGAGCTTGTGCTTGTCGCGCTGGCGTACGCTGCGTATGGAAACTGCTTGACGGTAAAACAACCCTTCAAGATGCAGTTCTACCGGTTTGCGTCCGGCGGTTCAGCGGTGGATGTGGTCATGGGGATGATCTTCGGCAGCGTCCCGGCGGCGGCGTTGATCTATTTAGTTTACCGTCAAAGCTTCATCGCACCTTCGATCGTGGCTCTGATGCTCGTCGACATCTCGCTCTACTTCGTGTCTCTCCGTTGGGCCGGGCGAGTGCTCGAAAGCGAGCGCGAAGTGATCCGCCGCGCGCTGTCGTAACTTCAACGCGTCGCGAAGACGCAGATAGTGTAACCGCTCGCGAGCCCGCGGAATACCGTCTTCAACAGAAACTTCGGTACTTTCCTGGAGTCATACTCCAACGACTTCTCGATAATTGAAAGGCGATTCACGCGCTCGTAACCGCTGCTCAAGAATATCGCTTCAGGATCGTCGGCCGTAAACTTGAACGTCGCTCCCATACCCTTCAGCTTCTCATGTATCGTCCGACCGTGCTTCGCAAAAAACTTTCGCGTCATTAGATCACAAATCAGCTTGTGCCGCGGAAACACTTTCCGCAGTGTCTGGAGCAATTGCCGAATCGTTTCCTCGTCCAGATACATGAATACGCCTTCGACCACTACTACCACCGGACCACTACCGTTGACGGAAGATAACTTCTGTTCGAGCGAGTCGTTAGCGAAGTCAATGGCGATGCGTTGCAGTTCGTTATCGCAAGCTGAAATGGGCAATCGCTCGTTCTTGTACGCGATGACCTGCGGTTCGTCGAGTTCAGTCCACGAGCCGCCTTTGATCCGGTAAGCACGACTATCGAACCCGGCGCCGATGATCACGACGCGCAAATCAGGATGGGCCATCAGTTCCTGGCGAAGAAGGTCGTCAATAATGCGGTGCCGGGCAACGTTCGAACTGTTAGGACCCGTTTCGTCCTTGAATTTCTCCAGGACTTGCAGGCCGTCCTCGTTCATGAACGTCTTAGCGTACACGTCGCCGCATACAGGTTTCTCGCGCTCTGCATCCTGCATGCGAACACCACAACAGTAAAAGGCTGTCAGAGAGATTGGCTTCATCTATTTAACGGCTGACCGCCGCCAACAATGGTAGCATTAATGCGCGCGTATAAATTGACGAATGGTTCCGGCTCAGTCCCGATGACCAATAGCACGCTCGATAACATTTACGCCAAAAAAAGAAGCTCAGAGTCGCTCGAGCATTTTGCGATGGCTGTGTTCGGCTACCTTCATTTTGGAGACGTAGAAGAACACTACAGTGCGAATTATTGGGGAGAGCAGTACTTTGTGGCTCATGACGGCAGTATCTCACTTACCGTAGCAGCCTCTGATGATGCACTCTTCGACGATTACGAATATTGGATCGCGGTTTACGGGCCGGAAATTCCGGACGGTGAAGACCTGGTTGCCATTGGCGATGAGTTGGCGCGGCGATTGACGATTGGCGGTTTCGAAATCGCCAGACCCTGCTCTCTTGAAGACTGGCTATACAAGAAGCCGGTCAGCAAGCGACTCATCTATCAGCGGAAACTGCCGGCCGAAGCGCCTAATGAGCCGCGAGTAGAGATTACGATTGAAGAGCTGAGGAACACGGATTGACGACGCCGCGCACCGCAGGAGGTGCAGGTATTTCCGAACGCACTGGCGCAGTACTCGTCGCGCAAAGGAAAGTGACACGCATTTTGCAAACGGATTGAGTTAGGGGATAACGGCTTCCTGCTTGACCTTGTCTGCCTCGGCCCAGTCCCTGGCGGAGACGAACGACTCGCTGTCGTAGATCAGCACGATCGTTCCCACGGGTAGAAGTTTGCTCATCTCCGCCGCGGAAGACATCGGAATGCGGACGCAGCCATGACTCTGCGGCGTTTCGGGAACAGAAGGATTTCCGTGAATCGCGAGGCCGTCGCTGAAGTAGTTCGGGTAGTAAAGCAGACCGAGAGGCGACTTTCTCCAGCCCGCGATCTTCGCGTAAATCCGGAAACGTCCTCGCGGCGTGTACGCGAGCCCACGCAGTCCTTTCTCGTCGTAATGCTTGTTGCTGCCCGTCGACACGGACAACATCTTCTGAACTACTCCATCGTTATCAGTCAGCAACAGTATTTGTCGATCGAGGTCCACTTCCACGTGCGCATAACCCGGATCGCGCGGTTGCGGAGGTCCCGCATTCATGATCGCGTTGTAGTCGCGGCGCGTGATCCGGCCTGTCACTTTCAGGTCGTGCCATTTCTGATACATGTCGAGGCTTGGGTAACCCAACTCCTTCACGCGAGCCTCGGCCTGCTTCAACTCCGCGCGCGTTAATGGACGATTGACTACTCTCTTACGTTGTGGGACCGCGAACGACTCGATTGGAAACAGAACGAGCACAAATACAACGATGAGTTTCCATCTATTCATGATGACAAATGCCTTGGGGATTGATCGTCGGGCGGCGGGGGAACTGCTTTGTAGGCAAAGATACGCCGGACGCGGCCAGGTGGTCAACGAGAATCTCCGGGCTGAATTTCAGATGGGCGGTCTTGTAATTGCATTGAAGTCGCAATCAACAAACTCGGCCCAGACATGTCTATAATGACGTGACTTGATAACGACCGCTTCATGATCAAGCGAATTGTTCTCGTACTCATACTTGGTACCGCTGCGGGCGTAGCGGTTGGGACGGCCCTCCGTTTCGGTCTCCCTAAGTGGCAGAGTCATCAGCCGAATGCACCGGCCGAAGTCGCCACTAGTAAACGTGTGTACACGTGGTCGGAGGCCGTCGAGAAGGTCAAAGAGGATCGCGGCGAACCGGCAGGCGGCGGCGCGCGCGTCGAAGTCCCGCCTGAGCTCAAACACTACAGCGAGCGCCACTGGTTTCTTGCCACGCAAGTCGCGGAGGTCGCGAAAAATAACGTTCGGAGTTGTCAGGACTACATGGATCTGGCGGCGATGATCGAGCGACGCGAGATGGTCTCAGTCCCAGCGGTCACTGACTCGTACGTGTTGTTCGGCGTCGGTCAGGAAACGAACGACGAGCCCTTTGCGCGGTATGAAGACGATCACAGCATCGACCTCTACAACGAAGCGCAACTGCGCGATGCCTATAAGAGTCTCGACGACAAGCGCGCCAGACTCAATTCGGACATCGCTTCGTTGAAGGCCCAGGCAGGGAAGTTGACGAAACGCGAGCGCAGCAAACAGCGCGAACTGCAAAAACAGATCGCTGCACTGCAAGGAGAGTTGAATTCCACGGACGCAGACAAGGCGGAGCTCGACGAGTTTTACGGCCAACGCGAGAGCCGCGAGCGACTGTTTCGCGACTATGAATCGCTACAGTCGCTGGCAAAGAACTTCGCCGGACGCTCCTACGATCTCAACTCACCGTCTGATCGACAGGCGATGAAGGTCAGCATGCTGAGTTCGTTGCGGCCGCAGGCGTTGAAAATACTCGAAGAGGTAGCGTCAGCGTATCAGCGACAGTTCGATCGCCCGTTGCCGGTGAGCTCGCTTGTTCGACCCGAGCAGTACCAGCACGCGCTGCGCCGAGTGAACCGCAACGCGATCATGATCGATACGCCGCCGCACTCGACGGGTCTCGCCTTCGACATCGATTATCGATACATGAGCGCCGCAGAACAGTCGTTCGTTATGAACGAGCTTGCGCGCATGAAGACCGAAGGTCGTATTGAAGTGATTCGCGAACGCAATGCGAACTATCACGTGTTTGCCTTTGTGAATGGAACTCGTCCAAGTGACGATCTGATTACGGCTTCACTCGAGGAAGCGCGCGGGCCGCAACAACAGGCACATCACGCCGCGCCGCCCCCGAAACGAGAGAGCCGAAAAAGCAAAAAGGCCGCAGCCAAGACGACCAAATCGCGGAAATCACAGGCGAAGACGACAAAGGGACGGAAACGCCATCGGTAGCAAAAAAATGTCGAACCGTGAGACGCTTTCGCGCATCGGAGATAACGACCCGGCGCAACACCTCACGCAGCAAGGCATTTAGGAATCGTTTATGAAGAATGGCAAGATTCACGTCTGGATGATTGTGGTTGCGCTTGCGGCCGTCGTTAGTGTGTTTGCGTTTGGCGCGCGCGGCAGTCGCAGTCAATCCGCTGTACCGAAGCGCGAGCAGCCGGTGAAACCGACAGTTCTCACGAGCCGCACGAAACCGGCCAAGGCATCTACAGCTACATCATCTGCGGCTGTCGCTCAGAATGCCGTTCTCAAGAACGACCTAACCTGGACCTTTGGCGGTAAGCAACAGCGTGGCTGGTATCTGTACGACCTGTTGATCGGGAAGACGCTGAACACAGACGCCGATACTGTTGACGACGATTTTGCTGACGCCATCGCAGCGTGGCAGAAGAAACGTGGATTGAGCGCCAGCGGCGTGCTTGACGAAAATTCGTGGATGGCGCTTGTTGCGCAGTGGCAAGGCAATCGGCTCAAGAACCGGGCGACCGCCACACCTGATCAACTCATGATGGCGCCGTCGTCCGATTTTTATGATCCTTCGCGAGCGCCTGAGCTTCGTCAGGTGGAGCGATCAACTTACGCGGCTTACAAGGAGATGATTGCTGCCGCTGTCACGGATCCCAAGCTGAATCTCAAACAGACTGCTTCAGGCGAGCTTGCGCCGGCGGAGAAGTTTTTCAAGATCATCTCTGCGTTTCGCTCGCCCGAGTACCAGGCGGAGTTGCGGCGCAAATCGCCGAATGCGGGGAGCGCCGGTTTGGCGGTGAACAATAGTCCGCACTTCACCGGCCGCGCGTTGGATTTGTACGTTGGTGGAGATCCCGTCGATACAAAAGATTCAAATCGCGTGATTCAGGTCAACACACCCGCCTATCGTTGGCTCGTGCGCAATGCCGAACGCTTCGGCTTCCGTCCGTACTTCTATGAGCCGTGGCACTGGGAATACGTGAAATAAATTTTGTCGTTAATGCAGCGCTTGATCGATGGCGTCCGTGAGCCGGTCACCGCTGCGTCCGGGCGCGTAGCCGCTCCATTGTTTGACGACGCGTCCGTCACCGTCAATGACGATCGTCTGCGGGATCGCACCGCGTCCATTCATTAAGAAGTGAGCCATTTCCGGATCCGCCCAACCGAGTCGAAAATTGAACGTGACCTGACGTAAGAACTTGTTCACGTGATCGGCGGCATCGCGCGGGTCTTCAGTCGTCAACGCCACAAACTCCACGTCGCGTCCTTCATAACTCTTCCGCACCTTCTCGTACTCCGGAATCTCCTGGCGGCAAGGCCCGCACCACGACGCCCAGAGATTGATCACGATAACCTTGCCGTGAAAGTCGGCGAGTCGAAAGTTGCCTTTTTGGACACCTTTGATTTGACGTTCAAGCACGCTCTCGGGGACAAACATTAACGGCGGTGGCGCGGCCCTGGAGCGCGGTGGAGGCTCTGGGTTTACCGGCGGCTGAACGGGAGCCGTGGAAGTCGGCTGCGGGTTAGTGATTCTTCTTCCGGACTGCGGAGAAGCCGTCGTCACCGCGACAACCGCCAGGAGGAGCAATAACAGAAGTCTTTTCATAACGGTTAAGGAACGTCAGACGAAGTTGGGAATTAAGTTTACGCAGGGATCGACCCAGAGGCAATGTTTTCGCCGTCATACACGCGTTGAAGTTTCGTTTCGATAAAATTCAGGTGGTCCAACTTGCACCGAAATCACCATTCTTTTGTAACGCAAAAGAGGCGACGCAGAGGTTCACGCGCGGCTGTTTTTGGTATACTTCCGGCTTCACTCAAGGACCACCGGAAACCCGCTCCGAAGTGGTTACCCGAAATTTGAAATCGATCTTCAGAATAGACCATCGGCTAGGCCGGAGCGAGTTCTCCAGCAAGCCAATCGAGACACATCAAATCCCCGGAAGTCATTTCACTCTGCTGACCGAGCGGAACGTCGAGGTCCTCGCAGCGCTTCTAAAAACGTGTCCGGCTGCGGCAGAATATGCAAGCGTCACAAACGATTAACTAAGGAGACAGATAGAACAATGCGCGACGACGAAAAAGAAGACACTACAATCTACAAAGTAGTCGTAAATCACGAAGAGCAATATTCGATTTGGCCGGCCGACCGTGAAAATGCGCTCGGTTGGAACGATGCGGGCAAGACCGGCACGAAGGCTGAATGCCTCGCGTACATCAA
Source organism: Acidobacteriota bacterium (assembly GCA_046732935.1). GTDB lineage: Bacteria > Acidobacteriota > Blastocatellia > Pyrinomonadales > Pyrinomonadaceae > PSRF01. The sequence continues at coordinate 66,785 of JBKPOC010000027.1, read as the reverse complement.
GGAAGTCTGGACCGACATGCGGCCGCTTAGCTTGCGTAAGAAGATGGAAGAGGACGCGCAAAAAGCGTCGCAAGGTTAGCCACAAAAGGTCGATCGCGCCGCCGCAAACGGCCGCGGAACAGTGATCGAGGCGTTCAGTGCCTCGTGAACAAAAGGAGTCGTATTGGCAGATAACCTACAAATCGTGGGCAACGTCAGGTTCATCTGCAAGCGTCCGGTGCCGGATGCGACGCTCAGGCTGTTCTGTTTTCCTTACGCCGGAGGCGGCGTCACGACCTTCCGCACGTGGCTCGATTATCTGCCGCCCAACGTCGAACTCCAGGCACTCGAGATGCCGGGAAGGGAAGCACTACTACGACTTCCGAGCTTTGTGCGGGTCGATCCATTGGTCCACGCGGCTCGCGATGCGCTCAAGGATCACGTGGACCGGCCGTTTGCCTTCTTCGGTCACAGCATGGGCGCGCTCGTAAGTTTCGAGCTCGCCCGTTTGTTGCGCCGCGAACACGCCACTCAGCCGCGCGCGTTGTTCGTTTCGGGCCGTCGTGCGCCACAACTCCCGATGGAGCCGGCAACTTACGACTTGCCCGAAGACGAATTTATCGAGGAACTCCGACGTATCGGCGGCACGCCTGAAGAAGTACTGCGGCACCCCGAACTGCTGACCTTGCTGCTGCCGACGTTGCGCTCCGACTTCGAGCTCTCCCAAACTTATTCTTACACCGATGACCTCCCCTTCGACTTTCCCATCACTGCATTTGGCGGCTTGAACGATCAGTTTGTTCCGCGTGAGGACCTGGATCAATGGCACGCGCAAACGACCGCATCATTTCAGTTGCGCATGTTTCCCGGGGACCATTTCTTTCTGCACAGCTCTCAAGCTCTGTTGTTGCAGATGTTGTCGCGCGACTTAGTGCAGGTGATTTCGACTCTACCGCCGGCCTAACTGTAGGAACGTTCGCAATCGATCTATTTCGGCGTCGAGCTCGCGTTTGAATGCACGATCGCGGGGTGGGGAGAGGGCGTAGCCGAATTGAGATTCGAGGGCTTCGTTCTTGACGGTGACATTGGCCCAGCCTATCACTCGGTCGCGCCAGAGCAGTGGCAGGGCGTAGTAGCCGAGCTTGCGTTTCGGCACCGGTGTGTAAGCTTCGAAGCGATACGTCCAACCCCATAGCTTCTCGAAGCGTGTGCGGTCGTGGACTAAAGGGTCAAATGGGGCGAGTATTCTGACGATCTCGGGATTGATAGCCGTTCGGCGAACGAGGGAATCTTCCGCCTTCGGCCAATACCAATCCACGCCCTCAACACGCGCGTGCGACAGCCGCTCGCGCGCGCGTTGCAATGCTTTCGTCAACTCACCACTCCATTGCGGCGCCGCATATCGCAACCGGCGAACGTAATACGTCAGACTCGCCGCCGGCAGCGGCGCGTAAATACGAACGACGATATCCACCAAGGCGTCGCTCCGCGCCTCACGCTCCGCCGGATCTTCAACTGCCGGCCCATGCTGATGTTCAGCGTAAATGCGAATGCCCTTTACCCGCTGGACGATCCGCAACAGCCCGCGGTAGTGCATCTCGTCGAGCAGGTGCGTCGTCGCGTTCGACGATCCGCCCCAATAATTCGTCACCGTCCCATGTGAAAAGTGTTCGTCCACCTCACGCGGATGCGCTGCGCCGCGCTCACGCACAAACTCCAGCAGCAACTTTACACGTTCGCGTTTCTCAGCCGGCCAACCATCAGCAACAGAATCCAAACGCGGATGCATCAACGCCTGCAACGAACGCGTCACGTAACCGTAGTTGATGAACACGTCCTCCTCGACGTCGAGCGACGAATAACGCCGTTCGAGATCGCCCGCACGGTAGTCCTTAACGCGATGTCGCAGGATCAGATCCTGCGCCCGTGCCGGCGCACGGATCGGATCGGCCTGCACAAACTCCATCTTATGCAGCGCGCGTTGCAGCGTAGTGGGCTTGAAGAAGTTGCGGGCAACGGTAAACCGCCGCAACTGTTCGAGGTCGACGTTCATCAGCGGGTCAGGTCCTTGAGCGTCAGCGCGTTTTTCACCGCCGCGCCTTCCGGATCGTTGTTGAAATAGACGTAAACATCAGACAAACGCGCCCGCCATTCCCGGATACGCGAGACCCACGCGCGTAGTTCATTATCCGAATACCAACCGTAATATTTCGCGCTCGTCGGACCATGAAAGCGAATGTAGCTGAAGTCGGCCGTGATCTCGTGCGGCACTTTCATGTCCGCGAAGTCGTGAATACAGAAGGCGGCGTTATGCCGCCGCAGCACCTCGTAAACCGGCAGGACCAGCCACGACTCGTCGCGAAACTCCACCGCATATCGATGCTCGGTCGGCATCGACGCCAAAAACTCATCGAGCCGTTCGACGTTCAACTTCCAGCGCGGCGGAAGTTGAAACAGTATCGGCCCGAGCTTTTCTTCCAACCGATCCGCAACGTGAAAAAACTTCGCCGACGAACTTTCCGGATCCTTCAGCTTCTTCATATGCGTGATGAAGCGGCTGGCCTTCAGGGCGAACAGGAACCGGCGCGGCGAAGATTCTCTCCAGTTGTCGAATGTTTTTGCGGTGGGAAGCTGGTAGAAACTGTTATTCACTTCGACGGTGTCAAAGTGCCGCGCGTAGATCTGAAACATCTCGGACGCGCGCGTGCCGGCGGGATAGAACACGCCCAACCAGTGTTTGTAATGCCAACCCGATGTCCCGATATGAACCCTTGCAGCCACCACTGTGAGTTTAGTCGATGCCGGTGGTGGCTGCTAATGGGTATCGGTGTTTAGTTGCGTGAAGTCTCGCGTTTCGCTCCGATGTACTTCTCGAACCAATCAAGGTTCGCATTCATCGCGGCGAGTTGCATCTTCGGCTCCGTTGGGCCATGCGGCTGGCGCGGCAGCACGAGCATCCGCGTCGGCACGCCCTGCACCTTCAAGGCGTTATAAAACTCATAACCCTGCGAAATCGGCACACGAACGTCGGCATCGCCCTGTTGGATCATCGTCGGCGTGCTGACGCCTTTGACATTGAACATCGGCGAGTGTTTTTGATAGACGTCCATCACGTCCCACGACTGTCCGCCCATGTAGTCAGGCACAAACCCGGGAATGTCGGCCGTGCCGTTGAAGCTCATCAGGTTCGTAACGGGCGCACCGGCCGACGCTGCTTTGAAACGTTTGGTCTGCGTCACAATCCACGAGGTCATGAACCCGCCATAGCTCCAGCCCATCACGCCTAATCGTTCCGGATCCGCGACGCCCATTTCGATCACGCGGTCCACGCCCGTCATCAGGTCCTGGTAATCGCCCATGCCCCAATCTTTCATGTTCGCCCGCCGGAACTCCGCGCCATAGCCACTCGAGCCGCGTGGGTTCGCACGCAGGATCGCATAGCCGCGAGCGGAGAACGTCGCCAGCGGATAGACGCCGCGCCCGCCCAGGTAACTTTGCAGGAAAACGCCCGCTGGTCCACCGTGAATGTTTAGTATCAACGGCACACGTTGTCCGGCCTGATAGCCGACCGGATACGTCAACAGTCCTTCGACGTCTTTTCCGTCTTTCGATTTCCAGCGAATCACTTCTGTGCGGCCCACCGCCGGCAGCTTGACGTCCGCATTCACGCGGCTGATCTGGACCGGCGTGAAATCTGAAACGGACGCGACATAGATGTCACCTGGAGTGTCATTGGTCTGACGAACGAACCCGAACATCGTGCCGGCCTCGTTGATCGTCAATCCGGTGTACACCGCCGGACTGGATTTGATCTCGTCGATGCGGTTCGCGGCGACGTCGACGGCGTAAACCTGTATGCCCGTGCCTTTCGGTTCGACGAAGTAGATGTGCTTACTGTCGCCGGACCAGCCGGCAACAAGCGGCGCACTGTCATACGACGCGGTGATAACCTTGGGCGCGCCGCCACTGGCTGGAAAGATCTCGATCATCTCCGCCTGTGCCCAACGCGGCGGGTTGTCGCCGACGACTACGGCGATCGATTTTCCATCAGGCGAATAAAGTGGGCCACTCTCGGCTGCCGGCGTTTCGGCCAACACTGTAACCTTGCCGGTCGCGACTTCCAGGATCGAAACGTCGGAGGTGGGCCAATCGTTGGCGCTCGGCGTCTTCGTGTGAGCGAAAACGATGTGTGAACCGTCAGCGGACCAATCAAAATCGTCGACATTGTAATTCGCGGTCGTGAGTTTGCGCGGCTCGCGTTTGCCGTTGGCGTCTTTTTGTAGAGAGATCAAGTAAAGCCGCGACATCTTCAGGTTTTCATCAACCCAGCGAAAGTCGTTCTTGGCTTTGTCGTTCTTTTCCTCTTCTTCGGTTTTGCCGTCCGCCATACGAAAAGCGATCGACTTACCGTCAGGGGACCAGGCGAAGTTCGTGACGCCGGTCTTGACGTCAGTCAGAGGCTCCGCTTCACCGCCGTTGACATTCAAAACATAGATGTTGTTCTTGTTGTCTTTACGGTTCGAGGTGAACGCGATCCAGTTGCCGTCAGGCGACCACTTCGGGTTCGTCGAAGACTTGTCGCCGAACGTGAGTTGTACGTTCTGTTTGGTGGCGATCGTGCCGAGCCAGATCTGACTCACATACTCGCTTTTGTCGGCCGTCATTGCCGCGTCGGAGACTGTATAAACGACGCGCTTGCCGTCGGGAGAAACGCGCGGTGATGCGACTCCTTTGAGTTTCACCTGCATTTCAGGAGTCCACTCGACGGTGGTCTGCGCAACGCCTGCTGAGGCAAAAAGGACGACGAGAAGAGAAGCGACGACTAGGGATTTCATGACAGTTCTCCTGGTTGGAAAGGCTTAGTGATTGACGAAAGTGAGGAAGTTTTACTAGCCGTCGAAAGGAAAGTCAACGAATTTGATCGAAGCTACAGACGGATGGATTAATCGCCAAAATATCCGATGTACCAGAACGTGGTCAGGTGGCGGGCGTCGTGAAGATAGAAATCGATTTTCTGAAGATCCTCTCGGTTGCCGCGGAGTGCGCCTTCGGGATCGTAAACGAGGTCGGGCCAGAAGAAGGGGCAATGGCAATAATGAAAGGTAACTAGCGGACGTTTGGGATGCGGGGCGGCTACGTCGCCGGCGATACGGTTCTTTTCTTCCTCGGATTTTGCCTGGGCCACTTGTCGGATCATCTCTGCGTAGCGAGGTTCATTGACGAAAAGATGAATGCGCGCGCCAACCGTGAAGCCGAAAAACCAGATCGGCAGCAATAGCAGGAGCACCAGCGTCAGCGCGGTCGCAGCCTGCGGTTTCTTTCGTGTTGCAAACAGCAGGATGAAGAACGCGAGCGCCAGCAGTGGACCACCGGCGTATAGGTACAGCATCGTGATGCAAGTCAGGCCCGGCGCATCGAACGGTAGCGCGAAGACCATCAGCGGAACCGCCAACCAAATCCCAATTGCGTAGAGGTATCTAAGCATCGCGCATCACCTACCGCGATGCTCGGCAAGTAGAATGCCTAACGCTTTCTCAATGTTTTCCGTGCGCGCCGCGCGTAGCGGACGCCGAATCATCGTTCACCTGCAAGATAATGACTGCGTCGAATCAGACGCATTTGGACACCCGCAACCATCTAAACTACAATGCTGCGGCTTCAGGAACTTCGGAGTGCTTCCCCGGATGATGCCTTGTCGTTCCCCGCGCGTAAAAGGATTGGCCGCTATGAAATTTGCTCCCAACTCGGCGCGGGCGGCATGGGTGAGGTTTATCTCGCCAACGACACTAAACTCGATCGCAAAGTCGCGCTGAAAATCCTCCCGGTCGACGTCGTCGCCGCCAAGTCAGAAGAACGAGTGCGACGTTTCATCCAGGAAGCAAAGGCTGCTTCGGCACTCAATCACCCAAACATTCTCACGATCTACGAAATCGACGAGATCGACTCCGAACACTTCATCGCGACCGAGTTTGTCGACGGCCACACGCTGCGCGATCGCATCAGGACCGCGCCGTTTCACCCGCGCGAGGCCATCGACATCGGCATTCAGATAGCGAGCGCGCTTTGCGCGACGCACGCCGTCGGCATCATCCATCGCGACATCAAGCCTGACAACATCATGCTGCGTCACGACGGCATCGTAAAAGTCCTCGACTTCGGGCTCGCAAAGCTCAGTCCCGAAGAGCGACAGACAAACGAGACGGACTCGATGGCGCCCACCCAACACTTCTTCAGAACAGAAGTCGGCATGGTGCTCGGTACGGCCCAATACATGTCGCCGGAACAAGCGCGAGGATTCGAGGTCGACGCGCGCACGGACATCTGGAGCCTGGGCTGCGTACTCTACGAAATGGTTTCGGGCCAACAGCCGTTTCGCGCGCCGACGACGATCGACGTGATGTCCGGGATCCTGGGTCGGGAACCTGAGTCGCTGCTGAGCTACCTGCCTGATGGTCCACGCGAGTTTGAACGCGTAGTCTCTCGCGCGCTGCGCAAAGACCGCGACGAGCGTTACCAAACGTGCAAAGACCTGCTGAACGATCTGCGCGACCTCAAACGGCAGATGGAGACGCAGCCGCAAAGAGGTGTCGCGACTTCACAGTCGTCAGCGTCGATCTCGGGCGAAGCCAACGCTGTCCCCGAGAAGTCGATTGCCGTTCTGTACTTTGAAAGCATGAATAAGGACGACGAGAGCCAGTACTTCTGCGCCGGCATCACTGAAGACATCATCACCGACCTGTCGAAGATAAAAGAACTGAAAGTCGTGTCGCGCACGGACGTGCTTCCATTTCGCCACAAGGAAGTGAACACGCGGCAGGTCGGCGAGGCACTGCGCGTGAACTACATTCTCGAAGGAAGCGTGCGCACAGCCGGAAACCGCATCCGCATCAACACCCAGCTCCTCAACGTTCGCGAGGGTTATCACCTGTGGGCCGAACGTTTCGACCGCCAGTTGGAAGACATATTCGACCTGCAAAACGAAGTGTCGCAAAAGATCGTCGACGCCTTGAAGATCTCGCTCACGGAATCCGAACGGAAACTCCTGACGCAGAAGCCGACTGACGATCTGCGCGCTTACGATTTCTACATGCGCGGGCGCGAGCTCCTGAATTTGAAAGGCAGACGCAACACCGAGAGCGCGATTCAGATGTTCGAAAACGCGGTGACGATCGATCCTAACTTCGCTTCGTCGTACGCGGGACTCGCCGAAGCGTACTCGTCGATGTACGAGTGGTACGACGGCAGCTCCACCTGGTTAACCAAGGCGATCGAAACGAATCAGAAGGCGCTGGAGTTGGAATCAACGTGTCTGGACGCGCAGTTCGGAATCGCAATGGTCTACTTTCATCACGGGCGGCTCGCCGAGTCGCAGTCGGCGATCGAAGCGATTCTGAAAGAGAACTCGGAGTTTTATCCGGGCTATCTCAGGTTGGGGATGATCGCCGAGGTCTCCGGCGATCTGCCGGGCGCATTGAAGCATTACCGGCGCGCCGCGAAACTGAAGCCGTATGACGAAGACGCGTGGCGATTTCTCGCTGGCGTTCATCGAAAGCTGGGGAACGACGAGTCGGCGCATAAAGCGGCGTTGAAGTTACTCGAGATCACGTCGCGTAAACTCGAAGCCAGTCTCGACGACATCATCGTCATGAGCCGTTTGGCGGAGGCGTATGCGAGGTTCGGCGGCAGGGAAGAAGCGCATGCGACGTTGCGGCGCGTCCTCGAGCTGGAGCCGAATGATGGCCTGGCAGTTTACAACTGCGCCTGTGCCTATGCGCTGCTCAACGAGAAAGCGCCATCGCTGATTCTGCTGCGGAAAGCGTTTGAGAATGGTTTCCGCACGGTCGCCTACTGGGCGAAAACAGACAACGCTTTCGATTCCATCCGAAACGATCCCGAGTTCAAACAATTGTTACCAGAATTGCACTGAAATGCGCGTTAGTACCTTAGGGGCACTAATAACCGCAGACCAATGGAGAAAACTATGCCAAAGTACGTAATCGAGCGAGTTGTCCCCGGTGCGAGCAAAATGTCGCCGGGGGAACTGAAAACCATGTCGCAACGATCCTGTAACGTTCTGAATCAACTCGGGCCGCAGATTCAGTGGGTCCAGAGTTACGTTACGGACAACAAGATTTACTGCATCTACATCGCACCGAATGAAGAGATGGTGCAGGAGCACGCGCGCCTCGGCGGTTTCCCGGCAAACCACGTGGCCCAGGTCAAGACCATGATCGATCCGACCACGTCCGAAGAGTAACTACATAATTACTTTGCAATAAACCGAAGGGGTTGCCGGCAGAGACCGTCGACCCTTTCTTCTTGCCGCGGAGTTGAGTTGATCGAGGCGCGTGGCTATATTCAACATCGCCCATGAAAGTCGAGTTACAGCTACCGTCGTTCGCAGGAGCCACTGACTGGCTTAACCGCGAGACGCCGAACGCCCGGAACACTGCCGAAGCAATCAAGCGGGAAACGAAGGGGCGGCCGGTGCTCGTGCACTTCTGGTCGCTCAGCTCCGAGCCCTCGACAACGAACCTGGCGCAGGTTTCGGATCTGCGCGATCAACGTAAGCGCGAAGGCTTGCGCGTGATCGCCGTCCACTCACCGCAATCAGAAGCCGAGAAAGATCCGCGCGCCGTGCGCGACGCAATCTCGCGCCTCAACCTGACTGAACCTTGCGCGCTCGACAACGAACACAAACTTCAACGCGCTTTCGGCGAAGACGCTCTGCCCGCGTACTACCTGTTCGAGATCGACGGCACGATGCGCGGTTCGTTCACCGGCCCGAAAGGTCTGGACCAGGCCGACGACGAGCTCGATCGCATGCTGACCGAACTGCGCGCGAAGCTTCCGTTCTGCCCGCAGTGCGAGTTGTTCCTGAACAAGGAAGCGATGTTTTGTGCCGAGTGCGGTCTGCCGTTGACGCTGCCCAGTTCCACTGGTCCGCATCCGTATTACGAGAGTCACTATCAAGGGTCGCTGCCGACGGTTCGGCTGGTAAATCCTGATCCGCTTATCGGCCGGATCATCGACGGTAAGTACGAACTGACGGCACTACTCGGCAAGGGCGGCATGAGCGTCGTCTATCGCGCGCGGCGCGTCCGTATCGGCGACGACGTCGCGGTGAAGATCCTGATGGGCAAGTTTGTTAAGGACGACGCAGCACTGGCGCGATTCCGGCGTGAAGCCCGCGCGGCGGCGATGCTGCATCATCCGAACGTGATCACGATTCACGATTTTGGCGAGACTGACGACGAGCACGCGCCGGCTTTCCTAGTAATGGAGTTTGTCAGAGGAACACCGTTGCGAGATTTGTTAGCGAGTGAGGGCCAGTTTCCGGTCGAACGCGCACTGCGAATGATGCGCGGGATCTGCGCCGGAGTTGGCGCCGCGCACCGGCAGGGCGTGGTCCACCGCGACCTCAAGCCGGAGAACATCCTCGTCGTCGCGCCTGACGACGATTACGAGTTCGAGAGCGTCAGGGTTGTTGATTTTGGTCTCGCGAAGCTGTTGGCTGATGCTGACTCGGCGCACAAAGGCGCGGTGGTGGGAACACCGTTCTACATGTCGCCCGAACAATGCATGGGCGAGCCGCTCGACACGCGTTCAGACGTTTACAGTCTTGGCGCGATGTTCTATGAGATGGTTTCCGGCAAACGGCCGTTCGGCGGTGAGACTGTTTCCGGCGTCATCAGCAAGCATCTGTACGAGGCGCCGCCGCCGTTGCCGCCCTCATTAGGAATACCGCGGCGCATCTCAACCGCCATCATGCAAGCGCTCGCGAAAGATCCGGATGAGCGCCCGCAATCGGCGACTGACTTTGCGCGGCTGCTGCAATACGCCGGAGGCAACGCTGCGTTTTGATGTGCGCCGCTTCGATATGGTCCTCGCCGCCATCCACCCTTTCACTGCAAACGGGCGAAGTACACGTTTGGCGTCTCGAGTTGGAACGACCCGCGGAGCCACTTGTCGGACTGCTGGACACGGACGAGTTCGCGCGCGCCAATCGCTTTCATTTCGAGAAAGACCGAAGGCATTTTATTGCCGCACGCGCGTTTCTTCGCGTGCTGCTCGGGCGCTATTTGGACAGCGATCCGAAACAGTTGAAGTTTAGTTACGGGCTTTATGGAAAGCCGGCGTTGCTGCACGCCGGTCCGTTGCGCTTCAACATGTCGCACTCGCACGGCGTCGCGCTGTATGCGTTTACTGAAGGACGCGACGTCGGCGTCGACGTTGAATACATTCGCGCGGACTTTACGACTGACGACATCGCGCGCCGGTTCTTTTCGCCGTTTGAAGTTCAGAGCCTGTGCGGCCTTCCGACTGAAGACCGCGTCCAGAGTTTCTTTCGCTGCTGGACGCGCAAGGAGGCGTACATCAAAGCCACGGGCCGTGGATTGTCGCAACCGCTCGACGGGTTCGACGTCACGCTGCGTCCTGGAGAAAGCGCAGCGTTGCTACGTACGGATGCCGGCCCGCACGAGCATTGGTCGATGGCGAATATCGACGTAGGACCAGGTTACGCCGGAGCGGTTGCAGTCGAGGGGCCAGTCACGACGATACAATACTGGAACACGGATGAAACAGATTGAAACTCAAGTGACAATTGATCCGATCTGCGGCATGACGGTGGATCCGAATAACGCTGCGGGATCATACGAATTCGAGGGCAAGACCTACTATTTTTGTAGCACGCATTGCCTGCATCGTTTTCGCGAGAATGCGCCACCTGCCGAGGTCGAAGCAAAGCCAGGGCAGAAATACACGTGTCCGATGCATCCGGAGATCGTTCGCGATGGGCCGGGAAGCTGTCCGATCTGCGGCATGGCGCTCGAGCCGGTTACGATTTCGCTCGAAGACGAGGAGAACCCTGAGCTCGTCGACATGACGCGCCGGTTCTGGGTTTCTTTGGTGCTGGCGATTCCGGTGTTTGCGATCGGCATGAGCGATCTGATTCCGCGTGAGCCGTTGCAACATCGCGTATCGCCTGCGGTGTTGGGTTGGGTGCAGTTGCTGCTTGCGACGCCCGTCGTCCTATGGTGCGGCTGGCCTTTCTTCGTTCGCGCCTGGCAGTCGATCGTCAATCGCAGTCTGAACATGTTCACGTTGATCGGGCTGGGTGTTGCGGTAGCGTATGTGTTCAGTCTCGTTGCCGTCATCGCGCCGCAACTGTTTCCAGCGTCGTTTCGCGGGCACGGCGGTGCTGTGCCTGTCTATTTCGAAGCTGCCGCGGTGATCACCACGCTGGTGCTGTTGGGCCAGGTGTTGGAGCTCCGCGCACGCAGCCAAACGGGTAATGCGATCAGGGCGCTGCTCGGTCTCACGCCGCAGACTGCGCGTCGCATCAGTGACGGCGGCCGAGAAGAAGACGTGCCGCTCGACCATGTGCACGTGGGGGATCGTCTTCGCGTGCGGCCAGGCGAGAAGGTGCCGGTCGATGGCTTGATACTCGACGGATCGAGCGCCGTTGACGAATCAATGGTGACGGGCGAACCCATTCCCGTCGAGAAACAGCAGGGCGATCGCGTGATCGGCGCGACTGTGAATGGCCGCGGGTCGTTTGTGATGCGTGCGGAACGCGTCGGGTCTGAGACTTTGCTGGCGCAGATCGTGCAGATGGTCGCCGACGCGCAACGCAGCCGCGCGCCGATTCAAAAACTCGCGGACGTGGTATCGAGTTATTTCGTGCCGCTGGTGGTGGCGATCGCGGTCCTGACATTCATCGTTTGGAGTATCTGGGGACCAGAGCCACGGATGGCGTACGGACTCGTCAATGCGGTTGCGGTGCTGATTATCGCGTGTCCGTGCGCGCTGGGACTGGCGACGCCGATGTCGATCATGGTGGCAGCGGGTAAGGGTGCGCAAAGTGGAGTGCTGTTCAAGAATGCGGAAGCGATCGAGGTGTTGCGCAAGGTCGATACGCTCGTCGTCGACAAGACGGGAACGTTGACGGAAGGAAAGCCGAAGTTAGTCAGCGTTGTCACGGCGACGGGATTTGATGAGGCGAAGTTGTTGCGCGTGAGCGCGAGTTTGGAGCGAAGCAGTGAGCATCCGTTGGCGACCGCGATTGTCGCTGGTGCGAGTGAGCGCGGCGTTGAGGTGGTCGAAGCTGCCGGGTTCGATTCGATCACTGGCAAGGGTGTTAGCGGTGAAGTCGACGGCTCGCGCGTGATGCTCGGCAATCGTGCGCTGCTCGACGATTTTAAGATCGATGCGGGTGAGCTGAGTTCGAAGGCTGAAGACTTGCGAGGCGAGGGGCAGACAGTGATGTTTGTGGCAGTCAATGGTCACGCTGCCGGGCTGCTCGGTGTTGCGGATCCGATCAAAGCCACGACGCCTGAGGCAGTCCGGCAACTGCACGCTGAAGGCATCCGCATTACGATGCTTACCGGCGACAGCCGCACCACTGCCGAAGCCGTGGCGCGAAAGTTGGGCATCGACGAAGTCGTTGCTGAAGTGTTGCCGGATCAGAAAGTAGACGTCGTTAAGAAGTTTCAGAGCTCCGGCCGCGTCGTGGCGATGGCGGGTGATGGCATCAACGACGCTCCCGCGCTCGCGCAAGCTGACGTTGGCCTAGCGATGGGCACCGGCACGGACGTAGCGATGAAAAGCGCGGACGTCACACTCGTCAAAGGCGACCTGCGGGCCATCGCCCGCGCACGCACGCTCAGCCGCGCAACGATGAGCAATATCAAGCAGAACCTCTTCTTCGCATTCGTCTACAACTCGCTCGGTGTCCCCCTCGCCGCCGGCGTCCTGTATCCCTTCTTCGGCCTCCTACTGAGCCCCATGATCGCCGCCGCCGCGATGAGCTTCAGTTCAGTCTCCGTGATCGCGAACGCGCTGCGACTACGGAGCGCGAAGATCTAGTTCAGCCGCAGCCCAAACAACTTATTGCCGGACGCCGTGTACATTACGTTGAATGCTTCATCGGGAACGAAGCGGTCGTCGAGATCGGAGACGCGGATCTCGCGTTCGGTGTGGCCGTTGTTGACGTTCACGCCGGCGAGGCCGTTGCCGTCGCGGTTCTTCAGGTCGGTGTAGAAGTACATCCATTGGCCGCGCAAAGTGGCGAGGCGTTCGCGGTGCCAGAGGAAGCGCGACAGGCGTTCGAGCTGGTGTGCGGGATCGACTCGATTGATTATCTGCGACTGGACGCGCGAACCGCGGCTTCTGCCTGATGATGCGGTCGCGAGTGACTGCAAATTCGTGATGGACGAGCGTGACCAGCTCAAGCCTGAGACAGCTCGCGCGACTTGAACGCCGCGAAACGCCGTCATCGCCGTGCCACCGTAACGGAAATAGAGCGAAGCAGCGCGAGCCGCGATCGCGCCGATAGTGCGAACGAGTCCGCGTCCGGGAGGTGTGTGCCTCGCCCGCCAGACCTCCCGCCCATTCGATCGGTCGAACGCGGCGATCTCCGACTGTCCGCCGATCACGATGTCGCCGTTATCGTTGATTAGCCCGAACGCAGGACGCTCGATCTTGTGCGATTTATAGAACACGCGCTTCCCGGTCGTGGCGTCGATCATAATCAGCTCGTCACGATCGGCGACAGCGATCGTGTTTCGATCGGGCAGCAGCAAATTCGTGATGCCTTTGTCCGCGCCTTTGTAGCGCCACAACACTTTCCCCGTTCGCGCGTCGATAGCACTGACGCCATATGGCCCACGCTCGACCACATCGCCGTCTTTCAGTCTCGTAAACTGCCCGCCAGTGCGAACGTAAAGCACGTCGTCGACGAGCAACATTTCGGGCGTGAGTCCGAGATCCTTGGCTTCCCATTCAGTGTCGCCGCTTTGACGCGAAATCGCGCGCACGCGCCCGCGTCCTGAGACGTAGATCGTGGCGTCGCCGAAGATGGGCTCCGCTTCCGTAAGCGCGAGGCCTTCTTCGTTGACGCGATACTTCTCACGCAAACGTTCCTTTCCGCTGCGCGCGTCGAATGACGTCACGCCTTCGTAGAACGCGTAGAGACGCCCGCCGATGAAAGCCGGCGGATAGTAGTTGTCGAGCGTGTAATCGACGTCTTTGTCCGAATCATCAGGCCAGCGCGATGGCATCATCTCCACTTCGCTCGCTTCGTACTTCCACAACTCGTCGCCCGACTTCAGATCGAGCACATGGATAAGCGGACGACGCTTGAACCCGTCACGAGCACGGGCCTTAGCGTCTTTCACCAGGACGACGGCGAGCAGGCTCACTTCGGAGTCAACGGCGATCTGCATCACCGAGCCCTTGAGCTTGTCGCTGCGCCAGACCGAGTCACCCGTCAACAGATTGACGGCTTCCACTCGTGACTTGTCGCTCTTCTCAAGGTTCAGTAGCAGTAACTCCGTCCCCGGCACCGGCGCGACGTCCGTCTCGTCGAGTGATACATCTTTGCGACGCCAGAGCGTCTCGCCCGTCGAGCCGTCGATGGCGTAAAGCGACTTCTCCGTGCCCGCGAGGACGACGCCGAATTCGGTTGCTTGATAGAAGCGGACGTCCTTATCGAGCTTGGCCGTCCACGATTGCGCAAAAGCTGGAAGGGAAGAGAATAGAATGAAAACGAACGTAAGCACACGACTTAACTTCATGCGACTAGGATAACTCACGAGCCAAGAACAAGTCAGGAAGGGGGCAACGCCCCCGCAGCGCTGAAGCGGGGGCGCGCTACGCTTGCCCCCTTCCTGACTGTTCTAAGCTCGTGGAGCTCGAAAAGTGAACCGCTAGTCCAAAATCTGATATGCTTTGCGGCGCAATATGGCATGTAAGTTCGCTCTGTTCCTCGTTCTTCTTCTGACGACTGCGACGGTTTCGTTCGCGCAGTCGCTCGACGTCGAAAATCCAACGCCGGTTCATTCAAACACCGTCAGCGGACGCATCGCGGCACGCGACATCGGCGATTCGCGTTTGACCGATCACTATTACGCGTTCACCGGCACGGCGGGCGATCTCCTGATCACGATTCAGAGCACGAACCTCAACGGCGATCTCGACGTCTTCACCGCCGTCACGTTGCGCCCTTTGCTGAAGCTGAGCTTGTACGCGGAGAGCAACGCGCCGGTCACAAAGGGCGTTTACCTGCGCAAGCGCGAGAACCTGATCCTGCGCATACAGGCGCGCAGCCCGAACGACGACGAAGGAACTTATCGCGTGTACTTCGGCGGCGCTTTCGAACCAATTCCCGGCGGGCCGGAGATCACCGAAGCCGAACCAACCGAACCCGACAAACCGCAACCAGTCGTCACAGGCAAAGGCACGAGACGCGTCACCTCGGCAGGCGCGCGTATCGCTGAACCCGAACCGCCGCCGAAGGAAGTCGCCGCAGCGCCGACTCCGGAACCAACAGCCGAACCTACGCCGGAAGCAAAACCTGTCGAGACACCGAAACGAGCCACAGTCGAAAAGCCGGCAATCGCGCACACGAACATGCCGCGAAGCACTCGCGGCCGCGCCAGGCCAGCGTCTCCTCCTCCGGCACGACGCGAATCTACCTCACGCAAAACAAAAGAACCCGCTGCGGCTCCTCCGGTAGAGGAACCGAAAGCTGCCACACCCGCTCCCGAGCCGGAGCCCGAAGCCGGACCACGGCTGATCATCGAAACCAACGACGGCACATTGATCAACCGCTCAATGAGTGGGATTAGACGAGTGACGATCGAAAACGGTCAGGTGGTGGTTACAGGCAAGGACGGGAAGATCAATCGAATACTTTTGGCGAACGTGGTGAGGATGCAGATCGCGCCCTAATTCATTTCGATTTCAAGCTCGCCAGCTTCTCACGAAACCGCGCCAGGTCCGAATTGGTGGGATCGATCTTTTCCACCTTCGCGATCGCTTCTTCAGCGCCTTTCGCGTCGCCCTTTTGCAGCGTCGCTTCCGCGAGTCCGGCAGCGACCATGATGTCGTCGTCCTTCATCTTCATCGCCGCGCGATACCATTTCTCAGCCACGTCATAGTGGCCGGCGTCGAGGTTTACCATGCCGAGGATCACGATGGTGCGGTAGTCGGTGGGATTGAGTTGGTTCGCTTTCAGCAGGTACTCGATCGCCTGATCGTAGCGCTGGATCTGGTAATAGAGCTCAGCGGCTTTGAGTTGCGCTTCGAAATTCTTCGGCTCACTGCGCGCCTTCTCAATTGACGAAGTGACTTGCGCCCGCACGTCTTCCGGATTGGCCGACGGATTCTGGCCGCCAACCGGTGGGTGGTCCGCCGGCATCGTCTGCCCGGCGGCAGCGAGCTGCGCCTGCTGCGTCTTCTGGCTCATCGAACTCGCCAACATGAACCCGACGATGAACCCGAGCAGTATTCCGATGATTCCGAAAAGTAAGTTTTCTCTCGACATAAGTTTTTATTTGCCGGCAGCCAGCGAGTTCGCTTTGTTGATCCGCGCCGTGATCTCCTGGGCGACTTCCGAGTCAGGCGGAACTTGCTTCAAGACACGTTGCCAGTATTCGACAGCCTTCTTGTAATCCTTCGCTTGAAACGCACCACTTCCGGCAAGCTGTAACGCCTTCGCGTTCTCAGGATCGACTTTCAACGCCCGTTTCACAAGCTCCATTGGCTCGCCTTCGAGGTTCTGACCGGCGGCCATCGCACTCGCGAACGCGTAATCGGCCCATAAGTCCGCGTCCTTCGGCTGGAGCTCGGTCGCCTTTGCGTAAGCTCCTGTCGCTTCGCCGTATCGTTCCATCGAGCTGTAAGAACGGGCCAGCATTTTCCAACCGTCGGCGTCGTTGGGATTGTCCTTCAACCGCTTCGCGAGCGCGGCGACGTTCGCCTCGATCTGTTGCTGCGAGCGTTCGCCGGCCTGCATCGGACCGGCCTGCGCGGGACCGGAAGACGCGAAAGGCGCGGCCTCGCCACCGCCGAAACTTTCACTGAGCTTTGGCTTGCTGACGAAGAGATAGAAAACGACTGCGACAAGCGGCAGGCCAATGGCCAGCGCGTACGCAGTGCCATGACTCGGCGGCCGAGCCGTTGCCGCTTTGCGCGGCGACGACGTTCCAGTAGTTGTTGTTGTGTCTTCGAGTAAACGGCGTTCGATCTCGTCGCGGTCCTGCGCGTACTGCTCCTGACTGACGATGCCGTTTTGCAAGTCAGTCTCGAGCTCCGCAAGCTGATCGCGGTAGATAGCGATGTTGGCGAGTTTTCGTTCGTCTGCCACAGCCCGGCGCGTTTTCTCGTCGCGTTGCAGCGCCGTCGGCAAAAGAAACGCCAGTGCGATCGCGATGAAGATGGCGCAGATCACCCAGAAGAGAATCATGATCTCAGTAACTCCTCGGCGCGCCGCCGCTCTTCGTTCGACAGCGGTTTCTCGGCAATCGCGTCGCGCCGGCTCTTGATGTAACGGAAGAGCACCGTCAGTCCTGCCAGTAACAGCACAAACGGACCGAACCAGAGCAGATACGTCAGCGGCGTTACGCGCGGCTTGTAAAGGATGAACTGTCCGTAGCGATCGGTGAGAAACGAGACGATCTCCTTGTCGCTCTTGCCTGCCTTCATCTGTTCGCGAATCTCCTGCCTCATGTCGGCGGCAAGATCTGACGGCGAATCAGCGAGCGTCTGGTTTCGGCACTGGAGGCAGCGAAGCTCCTTCGACAGGTTTGCGAGGCGTGCCTCGATAACCGGGTCACCGCTTGATTTCTCTTCAGTCCGCACCTGCGCGATACCGAGTGCGGGCAACAAGCCGAGCAGTAATAGTGCGAGCAAACACGAACGAGTCATCTGATTGTTCACTGACGATTCAATCGCTGAACTACGGGAAGAATTTTTGTGGACCATACGTCCGGAGTCACCGGCCCTACGTACTTGTAGCGAATGGTGCCGCCTTTATCGATGATGTAAGTCTCGGGTGCTCCGAAGACGCCGTAATCCATTCCCACACGACCATCCAGATCGGTGACGCTCAACTGATAGGGATCGCCCAACTCTTCCAGCCAGCCCATAGCATCCTCACGCCGGTCTTTGTAGTTGAGCCCGATGATGGGCACTGCTCCCGACGCCGCATACTGACCCAGGAACTGATGTTCATCACGACACGCTATGCACCACGACGCCCAAACGTTCAGCATCCAAACCTTGCCGCGCATGTCCTGCGCGGAAAAACTCTGCGACGGATCCTTGAGCTGCGGCAGGCGAAACTCCGGCGCTGGTTTGTCAATCAACGCCGACGGCAGATCGTCAGGGTTGCGAGTCAGGCCAATCGCCAGGAATATGACGAGTACTGCAAAAAGAACGAGTGGTATTAAGTAACGCAGCATGTCAGACCACGGAAGGCACGGAAACAGCCGTATCCGGTTCCGCGCCCCCAACGGGTTTCTTTTCCAACGCCTTCTTCCTCGCCAAGGCATAACGCCGATCGCTTAGTGCAACTCCGCCGCCAATCGCCATCAGCACAGCGCCCAGCCAGATCCATCCGACAAACGGCTTGTAGTAAATACGCACGGCCCACGCGCCGCTGTTGATCTGATCACCCATCGAGATGTAGAGATGACGAAAAAGGCCATAATCGATCGCGGTTTCCGTCATCACGTTCTCGGTCGCCGTGTATCTACGCTTCTCGGGATACATGCGCTCGACTTCCTGGCCGTTGCGGCTCACGACGATCTCCGCGCGCGCCGCTATATAATTCGGGCCAGGAACCTGCGTTGCACCGATGAAGCGGAATTCATAACCTCCAGCGTTCACCGTGCTGCCCGGCTCCATCCGCACGTCCTGCTCCGATTGATAGCCAGTCACCAGCGTGATGCCGACGATAAACACCGCAACACCGAGATGCGCGAGCTGCATGCCGTAGTAACTGCGGCTCTGGTTCCTCAACTTCTGGAACGTCGTCAACTGGCCCGAGGTGACGCGAACTCGTTCCCAAAGGTTGAGGACGATCGTGGTCACGATCCAGATCGCCAGCAACAGCCCCAGGCTGACGAGCCACTTCCATTGACCGGCGATGAACGGCAGCACGATCGCGCTGATCAAACTGATCACAAACGCCCAGCGAAGTCTCACGGCCAGGTCGGGCAAGCTGGCTTTCTTCCAACGGGCAATCGGACCGATACCCATCAGAAACATTGCCGGGGCCATCAGCGGCACAAACACCATGTTGAAATACGGTGGACCAACGGAGAGTTTGCCCATGTCTAGCGCGTCGACGATGAGCGGATAAAGCGTTCCCAGGAGCACTGAGCCGGCCGCAACAGTCAGCAGGACGTTATTTGCGAGCAGCAGTGACTCACGCGAGATCACATCGAACTTACCGCCAAGCCCGACTTGCTTCGCGCGCCACGCGTACAGGATGAGTGAGCCGCCGATCACCAACGCGAGAAATACGAGAATGAAGACGCCGCGCTTCGGATCCGCCGCGAACGCGTGTACGGACGTCAGCACGCCCGAGCGCACGAGAAACGTCCCCAACAAGCTCAACGAAAACGCCGCGATCGCCAGCAGCACTGTCCAGCTCTTGAAGCCGCCGCGCTTCTCGGTAACAGCCAACGAGTGAATCAACGCCGTGCCGACGAGCCAGGGCATGAACGACGCGTTTTCAACCGGGTCCCAGAACCACCAGCCACCCCAACCGAGCTCGTAGTACGCCCAAAAACTTCCCAGCGCGATGCCGCAGGTCAGGAACATCCACGCCACCGTGGTCCATGGCCGCGACCAGCGCGCCCACGTCGCATCGAGACGTCCGCCGATCAACGCCGCGATGGCAAATGCAAAGGCGACGGAGAAACCGACGTAACCCATGTAAAGCATCGGCGGATGGGCCACCATCGCCAGATCCTGCAGCAGGGGATTCAAGTCGCGCCCGTCGGGCGGCACTGGGAAGAGGCGTGCAAACGGGTTCGACGTCAGCAACATGAACAGCAGAAAACCGACGCTGACGATTCCCATCACGCTCAATACGCGCGCCGTCATCTCTTCCGGCAAGTGACGACTGAAGAGCGTCACCGCGACGGTCCATATTCCGAGCATCAACGTCCATAACAACAGCGAACCTTCATGCGATCCCCACGTCGCCGCGAGCCGATAGTGCAGCGGCAGTTGAGAGTTCGAGTTGGTGGCGACGTTCAGGACGGAGAAGTCGTTCGTGATAAATGAGTAGGCGAGACAACTGAACGCGATCACAAGAAAGATGAACTGTGCCTGTCCCGCGGGAATTGCGAGCGCGACCCAGGTGCGATTGCCGATGGAGGCGCCGATCAGGGGAAGCGTCGCCTGCGTTACAGCAAGCAACAGCGCGATGATGAGTGCGAACTGACCTATCTCGGGAATCATTGTGCTTTGATCTTAGTGCCTAGTGCTTAGTGCTTTGTGCTTGGGTCTTTGGTCTTTGGTCTTAGTGCTTTGTTTTATTGAGACTAACAAGGCCAAAGACCCAAGACCCAAGACCCAAGACCCAAGACCTAAGCTCAAGCAATCTCAATTCGGTACCACAGTTTTGGCGGCTTCGCGTTCGTGCTTCGCAGCGTCTATCGCCTGGCCGGCTTCGGGTGGCATGTAGTTCTCGTCGTGCTTGGCCAAAACCTCGTCGGCCTGAAACACGCCGTCCGCGCCGATGCGTCCCTGCGCCACACAACCACGGCCTTCCTTGAACAGATCGGGGAGAATTCCTTTATAGACCACGGGGACACTCGCAGCCGTATCCGTCACGGTAAAGCGCACGGTCAAACCGTCGTTGTCGCGCTTCAGCGTTCCGTTCTCGACGAGGCCGCCAATGCGAAACGTCCGATTAACCGGCGCCTCTTTCGCCGCTACTTGCGTGGGACTGAAGAAGAAGACGAGATTCTCTCTGAACGCACTCGCGACGAGGTAAGCGGCGAAGCCGAGAGCCGCGAGCCCGACAAGAATAATTCCGATTCGTTTATGACGTCGTTTCATTTGCACTTCCTGTCAAAACCGAACGAGACACAGAACTCGATCGCTGCTGTCGTTGCTGTTGCCTGAGCGCGCGCTTGCGTTGCCACAAACTGGCGAGCTCCCACACAAACAAGATCAGCGAAAAGATGTAAGAACCCCAGACGTAAAAAGCATACTTGCCCATCGATAGATCCGGCCAGTTCATGTCAGGCATTCACCTCCGCGAATCGAGAAGCATTCTGCTCTCTTTCAAGAATAATGCAGCGCAAGCGGCTGAGCACGACAGCCACCGAGTAGAGCCAACACGCCGCCAACATGATGAGCATCGCAGCCAGCATCGGTGCGGCGATCGTGGGTTTTCCGATCATGCGAATTGTGGCGCCCTGGTGAAGTGTATTCCACCACTGCACTGAAAAGTAAATGATGGGAACGTTGATGACGCCAACGAGCGCGAGAATCGCACCGGCGCGATCGGCGCGGCGCGTATCGTCAATCGCAGCCTGGAGCGAAATGAAGCCGATATAAAGAAACAGCAGTATCAACGTCGACGTCATGCGCGCGTCCCAGACCCAGTAAGCGCCCCACGTCGGTTTCCCCCACAACGCGCCGGTGACGAGCGACAACACAGTGAACATCGTCCCAGTGACCGCGATTGCCGATGCCATCATCGAAGCGAGGCGCGCGTTGAACGCCCAACCGATACCGGCATAGACGGCCAGCAGCACGTAGAGAAACATTCCCATCCATGCCGCAGGCACGTGAATGAACATGATTCGGTAAGCGTCGCCCTGCTGAAAATCAGTGGGCGCGACAAAGAAACCGACGTACATGCCGGCAGCAAAGAGGATCGCCGACGGAATCGCAAACCATGGGATCATCTTGCCGGCAAGCGGGTAGAACATTGCTGGCGACGCGTATTTGTATAGATTCATGTTTCTACTCCAGTGAGATGCGCAAAGCTGCCGCTGTCGCCCATGGGGAAAAAATTAGCGACACGATTGCAAAAGCACCGAGCAGGGAAAGATGTGGCGTCGTGCTCGTTCCCATGATGCTCGCGTCAACCGCGCCGGATCCGAAGATGAGCGCCGGAATGTACAGCGGCAACACGAGCAGCGAAATCAAAACACCACCGCCGCGCAATCCCAACGTCAACGCCGCGCCTACAGATCCGATCAGGCTCAACACCGGCGTGCCCACCAGCAGGCTGATCAAAAGCGTCACCAGCGTCTCTCTTTCGAGATCAAACTGTAGCCCCAACAGCGGCGCAACCAAAACGAGCGGCACTTCCGAAACTATCCAGTGCGCCAAAACTTTCCCGAGCACCACCAGGTATACCGGCTGCGGCGTCAACAGTAACTGTTCGAGCGTGCCGTCCTGATGGTCGTTCGCAAACAAACGGTTCAGCGAGAGCATCGAGGCCAGCAGCGCCGCGACCCAGATAACGCCCGGCGCGATCGACCGCAACAACTGCGTCTCAGGCCCGATTCCCAGCGGAAACAGGCTCACGACGATAATAAAGAAGAAGACAGTCGATAGAATGTCAGCTCGGCGACGCCACGCCAGCGTCAGATCGCGCCAAACGATCCAGCGCAACATCGATAAGCTCGAAGGGGAGTTCACGTTGCGATTTCGAGTCGCCTGATCGAACCGGTCGCCAGCTCCAGATCCTGATGCGTCGCGACGATTGCGATGCCGCCGCTTGCCAGGTGTTCTTCAATCAAAGATCTAATCAACGCGATGGCGCTTTTGTCTAACGAGGTCATGACCTCGTCGAGCAGCCAGAGCTTTGTCCCGCAAGTAAGAAGACGCGCCAGGGCTACTCGTCGTCTCTGCCCCTCCGACAAGAGCCGTGCCGGAAGTGACTCGCGTCCGGCAAGACCCATGCGTTCCAGCACGCTGCGCGCATGTTCTTTGGTTATTTGGATACCATTTAATGCGTTGGAGATGCGCAGGTTTTCAATGCCGCTTAGCTCGTCTTTCACTCCGTGGCGATGGCCGAGATAGGTGACGAAAGTGAAATAGTCCTCACCCAATGAGCGAATATTCTCACCTTGCCACTTGATTTCGCCTTCTGCCGGGGCTAGCAGTCCGCACAAAATCCGGAGCAAACTGGTTTTGCCGCTGCCGTTCGGGCCAGTGACCTGAAGAAACGTTCCCGCGGGCAACGATAGATCGAGGCCGCTGAAAAGCCGGCGATCTCCGCGCACGCATCCTAGTTTGCTGACCTCTAGTAGAGTGGGTGCAACCACAGGCACACAGATATAACTGATAAGCCGCGAAAGGTCTACTGCCGTAATTCAACGGGAAATTCTGCTAATCCGTGTCCTGCCTGTATCCGTAACACCTGCTAAAGCAGCGCTCATGGGAACATGGATTTAAAGAATTTTATGTTCGCAGCCGACGAACCTCAGGGCTTTGGTTGCACCTGACCGTTGTTCTTCACCCACTCCGTCCAGCCGCCCTGCAAGACCTTCACGCGCGTGAAGCCGGCTTCCTGAAAGATCTGCGCCGCGGCGATGCTGGATTCATCGTGCGGGCACGCGCAGTAAGTGACGATTTCGCGATCTTTAGGAAGGTCTTTCAACGGCGCGAACCGGAAACGATCCTTCAGCCGCCGCAGCTTGAAATGCCACGAGCCTTTGATCGTCGTTTTGCTGTTGGCGTAACCCTCCGAGCCACGGACGTCGATTATGGCCACGGGTTCGTTGTTATTGAGCTTCGCCTTCAACTCCTCGGCCGTGATCGTCGCGGGCGCTTTCTGCGCATGAGCACGCAGCGGCTTCTCCGCATGCTCGCGCATCGTTCCCGACTTATGGAACGGCCCTGTGTCTCGTTGTCCTTTGAACGTCTTCGGGTCGTACCACGAGTACGTGGAAATCGCGTAGTAGAGATAACCCGGCGTACCGCCGAGCGTTTCGGCAATCAGATCCCCTTGCGGCCGCGGCAGCTTGCGTCCAGTGTTCGCCTCGAGGAACTCTTTTCCAGTGTTCACGCGCAAATCACTGCCCGCGACGTTCTTGAGCACGAACGTTTGCGTTGCCTGCGGATCGCGCCAATCGTTCTCGCCGTAACCGTGAATAACAGCGATCAGCGTTTCATCTTTCTCGATGCGGAGCTGTTGCCGCACGCCGGCATCCGCTTTCGGATCGCGCAGCAGCCACGGCGGATACTCCTGGTTCATTTCAGAAACGTTGACCGGCTTCAGCACGACAGCCAGGTCTTCGGACGAGTCGCCGTTGAAATCGCCGGCGAGAAAACTTGGGTTATATGAAGTATTCAGCACGGCCGCGTCTTTGAAGACTCGCTTGATCGCATCCTGCACTTCCGGGAGTTTGGGCGCGACGGCGACTTCAAGTTTCTGCACCGGCGTAGCGCTGGGGTATGGTTTCGCAACCGGCGGCGCCTCGACCACGGCCCGTTTGCCGCTGGAGCACGCCGTTATGAATACACAAATAGTAATGATTGAGAGTGTTCTGAGCATCGATTTGTCCCTGATGGAGACCGAAGCTCGCCGGATCGTGACTGCTCCGGCGAGCTTCGGGATAGTGCCTCGTCAGGCCCGGGTGCCGCCGAGAATCATAACGACAACACGAAGGCGATGAGATCGTTCCGTTGCGCCGCGGTCAGCGCGTTGAAGTTATTCCGCGCTGTTGTTGCTTGTCCGCCATGCAGTTGGATCGAATCGAAGATGGTGATGTTCAGGCCCTCGTGCATGAGCCTGTTGCGACCGCGAATGCCCCAGAGAGGCGCCGTGCGCATCATGTTGGCCGAACCTTGACCGGCGTTTTGCACAATGCCATCACCCGTGCCGACGTCGTGAAGAGCAAAATCGCTGAACGGGTGGATGATCTTGTTGCCGAGAGCTGCCGGCACCGTGAATGCTCCGCCGTTGATCAAGGTGCCTGGCGCAGCGGTGGTAAAGGTTCGCGTATGGCAAACCGCACAGCCGATTGAGTTGAACAATGAGTCACCGCGTACTGCTGCCGCCGGAATCGGGTTTTGACGGCCCGGCGCACGAGTCGCAGCCATGAAGTCGGCGAATGCAAGTACGTCACCGCCATCATCTTCGGGATCCGGTACGGGATCGAAAGGAGATGGGAAGGTAACATCAATGACGCCCTCAGCCGTGCTGGCCGGGTTCTCATGCGTCCCGGCATCCGCCGCGCTGGAGCTGCGGCCGCCGAAACCGTCGAACTTGCTGGTAATGCCCATCTCGTTCAGGTAAGCGTCTCCCGCAAACGAGAGAAGGCTGGCTTGCTGAGCTTTCCAGCCGAAACGGCCGTGGCGCAGCGCGTTGTTGGCTTCGGTCACCGGAACATTGGTGAGTACGCCGCGCTGACCAACAGGTTGCGCAGCTACGTTGTTTTCGAGCGTCGCGTTGGCAAGAGCTTCAACGAAACCGTCGCCGAGCGTGCTCGTCGTGACACGGAACGCTTTAACCGTCTCAGCCGTTGAGATGTGCTCAACGATGTCGGAATCCGTGCCTCGCGCGTGAATCAATTGCCCGCCTGGTGCGTCAACGAAAGCGCCGTTGGTGATATGGCCGGCCCTGAACTCCATTGTCTGGCTGAATGCGCCGACATCAACTGACTGGTGACATTCAACGCAGCCCACGTCGTTGTAGGTTGGTCCAAGTCCGTCTTCGATGGTTTCACGTTCTGAGAAGATGAACTTGTTGTCTTCGAACCTGCCATTGCCGCGCGCGGTGGGCGGTACAGGGTCGGCAACGCACTCGTCGACGGGAGTGCCTCTGGCGCCAAAGCCATTGAACAAGTCGTCGGTCTTGGCATCATTGTCTGTGGTAAGGGCTTCAGTTGCGGCCTGCCCTTCGACCGTTTCCGGTTGACTCAGAGGTAGAACGAGCGCAACCGTAAACAAAAGAAGAGTTAAGATAGGTAAAACTTTCCTCATTTGACTTTGTCCTCCTAGGAGCTGCAAAACACGGTTTGTGAAACAGAACGGCCAGTTCGCCCGTCGGCGAAGTGCGGTCCTGCCCGCAGATGGAAACCTGCTTTACCTGGCTTGAAGAGGCAGTTCCGGTCGCTGGGGGGTGACCAGAGTGATGAGTCCCCTCACAAATAAGCCAACCAAGGACGGGTCCCTAGTTGTGAAGGAGAAGGGCAGAGCGCGCGGCTGCTCTACACGCAAAAAGTAACTCGAAATTTAGCTGGGCTTGCCTGTACCGAGTTGGGAGGTGGGGGGCACTCTAATCGGGTTCTATTTGGATGTCAAGAAAATTGTTAGGTGGGGTGGGAAGGCGAATTTGCGGTGCGGTTTTGCTGCGTTAGTTCCTGGCTGCCGAGTCTCGTGTATTACCGGACGTCGTCGATTTTGCGTTCAATATTGGCCGGCAGATAGCGATCGTCGCGTTAGTGCGCGCGGCCTCTCGTTCAAAGCCATGGGCCAACTGAACGGCTCGATCGAAGTTCTTTTTAGCAAGCTCGCTGAAGGTCGGTTCGATGTCGAATTCCGGAATGTGGTGGACGGTCTTCATGATCTGTTGCGTAGTGTTGATGGTCAGCGGCAGAGTTGCGTCTTCACCGGTGAAGCTCTCCGCGGAGTTGGCGGCTTTGACTGCTTCGAAGAGCGTCTCGCCGACGCGCGCGGGTTGGACAATCAGCAACGCATTGGCGACCGCGAGCAAGCCACGCGCGCGATCCTCACTGCTATCGCTGCGGCGCGCGGCAGCCGTGGCTTCATCAACCAGGGCCACGGCTCTTTCACGATCCTTGGAAACAATTAGCTTCGCCGACTGCGTCAGGATCCAGACTCTCTGGATGTGTGACAGGTCGGCCGTACGCACGAGCTCTAATGCTGCGTCCACCTTCTTCTGTCTCACTGCGCGTTCAGTTAGTGCCCAGTCGACCCATCTACGCGCTTGCTTGCGCAACTCAGTAAAAGCAATCTTGTCGACGTAGTCGCGAGCGTTTGGATCGTCTCTGCTTACTGCCAGGCAGGCAAGTTTGAAATAGATAGCGTCGCGCTCATCCGAGGAGTTGACTCGTTCGACTTGATCCAGCAGCGGCTGTTCCTGCTCGGCCGCCGTCTTCTCAGGGGTGATGCCACGCTCGGACCATTCCTTGTCTGCATCGCGCACGCTCTCGCTTACGAGTGTAGTCAGCGTCTGGAGTTCAGTACGCACTGCGTCAGTTAACGAGCCTGGAGCGTCATGCTCGAACAAAGGCAACAGTCTTCTTATAACGGCGTACCTGATAGCAACTGACGATTGGTCCTGATCGGGTGCCGGCAGCGGTCGTAACAACACGTCGGAACCAGTTTGGAAAAACATCAGCTTTAGTTGCGGGCTGACGTTCGCAGGCGGCAACTGTGTTTCACTCCATGAGGCGTCCGCAGCACCTTGCGAGTTGAACAAGACGTACATTCGAGGAGTGAAGATGTACGACGCCAGCAATGAGACGGTGTTAGCGTCGGCGCGCTGGTTCGCGCTCGTCTGTCGGATCATACGAGCATAACGCTCGTCAGCGGCCGCCGGATCTTTCTCACGCAGGGCAGTCAGGAAATCCAGAGTCGAAATCGCAGGTCTACTTAAAACGGGGTCGGCTATTTCCAACGCTCGTTTAGTATCGCCGGTACTGAGAAGTTCGTTAGCAAGATCGAGCCGCTGCTGGAGCGCGTCTGACAAGTGCCAATAGTCGTCGGCTTGCAGGTCGGGCCGTGGGTTTGCTGCCTGTTCCACTTTCAGTTTTTCGAGCAGCTCCTCCGCGAGAACGCGATCTCGCTTGGCGATCAAGACCAGGACCTCCTTGCGAACGTTTGAAGGCCCTTCACCGAGCTCCTGAGGATGGCTGTCATCTGCGTCCGCGCTGCCGGCGGCTTCCCAACTCTTGATGAACAATGAACGGCTCTGCTCGGAATCAGCTTCCCATAACGCGTCGGCGATTCGAGCCAACGATCGCGCACGCAGTTTCAGGTCCTGAAAACTGCGCGCCTCGCTCGCCAACGTAATCAACAACAACTGCGCCTGTTTCTTGCGCTCGGCGGCAAGACGGGCAGACGTTCGTTTGGACTGCGCAGCTACGGGCAGGCAAACCGTCAATAACAGGCAGGCAATGATGAATTGGCGAATCAAGTCCGTTCCAGTGTACTCTTTGGGGCTGTCTATGGGGAAAGCATTTCCGTTCACGGCCATCGTCGGCCAGGAAGAAATGAAACTGGCGTTGATACTCAACGTCGTCGATCCGCTGATCGGCGGCGTTTTGATCATGGGCCATCGCGGGACTGGCAAGTCGACGGCTGTTCGCGCGCTTGCCGATCTGCTGCCGCGAATCACCGTCGTGGAAGGCTGCCTCTACAACTGCGATCCGGCCGACGGCCGCAACCTCTGCGCGGACTGCACCGGCAAGACTTCGCTGCCGTCGAAACTCGCCTCCGTCTCAGTCGTCGAGCTTCCGCTCGGCGCAACCGAAGATCGTGTCTGCGGAACCATAGACATCGAACGCGCTCTCAGCGTTGGCAGAAAGACGTTCGATCCGGGATTACTTGCGCGGGCGAATCGCGGCTTCCTTTATATCGACGAAGTAAACCTGCTGGAAGATCATCTCGTCGATCTGTTGCTCGACGTCGCGGCGACCGGCAGAAACAAAGTCGAACGTGAAGGCGTTTCGGTCGAGCATCCGTCGCATTTCGTGCTGGTCGGTTCCGGAAATCCGGAAGAGGGCGAACTGCGGCCGCAGTTGTTGGACCGTTTCGGGCTGCACGCCGAAGTCATAACTGAGGGCTACCTCGATAACCGCGTGGACATCATCGAACGTCGCGAGGCGTACGATCGAGACCCGGAAAACTTCTACGAAACGTACGAAGGAGATCAGGAGCAACTACGCAAACGGCTTCAACGCGCGCGCGCGAACTTGCGAAAGGTCACAGTGGATCGCGCGATTCTCTCGAAGATTGCCCAGCTCTGCGCGGACCTCAAAGTCGATGGACATCGCGGTGAGTTGACGATCATGCGTGCCGCGCGTGCGCTGGCGGCGTTTGAGGGACGTCGCAACGTCACCGAACAGCATGTGCGACACGTTTCGGCGATGTCGCTGCGTCACCGGCTGCGCCGCGATGCGCTGGACGATATCGTGAAAACGGATCAGATCGAACAAGCGGTTGACGCGATCTTTCCACAGACAGGCGAGCCGCCGCCCGAGGGCGATCGCAAGGCTGACAATCAACCGCAACCGGACAGCCCGCGGAAGAACAAAAATCCGAGTGGTCCAAAACAGCGTGGCGCTGCGGCGAGTGGAGGACGAACGAACGTCGCGGATGTCCCGTCGCCGCGGGCGGTCGAGAATAAATCACCTGAATCGCGACTCGAGGAAAAGCTGCGGACGAGTGCTAGTGAGCGCGCGAGGTCTGCGTCGCACAGCCGTCGGTCATCGGGAGCGAAGCCGGCGAGCTCGCACTTGCGCGGACGTTACACACGCGCCGTCGATTTCAAGAAATCGGGCGCGCGCGTGGCGATCGATGCCACGTTGCGGGCGTTAGCGCCGTATGGTCCGCCAGTCACGCCGGTTCCGTCGAACGTACTGCGTTACAAGCTGCTGAAACACAAACGCGGCACGCTTTATATCTTCGCCATCGACGCATCCGGGAGTATGGCCGCAAATCGAATCGCGCGCGCGAAAAGCACGATTCTGAAGTTGCTCAGGAAGTCGTACCTGAACCGCGACAGCGTGGCGATCGTTTCGTTTCACGGCGAGACGGCAAACCTCGACCTCGCGCCTTCGCGAAGCATCTTGCGTGCGCGTCGAGTGTTGGACTCGTTGCGCATGGGTGGCAGCACGCCGCTCGGCGCCGGCCTCGTGACGACGATTGAGCTGTTGAAGCTCGTCGGCGATCGCTTTGGCGAGAACGTGGTGCTGCTGTTCACCGACGGGCGATCGAATGTGCCGATCCGCCGGAACGTAATGAACGTGCGCGTGCTGCGGCAGATGAAGATCGAATCCGAGTTGCACGAGTTGGCCGTCGCGTTCAAGAAGACGCGCGCGCACGTCGTGGTCGTTGACACGCAAAAAGAGTTTGAGTCCAGTGAAGCAACGAGAAGGCTGGCGCAGATCTTGCACGCGCGGTTCGTAAAACTTACCCCGGCTGTTCCATAGTAAATCCGCTTGGCGAAATCCAGAGACGAGCAGGTTTTTGAACTGTACGAGCAGTTGCTCGAGATAGAGCAACGGCTGATACCGACAGGTCTGCACATCTTCGGCCGCCCGTCGTCGGCGGCTGAACGCGGCGACTTGTTGAAGATGATTGCCTCGTTCGATCGCCCTGAATCCGGGATTCGCGCACTGCCTGAGGAATCGATCGATGATGCCATCCGCGTCTTCCTGGAACAGGGAGTTGAAGCAGCAGTAAAAGAACACGGATTGGAAACCCGGCCGTTCTTCAATCTACTCGAGACCGTCTCAGCAAAGCTCGAAACAAACAACGAAATGGACTCGCTCGTGCGCGCCTTGCGCGGCGAGTTCATCGAACCCGGTCCCGGCGCGGACATTGTTCAGAACCCCGACATCCTGCCCACCGGCAGAAACACGCACGCGATCAACCCGTACGGCGTCCCATCGGCAGTTGCTTTCGCGCGCGGCAAGATCGTCGCTGCGAGCCTGCTCGATCGTTACAAACAGGAGAACGGGCGTTATCCGGAAGCGATGGCGCTCGTGCTTTGGGGGCTCGACAACATCAAAACGCAAGGCGAGGGCGTCGCCCAGGCGCTGTGGCTACTTGGAGTGCGTCCGGTCCGCGATGGTCTTAATCGCGCGACGAACGTCGAAGCGATTCCTCTCGAGGAGCTGGGCCGGCCACGCATCGACGTGGTGATGACAGTGTCGGGCATCTTTCGCGACCTGTTCAGCCCGACGGTTCATTTATTAGACAAGGCGGTCCGTTTGGTGGCCCATCTGGACGAGCCGCTGGAGTCGAACTTTGTTCGCAAGCATGTGCTCGAACAAAGCGATTCGGATGCAGATGAAGCTGCGATTCGCGTCTTTTCAAACGCACCGGGAAACTACGGCACCAACGTCAACTTCATGGTGATGGATTCGCAGTGGGAGCGCGAAGAAACGCTTGGCGACCTGTTCGTCACGCGCAAGTGTTTCGCTTACGGCCGCGACTCAAAAGGACGAACGATCGAGGGCAGGGAAGCGCGCATCGCCATGGACCGCGCGCTGTCGCGCGTCGAAGCCACTTACCAGAACATCGACACGTTCGAGATCGGTCTGACGGACGTCGATCATTACTTCGAGTACCTGGGCGGCGTGTCGAAGGCAGTCGAGAAGCGAGCGCAGGCGCGGCCCTCGATTTATCTGTCTGACAGTCTGTCGCGTGAGGTGAAGATTCGATCGCTCGAAGAGACGGTTCGCCTGGAGACGCGCGCGAAGACGTTGAATCCGAAGTGGTACGAAGGAATGTTGAAGCACGGGTTTCGCGGCGTCGCCGAGATCGAAAACCATGTATCGAACACGTTCGGCTGGAGTGCGACGGCTGATGCGGTTGACGATTGGATTTACTCGGAAGTCGCGAACACATTTGTGTTTGACGAGTCAATGCTGGAGCGTTTGAAGGAGTTGAATCCGCATTCGGCGCATTCGCTCGTGCGGCGGTTGCTGGAAGCGAACGGGCGCGGCTACTGGGAAACTGATCGATCCGTACTCGACAAGTTGGAGGAGATAATGCGCGACCTCGAAGATCAGATGGAGGGAGTCGCGTGAATATCACCGTTTGCTATGTCGGGTCGAGCCTGCTGGCGCCGCTGAAAAACGCGGAGCGTGAGATCAATCGACTGCACGGGCTCGACTTGCGAGTCGCGGCTTACAACTTCGGCTCGCCGCTCAGTGATCCTGAATGGCAGGACGTCGAGCGCGACCTGGCTGAAGCGAATATCGTCTTCGTCATTCACGTGATGGACGGCGAGAACGCGTCGCGCCTCGTCGCCGCACTCGGACAACATACACGCCTCGATGCCGTCGTCGTGATTAACTGCATGCCCGATCTCATGCGGTTAACGCGAATGGGGAAGCTGGATGTCGGGAAGTTCGCAGGTTGGATGGGCCGCTATGCGAAGCACGACAAAAGCGATCGAGCTAAACATCGCCACCATTATCTGAAGTTGATCGATCGACTGCCGGGAATCCTGAAGTTTGTTCCCACGGCCGGCGCGCTCACCGATGCCAAGCACTATCTGCATCTGTTCTGTTACTTCATTCAACCAACGCCGGCGAACATTCAGTCGATGCTGCTGTACTCGTTGAAGCATTACACAAAGGCGCGGCTCAAAACTCGTCTACCCCAACCGGAGCACATGCCTTCGGTCGCAATTTATCACCCGGACGCACCTAAGCTCTTTGAAACCTTCGCAGCTTACGAGAAGTGGTGTCGAAAGCCGCTGGATCCGGAATCGACAATTGGGTTGCTGCTGATGCGGCCGCAAGTCGTCAGCAAGACGACAAAGCACTACGACGCGCTAATCCACGCGATTGAAGCCGAAGGGTTAAGCGTGATCCCGGCGATCGCCACGTTAATGGACAATCGTGAAGCGGTCAGCAAGTTTTTAACTAAACGAGTCAGCCAGATCGTTTCGCTAACGGGCTTCAGCTTCGTCGGCGGGCCCGCGATGAACGACAGCGCCGCGGCTTCACAGTTTCTGCGCGAGCTGAACCTGCCTTATCGATCCGCGGTCAGTCTCGACACGCAAACGATCGAAGCATGGCGCGATTCGGAAACCGGCCTGAATCCCGTGCAAGCCGGAATGCAGATCGCGATTCCGGAGATCGACGGCGCGACTGAGCCATTCATCTACGGCGGCATTCCTGTCAAAGGCCAGGAGCCGGCGCCGCTCGATGATCGCTGCCGTCGATTCGCTCGCCGTCTGAAGCGCTGGAACAACCTACGAACTACGGCGCGTGGCGACGTCAAACTCGCCCTCATCCTGTTTTGCTTCCCGCCGAACAAGGGAAACATCGGCACTGCCGCCGATCTCGACGTGTTTCCCGGCGTCTGGGATCTATTGAAGCGACTGGCCGCCGAAGGCTATCGCGTCGAAGTCCCGACAACGGCGGAAGAATTGAGAGAACGCTTGCTGGGCGGAAACTCCGACGAGTTTGGCGCTCCTGCCAATGTCGCTTACCGAATGACCGTGACCGAGTATCGACGTCTTTGTCCGTACGTCAGAGACATCGAGGCCGACTGGGGAACGGCACCGGGCGCGATAAACTCTTTCGCCGGCGAGCTAATGATCCAGGGCCTCATGTTGGGGAACGTCTTCATCGGCGTGCAACCGACTTTCGGTTTCGAAGGCGATCCGATGCGGCTGATGATGGCGCGCAGCGGCTCGCCTCATCACGGTTTCATGGCTTTCTACACGTATCTCTCGAGAGTCTTCAAGGCAGACGGCGTGATCCACTTCGGAACGCATGGCGCGCTCGAGTTCATGCCGGGCAAACAGATCGGACTGTCAGGCGAGTGCTGGCCGGATCGGCTTATCGACGAGTTGCCGAACTTCTACGTTTACAGCGTGAACAACCCGTCTGAAGGCTCGATTGCGAAGCGGCGCTCGTACGCCGAGCTCATCTCCTACCTGACGCCGCCGATCGAGAACGCTGGTTTGTATCGAGAGCTGGCGGGATTGAAGGATCTTGTGATGGCTTACCGGCAGTCGACCAACGAAAACGAGCGCGAGAAGCTATTCGCGTCCATCCAGGCGCTGAGCAGTGAACTCCATTTCAACGACCCTGCCCCCCGATTCTCTGTTTGAACTCCTTCGGATCAACGCGGTGCATAAAAGCTTCAACACCGTCGATCGCGATGACGGGAATGTCGTACTTATATTTGTTTAGCAGCTCTTCATCAGATTCGATGTTCACCTCTTCGAGCGTGAACAGGTCGTTGCACCCGGCGCTTCTCATTGCGTCCTTCGCCTCGTCGCACAAGTGACAACCCGGACGTGAGTAGATGGTTACGCGCGTCTTTCCCACTCGAAAACTCCTTAATAACTGCTTGCCAGCTTATCCAGAAACGGTTATAAATAGCACGCCGACCACATTTTATTTTGTTTGATAGGTGCGGCGCTCTTCATGTTTAAGCGAAAAATTGGCTTTACGACGCAGAGAGCGATCCCTGTTGAAGGTGGAGTTGTATAGTCTCCTCTCTGTCAGTGAAGTCGAAGTGTACCTGCGGGAAGTTCGCAACGCCTAGCAATCAGGATTTGATTTCGACGGAGGTTTCGACTTGGATAGTCAAGCCGATCAAATCACGCCTGCAAGCGCGCCAGCGGTCAGCGCCCCGCCGCGGGTGACTGCACCGGCAAAACCAGCCGCGGCGACCACGGTGGAAGCAACCGATCCCCCGGTAAACAAAATGCGACGACGGATTGTCTGGGCCACCGTCGCCGGCTCGCTTATCACGTTCTTCCTCATGTTCGTGCGGTTCTTCCTGCCGCGCTCCATTCTCGAACCGTCGAGCGTATTCCGCATCGGCTCTCCTAATGATTACGCGCTCGGCGTCGATACCAAGTGGCAGCAGCAGTATCGCATCTGGGTCACGAGGACTTCCGACCGTCTGTTCGTGATCTACGCGCGCTGCACGCATCTCGGCTGCACGCCTGACTGGAAGGCGAGCGAGAACAAGTTCAAGTGCCCGTGCCACGGCAGTGGTTACGACAGCGAGGGAATCAACTTTGAAGGTCCTGCGCCGCGGCCGATGGACCGCGCGAAGGTGACGCTCGACGCCGAAGGACAGATCGTCGTCGACATCGGCACGCTTTACGAGTGGCCGAAAGGCACGCCGGGCCATTTTAACGACGACGGCGCCTTCATCAGGGTGTGAGGTAAACAGTGGCTGATTCCGATCCAAAAGAGACAAAGCAACTGGCAGATGGAACGAATGCCGGAGAGGAAGGCAAGAGCCTCGGCACGCGGGTCAAGGAAGGAACGTCGGCGCTCAAGGAACGCGCGATCGAAGAGGCAAAGGACTACAAAGATCCACAGGACACGCAACTGTGGAAATCGATCTTCCGCGTCTCTCACGATCGTTCGGATCCGCGAAACCGCTCGCTCGCGATCCTCTCGAACGTCTTCCTGCACCTTCATCCGGCAAAGATCAACCGCGACGCCGTTCGTTATCCCTTTACGTGGGGCATGGGAGGCATCACGTTTTATCTTTTTATCGTGCTGACCTTTACCGGCGTCCTCTTAATGTTCTACTACCACCCGACGAAGGTCGACGCCTTCCGCGACATTCTTTACCTTGAACATGACGTCCCGTTCGGTAAGTTGTTGAGAAACATGCACCGCTGGGCCGCGCACCTCATGGTCATCACGACCTGGCTGCACATGTTTCGCGTCGTGCTGACCGGATCGTACAAACGGCCGCGCGAGTTCAACTGGTGCGTCGGCGTCGTGCTGCTCGTGCTGACGCTGCTGCTGTCGTTTACGGGTTACCTGCTTCCCGACGATCAGCTCGGTTTCTGGGCGGTGACGGTGGGAACAAACATGGCGCGCGCCACGCCAATGCTCGGTCACGAAGGTCCGTTCGGGCCGCAGTTGGGACTGACGGCCTACAACGACGTGCGTTTCGGATTGCTCGGCGGGTCGATCGTCGACTCCAATGCGCTGCTCAGATCTTACATCTGGCACTGCATCGGCATTCCCCTCGTGGCGTCGATCTTTATGGCGGTCCATTTCTGGCGCATTCGCAAAGACGGCGGCATCTCCGGGCCCGCACCCGTGATGCTCGAATCTGAAATGAAGGCAGTCGCCAAAAAGAAAAGTTAATGAGATACGTTAACAAATGGACGATTGGGGGCGTGCTCATCGTGATCGCCGTGCTCTGGGCGCTCACTGTCGACGACTGGCATCAGCTTTGGACGATCTCGTCGGCGCCCGACAACATACCGATCGTCGCAATGCTCTTTCTGGTCCCGTTCTTCACGTGGCTCGGAGTCAAACAGGCCATTGCCAACGATAAGCTTGTCACCGAACTCGAAAAAGATCCGAAGCTGGCAAAAACGCATCACCGGAAAACCGAACCGTGGCGGCCGGGCTGGGCGCGCGAGATTCACGTTTGGCCGTACCTCGTGCGCGTCGAGTTTCTCGCGACGCTGATCGTCACGATCGTCCTGTTCGTCTGGTCGATCACACTCAACGCTCCTTTAGAAGAACCTGCCAACCCGAACCTGACGATGAATCCTTCGAAGGCGCCATGGTACTTCCTCGGCCTTCAGGAGATGCTCGTCTACTTCGATCCCTGGATCGCGGGCGTGGTGATGCCGTCGATCATCATGGTCGGGTTGATGGTCTTTCCCTACGTCGACTCGAACCCGCTCGGCAATGGCTACTACACGTTGAAGCAGCGACGCTTTGCGTTGTGGATGTTTGGCGCCGGGTTCCTGATGTGGATCGTGCTGATCGTGATCGGAACGTTTATCCGCGGGCCGGGTTGGATCTGGTTCTCGCCTGGTCAAACGTGGGACCACAACGCGGTCGTGTTCGATAAGAACGTCGACCTGCACGACATGATCGCGACAAGCGCTGTGGGCAAGGCGCTGCATCTTGGTTTCCTGGCGCAGAATCCCGGGAAGTTTATCTTCGGGATGATCGTCGTCACCGGTTTCTATATCGTCGGCGCGCTCTTCTTCCACTGGCTGATGACGGTCGACTTCAAACGCATCCGGTTGCGCCGTCCGTTTGGGCAGAACCTGTTTCCAAAGAATGCGTTTGAGCAGAAGATTCTCGCGCGGACGAGTTTGCTTCAGTATTTGACGTTCCAGTTTTTCGCGGTGAGCGTGTTGTTGGCGTTGCCGGTGAAATTGATCTTGAGGTTGACGCTGACGATCAAGTACGTCTGGGTAACTCCCTGGTTCAACATATGAGGATTGAGGAGGGGTACAGTGCCTGATTCACCAGCACCTGGCGAATCGTTAGTCAAAAGGGACCGGGAGTTACCGGATCAGGATCCAATCGTTAGCCGTTCCACCAGCGGCTGGATGGTCGTTTGCGCGCTCCTGATGACGGTCTCCATTGCCTGGGCGCTTTATGACGAAGCCTTCGGTCAACGCCCGTGGAAGTCAATGCAGCGCGAGTTCGTCAGCCGCTACGCGCGTTACCTCGACAGCATCAAGGCGAACGCCGGCAAGAGCGAAGCCGAGAT
The DNA here is from genome assembly GCA_046732935.1 of Acidobacteriota bacterium. GTDB lineage: Bacteria > Acidobacteriota > Blastocatellia > Pyrinomonadales > Pyrinomonadaceae > PSRF01. The sequence continues at coordinate 29,819 of JBKPOC010000027.1, read as the reverse complement.
AAAAGAGAGTCCCGAGTATCAGGAGCTCGATGCTCAAGCTAAGGCAGCGGCGGAACAGGTCCAACCCGAGGTCGATCAGAAACAGGCAGAAGTCAAACTGGCGCAAGCAAAGCTGGACGCCGTTACCGATACCTTCCAGAACCAGCGCGGACGTCTCACTGTCATCAACTACAACGTCGAGACCGCGCACAGTGAGTCGGCCAGAAAACGTTATCGCGATCAGGCTCAAGCCAAAAGAAACGAACAGGTCGCCGTCGAGATTCCCAATGACGATGGCAAAGGCACGACGGTCCAACACCTCAACTACGCTCAGCTCGAAAAACTCTACAACGAGCAGCGCGATCTGAAAGCGCAGAGACTTGGAGAAATCGCGGACCTTTCAAAGAACAAAAGCGAACTGGAGCGCAAACGCGACGAGTATCTGAAGAACCAGCTCATCGGTCTCGGTCCCGCCGCCATCGAAAATCTGAAGTCCGGGCTGAAGACTTATGATTACTCGATCCTGGGCCATCAGATCAGCGTCAATGCTTACAACATCGTCGACCGCTGCGAAGTCTGTCACGCCGGCATTCGCGCACCCGTGGACCTCACGCCCGCGAGCCTGGCGCCGGACAAACCGGGCGGCAAGCCGGATGCGCTCGCGCGCGCGTTCGTGAGCCATCCCGATAGAGAAGTCCTGCGTATTCACAACCCCGAGAAGTTCGGCTGCTCGAGTTGTCACTGGGGTAACGGGCGCGCGACGACGAGCGAGATCAAAGGCCACGGCCGCCATCGTTTCTGGCTCTGGCCCATGTTCGAAAAAGAGAACACCGAAGCCGGCTGCCAGCAGTGTCACGCGCGCGATCGCGTCACGCAGGGCGCCAACACTCTGAACCTCGGACGCGATCTCTTCATGCAGCGCGGTTGCATGGGCTGCCATCGCTACGAGGGCTTCGACCGCGAAACCGACGCACTCGCCAACGCGCGCGCAACCATCGGCCAGCTTGACGGTCAGATCACGGCCAACGAGAAACAGATGCGCGCCGATACGCAGCGCTCCGGTGAAGTCGAAGACAACGACGAAGCACAACGACTGCTGGCCCACGCCGAGAGTTTGCGCGTCACTAACAGCCTGCTCGCGGCCCGCATCGATCAGTTGCGACTGCAAGCGAAGTACCTGATGCAGGACCAGAAGAAGGTTGGCCCCAATCTAAAAGACGTTCGCGTGAAGCTGCGCAAAGAGTGGGTGCCGGTCTGGTTGCAGAACCCGCAGGCGTTCCGTCCGGGAACCAAGATGCCGACGTTCTGGCGTTTCGCAGAGCATACGGGCGAAGGCGTCGACATGCGCGATAAAGACGGCGCCGATCAGATCAAGGCCATCTCCGCCTATCTCTGGCAAGACAGTTTCACGACGCCGATGGCCACGCAGCAGCGCGGAAATGGCGATCACGGAAAAGAACTATTCGAAACTCGCGGGTGCCTCGCGTGTCACTCGATTGGCGAAGGCGACAACAAGATGGGCGGCGACTTCGCCGCGAACCTCTCGCGCGTCGGCGAGAAAGCCAACTTCGATTACATCGTCCACTGGATCTACAACCCGCGTGAACGTGTCGCGCCTTATTGCCCGAAAGAGAAGCGCGACCTGACTCCGGACGACTACAAGAAGAAGGGTCTGCCGTTCGTCTTCGACACCGATCTCCATTCGCGCTGTCCGAACGACAACGAGGAGCTCCAGGTCCAGAACATGACGGTGATGCCGAACTTCCGCCTGTCGGAATCCGACGCGCGCGACATCGCCACCTATCTCTTCTCGCTCACGTCGCCGCCGGCTTATGCCGACGCCTCTTTCATGGACGATCCGAACCTGAAAGAAAAGGGCCGCTTGTTAATCAAGCAGTACGGCTGCGCCGGCTGTCACGAAATCAGGGGCTTCGAAGATGAGCAGCGCATCGGCAAGGAGTTGACGGTCGAAGGCGCGACGCCCATCGAGCGGCTCGACTTCGCGCTTCAGACGCATCACGCCGAAAACGGCGAGGACCCGTTGAAGCTCCGGCCCAACGAACCCGAAAAACCCTGGTACAACCACAAGGGGTTCTTCGAACACAAGATGACGCAGCCGTCGATCTACGACGAAGGCAAGGAGAAGGATCAGAAAGACAAGCTCCGCATGCCTCAGCCGTTTTTGACGGACAAGTGGCGGGTAGCGCTAACGACGTTCCTGCTGGGCAGCGTCGGCGCGGAAGGCGCAAACGTGCCGGGCACGCTCTTCTACAATCCGCAGGACCAGCGACGGCAGGACATTCAGAACGGCTGGTGGGTGATCAAGAAGTACAACTGCCAGGGTTGTCACCAGCTTCAGGTGGGCCAACGTTCGGTAGTGATGGATTTGCCGTTCTATCAAACGCCCGAAGGCAAAGATTTATTGCCGCCGCGTTTGACGAGTGAAGGCGCGCGTGTCGATCCGGCATGGTTGTTGAGGTTCCTGCACGATCCGTCACTCAGCGGTGAAAAGACTCCGGCGCAACAGCAGCAGATCAATGCTCTGACGGCGGCTAACCCGCAAGCAACAGCGTCGCCGCAAGCGAGCCCAACAGCAGCCGCAACTGCCGCCGGTAATCAAACGAACCAGGCACAGAATGCTCAGGCGACCGACACTGTGAAGTTGCGGCAGCAACCGGGTCTCGATCGCAACGGCGTCCGGCCGTACCTGCATTTCCGCATGCCGACCTTCAACTTCTCGTCAAACGAGTTGCAGATCCTCGTCCGCTTCTTCATGGCGATGTCGGGTCAACAGGATCCGTACATCAAGGGACCGATGCAGCCGTTGACTGACCAGGAGAAGATCACTGCACGGCAGATGTTCACTTCCGGAACGCCTTGTTTGAAGTGTCACATCACCGGCGAGGCTGCGCACGACGCCAAGGCGATCGCGCCAAACTTCCTGCTCGCCGGCGAGAGACTCAAACCGGAATGGACGCGGCGCTGGTTGCTCGATCCGTCGCAGATCGCCCCGGGCACGGCGATGCCGAGCGGCCTGTTCAAGAAGGAAGGCGACCGGTGGGTCGTGAACCTGCCGAATCCGCCCGCGAGCGCGAACGCTTATCACGACGATCACGCGGATCTGCTCGTGCGGTACATGTTTCTTATGACGCCTGACGAGCAGCGGGCCTTGTTGGCCACTGCCCCGGCGGCAACAGCAGCGCCCACGGCCGCGACGACGCAGAACCATGCGCGATCCAAGCGCCGCAAGTCGGCGTCCAATCACCGCCGGCTGCGTACACAGGCCGCGTTGGGGCGCAGCGTCGCGCGCGCGTTGAGCGCGATGTAGAGTTTTCTAAAACGAGCGAGTGAGCTTTGCCTTGAAATCCCGCTACGAGAGTGGGTAGACAGGTTCAACTGTTCTTTTAATCCGTGTTCCCATGGGTGTTGGTTTAGCTGATGTTGGCGCATATAGAGGAACACGGATAAACAAATCGAGGCGCGTAGCGCGTTCCGCGTTCGTGCGGCTTCCGTGCTACAGTTAATGCGAAAGTCATTTTAGTTTGGAGGAATTGATCAATGAATAAGCAGACAAAGGTCTGGCTTGTGTTATCGATTGCACTGTCTCTCCTCGCGCTGGGCTCTGCCTGCGGTGGAGGGAAGGACTCTGGCACAAACGCTCCATCAAGTGGTGAAACAACGGCCGCTGCGCCATACAGCGGTCCGACCGGCACCATCAGCGGCGTAATCAGCTTCAACGGAACGCCGCCGGCGCCCAAGAAGATCGATACGACCGCCGACGCCGCTTGCGCCAAAGCGAGTCCGAACCTGATGACCGACGACACGATGGTCAAAGACGGCAAACTCCAGAACGTGTTTGTCTACATCAAGGAAGGAACCGTCGAGGGCGGCAAGAAGATCGGCGACTACCAATGGTCGACTCCAACCAGCGCCGTTGTTCTTGATCAGCGCGGTTGCCACTACAACCCGCACGTCATTGGCATCCAAACAAACCAGAAACTCAGCGTCACCAATAGTGACCAAACCCAACACAACATTCACCCGACTCCGAAACTCAACCAGGAATGGAACCAGACGCAGGCCAACGGCGCGCCGCCAATCGAGAAGACGTTCAATCGCGCTGAAGTCCTGATTCCGGTCAAATGCAACCAGCACCCGTGGATGAAGGCCTACATCGGCGTGATGAAAACGCCGTTCTTCAAGGTCAGCGGCGAAGACGGCTCTTACACGATTCAGGGCGTGCCGCCGGGCAAGTACACGGTCGTGGCCTGGAGGGAAGGCGGCGCGAACGGCACCGAGAAGACCATGGAAGTGACGGTGCCCGCCAGCGGCGCAGCGAAGGCTGACTTCGCGTTCGGCGAAGCCGCAACGTCGTCCAACAAACCGTCGTTGCAGATGATGCCGGCGCTCGAGCTGCCGAGCTTGCACCACCACTAAGGGGAAAGAATATCCGTGTTCTCCGGTGATCCGGAGAACACGGATTGTCAGAATTTTTAATGAACAAAGGTCTGAACCGTTTCGCCATTCTCGTCGCTTGCGCGACCTTTTTCCTGATCATCGCCGGAGCGCTCGTCACCAGCAACGACGCTGGCCTGGCGACGTCTGACTGGCCGCTGTCCAATGGCCAGTTCTTCCCGAAGATGGTCGGGAATTTGTTTTGGGAACATGGTCACCGCCTGGTCGCCACGACCGTGGGCCTGCTGACCATCGGTCTGGCTGTCTACATTCGCTTGAAAGAGAAGCGCACCTGGATCTGGAAGCTCAGCCTGTTCGCATTGATGGCCGTCGTCGCGCAGGGACTGCTCGGCGGTTTGACGGTGAAGATGAACCTGCCGCTCGCCGTCTCCACGGCCCATGCGACGCTGGCCCAGCTCTTCTTCTGCACCACAGTCAGTCTTGCGGTTTTCACGTCGCGAAGCTGGACTGAAGCGAGGATGCTGCCGGAAGAGAAGGGAATGCCTCCGCTGCGTTGGTTATGCACCACCGCACTGGTGACGATCTTTCTGCAACTGATTCTCGGCGCCACGCTGCGGCACTCGGCGACGTGGGATCGCCATCTTCCGGTCCAACTCGTTCTGGCGCACGTCGGCGGCGCTTTCGCCGTGATGCTGGCGCTGGGCAGCGCGGCCGTATCGGTCTTGCGGCGACACAAAGGCGAAACATTTTTGACGCGGCCTGCGACCATCGCGCTGTTACTGTTAGTGGTGCAGTTGTTTCTGGGCGTCGCTGCCTACATCACGCGGTTGGGATCGCCGAACGAGCCGCAACCGTTGAATCCGATGATCTCGATCACGGTCGCGCACGTTGCGTGCGGCGCGCTCGTTTTCGCGACCACGATCGTTTTGACGTTGAGAACTTACAGGGTGCTGCCGGCCTCCGAAGCAGCAATGGAAATGGCTGCAAGGCCGCAGGAGTCGTAGATTACTGAATGGAAGAGATTGTTATAGATCTTCGTCGACCGGCAGTCGCCGCGCCTGCACGTGAAATTGAGCGGCCGGCTTTGTCGTTGCGTGAGCGCGTGTCTGCTTACGTAGAACTGACTAAACCACGGATCACGTTTCTGATCGTGCTGACGTCGGCCGCCGGTTTCGCACTCGCTTCACAGGGACGCATCGATTACCTCGCGATGCTGAGCGCGTTGTTCGGCATCGGACTTTTGTCATCCGGTATCGCCACACTCAATCAGTACGCGGAACGCGATCTCGACGGCTTGATGCGGCGCACGGCAACGCGGCCGTTGCCCGATGGCCGGCTGGCGCCGTGGGAGGCGCTGGCGTTCGGCGCAGGTCTGACGATTGCTGCCGAAGCGTATCTGCTCGTGTTCGTCAATCCGCTGAGCGCACTGCTCGGATTGACCGTGATCGCGGGCTACGTTTTTGCCTACACGCCGCTGAAGACCCGGACGTCGTTGTCGACGATGGTCGGCGCTTTTCCGGGCGCGGTGCCGCCGTTGATTGGCTGGACCGCGGCGCGTGGTTCGATCTCGATCGAAGGTTGGGTGTTGTTTGCGATTCTGTTCCTTTGGCAGTTCCCGCACTTCCTGGCGATCGCCTGGATGTATCGCGAGGATTACAGCCGCGCGGGAATCCTGATGTTGCCGGTTGTCGAACCTGACGGCCGCGTTACGGCGCAGCAGATCGTCGTTTACACGCTGATGCTCTTACCAGTCAGCCTGCTGCCGTCGGTGCTGGGAATGTCGGGCCGAATTTATTTTGTGGGCGCAGCGTTACTCGGGCTGCTCTTTCTCTACAGTAGTCTTCGTGCGGCATTCTCAATGTCGCGGCAACATGCGCGCAGGTTGCTGCTGGCATCGGTTCTCTATTTGCCGCTTCTGTTTATCTTAATGGTTCTCAATAGGTAAATGTCCGGCTCGACGCCGCGACAGACACCAACTTAAGGAGAGGTAACCGATGGGACGAGTTCTTGCGGTTATTATCTGGGCGATAACACTACTCTCAGTGCTTCTGTTCATCAGCGGAAAGTGGTGGTTTCCCGCGCCGATTACCGAGCACGCGCCAGCCCTCGACCGACAATTCATGATCACGATCGTGGTCGTCGGCATCTCGTTTACGGCGGCACAGATCGGGCTCGGCTGGGCGGTGTGGAAGTTTCGCGATACCGGCAAGCCAGGTGATCGCGCAATCTACTCGCACGGCAGCAACCGGCTCGAAGTGCTGTGGACCGTGATTACGGCCGTCGTTTTCATCACGCTCGCGGTGATGGGCCAGAGCGTTTGGGCGTCGCTGCGGCTGCACGACGCGCCGGCCGGATCCTATACCGTCGAAGCCGTTGCGCAGCAGTTTCAATGGAACTTCCATTATCCAGGCGCCGACAACAAATTCGGCCGCACCGATCCGACGTTAATTGACGATGGCGCGCTGAATTTCATCGGTCTCGATCCTGCTGATGCCGCGGGCAGGGACGACGCGGTCACGTCCGCGCTTGCAGTTCCCGTGAATCGTCCGGTCGAACTGCGGCTGCGCTCGAAAGACGTGATTCACAACTTCTGGGTGCCGCAATTGCGGTTCAAACAGGACCTCGTTCCGGGCATGGAGATCAAGGTCCACTTCACGCCAAACAAAGTCGGCAAGTACGAACTGGCATGCGCGGAGTTGTGCGGCCAACTGCACTTCAAGATGAAGAGCTACCTGCTGGTGCTGCCTGAAGACGAACTGTCGGCACTACAGGTGTTGCCGCAGGAGCAGTTCCAGACGCGCATCGCGGAGTTACTGAACAAATATCCACTACCCACGAATTAGCTTAACTCTCTAAGGAGACTGATCGATGTCAGAAACTCACGAGGGCGTACACCGGCATCCAGCGCCAACGAGCTTCATTCGCAAGTACATTTTCAGCGTTGACCACAAGGTCATCGGCATTCAGTACATCCTGCTGGCGTTGGCGGCGGTGCTGGTCGGCATGATCATGTCGTTGCTCATGCGCCTGAATCTCTCCTGGCCGGGCACCAGTTGGTCCATTCTGGGAACGCTGTTTCCAACCGGCGCGCCGGGCGGTGTCATGAATCCCGAGTTCTACTTGTCGCTCGTGACGATGCACGGAACGATCATGGTGTTCTTCGTGCTCACCACTGCGCCGCAGGGCGGCTTCGGCAACTACTTTCTGCCGATCCAGATCGGCGCCGAAGACATGGCGTTTCCGGTGCTGAACATGTTGTCGTTCTGGGTGACGCTCGTGGGTTTCATCGTCATCCTGCTGGCGATCTTCGTCGAGGGCAACACGTCGATCGGCGAGTGGTTCGCGGCACTTGGGCCATCGTTCAGAGGCGGCAGCGGCACTGTCGGGCCCATAGGTGGTTGGACTGGTTACGCGCCGCTCAGTGCGCTCGGAAGGATTGCCGGTCCGGGACAGGGCGCGGGCATGAACCTGTGGGTGATCAGCATCGCGATCTTCTGCGTCGGCTCGCTGCTCGGCGCGCTTAATTTCATCACGACGCTGCTGAACATGCGCACCAAAGGCATGTCGCTCATGCGCATGCCGCTGACTTGCTGGGCCTGGTTCACCACCGCGGTGCTGGCATTGCTTTCATTCCCGGTGCTGTTGGGCGGCGGAATCCTGTTGCTGCTCGATCGCATCGCCGGAACCAGTTTTTTTATTCCGGGCGGACTTTACGTCAGCGGCCTCTTGTCAGGCTCGAACCCAAACTTCCCACTGCACACCGGCGGTTCGCCGATACTGTGGCAGCACCTGTTCTGGTTCTTCGGACACCCGGAAGTCTACATCGCGATCCTTCCGGGCATGGGCGCGACGTCGCACATCCTTGCGACCTTCGCGCGTAAACCGGTGTTTGGCTACCGCGCGATGGTCTTCGCCATCTTCGCCATCGGACTGCTCGGCTTCTTCGTGTGGGGCCATCACATGTTCATCAGCGGTATGAGCCCGTACTCGGCCGTTGCTTTCTCGATCCTGACGCTTTCGATTGGCGTTCCCTCGGCGGTCAAGACATTCAACTGGCTCGGCACGCTTTGGGGAGCGAGGATTCGCTTCACGGTCGCGATGCTGTTTGCGCTTGGCTTCGTCTCGCTGTTCGTGGCGGGCGGAATCACCGGCCTGATCCTCGGCCAGAGCTCGCTCGATCTGGCAATGCACGACACTTACATCGTCACCGCGCACTTCCATCTCGTGATGGGCGTCGCGTCGATCTTCGGCATGTTCGCGGCCATGTACTTCTGGTTCCCGAAGATGTTTGGACGCTTCCTGAACGAAAGCCTAGGCCGGATCCACTTCTGGATCACGTTCATCGGCGTGTATGCGATCTTCGTGCCGATGCACATCATGGGCATCGTAGGCATGCCCCGCCGCTACGCGAGTTTCGGCGAGTACGAGTTTCTCAAACAACTGCACCCGTTGGTGCTGCTGGTTTCAGTCGCGGCCGTGATCACAATCGGAGCGCAGTTGCTGTTCTACTTCAATTTCTTCTGGAGCATGTTCAAGGGCAAGAAAGCCGAAGTCGACAATCCGTGGGAAGCGACGACGCTCGAATGGAACACGACGTCGCCGCCGCCGCACGACAACTTCGCCGGCGTGTTGCCTACGGTCTATCACGGGCCCTACGAGTTTGCGGTACCTGGCGCCCCGAAAGACTTCGTCATGCAGACTGACATAGAAGCCGAGGTGCCAGCCGATAATGGCCACAATGGTCACAAGCACTAGACCAGTAATCAAAAAGGGCGCCGGCAGCGGACCAGGCTTTCCCGGACCAAACGGCAACGGCTCGAAACGTCACGGCGGTGATTTTCGAGATCCGAAGTCGCACGCGAATCGTTACCGGATCGGCATGTGGGTCGGGCTGGCTTCAGTGACGATGATGTTCACGTCGCTCACCAGCGCCTATATCGTCCGGGCAATTTCGGCGAGCGATTGGGTTGCCTTGCCGATGCCGCCGGTTCTGATCGTCAGCACGATTCTGATTCTGGCGAGCAGCGTCACGCTGGAGATCGCGCGGCGTAAATTGAAGGCATCAGCGACCGCGGCATACGCGCAGTGGCTCTTCATCACGGCGCTGCTCGGCGTTGGCTTTCTTATCGCGCAGTTGTTTGCATGGCGAAAACTCGCGGCGCAGGGAATCTACCTTCAGAGCAATCCGCACAGTTCTTTCTTCTACCTGCTGACGGGCGCTCACGGAGTGCACCTCGTGGGCGGTCTGCTCGGAATGAGTTTCCTGTGGTTGCACTCGCGCCGCGTGGTGAAAGAAACGGCGCAGGTGCATAAACGTCAGGCGTCAGTGGACGCAGTTACGATTTACTGGCATTTCATGGACGCTCTTTGGATCTACCTATTCCTACTCCTATTCCTTTGGAGGTGACAGGTGAGCACTGAAGCACGTGCAGAACATTTTCCGGCAGTGGATTGGGAAGGCGGCGCACTCCCATACCGGGTCGGTCATCGCAAGTTGGGGATGTGGCTGTTCATCGTCTCCGACTCCCTGACGTTTTCGGCGCTGCTCATTGGCTACAGCTACCTGCGCGCGTCGAACGTTTGGCCCACGCCGTTTCCGTTCTATCCCAGCATCGTCTTCTCTTCGGTGATGACGTTCTGCCTGCTATCGTCGAGCTTGACGATGGTCTTTGGCGTGTCGGCGTCGAGCAAAGGCGACAAGGCGAAGGCGCGAAAGTGGATCCTGGCGACCATCTTCTTCGGTCTGGCGTTTGTCGTGCTCCACTTGATTGAGTGGCGACACCTGATCGAAGAGGGGATGCGGCCGTTTTATCTTCCGGAGCACTGGGTGAAAGTGTTCACGACGACCGACGGCGTGCCGCCGAGCCCGCTCTTCGGCGCCACCTTCTTCACGATCACGGGCCTGCACATGTTTCACGTCGCTTCCGGCGCGGTTTACCTGTCGGTTGTCGCGGCGCGGATCAAGAAGCTCAAGCATGAAGACGTCGAGATCAGCGGACTGTACTGGCACTTCGTCGACCTGGTCTGGATGTTTGTGTTCCCGCTGATTTACATCATGTCCGTTGATATTGGCGGACATCTAGCCGGCCACTGACGGCGACTGATAAATGCTGGTCATTGATTCGGAGGAACCTGCGAATGAACGCACACGCACACGCGGACGAACATTTTGCCGGCAGTAACAAGCTGTTCATCTCGATCTGGGTATGGCTGCTCGTGCTGACTCTGATCGAAATCTTCCTGGCTTACCGGCCCATGTCGATTCACGTCATGCTGACGATCCTGCTCGGGCTGTCGGTAATCAAGGCGGCGCTGATCATGGCTTACTTCATGCACTTGAAGTTTGAGCGGCTGAGCCTGATTCTCACTTTGGTGCCGATGCTGGTAGTCTGTATTCTGTTGTTGTTTGTGTTTTTCCCCGACAGTTACCGGTCGCTGGGTTTGAGATACCAGTTCAAGGAAGCGCCGCCGGTGGCGCCTGCGCCGGTTGAGGAGCCGTAAATGAACTCACGCGGATGGCGATTATTGTTGTTCGTAGTGTTGGCGGCGGGCATCCTGCTGCTGTTCACGAATGTTGATGTGGAGGCGCAGTGTTCGATGTGCCGGGCAGCGCTGACGAACACGGGAAATGCCAAGCTCGCGCGCGGAATCAACCTGGGCGTGCTGGTGTTGCTCGTGCCGCCGGTCACGATCTTCTGTTCGATCTTTATCCTGCTGAGGCGTTCTCGAGGAAATGGCTGACGATAATCCTCTCGCTCTCGACGTGGAAAAGCAGACGACGCGCGGGCGATCGTGTCCGCGTTGCGGCGGGAAGATCATTCCCTCGAACCGCGCCGTCTACGAGGCGACGGCGAGTCCTGAAGCTGCGCTTCCGATGTGGCAGTGCGAGCGGTGCGGGTATGAAGAAGTAAACGAGCGCAAGAAGCCGGCTGGCAAGGCGCGACACTGATTTTGGTCTTTGGTTTTAGGTCTTGGGTCTTTGTACTTAGTGCTTTGTACTTCGTACTTTGCCAAAGGCCCAAGGCCGAAGACCTAAGACCTACGTTATGAGCAAAGAACTGCGACTGCTAAACCTTCTGTGCATCCTGGCGGCGCTGGGTTTTCTCGGGATTGCGGTCATCAGCGTCATCTCGTCCGGCGATTTTCTCACGACGGACAACCTCTTTATCATCACCGTCTGTTTGGTGATGGCGTTGCTGTTTCTGATCAATCCGCTGCTCTACATGAGATCGCAAGGGAAGTTGCCGCTGCCGTTTATCGGCCGCAAGGCTGTGCCGGCGGTTAGCGGCGGCGGGGGCAATCGTTCCGCCGCAGTTGGTGAGCGCGGCGATTGGGGACAACTCAAATCAACGGCGCCGCCTCTGCTGGACGCGAAAGGACGCGCCGTCCCGCCGGACGTCAAGGCAATCGTCTCCCGCATGAATCAGGCTGAAACAACGGACGCCTGATCTGTGTTTTCCGCGGATTACATCTCCTACCTGCCGCATCTGAATGCCTGCCTGAACGGCACGAGCGCGGTGCTGTTGTTTACGGGTTACACGTTCATCAGATCGCGCAACGTCGCGGCCCATCGCGCCTGTCAGGTGGCCGCACTGATCGTTTCGCTGCTGTTCCTCGCTTCGTACCTCATCTATCACTACCATCACGGCGCGACCCGCTTTCAGGGTACAGGCATCGTGCGTCCGATCTATTTCACGATTCTGACGACACACACGATCCTGGCGGTCGTCATCGTCCCGCTCATAACACTGACGTTCTACCGCGCGCTGCGCAACGACTTCGCGCGTCACCGCCGCATCGCGCGAATCACGCTGCCGCTGTGGCTCTACGTGTCGATCACAGGCGTGATCGTTTATCTTATGCTCTACCAGATCTATCCTTCCTGATCTGATTCTTTCGATGACGGGCAACGGCAATCATCCGGAGATACGCGTGGCCGAGGTGCGCAGCCGCACGCCGGGCACGCGGTCGATTCTCCTGCTCGCGTTCCTGTTCCTTGTCGCAACGTTTCTGGCGTGGTACTTCACCTGGTTCGGCCGCGAGCTTTCCGACGCAGACATCACGAAGTACCTCTCCGACGTCAAAAACCCGCGGCACGTCCAGCACGCATTGGTACAAATTCAACAACGCATGGCGCGCGGCGACGCGAGCGTTAAGAACTGGTACCCGCAACTGGTCACGTTGAGCGGCGATCCGGAAACAGAGTTTCGTCTGACGGTCGCGTGGTTAATGGGGTTCGACAACACGTCGCCCGAGTTTCATGAAGCGTTGAAGAAACTGCTCCAGGATCAGGAACCGGTCGTGCGACGCAATGCAGCGCTCGCGCTCGTGAGATTCGATGACCCGGCCGGACATGACGAACTCGTGTCGGTGTTAGAGCCGTATGCGGTACGAGCAAGCGCAGGCGGAGTCGTCGCCAGCAGTCTGCATGAGGGTTCGGAAGTAGCGCGAGGAACGCTCCTGGCCCGCATTCAGGACGCCAATCGCATTATCGAGTTGCGTTCGCCCTTGCCCGGACGAATCAACAAGATCTTCAAGACAAACGGCGCGCAGGTCTCCTCCGGCGACGAGATCATGAACCTGAATTCTGATGAAAACAGTCTGTGGGAAGCGTTGCGCGGTCTGACTTTTATCGGCAGAAGAGAGGACTTGCCGATACTGCAAACTTACGCGGACTCAACAAACGTATCCGAGCGTATCCGCGAACAAGCCAAGCTTACGATTAAGCAGGTGGAGCGGGCGGCGAGTCCGGCAAAGTGATGCCGTGCAGCGCTTCCCAGTCGTCGGTCGGGACCATCTCGATCGCGTCCCACGGACAGCCGTCGAGAAACGCGCCGTCAGGCCCTTTGCTCGTGCACTTCTGACAGCCGATGCAGAGATACGGATCGACTTCGATCCGTCCGAATGGCGGGTGATCTTCATCGGGCACCCAGAACATGCAGGCTTCAATCGGACAATACTCGATACACGCCGGGGACCCGGAGCAGCCCGTGCAGCAATCCGTAGTGATCGCCAGTATGCGCGGACGCTTCTTGCGCGTCGCCTTTCCGTCGCCCTCCGACATCGGCCAGTGCTTGTCTACGATATCGAACATCCGTTTTTAGCCTCTTGTTCCATGTGGTTCCGATTTGTTAGACCGTGCCTCGACTCTAACATAGCTTTGCGGATTTCCTCAACGATTTGTGTCGATCGCGCTTCCGGCTTGCTGCTCGCTTACCACAGCGTTAGAACTTGAGGTGAAACCAAGACTGGAGGGACCGACATGGAAGTAGTAACTGGTGTGTTTGAATCACGAGCGGATGCGGAAAGGGCAGTGAACGAGTTACGAAGTCTCGGGGTAGCGGCGGAGAAGGTGGGCCTGATAACGCCGGACTCGCGGCCTGAAGGAGTCGACCGCGGTGTCCCGGTGACCGATACGGAAGAACCGGGAATGGGCCGGGCCATGGGCGCAGCGGTTGGAGGCGCGATGGGCGCAGCCGGTGGGGCGACTTTGGGACTTGCGGTCGCGACTCTCGCGGTGCCTGGCGTTGGACCAGTGCTCGCGTTCGGCATGATCGGCGCTGCGTTGCTGGGTGCGTTCGGCGCTGCGGCCGGATCTGCGGTCGGCGATTCAGTTGAGGAAGAGCTCGGCGAAGGCATTCCGCACGAAGATCTATATATCTACAAAGACGCTCTGCGTCGTGGGGATTCGGTCGTCGTAGCTTATGTGATCGACGATCAGGCTGATCGCGCCCGTGAGATAATCAAAAGCGCTGGCGCCGAAGACATCGATAAGCTTCGCCAGAGCAGCGTACTTAGTGAAAGGCCCACTGAGTGAGAACTTTTCTGCTGAACGCGTTGGTTCTAATTCTAATCCTCGGAGGAAGCGCGTTCATCACGAGTTGGTTTGCGCGAACGATGTACGTTCGCTGCGTATCCTGCGGCACTCTCAACGCCAAACGGCGCGACGAGTGCCGCTCTTGTCATACAGAACTCCGTTAGATCCGTGTAACAAACTATGTCTACAGATTGGCGGACCCACGCTGAAATCACGGATTTCCGTGAAACACCTAACTACGCAGACACGATCGCCTACGCGAAACGTCTTGCCGATGCGTCACCCGCGATCGAATACCGCGGCTTCGGCCATAGCGGACAAGGCCGAGAGCTGCCGCTGCTTATCGCTTCCGAAACCGGCACGTTCACGCCGGAAGCCGCTCAGGCGCAGCGAAAAGCAGTCGTGCTGATTCAAGCGTGTATCCACGCCGGCGAACCTGACGGCAAAGACGCAGGCTTCGCCTTGCTCAGAGATATCGCTATCACGAAGTCAGCCGCAGGCTTGCTAAACAACGTCGTGCTGCTCTTCATTCCGATCTACAACACCGACGGCCACGAACGCTCGAGCCCATACAATCGCATCAATCAAAACGGTCCAACTTCGATGGGCTGGCGCACGACCAGCACGTACCAGAACCTCAACCGCGATTACATGAAAGCCGACACGCCCGAAACGCGCGCGTGGTTGAGACTCTGGAACGAGTGGAACCCGGACCTGTTCATCGATTGTCACGTCACCGACGGCGCGGACTATCGCTGCAACATCACCTATCACCACGAGCACCATGCCGGCGTCGACGACGAGATCGTCGCCTGGGAACGCGAAGTCTTCGGCGGCAGAGTGGCGCCTGCAACGGAAGCTGCCGGCAACGTCATCTCGTGGTATCTCGAGTTCATCGACAACCGCGATCTGACGCTCGGCACGCGCGACTTCAACGGTTCACCACGTTTCTCGACCGGCTACGTGCCGTGCAGAAACCGGCCCGGCATCCTGATCGAGACGCACATGATCAAGGACTACCGATCGCGCGTCATCGGCACGTACGACTTCTTGAAAGCAGCACTGGATGAAGCCAATCGCGATCCCGAACGACTACGCCAGCTCGGACGCGACGCAGACGAAAGAACGATTGCGGCGGCGTCCCACTACGATCCCGCAAAGCTTTACCCGCTTGCGTTCGAGCTCACGGACGAACAGACGCCTTTCAAACTAAGAGCGTTTCAATACGAAACGGACGAGAGCGACGTGTCAGGCGATCTGCGCGTCGTCTATGGTCGCGAGCCGCTGGATTTGACTGTGCCGATGTACGACACGTTTCGCATCACTCGCGCGGCAGCGCCTCCGCTTTCGTACATCGTGCCGGTTCAATGGAGTGAAGTGATCGAAGTCGTGAAAGCGCATGGTCTGAAACACAATACGCTTGCCGAAGCGATGGAGATCGAAGTCGAGAGTTATCGATTTGAAAACGTCGTATGGCCGGCTGGTCCGTTCGAGGGACGGCACATGCCGCAGTTCGACGTTGAACCGGTAACGGAGAAGCGAGTGTTCCACGCCGGATCGATTGTGGTGCCGCTGGGCCAACGGTTAGCGAAGATTGCTATCGGCTTATTCGAGCCCGATGCGCCAGACTCCTTCGCGCGATGGGGTTTCTTCAACGCGATCTTCGAAGAGAAAGAGTACGGCGAACCGTACGTGCTCGAAGCGCTGGCCCGCGAAATGATGGCCGCCGACTCGGCACTGAAACTGGAGTTCGAACAACTGCTCGCTACCGACGCGGAGTTCGCCGCGAGTCCCGCCGAGCGGTTGCGGTTCTTTCACAAACGTTCGCCCTACTGGGATCCACAGATGAATCTTTATCCAGTAGGGCGGATCATCAGTTTGCTCGATCTACCGTTCCGATAAAATTAAGGACGCCCGACTAAGCGTCTTCGAACGGTAATGCCGGGCGTCGAGCAGGGCAAACAGTGTGTCTGTTGCCTAAACGACCGTTCGTCGTCCTCCGATTATGTTAATAAGCAGCACGACCAGCGCCAACACCAGTAGGATATGAATGAACCCACCAACCGTGTAGCTGCTCACTACGCCGAGTAACCACAGAACCAACAGGATTACAAAAATCGTCCAAAGCATTTCGTTCTCCTCCTTTTGTCAACCACGCCCAAGTTTTCGTTGTTACAAAAGCAATCGCAGTTGAGTTGAGCAATGTCCATGCCGTCGCTGTCGGCGCATGTTTGTGGGCATTTTGGCGAAAAGAACGACTTGCGGCGTATGAAAACATGCCAGTGATCGTAAGTTGAGTGGCCGATTTCATGAGGCCTCACGGTGAATTTCTCAATATTGTTCTTAAGTTCACGAAGTTGTTCTGGACTTCCTCTGTTGGGGGCTGGTAAAGTTGGCAACGGCGTTCGCGAGCTGCGGGCGCCACGGTGTTTTAAGAACGCCTCTCAAGTGTTCGCGTGCGGGCCTTCCTTAGAAGTTCCCTCGCTTTTCCAAACCCCGATTCTTTGCCCTATTGAGTTGTTATCTGCCCCGGATTGTTTTCCGGCGGCAATCTGGAGGTTTTTTTGTATGCCCACCCCCACGCCACGAGTATCGGTTCGCACTCGGAGAGTCGCCCTGATAACGATGGCAGTTATTAGTTTCTCCCTCGTAATAGCCGCCACAGTGGTTACTTATCAGCGCCGGCAACCGCCGGTGCAACGGATTAATTATTCCGAGCTATACGGTTTTGCAGCGGCCGGCAATATCGTTGCCCTGCAGGTTGAAGGCGAGACGCTAACGCTCACGCGCAACGATGGTTCGCGCGTCGAGGCAATCGTCACCGGCGAAGGTCCGCAGAACGACATCATCCAACTGTTCCGCAAGAACAACGTGTCCGTTGAGTTTCGGCCGTTGCAGCCCGGGTTTCTCGTCAGTTCGTTGAACTGGGTGTTGCCGGTTCTGATGCTCGCGTTCATCGGCGTCACCGGATGGAAGATCTACTCGAGCATGAGCGGCAAAGGCGCGTTCGAGATTACGGATCACAGCGGCCAGCAGAACGTCGGATTCGACGACGTGGCCGGTGTTGACGAAGCTCGCGCCGAACTGAGCGAGACGATCGAGTTTCTCCGTAGCCCCGAAAAGTTCAGCCGTTTGGGTGGACGCGTTCCGCGCGGGATTCTGCTTTACGGCCCGCCGGGAACCGGCAAGACGTTGCTCGCGCGAGCGGCAGCGAAAGAAGCCGGCGTCGCGTTTCTCGCCGCTTCGGGATCGAGTTTTCAGGAGAAGTTCGCCGGGCTCGGCGCCGCGCGCGTCAGGCACCTTTTCGCAAAGGGACGAAAGCTCTCGCCCTGCATCATCTTCATCGACGAAGTTGACGCTCTCGGACGGCAACGCGGCCGCGGCGGCGATTCTGCCTCAGCGGATCAGGATCAAACACTCAACCAGTTGCTCGTCGAGATGGATGGTTTCGATCAGTCGACGGCGGTCGTGGTGATCGCTTCAACGAACCGGCCTGACATCCTCGACAAAGCGTTGACGCGTCCGGGACGATTCGATCGCGAGATCGCAGTTGACCTCGCTGACGTCGGCGGCAGGGAAGCGATACTGAGAGTCCACGCGCGCAATCTGAAACTCGAGGACGGTCTCGACCTACAGTGGATCGCCCGCGGCACTCCCGGTTTCTCCGGCGCCGAGTTGGCGAACCTGATGAACGAAGCCGCGATTGCCGCGACGAGAGACGACGCTGAAGCAGTAGGCCGCAAGCACGTCGAGTTTGCGCGCGATCGCATCCTAATGGGTGCTGAACGCCAGGGCTTCATGATGGACGAAGAGGAGCGTTATGCGACCGCCGTCCACGAAGCCGGGCACGTCGCGGTCGGATTGGCAGTCGAGAATGGCGACCCGATACACAAGGTTTCGATTCTGCCGCGCGGGCGCGCGCTCGGCGTGACGCAGTCACTGCCGGAACGCGATCGCTTCATGAAGAAACGCGAGTACCTCGAGGATCAGATCGCACTGCTTCTCGGCGGACGCGCAGCGGAGCAGATCCTGCTCTCGACCATGACGGCTGGAGCTTCAAACGATATCGAGCGTGCGGTGGAGATCGCGCGGAAGATGGTCAGCGAGTTCGGCATGAGCCGCCTGGGACCGATTCACCTAGGCAACAGCGACCAGCCGCACAGCCAGAGCCTGCTCGACCGGATCGAGGAAGCGACCAACGAGCTCATCAACTCGCAACTCGAACGCGCCTGCGCGGTCGTCAATGCGGAGCGTGACTCGATTGCTCGTTTAGTCGAGATGCTGATGGAGCGCGATACCCTCGACGCTGAAGAGATCCAGAGCTGTTTTCATGCGACTGAGAATGTGAGGGCGGCCTAAACGCCGCCCCCATTCTTCGTCAACGATTTGCTTAGCCCTAAAGTCCTTTCCCATTCTCACCCGGCTTTAGCCGGGTGGAATCGCTGCTCTTGCACCGGGCTAAAGCCCGGTGAGACTGAAATAGGACTTTTGCGTCAAAGCTTAATGATTTAAGAATTGCACGGTCGTACGAAGCCCAAGTACCAGATATTCATTCGTCTTTTCTAAATCGATCAGGACTTCCAGTACGTCGCGGTCGCTTTTCTCTGCCGGGTCGCCGGTGCGAACTTTTTTACGTCCCATGACCGCCCCCACACGCGACACCTTTCCGGCAAACGTCTTACCAGGATAAGCATCGGCCAGTACGATCACCGATTGGCCCACGTAAACGCGGCCAACGTCTCGCTCATCAACTTCTGCCCGAACTCTGAGTTGAGACACATCAGCGAGACTGACAATCGGTTGTGGGAAAACTGTGCTGACCGACTCACCGGCCTTCAAGAATGTTCTTACGATCGTTCCACTCAGAGGCGCTTTAACAGTGCACTTGTCTAATCTCGCTTTGGCAGTCCTCACTTGTTCCTCCGCCACACCCACTTCTGCGTCAGCTCGCGCAAGCTCTTCGGGAAGCGGCGGCGCGTTCACTAAAGCCTGCTGATTTTTGGTGGCATGAAGTGTGGCTTCGGCAACTGCCAGATCCCTGGCTGTTTTGTCCAATTCTTCCTTCGATACGACGGCGACTTTGAAAAGCTCCGCTACGCGCCGGTGCTGTAATTGCGCCTGCTCAAACTGGGCCTCGGCGACGGCGGCCTCATCCGCGGCTTTACCGCGTTCTTCTCCTCTGCTGCCGCGCACCAAACGAACACGATTTTGACGAGCTCTTTCCACGAGCGCGCGAGCCTCAGCGATTTGGGATTTGATTTCCCGGCAGTCAATGAGAGCAATCACCTGTCCGGCTCTAACCTGCTGGCCGTCATGGACCAGCACGGCCGTCAAAACGCCGTCCGCTCCCGCGCCGACGTCAACAACCTCGCTTTGACCTTCAACTCGTCCGGGGCAGGCTAAAACGATCTCGTCATCTGCTTTCGTTGCTTCTTGCTCTTGATGTGCGACGCTCTGCTTTCGGAAGCCATTCCGAGCGAGGGCAAAGACCAGCAATCCAGTCACAGCGAGGATGCATAGAATCAAGGCAATGGGCTTTAGTCTTCGCATGGTCAAGTCTCAACGATTCGTCCGTCCCGCATTTCTATCGTTCGATGACAAAATGGGAGCCATCTCGAGTCGTGGCTGACGACGAGCACCAGGCGCTTCTCCTCTTCGGCGAGCTTGAGCAGCAACTCCGCAATCTGTCCGCCTGACGAACTGTCGAGCGAAGCAGTAGGTTCATCCGCGAGAATGATCGCCGGATCGTTAACAAGCGCGCGCGCGATCGCCACCCGTTGCTTTTCGCCTCCGCTCAGTTCATCCGGTTTCAGCCGCCATTTGTCCGCCATGCCGACCGCGGCCAGAACGGCGCGTGCTGATTCTCGCGCTTGTCGCCCGCGGCGACCCGATATCTCGAGCGCGACCAAAACGTTCTCGAGTGCAGAGAGTGAACGAAAGAGATGAAACGCCTGAAACACGTAACCGATGAATCGTTGTCGAATGTTCCCTCGTTCCTGCTCCGAGAGATCAGTGACAAGGCGGCCTTCGAGATACACTGCGCCACTGTCCGGCGTGAGTAAACACCCCAGCACTGACAACAAAGTCGTCTTCCCGCTCCCGGAAGGTCCCATGAGAAGAGTCAGACGTCCGGCATCAAAGGCTAAAGAGATAGAGTCGAGCGCGTGAACGGCACTACCTCCGGAGCCGTACGTAACAGTCACGTTTTTAGCGGCGAGCAATGATTCACGCACGAAAAACTCTTCCCGGCTCGACCTGAATCGCTTTTCTGATCGAAACAGTTGAAGCCAAACTGCACATCAACAGGCTCACGAGAATCATTCCTGCCGGCAACCACCACGGCGTGTAAACCCAGGGGATGCTTCCGCGCACAACGTTGACCGACGGGAAAGTCATGGCCAGGCCGATGGCGCAACCGACAACGCTGCTAACGAGGGCTTGAACTAAAACTACTCGCCGGATGTACCAGCGCGAAGCACCCATCGCCTTCAACGTCGCAAATTCCTCCAGACGCTCAATCGTCGTCGCATAGATCGTTTGCGATACGATGACTGCGCCGACAATCGATCCGAGTAAAGCGGCAGTGAGGAGAGCGCCACCGGCGCCGGTTTTGACAACCCAGTAGAGTCGAGCCCGACGAGCAAACTCCGCGCGCGTCCAGACGTCGGCTTCAGGCAGTCGCGCTCGTAAACGTTGTTGCACGACCTGCACATCGTGACCCGGCGCAACGTGCACTAACAGAAACGTTGTTTCTTCCGAACTGAAGTCGAGATAGCGGACTGCGTCGCTGTAGCCTGTGAATACGTAAGGACTGCCGATGAACGAACTGAAGCCGTTAACCGTTCCGGCAACTCGCGCACGGCGGCTGCCGATCTCTACATCAACAGGTACGGTCGTCAATCCGAGCGCGTCGACATTACCGTTATCCACAAGGACTGTTTCCGGAGACACCGAATCGGTTTTTCCGTTGAGATAAGGCAGTGGAAATGTGCTGCCCGCGCCCGGATCGGCGCCGACGATGATGATTGTCTGCCGCACACCTGAAGGTTTCTGCCAGGACGTTATGCCGGCGGCGATACGCTCGACTGAGTTGACGCCCGTGACGTTCATCGAAAGTTCACGGAACCGAGTGGGAAGTGGAGCGGGAAAATCGAAACACGGAACTCCTCGCGCGGTGATCCACAGATCGGCATCTGTGGCGTCAATAACACTCGAGGAAACGCGCACGAACCCGGCGAGGAGGCTGCCCTGGAAAACCATCAAAAAAACCGCGAAAGCGACTCCCGCTACTGTGACGGCAAACCGCAGACGGTCGTGAGTTAAGTTTCGCCAGGCCAGCCTCACGCTTACTCACCTCCCAAGTCTATGTCTCGGCCTTATCTCGGTTATTTCTTCTGCGATATCTTCTTTCTCCCAAGTCCTGCTATCCCTGCTAATCCGGAGGCGAGAAGAAGCAAGGCCGTAGGTTCCGGGGTTTGAGCCGGTGTGACGACATGCGCCTCGTTTCCTGTCGCTGACACCTCCACGCATTGCACTGTCGGGAAGAAATTTCCAGACGGAAATTGCGGAAGGTCGGGATAGTTTGGTGGCCGTGTATGCGACCAGGTGCAATTAGACATCAACGTCGTAGCGAAGGGCGCGGTGAACGACGTGCCTCCTGCTACTGGCGTGAAGGTCAATAGGGCATTAACCGGTAACGTGGAAGTAAATATTCCTCCGTCAACCGTGGTGTGGAAAATCGTCATAGATCCCAACGCTTGCGGTGCAAGAGCGGTGGCAAAAACGGTAAAGAAGGTGCCGCCGATATTCACCGGTCCGACGCTTTGCAGAGAAAGTTCACGCAGGATAATGGAAATTGTACCCGATGCACCTACGGGAAACGGATCGATACCTTGCAGTCGTTCGACAACCGTGTCGACATTGGTGCCGGGAATCACCGGCGGGCCTCCCATGAAGGCCACAATGCCGATACCTGGAATATTCGCAAACGTCCCTGGCTGCGTAGTGAAGAGGTCGAATCCGGGACCTATCGGATCGGCCATTGCTGTGTGAACAGCTCCCAGCGCGATTGTGACCACGAAGGCACAAACTAGTCTTCGCATCAAATTTAGCTTCAACATTGTCGGCTCTCTCCTTTCGTTACAGTCGTGTCGAGACAGAGAGCACAGGTAGTTAGCCTGTGCCGTTCGATCTGTTTTGACGATGAACTCTGTTGTAACTGGCCGCTTAGGTAATGCTGGCGGAGTGAGACCCTAAATAGAGTAGGACTCCCGTCAACGTGAGCGTGTTGGTTCTTACGTAAGGGAGATTCGTGAGAGCAAACACCGGGGAACAAGCGCCTTTTATACCCGCTTACCTGAAATGTCAATATGGCAATTTGCCGCAGGTCGGGGACAAGGAATCTATCGAGCGAGGGCTTCGGGATGTTCGGAGATTTCTCGGACAGCCTGACTGCGCCCTCGTATCGTTACCATCGCGACTCCGGCAAAGATCAAGAGCGTCGCAACTAACGTACGTGAGTTCCAATTCTCACCGAGAAGCAGTGGCGCGAAACCAAAGGCGACCAGCGGTTGGAGATAGATATAGATTGCGACCGTGCTCGGCGACACGCGCGTCAGCGCCCAGGCGTTCAGGTAGTAGGCGCCGACAGTGGGGAAGAGAATGATGAACCCGATCGCGGCCCACACGTTGATGCCGATCGCCGCCAGGTTTTCCTGCTGCAACGAGTAGATTCCCACCGGGATCGTCACTAACGAGCCCACGAGAAAGATCCACGTAATCACGTTCAAGGCGCCGTATCGCTCGAAGAGGGTCTTCGAGATCACGATGTAGATTGCGTAGAGAAACGAGTTGATCAGAATCAGCAGATTGCCGGCAGTGGCGTGAAACGCCAGGTCAGCGCGCGTTGGGTTGATGAGATAGATCACTCCGAGCGCGGAGACGACGATTCCTCCGAGCCGCTTGAACGACCAGTTGTCGTAACCAAAGAGAATACTGACCGCCAGCGCGTAGACAGGTATGGTCGTGCTCAAGAGCGTCGTGTTGATGACCGTGGTCAGCGAGAGTCCCTTGACGTAAAGAAACTGGTTACCGACGACGCCGATCATGCTGCACAGCGCCAGCAAGGCGATGTCTTTCACGGGCATCCGGAGCAGCGGTGTGATGCGGCGTTGCAACAACGCGAAGGCGACGGCTGCGCCGGTGAGACGGCATGAAACGAGACTCGACGCCGACATCACACGCAGAGCGAGCTTGCCGAGGATAGGCCAACTCCCGAAGAGGATTTGGACCAGTATGAGTGCGAGGTGCGGTCGGAATCTTTGGCTCATACCACGAGGTAGAGCGGGTTTTCCAGTATCTTCTTGAACGTCTGGAGAAACTTGGCGCCGGTAGCGCCGTCAATGACGCGGTGGTCGCACGACATCGTCACGCGCATCATTTGCCTGACTACGATCTCGTTGTCGCGCACGACTGGTTTAGGCGTCATCGCGCCTATGGCGAGAATCGCGCCTTCCGGCGGATTGATGACGGCCGTGAACTCGTCGATGCCGAACATTCCGAGATTGCTGATTGAAAAACTCGCGCCCGTGTATTCTTCGGGCTTCAACTTCTTGGTTCGCGCACGTTCGGCAAGCTCACGCACTTCGCCGGCGATCTGGCTCAGCGATTTCTGATCGGCGGCGCGGATAACGGGTGTGATCAAGCCGTCTTCGATGGCGACGGCGACGCCGATGTCCGCGTGTTCGTAGTAACGGATGAACTTCTCCTGGAACGACGCGTTCACTTGCGGATGTTGCAGCAATGCGGCGGCTGCGACTTTGATGACGATGTCGTTGACGCTGATCTTCAGATCGGGATCGAGGGCGTTGATGTTTTTGCGCATTTCGGCGGCGCGATCCATCTCGATGTCGATCGTGAGGAAGAAGTGTGGCACCGGGCCGATAGACGTGACGAGACGTTTGGCGATCGTCTGCCGAATCTGCGTCGCTGGTTCGTCGCGGTAACCTATTGCAGATGCTTTAGGCTGACTAAGAACAGCCTCGATGTCCCTTTTAATAATGCGCCCGTTAGGTCCACTGCCGTTAATCGACCGCAGATCCAAGCCAGAATCTTTTGCCATCCGTGCCGCGAGCGGCGACGCGATTAATCGTCCGGACTCTGTTTTTACAGGCTGCGTGGCAGCGACCTCGACCTCAGGTGCTGGAGGTGGAGGAGGTGGTGGTGGTTCTTTTTTCTCAGGTGTTTCAGAAACTATCGAAGCTATGTCTTCATCGGGTTCGCCGATGACGGCGATCAATTGCCCGAGCGGCGCGGATTGACCTTCGTTAACGAGTATCTTGCGCAGGACGCCGTTCGACAGAGCCTGCATCTCCATCGTCGCTTTGTCGGTATCGATCTCAGCGAGCGGCTCGCCGGCGGAGACCTTGTCGCCCTCTTTCTTCAACCATCTCGCTATCTGACCCTCCTCCATGGTCGGGGAGAGCTTCGGCATGATTACCTTACTTGCCATCGAGGTTCCTTATCCTGTGATTAATCGATGTACGCCACTTCACGCACCGCAGCCACGATCTTTTCAACGTCCGGTATCGCCGAATCCTCGAGGTTCTTCGCGTAGGGCATCGGCACATCCGCTCCCGACACGCGCTTCACCGGCGCGTCGAGATAATCAAACGCCTGCTCCATGATCTGCGAACTGATTTCAGCATTGACGCTGCAAATCGGATGCGACTCTTCCGCCAACACCACGCGGTTCGTCTTCTTCACTGATTCGATAATCGTGCCCATATCCAGCGGACGAATCGTTCGTGGGTCGATCACTTCGCATGACACACCCTGCTCCTGAAGCTTGTCAGCAGCTTTCAACGCAATCGGCACCATCAGCGAGCGCGCCACGATCGTCACGTCAGTTCCTTCTCGCTTCACGTCAGCGACGCCGAGCGGAATCGTGAAGTCAGGATCGTCGGGAACTTCACCCTTGTTGCCGTACATGCGTTCCTGCTCGATGAAGATGACGGGATCGTCATCACGAATGGACGATTTCAGCAGTCCCTTCGCATCGGCCGGAGTTGAAGGCATGACGACCTTAAGTCCGGGGAAGTACGCGTACCACGACTCCAGCGCTTGCGAGTGTTGTGACGAGACTTGAAACGCCGAACCACCCGGACCCCGAAACACGATCGGAATATTGAACTGCCCGCCAGACATGTAGAGCATCTTGGCAGCGGAGTTGACGATCTGGTCAGTAGCGAGAATCGAGAAGTTGAAGGTCATGAACTCGACTATCGGCCGCAGCCCCGCCATCGCGGCGCCAACTCCGAGTCCGGCGAAACCGAGTTCGGTGATCGGCGTATCGATCACTCTCTTGGGACCGAATTCCTTGAGCAATCCTCTGGTTACTTTGTAAGCGCCGTCGTATTCGGCAACCTCTTCGCCCATGATGAATACTTTTTCATCGCGGGCCAGTTCTTCCCGGATCGCCTGATTGAGCGCGTCGCGTATCGTAAGTGTGGCCATCTTGTCAGTGGGTTCTGTTCTGTGCTGGATCGATCGGGTTGGCGTAAACGTCCGTGTACAGCTCTTCGGGCTCGGGGAAGGGGCTTTCCTCCGCGAAACGAACGGAGTCCTCGACTATCTCATGCACCTCGCTGTCGATCTTGTCGAGAGTCTGCTGGTCGGTCATCTTTTCTTCGAGCAGACTGGAAGCAAAAAGCATGATCGGATCGCGCTGCTGGTACTTTTCGATCTCGGCCTGCGTCCGATACTTGCCGGGATCCGACATCGAGTGGCCGCGGAAGCGGTAAGTTCGTACTTCGAGCAGCGTCGGCAGGTAATCTTTACGGCCGCGTGCGACGGCACGCTCCACGGCTTCACGCACCGCAAGCACGTCCATTCCGTCGACAAACTCCGACGCGATCTCGTAAGCGCAACCCTTCTGCGCGATGTCCTGCAACGACATGGCCCGCTTCAGCGAAGTGCCCATACCGTACTGATTGTTTTCGCAGATGTAGATGCAGGGAAGCCGCCAGAGTTGGGCCATGTTTAGCGACTCGTGGAACGCGCCCTGGTTGACGGCCGCTTCGCCGAAGAAACAGATCGTGACCTGGTCCGTGCCCTGATACTTCGACGCGAAAGCAGTGCCGGTCGCCAACGGAATCTGTCCGCCGACGATGGCGTGACCGCCGAGGAAGCCCAGCTCTTTGTCGAACATGTGCATCGAGCCGCCTTTGCCTTTGGAGCAACCGGTGGCTTTGCCGTAGAGCTCGGCCATGATCGATCTGGCGGACATGCCTTTGGCGAGCGCTTGGCCGTGTTCGCGGTAACTGCCGAGCAGGTAGTCGTCTTTGCGAAGCACGGAGATGGCGCCGACGGCGACTGCTTCCTGTCCGATGTAGAGATGGCAGAAGCCGCCGATCTTGCCGGCGACGTAGACCTCGGCTGCTTTCTCTTCGAAGCGCCGGATCAGGAGCATTTGGCGATAGAGTTCGAGGAGTTGGTCGGGTTTGAGCTTGCTCAGGCGCTCTTTCTGGCGTTCTTTTGCCTCGTCACGCTCGCGATCAAGCTCTTTGTTGTCCAGGTCTGGCGGAGCGTCGATGACGCCGGTCGAGCTTTGCTCTTCCGCTCTGGCTGCTGAGGGCGGTGCTGCTGATTGTTTGCTCATGTGGTTAAAGCGTCGAATTATACGCGAATAACCACGAAAGGCACAAAAAGAGAAAGGGAGAAGGGGAGAAGCGGTGACGGGGAGACACGTTGTTTCCAAGCGTTCCCCGTTCTCCGGTTCTCCCCGTCTCCCTTTCCCCGCTTCTCCCCTTCTTTACGTCATCATGTCTATCGACGTGACGCCTGCCTCAGCGACGGTCAGGAAATTTTTGCGGCCATGCTTGTTCTGCTGCATGCGGCGGGCGGCGGCGGTCAACAACTCTTCGCTCGTCTCTCCATCTTCAGGGAAACAGGCGACGCCCATACTCACGCCAAGCCCAATCAGCGTCCCTTCCCGAACGGAGAACAACTGTTCCTCCACCGCATTTCGAACGCGCTGGCAAATTGAAGCCGCCATCTTGCTCGACGCCATCGGCATAATCGCGACAAACTCGTCGCCCGCATAGCGCGTTAGAATATCCATCTGCCTCAGTTCGCGGCGCACCACTCCCGCGACACTCGCCAGCAGCCGATCGCCCGTCGAGTGGCCGTACTTGTCGTTGATAATCTTGAAATCGTCGATATCCATGCAGATCACCGACAGCGCCTCCCGATTCATCCGTTGGCACTCGGCAATCCGCTGCTCGAGCATCATGTAGAACCCGCGTGCGTTCGGCAGCTCCGTCAATGGATCGATGAGCGCGCTTTCTCTCGTCTTTTCATGCGTCAACGCGTTGTTCAACGCACTCGAAGCGTGCTGGCAAACTGACTCCAGCAGCCGCACGTGCTCCGACGAATACGACGTTCGGCTCTGCGAGTACAACGTGATCGCGCCGAACGCGCCGTCCTCACGCAGCAGCGGCGACACCAGAATCCCGCGAAAACGTTTCACCAGTTCATCCGGAATGCCGACCATGTCGAGCTCCGGCGTCGCGTTGCACATCGAGCGGCCGTTTGCGACGACCCAACCCGTGATGCCCTCGCCGATGTCGACGCGCCGCTTTGAAAACACCTCAGCCTCAGCGCCCACGGCGTGAACGGCCGTCGCCTTACCGGAACGTTCGTCGACGAGATAGATGACGCAGGTGTCGAAGGGAACAATCGAACGAAGCTTGTTGGTGACGAGCGTGACCGTGTCGTTCAAGTTCAGCGACGATCCGATCGTCTGGGCGATCTCGTGCAGTGCGAAGACTTCGCGTTGAGCTTCGCTGATCGTGCGGAAGCCCGACGTCTCTTCGTCCGGCGTACCAAGAATGTCCGAGGCGAGACCGGCGTCCGGTTTCGTCGCCGTTTGCGTGTCCGCTATCGGCGTCGAAGAGACTTGCTCCTGAATGTCTTCGAGACCGATCATCCGGTCGAACTCTTCGACGTGCTTGATGAACATCTCGACCACTTTCGGGTCGAACGCACTACCGACCATGCCGCGCAGCAGATTTAACGAATCTTCGCGCTTCATGCCCTTGCGATATGGTCGATCACAGCGCGTCGCATCGTAAAAATCGACGACCGAGATGATGCGCGCCACGAGCGGAATTGATTCGGCTTTGAGTCCTCTCGGGTAACCGCTGCCGTCCCACTTCTCGTGGTGATAACGGACGATGTCCTCGACCGGGTAAGGGAAGTTGACGCGTTTCAGAATGTCGCCGCCCACGGTCGGGTGAATCTTCATCTTCGCAAACTCGGCTTCCGTGAGTTTGCCCGGCTTGTTCAGGATGTACTCGGGAACCGCGAGCTTGCCGATGTCGTGAAGCAAAGCGCCCGCGTGAAGCGCCTGGAGCTCGGAGGGCGACACTTTGAACAGCTTGCCCATCTCCGTCGCGTAAATCTGCGTGCGACGAACGTGACCATGCGTGGTCTGGTCCTTGGCGTCGATCGCGATCGCCAGCGACTCGATCGTGTTCATGTGGATCTCCGCCATCTCTTCCACGTGCCGCCGTTGTTCGGCTTCGGCGCGACGGACATCCTGCAAGCGACGCTCGTTGAAGCGATAAAGAAAATGAATCAGTGCTGAGAGCAACAGACCGACGACGGCGTACGAGATGCCCTTGCCCATGATGGCGGCGTAGAAGAGAACGGCCGAAGCAGCGCCGGCGAGTTTCGTCGTCAGCGTCCAGACGATCGTCTCCTGCGAAGGAACGAGGACCAGAGGATCGCCGGCTTCGAAACTCAAGAACCAACCGGTGACGACGGTGCTCAACGCGTATTGCAAAGTCGCGAGCACTAAGACGGGAATCAGGAACTTGTCGAGCGGAAGACCGCCGTCGCGGGTGAAGTCACTTTCGACGGTGAGGAAGTCGACGAGCACGCCGTAAAGCGCCGCGGCGATTGACGTCGAGATCACTGCCATGCCTATTTTTAGCACGGCCTGGCGAGCAGTGACGACGCGGTACGAGGAGACGAAACCGACCAATGCAGCCAACAACACCGCCGGTCCGGCCGCGCTTGTGGGCGGCACTGCATAGAGCATTACTGCGACGAAGACAAAGGAATCGGCGATTGATTCGCGGCTGCGGTGCTTGCCGTCAGCGTTGGTGACGACGACGGTTAGGCGGCTCGCGGCAACGGTCAGCAGTAGTAGTATCAGCCAGGAACCGATTCCCGCTTTGGCAAGAAACGCGAGATGGATCGTGCCGATGACAGCCGACAGGAACAGTGCGGCGCTGGGCACTGAGATTCCCGCCAGGAGAGCGGTGCTCTTCCAGTTGGTTTTCAGCATTGGTGAAGATCGATCCTTCCTAAAAGCGGAGGGTTTCCGGCTCGGCTGTGTGTTTTGCCGCTTGATATGATGCCAAACATTGTTTGGCACGACGTAAATATAGCGTTTTCAGAAGGTTGTCGTCAAGATCTGGAGCCCAGAGTTTAGGGTCACGACTATGAACAGTCAGGAAGGGGGCAAGCGCAGCGCGCCCCCGCTGTCTTAGCTTGTAGCACGACGGGAGCGGGGGCGCGCTGCGCTTGCCCCCTTCCTGAC
>JBKPOC010000026.1:0-3636 GCA_046732935.1 Acidobacteriota bacterium | reverse complement strand
GTGTGGGCTTACTACAACGGCCAGCTCGCGGACCGCCAACTGCGACATCCGGCTAAAGCGAAGATTTCAGATTTTGATACCCTGCGTGCGCCGGCGCCTGACTGAGCCAAATTTCAATGACCCCGATTAGCTTGCATAGATGTTTTCCATCGTGCTGAGCCACTCGCGGAAGGCCTGCGCGAAGCGGTCTGGCGTCGCCGGAGCCGCTCGACGAGCGACAGGCTCAGTACGGAACGGCCACGGACATTCTGCAACTCGAAGACGTTATATGTCGCCGGCAGAAACCGCTGGCCTCCTGAATCGTGCGCGGGCTTACGAGCTGATAAGCC
The DNA here is from genome assembly GCA_046732935.1 of Acidobacteriota bacterium. Taxonomy (GTDB): domain Bacteria; phylum Acidobacteriota; class Blastocatellia; order Pyrinomonadales; family Pyrinomonadaceae; genus PSRF01. The sequence continues at coordinate 3,307 of JBKPOC010000026.1, read as the reverse complement.
CCATCCGCTTAGGGCTATTTGGTGTAACTGGGAAAGATGGGGATATGTCAAGCGGCTTCAGCTTGCAAGCTAGCAGTGCTAGCTTATAGAATGTTTCCCAATTAAGGAGACAAATTCTATGAGCCACGGCAGCTCCCAAGTTGACCACGAAGAAAGTAATCGACGAGCTGCTTAAGTGGTCGACGAAAACACCGACTTCGCAGCGCGATGCACTCGACGAATTGCACTGAAGTGCGATTTGGTCCAAGCGGATATCGAAGAGCTCAGCAAGCGCTGCAAAGTAGAGCATGGTCTGTCATCGACCGGGGAGAATTCTGGCATTTGAGCCGGCTGCGTCCGAGTTCGTGACCGAAGGTCCGAAAGCTCTCGCACGGGCGTGCATTCGAGAGCACGACCGAAGCGAATGAAGCAAGCTAACGATGGATTGGGTGAGGCGACTTTAGCAGGTTGTTACCGTGAATCGTACGCGCGGCGTAGTTTCTTACTGCCGTAGAGACCGCGTTGGCAATAAGGGCATCCGCACGGATTACGACCGTGGGCACCGGGGTAATAACGCCACCCGAGCACCTGCGACAGAGCGCGAATCCGGTGAATCTCAGCAGGCTCGATCTTTCGCGGTATGATCACTTCGAAGCCTTCCGGCGAGTCAGCGCGCATGATAAGCCCGGACGCTTCTGCCGCAGACATCGACTTGTGAGCGTCCCTATAGTGAGCCGCCCACACCACCTGATTGTCCGGAACTCGGAAGTAAACGCCGACAATCGGGCCTGAATTTCGTCGCTTGAGTTCACGCAGCCATTGGTGTGAGACGAAGTAGTTGCGGAGAACTGGCATCGCGTAGATGCCGGGCTGCGGCATATTCGCCTTTCGAAGGCGATTGATGCCGTGTCGGCGAATAGCTTCGGCAGTTTTCGCCGCGGCAAGATGCACGAATAAAGCCATACCGGTCCAACTTTTAAGAGCTTGCCACAAATCCCAAAGTAGACGGATAAATACCGGAATTCTTGGCTTAGGCAGCCAGTAATTGGTCAGTTTCCAAAGGAGGTTGCCGCCTCTTCGCTGCAGGCGTGCGGGTGATGCGCAGGCAACGAACCGCCCGCAAACCCAATTATTGCCGCCAGTTATTACATTGTCACGCCCGCGTGATAAGCGGTCTCCGCTTGGAGTTCTTCGGCCGGCCCGCCTGCGGAAGCCGCATCCGCCCCGGTTAAAAATGCATCTCGATCATCGACAGTCTCGCAGCCCAGCAGTTTCTGTACGGTGCGGACGCCCCAGTCGTCGGCCAGCAGGTGCCTCGACTCGCCCAGGAGGGCGCGTCCTGGGCAGTTGACCGAGAGTCAGCCCAGAATTGCGAACCTGCATCCAACATGCTGAGGTCTGGCAGCCCCGAGCGATTTATCCTACGCGGGGCGATGCCAGGTATGATGCTTTCTAGCACAAAAAGCTCTCTTGAAGCGCCGGCAGCTTGGATTGCTGTTGGGGATTAGCTCAGGTCAATGCCTTAGCCCTGTTCCCCAACTCAGGAGCATCCAAATGCCTTACCGCGTAAAGCGAAACCGTCGTTCTCAGCGCAATCGCAAGCCGCGCACCAATCGGACGCTGCAAAAACCCAACGGCATCCTTGCTCCTCGCGTCCAGAAAGTAGGCGGCGAGCGGTTCGCCATCGTCTGCGTCGATCCAGCCAAGCATCGCTCGGAGTGGATGATGGCCGATTATTTTGGAAACTTGCTCATCGAGCCCCGAACGCTCGAGCACCGAGCGGCGAACTTCAAGCTGGCCGTCGAACTGATCCGCCAAGCTCAACAAGCGCACGGGATCCAAGACACGTTGGTTGTCGTCGAACGGACGGGGAATTATCACCTGCCTGCGAAGCGAGCCTTCGCCGGCGCCGGATTCGAGACTCGGATCGTTCATCCGTTCGCCACCAAGCAATACCGGATGCCAGCCGATCCGGGTAACAAGACGGATGAAACGGATCTCTTTGCCCAACATCGTGCGGCGGTGGCCGGGTTCGGGCTCTGCGAGTTGGAATTGGAATCTCCTTATCGCGAGTTGCAGTTGCGAGCGCGGCATCGTCGTAGCCTCGTCGAGAAGGCCGCGGCCCTGGCCTGTCAGATTCGCGAACACTTGCATCTTGGCATGCCAGGCTATGCCAATCTGTTCGGTCGGTTCTTCGAAACTCCCACCGCGCTGGCCATTGCCGCCTGCGGCAATTCGCCTGCCAAGTTGATCGAGCTCGGTCAGCGCGGCCTGGATCAGCATCTGCGCGAGCACAAGGTGGGCCACCAAATTCGAACGATCGACAAAGTTCTGGCGTGGGCGGCGCAAGCGGTCCGGGAGCCGATCCAGGACGGACTGCTGCATCATTCGATCTGGACCGACCTCCAGGAACTGTATCGGCATTTTCACAGGAAAATCGCCATTCTGGAGCGGGAGCTGGCGGGCGATCTGGTGAAGACGCCCTACGTTCGCTTGCTCGCGATTTCCGGCATCAACGTGGTTTCGGCTGCCGACTTGGCCGCGGAAATGGGACCTATCTCGCAGTATGCCAATGCGAATGCCATCACCGGGCGCAGCGGGCTTTACCCATCACGTTATCAAAGCGATCAAACGGATCTCGATCGGGGTCCCCTCATTCGTCAGGCCAATCATCGTCTGCGATGCGTGCTGATGCGGATCGCCGACAACCTGGCTTGCCACTGCAATTACTACCGCGGCCAGGCAGACGCGGATGAGGCGCGGGGCGTCGATAAACGCGCCAGCCGGGTGAAGATCGCCAAGCGATTCAGTCGGCTGGCGCTCGCCTGCGTCGCCGGCGACGAACCCATGCGGCATTCGTGCTTCCAGAAGCCCGATTCGATTCTGGAAAAACTGAGGTGCTTTCATCAAGAGCATCAGACGCCGAGCAACGAGGTTCTTGTCCACCTGGAAGCGGCCGTCGCTCAGCTGCCGTACAATACACGCAACCGCGAAGCGCAGATCGTGGCCGAGGTCTTGCAGCAACATGCCCATCGTCGTCGAGGCGCCGGCCCGATCGGCGAAGTGTTGCCTGCGGTCTTGGCTCGCTTGAACGAGAAGAACCAAGAAGCAAACAAAAACGGGGACCGGTCCTGAACCTTGCGTGAGGATCGACACCGCCTTTCGATGCCATGGCATTCCTGCCTTGCGGGTGTATGGCGCTCTGTCGGATCACCACCGCCTGATAAGGCAGTTCGGGGCCGTCCCCCTTATGTATTACCTGTATGGCGATACGTGATCACCAACACGGCAGAGATGATCCTCACGCTTGTCCGTCACGAACTGTGAT
>JBKPOC010000025.1:0-26466 GCA_046732935.1 Acidobacteriota bacterium | reverse complement strand
CGTGCCGTCGGGTTTGGTGATCGTCGCTTGCGCGCGCGATCCCGTATCCTCAATCCACGTAGCTCCCTGAGGTTCGACGATGAGCGAGCCAATCGCGCCTTTATTGCTGTGCTTGATTGGATCGGAAGAGATCAGGTTAGTGGCGCCAAACTCGATCGGGGTCGCGATGCGCTGGAAGCCGTTGATAACAACGTCGCCTGCGTACCACGTGTACCGGGCTATGCCGCCTGGTCCAACCGTCTGGTTTGGATTGAAGCCAACGTTCTTGCCGTCGCTGTTTGCCACGTTGTAGGCAAGCAGTTGTGGGTGCAAGCCAACCTGATTGGATGGTCTCACCTGATTGGCGTTGAAGTGATACAGGATGTTCGGCATCGTGTTGAAGCCGTCCAGATCCGATAACACACTCGGCAGCTTGTTCACCAGCGTGAAGTTGATACATTCGCCGGCGTTTGCACGAACGACGAGTGGCTCAATCGGCACACCAGCCTTGACCTTGCCGTAGGCGTCGATGTCCGAACTGCGGAAGTACATGATCGCGGTCGGATCATTGAGTGCTCCGCCATTTCCAGCTCGACTGTTATAGATGAGCTTCCCACCGGGCAGTGCCGCTGCACTGACTGCCGTGACGCTGATGTTTCTCCTCGGAGCATTCAGCGGACAGATGCCAGTGGCAATCGACTTACCGGTAGCGAAGTCGGTCGGAAGAGCACTCACGATCGTCTTCGTTCCGAAGAACAACGCGCTGCTGTCCACCGCAGTTGCGTCGGTAGCAGTCGCAGTCGTTGTGCTCGTCGTCGCAGCAATCATGTCTGAGGACATGAACGTCGTGTCGGTGGTAACCATCGTATCCGTCGCGACCGATGCGTCGGTCGTATCCTGGTAATCGACTACGCCGGTCGGGAACGTTGAATCGGTCGGGAACGATGAATCGTTGGTTGACGAGTCCGCGGCGCCCACTGTGTTATTGGGCAGCGCCAACAAGTCCGTCTGCAATCCGACTCGGCCGTTGTAGACGCGGAGCAAACCCCAAACTCCGTTCCATTGACCGTCGACCGATGCGCTGTTCTGATAGAGGTAATCGATGAACGGGCGATTGCCAAGGATCGATTCCTTGCCAGTCAGAAATTCGAAGTGTTCGGAAATGCCGGCCACCTGCGAATTCCTGTAGCCGGAGTTGTTGATGGCCAACGGATCGGTCGGCGTGCCGGGTTCGTGCAGCCACTTGTGACCGTTGATCGTCATGTTGTGTGTTTCTTCGTGAGCGCCTACCAGAATACGAATTTGGACCTTATCGTTTTCGTAGACTCTCAGAAGCGGCGTGAACGGATCGCCCGGCTTCACTCCCTTTGTCAGCGCGGGATAGAAGGTGGGTTGCACGTTGAACTGCGGATCAGCGCGCGTGATGTTCGATTTGTAGACCTTGGACAAGTCACCGGCTGCGCCGCTGGCCTGAGTATTGGTTCCAGGATTGCGGACGCGCAGTGGCACTGGTTCGTTGCGATAGTTGACCGTCATCGTGCCCGGATCAAAAGAGGAGATTGCTTCCGGACAAGGCGCCGGAACTCCACCGGGACAAACCATTCCGTTTTCGACGAGGAACGGCAAGCCGACTTCGTCAGTGATCGGAGGATTGATGACGCGGACCGGATCGGAAATCGGTTTGCCATTGGCATCGACGCCGGCGCCGGCCTGATACGCGAGCTGGTAATCCGCGAACTCGAACATAAACTCGCGGTGGCTGTTGGCAGCATTGAGTTCTATGATTTGCGCTTGCCAGCCTGTCGGACCACCGTCTACCGCGCGGGTGCCCATGACGATGCCCGTTTCCGGGTCTTTCCATACGGACCCTTTCGGTTCAATCACCAAACCGGCATAGAGACCGGCCTGTTGGTGACTCGACGGCCCAAAGTGATCGTGGGTAAACACGGTGCGGAGTGTGCGGTCGACCTTGTTGTTGTTGAGAGTATCGTCGGCGTACCAGCGCTGGATTGTTGTCTGTGCGCCGAGTGTGCCGAAGAACGGGTGGGCTTTCGCCACGGGACACGTGAACGTGCCGTCGCGAGTGTCGCCTGAATTCACGCCGAGGCAGCCATTCTGTTTGCGAATGGCGCGTATGCGTTCAATCACTTCATCCGGGCTGAAGGTCCCGTCTTCGTAGTTGAAGCCGTTGCCGGAGCCGTCTGAAGAGGTCACGTCAAACTTCACCAGGTGGATGTGTTGTCCAATGATGTCGGTCGGCGTGCGGACCTGGAAGTCATCTTGTTCGTAAACACCGGGAACAAGGTTAGTGTGATAGTAGCTGATGCAATCGTTGGTATTCGCGCGGAAGAAGAACGGTTCCGGCGGCTTTGTTCCGGCTTTCATTGCGGCGACGTCCGCCCAGAGGGCCAGAATGCGCGATTGCGGGAAGTGCCAGCCTGCTTTGTTCAACTTGATGTCGAGCTGGAAGGCTGCTGCTTTGTAAGTGCGAGGAGTTCCGAGCGGAACTCCATTCTCCCCGCAGGGATCTGCGAAAGGAGCGCCGGGTTGGCGGGGAAGTCCGTTGAGCACGAAGTCGGCGGCTGTGCCATCGGGCTTGAAGCTCGGGTGCAGCCGTTGTTCGTGATAGACCATCGCGGCCACTTCAGCAGTCGTTCCGGTCTCGGCAATCTTCTGCGCAACCGCAGTTACCAATGCTTTACTGAAGTCGAGACGGGTCTCGGAGTGGGTGAAAGTGCCGCCAGTGATGATGTGTCGTGGCAAACCGCCGTCGTCGATTGTGTCGAGTGGCGGATGCGGTGGACGATGGCCCGCGACTGCGGGATTGAAGAACGGATAGCCAGGCACTGACGCTGTCGGCATCGGCGCCATTGCCAGTGTTGGCAGCGGCACGATTGCCGGAGTTGGGGTGCCTCCTACAATTTCACCATCCGGTAGTGCGCGCGCGCCGGCAACTGGTCTGCCGTTCACGTCGAGCACTGTCCCCGCTTCGAAAACGTCGTGTGCGCGCCACAGTTCCCACATTCCCTGTGCGAAGTGCGGGTAGAAGTGGCAGTGGAAAATGGAATCGCCAACGACCTGGTTACGGTTGCCCGTTCCACCGTGGACGATCTCGGTTGTGAATGCGAACCCTGGTGCAAGACTCTGGCTGTCGAGATAAGTTGAATTATCGTCGTCAGGAGTTTGTACCCATTGGTGCGCATGGAGGTGGTGAACGTGGTGTTCCTTTGGTCCCGCATGTACGACTCTCATCTTCACCGGATCACCGATGTAGCTGTGGTGTACGTTGGAGGGATCATCGGGGTACAGGACCTTGGTGGCCTTTCGTCCAAGAATCAACTTGCCGTTGATGTCGGTTGTGTTAGCCGGAATGTCGACTAGCTGTGCCGGGTCCCCAATCGTCCATGACGAAAGGAAGAACTCCTCAAACTTGCACTCGGTGCAGTTGAACATCGGTCCAACTCCGAGCCGGTTGGCCAGGATTTCGGCGCCGACGCCAGCCACGCCGTAGTTGATGCCAAAGCCGTCCCGCACACTGTGAAGCGTGTGGATCAGCACTGGATCCTGAAACTGCGGAAACGCCTGCACGGCCTGGATTTCGTCGTGATAGACCACGGTGAATTCACGGAATGGCCGTTCGCGATCGGGTTCGATCTCCATTTTGGTAAACGTTCCGACCGGAAAACGCCCGTGGTTCGGGCCGGTGATGATTGCGTTCAGGTCGGTATGGACGATCGTGTCGCCGCTGGTCATCCTGAGGATCGGCTTGCCGGCTTTCGGGTGGCCCAGCGGATAAACCGCGTCGTAGTTGATAATCGGTTGGCCTCCGGGCGTGGTGCCGGTTTGGGCCAGCTTCATATCTGCCTGCGTCACCTGCGAGCGATACCACTCGGCGTTCTTTGGTTCGACGTTGACGCTGCCGAATAGTCCTTGCGCCAACGTGCCGCCATCACCCTCGCCGCTCGTCGTGGCGGCGGTGCTGTACATCAGGTTGTTTCCTTCCTTAGTGGCGGTAAGGGTGTAGGTTGTTGTTCCGCCTGGTGGAACGAGGCTCGGCGGATTGGTTCCGACATTCGATCCGTCGGAAGCGATGGTATCGACTAACTCCATGCCGATGACATGTACGCCGGCCGAGCGAGTTGCCGGTTGGTCGTTGATTGGAATCGATGACAGGAGATTAGTAAACGTAATCTTCAAACAGTCGCCACTGTTGATTCGTAAAGCGATGGGCCGCGGCCGCTTGTCGCTGCGCAACTTAACGTTGCCGGCAACAAGTCCTTTCGCGGCGTCAATCGGCACGACGTCCTGTTTGAGCGCGTAGATCATGCCGCCCGGGTTTACTGTTCCGAGGCGGTTGAAAACGATTACTTGATCGAGCGCTACAACGTCGGCTTTGATTATGTGACCACAGACAGGAATGGGTGATGGCGCCGGAAGGGCTATCACCGTCGTCTCATCGATGGGTGCGATTTGTTGAACTTGAGCACCCGCCGTCATCGCTGTCAGTAGCAACAGAAGGGATGACAAAGCTATCAGGAAGGTAAGTTTCCTCCCTGGGTGGGTTGTATGTTTGCTTTTCATTTTTAGTTTTCCTCCGTGTAAAACGGGTAAGACCATGGACCAAGCTCGAGTTGCAGCTCGAGTAAGTTTGACCCGCCTGCTGCAAGACTCATGCCCGCAGCATATGGGCCATTTTTCTATTAACCGGTATGAAGACTATGTCTCATTGTGAGATTTGGCTTCGATCTGTGTTTCAGCATGAGGCCGCTGATCTTTCGGCGCGCCGGACCTTGATGCCAAACTTTTTAAGCTTGCGATAAAAGGTGGGCCGGGGGCAGCGAAGAATCTGTGCGGTCCGTCTGACGTTCCAGGAAGTGCGCTGGAGCGTTTGCATGATTGCTTCACGCTCGATGTCTTCCATCGAAACCATCGGTGGAATTACGAAACAGCCATTGCCGTTCTGCGAGTGTTGCAGTTCATCAGGCAGGCATTCAGGGATCAATTCGTTTCCCGGGCAGAACAAGACAGCGCGTTCAATGACGCTCTCGAGTTCGCGGATGTTTCCGGGCCAGTTGTAATGAAGCAAGCGCAAAGAAGTCGCTTGCGAGAAACCGCGAATCTGTTTGCTGTACTTGACGTTGAAGCGATCAAGAAAATGTTGAGCGAGCAGGGGAACGTCGTCGAGCCGCTCGCGCAGGGCCGGCACCTTGATCTTGATCGTGCTGATGCGAAAGTAGAGATCTTTGCGCAGGCGGCCGTCCTCGAGCAGCGCCGAGGTGTTTCGGTTGGTTGCCGAGACTAAGCGAAAGTTCGCGTCGATCTCACGTTCGTCACCGAGCCGGCGCAGTTTTCGCTCCTGCAAAACGCGTAAGAGTTTGGTCTGCAAGTGCGCGGGCATTTCCGCGATTTCATCCAGCAAGAGCGTGCCGCCGTTCGCTGCTTCGATCAGTCCGCGTTTGTCGCGGTCTGCTCCGGTGAACGCGCCTTTTACATAGCCGAACAATTCGGATTCGATGAGTTCGTGTGGAATCGCCGAACAGTTGATGCGAATAAACGGTTCGGACGAGCGTTGACTCTGGGCGTGAAAGGCTGACGCGATCAACTCTTTACCGGTCCCACTCTCGCCTTCGATCAGCACTGACGCATCCGAAGGCGCGGCCGTGCGGATGGTCTGAATGATCTGGTGCATCTTCGGATCGCGTCCGACCATTCCGAAAGTTTGGCTCTCAACGCACAGGTTATGCTTAAGTGCTTCGTTCTCACGTCTTAACGTTCCGAACTCGAGGGCGCGATTAACCAGCGCGATCAGACGGTCCAGGGCGAACGGTTTCTCGATGTAGTAGTAAGCGCCCCGTTTGATCGCTTCGATCGTGACGTCTACGGAACCGTGGCCCGTCATCAGGATCACTTCCGTCACCGGGCTTTCGTTCTTCACGTGACTGATCACGTCCATGCCCGTTGCATCGGGCAGGCACAGGTCTGTCAGGACCAGGTCGAATTGGGTATCCGCCAGGATTGATAAGGCCGCGGCAAAGTTTTCTACCGCCAGGACTTGAAAGCCGGCGTCGGTAAGAACTGTGAATAAGGCGTCACGAACATCAGCGTCGTCGTCGACGGTCAGAATTCGCTTATGTTGAGGTTCATACATTTCTATTCTGTTCCACTGGGACAGGGCTTGTTGCGCTTGGGAGGCTTGTTGCTGCAAGTGTTCCTGCAACTCGCGTACACCACCGCCGTCACAGCATTTCGGTGGTCTAATTGGCTGTGAGTAGTGGAAACTTCACAGTAGTTGGGAGCTTTTCCCCAAAAGCAGAGCTCGTCATACCAAAAGAGGATGCGTAAACCTACGCAGTCCTTTTAACTTTTCACGAAAGATCCCCCTCACCGAATCTTCTAACGACTGCCGAAACTGGAGATTTGGTTTCGGTACAAAGCTTGCCGACTTCACTGCGAGGCAACTTGGAAACCAATGATGAGGACGCTCAACAACGACGAAGCCCGACTCCTGTTTGACGCGGCGCGGGTTGCGCGTTTGGGCTGCATCGTCAACGGCGAGCCTTACGTCGTGCCGATCAACTGCTATCTGGAGGATGATGGACTCTACAGCCATTCGCTGCCGGGAATGAAAATCGACGGCCTGCGCGAAAATCCGGCCGCGTGTGTTCAGGTCGACGAAATCGAGAGTGACGTCAGTGGGAAAAGCGCCATCGCTTTTGGCACGTATGAAGAAATCGCGAAGCCCAGCGAACGCGCTGACGTTCTCGTCAAAATCCTCCGCAAGTTTCCGCTCTTAACGCCGGTCGAGTCTGCTATTTCAATCGACGGCGCGGCGCCGCAAGTGATCGTCTTCAGAATCAACATCCACCGCATATCGGGAGTTTCAGAAGGATAGGACATCGGATAAACTCGCAATGCTAATGCTCGATCAAGGAACACAAACGAACGCGCCGATGCGTCGTGACGGCGACGTAGTGCTGCGCGATGGCTCGACGGTACGCATCCGCGTGATGCACCCGTCAGATGAAGAAGGGCTTTGCGCCTTGCTGACGTCGCTTTCGGAAGAATCGCGCTGGCTGCGTTTTATTGTCTCAAGAATAGTTCGGCCATTGCGGCCGAAGCTCATCGAGAGGCCAACCTGGACCAGGCTTTCGGGCTCGTCGCGTGCAGTGGCGACGACGAGCGCGTCGTCGGGCACGCGTTTTACGTTGCCGTCGCCGACGAGCGGGCCGAGGTGGCGTTTACGATCGCCAACGACTTTCAGGGACGCGGGCTCGGCAGCATCCTGCTGGGACAACTAGCAGAGGTCGCCGCCGCGAATGGAATCAAGATTTTTGAAGCTGAAGTCGTGGCTGCGAATCACGCAATGCTCCGCGTCTTTCGGGCGTCAGGATTTCCGATCGAAGTGAGCGCGAACGCCGGACAGCTTCGCGTCGTTTTTCCGACGTCTTTCACTGCCGAAGCTCGCAAGCAGTTTGAACGTCGCGAGTCGATTGCCGCTGTCAACGCGTTGAAGCTTTTCTTCGAACCGCGCGCCGTGGCTGTGATTGGCGCGTCGCGTCATCGCGCGACTATCGGCGGCGAGATCTTCCATAACGTGTTGAGCTTTGGCTTCAACGGCCCGGTTTATCCCGTGAATCCAGCGGGTGGTGTCATCGAGAATGTTCCTGCCTACGCGTCGATTGAAGAGATTCCTGGTCCGGTTGATCTAGCGGTTATCGTCGTTCGTGCTGCAAAGGTGGTTGAAGTTGCGAATGCCTGCGCCAGGAAAGGCGTCAAGGCGTTGGTGGTTATTTCCGCCGGCTTCTCTGAAACGGGAACGGAAGGGAAGGCGCGGCAGGCTGAACTGGTCAATGTTTGCCGCAGCGCCGGCATGCGCTTGATTGGCCCAAACTGCATGGGCATCGTCAATACCAATCCGGACGTGCTGCTCGATGCGACGTTTGCGCCCGGGATACCGCCGCGCGGGCGCGTCGGGTTTTCGTCACAGAGCGGCGCACTTGGTCTGGCGATCATGGAGTTTGCGAAGTCGTTGGGACTGGGCATCTCGACGTTCGTATCCGTCGGCAACAAGGCTGACATCTCCGGAAACGATCTGTTGCGTTACTGGGAGTCGGACGACGATACGGAAGTGATTCTGCTCTATCTTGAATCGTTCGGTAATCCGAAGAAGTTTTCGGAGATTGCCCGGCGGGTGGGCCGAAAGAAGCCGATCGCCGTCGTGAAAAGCGGACGGTCTGCCGCGGGCGCACGCGCCACGTCGTCGCACACCGGCGCGCTGATAGCCGCGTCAGACATCACCGTTGATGCGCTGTTTCGACAGGCTGGAGTCGTCCGCACTGATACGCTGGCAGAACTGTTCGACGTGGCGGCGTTGTTTGCCAATCAGCCGCTTCCGCGCGGCAATCGCGTCGGGATCATCACGAACGCTGGTGGGCCGGCGATCCTCTGCGCCGATGCATGTGAAGCGCGCGGGCTCGAGGTGCCGGTCCTCTCCGAGACTAGTCGGGCACGGTTGCGGGAGTTTCTTCCTGCTGGTGCGAGCGTGGGCAATCCGGTCGACATGATTGCGTCCGCGCCTGCGGAACATTACAGGCAGGCTGTTGAGATCGTCGGATCAGACGAGAACGTCGATTCGCTGATCGTGATCTTTACGCCGCCGCTCGTGACGCGTGCTGACGACGTCGCCAGGCGCATAGTTGAAGCGATAGAGCAGCTCGATAACAAGAAACCTGTTCTCGCCGTGTTTCTTTCCGCTCATGAACCGCCGAGTGAATTGCAGACGGCGGCGTTTCGTATACCTTCTTATTCCTTTCCCGAGACGGCCGCGATTGCGCTCGCGCGAGCGACGCGTTACGAACAGTGGCGTCAGCGGATCGAGACGTATCCGGAGAAGTTTGCGGACATTCGCGCGGATGAGGCGGCTGCGATCGTAGCGTCAGCACTGGCGCGTGGCGGAGGGTGGTTGACGCCGGCGGAGGTGGCGAATATCTGCGCGTGTTACGGGTTGCCGTTGATCGAACAGAGAATCGTCGCGAATGCTGACGAGGCGGGTGTGGCCGCGGAGCGTATCGGCGGTGAGATTGCGTTGAAGGCGATTGCGCCGGGAGTCGTTCATAAGACTGAGGCAGGTGCGGTTAGGCTCCATCTGCGCGGCGGCGACGAGGTTCGCGAGGCGGCGCGGGAAATGAGTTTTGCGCTTAGTTCACTGGGAAACGCTCCGTCAGGTTTCGTGGTCCAAAAGATGGCATCGCCGGGAATCGAGATGTTGGTTGGCGTCGTGCACGATCCGCAGTTTGGTCCGGTGGTGGCGTGTGGCGCCGGTGGTGTTCAGGTGGAATTGTTGAAAGATGTTTCGGTGCGCCTGACGCCGCTTTCGAATGAAGACGCATCGGAGATGATTCGCGAGCTGAAGACGTATCCGCTGCTTACGGGTTTCCGCGGCAGTGCTGTGTGTGACGTTGCTGCTCTTGAGGAAGGGCTACTTCGCGTGAGCGCGATGGTGGAAGACATCCCTCAGATAGCGGAGCTGGACTGCAACCCCTTCGTCATCCACGAAACCGGGGCCACAATCCTCGACGCCCGCATCCGCGTCACCGCCGTCGATCCAACCCCATTGGTCGGCGTCCGGCGGTGAACGCGCGCTTACCACTTCCTTCCACGGTGTGAATGAAACTGAAGCGATTTAACTTCAGTCTCTAAAGAAGAGTGTTCATTCCCGCCTTCATAGATTTCGTTGAGTTTGGATGTGATCAAATCTTCGTGATGCTTTTCGATAAGCGAACCCAGCGCTTTGGTGTAAAGCTCGCTTCGTGACAGCCCGAGCCGAACTGCGAGCTTCTCTGCAGAGTGAAAGACGCGATTAGGAATCGAAACTACCGTTTTCATTTATGGTTCGTGAATGCAGCCGGCATGGGAACCGGCTGCGCCGAGCCGATGATTGAATCATGAAACAACGAGGTTGTTTGTTAACAACTCACGCTCGAGAAGTTCGATCTGAGTATCGACCATGCTGTCGAAGTTCAGATCGCCGCACCGAGTAAAAGCAAGATGCTTCATCGTGTTTGCGAGTTGTTTCGGATGCGTATCCTGTTCAATTGTAGCCATGAGAATGGCCAACGCCGCCCATTTCTTTCCGGCTTCGTCTCCCGCTTCACAGATTATCTCCGCTAATGCGGCGCTCTTGGTTTTGCCGTAATCATCTTGGTTGTTTTCAGGCTCTCGCGAGAAGTCGACGCTATCGACAACTGTTTCGCCCGCGTCAACGCGGCGCACGAGTTTAGCAAGCCAAGGATCATTTACTTCCATCGCGTACCGAATAATCGCTCGGCTCTCGGCATCGATCGACGTGTCATTCAGTACGGCCTCTGCTCTTCGTTTGAGAGCATCGATGATAGTTGCTGTTCTGGTTTTATGTTTTGCGTGAGGTGTTTCTCGGCGTGCTGTTGCGCTACTATGATTAGCCATGATCTTCATCCTTTCTTTGGAAGGCTGAGGGTACAGGGTCGGCTTTGTGGTGCTACACAAGTCGGCCCGCTTCGTTTTTGGTGGAGTGCCGGCACTATAACACACTTCACGGATCTGAGATCGCTCAATTTAGCGAGCGTCGAGCCACCGCGAAAAAAGTGTCACGCCGGATCTCTTCGACGTCATCGATTGGTTCGACTCCTGCTACTCGAAGCAATTCGAGATTTGATGGTGCTCCAACGTGTCTTAGAACTGCGGCGACGAAATCAAATGCCGCGATAGTCCTTCTTTCTTTCAACCACTGTTCGAGGAGCGAAAGAACCTCTTCGACGCGATCAGTTTGCTCAACGTAACGACGAATGAAGAAATCCGCCCAGTCAACGCCACTTCGCTTCAGGGCACTATCAAGTTGTTCAAAGAAATTTGCCGGATTGAGAATTGTATGGTTGCGGTTAGTCTCTTTCAGTCGGCTATCGAGATGTGAACGCCGAAACGCAAACCATCCTAGTCGGTTACAGGTATCCCACAAGGTGTAAATGGCGTGGTCATCCAAGTAGTCCAGGTACGGTAAATATGCCTCGACCTGCTCTAAACGGTTCACACCAGGTCCAGTTTTGTGTTGCGGATACAAGTTGTCGTATGCGAATTTGAAGAGGGAATGTGGATCCGGACACGCAGACACAGCTTCTTTAGCTAATGAACATGTCGAGGGTGTCGCTATTGAAAGCGCGGCTCCGATAAACTCGAATGAAAAGCGAAGATGCTCCCAATGTTTTTGCATGAGATCTTCTGCTCGTTCTGGAGTTAATCTCACTAGCAATTCTGCAACGATCCAATCAGAGTGGTAATCAGAGTTCCATTGTCGCTCCACTGTCTGACCACGTCGCCACAACTCTTCTTCTAACGCGATAGTTAAGTCTTCATTCCAAAAATCGCGTCCGAGTTGCCACCAGTAGCCCGAGTCATCAGTGCGAAGTTTTTCAATGAAGGCTGGAATCGCAGTTACATCGTGGCGCTTTATACGCGCCCACAAAACGAGGTCTGAAAGATGGTTGTCATCAGCCTGACGCAATGTCGCGAGATCATTCTCCGCGATGGTTGCCGCCCATAACCGAAAAGCGGAGCGGCGAACGTGCTTATCTTTCCTGCCGCCTTTCCACATGTGGAGAAGTTCTTGTCGTGAAATATCAGACATCGGTTTGCCGAGTTCAAATTGTCGCCGTTCCCACTCGCGTTCCTCATTACCAGGTAACGTCCAATAGCCGCCGCCAGAACGGCTGTGGTGGGCCAATATGCGAACAATGAACGCAATTGCCTCGGGTTGATTAACTCCGCGTAGCATCCACATTATTGGAAGTCTTAGGTCTTTTTTACGGGCTCGGCTTACAAAGTACCGTGCGGTAGGCGCGGATAACACGTCGCTAAACGCCCAAGAAAGTCCGTGAACTCCTAGCTTCTCACGGGGTGCTAGTCCATGTTTTGACCTTCTGTTGGACAATTTTGCCCAAGCCGCACAGATCGGGCGAAGTAACTTGGCAGGCTTGTCGCCGCAACATTGAGCCGCCGCCCAGAGGTAATCCGCGAGATGTTGCTTGCGTTTCTTATCGTTTAGCCAAGATTTGCGAACGGCCTTACCTAGTGAGGGTTCCCCTAGATGTCCTGCTAGGCGAAGAGCACCGATGCGGGTTTCATCTTCGATGTTCTTCTTACACAGCAACTCACTCAACTGGCCGATCATGTTGCTGCCAAAGCGATGCCTTGCGTGTTCGATTTGTCTATCCCGCCAAGGCGCATTCGAGCCAAACCTGACCTTAAGGCATAAATGCACACCGGCGGGTACATCTCCATTCAGAAAGCGAGCTCTAATGAGACCCCATGTTCTATCTTTGAAGTGGTTGCAAATTGGGAGCACGTGCGATGATTCTGTGTCGCCGAGAACGTCAAGTGCGGTCCATCTCAGAGATCGATTGCCTCTTTTGTGTGTCGCATCCTCTTGGAGCCAACCGTAGATCGCTTCTACAGCGGCTTTGTGTACCTCGGTTTGGGGTTCTTGAAAGATCTTCAACGCATGAAAGAGCGCCAACGGGTTCTGTCTTCGCACGCGCTCAACCACCTGCAACGGTATGTCCCGATACACTAATGCGGCCCCGATTACATCAGCGAAGAATGGTTCGCCGATTGGGGCTTCGTCGACATTCGACCGCATAAGTTCGGCCATCGCTTTGGCAAACAGCCAAGCTCTTACGCGATCATGTCTGAAGCGCAGGTGCTCAACTTGATCAATGATCTGAAGGCGCACGATCTCGCCGAGTCTAGTTATTTGACGCAACGCTGCCAGCCGTTCAGACTGACCCCGAAACCACTCCCCAACATCGCGGCCCGTCGGATCTATGCGGCGTCGAACGAGCATCGCCGTTGCAAGTTCGCGAAGCGCCTCTTGGTATTCCGTAAAAGTAAAAGATCCGCTGCCCGCAGACAGTCGCTCAAGACTGTTGCTGACAAAGGTCTCGATTACGGTTGAAGGATCCTGTTTGGTCCCAAAGTCATAAAGTCCGATTAGGAGTGGATCGTTCCCCAGTGCTTCGGCAATACGGGCGGCGGTGAGATCGTTGATCTTTGCACGCGCCAGGCGAGCTCGTTGCTTGATGGCCTGACGGGCTTCGTTATCAGTGAATCGCCGCACTGTAACTGATAGTTCGTCGAGCCGCTTTCTCGCTTCGCTGGAGATCGAGGCAATCGTGCGAGGCCATACTGGACAAAGCACACGCCAATTGAACCGTGCGGTTGTATTCGTCTCCGATGCGGACCACCCGATTAATCGTTCGAGCAACAGCGATGGACGATCCGCCCAATTAACGTCTTCCAGCATAACGACGAGAGGCTTCTCCGGAGAACACAAGGCGCGGGCCTTTCCTCCGGCAGATGGCTCAAGGCTCGGATGTAGTTTTCTGAGTTCTGCGTCGATGGCTTGGTCTAAGGTTTGCCAAACACCTAACGTCTGGTGTGAAAGCACCAGTCCATAACCACCCGAATTGATGTGCCTTTGTAAGAACCTGTAGCAGCCAATCGATTTACCAAAGCCTGACTCACCTACAAAGAACGCTAGGGGCACCGGAGATTTGCGAGCGACGACCTCATCGAACTCCCGTTGGATAAAATTCTCGGCGGTGGTCATTGGGTTGAATGCCTCAAGGCTGGCCCGAGACAGCTCGGCCAGCAGAGCCGCTGAAATCCTCTCTTGAGTGATTTTCAGATACTTACGGCGCAGCCACTGTCCATCCGGTGTATTATCGAGGTAATGCGCGATTCGCGAGCCTGACCAGACGTCAATCGTTATCCGGTGTAGATTCGCCGCTGCCTGGACATCTCTGATCAGATCTTCCGAAGGCTCCAGATTAGTTGTTAAAGCGAGAGTCACTGTTAGATCTGGCGTGCGCTCGCGCTCCTGTTTTACGAGCAAACTTGTCTTAATGATATCGCCGAGAGGAGTGGTGGGTTTCGATCTTGTCTTGGTCCGGTTGATTGAGTCATTCAGCCATTTGCTCCTCAGGTCTCGCAACGCAGAGGTAGTATGATGAGCAGTCACCATCCGCGAATTCTCGGAAGTTACGAATCCAATGCCGTCAACTGGTGACCGTTTAGTTTTACCGGCGGGGTTAATTCCGGGCGTGCTCAGATTGCCGTACAGGTGCGGCTCTGCCTGGCGCAGAACGTCAGTCGCCAAACGTTCGAAAAGACCTTCGTCGGTAATATCTGCTAAGGCACGGATTGTTTCGCTGTGATCGGTCAACACGATCAATTTACTTCATTTCGCGCTACCGACACACTCCAGTTTATTTTCTTGAAAGCGCCTCCCATCCTCGGTGTCAATACTTGAAACTGTGAACTACGCCGGTATTTTGCCTCGTCGGTTGATTTTGGCGTCCGGAGAATCAACCTTCGTAGGCGAGATCATCCTACTCTTCGCTACAGATCTCCCAGCGGAAGGGGTTGTCCGAGCCCGAGATCAGGGCGTCGGTATGGAACTCGTAGGCGTCTTTGTCGACATAGAGTTCGCGAGCCACGAATCCAGCCGGGTCTTTTTCAATCCTCGCGCAATGAATATAATCAAGCGCCAATGTCCCCTAAGATCCCAGCCGAACAAATTCTGGTAGTAGACGACGACGAAGCGATTCGTTGGAGTCTGCGAGAAGCGTTGCAGAGCTGGGGTTTTACTCCGAACGAGGCCAGCTCCGTCGAGGACGCGATTAAGCAATTCAAAGCCGATGTGCCGGCCGCGGTCCTGCTCGACATCGATCTTCCCGATGGTTCGGGGCTCGACGTCTTGCGCGAACTCAAACGTGAAAATCCCGAGTCGATCGTGATCATGATCACGGGTAACGTCCAGGTCGATAACACGATCTCAGCGCTGCGGGGCGGGGCCCACGACTTTATTGCCAAGCCCATCAACCTCGAAGAGCTCCGCATCACGATCCGAAACGCGCTGGAAACGCGCCACTTGCGCAAGGAAGTCGCGCAAGTCAGAAAGGAACGCGCACGCGAGTTCAACTTCAGCCAGATCGTCGGCGAGTCGCCAGCGATGAAGAAGATGTTGGGCCTTGCGGCGAAGGTGGCGGAGAGTGAAGTCTCGTCAGTATTGTTGCAGGGCGAGTCGGGAACGGGCAAGGACCTCGTCGCGAAAGCCATTCACTATGGCTCGCAACGCTCCGACGGACCATTCGTCGCCGTCAACTGCGCGGCGCTTCCGGCGACGCTCATCGAGTCGGAACTGTTCGGATACGAGAAGGGCGCGTTCACCGACGCCAAGACGCGAAAGGAAGGACTCTTTGAACAAGCCGAGGGCGGAACGCTCCTGCTCGACGAGATCGGCGAGCTGGAACTTTCGCTTCAGGCAAAGCTGCTGCGCGTGCTCGAGGAAGGCGCTTTTCGCCGCGTCGGTGGTCTACGAGACATTCCGCTCGACGTTCGCGTGCTGGCAGCATCCAACCGCGACCTCAAAACCGAAAGTGAAGCCGGACGCTTTCGTTTGGATCTCTACTATCGTCTGTCGATCATCCAGATCGACATTCCACCGCTTCGCGAACGAGGCGACGACGTGCTGCTGTTGTCTCAACATTACATCGAGACGATCGGCGCAAAGCTTCGCCGGCGTAAGATCACGGGATTGTCGCCTGAAGCAACGGCAGTCTTTCGCGGTTACGATTGGCCCGGCAACGTTCGCGAATTGCGAAACGTCATCGAGCGTGCGCTGATTCTCGAAGACACTGATAGGATCACGACGGAGTACTTGCCGGGCAGCCTGTTGGCGCCGCCGCGAATTGCCCACTCTCCAGCAAACACAACCGAGTCGTCGGCGCTTTTCGTCCTGCCAAATGAAGGCATCTCGCTCGACGAAGCGGAACTCTCCTTCGTTCGCCAGGCAATTCAGCGAAGCGGCGGAAATCAAACGCGCGCCGCCGAGCTTTTGGGTATTTCCCGCGATCAGCTCAGATACCGGCTCAAGAAACTAGAGGATGCTCAAATCGGTTCAACCTAAACTGAATACGGCTGAGGCGCTGGAGCGCTCGGAAAAGGAACTCGCGGACATCAAGTTTGCGCTTGATGAATCGGCGATCGTCGCCATTACCGACCAACGCGGCATCATCAACTACGCCAACGATAAGTTCTGCGAGATCTCCAAGTATTCTCGCGAGGAGCTGATCGGCCAGGACCACCGCATCATCAACTCTGGCTATCATCCGAAAGAGTTCATAAGAGACCTCTGGACCACGATAGCCGGCGGCAAAGTCTGGCGCGGCGAGATCCGCAACCGAGCTAAAGACGGCAGCATCTACTGGGTCGACACTACCATCGTTCCGTTTCTCAACGCCGAGGGAAAGCCTTATCAGTACGTTGCGATTCGCAGCGACATCACTGAGCGCAAACGCGCTGAGGAGCAGATCCGCGAGCAGGCGGCGCTGTTGGACCAGGCGCAGGATGCGATCATGGTCCGCGATCTCGAACAAAATATATTGTTCTGGAATAAAGGCGCCGAGAAGCTTTACGGCTGGTCCGCGAGTGAGGTGGCCGGCAAGAACGTTGAAGAGATCATATTCAAGGAACGTTCGCGGCAGTTCGAAGCGGCCCGGCGGGCGCTAATCGCCGACGGAGAGTGGAGCGGCGAGATGCGTCAGGTCCGTCGCGACGGTTCGGAGATCATTATCGAGAGCCGCTGGACCCTGGTCCGCGACGACCGCGAACAACCCAAGGGTGTGCTGGTCATCAATACCGACATCACTGAAAAGAAGCGAATGGAGGCGCAGTTTCTCCGTGCTCAGCGCATGGAGTCGATTGGTACGCTTGCGGGCGGCATTGCTCACGACCTCAACAACGTTCTGTCGCCCATCGTGATGGCCGTCGACATGCTGCAACTGAAAGTGACTGACGACACGAGCAAGAGGTGGCTCGACGTTTTGCGCACCAACGCCGAGCGTGGCGGAAACATGGTGCGGCAGGTGTTGTCGTTTGCGCGCGGCATCGAAGGCGAGCGCGTGGCGTTGCAGCCGAAGCATCTGATCAAGGAGATCGTCAAGATCCTGCGTGAAACGCTGCCGAAGTCGATCGAGATCAGCTTCCAGGTACCTGACAACCTTTGGATCATCTCCGCTGATGCGACGCAGATGCACCAGGTGCTGATGAACCTGTGCGTAAACGCGCGAGACGCGATGCCGGAAGGCGGATCGATCGCCATCAAGGCGGTGAATGTTTTACTTGACGAAAACTATGCGCGCATGCACATCGAGGCGAAGGCCGGACGATTTGTAGTGATCAGCGTCGCGGATACCGGGCCGGGCATGACTCCCGAGATTCAAAGCCGGATCTTCGAGCCCTTTTTCACGACGAAAGAGATGACGAAGGGAACCGGGCTGGGTTTATCGACGGTGTTGACGATCGTGAAGAGCCACGGAGGTTTTATCAACGTCTATAGCGAGTTGCACAAGGGCAGTCATTTCGCGTTGTACCTTCCGGCGCTCGATACGCCTGGGGCTGTGGATGCCGCGGCGGCGCAGTCTGATATGCCGCTGGGAAATGGAGAGTTGATCCTCGTCGTCGATGACGAGGAGTCGATTCGCGAGATCACGCGCGGGACGCTGGAAACGTTTGGTTACAAGGTGCTGACGGCGAGTGACGGCACGGAAGCGTTGGCGCTGTACGCGGACAAGAAGAACGAGATCGCGGTCGTGTTGACGGACATGGTGATGCCGTTCATGGACGGTCCGGCGACGATTCGCGCGCTCCAGCGGATGAATTCGAAAGTTAAGATAGTCGCCGCCAGTGGTTTGGGAACTGGACACCACGCCGGCGAAGGGGCACTGGAGGGTGTCTCCGTGTTCCTGAACAAACCCTACACCGCCGAGAAGCTACTCAAAACTCTGGCGGAAGTTTTGCACGGTTAACACCGTACGGAAATGAAAAACTCATTCTTTACATAACTATTGACCGCCAAAAATACCGGCAGGAAAGGAAAATAGATGTCTGCCAAGAGATCTCCTACCGTAGCAGCCAAAAGAGGGACCAGTACGCTGGAGGCAAACGGCTCAAATGGCGCGAAGAAAAAAGCGTCCAAACCCCTTCTCCCTTCCGACGTACCCGATGTTCGAAAACCTTCTCCCACGTTCACTTTAAAGAGTTGCCCCTGGATGGACTTGGAGCAACCACCGGTGCGCACGCTCAAGGTCTACGCCCTTGACCCGAGCGCCGGTAACTACATCGGCAACGTCATGTCGATCAAGGTGAAGTGGGAGGAAGATCTCAAGCCCGGTCCCATCGGCCGCAAGATTGCCGTTGTCGATTACGATGGCGCCAATGAGAAGTACTACCCACCCGTCGACCTGAACGATCCACGAATTCTGGCGCGGAACGGCTTAGATCCTTCCGAATCGGATCCGCGGTTTCACCAGCAGATGGTCTATGCCGTCGCCACGGAGACCATCGAAAGGTTTGAGGCTGCGCTCGGCCGCAAGATCCGCTGGCGACGTGCCGACAGGCCTCGTACCAGCGCTACAAACGGTGAGGAGAGCCAGGCGGGTACCTGGCTGAAGAAGAACGATATCTGGACGCTCAATCTCTTCCCCCATGCCATGGTCCAGGCCAATGCTTTCTACAGCCCGGAAGCAAAAGGAATTCTCTTCGGCTATTTCACTGCTGAGGAAACCAACCAGGGACAGAACCTTCCCGGCCAGCGCGTCTTTACTTGCTTATCGCACGACATAATCGCACACGAAGTAACGCACGCGATTATCGACGGTATTCGCACTTACTTTACTGAACCGACGAACCCGGATGTCCTCGCTTTCCATGAAGGCTTTGCTGACCTGGCCGCGCTATTCAGCCACTTCTCACACAAAGACGCGTTGATCGACACGATTCAAAAAACAGGTGGACGTCTTTACCAGTTCGAACTGAGACCAGACGCAGCACCGCCGTCCACGGATCCGAATAAGAAACCCGCGCCCGACGATCTGACACTCACTGCGCAGCAAGCATCGCGCAATCCGCTGATCGATCTGGCGAAACAGTTTGGCGAAGCATCAGGCATGAGCCGCGGCCTTCGTAACGCTCTCGATGTCAGGCCAAACACAAACGACATCAATACCAGGATTCATGATGTCCACTTCCGTGGCTCGATCCTGGTGGCGGCAGTTTTCGATGCTTACTTTTCCATCTATCTCAAACGCACAGCCGATCTGTTTCGCGTTTATCGCGCCGGCGGTGGCGGCAGCAGTCAGCCGGATGATTTACCGGGACCGCTGGCAAGACTGTTAGCCGAACAAGCGTCCACGACTGCTGCGGAGTTCTTTCAACTGTGCGCGCGCGCCCTTGATTATTGTCCGCCCGTCGACATCACTTTCGGTGATTTTCTGCGCGCGCTCATCACGGCCAATCTCGATCTCAAAGACGAGCAGGGCTCAGACGTTCGTGACGCCTTAATGCAAGCATTCAGGGTGCGCGGCATCTTCCCCGAAAACGCCGCGTTCTTTTCTCAAGACTCGTTGTGCTGGCCGCGTGTTCCTAAATGGGATGCGGAGAATCCTGCCAAAGGAGCCCTGCCTCCGGTCGAAGCCTATCTCGCCGATCCGCAAACCGGAGAAAAGAAGCTCACCGCACTCGTCTTCGGCGATCCAAACGGACTCACTCGCGAAGAAGCGGATATCAACGGGCGCGTGCTCAGAGAGTACGCCGAACAAAACGCTGCGCTCCTGGGATTCGATGACGATCCGTCGCTCGCGCCCGAGTTCAAACCATACGCACCTTCGTTTCATCCGGTCTTCCGGATTGCCGCGGATGGAAGTCTTCGTACCGACATGGTGGTCGAGTTAGTGCAAACGCGGCGAGTGTTTTTCGACCAGAGCATGCCCGAAGCCGGCTCATTTCCTTTCCGCGCGGGCGTCACTCTGATCGTTTCAGCTCCGGAAGTAACAGCCGATCCGAACACCCATAAACGCGTCCGCGGTAAAGCAATCGTGCGTTATGCGATTGGTAAGCCGATGGAGGCTGCTGAGGGCGCGCGTGAGGAATCGCAGCGCAAACACAACCTGGCTATCGGCCTCGCAAACGGAAACACGGACGATCCGAATCACTTCCAGGTCAACTTTGGCCTGCTTCACCAGGGACTCTGATATGGCAACCAAAAAAACCACCAAAAAGCATTCGAAGAAGCCGAGCGCCCGCAAAGCAGCGAAGCGAAGCAGCAAGAAAGCAACCGGCCGAACCGCGAAGACCAAAGGCGAGCTGCGTGTACGGATGTACCGGGTTGGCTTTGGTGATTTCTTTCTGCTGACGGTTCCGACAAAAACCGGACCGCAGCATATCTTGATTGACTGTGGTGTTCATGCCGGCAACATCAACAGCATCGATGAATGCGTGCAGGACCTGGCGAAGGAAACAAACCGAAAGCTGGCCCTGGTTATTGCTACTCACTATCACGCCGACCACTTGTCCGGATTCGCCACGAACTTCGACGAGTTCGCTCAGTTCGAGGTCGGCGCAGTGTGGATTACCAACCGCCTGGATCCTGACAACGAAAAAGCAGCGGCATTCAAGGCTAAAATCACGGCTCTCGCCGGTCAACTTCAGATGCGTCTCGGCGCTCGAGACGACGAAGTATCCGCGAAGGTGAACGATGCGTTGGGAGTCAAAGGCAACAAGGAAGGCAGTAACGACAAAGCGCTGCGACTTCTCCGCAGCGGGTTCAAGAACAAGCCGCCGGTGTTCTATTACCAGGGCGGCGATGAGCCACATTTACCGGCGTCTTTGAAAGGGGCCGTCACTGCTGAGCTGTTAGGCCCTGCGCCCATTGACGCAGATGGTGGGTTTACGGCTTCGGATAACAAGACTGAACAGTATCTGGCCGCTGCCGCCGAGAAAGGGTTGCCGCCGGCGGATGCTGTGCTCCTGCCGTTCGAAAAAGAGTGGCCGGCGAGCGCGGCCGACTACGACGAACGCGCATTCGCTGCGTACGGTTCGGCCGCGGCGTTAGAGAAGGTCCTGGCAGATGCGCAGCCGGATGTCATGCTGGGCTTGGCCGACGCAATCGACGGAACTCTGAACAATCAAAGCCTGGTCATCCTCTTCACCTGTCGCGGCAAGAAGCTGCTGTTCGTCGGAGATGCGCAATGGGGTAACTGGTCCTACTGGCTTTACGGCAAAAAAGTATCAGGTAAGGATCCGGGAATACAGAAAACAGCAAAAGACCTGCTTGGTTCGATCGACTTCTATAAAGTGGGTCATCACGGAAGTACCAATGCGAACCCGATACCCGCAATTGCAGCGCTGAACAAAGAGTGCGTTTCCATGTGTTCCACGGAGAGCAGCGATCCTGACGGAAAGCGTCCGTATGGCAGGGTCGACAAACAGACGGAAGTGCCGCGCATCAAACTGATGGAAGAGATGGAGAAGCACACGGGAAGCAGGTTGGTACGAAGCGATTGGATCAAAGTGCTGGATGTTCCCGCCTCACCCGAAGCGAAGGGACAGTTGAAGAAGCTGCCGGCGAACTTCGTCCAGGGTAATCTTTATATCGATTACGTCTTTCCGGCGAAGTGATCCGAGATGGGTCTCTGATAACTTCAATCCCGCGACAGCAGGTTTCGTGCTGCTTTAGGCTGCTTGCCCACAAACACTCGTTTGTCTCTTTAAATTGGTAGTGATGTTATCGAGTGCGGAGCAAACCTCACGGAGATGACCGCATAGATGATTGATCGTGGCTCGATCGAAAGTTTGGCATGCTGATTGTCCGAAACACTCCAGTACCCTATCAGCATAGTTAGTATAGACCGGAGAATTTAGGCTGCCTCATTTCTCGCGTTCTCACATTGACCAGTTGGAGGTAACGATATGAATCGAGTAAGCACGCTCGCGCACGTTTTTACGGCTATTGGTGTGATGATCTTAGTGGGTGTACTGTGGAGGGCAACGGCAAATCCACCTGTTAGTACGCCGGTTAGACCGCCCGGAGTGGCCTACGCCACAACGACGGTCAGTTGCCAAAATGGCAAGCAGTTCATCATTTCGACAGGGAATGCGGCCGGATTTTGCAAAGTAGACACGACTTCTGGAATTGTCACGGGAGGTTCCTGCACGGACTCGCTTAACACAACGTCGGCTAGCTGCTCTGGTAACGGAAACGAGGGGACATGCGGTAACTCGACAGGCTCCGGCAGCTGCACCCCAAAGTGATCCTGACTTGACGCTGTTTTGCCATTCACGAAACCAAAAGGCCGGTACGGGGGGCGTTACCGGCCTCTCAGTTTCTTTACCACCACGGGCGCGGCGTCGAGCCGTCGCAGCTCGGTCTGCCTGTTTGATCGTCTATGGGATCGAGTTTGTCCCGAATTGTGTGGTAAAGAAAACGTACTCTACAAGAGGCAGCGTCGCCGCCACCGCGAACGTTAGCACGAATCCTATGATAATGAGTGAACGCTTCATGTTTGAGATTCAGTTTGACATGATCCAACGCGGGCAGACAAATTAAAAGACCGGAGCTGCGATCCGTTTATTCTGCCTTCGCGACTCGCATTTGATGCAAAGCATCTACGAGTACATTGAAAGTCCGTCCTGGCCGGCCCGAAAACCGTGCGGGAATTTTCAGTCGTGTTGGGAAATACCTCGCAACCTCAGCCCCTCCCTCAAACCCACCCAGCTAAAACCCCAAAACAAACCAGCTAAAACCACAGCCAAGTAGGTGGTACGACTCGTGCACGGAGTAGCCGGGGAATTGGAGTAAGCGTATGAAAATACCGGTAGCCGTAGATGGATCGCGTTGTCCGGCTAAAGTCAGGGAACGAACGTCAGGCGATAAGGTGCAGTAACAATGGCGAAGGTCTTGATATTGGGTGGCGGGTTTGGAGGTCTCGTTGCCGCGGAGTCTTTGGCTCAACAGCTCGGCGACGAACACCAGATCACGCTCATCTCTCGCAGCCGCCAGTTCATTTTTTACCCGGCACTGGTGCGGCTGGCGTTTGGAAAGTGTGGCCCGGAAGACGTGGCCTTCGACCTTCGCCGCACGTTGTTGAATCGTCGAGTGAACTTCGTCGAAGCAGAAGTTGCCCGTCTCGATGCGTTCGATAGAAAAGTCACGATCGCGCATGGAGAAGTCGAGGGCAAGCTCCCGTACGACTATCTCATCTTTGCACTGGGACGGCGGCTCGCCACTGAACGTATCAACGGCTTCTACGAACACGCCCACCATCTGCTGAACGTCGACAAAGCGATCAAATTCGGCAAAGCGGCCAGGAAGTTTGAAGAGGGAAGAGCAGTGTTTGGTCAGTGTCCCGGCGCTCGTCTGCCCGTACCGATTTATGAAAGCGCGTTTGCGCTCGCCCGCTTACTCGAAGAGAAGGATAAACGTGAGCGCGTGAAAATTACGGTCGTGAACCCGACCACGCTGGAATCCGAGTTCGGAGATTCAATTGCGGCGGCGGCAATCAAGCGCGTCCTCGGCGCGCGTGAAGTTGAGTTCTTGCCCAACCTGAACATCAGCTCACTATCGAAAGACTCCGTCACCACAGACAGCGGACAGGTGATCAATTTCGACCTGCTCATGCTAGCGCCTCCGTTTCGCGGTTCTTCAGTGGCCTCGTACATCGGCATTACCGACGAGGAGAATTACATCAACGTCGACTGGAGGATGCGCGTAGCCGGCCTGGATCGAATGTACGCCGTCGGCGACTGCGTAAGCTTCGACGGGCCGAAGATGGGCCACATGGCCGTTCGCCAGGGCGAAGTTGCGGCAGCGAATCTCGCGGCCGAGATCGCCGGGCGCGAACCAGTCGCGCACTATGAACACGAGATGCGCGCAGTCATCGACGATGTTGGCAGCGACAGCATTTACCTGCGCAAGGATCTTTGGAGAGACGAACCGGCAACGGTCAGACAAGGTGGTTTTTGGAGCTGGGCCAAACTTGCTCAGCAGAGATATTGGGAGTTATCGCATACATAGTTCGAGCCTGAATGGAGGGAACATCATGACTGAGAATCGCACACTTCAATTAGCCGCAATCCCGATCGGAGGAAAAGGCGGAGCCGTTTGGAACCGTCTGCATGGAGAGCGGGAAGACATTTGCGAGGCTTTGCTCAAGTGTTCAGAGGCGACGTTTCAGCCACTTCAGAATCAGCAGTTGCTTCAGGCGAGGCTGCGTCGCGTCGACGATGCGCTCGATCGTTTGATGTCCGGTTCGTACGGCAGCTGCTCGAGGTGTGGCCGCTCGATCGAGGGCACTACACTCGACGTCGACCCGGCGTGGTCGTTGTGCCTCGATTGCTGGGCGCGTGAGTCAGGCGACAGTCATCTGAGCAGAGACGAGAGTCACCTGACGACGAGCGATCCGCACACCAATATCATGCTGGAGAATTTAGACGCGTTCGATACCGTCCTCCTCCGCACATACAACAGCGACTATCGCATCCTGGTGCTCGATCGAAAGACGGGCCGCGCGCTCATCGAGGGCGGCAGCCTGCTGACGGAACCGCACGAAGGTTTTATCAGAGGCTCGTCATCGCCCGGCAAGCCGATTAATAAAGGAGCGATCTGCATTGGCTGTCGTTTGGAGATGTGGGTCGACGACAGAGTGCTGCTGACTTCTCCGATCAAGTCAATCGAAGTGAAACACAACGCGCCGGCTGAATCGATGCGCGATATCTCGGAGGCATTGCATTCGACGTCGTTGCATCGGCTGGCGTAGCCAGAGGTGCAAAAATGAAAGCAAACATTTTTCTTTCGAAGAATAAAATTCGAGTTGAGGAGGTTGAGAAACCTTGCGCAGGAGCTGGTGAAGCGGTCATTCGAGTGACGCTCACCACGATCTGTGGAACAGACCTGCACATCGTCAGAGGTGAATATCCGGTCAAGCCTGGTCTGGTGATCGGCCATGAACCGGTTGGTGTTATCGAAGAACTTGGCGAAGGTGTTACGGGATACGAGGTCGGCGACCGCGTGCTGGTTGGCGCCATTACGCCGTGTGGGCAGTGCCGCGCGTGCTTGTCCGGACACCTTTCGCAGTGCGGTCACGGTGAAGGATACGAAGCGCTCGGCGGCTGGCGATTCGGAAACACGATCAACGGCGCGCAGGCCGAGTTTCTAAGAGTGCCGAACGCGCAAGCGAACCTCGCGAAAATTCCTGATGAACTGGCGGACGAGCAGGTGGTCCTGCTTGCCGATATCGCTTCCACCGGATTTAGTGGCGCTGAGTCTGCACGAATCAAGACGGGCGATTCGGTCGTCGTGTTCGCGCAAGGGCCAATCGGATTGTGCGCCACGGCGGGCGCGAAACTGATGGGCGCCGGACTGATCATCGGCATCGACGGAGATGAAACCCGGCTCGCGATGTCGAAACGAATGGGAGCCGACGTGACGCTCGACTATCGAGACGTCGACGTCAGCGCTGAAATTAAACGTCTGACCGGTGGTGGGGCTGACGTCGCAATTGAAGCGCTCGGCACGCAACAAACTTTCGAAAGCGCATTGCGGAGTCTGCGTCCGGCGGGAACGCTGTCGAGTCTCGGCGTCTACTCGGGGAAACTCGAGATCCCTTACGAAGCATTCGCAGCCGGTATTGGAGATCACCGCATCGTGACGACGCTTTGCCCCGGCGGCAAGGAGCGCATGCGAAGACTGATGGAGATGGTCCGCTATCGCCGCGTAGATCTCACGCCCTTGCTCACCCATAGCTTCTCTCTCGACAACATCGCGGAAGCGTATGACGTGTTTGGCGAGCGGCTCGACGGCGTGATGAAAGTGGCGATTCGACCTTAAGCGGTCATGGAGCCTTGCACAGGAAAAATTCCCGCGTTGTGGTGGTTGCGGCGCTGATGTGGGTTCTCTGCGGCTGCCGTCCTGATGTGGCTCTCCGCGGCTCTGCCGCCGTGATGTGGGTCTGCGGCTCTGCCGCCGTGATGTGGGTCTGCGGCTCTGCCGCCGTGATGTGGGTCTGCGGCTCTGCCGCCGTGATGTGGGACCTCCGCGGCTCTGCCGCCGTGATGTGCGGCGGGGCTACGCCCCGCCGTTCGCATGGACTACACAAATGGGCTGTGCCCCTGGTCCGGGCTAAGCCCGAACGAGCGGCATAGCCGCATGGAGGTGCTACTTTTCGGCGAGGCAGAGCCACGCCGCACAGCCCGGCGGCGAAGCCGCACAGATCCTGATCGCCTACGACGGATCTGAGTCTGCTGGGCAGCGTCTCCGCTGCTGTTTCAGCCCGCGCTCACTGTTCAGTCGAAGTCGTGAGGCCGACAATAGGAGGTAACTCAGTCATGATTAACATCAAGCGCATCCTTTGTCCGATCGACTTGTCGCCGTACTCCGGCAACGCCGTGCGTTATGCAATGGCACTGTCACGCGTTCATGACGCCGAGCTGATTCTGCTGCACTGTAGCGACGCATTGGACGCTGCCGACGAAATCAACGATTTGGTTCGCGAGCACGTCGATGCTTCCGACTCGCGCTGGCGGTTGATCGTGGCGTCGCCCGAAGACGTCGGCGAAGAG
>JBKPOC010000024.1:0-168827 GCA_046732935.1 Acidobacteriota bacterium | reverse complement strand
TGCCATCCCACTGCAATACTTCAACCTTTAGCTGCCGGCCTAACACGTCGCTGTAGACCTTCTGTCGTCGACCTCTTTCGTCCGTTAGCGTGGCAACCATAGTGCCGGCGCAGCCACAGCCGGAGTAGGTGGCGGTTCGAGTCGTGCTGTCGGGGTTGGTGGTAGTTAAGGGACGGCCTTGCCAGTCGTAGGTCTGTTCCGTGTACAGCCAGCCGGCGGTGTCGTCGCCGGAGGGGAGCCAACTGCTGTTAATCTCTGCCGGGTTGGAGGTCTTTTTGATGCGGCCCATAAAGTCATAGATGTTGATTTGCGCTTTGTAGCCGCCGGTGCTGCCGGGGTGATTACTGGCCGCGCCGAGAGGACGACCGAGACCATCGAACGTCTGCATCGAATACGCTTCATCCGCCGTGTTGTTGACGGTCGCATAGCTGGCCGTGAAATCAGCGCCATACCAGAAACGCTTGTAAGCGCCGTTGTTCGTGGTCGTGGTTCGCTCCAGTTGGCCCAGGTTGTTGTAGGTCAACGTCTGAATCGCGCCTTGCGACTGGCCGGCAGGCGCCGGAGATTGCGTGCGTGTCGTGGCGCCGAAATCGAAGTTGTACTGGATATACGAACTGGAACCGCCGGCATCGGTCAGGGTTGTGGGATAGGCAAAGGTGGTGCGGCTGACGTTATCGGAAAAGGAATCAGCATAGCGATGCTGCTCACGTGCTGCTCGGGATCAGTGGTCGCGACGGGTGAGCCGGTCGTGCTGTAGTCCGTGTAGGTAGTCAGCTTTTTCGAAGGGTTCGTGATGTCCGTCACGTCCCAGCGTGACACGGCAGTGACGTTTCCGCGTGCGGTGAGTGACGTTGAATAAGCAGTATCGTGCTGCGTGGCCGCGGATGGCACGGATTGCAACCGCGCCGGATCGTCATAAGCATACGTGATCTTGCTTTCGTAATCAGTCGCATTCTTGAGATGCACTTGCGACACCAGCCCGATAATGCGGCGGTCGAGATACGCCTGGCTCAGGTTGTAATCCGTGAACGTGTGGCGAATCTCAGTAGTCCCGTCTGAGGCATACTCTTTCACCCAGTAAGGCAGCCCCCATTGCGCGTACGGACCGTAGTCGATGACGGTACGGCGGAGCCTGGGACCGTCATGCACATCTGTCTTAATAACTCGCGGATTGACTTCGTAACCAACGTCCGTGTTGTCCTGGGTCCAGGTCGTCGCAGTCCATTTCATGAGCGAGCCTCCTGACCAGACCTCACTCAAGGTGGTGAGCCCGCGCTGCCAGCCAGTGCCGTAGTATTCTCTGTACTCCGTGCCATCGGGCGCCGTCATCACACAGGCCCCATCAGCAGCAACGCCGTAGGTTGTGATCACCTGCGACGGCATGCCGTTAACTCCCGTCCAGTTGCGCGCCGAAACGCGGCTGTCGCTCAATCGCGGCACATCGCTCGTGGGTGTTTCGTAGGTGAAGACGGTCTCATTGCGTTGCATCACACCGAAGTTGTTTCTAATGAGATTCACCTGGAGCGAGTTGTTGTAGTCGAAGGTGATTTGCGAAGTGTCGTTCAGCGTCACGGCCGTAACGACCGGCAGCGGCGTGCCGTTCTTCGTCCCGATCACGGACACATTGGAAAAGCTCGACTGCATGTTGCGCGTGCTCCAGCTAAACCCCACCCACTGATGCGACGGTTGTCCGTTCCAACTCTGCGTGATGGAGATCAGGTTTGCGTTGCCGTCGTAATTGAAGTTTATGAGGCGGCCAAGAGTATCGGTGATGCCCGTGATGCGGCCCAGGCCGTTGTTGTAGACCGTGATGTAGTTGCCGTTGCGGTCCTTGACCTCCGTGCAACTGTATTCGTTGTTGATTTCGACAAAGCTGAGCTGCGTTCCATCAGTTGAACGCACGATTAGATTCGGACTGTTGTCGATTAACTGGAGGTAAGACGAGTCGCCCGCTTCGTAGACGTTTGACGAACCAACCTGGCGCAGTTCGACGCGATGGCCAGTGCCGGTGATCATCAAAAACGACTTCTTACGAGTCTGCGCGTCGAAGACCTTGCGCTGCACGGTGGGAAAGCCAAGACGAAAGCCAGGGCTCGGAAAGCCGTTGTCTTCATCGAAATGGATGTACGGACCGTTGCGCGTCCAGACCATCGATGAATACGAGAGCGCCAGGCCGAGATCGAGACCAGCGCGACCAGGCAGGCTCAACAGCGGCATGCTCCAGGTTGCGTCGCGCGTCAGCATGCCGTGGCCCGGTTGGTTCTTCGGATCGACTCGCGCCGAGATCAGCGAGGCGGCGTTGGCAGTAGCTGCACCATTGGGAACGATGCCGGCTATTATGCTTGCAAACTCGGAGCACTCTTCGAACGCGCGGCGCACGTTCTCGCGTCCATTAGGGGCGACTTGCGTGGTCCAGTAATCCCAACCTGACGTGTCCGGGTCGCGCATCAGGTACGTCTTGTAAAGATCGTAAACATACGAGTGATCATCTCGCGCGCGTGCGGCATATTCTGCTGACTCAAACAACGTCTTGCCCAACTCCACCGCGGCGAGTTTCAGCGACGTCTGTCCCTGCGCGTAAGCAATACGAAACTGGTCAATCCAGTAAGTTGGCTCGCTGCCATTAGGCGCGCGCAGCAAGACCCAGTTGAAGAAGTTGGCAATGAACTGCTCGTCAAGAACTGTGAGAGGTGCAATCGCTCTTCTGCTGGCATGCGCTCTTCTTTGAAGCGTGTCCGGGTCGCCGACGCGCCGCCCATTCCACGGATTCAGCGGATTCTTTGGTGAACGAACAGTCGAATGAATCGGCGGTGCAGGCTCACGCTCAACGTCCGCTTCTCGCTGCACATCTTCGAGATCCGGAAAGACGCCATCCGGTTTGCCAGGCTTAGGATGGCCTTCGCGCTTCTGCTTCTGGCCCTGCGTTACCAGGCTCCCTTTCCAGAATGACGTATGCGAAAACAGCAACGAAATACAGAGACTTAGACCAACGGTGAGACGTAAGGCAGAAGAATGCATACCACGGCCTCCAGTGAGATAGGGGCTCGATTAATCCAGCAGTGGGTTGTTTCCGTTGAATGCGAGGCGTGAGGAGTATGCCATGATAAGGCTTCGACGTAAACAAGAATCTAAACATCTGTTACTAAACTGCCATTTCCTGATTCGGCCGCAATTAGTTATAGTCTCCAGCAGAACCCCCCAACAAATTGCGACGATCATCGTAAGGAGGCTTGCATGCCTAACAAACGCCCTGACGACTTCGAGTACCTGGCCAACGATCCTGACTACGTACCCGATCCGGAGATCGAGGAGTTCATGGAGATGGAGATCTCTCGCGCGCCCAAGGACCCGGAACTACTCGCGCACCGCTTGCGCAACAACACCGCCGCATCGCCGCGCGATGCCGGTGGAGATCTCGACGCCGCCTGGGAAGACGTGAACGATAGCGGTTCGGAAACTGTTGCCGGCGACAATCCGACTCCAGACCAGTCGCTGGTCGAGGAGAACGCGCAGGCGATGGGCGTGAATTACGAAGACAACGAAGAGCTCGAGTTCATCGAGAAGATCGAAAAACGCGATCGCGATCGCTACGAACTGGAGGAGAGTTCAAAGACCGGCGATACGATTTAATATTTATTTGCGATTAGCGCTATCGAGGAGCAACGTCACGGGCCCATCATTAACCAACTCGACCTGCATCATCGCGCGAAAACTGCCGGTGGCCACCGGCTCGATCAGTTTTCGACAGCGATCGACGAAGTATTCATACAAAGGTTCAGCAACTTCCGGCGCTGCGGCGTCGCTCCACGAGGGCCGCAGCCCGCGCCGCACGTCGCCATACAACGTAAACTGAGAAACAATCAGCAGCCCGCCGCCAACGTCCTTCACCGAAACGTTCATCTTGCCATCAGCATCGTCGAAGATCCTCAGCGCAACGATTTTCGCAGCGAGATACTCGGCGTCTTCTTTCCCGTCGCCATGAGTGATACCGAGCAAGATCAGGAGCCCGCTTCCAATCTCGCCAACCACGCGCTCCTCAACCGTCACGTGCGCACGCGTCACTCGTTGAATTACAGCTCGCATAGTCAACGTGCAACAAAGCGATAAACCAGAACTCCGTCCACCTTCACCGGCCGGCCCGCAATCTTCACCGGGTCGAACTGAGCTTCTCGCGCCGAGGCAATCGCCGCAGGAGTTATGAACGGTGGTCCCTGACACATGTCACGCACGCTGATCACGTTTCCCTTTTCATCGACAGTTAATTTCATCACCACCACGCCCGAGATTTGTTGGGCCCTCGCGTCCGGCGGATAGCCTGGCGGCGGCAGCTTCCGCGCTTTAGCATTCAGGAAATTCGCGTCCGGCGCTTCGGCCGGTGCATCCGGCGGCGCAAAACGCTTCCAGATCTCGTTAAGCTCTTTCACTTCATCTCGCTTTTCGTTCTCGTAGCCGAGACAGGCAAATCCCTGGCTCGCCTGCTGAAATGCAAGACTGTTTACGCCGGAAGTCTGCGCGTAGATTGTCAGGGCGCGTTTGTAGATCGGCGCTCCCTGCTTGAAATCGTTGCGCGCGCGATACACGGTAGCCAGCCCTTCCAGCGATTGGGCCAGCTCCGGATCCTCAGGTCCAAGCGCTTTCTCCTTCAAAGCAATCGCCCGCTTGTAAGTCTCCTCGCCCTTGCCAAGATCGCGGTCGCGAAGGCAGACCAGTCCCAGGCGATCGAGCACGCGCGCGACACCCAGCTCGTCGGATCGTTCTTTCAGTAGTTGAATCAACTGTTGCAGAGTTTTCTTCGCCGCACCGTAATTGCCTTTGCCGGTATAGACGCTGGCGAGATAGCTCACTGAGGTAACCACTTGCGGATGGGTTCGCGGCAACAGTCGTTGCCGAATCTCCAGCGCACGTTTTGCCAGTGGCAGCGCCTGGTCAAACTTCTTTTCGTGGAGAAGCCTGGATACCGATTCGGTGAGCGTCGAGGCTTCTTTGAGTTCCGGCGATTCTTGTAGAGAAGAGATGGTGAAGAACAGTAATGCGAGAACGATACTTAGTATTTTCATTTTTTAGGTGGACGGCTGGGCCGGATCTCGACACGGCTCGGCAGCGCGCGGTCGGGATACGCGAGTAGATCCATCACCACGCGCGCGACGTCTTCCGGACGAAGTTGCCAGCTCTTCTCATCACTCGGTTCATCGCCGCCAAACTCCGTGTTCACCGATCCCGGCATGATGTAACTGACTTTGATCTTGTCGTGCCGCACTTCCTGCATCAGCGCTTCGCTGAAACCGTTAAGACCAAACTTCGACGCGTTGTAAGCAGCCAGACGCGGATGCGCGTTTGTTCCCGCCAGCGAAGAGATGTTGATGATGTATCCGCCGCCACGTTGCTTCATCAACGGAATCGCTTCATGACAGCAGTAAAACACCCCGCAAAGGTTCGTCTCGATCACGGCGCGAAAATTTTCAACGCTCATCGACTCGACCGGCGCGAATATTCCTACGCCCGCGTTGTTGACGAGAATATCGACGCCGCCAAACTGCTCCGCCGTACCCGCGATAAAAGGTTTCACCTGCGCGGAATCGCGAACGTCGCAAACAAAACCAACCGCACGTCCGCCACCCAGCGCGTTCAGCTCGTCAACCGCACGCTCGATCTCGTCTTCATTACGAGCGCTGATCGAGACGTTAACTCCGGCACGCACGAGCGACTCGGCAATCGCGCGTCCAATACCCTTTGTTCCACCTGTCACTACTGCCGTCTTCCCTGCGAGTTCCATAGAAATCAACCCTGTAACTTTGCTCGTAATCTTTCGTTGACGATCTTCGGATTGGCTTTGCCTTTCGACGCCTTGATTACCTGTCCGACGAAGAATCCCAACAACGCTTCCTTGCCGGAACGATAATTAGCAAGCTGATCGGGATTGGCTGCGATAACGTCATCGATCAGTGAATCGATCTCACCAGTATCACTCAACTGCACGAGCCCTTTTTCCTCGATGATGGTCTCAGCGTCCTTGCCGGTCCTGAACATCTCGACCAGCACGTCTTTTCCTTGCTTGCCGCTGATCTTTCCGTCGTCGATCAGCTTTATCAACACGCCAAGCTTGTCAGGCGCAACGGGGGATTCCGCCGCCGAGATTCCGCCAGCCTCCAATTCGCGCAACAACTCGGACCTGATCCAATTCGCAGCCGCTCGAGCGTTACCGCTGGACTTAACCGTCTCCTCGTAATAATCCGCCAGCGAGCGATCCGCGACCAGTTGCGACGCGTCGGAAAAGTTCAGTCCATACTGCTCGCTGAACCGCTTGCGTCTCGCGTCCGGCAGCTCCGGCATCTGCCGGCGCACCTGTTCGATAAACTCACTCGACACGATCAACGGCGGCAGATCCGGTTCGGGAAAATAACGATAGTCATGCGCTTCTTCCTTCGAACGCATGACGCGCGTTTCCATCGCCCGGTCGTCCCACAACCGCGTCTCCTGCGTCAAACGTCCGCCTGACTCGAGCACCTGAATGTGTCGCGCGACTTCAAACTCGATCGCGCGCTGCATGAACCGGACCGAGTTCAAGTTCTTCAGTTCGACCTTCGTGCCGAACTTATCGTCGCCAACGCGCCGTACAGAGACGTTCGCCTCGCAACGAAGATTTCCCTTCTCCATGTCGGCATCTGAAGCGCCGACCCATTGCAGCGAGCGCCGCACATGATTGACGTAGTCGTAAGCTTCCCACGACGAACGGAAATCAGGTTCAGTGACGATCTCGGCCAATGGCACACCCGCGCGATTCAGATCGATATATGAATAGCGATCGACGTCAGGCAGTCCTTCGTGCACGTTCTTGCCCGCGTCTTCTTCGAGATGCAGCCGCGTGATGCGGATCTTCTTCGGACGCCATTCGAGCGGATGGCCCGCCTCGTCGCGTTCGGCGGTCATGATCTCGAGCTCGCCCTCCGCGGAGAACGGTTGATCGTACTGCGAGATTTGATAGCCCTTCGGCAGGTCAGGATAAAAATAGTTCTTGCGGGCGAAGATCGACTGCTCGTTGATGCGCAGTCCCAACGCCAACGCCGCCCGCGCGCCCAACTCGACGGCGCGGCGGTTCAGCACCGGCAGCGCACCCGGCAAGCCGAGACAGACGGGACAAGTATTCGCGTTGGGCTGATCTCCGAAGCGGGTGGCGCAACCGCAGAAGATCTTGGAATCGGTGCTCAGTTGCGCATGGATCTCAAGTCCGATGACGGTTTCCCAGGTCATGTTCAGGTCTATCGGCGTCCTCCGCGCGTCCCGCTACTGCCGCCGCCGGCATGACCACCACGGCCATGCATAACACCGGCCGGCCTCGGCGTTGTAAACAAAAGCCGTCCTCTAAAGTGGCTCGGAAACTGCGAATTGAAAGGACTGAACTTATTGAACTGATTGAAACCGAAGCCGTTCAAACCGAATCTGTTAAATCGGTGAAACCCATCGAACGCCGAGGGGAATCCGCTTGTCACCAGTCCGATTCCGTAGGGATAAGCCCACGGATAGTCGTACATTTGCGGCCCGTTGGCTTGAGCAGCGGTCGCGCTCAACTGCGTCTCGAGTGACATCGCACGGCTGCGCCAGAAATCAAGTTCTTCACGCGAACGCATGTCGCGTATCTGCTCTTGAGTGCGGTTGTCGATCTCTTCGACTTCACGCCGGCGTTCTTCCGCAGACGGCAGGCCGAGTTCCTGTCGCTCGCGTTCGTTTGCGACGCGCGTGCGGCGATACGTTTCGAGATCCTGGTTTGTTATCGACCGCGTGGCTGGCGTTCGTCGCGTTTGGACTGGCTCGCTGGACGCTTTCGGCGCCGATGCGGTGGCAACGAAGGAGCCGGGCGTCTGACCGTTGATGCGTTCAGTGGCTGCGACATCGATGCCGGCCACTTGAATCGTGACCTGGATTCCCGGCGCTGTTTCGTACGTCAGCGTCGATTTTGTAAGCGTGAAGGTGTTCGGGATCTCAACTCTCCGGCCGTTGCGCATCACGATGGTGTACGCGCTTGCCGCAGTCGCTGTGAAGATGAGCAGAAAACTTGCAACCAACAGTTTGCGGATAAACATACCAAACCTCACTTGCTGAAAAACGATGGAAACGAGGGATTGGCGACAAGTATATCATTCCGCCCGGCCTAAGCACGGGCGCTATGAAACATGGATTTTTAGTAAAAAACTTTGCAACGAGCCGCACTCAATGGTATACATTCCGCCGCACCGACGGACCACCCTCAGGGTTACACAAAACGCGGACGCCTGGGACAGCCTCGGCGCGGAAACCGCTACGCTTTACCACCGTTTTCAGAGGAGCGAGTGAGAAATGGCAAAGACGGTTTGCAAGATTCTCGGAGTCGTTTTTCTGTTAGTAGGTCTAATTGGTTTCGCGAAACCAGATCTCGCGGAAGCCCATTTGACGCCGGTACATAACGTTGTCCACCTGGTCTCCGGCGCAATCGCTCTTTATTTCGGCTTTGCCGGCACGCTATCCGGCGCAAAAGCTTTCTCTCTTGTTTTCGGCGTCGTCTACCTCGCGCTGGGCATTCTCGGATTCGCGCTGGGAACTCCGCCCGAACGCATGTGGACCGTTGGCCCGTTGCACCTCGGTCAGGCCGACCACGCCATTCACGTCCTGCTCGGCGTCGTCTTTCTCGCGGGTGGGCTTTTTACTAAAAAAACCTGACGCTTTCGTCTTCCAGGTTGCAAGGACGAGTCTCGTAAGTGACGCACCAGCGTCCGGAACTCACAATCCTTGCAACCTGGACCTGTTCTCCGCATCGGCCATCGGCAGTCTAAAACTTCACCGTAATGCCGCCGCGCCCTGTAGCTCCCGGCGCCAGAAACCCGTTTTCGTAATACTCCCGATCCAGAACATTATCCACGCCGCCAAACAGCACCAGCGTCACTCGGTCATTCCGTCTTAATTCGTAACTGGCAAACACGTCGGCCTTCGTGTAACCGCTGAACGTCATGTCGGCTTGACGAAACGGGAAGTTATTCTCGAACACCGGCGCGATGTATGACCCGGTTCGGTTCACGTCGAGACTGAAGAGCAACGCTCGATACCGCTGCCGCAGAGACACGCCGAACAAGTGCTTCGGAATCACGTACTCCGGTTGCAATCCCTGCGATACGACAACGCGATCGCTGTTCGTGAACGTGTACGATGCAGTGAGGTCCATTCCCCTCACGGGCGAAGCGTTCAGGTATGTTTCGACGCCGCGTGAAAGTCCGCCCGGTCGATTCTCGAAACCAGTGAAGCGTCCCAGACCGAGCGGATCGTTCGGAAATACGGTAAACGCGATCACGCGCTGCAATCTCGTGTAGAAGTACGTCGCACCGAAGAGCACGCGATCGTTTGCGACGCGTTGATCGAAACCGCCGTCGGCGCTGATCGACTGCTCGGCGCGCAGCGTCGGATCGCCGAAGCGCGTGAGCCCTGCGCCTGCAAAGTTGCCTTCGCCGAAGCGTTCGAAGAGTGAAGCAGCGCGAAAACCGTTGCCGACGTGCGCTCGCAATTTCGTCCCGCTCCGCCGGAAGAAATAGGCAATCGCTCCATCCCCGGTGGCCGAACTCTCCGCCTGTGTTCCTTGCAAGACGCCGGGCCGGTCGGCGGTTCGAATGCGATACCATTGGCCGCGGGCGCCGAGCGACAGACGCAATCGATCGTCGAAGAACGACAACTGGTCCTGCCCGAAAACTGCGAACGTGCGTTGCC
Source organism: Acidobacteriota bacterium (assembly GCA_046732935.1). Taxonomy (GTDB): domain Bacteria; phylum Acidobacteriota; class Blastocatellia; order Pyrinomonadales; family Pyrinomonadaceae; genus PSRF01. The sequence goes on along the minus strand of JBKPOC010000024.1, from coordinate 159,101 downwards.
GGTCCGTCGTGTCGTTGAATGACGAGAATGAAGGTTGTGAGCTTTGAAAGAACGATTCATGTTCAAACTCGACGCCCGCAGTCGCGAGGTTAGTTCGCGAAAAGCGCAAGTTGACGCGGCCGTCGACAGTATCGATGTTTCCGCGGTTGAAGTTCAGAAACTCGAAGTCGCCAAACGGCACGAACGACGTGAAGCGCGGATCGACGTTTGGTCCGTTGTAGTTGCGCCTGTTGTTCGACACGTGCTGGTAGGCAATCGAATACGAGATCCACTCGTTGGCTACGTGCGTGAACCTTCCCGAACCGACGATTAGTCGCTGCCGGCGGCCCTGGTCGGGATTGTTGAAGTCAGGTTGAAAGGTGACGCCGGGAACAGCGTCCGGAAACGGCTGCGAGGTGGCGAACGCAGCAGGCAGCGGAAACGGATTGTCGTTGACGCGACCGTTTGCGATCACGCCGTAGAGATTGGCCGCGATCGTGATCGACTGCGTCGGGTAAAACTGAAAGCGCCCGCCGAAGCCGGTGTTTCCGTACGCGTCGTCGCCGTCAATTCCGTCGCGCACGTCGAGACGGTTAGCGCCGAGCTCGTAACCAAACGAGTCTCCGCCGCCGGACACTTGCAGGCGTTCGCGATAAGTCGCGAGGCTTCCGCCTTCAAATCCGGCGTTCACGTGAAAACCGTTCGAACCGGCCGCGGGAATGACGTTGATAACGCCGCCAATCGCGTGCGTGCCATAAATCGACGAACCAGCACCGCGCAGGATCTCAACACGATCGATTGCAACGGGAACGAGATCGGCGAACAAGGGCAGCGCGGAGCCGTTGATGTCGCTCGCATCGCGGACGCGCAGACCGTCGAGCAACAGCGCGGTGTCAAAGTTTCGCTGCCCGCGCAGACGCAACGCGGTGAGTGCGCCGGGCGAACCTTGTTGTTGGACGCGCACGCCGGGAATTCCACGCAACGCTTCGGCGAGACCCAGTTCATGCTTCGCCTCGATGTTCTCCGAGTCGAGCGTCGACACGACCTTGGCGATCTCGTCCGCGCGCTCCGGCGTTCCGGTCGACGTGACGACGACGCTGGCGTTGATTGCCGCGAGTTTGAGTTGCACCGCAACTTCTTTGCTCTCGCCGCGATTCAACTCGATCGGCTCCGACGTGTAGACGGAAAAGCCCTCGGCCTTGACTTCAATCAGATACGAGCCGGAACGCAGGCCTTTATACTCAAACGATCCCGTTTGGTTCGTCTGAGTCATGAGTTGAACACCGGGCGTGATGTTCAGAATCACCTGCGCGCCCGCGACCTTCGCGCCATTCTCATCCGTGACAACTCCGCGGATCGTGCCGCCGTTTTGCGCCAACAGCGGTGCTGAGACGAGTAGAGTAAAAACGATCGAAATAACACTCTTTTTCATTTAGCTTCTCCTGACCGGCGTGACACGTGGCCCACCCGTGACCGGATGCGCGTCAACCAAAACCTCCACGTCGAAAACTTCGCGGAGTAACTGCGGCGTCAGCACTTCGTCCGGCTTGCCCGAACGCACTGCCTTGCCGTTTTTCATCAGCAAAATTCTGTCGGCAAACTGCGCCGCAAGATTGAGATCGTGAGTGACGACGAGCGCAGCCGCCTGCCGTTGATCGCAACGATTTCTAACTAAGGTGAGCAAGGTCGCTTGATGCGAGAGATCGAGGTTCGCAGTCGGCTCGTCGAGCAAAAGGAACGACGCTTCTGTCGCGAGCGCGCGCGCGAGTACGGCGCGCTGGCGTTCACCGCCGGATAGTTCGTTCATCAAGCGACTGCTCAGAGCAGTCAATTCGGTTTCGATCAGGACGTCGGTGGCGATACGCAGGTCGCGTTCTGTTTCCCAGCCCCAGCCGCTGTTCGACGCCCAGGCAAAGCGGCCGCCTAGTACGAATTCCAATACCGTTACGGGAAACCTCAATTCAGCTTCCTGGGCCACGACGGCGACGCGACGCCCGATCGTTCTGCGCGTGTATCGCTCGATCGGCTGTCCGTCCAGCAACACCGATCCTGATGTGCGTCGCACTTGTCCGTTCAGCGTGCGCAGCAAGGTCGACTTGCCCGCGCCGTTCGGTCCAACAAGCGCCGTGATCTCGCCGGCGTCGAGCGTCAGCGTCACGTTCGACACGGCGACGCGATCGTTGTAGCTGATCGTCAAGTCACGAGCTTCGAGCACGCTTCAGGCCCTCTTCAACAGGTAGATAAACAACGGCGCGCCGATCAATGCCGTGATCGCGCCGACGGGAAGTTCACGCGGCGCGATGATCGTTCGCGCCACAGTGTCGGCGACGATCACAAACAACGCGCCGCCGAGCGCGGCTGCAGGGATGCTGATGCGGTTGTCACTGCCGAGCGAGAGTCGGGCCAGGTGCGGGACCACGAGCCCGACATAACCGACCGACCCGCTCGCCGCAACGGAGCTCCCAACCAACAGACTTGCGACTACAAAAACCAGGATCCTGACGCGTCCGACTTCGACGCCGAGATCGAAAGCGTCACGCTCGCCGAGCATCAACAGATTCAGCGAACGCGCATTCAGCGTCAGTGCGATCGCTCCGGCGATGGCAATCGAGATGGTCGCCGGAAGAAGCGTTTTGCTCGTTCCGGAGAGATCGCCCAGCAACCAGAAAGTGAACGAACGAATTCGCGTCGCGTCCATCAATGTGGTGACGAAGACGATCACGGATGAAAGAAACGTGGTGACGATCACGCCGGCGAGTATCAGGCGCTCGGGCGTCGCGCCCGCACGCCCGCGCGCCAGCCGGTAGACCGCGAGCGTCGCCAACAGCGAACCTCCGAACGCGAGAAAAGGACGGCTCCATTCATTCGCGCCGAAGAACACCAGCGCGACCATCGTTCCGACCGCCGCGCCGTTGGAAATGCCGAGCAGGTACGGTTCGGCGAGCGGATTTCGCAACAGCGCCTGGTAACTCGCTCCCGCAGTCGCTAGCGAACCTCCGACCGCCGCGGCGAGCAGCAATCGGGGGACGCGGATCTGAAACAAGATGTCGAACTGGTCCTGCGTCAGGCCGCAGCTATTCGTACCGAAAGAAAGCAGCGCACACAGAGACGATCGCATCGGCAGTTGTTCACTTCCGATCAGGGCCAACAGCAGGACGGCAAGCAACAACACCGCGGCCAGCACTGCGCAGGAGATCAGCGTTTTGCGCAACGTCACGCGCCCTCGCCGCATGGCGACTACTTCTGCCGGATCTGAAAGTGCGACAGTCATTACTTGAATACTTCCGGATGTAACGCTCGGGCCAGTTCCTCGAGCCCTTCCACGGCGCGTGGGCCAGGGCGCGCGAGGTGATCGTCATTGATCTTGTAGACGCGGCCTGCGAGCGCGGCAGGCGAACGGTTCAATGCTTCGGCTACGGTGGAGTTTCCGCTGCCCATCGAGCCGCCGGTCGGCAAGATGATGGCGTCTGGTTTTGCCGCCAGCGCTGACTCGCTGCTGTACTTGGGCCACGCACCGGGAACGTCCGCGGTCACGGAAGCAGCTCCGGCACGCCGCATCAGGTCTGTTACAAACGCATCATGACCCGCGGTGTAGAGCGGCTCCGCCGAGACTTGATAAAAAACTCGGACCGGCTGCGCATGTTGCGCATGTTGCACAGCTTGTTCGACGGCGGCTGTCCGCTCGCGCAGTTTCTTCACGACTGAGCTTGCCTGTTCGGCTTGTCCGAGTATTTGTCCGATTTGATCGATGGACCGGAAGACGCCTTCGAGGTCGTGCGGATCCGTGACGAAGACGGCGATGTTCTGATTCTGAAGTTGTTGGGTAAATACTTCCAGTTGCGAAGCCGTCGAGATCAAAACAACCTGCGGATGCAGGGCGATGATTCGTTCGAGGCTGGGATGAAGCGTGTCGCCGACTTTCTCGATCGACTTCGCTTCGGCTGGATAATCGCAGTACGTCGTGTTGCCGACGAGACGATCGCCGCCGCCGACCGCGAAAACAATCTCGGTGAGGTTCGGCGCCAGCGAGATGACACGCGTCACACGAGCGGGTAACGAAACGCGCCGCCCCGCATCGTCTGTCAACGTCCTTGTGACGCGACCATCCGGCTGCTCGTGCGTGCGAGAAGTGCAGGCCAGCGCGCCGATGAGGATCAAAGCGAACGCGACAGCGCGAAGCACCGGGTTCAGTAAAGTTCGTGATAACAAGAAAGCCCCGCGACCTCCGATTTCCGCAAGGGGAAAAGGGCGTCAGCGGGACTCAAGTAAAAACCCGTAGCGGCCTGAACACCTTTGCGCGAGCGTTGAGAAGGCTGCATAAGCGTCCTGGGCAGGTCTCCTGGCTCTGAGTAAACGCCGTTGAGGCGTTCTCATCACAGTGGCGCGACCGCGCGGGATTCACACCCGCTTCCCTATTCTCCCCTCTTGGGGCACCCAGACGCTGTTTCTGAAAAAGATCAACTTTAACGACGCGGGACACTAACACGCGCGTCGAAGTACTGTCAAACACGGATCGCCTGATTGCGCCGCGATTGGAGCCTCGGTAAGATGCTCGCCCATGATCAAAACAGTCGAGTGGACAAAAGACGGCGTGAGCATGCTGGACCAACGGCTTCTGCCGTCAGAAGAAAAGTACCTGATGCTGCGTTCTTACGACGAAGTCGCGGAAGCGATCAGGAAAATGGTCATCCGTGGCGCGCCGGCTATCGGCGTCGCCGCAGCGATGGGAATCGCACTTGGCGCGAGCCAGTCAGTGGGAACCTCCGTCGCCGATCTCGAAGATGACCTGCAATACATCTGCGACCACATGGGCAAGACGCGGCCTACGGCCGTCAATCTCTTCTGGGCAATCGAACGGATGCGCGGCGCATTTCAACGTAACAGGCACCTCGGCGACGTGGAAGCCGTTAAGAAAGCGCTCGTCACCGAAGCACTCGCCATCTTCGACGAAGACATCACGGCCAATCGAGCTATCGGCAAACACGGCGGTCCGTTGATTCCCGACGGCGCGACTGTCTTGACGCACTGCAACGCCGGCGCGCTCGCCACTGCTGGAGACTACGGCACTGCGCTCGGCGTCGTTCGCGGCGCGCGAGACGCCGGTAAGAAAGTCGCCGTCATCGCGGACGAGACGAGACCGTTTCTTCAGGGACTTCGGCTAACAGCCTGGGAACTCGCGAAGGACGACATCCCGGTGACTGTAATCACCGACAACATGGCCGGACACGTGATGAAGAGCGGGAAAGTTGACGCTGTTGTCGTCGGCGCCGATCGCATCGCGGCCAACGGCGATACGGCCAACAAGATCGGCACGTACATGGTCGCGGTCTTAGCGCGCGAACATAAAATTCCTTTCTACGTCGCAGCGCCGTTGACGACCCTCGATTTGTCGCTTGCGTCAGGTGAGGAGATCCCGATTGAAGAGCGCGACTCGATGGAGGTGACTCACATCCGCGAACACCAGCTCGCGCCGGATGGGGTCGCGGTCCACAATCCGGCGTTTGACGTCACGCCGAATCACTTGATAACGGCTATCATTACAGACGCTGGCGTCGCGCGGCCGCCGTTTGTTGAGAGTTTAAAAAACTTACGCGGATCAGATTGAAAATCGACTCGTCTTCCACCAGTCGAGTGTCCGCTGTAGTCCTTCGCGAAGGTCCACCTTCGATTCGTAGCTCAGCAGTTCGCGCGCCATCGTAATGTCCGCGAGGCTGTGCTTGACGTCGCCGACACGCGGCTCACGATACTCAGCCGTCACATCAGTCTGCCCCGTCAACTGCTTCAACTCGTCCAGCAACTCGTTGAGCGTTACGCGCTTGCCGTTCGCCACGTTGATGACTTTGCCGGCGGCGTTAGGAGCGGACGCGGCGCTGAGGTTTGCCGCCACGACGTTGTCGATGTAAGTGAAATCGCGCGACTGTTCGCCGTCGCCGAAGATCACGGGCCGTTCGTTCGTCGTCAGCGCACTGATGAATCGCGAAACGACTCCGGAGTATTGCGAGCCGGGATCCTGCCGTGGCCCAAACACGTTGAAGTACCTGAGCGAGACCGTCTCGAGCCCGTAGACGCGCGTAAACACCTTGCAGTAGTACTCGCCGACCAACTTCGCCACCGCATACGGCGACAACGGATCCGGAGGCATGTGCTCGACCTTAGGCAACGTAGGTTGATCGCCGTACGCCGAACTGGAAGCCGCGTACACCACGCGCCTCACACCTGCATTTCGCGCTGCGAGCAGCAAAGAAAACGTGCCGTCAACGGACGCCACGTGCGTCTGACGCGGCGCTTCCACTGACCGCGGTACAGACGGAATCGCCGCCTCGTGAAAGATCAACTCAACGTTCTCCAGTGCTTTCGCGAGCAACTGTTCGTCCGCGACGCTGCCCTGGATGAAGTCGACGTCGCCGCCGATTTCGTCGATGTTCTCGCGATGGCCGGTTGATAAATCATCGAGAATACGAACTCGCGCACCATTCGCCATAAGACCCGCGGCGATGTGCGAGCCGATAAACCCGGCGCCGCCGGTAACCATTGCGATGCCCGATAGGCCCATTATCTTCCGACCCCCACATATTCGAAGCCGATCTCGCGCATGTCCTCCGGCTCATAGATGTTTCTGAGATCCGCGACTTTCGGTGACTTCATCAAGTCGCGGATGCGGATCAGGTCAAGCGCGCGAAACTGGTTCCACTCAGTAACAAAAACAAGCGCGTCAGCGCCACTGACCGCCGCATACTCGTCGTCGGCGTAGACGATGTCAGGCAGGACCTTCATCGCTTCCGACTTTGCGACTGGATCGTACGCGCGGACAATCGCGCCGTCGTCGAGCAGGTTCTTGATGATTCCAATCGCCGGCGCTTCGCGCATGTCGTCAGTTTCCGGTTTGAACGCCAGGCCCAACACGGCGATCGTCTTCCCCTTCAACTCGCCTACGAGCTGCCGGATCTTCAGGTGCATCTGTTCGCCTTGTCGCTCATTGACCTCGATGACGGCGTCGACGATCTGCGATGAGCTCTCGTACTGCCGTGCGACTGACGCCAGCGCTCTCGTGTCTTTCGGAAAACACGAGCCGCCGAAGCCTGGTCCAGGATGTAGAAACTTGCTGCCGATGCGCTTGTCCATGCCGATGGCCCGGGCGACGTCGTGCACGTCGCATCCGATCTTGTCGCAGAGGTTCGCGATCTCGTTAATAAACGAGACCTTCGTCGCCAGAAACGCATTCGCCGCGTACTTCGTCAGTTCCGCGGCTTCGAGCGACGTGATCACAAACGGAGCTTCAATCAAATAAAGCGGACGATACAGGTCTTTCATGATGGCGATCGCTTCTTCGTCGCGACTGCCGATGACGACTCGATCGGGACGCATGAAGTCGTTGATCGCGGCGCCCTCGCGCAGAAACTCGGGATTAGAGACGACGCCGAAGTTCGCCTTCGTCTTCTTGCGGGCGTTGACCAATTCGCGCAGACGCTCGCCCGTGCCGATGGGAACGGTGGATTTAGTAACGATAACTTTGTATCCGTTCATGTGGTCCGCGATCGAACCAGCAGCAGCTTCGACGAAGCTAAGATCGGGTGAACCATCAGGCTTGGGTGGGGTCCCAACTGCGAGGAAGATTACGAGGGCTTGTTCAACAGCCTGACTCACGTCGGTCGTGAACCTGAGGCGTCCGGCCTGCGTGTTCTTGGAGACGAGCTGTTCGAGCCCGGGCTCGTAGATAGGCATGACGCCTTTAAGGAGTCGCGCGATCTTGTCTTCGTCGACGTCGACGCAGGTGACGTCGACGCCAAACTCGGCAAAACATGCTCCGGTTACGAGTCCGACATAACCCGTACCGATCACCGCAATGTGCATTGAGATCTTCCTAAACCGATTTGCAGCAGGGGGACAATCAAAACCTTGCGGGTCACGCGCGGTTGAATCATCGCGTGACCCGCAAGGTCAAATTAGGTGACCGCAGCGCTGGTGTCCAGAGCCACAGTGTTTTTGCAACCGGACGAAACTTTACTTGGTCGGGCTGACTACGGTAACGCTGCCGCCGAAGTTCAGGTCGTTGTTATGCAAAGCGGCATAAAGGACGCCGGCCACAGCGCCGCCGACTGCGAGCAACAACACGGCGAGTGCGCCGCCGCTCATATCGTCGTCGTCATCGTCGGTCTGCGGATTTGGCGTGCCGGCAACAGCGCTCTCACCAGCGGCAACCTGCTTGACGGTGTTGCCAGTGCGGAACTCTGCGATGCCCGACAAAGTCGTCATCGAGGTGCGGCCACGGGTTGCGCTCACGCTGAAGCTGGTGGCTTGCTTGCTGTCGACGACAACAGTGCCATCTTTGGTTGTCAGATTAACTGTCGTTCCCGCTAGCGTTGATACCTGGGCGCTACCGGTTTCGAGCATGGCGGTGATGCTGCTCTCCGAAAAGCTGATGCGGAGATTGCTGTTGGCTGAAAGATCAACTCGGCCCACCTTGGGAATGCTCACCGAAGCGCTGCTTTGAGGAGCAGTGCTGATCGTCGAATCGGTGAAAATCGTGCCACCAGAAACCATCTTCTGGCCGTTCACCATAACTTGCCCGGAGACCGACAACTCGCCCGAGGCCTTGGCGCCCGGTGCGGCCAATACCACCATTGAGTAGACACTCAAAACGGCAATCGCCACAACAGTCGCGATAGACTTGCGGCTCCAAGATTTGCTAATCATTAACTTTCCTCCCGTATAGTGAAACACAAAGGTCTTTATTGCGTACCGCGAACGGCCCTCACAGTTGTGGGAATTCCGTGGTTAACTTCCCAACCCGTCCAAAGCCCTTAATGCATGAAAAATTACGGCCCGGAAAGGCAGTAACACTTGGGATTTATTACACTAATACAATCCCTGTGTCAACAATCATTTGGCGTAACATTGCCACAAAACTGTGTCGGCCCTGAAGCTGCTTTTCAGGGCCGGAGTCTACCACAGTTCAAGATCCGGAGATTGGACCTTTTTGGACCAGCGAGAAAATCCTGGTCTACCAGAGCGGTGCCTGTCAGTGGCTGGACTTCTTGAAACGCCGCCGTGCGAAGGCCCCCGCCGCAGCTAGTCCGGTTCCGAGGAGGAGAACCGCCGCCGGCTCGGGATTGGGGATTGCAGCAGCCGTACCAACCTGGCCGCCCGGCCCCTTAAACAATCCAAACTTGTTGCCCCGATTCACGGAAGCCACGCTGAACCCCGCGTGTCGTCCGCTGTTGTTGCCGTCATCACCCTCAAAGTCTTCCGTAAAGTCCGGCCGTTGCCCGTTGTCAAAGTGGACGGCCCACCCCAGGTGGCGCCCATTATTGCCTTCAATGTCTTCCGCGAAAAGATGGACGACAAGCGCCCGGCTGTTGTCGGGAAGAGTCAGAAAATGCTCGTTAAAATCGAAATCATGCGTTAGGTGGTTCGAATGGATGGAGTCGGCACGCGCCGAACCAACGGCGAGAGTACAAACGACAACGACACCTAAAGTGATAGCCCACGTTCTAGCTTTACGCATACGTTTACCCTTTTGGACCTTGTTACGTTCGCCGGGGTTATAGGGGGAAGTGGAACTAACCTAATATCACATTGTTTAAGGGTGTCGCGTACTTTATCGCACTGTGCGGCGTTTTGTCTACGGGTGTGACAACTTTGTGATAACGAATTTTAACGGCGCTGATACCGTCCATACAGGACTGTTAAACCCTTGAGCCGCTCAACGTGTTCCCCTGTGAGCGCGCCTGCCTCGAATCGCCAGCCCCAATTGCCATCATTGCTGTTCGGCAGGTTCATACGCGCTTCGCTGCCCAGGCCTAAAACGTCCTGCAAAGGCGCGATCGCGATGTTTGCCACCGATGCCCAAACACAGCGAATGAAGTCCCAATGAATCTGATAACCGCCCGTGTTTACGTAATCCAAACAAAACTGCCGCTCTTCCGCGATCTGTTTTTCAGTCCGTGTTGAACCTTCACCAGCGACACTGTTAAACCAACCGACCGTGGTGTCGTTGTCGTGCGTTCCGGTGTAAGCGACGACGTTCGGCACGTAGTTATGCGGCAGATCAATGTTCTTCGGATCGCCGCCGCCGAACCCGAATTGCAGGACGCGCATGCCGGGAAAACCAAGCTCGTCGCGCAAAGCAACGACGTCCGGCGTGATCACGCCCAGGTCTTCGGCGATGATGGACAACTCGCCCAAGGCCTCGCGAATGCTGGTAAACAACTCGCGTCCCGGAGTTTCAACCCAACGCCCGCGCTCGGCCGTTGTGTCGCCGCCGGGGATTTCCCACGACGCAGCAAAGCCGCGGAAATGGTCCACGCGCGCGATGTCGACCATGGCGAACGTCGCCCGCACTCGTTCAATCCACCATTTGAAGCCGTCGGCCCGCATTCGTTCCCAGTTGTAAAGCGGATTGCCCCAGAGCTGGCCGGTAGAACTGAAATAGTCAGGCGGAACGCCGGCGACGACGAGGGGCTTGCCGTCTTTGTCGAGCTTGAACTGGTCGGGATTGGTCCAGACGTCGGCGGAGTCGTGGGCCACGAAGATCGGAAAGTCGCCGATGATCTTGACGCCGCGTTCGTTGGCGTACTTCTTCAGAGCAAACCATTGCCGGAAGAAGAGGAACTGGTAAAACTTCTGCGCCTCGACCTGTGGTGCTACTCGCGCACGAACGCTCGCAGAGTCGTCCCAGTCGGGCCACGCGGCGCCGCCGTGTTCGTCTTTCAACGCTCTGAACAGAGCATAGTCGTCGAGCCAATGCGCCTGCTGTCGTGTGAACGCGTCAAAGTCAGACCTGAGATCCGGGTCATTGAAATTCTCATACGCGCGGCGCAGCAGGTCCGCTTTGAGTTGATGAGCGAAACCGTAATCGATCCGCCCAAATCGTGGTTCGGGGTCGACGCTGATTAACAATCCTTCGTCAACCAGCCGTTCAGGACTGACGAGCAACGTGTTACCAGCGAAGGCGGAATATGAGGCGTAGGGTGAATCGCCGTAGCCGGTTGGCCCAAGCGGCAGCACTTGCCAGAGACTCTGACCGGCTTCGACGAGAAAATCGACGAACTTGTAAGCTTCTGGTCCGAGATCGCCGATACCAAACGGGCTCGGCAACGAAGTCGGATGAAGCAGGATACCGCTTGACCTGGGCATTTAGCCGTGAGCGAACGTCAATTAGCCGTGATCGTGACGTAGTCGCGCCGGCTGTAAAACCTGATTCCCTCTCCTGAGGCCGTCATCATCAACGGTCGCGGGACCCGCATTGCTTTGTCGTTGGTTGAGGAAACTGTCAAGACGTCGTTCCCTGCTATGTCCATCACTCTCATCTTTCCGTCATCGGAGAACCCAAACCCGTATGCTCCTGTTGCCAACGACTCTCCATTGATCTTGATCGGAGAATCAGTAATGAAAAACCCTTCGTACCTTGCGCGCACATCCGCAGAGTATCCTGACGTGTCGACCAACCCGACAATCACGAACCGCTCAGCGCCGAGCTTCGCAGCGGCTGTGTTGCGCATCTGCGTCGGCGCGCTCTGCCCCTTGAAATAGTAGCTGGTCGGCGTCAGTCGCGTCAGGTCCGCGCCCGTGACGACGACGGGTTTGTCCTGAACCACGGATCCGAGCACGATGGAAGTGGTAAGCAGGAGCAAGGTCGCAGTAATCAAGAAGCTCTTTTGCCAAGATTTCATAAGTGGTCCTCGAATTATCGATAATTTGGAGTTGCGGGTTCTGCTATCGCGTCATACTCTGAACGCAGAGTTCATTTAACGCAAGAGGAAAAAACGTAGAAGATGGCTGAAATGCGCGTTGGGGTCCTGACCGGCGGCGGCGACGCTCCGGGCTTGAACCCCGCAATTAAAGGTCTGGTTTATCGTGGCTCCGAGCTCGGTCTCGAGGTCGTAGGTCTTTTTGATGGTTGGCGCAGCTTGATGAATCCTGTGCCGAAGGTGCTGATGCTCGACCGCGAGACGGTACGGCGTTGGGACCGCGACGGCGGCACCAATCTCGGTTCCTCACGCACGAACCCGTTCCGGCAAGTGAACGAACAGGGCGAGCCGATCGATCGATCGCAGGAAGTTATCGACAACATCGAGCAACTCGAGCTTGATGCGCTCGTCGTCTGCGGCGGTGAAGACACACTCGGCGTTGCCGCGGCGTTGGCGCCGCGAGGCGTAAAAATCGTCGGTGTGCCGAAGACGATCGATAAGGATCTGAACGGCACTGATTACACGCTCGGGTTCGACACTGCACTCAGAAACGTCTCCGAAGTGATCGAGCGTTCGCGCACGCCGGCCGGGTCGCATGGCTGGGTGCAGATCGTCGAGGTAATGGGACGTCACGCCGGGCATCTCGCGTTATGGTCGGGCGTCGCCGGACAGGCGTACCTGATCCTGATTCCTGAACATCCGTTTCGTTACGAACGAGTTTTCCACTTGTTGAGGGAACGTTTAGGCGAGTCTGATCTGAGCCGCGGGCTCGGACGCAATCCGCGTTACTCAGTTATCGTCGTGGCGGAAGGCGCGCGAGCGGAAGACGGCGAGATCGTCACGCTCGACGACCGGCATGACGCGTTTGGACACGTGCGTCTCGGCGGCATCGGCGAGGTGCTTGCGAAAAGAATCGCCAGCGAGACGCCGTACGAATCGCGCGCCGTAGTGTTAGGTCATCCGCAACGCGGTGGGCCGCCGAGCCCGATCGATCGCATCATGGGAATGGTGTTTGGCGCGCGCGCCGCGGAGGCTGTGGCTGCGAACGACTTCGGCAAGATGGTCTCAGCGCGCGGAGTGGCCCCTGCATGTGATCTATCGCTCGTCGACATCTCGACAGTGCAGGGCCGAATCAATCTCGTGAACGTCGATCGCGACTACGACACCGAGCGCTATCACCTCAAAGGCATCGGCATGTAGTTGTAAGTCCTGTCACCTCCGACATAAAGAACAGTCAGGGAAAGAACAAGTTAGGAAGGGGGCAAGCGTAGCGCGCCCCCGCTCATGCGACAGCGGGGGCGTTGCCCCCTTCCTGACCTGTTCTTTGTGAAGGTGTAGCTGTTGTTGGAAACTGCCCCTTTACTGTTCAGTGGGGACTGAACGGATTGTCGTGAGTCAATCGCGAGTGGACTCGCTCGACTAACGTCGGGATCGTCGGATCGTCACTCGACTTCGGAACGATCTGCGGATCGGGCGCGATCACCGGGCGAATCATCTTCTGTTGCAGTTGCTCGCGCGCGTCCATCATCCAGCCGAAGCCGCGGAAGATATACGTCAGCAACGTCCGATCAGTCTCTTCGATTCCCAGCGCTTCCTGCACACACCAGGCGCCGAAATCCGTGTTCGCCGTCAAACGCAGCGGCGGCTCGTTCTGTCGATCCGCCTTCAACACTCCATTCACAAACGCAGTGAGATAAATTAGCCGCGCGATCGCGAGTCGTTCCTGCTGGCGCTGAGACATGGTCAACTGCCCGGCATCAATCGCCTTGAAAACGGGATCGATGTAGATCGCCGGACGCGGATCCTGTTGCACCTGGTTGCCGCGTCCAGCCGCTGCTATCTCAGGATGTCCGAACGTCGGCAGTCCACCACCCAACATCTTTTCGCGAATCCGATCGGCGCGTTTATCGGCGGGTAAGTTTTCGAGTTCCTGAACGAAGTCTGACATGTCGTGAATCGCGCCGAAGTGGCGAGCGCCGTCGAGCGCCATTTGCGAAGCGATGAAAAAGTCTGACACTGAAAGCGTGTGCAACGTCGCCATGTAACGCGCCACCATGCTCGAACCTGCCGAACCATGATGTATTTGGATTGTCCCCATGCGTTCGAGGATCGAGCGCTCGTGCTCGTTCGCATGGCGACCCAGGATCAAGCTGTAACTGATCTGAAACGCGTTTCGTCCTTCGGCCACTTCAGCAGCGATAAACTCATTTGCTGACGCCGCCAGGTCTCGTTCACTGGCTTGCGGATGCGCCGCCACCAGATGATTCATATACACCGAAACACCGCCGACTGCGACGTTCTCCATGTGAAGGCTGATCATCTCCATCAGCAGTTCAACTGGATCGCGATCGTCGTGCACGCCATGTTCCTGATGTTCCTCGCGTCCGTGCCGTGCCTTGGTGAGAGCGGCGAAGTATTGAATCGCGACTTCCGGCCCTAAACCCGGGTGTTTCTTTACAAAAGCGGCGATCTCATCGACGAGTGGCCCGGCTTGAAAACTGTGATCTTCCCGTGTTCCCAGGCTCTTGAAAAACTTTTGATCGATGAGAGCAGCAAGCTTGTCTTTTCCGTTTGAAGTTTCTACTTGTTCGGCCGCTCCACTGAAAAGACCGGTGAAAATAACGTCGATCGGTCCGGCGTTTCCGCGCACGATGTCGGCTTCCGGAATGATTCCGCGGATAGTGAATGACCGTATGTCTAACGTGATCGTCGTGCCGTTGCAGTCAACTGGCGTGTGGTGCAAAACCGGATTGGCAATGATGCCGGTTGATGCCGGCATCGTGGCAAAGTAACCCAATGTTGTCGCGATCGACTTCTCGCCGAGCTCATTCGCCCTGGCGGTGGCCTGCTTGACCGGATTGTGTGCAGGCGCCGGCGGCAACAATGCGAAGGTGGTGTCCATTGAAGCGTCTCCCATCGAAGATCCCTTGGTCCTAAGAATAGCTAATTATTGCTCACAGAAGAAATGCGGGTGAGCGTCGGGTTATGAAATTTATTGAACTATGGCTTCAGGCAAAGTATAGTTACGCCGCTCTAAATGTCTACGGCTGAGTTCTCACGAGAAGTACTGCGCCCGGCTCGCTAATCCAGCTCGTAGTTTCGATTCCAAAAAGAAGCTCCCTTTTGCGCACAGAACCGTCTTCGCATGACGCAGGCTTCGCTGATCGCTACTCTCCTGGCTCCGCCGTCGCCGAACGGCGCCGAGCTGACTACTCTTCCTGAGTCGATACAGTGGCTCGAAGTCCGCGCCGATCTCACGGGCGAAATCGATCCCGATTGGTTACGCGATCACTTTCGCGGCCGGCTGATCTATTCGTTTAGAAATCAAACACCTGATCGTCAGGAACGTCTCCTTGCGGCTGCGCAGCACTACGACCGCGTCGAACTCGAAAGCGATCGCGACTGCTCCGACGAACTGTTGACTCACGTTCCGCTGGAGAAACGCATCGTTTCCTGGTACGGACACGCCAACAATCTCTCCGAGCTGCGCGACCGGTTCGATCAAGTCTCTTCAACGCCGGCGAGTTTCTACAAGGTCGTGACCAATTCCGAGAGCATCGGTGAGGAGTTTCTGCCGCTGTGGCTGCTCAAGTCGTTGCGGCGCGCGGATACGGTCGCCTACGCACACGGCCCGCTCGGCTTTTGGAGCCGCCTCGTTGCGCTTCAACTCGGCGCGCCGGCAATTTTCGGCGCAGTCGCTCCGGGTGAGCCGAGCGAGCCAACAGTCGCCAGGCTGATGGCCGACTACGGTCTGCCGGAAGTCAGTCCGGCGAAGGAGCTGTTCGCCATTATCGGCAATCCGGTTTTTCACTCACTGTCGCCGCGTTTGCACAACCGCTCATATCGCGAGATGGAATACGCGGCGTTGTTTTTACCGTTGCACGTCGAATCGTTCGAAGAGTTCTGGCGCGAGTTTGTGCTTACGAAACCGCTCGACGCGCTCGGATTTCCCTTCAACGGGATGACTGTCGCGTCGCCTCATAAAGAAGAGGCGTTAGCGGCGGCGACCAACGTCAGCTCGATGGCGCAACAAGCCGAGGCCGCGAATATCCTTGTCAGAAACAACGGTTGGTGGAATGCTGATACGACCGATCCCGACGTCGTGTACGCGGCAAAGCAGCAGCGCAGCGTGAATGTTCAACAGAAACGCGCGGCCGTGATTGGTTGCGGCGGCGCGGGTCGCGCAATCGCCGCGGCACTGGTTGCGTCAGGCGCGGGCGTCACGTTGATCAATCGTGGCGCAGAACGTGGCGAACGCGCGGCTGCACTACTCGGCCTGCGTTACGTGCCGCTGCCGGACTTCGACGTCGAAGGTTACGACATCGTCGTGAACGCGACGCCCGTCGGCCGCGACACCGACGAGATTCCGTTTAAGATCGAACGATTGAATAATGACGCCGTCGTGATCGACCTGGTTTACGGTTCGCGCCCAACGCCGTTGATTGGCGGCACAAAGGCGCGCCGCCAGATCGCCATCGACGGCCGCGACGTGCTATTGACGCAGGTTCGACACCAGTTCCGCATGATGACCGGCCGGCAAATGCCCGAAACCATATCTGTCTAACACGGATGATAACCATCGACTCAACAAACGACACGGAACTGATCAATCGTGTTCGCATGCTGGCCCGCGAGAACTTCGCGCCGCGCGCAGCCGAGTACGACCGCAACGCAACCTTTCCCGCCGAAGATTTTGACGATCTTTTTCGAGCCGGCCTGCACGCGCCAGTCGTGCCGAAAGAGTATGGCGGCTTGGGACTCGGCCCGTACGCCGGCGACGTCTTCACGTTGTGGATGATGACGAAGGAGATCGCGCGCGTCGATCTCTCGCTCGCTCGTTGTTGGGAAGGTCACGTCAACTCGCTGGTGTTGCTCGACGGCATGGCGACTGAAGAACAAAAGTCGCGCTGGTTCAAGGGCGTCGTCGAGAACGGTGAAAAGTGGGTGGCGTGGAGCGGCGAGCCACAAGCGCGCAAGCCGGGTGAGCCGGTCAAGTTCGGCACGCGCGTCGAAAAAGTTGAAGGCGGCTACGTCGTCGAGGGAAACAAAGCGTTCGCGACGAGCGCCGGCGGCGCTGAATGGGCCATCCTGCTCGTGAACACGGCTGGACCGGGCGGCGTGCGCCACGCCGAAGCCGGATCACTCGACACGCAATTGATGATGGCGTGCAACCTTTTCGATCGGACGGTGGAGATCGACGCGTCGTGGTGGGATCCGATCGGCATGCGTGGGACGGCGAGTCACCTCGTCCACTTTCGCGGCACGTTCATTCCCGATTCCGACGTCATCGGCTATCCCGGCCAATATCTGAAGGAAGGCTGGCAGACGTGCTTCATCCCGCATTACGCGGCAACGTTCCTCGGCGCTGCCGAAGCCGCATACGACTACGGTCTCGAGTACATCACGTCACAGAACAAGATCGAAGACCCGTACGTGCAACATCACATCGGTCAGATGTCGGTGAACGTGGAGACGGGCCACCTGTGGCTGAAACACGTGGCGCGGTTGTGGGAAACGGGACGATACCTCGAAGCGCAAATTGCCGGCAGCCGCGCGCGTCACGTCGTCGAACATCTCGCGGAAGATACCGTGAAGCAATGCATTCAAGCTTGCGGCGCTCGTTGTCTGATCCGGCCGAGCGTGCTGGAACGCATCTATCGCGATCTGTCGTTCTACGTGCGGCACGACAACGACGACCACATTCTGGCGATGATCGGTAAGTCGATCCTGGGACTTACTCACGATCCTTCTTTCTACAAACCGTAATGCAAACGACTCCTCCTCGCCGGCGCTTCAAACTAAGAATCTGGTGGCTGGCACTCGGCTACTTCGCTTTCTACGCGCCTTACAGTCTGCTGATCAAGATACTCACGAACGAACAGTGGCCGGGTGTTGATGGCGCTGTTTCAGGTTTTAGACTGCTGCCCGCCGTCGCGATCTCGACGGCCATCGTGCTGCTCGCGATCATCACGTACCAGGGTTGGTGGCGCTATGTCCGGCGGCCGATACCCCCGCGGACGATTGTCCTTTCAGGTTTCGGCACGGCCATCATCATCGCGACCACAACACTGGCGTTCACGTTTACGGGCGTCTCGATTTTGTTTGCGCTCTTGTTGATGCGCGGCGGCGTTTTGATCATCGCGCCGGCGGTCGATCTGTTGTTCAAGCGACGCGTGCGTTGGTTTTCGTGGGTCGCATTGGGGCTCACGCTGCCGGCTCTCGCGATCGCCTTTGTCGACGTCAACAACTATCGCCTCACGACCATGGCGGCGTTAGTTATCGGAGCTTACCTTTTCGGTTACGTGCTGCGTCTTCCATGCGTCACCAGCATGGCCAAACAGGCGGACGACGACGTCACGCGTCGCTACTTCGTCGAGGAGTCGATCGTCGCGATGGTCTTTTTAATCGCGGCGCCGGTTGTGCTGGCTATCTCTGGTCAGGACGAAATGCGACAGGGTTTTGTGCACCTGTTCAGCAGCGGCGTGACCCTGCCGGCGATGCTGATCGGAGCGCTGTATGCCGCGCTCTATTGTTTCGGCACGCTCATCTATCTCGATTGCCGCGAAAACACCTTCTGCATTCCGTTGAATCGCGCCTCGAGTCTGCTTGCGGGTTTGCTGGCGACTCTCGTGCTAGCGCTGTTCTTTGGACAAACACTTCCCAGTGAAGCCCAGGTCGGCAGCGCGGGACTGATCGTGCTGGCGCTGCTATTCCTGTCGCCGTTGCACCACGTCGATCGTTATCTTCCGTTTCTCAAACCGCGGCGCGAGCCTATGCTGCAACCCGAACGGCTGTTTCTGTTCGTGTGTAGCGGGAACACGTGTCGCTCGCCGATGGCGGCCGCGCTGGCGAACGCTGAGATCGCGCGGCGAATGCGGATACCTTTTGAGTCGCTCGAAACGGTCAACGTGCGCGCGTTGAGCGCCGGGATCGCCGCGCGCGTCGGAGCGCCGTTGACGCCGGAAGCCGAGGAGGTTTTGCGCTCACTCGACGTGCCCGTGCGACCGCACGCCGCGCGCAACCTGACGCCTGAACTGGCCCAACGAGCCGAATCGATCTTCTGCATGACTGCCGCGCACCGACAGGCAGTGATCGAAATGTTTCCCGCGGTCGCCGGCAAGACTTACTGCCTCGATCTCAACGGCGACGTCGACGATCCGATCGGAAAAGGAATGGCCGCGTACATCGCCTGCGCCGAGCGCATCCGGGCGGCGGTCCAGATGCGGCTCAGTGAGGTGGCCCCCTAACGTCTAATGTGGTCAATCGGCATCTACACCGGCGACTCGCCGTTTCAACTCGCACCAATCGAACGGAATCCCGTGCTGACCCGCGAGGATGTAACTGACGTTCCCGCGTCGTTCGTCGCCGATCCTTTCATGCTGCGACGCGACGGCCGCTGGCACATGTTCTTCGAGGTGAAGAACCGCGAAACTCGGCGAGGCGAGATCGCGCTCGCCGTCAGCGACGACGCATTAACCTGGACCTACCAGCAGGTCGTCCTCAAAGAACCGTTTCATCTTTCTTACCCTTACGTGTTCGAGTGGCAGGACGAATGCTACATGGTTCCGGAGACGCTCGACGCCGGCGCCGTCTGCCTGTACAAGGCTGACGATTTCCCGACGCGTTGGTCCAGGCAACTGAAACTTATTCAGGGCAGCCACGCGGATCCGTCTATCGTGCGGTTCGGCGATCTGTGGTGGATGTTCGTCTGCTCGACTCCGTTCCAGCACGACGAGTTGCGGCTCTATTTTGCGCGCGATCTCGAGGGACCGTGGAAGGAACACCCGCGCAGTCCGATCGTCACAAACGACAAGTGCCGCGCGCGGCCCGCCGGAAGGATTCTACAAATTGGCGAGCGCCTGATTCGTTTCTCCCAGGACTGCTTGCCGCATTACGGCGCTCGCGTCCGGGGTTTCGAGATCTCGGAACTGACGCGCGAGCGTTACGTGGAAACAGAAATGAAAACGCCGGTCCTCTCGCCAGGCAGCGACGATTGGAACCGGTCCGGAATGCACCACGTCGACGCGCAGCAAAACGGCGACGGCAGTTGGATCGCGTGCGTCGACGGATTTTAGTAACGCGATGCGTATCCTGCTTTCATCGGAGCATCGTTACCCGGCGTTTGCCGACGTCGGCGCCGGTCCTCATCCACGGCCGTATCCTTCCGGCTCCGGTTTCTGGATTCACGATCTGCTCGCGCGCGGACTCGCGGAGTTGGGCCATGAAGTCTTCTACCTGCTGCGACGCGGCGCCGACAGGTCGCCTCCGCCCGGCGTGCGCATCGTGGCACGACCCGTTTGGGACGCCGACATCCTGCACACGATCTCGGATCACGACGATGCCCTGATTCGCGAGTGGCAATCTCGCAATCGTCCCTGGGTCTCGACTTGTCACATCGACATGCGAACGCGCGGCATGGCCCAACGTCCAACCACCGAAAACTGGATCTTCGTCTCGCGCACGCTCGCGCGCCGTCACGGCCGCGAGCGATTCGTCCTCAACGGCGTCGACCCGGACGCCTGCATCTACTCCGAAGCGAAGCGCGACTATTTTCTGTTCATGTCGTCGATGGATTGGGAGATGAAGAAAGGGCTCGACATCGCGATCTCGCTAGCGTTCCGCCTGCGCATCAACCTCGTCGTCGCCGGCACGGCGAACAATTACAAACGCATCATGAGAATCGCCGGCCTTTGCCGTCAGATCGGCGCGGCGTACGTCGGCGACGTCCGGGGCAAACGCAAAGCGGAACTACTCGCAGGCGCTCGCGCTTTTCTCTTTCCGACGCGCGTCGACGAGGCTTTCGGGTTGGGAATGGCGGAGGCGCTGATGTCCGGCACGCCCGTGATTTGCAGCGACAAGGGCGCGTGTCCGGAGATCATCTCGCCGGACGTCGGCTTCGTTTGCCGTAGCGATCGCGACTACGTCTCGGCGATCAAGAGAATCACGACTGTCTCGCCGCAAGCGTGTCGGGAGAAGGCGATGCGCGAGTTTCACTATTTGCGAATGGCGCGCGACTACGTCGCGGAGTATGAGCAGGAGATCGCGCGAAACAACTCGTCCCACTTCGCCAGCGCCGATTCAAACGAAAACCGCGTCAGCATTTCGGCCGCGCGCGAAGCGTAAGCTTTGCGTGTGACTTCATCGCCCATCAGTCGAGCGAGTGCGTCCGCGAGCGCCGCCATCGTTTGCTCGGCGACGATTACGCCGTCGATTCCGTGACGTACCAGTCTGCGAACTGCCGGCCCGGCATCCATCGCCACCACGGGCACTCCACACGCAAGCGCTTCCCAGATCGCGTTTCCGAAACCTTCGATGCGCGACGCCGAGACGAAGAGATCGGCGTTCATGAGTACGTCGTATGGCTCAGTCGAGAAGCCGTGAAAGTGAACTCGGTTCGGCGCCACGTTTTCGACGAGGTGTTCGAGAAAGTTTTTCTGCGGTCCAAGACCGTAGATCTCCAGGTCCCACTCGGGATAATCAGGCGCGATACTCGCAAACGAGCGTATTAAAAATTCAGGGCGCTTCTCTGAAGATAATCTGGATAACGTGACGAGGCGCTTTGTCGCGTTCGATGTTCGACTGAATTGGAGAGGCGGTACGAGTGCATTGGGAATCGCGGTTCCACCCAACCACTGTGCGATCACGGGATCTGGCGCGACGACGGCCGCGGCGCACCGATAGAGCGCGGTGCGAGCGTTCTGCAACTTGCCCAACGAGATACGCCGCGCATCAGTCACTTCACATACGACGACGGGCACGCGCGTCTCCGCCATCGCCGCAATCACGCGAAGATTCGTAATGTCGATGAACGAGACGACGACGTCAGGCTTCATCGTTATGATCGCGTGGCGAAGCATCGCGAGGATTTCTATGTGCGGAATAAACTGCGGACAGAGCTCGTTGTCCAGGATACGACGAATAGACGCGAGCGCTGTTTCGTTGAGTTCATGTGGTTGGGCCTGCCGCGGCAAGCCGACGTCGCACCTCTCAACGTTCTGATCGATCGCGTATGCAGCCGGACGTGAATGCTGCGAGAGCGTGAGGATCGTCGACTGATGCCCGCGCGCGGCCCATGCATTCGCAAGGTTGATGCAGACTCGCTCCGCGCCGCCACCGCAAAGGCCGGCAATGACGAGGACTATTCTCACTGGACCGGGTACGCCGCCACGACATCGAGCATCACGAGCGCGCCGGCGGGCAGTGATGCCGCCGCGAAAGCCGTGCGCGCGGGCAGCGGCGTGATTCCGAGTCCCGGCAGCCACGCCGCATAGATCTGATCGACAGCTTTGAAGTCTTTGATGTCGGCGAGCAACAGCGTGACCTTGACGATGTCCGCCGCCGAACAACCCGCCGCGTTCAGAATCGCGTCGATGTTCGACAACATGCGCCGCGTTTGCGCCTCGAGACCGTCTTCGAGTTTTCCCGTGTCCGGATCGCGGCCCGTCTGTCCGGTCACGAACACGAGATCGCCGGTCCGAATGGCCTGTGAATAAGTGCCGAGCGCCGGCGGCGCCGCATCCGTTTTAATGCGTGTTTTATTTACCATCCGAATCGATCCTCTCCGCGCGCAGTGGGATCTCAAAGTTCACTTTCACCGGTCCACCCGAGAGGGGCGCAAGGTCCAGCAGTTGCACCTGGCCGGGAAAGATGATCTGCAACAGGACCACGTTCGAAGTGTCCGCAAACTCGAGATCGAAGAAGTGAAACTCGGTGATGTTTGAACTGTAGATCCAGAGGTTGTTCTGCTCGCGGATCCATTTGCGAAAGCCGTCGCTTTCCATCGGCTCGGTGCGGATCTCCAGCGGCACTTCGGTCAGGATTCGCTTCGTCAGATCGAAGTGTTCGAAAGCGTATTGCCAGCTCTGTTCGTACGGACGCTTCGTCGAGCCGCGCGCGCGAGGTAACGTACCTTGCTGTTTCAGGCGGATGTTCTCGCGAACGAATTGCTCACGTTCGCCGTCGACGTCGTAGTCGCCGTCGGTCAGCCGTTGCAGAAAGTGGTTGGCGTCGCGGCTAGTGGTGAAGACGCGGCGGATGATGTTGAAGTACGTGACGGCGGTGGGGTTGATGTCGAAGATCGTCAGGCGCGTGGGTTTCCAGAGCGGGATCAGATTGAGACCGTAAAGACCGCCGACGACGCTGATCATGTGAATGTCTTCGTGCCGCGGCGGGGCGACGTTTTCGTAATGCGCCTTGATCTCAGCGAACTCGCCGAAGGAACCGTCCTGGCAGCCGTCGTCGGTGCCGTAGAAGACGTTCTCCGGATGGTCGTGGTACATCTCGCGATTGAAGGCTCGGGGTGCTTCTGCTGTCACGTTTCCTCTCTTAGTTCCCATGCGGGGCGATTTAGTTCTTCGAAATTCCTCAAGAGGGCTTCGGTGCTTGGCGATGGTATGTGTGCGTCGCTGTATGTGATGCGGATTGTTCGATCGATGAAGTCGAGCGCGTCGTGAACGACGGCTGTGTCGGGATGACGAACGGTGATGAAGCCGTCGCCCGTGTACGTCGCCGCCTTGGACACACGAATCTTGGGCCAGTGTGCTTCGACGATGACGCTTTTAAGTTGTTGGTTCACTGCTTCGATACCATCGACGAATTCCACGAATCCGGAGCCCTGGCCGCGTAGGAAGATTGTTCCCACGGCGTACTTGCGTTCCAGTGGTCCGTCAAAGGCGCCGTCGACCATCACTCTGGCCCACAATCGATAAGGATCGACGTCGAAGGCGTAACCAAACATCGGGCCGATGCGCGCGCCGGCTGGTCGGAGCGTCGCGTCGATGAAGCCGGCGTCTATGAAACCTTCCATATGTGTGATCGCGTTTCCGACTTTCAACGCGCGGACAGCAGCTATTCCTTCGCGGATGAAGTCAGCGTAAGGTTCCAAATCGCGCGGCATCACGCACCGCCATTGTTTTTGAGGGTTTTCGAGCGCTTCGATGATCGGCGGGTCGTAGCAGCAAACTGAATAACACTGAGGTTCGTCGGCGATGGTTACAGTGTCGAAGCAGAGTTCCTGGCCACGGACGTAGGCCTGTGCGATGACAGGCGCGTCGATCAGTTTCAGAACCGACGCGAGTTCTTCGGCGGTTGTGATGCGGAAGGTCGTGATCGCGCCGCTGCCGTTGAGAGGTTTGATTACAATCGGAAAGCCGATGTCATTATCCTCTACACTCGTTATCACTTCAGCACGCGGCGTCTTGATACCGGCGCGCTCCAAAGTTGATTGTAGTTTCGCCTTATCAAGCGTGCGGCTGACGACCTCCGAGCTCATGGCATCGAGGCCTAAGGCTTCATTTGCTTCGGCGACGACCGCCAGTAACGTTTCTTGTGCGGTGACGATTTTGTCTACTTCATGGGTCTTTGCGGCGGCGATCAACTGTTGAGCATCATCTACACAGGTCGTAATCAATGTGACGTCTTCGAGTTGCTCGATCGCTTTTGCAGCGCGCAATGCTTCGCCCGTAAGAGCGCGACAGACGAACATGATGCGTCTCATGTATTCGCCTCCCGCGCTACGCGTAGCCGGGCCGCAAGCTGCGATTCGCGTTTCGCTTTGTCATGTATCACGTACTGAATAACGTCGCGCCCGGCAGTCGAAAGCGGTTCCAGTCCGTGAAACGAGACGTCCGATCGCACAAAGGCGAGCAGCGAATTCGGGAGGTACGGCAGCGTCTTCACGCGAATGAAATCGTCGAACGCGTAGTGCTTGCTGTTAGGACAACTGAAGCCGGCTTGTTTCGGACGATAGAGCGAGGTGCCGAGGTGCTCGGCTCGATCATCAGGTGCCAGATAAATCAGTAACACGACGAGCTTGGTGTACAAATCGGAGTGCGGCCCCAGAAAGTAACCCGCTCGGTGACGAATAAACTGCGACTCCACTGACAGCGCCGGCCACGATTCACAGCCAAACGATCTCATAACAGTTTCCGCCAGCTCTTCGCTCAAAAACCACTGATCGAACGAATCCCAAAACGATCGAATCTCAGATGGAAGCTGAGCCGTCCATCCGTGGTTCATGTCGCGTTGATCTCGATGCCGAAAATGATCCAGTTTGAGATCCGTCACTTCATAAAGATTTTCGTAGATCTCGTTCGACGGTAGATTACGCAACAACTCGCGATAGTAGTCCTCCGGGAACACCTGCTCGACGAAATAGTGCGGAAACGGATCGCGCTCGACTCTCGCGCTGCACAACCGTTCCACGAAATGTTCGAACGGACTATTCATACTGACGCACCAACGGAATGACTTCGCGCCCGAAGATCATCATCTCGTCGAGCTTGGGCCAGCCGGCGATAATGAACTGCGTGACCCCAATCTTTTTGTACTCGAGAAAAGCTTCCGCCAGATCCTGCGGCGTGCCGACCAGCGTGATCGCCGACGAACCGTAGTACGGCACCAGCCCGGCCCACAAATTTCGATTCATCCAGCCAACGTTATCCGCCGCGGCCAGCGCGTCCTTAAGCGTCTTCGAGTCACTCGTGGAAAGTATCCGACGCTCCTGCCTGCCAATTTCCTCCGGCGGCAATAACGCCTCCGCCGCGCGCCCGGCCTCATCATGCGTCGGCCGGCAAATAACACAAAGCCGCAGACAAACCTCGACGCCATTTTCGCGAAAACGCTTCACCACCGGAGCGAGTCTGTCGGGAGTGTCGATCAGACGCAGGTAACAAGATCCTTGCGTCAGCGCGAGATGCTGTGCCTGCTCCGAATGGCCCGATACGTAAATCTCCGGCGACTCGCGATCCGGCGCAACAAAAGGCGTGTAGATCTTCCCGTGTTCGACGCGGCAGTACTTGCCGCTGAAATTCACCTCGCCATTATTGGCCCAGAACGATCGGCAAACACTCAGAAACTCTTCCGCTCGCGCGTACCGCTCGTCGTGTTCGAGAAAGTCGCCATACCCGCGCTGTTCGGCCATCGAACTGCCGGCAACGATGTTCAAACTCACGCGCCCGCCAATCACGCCTGACAACGTGTTGATCTGTTGGACGAACGTTGCCGGCTGCATCAAACCTAAGCGGTAAGCGACGATAAACTTCAGCTTCTTCGCCACCTGGCCCACCGCGCAGGCGACGAAGATCGTATCCGGCTCGTAGCGACTGAACGACAGCAACACCGACTCGATGCCTGCCTCCTCGGCGCAACGAGCGAAACGCACCCAGCCTTCCATGTCTGGCAACGCCGCCGCCGAACCGGTCTTCGTGGTCGCCACGCGCGAAGTCTCCTGCGCGGTCTTCATGCCGACCTCGCCGCCTTTCGGAAGCATCCAGTGAAACCTGAGATTCATCGTCCTCTCACCAGCGGCAACACTTCACGCCCAAACACGTTCACCGTATCGACTTCGGGCCAACCCGAAATGATGAACTCCGTCACGCCGATCCTTTCGTATTCCAGCAACGCCTCGGCAATTTCGTGCGGCGATCCGAGCAACGTCGTCCACACTGGACCGTAATGCGGCACGAGACCCGTCCACAGCGAACGATTCAACCAGTGCGAGTCGGAACGCGTTCGCCCGCCTTCCTGATACATCTGCGAATCATCTTTCAGAGTGGTCGTGCTTTCTTTCTTGTCTTGCGGCAACAGGCTCTCGGCGACCGCGATCGCCTCTTCACGCGTCGACCGGCACAGCAGACACAACCGCAGGCAAACTCCGACGCCGCGAGCACGAGCACGCGCGACAACAGGCGCGAGCTTCGCCGGATCGTCAGCGACACGCAGCCAGCACGAACCTTGCGAATAGGCAAGCTCTTCCGACGGTTCCGAATGCCCCGAAACGTAGATCTCCGGCCCTTTTCCGTTCAGCGAGACGAAGGGCGTCGCAATCCGTCCCTGCTCGACGCGATAGTGTTTGCCTGCGAAATCGACCTCGCCATCCGCGCGCCAGAACGCGTTGCAAACGGCAAGAAACTCCTCCGCTCGCGCGTAACGCTCATCGTGCGAAAGGAAGTCGCCATAACCATGTTGCTCCTCACTGGAACTGCCGGCGACGATGTTGAAAGCCACTCGCCCCTGGACCAGCGCGGAAACCGTGTTCATCTGCTGCACGAACGTCGCCGGCTGCATCAGCCCCGACCGATACGCGATAATGAACTTGAGTTTGTTCACCGCCTGGCCCAACGCGCACGCGACCACAAACGGATCCGGCTCGTAACGACTGAACGAGATGAGCACCGACTCGATTCCCGCTGCTTCGGCCTGGCGTGCGAAGCGGATCCAACCCGGCATGTCCGGACGCGGCGCCGGCGACGTGCTCTGCATCGACTCGATGCGATAACGCGCCGCTTCGCGCGGCGTCTGTCGTCCGTTCATAGAGACCTCGCCGCCTTTCGGCAACATCCAGTGAAAGCGCAAACTCATTGGTTCTTGATGATGCAGCAGTGCTGCCATTCGCGGCAGACGGGTTCTCGAATCAGCGCGCCCGGAAAAAGCGTTCGCATAAAATCCGCGGTGAAGAACGAGCAATACGACTCGTGCGGTTTTCCGGCGCGCGTTTGATGATACAGAGCGTCGTCCGGTTCCACGTACAACGTGTCGTCAATCACGATGATCCACCGTGCGCGCTTCACCATTTCGAGCTGACCGCGTGGCCCAAGGTTCTTGAGCACCGTCGACCCGCGCGGTAATCTCGGATCGGACAGCGAGCGATCAAACCTCGGTTCGAAAAACGTAAACGCCAACACACCATCAGGCGCGAGCATCCGGCGCAAAGCGCCCACTGAGTCGACCATCTCCTTCCTGTCCACGTGAGTAAAAACCGAAAACGCGAGAATGACGTCGAATTTCACGCCGCAATCCGGAATGGCAAGACCGCGAACGCCGTGGGGATTGTATTGCGGGCTGTAGCGATTGAAATGCACGAAGTGCGCGCGTGGATACGTCTGCCTTCCCTGCTCGACGACGGCGCGATTAATGTCGATGCACCAGTAGTCTTCATGGTTCACGTTGTCGCTCGCGCTGGCGAGAAACGTGCCGACGTTCCCACCGAAGTCGAGGATCTTGCGACCCTTCCATTCTGGCCGGCCGAGCAGCTCGTCGAAGTACGGGAACTGCGTTAGCCGCGTGGAGACGAGGTTCCACGAGAAGGAGCGGGCGTTCGCGAAGAGGCGTTTAGCGCCGTCACTCAGCCGGTTGTCATCATGCAGCGACATCTTGCCCCTCGTTCCAGTTAAATCTCCACCGTCCACGGCACAGTAGTGCGCGCGATGCCGTGCTGTTTGGCCCAACCATCGAGCGCCCACGGCGCGGTGTCGACGTCGCGATAACCGCCGAGCAGTTGGCGCGTGATCGGATCGACCGTGAGTAGTTGTTGCTCGTCAGGATTCTCGAGATAGACCTCGGGTTTCATCCAGCGATATGCATAACCGTAGATCGCGACTTTCGAAACGCGGTCGCTGCGATTCGGCGCCGCGGTGTGATAGATGCGGTTCTCGAAGAACAGCGCGTCGCCGGCCTCGAGCTCCAGATCGCAGACCTCGACGTCGATCGGATCGACGTCGCCTTTCGGAATGTTAAGAGGGCCGGTAAGACGATGCGACCCGCGGGCCATCAACGTCATACCGCAATTCGGTTGTTGAAAGTCTGTCAGGCAGTAGCAGACTTTGATGCCGACCAGCGGTAATTGTTCGTGACCGAGATCTTTCGGAATGCGGATGTCGCGATGCCAGCCGCGGCGGAACGGCGGATCGCCCGCGTTCTCCGGGCGCTTGTAAATGATGGTCGTCGAGTGCAGGTGAATGTTCGTGCTCAGCAACTGGACCACGAGAGGAACGGTCGTCGAGTTGGAAACCAACGCCAGCAACGCTTTCTCTTTCAGCAGGCCGCGGCGCAAGTCGAGATGGTTGTATTCCGGTTTGCCCGCGATCTCCGGTTTGCGCAGAAACGGTGCGGCGAGCCGGTCCGATTCTTCGAGGAGCCTCGCAACAGTGGCGGCATCGAGCGCGTTGCGCACGACGAGGAAGCCGTCGTCCGCGAAGGCTTGCTGCTGTTCTGACGTGAGTCGCACGAACTCCACGCGGATGGCTAAACCTTTCTGATCACGCAGCAGTGCTGCATCTCGTCGTTTGCGGGCGGCAGAATCGTCGCCTGAGGAAACAACGACTTCATGTAATCAACTGAGTAGAACGCATGATAAGTCCTCTGCCGCTCCGGCTCATAGATTTTCGTGTCTTCAGTTTCAAGATAAAGATCTTCGCCATTCACCAGCACGAACCAGGGGACATCGCGCGCTCGTTCGCACAACCGCGAGACGTCGATGTCCAACGTGTTTCCCTTCTCCTGCTCGAGAAATATCTCGCGCTCGAGCCGCCAGCGCAGGTTGTTGCCTTCGTATCGATCCGGCCACGAACGGTGATGCGGATCGATGAACGTAAACGCCAAAGCTCCGCGCTCGCTCAGCCGCTCTTTCAGTTGACCGACGAGATCGAGCATATCCGTCTGCGACGTATTCGTGAACACCGAATAAGCGACGATGTAGTCGAACGACTGAGGAACTTCTTCGGGCAGCTTCAGTCGCGGCTCGCCGAGCGGATTGAAAAAGAAGCAATAGCGATCGTAGTGGACCCAGTGCGCGTTCGGGAACGTTTCTCTTCCGCTTTCAATCGACTCCTTCACGACGTCGATGCACCAGTAACGTTCGTGATCGATCGTCGAATTAGGATCGCGCAACATGTTGCCGACGTTTCCGCCGAAGTCGAGAACGTATTTTCCGCGCCAGTCGCGTTCGCCCAACTGCAATGCGAAATAAGTAAATTGGCCCGTCTTGCGCGAGAGAAATGCCATTAACCACGATAGAAGAATTCTCGATTGAGATAGTTGGACCGGCCGCTGTCGTCGAGGAACGTCGCGAAGAGCACGATCACGAGCACGCCCTTGTTGATCCTGACGTGCGTCTCGGCGCGCATGAAACCGAATTCGAATGTCGCCAACAACGCGCCAGTGCGCTGTCCTGCTTCCTCTTCGAGATTTGCCAACGGACGCGCCGTCTCCACCGGCCAGGCGATCGGTCCCTGGTCTCCCACGCCGATGACGCTCAGTTTGATCTGATCGCCATCGCGCGCGATGGTGCATTCCGCAATGCCACGCGTCTCGCGGTTGGTATTCAACCAACGTCCAAAAAGCTTTTCGAGACTCGGCAGGACTGGCTCCGACAATCCCGGATCTAGGTGGCTGTTCTGTTTGAAATCGAGAGTCATGGTTTCGATTTAAAAGCGATCGTGTTCGACGGCGAAGTACTCGCGCAGGAAATAGTCGGCGCGCCCGCGGTCGTCTTTGAAGAGGTGAAACTGCGCCAAGACGAGGAGGCCCTTCATGATCATCGCCTGCATCCGCGTTTCAGCGAAGCCGAAGTCGTAGCGGCAAGTGAAACCCGCGCCCTTGTGAGACGCCGGTCCGGCAGCGAAGACCTGTGCCTCGGCGACGCCCCAGTCGATCACGCCTTCCGGTCCGAGGGCGAACACCTGGAGTTGAACCTTTCCGTTCGCGTCGGAGATCTTGATGCGGGCGATGCTATTGGTGTCGAGATTTGAATTGATCCACGTGCCGATGAGCGCGGCCGGATCAATCGTCCCGACCTGCGCGTCTACGCGATCACAGATTTGAGCAAAGTTCATAGGGTTCTAATCCAACTGCGAATCATCAAACGATGGGACGCTGTACCGGCGGCGATGGGCGTGCGGGCGTGAATCGTGCGCCGGTTATCGGAAAACAGCAGCTCGCCTTCACGCATCAGGAAGTCGAGTGTTTTTGGCGTTGTCGAGATCATATTCTCGAAGTATTCCAACGATTGCAGCATCTCATCGGAGAGCTTTGATCCCGTCGATTCTATCCCGAGATCGATCGTGTAACGACGCCAGCAGACGCTCGATTCCGTCAACACTGTCCGCCATCTAACGCCGCCGCCACAGTAGTTTGCCAACTGCCACGGCACTGCTTCAGATTCGAGCAGTTCGAGCGTCGAAGTTCCGAGACGTTCGTTAACTTCGCTGCGGATCGTATCGACGTCGAGAATACGCGATCGCCCGCCGCCGTCAGGGTCTGCGCGCACACACACCATCGAGATCAACTCGACCGGCGGCTCCCAATCAGCCGTATCCGTGTGCAGTCGTTCGCTCTCGTGACCGCCGCGAGCAGACAATAAGTCAGTGGCGGGTTGAATGTAGTGGACGAGTTGGGCCCGCGGCTTTTCGTAAGGACGGGCCACGAGTTCGCCGAAAGCGCGATTGATCGCGACGAACACCTTGTTGCCTTCGTCGAAGGTGAGTCCCTGGACTAACGCACAATAGGGCCAACGTGCAATGCCCTGTCTGATCTCGTCAACGAGTGAATCGAACGCTTCGGGCGCAGCGGCACGGATGTTTTCAAGCACTGATGCTTGCAGCGACGTCGAATAAAACTCGCGGTTGTCGTAATTCGGCAAACGCCGGGCAGCGTCCTGCAGATCGCGCGCAAGCGCTTCGCTGACGTTCACCCTCGCGCTGTCTGGAAGAGGCATCACTTTCGAATGATACAGCAGTGCTGCATCTCGCCGTTGACTGGCGGCTTGACGATTGCCCGCGGAAACTGTTCGCGCAAAAACTCTTCCGTGTAGAAGACGTGGTAAGTCAGACACGCATCGGTCTCGCCGGACCAGCGGCCGTTGTTCTCGACGAACAGTTCTGGGCCTACCAGGGCATACCAACGTGCACCATTCGGTACATTTTCCGTTTCCGAATTCGTGCGCTCGAGACGCCATTTGAGATTGTCGTTCCAATGCGGATCGATGAACGTGAACGCCATCGTACCGCCGGCCGCCAGACGCTGCTCCAATTGCGCAACGAGGTCTTTCATCTCTTCGAGCGTCGTATGCGTGAACACGGAGTAAGCAAGAATCAGATCGAATTCACATCCGAGATCCGGAATCGGAAGATCGCGCACGCCGGCCGGGTTGAATGAGCAATTGTATCGATCGTAGTGGAACCAGTGCGCATCGGGAAACGTCAAACGGCCTTCGTCGATCGCTTCTTTAATCACATCAAGGCAGTAATATTTTCGAGGATCTATCCGGCAACGCGGATCTTGAAGAATGTTTCCTCGATTACCGCCAAAGTCGAGAATTAACTTGCTCCAATCCGGGTGATCCAATTGCTCATCGAAATACGCGAACTGCGACGTCTTCACAAACTGCGAGCGAAGCGCCTGTTGCTCGACCGTCCCTCGCCAGATGTGCACTTCCTCGACGTTCATCCGTGTAACTTGTTTTCCGTTTCGAGCTGAAATCGTTGCAGTTCAGCAGCCAATGGGCCTTCCAGATCTCTCAACCACGTCGCTCGTCTCATAACAGCTAGCCGGTCTCGCAACAGCATTTGCTCCTGCTGAGCGGTCTGTTTGCGTCCTGGTATGCCGCGCCCGTTCCGCGAATCGTCGTCGAAGCGCCGCACATGGGCCAGGACTTTCGGCAGCACGATGACGCGGCACAGATGACAGACCCGCATCTGAAATTCCCAATCCTCACAACAGTCGAGATCTTCGGCGAAAAGCTTCGAGCCAAGCCGCGCCAAGGCTTCGCGGCGCACTGTCACGCAACACGTGTGCACCGTCTTCGTGCTGTTGGTCCATAGCCAGTCGCATTCAGCGGCCCAACGGACCTCGCCGCCAATCGCGTCCAGCAATCCGTTCTGCGCGAAACGGCTCGAACCGTCAACCTGACTGTCTGAGAAAACTGCGTCAGCATCCGGAAACTGCTCGAAAACTTTCAACTCCGCATCGAGCTTTCCCGGAAGCCAAACGTCGTCCGAATCGAGAAAGGCGACGAACTCTCCGCCCGCGACCGCCGCCCCTGCATTGCGCGCCGCGCCCGCGCCCGAACGCTCCTTCAACCGTAACAACCGAACCTGATCCCCATAAATTCTTGTCACGACTTCTGTCGTATTGTCGCTCGATGCATCATCGACAACAATTACTTCGACGTCTCCCTGATTCAGCGCACTGTCGATCGCATCGCAAACAAGGTGCGCCCGGTTCCAGGTTGGAATAACTACGGTCAACATGCGAACAACATCTGGTGATTGCCGGCGCGATAAGCCGCGATGGCTTCGTCGATCGAACGCTCGGCCGGCCGCTCGACGATCTTGAAACAATCTTTTGGTCCATCACCGCGCACCCACGCCACGGCCGTCCTGCTTTCCGTCAGCGCCGGGGTCGAGTACGTCGCGGAAAAACCGATGCGCGACTCAGCCGATTCGTTCGGGTTCGACGCATGCAATATCAGCGGATGATGCAGGCTCATCTCACCCTCGCGCATCACGACGTCGTGCGGCGCGTCGATATTAACTTGCGCCGTTAACCCTTGTGTCGTCAGGTTGTGCGGGTCCGGACGATCGGCGTGCGGCACGAGCCCGAGTCGGTGCGAACGCGGCACAACGCGCAGGCAGCCATTCTCGGCAGTCGCTTCAGTCAGTCCGAGCCAGATGGCCGGCACGTATGCCTGGTCCACTCTTTCCGTGATGCCGTCCTGGTGCCAACCGACGAACGATGCACTTTGGCCGAACTTATAAAACAGACGCGTCGACTTGAGGAGAATGTTTGGGCCAATCAGTTGTTCCATACAGTCGAGGACGCGCGGGTGAGTGGCCAGATCCCACGCCCAGCGAAAATAGAGATGCGGACCATCGAGCCGCGTCACACTGCCGCCGAGCGCGTCGCAAGTCTGCTCGACCGCTGCGCGAAAACGACGCACTTCATCAGCCGAGAGAATCGGGATCGAATGAACGAAACCTAACTCCTCGTAATTATCCAGTTGTGCGTGAGTAAGAACGGAGGCCATAATCCTTTTATAATCCGTGTTTCCACTAAAAGCGTGCATCAATCTTGATCGGCGGCCGGAGCGTTGGCAGCGAATGCAGCGCGCCTTCGCGGAGCAAAATATTCATGACGTGCAGCGCTTCTCCGCGGTCGATGGAAGTACAGTCGTGCTGCCTCTGAACTGGCTTCACACCCGCGGCGCGTATGGCTGTCTGCTCAGTCACGTGCAAGTAGTGCGCGCGGCGCGCGACGCAGGCGCAGCCAGCGTGCTGATCTTCGAAGACGATGCGGTGTTCGATCCGCAGTTCAAAGAAAAATTTTCAACCCTCGTGGAAAAACTACCGTCGGATTGGGACATGCTGTACTTTGGCGCGCTCCACAAAGCTGAGCCGATCAAAGTCAACGAGCACGTCGTCCGCATTACCAAAGCTAATTCCACGTTCGCCTATGCCATCCGAAAGACTGTTTTCGACGAGTTCATCGATTTGAACAGCCGGGCCGAACACGTGCTCGACATGAATAGTTATCGTTTGCAGGAACGTTTCAACTGCTACTGCTTCATGCCGAACCTCGTCTGGGTCGAATCCGAATACTCCGACGTTCAGGGTCGACTGGAGAATCACTGGTATCTCGAAAAGTCGCTCGTGCTGTTCGGCAGCCACGTCGATGAACTGTTGAGCCAGACGGCCATCATCATCAGTGAAACGTCTCCTCTCGTGGACTACTATCGCGAGTATTTCGCGCCGCTGGCTTCGATTGGTGCGGCGGATCCGACGAAGGAATTCTTCGTATTCTGTGACGATTTGTATCTCGAGGCCATGGACATCAGGGCTAACCTGCTGATGTGCGAAACCTACGGCGCAGCTACAGGCTTCTCGAGAATCATCGCTCTCACGCCCGAACAATCGGACCATTTACGTGCCACCCGCATTACTCGCGGCATTGATATCAGTAACAATCCATATTCAAAGAACTCTCGATGCCACTTTCTAACGCAGCGGCCGCCGAACAGAATCTTTCAGTCTCCGAATCATGCACTCAGATTGTCCACCAAACGAAGATGACTGCAATCGGCGTTGCCCCGTACTCTCACCACTACTCGATCTCGGTTAGTGCTCAAGTTCGTAACAAAGCGAACGATAAATCCGATGCGTGGACCATCAGACGTATTCGCGTTCGAACCGTGAATGATGTTCGAATGATGCAGCGACATCTCGCCCGGCTTTAAAACAACATCGATCGCCTGCGATTCGTCCACGTCCATTCGCAAACGTTCGCCACGCCTGTTCAGCAGGTTGGGATCCTGGACGTTGTCATGCTCCAGCAGTCCCTGCTTATGCGAACCAGGCACGACCCTCATACAACCATTCGCGCGTTCACTCACCGTCAGCGCAATCCACGCGGAAACCGACGGAGTCAGGTGCCATCCCGAATAAACACTGTCCTGATGCCACGACGCATAACTCGCATCGTGCGGCGGCTTATAAAAAACCAGGTTCCCATCGATCAAAATCTCCGGCCCGAGAATACTCTCCACCGCATCCAACACCGCCTCATGACTGGCAAGCGTGTACGCCCACGGAAACTGGAGATGAAGATTATCCGCCCGCCTCTGCCCATCCTCTACAACCCCCTCGAGCGCCCCCCGAAACTCCGCGACCTCCTCGTGGGAAAGTACCGGGATAGGAAACACAACCCCGTCGCGTTCGTAGCGGTTCAATAGCTCAACGGGCAATGACATCATTGCAAGTAAAGAAACGAATTCCGGTCGATGAAGCCGCGGTATTTTTCGACGGCTTCGAAATAGTATTCGAACGCGTCCGATTCGTATTCTTTGTCCTTGAACATTCTTTTCATTCGTGTCTTCCAGCCGTTCTCGCGCTTCAGGTACCCCGCGACGAATGTGTCCCAGTCAAGCAGTCGATCCACGAACTCGTCGCTGAAAAAGGCGCGCAGTTTGCGATCGGTCAAGACGGCGTGCTGTGTTTTCTTGTAAGCAGACACCAATTCGTTTTCCGCGATGCCTTGCGCCTCGGATTCCAACACCGAACTGATCCGGTAGATACCAAGCAAGTATCCAAACAAGCTCGTTGGGAACAGCGCGGGATTAGCGCGCCCCCAAATGTGACGCTCGTCGAGCAACATCCCCGGAAACGCGTTTTGCGCGAAGAAGTGACCAATCTCCAAATCCGGCAGCGTCAACGCGTCGTGGTCCATGAAGATCAACTTCACTTTCCACTCTCCACCAACCCAAACGCTGCGCAACCCAACATTCCGCCCGACAAACGACTCACCACGCGACTGCCCGCGAATACCCAGCAGCGTCCCCCACAACGTCGCGATCTGCCGCACTAACGAAACAAAGATCTCATTCGCCCGCGCGCGATTCACCGCCACCGCAAACGCCGCGTCGATGTAATCTCCATAACTCTTAAAAGCACAAGAAGGCGGAACGTAAACACCTAACACCTCGTCCAACAATTCATCCGCAAACCGCCGCGCATCATCCGCCGTGTACTCCACGCCCTGATACTGTCTGAAATACTTCTCAGCCCCTTCACTCGACAGATACGTCGACAACTTGTCGATACGAAACGAACTCGTCCCCGTCAGAATCGCCTGCGCAGGCGCCACATGGCTTAGAAACTCAGCCGTCATCGCCATGTCGCCGGCAAACGCCGGCAAGTTCTCGCCTTCATCATCCTGAAACACCTTCACCGCGGCCGCCATCGCCGAACGCATCTCGCGGAAACGTCCCTGTCCAAACACCCGCGGCTCGGTGAAATAGCGAAACGAGGGTGCGCCCCCGTTACGCGTCGGAATCGCAAACACCGTATTGCGCAAAATGTATCCCGGCATCGGCGCGTCGACGCGATGGACAATCCGGTAGATCGAACTCAACTTCGATCCACTACGCGCTTCGTATCGCAGCAACCACTGCATGCTGCCGCCATCAAGCCGGTGCGACGCCGGCACTCTGTTCCCGTTCCGATTAAAAACAACGCTGAGCGCGTTCGCACCCTTTCGACCCGCGCGTTTCAACTCAAACTCGAGGTCGCTGCCCGGCGGCTTGATCACCAGCACAACGGTCGACAGCGGATACTCGACGAGCGAATTGATCGCCTGACTCGTGTGATCCGCAACCCAGTAGACTTTCGACCCGGCGCAAAGCCGTTGCAGGATGCCGGCTTCGTACTCGGGCAGCATTGCGAGGTTGTGTTTGATCTCGGCGTCGAGATAACGCGGCTGCGCAACATCGACGTCGCGAACGCCATCCGTCACTCTCAAGTGACGAACGAGTTCGCGCATGACGTCGTCGGGCGTGAACAGGTAACGAGCAAGCGTCAGCTTGCAATCACGCCGAGCTAGCTCAACAAACTCCGGCAACCCCGCTCGCGAATGAAGAACCGCAGAATGCACACGATCGAGACGCGATAGCCGTCGCAACAACTCGACGACGAACCCGCGCAGCTCAGTCGTCGAATAACCTTCCTTCAACACCGACGCAACGAGCGGTTGTTCCAATCCGGGCCGTTTAAGCCGCAACTCGCTCAACAACACGTCGAACTCATCCAGCCGATCGGGCTGAAGCTTCAGAATCTGGTGTTCGGCCATGAGAGTCGCCAGACGGCGAACTTCCCACGACAGTGACGGGTCCTTTCCCAGCCCGAAGAGCTTTAGACAAAACGCGCGTTGGTAGGTGCGATGAGCGAGGAATTCGTCAACGAGATCGATAGTGAATCTGTGTCCTCCATTAGAGAACACAGATGACACGGATTTCATCAAGAT
Organism: Acidobacteriota bacterium; assembly: GCA_046732935.1. GTDB lineage: Bacteria > Acidobacteriota > Blastocatellia > Pyrinomonadales > Pyrinomonadaceae > PSRF01. The sequence continues at coordinate 121,863 of JBKPOC010000024.1, read as the reverse complement.
TATGTCGCCCGGTGCTCGCTAAGTCTTGGGCTTGTCTTTGCCCTTGTCCTTACCCTTGTCTTTGCCTTTATCCTTGGGCTTGGGCTTCCCTTTATCTTTGGGCTTGCCTTTGTCCTTCGGCTTTCCTTTATCCTTAGGCTTCTGTTTGCCTTTGTCTTTCTTGTCCTTCTTCTTGTCTTTCTTTTTCTTCTTCTTCGGCGTGGGCAGCGTACCCAGAGCGACAACGAGCGCGGCGTAGAGAGCTTCGGCACAATCTCGTTTGAGAATGATAGCTACGGTGTCGCCGTAGTAGTGGTCGCCTTTGCCCTTCTTGTCCTTCTTGCCTTTCTTATCTTTACCGTTCTTTCCGTTCTTTCCACTTTTACCATCCTTGCCGTCTTTGCCGTCGGTGGCGCCTTTATCTTTTTCTTTCAGCCCTTTTGGGCCACCCGGATTTGGCCCGCCGGGACTTGGGCCACCCGGATTTGCACCGCCTTTGCCTTTACTCTTGCCCGCCATGATTCTTTCCTCCTTAGGTGAGATCTCTGTTATCGCCCGTCAGACTCATGACTATGGTCTGCCTGCCGGCGGATTAAGCGGCTGACGGCGGAAACGCAGGCGCAGGTCCGTAGCTGGCGCTCGCGCAGGCGAAGTCACCGATGGCGCTGCCTGCTGATTCCCGCAAACAGCATTCGGTGCCGGTGTGCCCGGGATGCCAACTCGGAATATGCCCCACGCGCCAAGCAAGGCTTGATCTGGCAGATAAGCGGTGTAGAGATAGTCGCCGGATCTGCCAAACGTGCCACCGGCTTTGTCGATCATGAGATCGAAGTGATCGGTCGAGCCGTGGTTATCGCGCGAACCAAGCCATTGCGAAAGATTGTTAGTGGCAATGGTCGTGGAATTGTTTTGGTAAGGATTACGTTGCCAGTTGTGACCATGGACCGTGAAGACTTGCGAGTCGCCCGTGCCCATCGGGTGCGTCATGCGGAACCGTACCTGGTCGCCAACCGCAGCCGTGAAGATCGGCGTCTGAGGTTCGCCAATCGCCACTGACGGGCTGGATCCCGGTTGGGCCAGCAGGTTCGACGTCATACACGAGAAATCCTTCGCCGAGTTCAAATAACGCTGGCTCTTCGGTTCGGTGCGGTAGTTGATCGCGCTCGACGTCGACGACGTAATCAATGCATCGCTGATCATCACCGAAAACTCCCGGAACGAAGTGTTCCCCGCAGTAACAGTCGCAGACGCGCGCGACGACGGCGGCGGCGATGCGCCCGGATCGCACGGCTGCAAACTCCCAGCCTCGCCGCACTGCCAAGTCGATCCCGCCGGTTCAATGATCATCTGTCCGAACATGCCATTCGGGTGTTGGAACATCGGATCCGACGCCAGCAAGTTCAGCGAGCCAAACTCCACCGGCGTGTACTTCAGCGTGCCGTCACTGGCGCGATCGATCTTGCCCGCGTACCAGGTATATTTGATGGTCTTGCCGAAGCCAACAACCTGGTCGGTTCCGCCGTTCTGCCGGTTCCAACCAACGTCCAGGCCGAAACTCCTGAACGCATCGTAACTGAGCAACTGCGGATGCAGGCCCACATACTTCGACGCTTTCGAGTTGAACTTCCCGTTGTACGGCGAGGGCCAGTTAAACGTCTTGCCGAAGATACGCGAAGAAGGATCGATCGCGTTCGTCAGGTTGACCTCGATGCAGTCGCCGGAATTGGCGCGCAAGATCAACGGTTCGATGGGCACGCCGGTCTTGAGTGTGCCGTCCGCGTTCAGGTCTTCAGTACGCACGTACATGATGCCGTTGAGCGTGCTGATCCAACCTGTCTGTGGGCCACGATTGTTAAAGACTAACTGGCCCGCAGCTTGCGGCTGGTTCGAAAGCGCTTTCTGCGAGGTCACGGCAGTGACGTTGAAGACGCGCGGCCGCGCTCCCGCGGGACAAGTCGAGTACGTGACGTTAGCGCCCGCACCGACCGGGTTGTTCGGCAACGGCTGCAACTTCGTCGCCGTCGCTGTCGGATCGTATGACCGGAAGATTCCCCAAAGTCCCTGCGCCAGTCCGTTTTCGTCGAGACTCGGGCTGTAGAGATAATCGACGCAGTTTACGCTCGACATTCCGTCCGGACATTTACGAACCGGACTCGACACCGCCAGCGGCGCTGACGAAGACGGCACCTTGAACTGCAATTCAAAGTGTTCGGAAAGTCCCATCGGCTGGTTACTGCGATAGCCGGAGTTCTGCCACGACGTTTCCGCGAACCATGTTGGTCCCATCAGGTTGAACTGATGAGCAAACACGTGCGCGCCGACGAGCGTGCGGACCTGAACGTTGTCGCCCTGGTACGCGCGCATCAGCGGCGTTATCGGGTCCGGTTCAAAGTTCGGATTCGCGATCTTCGCCGCGGCATTGTCGTAGGCGTATGACAAGTCGCCCGATGCGCCTACGCGAAACGGAAGCGGCTCGTTGTAGTAGTTGACGGACTGCGTGCCCGTGATCGGCGTGATGTTTCCGGTGCTCACGAGCCGTGGTCTCACTTCGTTGAATTCCGGAAACACGGTCGCGTTGATCGCGTGGCTCGGGTCTCGCCAGCCGATGTTCTTGGCAGGATTCGGAGACGTCTTTGAAGCCGCGTCATACGCAAGCTGCAAGTCCTGAAACTCGAGCACAAACTCGCGATAGCTGAGGTCGGCGTTGCCGTCGCGGGTGATGATGTCGGCCTTCCAACTCGTCGGCCCACCATCCGGACGCACTGGCGGCGTGGTGATTGTACCGCCACCCATCGGACTGCCGTCTTCCGAATTCTTCCAAACGGAATCCCTGGGCTCGACGACAAGCCCGGCGTAAAGACCTGCCTGCTGGTGCGTCGATGGACCGAAGTGGTCGTGCGTGAACACTGTCCGCAAGGTGCGATCCACGTTCTGACTGCTGACGACCGGATCGAGATACCAGCGCTGCACAGTTGTTTGCGCACCCATCCACGCGTTGGCGCATTGTCCCGGTGGATTTGGGCCAGCACAGATTTCAGCCGGCGGTGGTTTCGGCGTCAACGACGCGGCGGAGCATCCGGGACAGGCGGTCCATGAACCTCCGGGCGATGTGATCGCGTGAAGAATCTCGCGCACTTCGTCCGGACTGAACGTGCCGTCTTCGTAGTTGAAACCGTTGCCGGCGCCGTCTGATGAAGTCACGTCAAACTTCACGAGGTGAATGTGCTGGCCGAGAATGTCGGTCGGCGTTCGCACCTGGAAGTCGTCGACGAGGTAGTAATTCGGAACCAGGTTGGTGTGCCAGTACTCGATGATGTCGCCGGAGTTTCCGCGGAAGAAGAGTGGCTCAGGCGCACGTCCGGAACCGCCGGGCGTGTAAGCGAACGTCGGTTTGACGTCGTTCCACAGCGTCAGAATGCGCTGCTGCGGGTAGTGCCATTTGGCCTTGTTAAGCGTGACGTTGAGTTGAATCGCTGCGGCTTTGTAGCGGCGGATTCGTTGCTGGTTGGTGGCGGGATCGACGTTGATGGCTTTGCCGTTGTCGTCCACTCCCGGATCCGCGAAAGGCGCGCCGAGTTGCGGGCCAAGCGGCAGACCGTTCACGACGAAACCAGTCGGCGGCGTGTTCTGCGTCATGTTTGGTGGGCCAACGGGCGTCGACGGACACGAACCGGGGTTGCCGTTCGGGAAGAACGTCGGATAGCAGCGTTGACTGAAGAACTTGATCGCGACCTTCTCGACGTTAGTTCCGCTTTCGGGAAGCTGCTTTGCCGTGATGGTAGCGAAGTCTTTACTCCAGTCGAATTGATCGTGCTTCTCGTAAGCGATCGTGCCGCCGGTGACTACGTGACGCGGCAGACCGCCATCCATGAAACCGCCGCTGCCGTCGGGCGCAAAATCAAACGGCGGATGCGGCGCGCGCATGCCGGCGATTCCCGGAATGAAGAAAGGAAATCCGGGATTGACGGTCACGCTCGCTCCCGTCGGATCCGGCGCGGCCGGCGTGCCGTAGACGATCTGGCCGTTGCTGATGAAGACGGACGACGGCATCGGCGCCATCGCCAACGTCGGCATCGGCACGACGGCGGGCGTGGGTGTCCCGGTCTTGATTTCGCCGTCGGGTAGCGCGCGCGTTCCGTTCACGGGCATGCCGTTCCCGTCCAGCGTGGAACCTTCTTCGAAGGTGTCGTGCGTGCGCCACATGGCCCACATGCCGGCGGCGAAGTGGGGATAGAAGTGGCAGTGGAAGATCGAGTCGCCGACAACCTTGTTGCGATTACCGCTGCCGTTGAACGCCATCTCGAGCGTGTAGCTTGCGCCCGGGCTGATCATTTGGCTATCGAGGTAAGCGCTCTCGTCGCTGTTCGGCGATTGCAGCCACTGATGCGCGTGCTGGTGATGAACGTGCGTCGCGACAGTGCCGCCGTGATGAATCCTGAACTTGATGTGATCGTTGATGTAGCTGTGATAGACGTTTGACGGATCGTCCGGATAGTACGCCTTCGTTGCTTTTGCGAGCGGCGCGAGCTTGTACGGGAACCCATTGACGGCGCCGGGTTGCGGCTGTCGTGCGTTCGCGCAGTTTGGATCCGGAGGCGCGCCTGTGTCGCCGAGTTGCGCTGCGGTGCAGAGCACTGGCGGCGGCGGAGTCGTCGAAGGCACCGGCGGCGACGGCGGCAACGTCGCAAACGGCGGCAGAACGCTTGAATTAGCTGGACGATCGACCAGCATCGCCGGATCACCCACGGTCCACGCGCTCAGGAAAAACTCTTCAAACTTGCAGTCGACGCATCCGCCCATTGGTCCAACGCCAATGCGGTTCGCATAAACTTCCGCACCGATGCCGCCCGTGCCGAAGTTGATGGCGAATCCGTCGAAGCCGGCGTTGACTGTGCTGGCCATCTGCGGATCGGTGAAGACGGGAAACGCCTGCGTGGCGACTTGTCCGACCTCGTGATAGATGATCGTCACTTCGCGATACGGCTGTTTGCGATCGGGCGCAGCCGGATTGGCGCAAAACAGCGGATTGCCCGCGCCACTTCCGTTATTCGCCGCGTTGCAGGGCGGCTCCGGATTGTTCGGTCCGGTCGTGCCTTCGAATCGTCCTGCGTTGGGACCGGTGATGATGGCGGTGAGATCCGTGTAGACGATGTTCTTGTTCTTATCGAGCATCTTCAGGATCGGCGTGTCGGCAGGAATGGGCGTGCCGTCATCCCACGTCGAACCGGCAGGGTAAACGGCCTCGTAGTCGATCACGGGCTGACCGCCCGCAGTCTTGACTGGATTTCCGCTGCCGTCCTTTTTCGTAGCCAGTGCGAGTTCTTTTTGAGTGACCTGGCTGCGATACCACTCCGCCGTTTGCGGCTGCACGTTCAACGCGCCGAACAGTCCACGGCTCACCTGGCCTAAGGGCGCGGCTTCGTTGTCGCCCATCGAGTAGAGCAGGTACGTTCCTTCGTTTCTGACGAACAGTGTGTAGAGCTGCGTCGGTGGCGGCATCGGCGACGGTGCGGGTGTCGCACTCGCCAGGCTCGAACTGTTCTTGCCGGTGAACGAGCCATCGTCACCGCTGCCGGTCGCCCACTCCATGCCTTGAATGTGTAAGGAAACTTCCTGCGTGCCGACCGCGGGTGAGTTTGGCGTGGAGTTTTGGAAAGCAGACGGCGGAATCGCGTTCGTGAACCTAACCTGAAGACAATCGCCCACGTTGGCGCGCAGAACGATCGGGCGCGGCCGTTTGCCGGGGCGCAGTTGAACGTTGCTTCCCGTGCCGACTGTGTCTCGTTTGAGCGCGAAGACGAATGCGTTCGGTATCGTCGCACCGAGGCGATTGAGCATGATGGCTTTTGGAATGGCGACGACGTCGGCGTAGATCAAACGGGCCGTTGCCGGACATGGTGAGGCTTGTGGCTGCGCTGCCGGTTTTGCCGGAGCGGTCGCGGTGTTTGCCGCCGGAGCCGTTGGTGTTTCTGCCGGAGTAGTTACTTCGGTTGCGGGTGCGCTGGTTTTCGCTGGAGATTCCGGTATCGGTACAGTCGTTTCAACGACCGGCTTGTCGGCTGTGACTGTCGGCGTTTGCGCACGAGCCGCTGTCATTACAGCAAACATACTGATACCAAGCATTGTCAATGAGGCAACAACGTTTGCGGGGGATCTCAAACCGAGCATGAAATTCTCCTTTTCAGTTCGACTGATAGCGGACACAGATAGATTTCGGAATCAAGTGAACACGGGCTCGTGTCGAGGGAGGGAACATGAATTTAAGCTGGCGTCGATGTGCGGTGACCAGCGAGTGAGAAGAACCTGACTGACCCTAGGTTAAAAACCAACGAAGCGTAGTTTCCTTATACTTTTCTGTCAAGGAAAATTACTTGTAGATTTTTGAGCCGCGCGATCGTCAGTTCTTCGACGAAGCTTCGATCACGTTGATGATCGTCGTCGGTGAGGATAGTCCGTAAGTTCTCGTCCAACGATCGTTGACGTCGTTGCCGATCAAGACCATCGGCGTGTGATCGTTCTTGTTGGCGACGGCGGCGCCCAACGCCTGAAGCACCGCGTCGATCTCGGTTTTATCGCCCGTCACGAACGTCCAGCCTGGTTCTGCTTTGAACTTCGCGGCGAAGTCCTGCAAGCGTTGCGGAGTGTCGACGGTCGGATCGACGCTGATGGAGATGAGTTGCACGTCGATATTGCGCGTGCGTGCTTCCTGCTGGACGCGGCGAAACGTCGCTTCCAGTGGTGGACAGATGGTCGTGCAGGTCGTGAAGATGAAGTTGATGGCGACGGTCTTGCCTTTGATCAGATCGGTGTAGAAGTTGAGCTGTTTGCCGTTCTGGTCTAGCACACGGGCGTTGGGAATCTTCGAGGAGCTGAACGAGGACTCATTTTTCGGTTCGGGCGTTGGCTCTGCCTTCGGAGGCTCAACCTTAGTCGGTCGCAAATCCATTCCACACTTCGGGCACCGGCCCTTTTTAGTCGACTTCACTTCCGGATGCATTGGACACGAATAAACCGTCTTCGTTTGCGCGAATACCTCGTGAGAAACGAGCGAACCCATTATCAGAATAAGAGCGAAGCATATTGCGTGGGCTTTCATTTGTGCTCAATCTCCTTCAATAGAAGGCAATCGGTGGGACTCTTTTCCGTAATCTTCACTTTGCTGGGTCGCACGGAAGGCGCCGCCAGCGGCACATCGCCATCCTTCTGCTCGACATAAATTTCGACTGTGCGCTCCTCGCGATATCCGCCGTCAATCGCGTGAATCCTTTCGGCGTTAATCCGATGTTTCTTGATCAAATAATTTCTCGCACACGTCGCGCGCACCTCGGCTTCTCCTGATTGAGCCACCAGTCCGGCATAAGCAATGATGTAAGCTTCGGTTTCAGGCGAGCGGATCATTGCTGCGGCGACGGCGTCGAGTCGCTCCTGTTGGTGCTTCAGAGGAGCATCACCGTACACGTCGAACCTAAAGAATGGATCAGCTTCGATCCGGCCGACAGGTAATTGATTCGCAGCATCAGGACACTGCAACTTACTATCTGATGAGGCTGGAACATAGATAAACATTCTTACCGTACGTCTGAATTCATCGATCTCGATGACAAATCCTTCGTCGTTGTTAGCATACCTGAAGACGTCGCTTAGATGACCATAGTGAGTTCTCACATATTTGCTCAGATCAAGTTTCAGGCTTTCGGTATATACAGTTTCCTTAGGCACGACTGTAATACTGACGACCGTGTCCTTCTGGACGTTCCAACCGTAAGGCCATCCTTTTTCGCACGGTCCATCAGAATAATAGACGTAGACATTGCCCTCATCCGTCTGATACGACGACCCGCCCGGCGTTTGCGGTGTCCCCAGAAGTCCCTCGACATCTCGGCGTGTCGCCAGCAATGGGACCAGCCCATGCCAACCCTTCGCGTGATCCTGATTGATCGGCGCTAACAAAAGTAAGGCGATTAGATATCCGACGATGATCATCTGAAACCTCAGTTGATTCCAACCCATTCACTAACCGGTGCGAAACGCTTCTCTTTCAAATCCACCGTCACAACATACCCGCCCATTGCACCGATGCGACGATTTGGGCCGTAGGTTATCGGCGGCAGGAGACCGGTCTGATACTCGTAAAAACCCTCCAGTGCTTGAATCAGTTTTTCGCGGCTCAGGTCTTTGCCCGCTCGCTTCAGACCCTCGATCAGGATCTTCGCGGCGCCGTACGCGGCGATCTGAGCCGCGACGTGCCTTTGCGGAAATTTATACTTTTCACCCAACGCGCGAAACTCTTTCAGCCCTTCTTCCTTGACGTCGCCGGGCGCTGTCGGAAACGTGAAGAATATCTTTCCATCGAAACCGGCGGGAGCGGCGAACAGTCCAGTATCTGCGCTTCCGCTTTGCAGAAAGATCTGCGGAAACCAGTCGGCCTTTCCCGCTTCAGTCAACAAGACCTGTAGATCAGCCGAGCTACCGAGAAAGAATATTGCCGAAATCTTCGCTTGTCTCAAGCGCGCAACCATCTCGGCCGCAGCGAAGCTTCCGGCAGAGTACTCGAAAACCTGCGGCGCCGGCAGTCTGTCTTTTTGCGTCTCGTCTTTGATGGCCTGAATGATGTTCGCATTGAGCTCATTAGGCGAGTGAACGACGCCGACGGTTAACGACTTCGAGTCAGGCTTGCCCGCGATGAAACTTATCAGCGCGCGAGCCTGTCCGGCGTTTCCTGACAGAATGTAGAAAACCTGCCGGTTGAGCGGTGAACCGACGCGCGGATCCAGTGTCATCGGTCCGATCAGCGGCACCTGTTGCTCCGCCAGCAAAGGAACGATCTCACCTTCAGCGCCCGCCATCACCAAGCCGGCTAAAGCGAAAACTTTCTCCATTTTGATCAGACGTTCGACGTCTGCGCGGTTGACGGTCTTCGCTTCGGATACGACGGACTTCAGTTCGATTTGACGATTGTAAACGCCGCCTTGCGCGTTGGTTTCGGCAAACACCGCGGCGATTACATCACGTACGGCTTGTCCGAGTTCTGCAAGTCCGCCACTGTTCGGCAGGGCCGTCCCAATCACGATCTTCTGTTCGGTGACGCCGGGATCGACATCCTTTCCCAGGCGCTTCATGTAGACGATCAGATCGTCGAGATCCGCCTTCGACATCTGAAAGCGAGGCATCGTGTTCAGCAGCTTGTTGCCGCCGGGATCGAGCCCGCGCGTGATCGCGAGCTCCAGTCCGCGATCCGTGTAAGGCGGATGCTTGCGTCCACTGTCGTGCGTGACGCCGTAAGGTTTCGTCAGCGCTTCCCACGAGATGTTCGAGGGAGTGATTCCGCCTTCCGTCTTTCCCTGCCCTGATAGTCCGTGGCAATTCGCGCAGGCCATCACGTTGCCGGGAACTTCGAGCGATGAATCGCCGACGTAAGCGAGTATGTCTTTGCCGGACGCACTCGTCCCCTGCACGTAAATCTGCTGGCCGCGAATCTCCTGCGGCGTCAACGGCTGCTGCGCATTCGCCGCAGACGTGAGCGCGCCGAGCAAGATTAACCACGCGAGCACGGCCAGAAACCTTAGTCGCGTTGTCATGAGCATTAGATTATTGCTTAGCGGGTGGTTGGTCGTTGACTACGCTCTCGACTACTTTCACGATGTCCTCGCTTTTCGCGAGCCCGAACGCTTTCTTCCATAGTCCGGTGCGATCGTTGCCGATGATGAAGATGTTGAGGTGGTCCTGTTTGTCGTCGACGAACTGGCCCAGCTTCTTCAACGCGAACTCGACGTTCTCTTTATCGCCGGTAAGAAAATACCAGCCTGGTTTCGCGTTAAGCTTCTGGGCATACGCTTTCAACATCGGCGGCGTATCGACGGTCGGGTCGACACTGATCGAAAGGATGTTCACGTCTTTCCCGATACGATCGCCGAGCGCTTCCTGCACCTTTTGCAGGTTGCGGTTCATCGGCAGACAACTTCCCTGGCAGGTGGCAAAGAACGAATCGATGATAACGGTCTTGCCTTGCAGCAGATCGCTGTAGAGTCGCATCTTCTCGCCGTTCTGGTTCACGAGCACAACGTCCGTGAAGTATTTCTTCGCCTGTGATTCGGCTTCCTGCGCGTGCGCAGTGACGAAAGCGAATAACAGAAATACGAATGATATGAATTTAGTCATCGGAGGTTACTTAGCCGCTTGAACAGTCAGCGGAGTTGTTTGATTGAAATCCAGTCCGAGCGAAGCACTTTGGACGAAAACATAGTACACACCCGGATTCGGCGGCACAAAACTGGTTTCGTAAACGCCTTCGCCGACTGATTTCGCGAGGTCGCGTTGCTGCCAGATGCCGGGCGCGAGAAACACCAGCACTCTCACGTCGTCGAGATTCAGTTTAGGGTTTCCGGTTTTACTGTCGAGTAAGCGGAAACGAATGTTGAACGGCTCGCCCACTCGTGCGAGCGCTTCCTTCACGACGGGATCGATCTTGATCGCAGTTTCGAGCGTCTTCGGCAGCGCGGGATTCTCGGCGATCGTGAGCTCGAAACAGTTCACGACGCGCGGCGAGTCGAGCAGGAACGCGACGTCATAATGACCGGCGGAGTTGAGACGTACGGTGCTCGTGTAAACACCGCGTTCCCTTTCGCGCAGACTGTTATCGACGACGAGCAACGCGCGCGGATCGCGTTTGTAGTTCTGAAAACTTCCCATCGGCGCGGCCATGCCCTCGGTGTAGTAATAGATCATCTTGTCAGCGGGGTTCGCTACCAACACCGAGCCATCATCCGGAGCGAGCACGATCGCATCGGCGATCGAAGTCGCGCGTGATTCCGCAGGCGCTTTCTGCCCGGCGGGAAACTTTGTGACCGCGGCTTCCTTCGCGAGGTCCGCCAGCCGGATCATTGAGACGAATTCACTGCCCGCCGATCGAACATACGCAAACTGGCTGCTAAATGTAATCTGATCGGCAGCTTCTCCCGTCGGGATCTTGTGGACCACGCGATTCGACGACAGGTCGAAAACATAGACCTGGTTTTTCGCGGTATTGAGAGCGAAGCCATAACGGCCGTCTGGTGAGATGCGCACCGAACGCAACCCGGGTTCGACTGGAATGCGAGCGAGCACTTCAAGTCGCGAGCCGCCGATGGCGGCGATCGTTCCGTCACCTTCGTTTGCAACGTAGACGGTCTTGCCCAATGACGAGAAAGCAATCGACACTGGCTGTGCGCCGACTCTGATCTCTTTCGCGACTGCCAGCTTACGCACGTCGATGATTGAAATCGTCCCGGCGTCCTTGTTGGTGACGAACGCGAACGAGTCGTCGTCGTTCAGAACGATTTCGTGATGACCGGCGCCGGTTTTCAGTTGGGCCACGACTCTGTTCGTGACCGTATCGAGCACCGTGACGCCGCTGGAATCCACAGTCGTGCTGTCGTTTCCGATCCACAGGTACCTGCCGTCATGCTGCAATCTGACGCGAGTTGGCCGCGCGCCGGTGTCGACGTTCGCGCTCACTTTCCACGCCGCGACGTCGACAACCGCGACTTGATTCGCGAGCGGCATAGAGACGTAGATCCGTTTGTTGTCGCTGCTCATGACCCAGTCTTCGCCGGGGCTTTTCAGCGCGATGAGTGTGTAAAGTTTGCTGCCGCCGAAACCGGATAACGGATCGATAACAGAGATGTTCGGCTCGTTGTTGAGCGCGAGGATGTAGTAGGCGTTTAGGTCTACGGTCGGACGTTTAGTAAATGACGACTGCAAAAACGACTGCACCTTTTCGCGACACTCGCGCGCGCTCGAAGGTTGCTTTGACGCGCGCTGATCGATCCACGCCACCGGACGAAGATTGCTGAGCGGCACGCTGCCGTTTGTGCCGGCAATCTTGAAACGGACCGTCGTCTCTTCGCCTGCGACTGGTATCGCAAACGAGGAACTAACCGGTTGAACACTGAACTCGATCGAGATTCCTTCAGAGGTGAACGTCTGCGCCTGCGAAGGCGTCTTCGTTTCCTGCGCCCAAACGCGCGCAAACGCAGTTGTAAGCAACAAACCGACCGTGAAGAGTCTAACGAGCATATATGTTGTCACTGATTACCGAGGTTGACCGGATTGCGAAAAGGCGCGGCAGTTTTGGACTGCCGCGCCTAATCTAATGTGGTCATCGTCCTCACCCCGACAACCACTTGGATGGAGGATTCACCAACCATCCTAATTGGGCGAAACTATAGCGGCCCTCGCTCACAAATGCAACTGCCCCGATAGCTATAAAAACTAAGTGTGAGCTTCATCACACTTCATGATGCGGCGGCAACCAGACTCCACAGCCACATCGTTACGAAGAACCCATAAAAAACCGCCAGTGCGACGAGTGCGAGCCTGCGCCACATGGGCGGGCGCAGCTCTACCGGCAGCAAGCGCGTGTTCACGTAAAGCAGGTGCAGCGAGCTGATGACGAAGACGATCCCGGCCATGTTTGCACTGACGGCAAGCAGGATGATCGGCTGCGTTAGTTTGAGCGCGATGATGCCCCAGATCGTGATCGCGGCAAGCACTGAGTAGTAGATCACGCGCACGTCGCCGCCGCGCCAGGCGCGAATGCGCGAACTGCCGGTCCAGAGAATGTCTGTGATTGCGCGCGTCATGCCTTCGAGGATGTCGAGCTGTGTCTTGAACAGGAGCCAGACGCCAAGCACCGCGATCGTGAAACCGAAGAAAGCGCCCTTCTGCGTTGAGACTGCCTGGGCCAACGCCGCTGCGACTCCGAGCCCGCGAATGTCGACGCCGCCGGGCAGGAACGTAACGTAAAGCAACGCCGGCAGCGCCATGCCGAGGATCGCGCCCGTGAAGTAAACGCCCCATTGATCCACGCGCGCGATCCGCCACCAACCTTTCCAGCGTTGAAGCGCAACGGCGTTTGGTTTGAAGGTGCTGCCGGAGTGTGCGAGCGTGACTTTCTTGCCGCCGACGGCCGCGGGAATGAAGCCGATCGTGCTGCTCATGCCGTAGCCTTTGTCGCGCGCCCAGTTGCTCAGCGTGAGGTTCGCCACGCCGCCTCCGCCACAGAACGCCGCGAACGCACCGATTAGAAAGAAATCCGCGCCGGGCGGAAGGAGCTGGAAGACGCCGGTGTTCGCGTCGTAAGCAAAGAAGCCGACCAGTGCAACGCCCCACGTGCGCGCGGGGACGAACAACAACGCGAGCACGCCGAGTCCGCCGATGATTACCGAGACCATGATCCAGTTGAGGTATTCGAGTGTCCGTTCGACGCGTCTTCCGATCATGAGAATGAACGCACACATGAGAAAAAGCCCGACGCCGATGGCGTAGACGGTTCCCGATTCCGCCGCGCCTGGAAGACGTTTCGACGCGAGAAAGAAGACGGCGCCCGCGGCCGCGCCGGCCCAACCCGGCCACCCCATTTGCAGGAAATATAGGATCGCGTAGAACCAGGCCCAGAACGTTTTGTGCGGACGCGTGCGCATGAACCCCGTGAAGATCGGCTCGCCGGTGGCGATCGTGTAGCGCATCAGCTCGACGTTCAGCAGCGTCTGAAGCACTGCGGCAACGCCGACGACCCACATCAGCGACAAGCCGTACTTCACGAACGCTGCTGGACCAAGCAGAAACTCACCGCTGCCGATCGAGATGCCGAGCGCGATTACGCCTGGTCCAATGGCGCTGAACCACCCGAGTCCGCGCGGAGTTGGCGGCACGGGCAATTCCGCGATGCGCCATGGATCGAGACCGGAACGTGCTTCCGGCGCTTGTTCTTTGGGTGTTTCGACTGCCAGGGTTGTCGTCATTTATATTTGTCTCTAAGCTGTGCTTGTTAATCCCATGAACCAACCTGTTAGAGTCCGGGTGGCCGAGCCTTCTGATGCAACACAGATAATGGCAATCATTAACTCCGCTTTCCGCATCGCGGAGAAATTCTTTTACAACGAGGATCGCATCACTCTTGAAGAGGTCGAACGACTGTTCACTACTGGCACGTTTCTACTTGCTGAGGCTGACAGAGTACTCCGCGGCTGCGTTTACGTCGAGCTTCGCAGTGAACGTTCGTACCTCGGACTGCTTTCGGTCGATCCTTCACAACAGCAGGCTGGCCTCGGTTCCCTGCTGCTGACTGCCGGTGAAGATTACTGCCGCGAACTGGGAGCGCGATTCATGGATATCTTAATCGTCAATCTGCGTACTGAGCTCCCGCCGTATTATCAGCGGCGCGGCTACGTCGAGACTGGGACGCTCCCGTGGCCGGCGGAGATCCGGACAACCGAGCCATGTCACTTCATCACGATGGCGAAGGCGTTGTAAGCTTTCGTCGTGAAGAACGAAGAGACAGTGGAGACGTTGTCGATCGACGGGCGTGAGATCCGCGTCACTCATCCGGACAAGCCGTACTTTTCCAAGCAAACGAAAGTCTTAAAAATCGATCTCGTTCGTTATTACTTGTCGGTTGCGGAGGGCGCACTGGCAGGCATTCGAGATCGTCCGATCGTGCTCAAGCGATTTGTCGATGGCGCTGAGGGCCAGGCGTTCTATCAAAAGCGTGCGCCGTCGAATCGGCCGTCGTGGCTGCGGACGGTGACACTGTCGTTTCCGTCGGGACGCAAAGCTGAAGAGATCGTGGTTGACGACACTGCCGGGCTCGCGTGGATCGTCAATCTCGGCTGTATCGAGTTGCATCCGCATCCGGTTCGGTCGGGAGATCTCGATCATCCTGACGAATTGCGCGTCGATCTCGATCCGGGTCCTGGTGTTGGGTGGGAGGACGTGCGGCGTGTCGCGATGGAAGTGAAAGCGCTGTTGGAAGAGATGGGATTGCGTGGTTGGCCCAAGACGAGCGGGTCGCGCGGGATGCACGTGAACGTACGTATTGAGCCGCGTTGGACGTTCAGTGATGTGCGGCGTGCGGCTGTTGCGCTGTCGCGTGAGATTGAGCGGCGCGTGCCGGCGTTGGCCAGTTCAAAGTGGTGGAAGGAGGAGCGGCATGGCGTGTTCCTCGACTACAACCAGAATGCGAAGGATCGCACGACGTGTTCGGCGTATTCAGTGCGTCCGTTGCCGGATGCGCGCGTGTCGATGCCGCTCGAGTGGGACGAGGTGATGGAGTGCGATCCCGCGGACTTCACGATACTGACGGCGCCGAAACGTTTCGCTGAGATTGGCGATCCGCACGCGGAGATGGATCGGGCGGCTGGATCGCTCGAGAAGTTGCTCGAGCTGGCGGATCGGGATCAGGCGTCAGGGTTGGGTGACGCGCCCTGGCCGCCGCACTTTCAGAAGATGGAGGGCGAGGCGACGCGTGTCGCACCGTCGCGTGCGCGAAGTGCGGGTTCGTCAAAAAGCGCCGCTTCGAAGAAACCCAAACGCGTTCGCATGCCGCTGATCGTGGTCGCTAACTCGCCTGATAAAGAAGCGGCGTTAGCAGGGTTGGAACGTTGGAAGAAGAAACATCGGAAGGTCGCGAAGTTTGTTAAGGTTGAGGATGTGCTGGTTGATTCAATGCGCGGCAGTTCGTCAACCTGGACGCGGATTCGAGTAAACCTGCGGAACGTCCCCGAGGACCTTCGCCCCCCTCAATCCACCCCCGACCCCGACGACGACCCCACCCGCGAATGGCGCAGTCGGCGGGCGTAGCCCGCAGGGTGTGGGGACGCTACGGCGGGGCAGAGCCCCGCCTCACATCCGGCGGCGAAGCCGCAGCGCGACTAGCGCTCGACGTCGTAGCAGCACCGAATCTCCACTTCGAACCACCCCGGGCCGTCAAGACCTCTCCGCCAGTACCTAGTTCCGTATAACCGGCTAAGCACGCTGAACTGAGACAAAGAGGTGTACCCCACAGTGGGTGCGTGGGATTACAGTAGCTGCGTGGGGTTGATGTTCATCTGCCAACTTGCCAATTCCGCGCAGCCTGATCGATGGGCCGACTGATCAATTGTGCCAAGACTGTGGGTTGCCCGAAGACTATCCGTTGCCGAAGTTATCGGTTGCCGAAACTATCGTGTGCGCCAAGCCTATCGGTTGCCCGAAGCTACAAGTTGCCCAAGCTATCGATTGCGCCAGACTATCGGTTGCCCGAAGCTACAAGTTGCCCAAGCTCTCGGTTGCGCCAGACTATCGGTTGCCCGAAGCTACAAGTTGCCCAAGCTCTCGGTTGCGCTATAAGTTGCCCGAAGACATCGGTTGCGCAAACTATCGCCTGCGCCAAGATTATCAGTTGCCCGAAGACTATCGGTTGCCGAAGAGTCGCGTGGGCCGAGACTACCGTTGTGCCGAGGGTGAAGCCCCGTGCCATGGTTATGAGTTCCGCAGCATTCAGCATCTTCCGCTCAGATGTGTACGCAACGCAGCGGCTCCGCCGCCGGATGTGAGGCGGGGCTTTGCCCCGCCGCCACCGCCTTCAACACCGAGGGGCTTTGCCCCTGGTTCGGGCTGTGCCCTAACTCCGCCTCCAATAAATAAGATCTCGATCAACCATCAGCGGTTCATTCTCGACCGCCTGCTGCTGCCAGATTCTGGCACTGGACCACCGGTAGTCAGTTGCACATTCAACTAATCCGGCGCGGACGGGGTTGCGGTGAATGTAGTTAACCTTCTGCATAAACATCGCTTGACTGAAAACCGGCAGAACATTCTTCTCAGTCTGCCACAAAGAGTATTTGAAATTACGATCCCGCTGTTGATGGCAGAGTTTCGCGAGCGAACGCGCATAGTCGTTCGATTTCAAATAGTCGATGATGCGCCGCGCGGTGATACCCTTTAAGAAACGAAGGAGGTCGGACGTGGTTGAGGAGCGACCCGCGAGCAGATGCATGTGGTCCAACATGACCACATATGCGAACAGTAGGAACCCGCCGGACGAGCGAGCTTCATCGATCGCGCCGCACAAGAGCTCTCGCATTTCGTCGGTTTGGAAAACGCGGAGTCGATCTTTAGTGACGATGGTGATGTAGAGTGCCGGTGAATCTTGTGAGATTAAAAATCGATGAGCCATGAGGCTGCTCCTTTGCGTGAGGTGTTACTGCGGGGAAACTACTTACTTTTGAAATTGAAGTAAAGGGGCAAAGCCCGCACCAGGGGCTTAGCCCCAAAATTTACCGCACGGGACGGCGGGGCAAAGCCCCGCCTCACATCCGGCGGCGAAGCCGCTGCTCCGGTTCGCTACTTAAAAACGTAGAGCCTAGTCGCAGGGACGCCGCTGCTTCTTTACCGGTCTCCAAGTACGATCGAACCCAGTCGCAGGTTGACGCCGCTGCTTCTTTACCGGTCTCCAAGTACGATCGAACCCAGTCGCAGGTTGACGCCGCTGCTTGTTTACCGATCTCCAAGTACGAGCAAACCCAGTCGCAGGTTGACGCCGCTGCTTGTTTACCGGTCTCCAAGTACGATCGAACCCAGTCGCAGGTTGACGCCGCTGCTTCTTTACCGGTCTCCAAGTACGAGCAAACCCAGTCGCAGGTTGACGCCGCTGCTTCTTTACCGGTCTCCAAGTACGATCGAACCCAGTCGCAGGCCAACGCCGCTGCCTAATCCTTTAAGGCATGACCTTGCCTCAACGCACACCTGTAATCGGTTTCAGTCGCGCGAGAAGATGGTTTCGAGTTCGTGGGGTGGGACGACTTCGAGTTGGGCGAAGGTGCAGTCGGCGGGTTGTTTGTCGTGACGCCAGCGCCGGAATTGGGCCGTGTGACGAAAGCGATCGCCCTGCATGTGATCGTAAGCTACCTCGACTACTAACTCCGGGCGCAGCGGCTCCCACGAAAGATCCTTGCCCTGACTCCAACGGCTTTGCGCGCCAGGTTTGCGAGTGGCAAGTTCAGGCAGTGAGTCATGAATGGCCCATTCCTTCCACGGATGTTCCGCAAGTGCGTTCTTCCTGTAGGGCGCGAGAAACTCCACCAACTCCACCCGCTTCTGATTCGTGAAACTCGCACACACACCAACGTGCTGCAACGTGCCACGATCGTCGAACAATCCCAACAGCAACGATCCGACAGCCGTTCGGTCCCCTTTCTTATGCCAGCGAAAGCCGGCGACGACACAGTCACAATCGCGCTCATGTTTGATCTTCAACATGACGCGCTTGTTCGGCTCGTAAGTCCCGGAAACCGGCTTGGCCACGACGCCGTCAAGTCCCGCGCCTTCAAATCGACGAAACCAATCGGATGCAGTCGCGAAGTCTGTCGTCGCCGGCGTCAGATGTATCGGCGGCTTCGCTTTCGCTAACACAGACTCCAACGCCCGCCGACGCTCTGAAAACGGCCGGTCGCGCAAATCTCGCGCACCATTAGCCAGCAGGTCGAAAAATACAACAGACGCCGGGATCTGTTCCGACAACAACTTCACTCGCGAGGCCGCGGGATGAAGACGAAGCTGCAACGCGTCAAAGTCGAGCGCGCTGCTTTGCGCGATGACGATCTCGCCGTCGAGGACACATCGTTTGGGCAGTTGCGCCTGCAAAGGTGAGTGCAGTTCAGGAAAGTAACGGTCAAGCGGCTTGCCGTCGCGGCTCTGAATCAGGATCTCGTTCCCGTCGCGAAAGATCAGCGCGCGAAAGCCATCCCACTTCGGTTCGAAAATCCAGTCTCCCGCCGTTGGTAACTCGCTGACTCGCTTCGCCAGCATCGGCAATACCGGTGGGTTAACAGGAAGCTGCACGGCAGGTATTAAATCAAAAAAAGAGATCCGTGTCCCTCGCGAAGAGAAACACGGATCTCGTTAGACGTTTTTAGCTTTTTTTAGAAAGCAACAAACGGATCGGTCACGATGACTCTGACCGCAACGCCGTCCAACGCCGGTGCAAACTGCGGACGTCCAGGCGCGGTGCGATCGACATAGACCACGATCGCAGGCTCGCTGTCGTCGTCAGCCTTTGCGCCAACGCCGGCGCCAATTACGCCTGGTGTACCCATCAGGCTGGCGCGGTAGAGTTCCAACACTGCGTTCGCGCGATCAGCAGCTTGTGCAGGTAGTTGTTGCATGAGTCCTCTCGGTCCACGAATGAACGGTGCGATTTCGCTTTGCGACGACGACTGTGTCGTCGGACCGGCAGTCCCCGTACCAACGAATACGAGCGGGCGGCCGAGAGCCGTGCCCAATTGGGTCAACACCGACGACACCGGGTTCGCGATTGTTGAACTGCTGCTGCCGGCAAAGAGTAAACCAACTGGATTATGGGCAGCGTTATTGGTGACGATCAGCGACCCCGAATCGCCACCGGCACTGAACGTGCCTGGTGTAATCACAATCTGGCCCGTATAGCTGACCGTAAACTTCTTACCGCCGCCACAGCTTGTTTGATATTGAACGCTGACGCTCGTATTGGTCGAAGAGATATTGCCGGTGGTGAAGCCGGTCGTGCGGCCGCTTTTCGCTACGGACATACCGACGAGCGGCGCTACTACAGCGGCGCTCGGGACGCCGATGTCTTCGATAAATCCTGTTGCGTCCATTGTTCCATTTCTCAGTTGCGCGATGGCCGCATCGACGTTCGAGCTGCCCAAAGGCGCTGCCGTCGTGAAATCGCCGACGATAGTGCCGATGTTGCAATTGAGGTCAATCGAACCCGGCTGAGACACATCTTCGCCTGCGGTCGCCTGACCGCTGCGTCCGAGAACGTGATTGTTGCTGAGGATGTAATTGGTAGTGCCGTCGGTGACGAGCGATCCGAGAGTGCCGGCACAGCAAAAGCGGGCACTGCGATCGTTGACGTTGCCTCCGGACACGCCGAAGTGTTGATTACGAACCTGGTGATTTGCGCCGCCATCAGCGAGTGCCGGCACGAGTAGAGACCCACTTATGACAACTGCGAGGACTGTCAGGACAATTAGCCACGTTCTAATTCTCACGTTTACTTCTCCTTTTGAAATCTAAGTTATGAGCTGGTGTCTCTAACTTTCAGCGGGTCGTTCGCGGCGGCGGGGAATTTTCCAGCTGGTTAGTGACGATTGCGAGGGCTATCTTTTACCGCTCGAAAAGGCCGAAAGTCAACAATTAATTGCGCGGAACGGGTGGATGGGTTGTTAGATCGTATGTAAATAAGCGAGTCCGCGGAAGCGTTCTGGGCTGCCCGCCTGCCTCCGCGGACTCAGTGTGGCCCCCTCACCAAGGCCACTCCTTAATCACACTCGCAACGTCAGTAAGAGATCTCGTGAGGCCCCGAGCACACGGCGCGCCTGATCGCGGCTGACGGCCGGATACTGGTCCAGGAACGTCTCCATTGTCTGGTTGTCGCCCAGGAACTCGAAGAGAAACTCGACCGGAATATGCGTTCCGGAAAACACAGGTACGCCGCTGGTTCGGTCGTGATCGCGTTCGATGAGGTCGTCAATGTTCATCGAGACAGTCGAGTCCCCCCGAGTCCGCAGAAGCGCCTCGGCTTGGCTTCCGCGGACTCGACCTGGCCCCCCACCAGGCCACTCGAGTCGAGTTTTTTCTATTTACGATTTTGCAATTACGCTTTACGATGCACTCGTCTTTGATAATCAGGCCACGGCATGCGCAGCTGCTGCTCCCACAGTAACGAGTGATGAGCATCGCCGGCGAGAGTGTAAGACTAAAACTCGCGGCGGAAATCGTAAGCGAACGCATCCTACTCCCATCAGGGAGATTACGCAAGCGAAAATTTTGGGCCTATGATTTACGGTCGGTGCCTCTTTTCACTGTTGGCCTCGATCGTGAAGTTTCGCGGACGTCAGGAGGTAACTCCTGATGGGCAATCCGCGTCCGAGGCCGCGCCGGTTGGGAAGCAAGCTGCTCGAGATTCGTCAGGGGCTCGCTCTTTCGCAGAGCCAGATGCTGGCGAAGCTCGGCCTTGAAGACGTCATGCACTACGGGCGCATCTCGCAATATGAGAACGACGAACGCGAACCAACCTTGATGACGCTGCTCGCCTACGCGCACGTCGCCGGCGTCCATCTCGAAGACATCGTCAGCGACGATCTCGATCTCCCCTCAAAACTCCCCGGCAACGTCAACTACCAGGGCGTTCGCCACAAACCCTCCCGCCGCAAGTCGTAACTCGCAGTTGAACGAGTGACGATCGGAACTACTCTATCCGTTTCATCATGGATGCGAGAGATTAATGAGATAGGAAAACGGATGAAAGAATTCTACAGATTGGATAGATGATAATCTCTTGGGCGTAGCGCTCACTTACTGCTGTACTTACTAATCAATTCTTCATACGAAACGGTCGGAGTCCGTCCTGCTTTGTAAGCTTCCCATCGTCTGCGAGCCTCATCAGTCCAGACTGAGTCAGTTTCGATTTCGGGCCGATCAAGCTCCGTGAGGAGCGCATCGAGTATCCGAAACTTGTCTTCATCGGGTAAGGCCCGGATCTCAGAAACTAATTTGTCAGTGTGTGTAGCCATCGTGCTGCACTCAATATACACCTAAGCCCCGAGATCGATCACCTGCACTTGCGCGGAGGGTGGGTTTGGGAGCAATCTTTTGGGCATGACAGAGAGTGTTGAAGAGATTGTCACTGACCTGGCGCTGATTGCGAAGGGGTTCTATGCGCGTGGGTGGTTGTTGGGAACGAGTGGGAACTTGAGCGCGGTGGTGCGGCGACAGCCGTTGCAACTCGCGATTACGGCGAGCGGCGTCGACAAAGGCCAGCTAATTCCCAAGCAGGTACTGATGATCGACGAGAACGCCCGCGTGATAAGCGAACACCCTCCTGGCGAGAGCCCGGGTTTCATCAGATCGTCCGACAAAAATCAGACGGTCTATAAACCATCAGACGAGAGCGTCCTGCACATCCGCATCGTGAAGGAACGCGGCGCTGGAGCAGTGCTTCACACTCATTCCGTGTGGAACACGATCCTCTCCGAAGTCCATGCCGGCGAACGCGGCATACAGATCGAAGGCTACGAAATGTTGAAAGGACTCGACGGTGTACGCAGTCATCAACACTCCGAGTGGCTGCCGATCGTCGAAAACTCACAAGACATGTCCGCGCTGGCCGAAACCATAAGCAACGTCCTCGAACGGAACCCGCAAGCGCACGGTTTTCTGATCAAACGTCACGGCCTCTATTCGTGGGGCGACGATCTCGCCCAGGCAAAACGGCACATCGAAATTTTCGAGTTTCTGTTGGAAACGTTGGGACGCACAGCCACGCTCAAGAGTCGCAGGAGTTAAACGATGGCTCTAGTGACAGTATTCCATCAAGGCCGCAACGAAGGCGAAACCCTGCGCACCACCGAAGAGATCACCTCGGGACTCGCCCGATACGGCATTGAATACGAACGCTGGCAACCCGCACACGAAATCGCCGCCAACGCCCCAGCCGAAGAAATCCTCAACACCTACGCCAAAGAGATCGACGCACTCAAAACGCGCGGCGGCTACGTGACGGCCGACGTCATCGACGTCAACCCATTGACACCCGGCCTCGACGAAATGCTCGCCAAGTTCAATCGCGAACACTGGCACGACGAAGACGAGGTGCGCTTTATCATCGCCGGCCACGGTCTCTTTCACATTCACTCCAAAGCTGGGCCAGTTCTGGCAATCGAAGTCGAAGCAGGAGATCTGATCCGCGTGCCGCGCGGGACGCTGCACTGGTTCAACCTGTGCGGCGATCGCCGCATTCGCACGATTCGCCTGTTTCAGGACACCGCCGGCTGGACGCCACATTACAGCGAGAGCCGCGTCAACGAACGTTTTCTGCCAGTCTGTTTCGGCAACGCTCACTTTTCGCAGCAATAGCCGTGGCACTCTGCAGCTCGATCAAAGGCATTCTGCTCGACATCGAAGGCACCACGACACCGATTGCTTTTGTTCACGACGTGCTGTTTTCGTATGCGCGAGCGCAGGTTCGCAAATATTTGGACCAGCATCCGGACGAATCCGCCGCCGACGTGGCGCAACTTCGCGAGGAACACGAGCGCGACGTAAATAACGGCGAACAGCCTCCGCCCATAGATGACTCGGTCGTCACTTACGTTAACTGGTTGATCGATCGCGATCGCAAGTCGACAGGTTTGAAGTCACTGCAAGGGAAGATCTGGCGTGAAGGTTATCGAGACAGAAGTCTGAAGGCGCAAGTGTTCAGCGACGTGCGTCCGGCGTTCGAGCGTTGGCGTGAAGCGAAGATTCGAATCAGCATTTTTTCGTCCGGCAGCGCGCTGGCCCAACAGCTTCTCTTCGCGCATACGGAAGACGGCGACCTCACGCCGTTCATCAGCGACTACTTCGATACGAACGTCGGACGCAAGGCCGATCCCGAGAGTTACAACAGCATCGCCCGAGCCGTCGGATTCGAACCAAATGAAATACTCTTCATCTCCGACGTCGTCGCCGAACTCCAGGCCGCCAACACGGCGGGCATGAAAACGCTTCTCTCCGTGCGCCCCGGCAACCAACCCCAACCGAACGCTGACCAATTCCGCACCATCCACACCTTCGACGAAGTGTGAACCACAGATCTACCGCCACTCGCCCTGAAGCGTGAACGCGGCCCAGTAGTGTGGCGATTGCCAACGCTTGTCCTGCGACATCGAGACCTGCGCGGCGCGAAGGGCTGCCGCGGGTTTCAGACCATCCTTCAACATTGCTGAATAAAACCGCTTCATGAAGTCAGCCGTCGCACGATCGTCGATGCGCCAGTAGCTGGCGACGACGCGCGGCGCACCGGCATACATGAACGCACGCGTCAGCCCGACTAAACCTTCGCCTTTGACGTCTTTGCCAAGCGCCGTCTGGCACGCACTCAATACAACGAGATCAGCGTCGAGCTTCAAGTTGTAGATGTCGTACAACCGCAAAAACCCGTTCTGCGGACGTCCCTGCTCGTCGACGAGCGAAAGCACGATCCCCGACAGATCCGGATGCTGATTATTTATCAACCCATGCGTCGCAAAATGCACGATGCGGTAATCACGCAACTGATCGTTCATCGCGACAGTCCGGCTCGCCGCAAAATCGAGCGCCGTCAGGTTCCGCTTCTCGCCGGCAAGACGCGCGATCTCCTCAGCTTCCTGCCGGCTGAACCGCAGTCTCGTCAAAGCGCCCACACCGGACTCCGACGCCGAACGCTGCGCCTCAACCAACGACTCGGAGTTCGCAGCCGCGTGCTGGCCCTGACTTGCCGACGCCAGCCGCGGATCGTTATCAGAAAACACAGGATCCGCCAGCACGGCGACTGTCCGGCTCGCCGGCTTTCGATTCGCCGTGTCATTCCGCAGCACGGCCAACACCGACGCCGACGGCAGATTCACGATCTCGTGCTGCGCGACTAACGGCGAATTCGCGGCCTCACCCGGCGCTGGCAGCGCAGCAAACGGCACGTACTGCAACACACCTTCACCAACAACCACCAGCCGTTTCTGTTTCAACTCGCCCGCCACTGGCCCCAACAGCATCTGACTAAGATTCGACGCCGCCTGCGCGTATTCAACTTCCGCCTGGTCCAGCCGGACCTTCCGCTGGGCCATCGTTTCATTCGGAACACTCCGCCCACGCTCAGTTGCGAGTTGATAAAAACGTCGCGCCGCCTCTTCGACTTTCGCGCCCGGCGGCAACTCAAAACTCTTCATCGAGTCCGGCGTTACCGCCCAAACAAAGCTCTTCTCTTCTCCCAACGAATACTCGAGCAACAGAGTGTCGTCGTCGAGCACCTGTTTTTGTATCTCGCGCAGGTCCAGCGGAACAGGCTGCGTCAGCGCCATGTAACGCGGGCTCGTTTCACGGATCCGCGCCTGGAGTTGTTCGTACTCACTCGTCAGCGTATTGATCTCCTGCGCCACCGCGGTCAGCTCGGCCTCGGTGTTCTTGCCGCTCAACAAACGCGTCTGACGTTCCGAACGGTCAGCGATCAACCGCCGCAGCTCGCGCTCGCGTTCGATCAACGCCGGATCGATTCCCTGACGAATCTCAGCCCGCGACTCGCGCAACATCTCGAGCAACGATCTCGCGCGCCCTTTCTCGCTCACCTGAAACGCAGCCGCGGCAAATCCCTGGTCCGGCTGCTGCTTGTGCATGCGCATCAACACGTCGATGTCGAGTTCGTAGTACTTGCGCGCCGAAGCCAGAAACGCGACGCGCAGTTGCTGGTTCTTCAAGTTGACGCGCAACGACTCGGTCGCCGTAATCGCTTCCTGACTCAACTTGTGCGCTTCGGCGAGGTTTCCGCGATCGCGTTCGAGCTTTGCCAGGTGTGACATCGCCGCCGCTTCACCGGGAAGATCGCCGATGGTGCGGCTGATTTGCAGCGCTTCCTGCAAATACTCGAGCGCCTTAGCGGTCTCGCCGATGTCTCGATGAAACGTGCCGACGTTCCGGAGCGCGGTGGCAAGTTGGCGCTGATTTCCCACCTTGCGATGCAGCGCGATGGCCTCCGCGTAATATTCTCGTGCCTTGGCCGTGTCGCCCAGGTTCTGATAGCAACCGGCGATGTTGTTGAACGTAACGGCTCGTCCCTCACGATCGTTGCTTTCGGGCCGCAGCGGCAAGACCTGAAGATGGATCTCCAGCGCTTTGCGAAACTCTTTCAGGTCGGCGTAATTGACACCGATGTTGCTGAGTAACTTCGCGATGCCATATTGGTTCTTGATCGCGCGCATCGGCGCCAGTGCCTGGTTGTAAATGTCGATCGCTTTTTCATAATCGCCGGTGCTGGCGTACACCCAGGCGACGTTATTGAGCGTGACTGCTTCACCGTACTGTTCGCCTAAACCCTTGTGAATCTGGAGCGCTTGCAGGTACGCATCGAGCGCTTTCTGATACTGGCCGGACGAGGCATAAACGCTGCCGAGATTGTTGAGCTGCGTGGCTTCGCCTGACTTGTCTCCAACTTCGCGTTTGATTCGCAACGCCTCGGTGCACAAGTCAAACGCCTTTTTAAAATCACTCAGATCGTTTGTGATAACGCACTGATTGCCGATCACTGACGCTCGCCGCGAACGATCATTCATGTCGCCGAGAATCTTTGTGACCTCCGCCAAATACTCGAGCGCCTTGGGCCGCTCGCCTATCCACGCCAGCGCGATCCCGATGTTGTTCAACGTATTCGAGCGTCCGGCAAGATCAGTTTGCGGTCTGAGAGTCAGCGCCTTGTAGAAATACGGAAGCGCCGAGCTTCTGTCGCCGCGATCGCTGTAACTCGAACCGATCGTGTCGAGCAGGTAAGCCTCAATCACCGGATCGCCTGCCGCCTGGGCCACCGGCAAGCCTTCGGTTGCGATCTCTTGTCCTTTCTGAGGATCGCCAATTTGGTTGTAAGTGTGCCCTGCGAGGTGATAGGCGCGAGCTTCCTCAGCCTTGTCTTTGGCCGACTGCCAAAACGGAATCGCCTGCATGAACTTGGCTGCCGCCTGGCGTCTCGCCTCTTTCGTCTGCTGGTAGAAAAGCTGCATGCCGTCTTCCATGAGCTTTTCCCCTTCGAGTCGAGCTTTGTCCTGCTCGATTGCGGGACGCAACTCCTTGACGGTGATGGCGTACTTCGCTCGTTCGGAGAGCTTGTCGGGCGCCAGCACTTCAAAACGATAAGTCGTCGCGCGATCGGCGATCAGCGAAAACTTTTCGGTTGCGCCAACGCCGAAGATGTCTACGACTCTGAGCCGTTGGCCGTCGACAAAGACCGATATCGCAACGCTGATGTTGCCCTGATCGACGTTGACGTACGCGTACGCGCCTGCCGGAAGCGTGAGGCCGTATGCGTGCATTTCGCCGCCGGCGATGTCGCGTTCAATAGTTTTTCCGATTTCGAGGGTTGTGACTTCCGGGTGGGCTTGAGGTTGGGTTTGGATCTGCGAGCGGGTCGTAATCGTTGCCGTAAGAATCAGTAGAAGTGCCGGCACTAAGATCCGTTTCATGATGTGTACCTCGTTTATCGTTTCATCACTTCGAAATAATAGAACCCAACATCTTCTACGACGTTCGCGTCCGTTTTCCCTTTCAGTCGAAGTTCGTATTCACCTGGCGGGAGCGCGCTTGTGGGGAGAGTGAGCCGGATGGAGCGGCCGCCACGGCCGCGGCGTGCGGGCAAGCTGTCGCGTGTCCAAACTGTACGGCCGGCGACGGTGCGCAGTTCGACACCGAAACTCTTGTAGGTTTCTTCCGGTTCAATTCCGATTTGTAGTTGCGCGACGGTGGCGTTGGCGGGCAGGACCAGTTTCGGTTGTGTCGTTGCGCCGCGCGCGCTGCCTGGCAGCAGTATCAATGAGGCGATGATGGAGCGCGGCGTTTCCGGGGTTGTTTGTTGATTGATCGTGTCGCTGAGGCGGCGCAGTGATTCGTCAGACTGCGCTCGCTGTTGTTTTTCCTGGTTGAGTTGGGCCGCCAGTTCTTCACTCCTTCTGCGTTCCGCGTTCATTTGTTGCTGCAAGGTTTGGCGGTCGTTCTGTTGCGATTGCTGCTGCGCTTGAAGCTGTGTCAATCGACTGCGCAGTGCGACCGTTTGGAAGATGAGCCAGGCGCCTCCCAACAGAACGATTAGAGTTATGGCCGCCAGCGCTATCTTGCCTGCCGGATTTAGTCCATGAATGAATGCCGCTAACGCATCGCGCCAGGAAACGGGCGCGGTGGTGACAGTTGTGGCCTGTCGTTCTGTAACGCGCGTTTCATCCGCCAAATGGGCCAACGCCCGCGCAAACTCGACTCGCTTCCGGCGCCCCTCTGAAGCGAGGAACCGCGTCTCAAACCGGCGGCGCGCCGTTTCGGGCAACTCCTCGCGGACGTATTCGTCAATCAGGTCGTTTTCGACGGCCGTGATGCTCGCCAGGAATTCCTTGTCGCTGAACGCGCGGTCCTCAATCTCGATCTGCTGCTCTTCGGGCAGTTCGCCCAGCAAATACTGGGTTATTAGTTTTTCAGTGTCGGCAGCCATGCTCACCTTTCCGAGTTATTCAGTTTTTTCTGTTTCACTGCGGGGAAGCGGAAGCGGGTGTCGCGGGAGATGCCGATGCCCCCTTCCGTCTATGAGTGGCGGGAAAAGCGTTTTCATCACACAAATTTTTGTTCAAGCCCGGCTCAGGCAGTCTTCGACGCAGACCTGGAGACGCTCTCGCAAGCGTAAGGCTCTCATTCTCAACGTGTTAACCGGAATTCCCAGGCGCTCGAGCAGTTTTTTGCGGTTGCGGATCTTGTCGCCCTTTTCACCCTGGTAGTACTCGAGAATCAACTGGCGGTTGTCAGTCGACAGACCTTCCAGACACTGACGCAGACAGTCAATCCGGCCCTCGCTGTCGTCTTCGTCCGTGTAAGCCTCGGTAGTAGTGGTCAGTTCGTTCAGAGCTGCCTGTTCTCGCTGGCGGCCTTTGATGATCTCCAGTACGAGGAGACGTGCGACGCCCATGGCGTACCCGGACGGGTTCAGTACCTCCTCGCCTTCGGCCACGCGCCTGGCCATGCGATTGATTGTTTCGTCGGCGTGATCGTCTGGGAATGGGCAGCCGCGCCACTCGAAGAAGCGGATCAGGTTGGCGCGGATTTCGAGATACTTCTTGCCGCCGCCATCGCGATCGTCGCCGCCCAGCGCAAGGAGTAACTTATCGAAGGCCTGCTGGTCCAGGGTCCATTTTGGGCGCACTTCGGCCATTTGAGGTTCGCAGAAAACACGGATGACGCGAATTACTTGATGGTGTCGTAGAGCTGGCGCGCCATTTCGGCGTCGAGGCCTTTCAGCACTTCGTACTGGGCCATCGCGGCCTTCTTGTCGCTGATCGAGTAATAGGTCAGGCCGAGATTGAAATAGGCTTGGGCCAGCGTCGGTCTAAGTTTGATGACTTCTTTGTACGACTCAATCGCTTCGGAATAACGTCCGGCGTTGTAGAGCGTGAGCCCGAGATTGAAATGAGCCGCGGCGTTTTTAGGTTCGATCTCGGCGGCTTTTTTGAGCGCGTTGGCGGCTTCATCGTAACGCTTCATTTCGTTGTAAGCGTTGCCGAGGTTTTTGTAGGCATAGGAGCGAACTTCGTTTCGTTCCTGGATGCCCATTTTGAACGCCTCGCCCGTTTCGCCGAGCAGCTTGATCGCTTGCAGGCTGGCGTCGACCGCGTCCTGGTAGCGGCCGCTGTGGTTATACGCAAAGCTCAGATTGTTGTAGACGTCCGGGCTCGACGGATCGAACTTCAACGTCTGTTGATAGACGTCGATCGACTCGGGATAGCGGTTCAGACGCGCGAGTGAAAACGCGAGCGGCAGGTATGCGCCGCTGTAGTCGGGCTTTAGCTTGAGCACTTGCTGGTAAGCGGTTACGGCGTCGGCGAAGCGGCCCTGATCGACGTAGACGTTGCCCAAACCTGCATAGGCGCGCGCATCGTCGGGCGCGATCTTCGCCGCGGCTTGATACTGTTGTTCGGCTTCGTCGTAGCGTGGTTTTGGGGCGCTGCGGGCGGCGTTAGCGCGGGCGATGAGCGTATCCTGTTGGCGGACTGGCGGCTTCGTGCGACCGCCGGGTTTAATCTTTCCACCGCCGAGCGTGCCCTGGCCGCCGCCGGTCATGTGTGCCGTGGGGTTCTGGGGAGCGCGAAAAATCAGGGCGGCGCCGCCGGTAATGTCACGCAGCAGGCTGCCGCCGCCAGTTATGTCCTGCGCCGGTGCGCTGACATAAAGGGCCAGCGTCAAAACACAACCAAGGCCCAACCCAAAGAACCAGACAAGGGGGTTTCTCATACAAATCTCCTCAGCGGCAGATTACAACTCATTCCGCCCGCTTACACAAGACCCCGCCCTCGCGGCCGCTTGGCAAACTCCGTGACTTTGCAGTTCTCCGGCGGCTTTGGCACCTCGTTTCTATTTACGGAATCCTATTCGCTGTTTGATAGTTGCGAATTAATAGTCGCGAAATCCCACCAACGAGTTGGTGGTGCTTTCAACTCCCACCTACATCAGCTTGTCCTCTTAAACAGCAAATCCCACCAACGGCAGTTGGTGGTTCTTTCAACTCCCACCTACATCAGCTTGTCTCTTAAACAGCAAATCCCACCAACGGCAGTTGGTGGATTGTTCACATCCGACCTCTACGCAACCACGTCTTGACCAGCGCCGTCGTGAAGTCGCCACACGTTCCAGCGTATGCTGAACTCTCCCACAGCTGATCCAAACCGGCCTGAACCAACAGTTCTCCATAATTCTTCGCAACAAAGTACTGCCCGTTATTCATCAACAACAACGCACATTCCTCAACACTCATACTCGGCACGATCCGCATTATCAAATGAACGTGATCTGGCAACACCGTTATCTGATCGATCGCAAATCGCCGCGCCGACGCGACTCTTACCCAGTATTCGCTCAACGCTCGTCCCAAATGTGAGTCGAAAACGCTCTTTCGCCACCGAGTGCCGAAAACCAAATGGTGATTGAGTTCGAAATAACAATGCGCAGCCGTAAGATGCACCGGCTCGCTCGCACAGTAACGGTATAACGGCTGCGCGACACGAGCAGCATAGCCATGATGCTCGGATTGATGTTCGAGATAGTTTCGTACTGCGTCGATGCGTACTCTGCCGACGCTGCGGCCCAGATAGCCGCGTGCCCAGACGGGTTTTGAAAACTCGAGCTCACGGGAGGAATTGCATTTCAAGGTCTGGACTAGTTTCGAAATCGTATGCGTGGGTTGCAAGCTAACGAGGCAAAGGAGTTGGTTGGCGCTCGGCTGACACTCCAGGACGTGGTAATCATGTCTCGCGCAAATTTCGCTGATTGAATTGGGAAGTCGCGCGGTATGCGATGCGAGCGATGGGCGGCGTCGATGCGTACGGAAACCGATGTAGTAGTGAAGCTGATAAGCCCATGTGAGGCTTGTGTAAGACGTGAGGTACATCGGCGCAGCATAAAGGCTCGGTGCTTGCGGCGCAAGACTGGACGTGAACAATCCACCAACTACCGTTGGTGGGATTTCCTTCTTAGGACGACGCGTTGATGTAGGTGGAAGTTGAAAGAACCACCAACTGCCGTTGGTGGGATTCCAAACACTTCTGATCTTAAAGAGTAGACATCATCAGAGACTTCAACCATCAGAGACTTCAACCATCAGAACTTCAAACATCAGAACTTCAACCATCAGAACTTCAATCATCAGAGACCTCAAACATTAGAGACTTCAAAAAACTCTACCCTGTTTACTTCAAGTCATCGATCTGTAGCCCGATGGGGTCGGCGCCGGTGGCTTTGAGGCCGTCCATGAGGCGGGCGACTTCGCCGTACGGAAGAGTGCGCGGAGCTTTGATGAAGACTGTCTTCTCGACACGCAAGCTGTCAGGCAGATCGACGCGCGCGGCCATGTCGGGCCGATAGGTGCGGTTCCGAGTGCGGTCGGCGAAAAGGGATAGGAGCTTCGACTGGAGCTTTGTTTGATCATCGATCGTTCCGAAGTCATCCGTGAGTTGATTCAACTTCAAGGTCCGATCCGGCCGGATCGCAACGACGAGCGTAAGCGGATTCGGGTGGATATTCATATTGTCATCGGCAGGCGGGCTCGGCACTTTAGCCATGAAACGAGCTGGCTTGAGCGGCGCCGCAACCATGAAGATGATCAGCAGCACCAGCAGAACATCAATCAGCGGAGTGACATTAATAAACGGCGCCGGCGTCGAGTCTTTTTTGCGTGTCATCTTCGTTCCTCCCAACAGAAGCCGAAACACAAACTTAGACACGCTCCATCCGAAAAGGTTCCCAACGACTTATCGCAAGTTGCCCTTCGGAAACCCCACCCGCTCCGGTTCCGCATTCAATCTCGTCAGCAGGTTCCTGATCAACCGCGACTTCACGCGCCCCGCCTCCTTCGGACGCACGAGATACCTCACAATCGCTTCAAGCCAACCATTCTCGCTCACACGAAACATCACCACCGGACGCTCCTGCACCTCGAGCTGATTCACCGGCGTCTGGGCCAACAACTCCCGAAACACCCGCACGTGCTTCATCATCTGTTCGCCAACTTCCTGTTCCGCCACCTCCTGCATCGTCGAAGCCACGAACTCCAGATCGCAGTCGTAAGCGACATTGAACTTGATCTCGTTCCAGATGTACGGAAACACCGGCCACGTGTAGTTGTAAACCGGCGTATTCAAAACGTTCGAGTTCGGAAACTTGATGACGCGCCCGCTCGGATGCTCGGTCGAAAGATAGTCGCCGCCAAACTCCCACAACGTCGTGTCCAGATATCCAACGTCAATCACATCACCTGTCGCAGTGCCGATGCGAATCCGATCGCCAACGCGATACGGCTCACGCACGAGGACGTAAACCCAACCGATGAAACTCGTGATGGGCGTCTGCAATGCAAACCCGAGCACTAACGAGATCAAACCGAACGATACGACCGCTGTGTACCAGTTCTGAAACAGGATCGTTAAGACGAAGAACGCAATCACCAGCCAGACGACCAGTCGCGCAACGCGGTTCAGGTTGTACTTGTAAACGGCATTCGCAACTCGGCCGATGAAGTAGACTTCGATCAACCGAAGCACCATCAGGCACGCTACCCCGACGGCAACGGAGATAATTACCTTCCTGATCAGCGGATACTGTGCATCGACAACGGTAAACCGCAGTTTGAGAATCTGATGGACCACAAACAGTCCAATCAGCAGCAGGACGTGTGTTCCAATCACCAGCTTGTCGCGAGTGCGCGTCGGCGGGCCTTTCTCTGTTTTCGTGGGCGTCGCCTGTTTCAAGGCGCGCTTCACGTCCTCGTCCTGCTTGATCTCCTCAACTTTAGTCTTGATTTCGTTGTTCATCGGCTCACGTCTTTGAATCCATCGATCACGACACGCGCGACAGTCGGAATGATCTCGCGATCGGTTGAATGGTCCGTCGTAAACGTCGCCAACACAAACTTCGCTCCGTCCGGCGTTTCGATGTAAGCGACGTCATGCCGCGTGGTGCTGGTCCAACCTGCTTTCGACCACAGACGAAAACCTTCGCGGCCTTTCAACGCCATGCCGCTAAAGCCGGTGCCTTGCTCGTCCGTATCGTTGGTCTTGACGGTGTAGTCACGCTTCAGCAGTTCCATCATCTGCGCCGTGCGCGTGGGACTCGCAACCTTTCCAGTAACAATTTCCATCATCAAGCGCGCGGTCGCATCAGTCGTCAGCTTGTTGCGGTTCTCGCCGTTTGGCCCACGCGAAACGCGCTCACGCCCGTACGCGTCCTCGCAAAACGTCTTCTGGTTGACGTTGATATTCGTGTAACCAAGCTCAGCGAAGTAACGATTGACCGCGTTTCGCTTGTACTGCCACTCCTCCATCTCCTTCGGCGGCAACTCATAACCCGCCGTCGTGTGCGTGATCACGTCGACAACATACTGCGTCGCCTCATTCGACGAATCGACGATCATGTCGCGCAAGGCGCGCGTCAACTCCGGCGTCAACTCGATCTTCTTGTCTTCGAGCCATCGATGAGCAGCGACGAGATAGAACAGTTTGACGACACTCGCGGGATAGATCCGTTCATTACCGCGAAAGCTGGCAGTAACCGGTTTCGCCGGATTGCGAAGGTCGATCAACGTGATCGAGAGTTGCTTCTCCTCGAGCTTCTGTGCGGCAAAACGATCGAGCGCTGTCTTCGCGGCGCGATCGACGAGGTCCTGCAAAGAAGTCTGTTGAGCAACGGCGTGGGAAACGGAAAACAGTATCAAAGCGCAAGCGGTCAAGAAGGATCGGATGTGCATGCGGAGCAAATTAACATGGATCTAACGGATGCGCACAAGATGTGTTATAACCATCGGCGGTGCAGAACAAACCCGGCGGCGGTGATGGGGGTCTGGTGCGCGGCATCAGACGTTGGGACCTGGTCGCAATCACAATCAACAGTATCATCGGCGCGGGAATCTTCGGGCTTCCTTCCCAAGTTTATTCGTTAAGCGGAACCTACAGCCTCATTGCTTTCGTCGCCTGCGTACTCGTCGTCGCGCTCATAATTCTTTGCTTCGCCGAAGTCAGCAGCCGTTTCGAAGAGACTGGTGGACCATACCTCTACGCGCGCGCGGCGTATCAACCCGCTGTCGCTTTCGAGATCGGATGGTTGATCTGGCTGGTCCGCGTCACTGCGTTCGCCGCGAATTGCAACCTGCTGATTAACTACCTGAGCTTCTTCTGGGCTCCGGCAACAACAACTGTGTGGCGCGCTGCGTTCATCGTCGTGATCGTCGCCGCTTTGGCAGTCATTAACGTCCTGGGAATCAGGCAAAGCGCCCTATTCAGCAACGTCTTTACGATCGGCAAACTGGTCGCGCTCATCATCTTCATCGCCGCTGGACTGTTCTTCCTGAACCCGCAGTCATTCGAATTCGGCGCGGCGCCCGCGTTGGGCTCGTTCTCACAATCCGTCTTGTTACTGGTCTACGCGTTTACGGGATTCGAGATGGCGACGATCCCCGCGGGCGAGGTGCGCGATCCGCAACGAAACTTGCCGCGGGCGCTGATCATCGCGATCTTCGTCGTCGCTACTATTTACATACTGGTCCAGGTCGTTTGCGTCGGCACACTGCCCGGGTTGGCCCAATCACAGAAGCCCTTGGCCGACGCGGGCACACACTTCCTCGGAACGGCAGGCGGCGCAATCATCTCCGCTGGAGCCGTCATCTCGATCACGGGTAACTTGAACATCCTTTTGTTGTCGGGTTCGCGGCTGACGTTCGCGATGGCGGAACACAAGCAGTTGCCGCGACTCATCGGCGCGATTCACAAACGGTTCTTCACTCCCTACATCTCGATTCTAATCACGGCGGCGCTGATGCTGTTTCTTACGTTGAAGAGCTCATTCGTTCAGGCGTTGACGATCAGCACGCTGGCACGGCTCGTGACGTACGGCGCGACCTGTCTCGCACTGCCGCTCTTCCGCTACCGGCGCGAAACAACACCGGCGCCCGCGTTCCGGCTTCCCGGCGGGACGGTGATCGCAATCGTCGCGTTGGTGTTGATTATTTGGCTGCTCGCGCACAGCAAGGCACAAGAGGCTCTGGCGACAGCTATCGCTGGAGGAGTGGGACTGTTGATCTATTTCGCGTACTGGGCCTACTCGCGCTCTTCGTAGACCACTTTGCCGTCAACCATCGTAAATACGACTTTCACGTTTTCGATCTCCTTGGGATCGATCTTGAAAATGTCGCGAGAGAGAATGACGAGGTCGGCAAGTTTGCCGGGCGTGAGAGTTCCCTTCACGTTCTCCTGAAACTCCGCGTAGCCAGAACCGAACGTGTAGGCGCGCACGGTCTCTTCGACAGAGATCTTCTGTTCGGGCACCCAGCCTTTCGGGTTCTTGCCGTCGAGTGTGCGACGCGTGACGGCAGCGTAGATCGTCAACATCGGATTGAGCGGAGCGACGGTCCAGTCAGTGCCGAAGGCGAGTGTGGCGCCTGAGTCGATCAAAGAGCGAAACGCATAAGTCGTGTTGGCCCGATCTTTGCCGATCCGTTTTTCGGCCCAACGACCGTCGTCGATCGCGTGGTACGGCTGCATCGAGGCGATGACTCTATCGCGTCCGAAACGAGGGATGTCTTGCGCGCGAAGATGCTGCGCGTGCTCTATGCGGAAGCGTCGATCGCGGTCGCCGTTCTCGCGTGCGACCTGTTCGTAGATGCTGAGAATCAGATCGTTCGCGCGATCGCCGATGGCGTGAATCAGGACCTGCAAGCCCGCGCCATCGGCTTCCTCGACGCGTTTGAGCATCGCGCCGTCGGGATACATCTCGTCGCCGGCGATTCCGCTCGTTGCCGGATCGTCTTGGTAGGGTTCGTAGAAGAGCGCCGTCGTCGATCCCAAACTCCCATCGGCAAAACCTTTCAGTCCCCCAACGCGCAACATCTCATTGCCGAAGTGCGCGTGCACTCCGGTCCGGGCCAGACGTTCCCACGCGGGCAGCGGCGCAACTGCATAAACGCGCGTCTTGAGTTCGCCGCGATCGAGCAGCGCTTGATAGACGCCGACGTCCGTTCCGGCGGACATGTCCTGAATGCTGGTGACGCCGAGTCTGGCGGCATGGTCCGTTGCGGCGCGCGCGGCCGCGAGTTTCTCGTCAAAGCTCGCGGGAGGCATCACTTTAAAAACGAAACTCATGGCGGCGTCTTTCAGAATGCCGGCTGGTTCGCCGTTCTCGTCGCGAACGATCACGCCGCCGGGTGGATCGATAGTCTCACGTGTGACGCCTGCGAGTCTCAGCGCCGCGCTGTTGGCGAGCGCCATGTGAATGTCGAGTCGATTGACGAAGACCGGCGTGTCCGGGGTGAAACCGTCGATCAGTTCTTTGGTAGGCAACTTCGCGTCGGGCCAACCTTCGTGGTCCCAATCACCGCCTGTGACCCAGCGGCCTTTCGGCAGCTTCGCCGCGAACGCGCGGATGCGCGAGACAAACTCCTGCGGGTTCGCAGCGTCGCGAAGATCTACACTCGCAAGTTGGAAACCGCCGGTCAGGAAATGCGTGTGCGCGTCGTTGAATCCGGGAAGGACGAGTTGCTTGTTCGCGTCGATCGTGCGTGTTCCCGGACCGGCGAGATTCTTGATGTCATTACTCGATCCGACGGCGACGACGCGATTGCCAAAGATGGCGACGGCTTCTGCGGTTGGATGCGCGGGATCCATCGTATGCACGATCGCATTGACGATGATCGTGTCGGCGACGAGTGCAGGTGTCATGACTACAGTCTATCACCGCCGGTGCGGTACACTGTCAGCACATTCTCGGCGTGGATAAGCTAATCGAAAATCTGAGTGCGATCGTAGGGCGCGAGAACGTTCTCTCAAAGCCTGACGAGCTGTTGGTCTACGAGTGCGACGGCCTGACGCATCATAAGCATCGTCCTCGCGCAGTCGTGTTTCCGTCGTCGACAGAAGAAGTGGCGGCGATCATGCGCGAGCTCGCGCGAGCGAAAATTCCGTTCACACCGCGCGGAGCGGGCACGGGGCTGTCAGGCGGCGCGCTGGCGCTCGATTCCGGTGTCGTGATCGAGCTCGCACGAATGCGCAAGATTCTGCGCATCGACGTCGAGAACCGACTAGCAGTTGTGCAGCCGGGCGTTGTCAATCTTGATGTGTCGCGCGCGGTTGCAGCGCACAACTTGTATTACGTTCCGGATCCGTCGAGTCAGCCCTCGTGCACGATCGGCGGGAACATCGCGGAGAGTGCGGGCGGCATTCACTGTTTGAAGTACGGGACGACGACGGACCACGTGATCGGATGTCGCGTGGTGCTGGCTGGTGGAGAGATCGTCGATCTCGGTGGTACTGAAGCGCAGGGTTACGATCTACTCGGGACGTTCATCGGATCTGAAGGAACGTTTGGCATCGCGACTGAAGCGACGTTGAGGTTGTCGCAGACGCCGCCGGCGGTGCGCACGTTGCTCGCGGAGTTTGGTGAAGTGAACGACGCGAGCCATGCAGTGTCGGCCATCATCGCGGCGGGTGTAGTGCCGGCGGCACTCGAGATGATGGACCGCGAGATCATTCGCGCCGTGGAGGCGAGCGTCTTTGCAGCAGGGTTGCCGCCGGACGCAGGCGCCGCGTTGTTGATCGAATTGGACGGAATCGAGGCGGGCATCGACGTCGAAGCCGAGCGCGTGAGATCGATCTGCATGGAGTATGGCGCGCGCAGTTGCCGCAACGCGCGCGACGAAGATGAACGAAAGCAGCTTTGGGCTGCGCGCAAGGGAGCGTTTGGCGCGATTGGACGCATTACGCCCGACTCGATGATCCAGGATGCGGTCGTTCCGCGGTCGCGTTTGCCTGAAGTGCTCGACGCTGCTTACGAGATCGCCGGGCGTTATCAGTTGCGAATCGCTAACGTGTTTCATGCGGGCGACGGCAACTTGCACCCGCTCATCTGTTTCGATTCGCGCTTCGCGGATCAGGTGTTGAGAGTGCGCGAGGCGGGTCGGGAGTTGATGGAGGTATGCGTCGGCGTTGGGGGGACGATCACGGGGGAGCATGGTGTCGGGTTGGATAAGCGCGACTATTTGCCGCTCGTGT
Organism: Acidobacteriota bacterium; assembly: GCA_046732935.1. GTDB lineage: Bacteria > Acidobacteriota > Blastocatellia > Pyrinomonadales > Pyrinomonadaceae > PSRF01. The sequence goes on along the minus strand of JBKPOC010000024.1, from coordinate 83,989 downwards.
TTTCTGATGCTGATATGAATGCGATGTTGAGTGTTCGAGCGGCGTTCGATCCGTTGGGCCTGTGCAATCCGGGGAAGATTGTTCCGATGCTGCGCGGGTGTGGTGAAGCGAAGGCAATTGCGCAACCGCTCGAACCGATACCCGTCAAACCACGAGCATCTTCTTCTCAACCGCCGCGCTCTTCGCTTGCAGAGATCGTTGGCGAGAGTCACGTTTCTTCATTCGATAAATCCGTGGTGGTGTCGCCGGGTTCGATTGATGAGGTTTCGGAGGTAATAAAACTCGCCGCACGTGAACGTTTCAGCGTTATGCCTGGGTCTCGAGGAAACGCTGATCTCATTGTCAGTACCGCGCGGCTTAATCGGATCATCGAACACGAACCAGCAGACCTGATCGCGGTTGCTCAAGCAGGCGTGAAGTTAACAGACTTCAATTCGACGTTGACCGAGAATGGACAGTGGCTGCCGCTCGATCCACCGGACGATGGACGTGCAACGCTCGGTGGCGTTGTGGCAACCGGTCTCGGCGGCGCGCAACAGTTTGGTTATGGCCGTCCGCGTGGAATGGTCATCGGCATGAAAGTCGTGCTTGCGGATGGGAGCGTGATCCGGACCGGCGGGCGCGTCGTGAAGAATGTCGCGGGTTACGATCTCTCGAAGTTGTTCACCGGTAGCTATGGGAGTTTGGGGGTCATTACCGAACTGAATTTCAAGCTGCGGCCACGGCCTGAACGTGAAGCTACAGTGATGATGCGTGGCGGAATTTTCGATCTGCTAGATAAGGCTCGTGAGATCGTTTCGGCAAGATTGTTTCCGGTGGCGGTCGAGGTTCTTTCATCCGCTTTCGCAATGCTCATCGGCATCACATCCGATCAGCCAGTGCTGTTGGTCAGGTTTGCGGGGAATGAAGCGCGAGTTAAGTTCCAGGTCGAACAAGTCGAGGGCGAAGTCATTCCCGACGACGCGTGGATCTGGCGAGCAATCGCCGCCGAGCCGCTGCGTCACTCCTCCGGCTGGGGCAAGAGCGTGTTGCCGACGCAGCTCGCCGCGTTTCTTAAAGACATTGACCGCGCCGGTGCGGTCTGGCAGGCCGGCACAGCGGACGGCCGCGTAAGAATGTTGGATAATGACGATCACAAGACGAATCCGTGTCCGCTCGACTCGTTGATGCAGCGAGTCAAACAACAACTGGATCCATCAAATCTATTCAGGGTGCAAACATGAACGCACTTCACAAACTCGCACGACTCTTCCTGATAACCGCGCTGCTGTTGAGCCAAACGCTCGTCGCGGCCGCGCGCGAACCCGTCCGCGCCAGGCATGGAATGGTCGCTTCAACCAACGAAGTCGCGTCGCGCGTCGGCGTTGAGATCATGAAGCGCGGCGGCAACGCTGTCGACGCCGCGATCGCCGTCGCCTTTGCGCTTGCCGTCACGCATCCTGCCGCAGGCAATCTCGGCGGCGGCGGGTTCATGATGATCCGCCTGAAGGACGGCCGCACGACGGCGATCGACTATCGCGAGATAGCGCCTGCCGCTGCGCACCGCGACGTCTATCTCGACAAGAACGGCAAACCGATTGAAGGTGAAGGCGGATCGCTCGTCGGGTATCGCGCGGCGGGTGTGCCGGGGACGGTGCGAGGGATGGAGCTGGCGTTGAAGAAATACGGATCAGGGAAGCTTACGTGGCGTCAACTCGTCGAACCTGCTCGCCTGCTCGCTGCGAACGGTTTCGTCGTCACGCACTCGCTCGCTCATTCGCTGCGCGCGAGCGAGGACTATCTCTCGACATATCCCGAGACCAAACGAATCTATCTCAAAGGCGGCGCCTTTTACGACGAAGGCGAGATGTTTCGCCAGCCGGAGCTCGCCGCGACGTTCGCGCGTTTGCAACGCTTCGGGCCTGATGAGTTTTACACGGGTGAAACGGCGCGGATGATCGTCGCCGACATGAAACGTAACAATGGTCTGATGACGCTCGACGATTTGCGCGGTTACGTCGCCAAGGAACGTACGCCGTTGCGCGGAAATTATCGCGGGTACGAGATCATCTCGATGCCGCCGCCGTCGTCCGGAGGTGCGGTGCTGATCGAGATGCTCAACATTCTCGAAGGCTACGATCTTCAGAAGTTCGAAGCGAGCTCGTCGGAGCGGTATCACTTGATGGCTGAAGCGATGCGCCGGGCGTTTGCTGACCGCGCGGAGTACATGGGCGACACCGATTTCGTCAAAGTTCCGGTGGCTGGTTTGATCGATAAGTCGTATGCGACGACGCTACGGTCGACGATCAAAGAGGATCGAGCTTCGAGTAGTGCTGAAGTGCGTGCCGGGCGTCCGGCAGGTTACGAATCAGATGACACGACGCACTTCACCGTCGTCGACGCCGAAGGCAACGCGGTCGCGAACACCTACACCTTGAACGACTCGTACGGATCGTCTGTAACGGTGAAAGGCGCCGGCATCATTCTCAACGACGAGATGGATGACTTCGCCGTCAAACCCGGGACGCCGAACATGTACGGCTTGATCCAGGGCGAACGTAACGCCGTCGCGCCGCGCAAGCGCCCGCTGTCGGCGATGACGCCGACAATCGTACTGCGCAAAGATGGGAGTCTGTGGTTCACGGTCGGCAGCCCCGGCGGTCCGACGATCATCAACACCGTTCTCTGCGTCATCACAAACGTCATCGACTACGAGATGAACATCCAACAAGCGATCGACGCCCCACGGATTCATCATCAGTGGCTACCTGACGAACTCGTCGGCGAACCGTATGGTCTATCGGGCGACACACAACGCGCCCTAACCACACGAGGCCACACGCTCGGCAAGAAACGCTATCTCGGCGACGCCGAAGGCATCATGATCGAGGAAAAGACCGGCATCCGCCTCGGCGCCACCGACCCCCGACGCAGCGACGGCCTGGCCGCTGGGTATTAGTGCTTCATCAAGGCAGCATCAAGTGGGACTTTGAGTCGTCAAGGTCGAATGTGTGAATGGCGGCGGAGTAGGTTCTGAGCAGGCTCTCGGTTTCAGCTACCGAACAGTTACCAACTCTCAACCAGATGAACTTAGGTGGGGCGCCAACCAGCAAGCTCCGTTGTTGGAAATCTGAATCTTTGGAAACAATTGAATATCCGTGAAGTCCAGCATAATCCCAGATCGTCACGTCGTCGGCATCGCGCAACCCGACATCGCGCACATGCACACTATCAGGATAGATATCAGCTAACAGACGAGGAAGACGCGGTGAGAGGTTCTGATCAAATAGCAGTTTCATGCTCAGGCAGCATAGCGAGCTTACGTTCGCGGTCAGCGGCAAACGCTAAGCATGCTTTAATGTCCTCAGAGGTAAGGTCTGGGAAATCGGCAAGAATCTGTTCTTCAGTCATACCGCCCGCGAGGTATTCGAGCACATCGGTGACGGTCATTCGTGTGCCGCGGATGTTAGGTTTTCCGCTACGCTTGCCCGGCTCAATTCGAATGATCTTGCTATAATCCATGCCTCTAATGATAACAGAACCACCTATGCTTGAACATCGGGAGTTTGCCGCCCTACCGATAATCCTATCTGAACCTTGGCCGTAAATTCACTAACAACTGCGCTGGCGGGTGAAGAGCAGAAGCTGCTCGCGTGCATTCATTGTGGGCTGTGCCTGGAGGCGTGTCCGACGTACGTCGTGACGGGGAATGAGAATGATTCGCCGCGCGGAAGGCTTTATCTGATACGCGCGGTGGCGGAGGGGCGGCTGGAGAATACGTCGGAGGCGTTCGCGAGGCATATCGATCGGTGTCTCGGGTGCAGGGCGTGTGAACAGGCGTGTCCCGCCGGCGTTCGCTACGGTGAGTTGCTCGAGGCGAGCCGCGAGGAGTTGTTGCACGCGCAGCCCAAGGAGGATTGGACCAATAAACTGTTGCGCTTTGCGTTGCGGCATGTGTGGTTGTCGCCGTCGCGGCTGCGGCTGATGTTCGGTGCGGCGCGCGTGTTTCGCGATCTCGGACTGGCGCGGTTGATGTTGAAGTTCGGCTTAATGAAGTTCCCGATGGCGCTGCTCGAGAGTTCGAGCCCGATCTTCAAGGAGAAAACCACGGATCGAATCCAAACCGGCGGTGACGCTGTATTGTTGTTTACGGGTTGTGTAGGTGAAGGACTCTTCTCGCGAGTCAACCGGGCGACGAGACGCGTGTTGCAAGCTAACGGCTTCGCAGTGGATGCACCGGAGTCGCAAGTCTGTTGCGGCGCATTGCACGCGCATGCTGGCGATCTCGACGGCGCGCGCCAACTTGCTCGCAAAAACCTCGTCGCATTCGGCAAATCCGATGAACCAATCGTGACGAACGCCGGCGGCTGTGGCGCGATGCTCACAACCTACGGACACTTGCTGGCAAACGACGCAACCGTTGCCGAACAAGCGCGACAGTTCAGCGCGCGCGTTCGCGACGTTAGTCAACAACTAGCGACCGGCGAGATACGCGCCGGAGTTGATCCAGTCGAGACGAAAGTCACGTGCGATCTGTCGTGCCACCTTCTTTATGGTCAACGCGCGGGCGAGACATCGCTGAAGTTACTGCAGGATTTCAACCTCGTCCCGCTCAAAGGTGCTGAGAGATGTTGCGGCGCGGCCGGTATTTACAACATGTTGCAGCCGAAGATGTCGAGCCAAGTATTGAGCGAGAAGTTGGCCCACGTGCAGGAAACGGGTGCCGTTATATTAGCCACCGGCAACGCGGGCTGTCAGATGCAAATCGGCGCCGGCGCAAAGCTCGCGGGAATGAAGCTGCAAGTCTGCCACCCTATCGAACTCGTCGATCAATCCTACGCCCGCGCCGGATTCTACGACGCGAAGACTCACCCTCGAAAAACAACCTGACCACGGATCAGCGTTAGCTTCACGTTGCCGGCATGGTCCAAGGCGACGAGGTCGGCGCGTTTGCCGGGCTCGATGGAGCCACATTCGTGATCAAGACCCAAGAGGCGTGCGGGGTTCGTGGAGGCAATCCGGGCGAGATCGACGTAGGAAACGCCGAGTGAGTGCATCATCCGCACAGCGTCGAGCAAGGTGATTACAGATCCGGCGATGCTGCCGGCAGCGTTACTCGTACGGCCGTCTTTGACCGTGATCGTTTCACCCCAGATGCGATAATCGCCGTCGCCCTTCCCTGCCGCCGCAATCGCGTCGCTGATCAGACTGATCCCGCGCGAAGTCTTCACCTTCATCAACAGACGCAGCATGAACGGATCGAGATGTATCCCGTCGGCGATGACGTCGCAGGTGACGTCGTCGCGAGAGAGGCCCCACGCGATCGGACCCGGCGCGCGATGATGCAACGGCGCCATCGCATTCATGAAGTGCGTCATGTGCCGCGCGCCTGCGGCGAAAGCGCTGTCGAGCACGTCGATCGACGCCCGCGTGTGTCCGATCGAAATCACCCAACCTCGCGACTTCAACTCCCGCACCAGTTCGACGCCGCCCTCAACTTCCGGCGCCAGCGTGATCATCCGAACGGCATTCTCGGGAGTGATCAAGAAATCGAGATCGCGAGGAGACGAATAAGTCTTGAAATATTCGGTGTGCAAGGCGCCACATTGTTTATTGTTAACAAACGGCCCTTCATAGTGAACGCCGACAATGCGCGCTCCCGAAGAGTCCTTTGCCGCCGCCTCAGCAATGACGCCAATCGCACTCGCGTAATTCTCATCCGATGCCGGCACGAACGTCGGCATCCAACTGGTCACACCTTGCGACGCCAAAAAACGACTGATGTCCGACAACTGATTCGCCGTCGCGTCCATGACGTCAACTCCGACGGCTCCGTGAATGTGCACATCGATGAAACCAGGAATTAAAACCAATCCGGACAGATCTAATCCTTCACCCGCACCTTCGGAAACAGATGCAATCCGCCCGTCCTCGATCACAACCGAACCGCGATCGATCATTCGATCAGGCAGCACGACAGTCGCGTTATTCAGAGTCAACATAAAAACTAAATCCGTGTTTCCTGCGATCAAACAGGAAACACGGATTCAATCAAATTAGCAACACTACCTTAGAAATACAGCTTGCCGGCAAACTGCCACTCACGCGGCGGCCGTGTACCCGTCGGACGCGCAAAGCCAAGCGTGTCAGCCGGGTTTCCGGTCACCGGGAACGTCGTCGCTGTGCCCGCGGCCATCAGGAACTGCGTGTGATTGAACACATTGAACGCCTCGGCGCGAAGCTGTAGATAGAACGTCTTCTCGCTGTTGAAGTAGATATTCTTCACCAGCGACAAGTTCGTCTGGTTTCTTCCCGGCAGACGCGAGAACGAACGTCCGGCGTTGCCGTACGTGCCGATCGCGTTTACCGAGAAGGCAGTCGGATCGAAGATGAAGGGCAACGTGGTCCGCGGGTCGATAGTGCCTGCGAGACCCGCGCCCGGATCCGAGATGCGGTTTGGATAAGTCCCACGCTGGCCGCTCAGCGAATCGCTGACAGCAACACGCGGAACCGGCGCACCGGATTCGAAGTTCGTGATACCCGAGATCTGGTACCCACCCAGCAACAACCGCTTCGCCGAACTCGCGCTCTTGCTGAACCATGGGAACTCGTAGACATAACTCGCGCTGAAAATGTGCGGCCTTGAAGTGCGGGCCTCGGCATATTCAGTCGATGTGTCAAACGGGTTCTGCGGATCGTCGATAGCGTCGCGGTCGTTAGTCGAGTCAGTCATGTTCTTGCTCCACGTGTACGCGGCCGTAAACGTGAGCCGGTTGCTGAAGCGGTAGTTGAACGACGACAGCAAACCGTGATAGCGAGAACGCGCACTGGTCTCGATGTAAGTGATCGCGCCGTAACCCAGGTACGGACGCAACGTGCCCGCATTGGCAAGACCGACGCGGACGATGTCGGCAGGCTGCTGAAAGTTGATGTTGCGACGACGAATCAGGAAGTCGCCCTTGGTGCCGACGTAAGCAACGTCGAGGACCGCATTGCGGAAGATCTCGCGCTGCACGCCGAGTGACCACTGTTGCGTTTCAGGCGACTTGAAGTTGTTGGCGACTGCTATCAGCGCCCTCGCCGCGAGCGTTCCCGGCGGCGTGCCGGCGTTCGGGTTCGAGAACGTGATCACACTCGTCGGCGTGCTGCTGAAAGTCGGAAGCTGGCTGAACGGCGGCGACGTGAACGCAGCCTGTTCGAAAATGCCAATCAGCGCCTGGTCGTAGTAGAAACCGTAACCGGCGCGAACGACACTCTTGTTCGGCTCGCCAAACAGGAAGCGGCCGAGGCCGTGCTCGTAAGTCGGCGACCATGCCAATCCGAGTCGCGGACTGAAATTGTTCTTGTCCGAAGGATTGATCCGGCGTCCGAAGCGCGACGTCTTGCCGGCGATGCCGATGCCGTTGAGCGGATCGGTGAGCGCCAGTGAAAACGCCGTGCAAGCGGGCGTCGTGCAGACCACCTTCGACGGATTGAACAACGCCGGATCGAACGAAGCGTAGATGTCGTTCTCGTCGACCGCTGGAACGTAGTACTGATACCTCACACCCAGGTCGAGCGTCAGGTTCGGTCTGACTTTCCACGTATCCTGAACGAAGAACTCGCGGCGTCCGAACTTCAGGTGGAGAACGACGTCGCGTTCAGCCTCGGTGTACGCGCTCGCGCGGCCAAGCAGGAACGAGGCAAACGAATCACCAGTGCCGGTAATTGCGGCGCCGCTGAGAAGTCCCTGCGTCTGGACGGCACTGAAATCAAACGTTCCCTGCGTGTTGTTACTTCCGTTTTCGTTCTTCTGTTCCCACGAGATCTCGCCGCCGAACTTCCAGGTATGACTGCCGCGGTTCCACGTAAGGACGTCGCGGGCAAGGTAATTCTTGTACGCGATGTTGAAGCCCTGCGTGGCGCCGATCAGCGTGAAGCGGGTGTTGATTCGCGGAATGATGTTCTGGTTGTTCTCCGGAAACACTTCGACGATCTGATCGGAGCCCGGATAGTCGCTACGACGAGCCTTTCCGGTAACCTGCGAACCGATAAGGTTCGACGAGAAGTTGAACGTCGCTTCGTTAACGACTGTCGGCGAGAGCAAGCTCGTCAGTGACGTCGCAAACACCTGACCGGGAACGCGGGTCTCGCTGGTCGGGATGCCGGGGAAGCCGGCGGTGAAAAACAGACCTTGCGGTTCTACTGTTTCGCTCAGATCGTGCGTATAACGCGCGACCAGCGAATGGTTTTGGTTGAAGTTGTGATCGATACGGAAGGTTTCCTGTCGCGTGTTCAGCACACCGAGCAAGCTGAAGAGGAAACCATTCGGGTTCGTCGGACTGTTCGGTAACGGATAAGCATTCAACAGCGCGATAGCGCGGAAGTCCACGTCGGCGCGCGGAATGATGTTGTTCGCGTAAGCGCGATTGTCTGACTGTCGGAAGATCTGGTTTTGACGCACCTGAATCAGGTTGCCACTGGTATCGGTAACCATGACGGGCGTGTTTCCGGCGGCTGTCGTTGTGAAAGTTCCCGCCGGCGTGCGGAAGATGGGCAACGCGAGCGTGCTCGAGTAGTCGAAGTTGGTGCCGTTGAAACCGCGTTGAGCCAGGCTGGGAACGCTGCCGCTGGCGTCCGGTTGTCCGCGAATGATGCGACGCACCTCTTCCGAGAAGAAGAAGAACGTCTTGCCTTTTCCGCTCCAGTGCGTTGGACCGCCTTCGCCGAAGTGCGGCAGCATCACCGGACCGCTGAAGGTTCCGCCGAAGTTATTGTAACGAAGCTTCGGCACCGGCGCGGCCAGCGAACCGTCTGCTTTGCGTCCCTGGCGATTATTGAAAAAGGCATTCGCGTTGAAGCGGTCGTTGCGCGCAAACTCGTAGAGCGTGCCGTGAAAATCGTTGCCGCCGCCGCGCGTCACGATCGTGACAGCGCCGCCGCCGGAGCGCCCGATTTCGGCCGTGTAGTTTGAGCTCAAAACTTTGAACTCACGGATCGCGTCAATCGTCGGAGTCGAGAGCAACGTGATGTTCGAACCGACGTCAGTGTTCTGCACGCCGTCGACGAAGTAGTTCACTGCGTTGCGGCGCATGCCGTTGATGGAAACACTGGCAACGCTCGTCAAACCGAATCCGCTTTCGTCGGAAAGGTCGGAGCTGATGCCGGGAATTCCTGCTTCGAGCAATCGAATAAAATTTCTATTGTTGAGCGGGAGCTCGACAATCTGGGCGTTGGAAACGAGAGACTGAGTTGTCGGACTATCCAGCACACCAGCTTCCTGGCTGGTGACCGTCACCATCTCTCCGATCGTGCCGGCCTCCATTGTAACGTTGATGGCGCGCCGGTCACGCGCATTCAGAATCAGGGCAGTCTGGACGTATCGCTTGAAGTTAGCTACCTCAATAGTAAGCGTGTAAGTGCCCGGAGTTAGATTAGTGATGGTGTAAGAGCCGTCTTCGCTCGTAGTCGTCTTGCGCTCGGCCTTAGTCTCGTCGTTAACGACTGTGACGCTTGCGTTCTGCACCAGCGCGCCGGTCGAGTCAGTGACCTGGCCGGTAATGGCGGCCGTGATCTCTTCCTGACCGAACGCCGCGCCACAGAACGCGAGAATCAGAGCCAGCGATAACAAGATCGCTCTCAATTCGGGAGTACGTTTCATGGGGATGTTCCTCTTCATGATAATTGGAGTGGAAGGATGTTTATTCTTGCACGAAGTGCATTCGCGCGCAACAGCATCAATTCCGCCCGTGTGCCGCGGATACCAGTGAAATTACGCCGCCGGCGCCCCGCAGCGCCATGCCCGGACGAGCGTCTGTCAATTCATTATTCGCCAGCACGACCGTGCCGTTCACCAGCACGTAGCTGATACCCAACGGATACTGGTGCGGCTTGTCGAAAGTCGCCTGATCGATGATCGTGTTTTCATCGAAGATAACGATGTCGGCCGCGAAGCCTTCGCGAATCATGCCGCGGTCGCGAAAGCCGAACGTCTGCGCCGGCAGCGACGTCATCTTCCGAATTGCGTCCTCGAGCGAGATCAATTTCAAGTTGCGGACGTACTGGCCGAGCACGCGGGCGTTGTTCCCATAGCCGCGCGGATGCGGAACGCTTTCGTCCACCTGCCGCACGCCGCTGTCGGACGCGATCATCGTGAACGGCTCCTGGAGGATCCGCTTCACGTCGTCTTCACTCATGCCGTGATAGATCATGCTCGCGCCGCCCGCTTCGTACATCTCGAGCATCTGCTCGATCTGACTGGTGACGTCGCTCTTCTTACGCACCTCTTTCGTGATCTCGGCAATCGACTTGCCGTTGAACGATCTGTCCGGACCGTAAGAGGCGACGACGGCAAACGAGTAGTCTTTGAAGCCGCTGCGCTTGAGCGCGTCCTTCGTGTCGTTGATGGCGCGCTCGCGCGTGGCTTTGTCCGCGAGTCGCTTCTTCCCTTCCTCGAGGCCGCCCGCGCGCAACCAACTCGGCAGACGAGAGTCGAGCGAAGTCGAGCTTGCCGTGTAGACGTATTGATCGACAGTGACGGTCAGGCCGCGGGCACGGGCGTCGCGAACGAGGCCGAGCGTCATCGGCGACTGGCCCCACAGTTTCTTATTGCTGATCTTGAAGTGGGAGATTTCGACGGGCAGTCCGGCTTGTTCGCCAATGGCAATACTCTCGCGAATCGCGTCGGCGACTTTGTCGCCTTCATTTCGCATGTGCGTCGCATAGACGCCGCCGTATTGGCCAGCGACGCGAGCGAGCGCCACGATCTCGTCCGTCTTCGCGTATGTTCCGGGAACGTAGATGAGACCCGTGGACAGACCAACCGCGCCGTCTTTCATTCCCTGTTCGACGACGGCTTCCATCTGCTTCAACTCGTCGGGCGTGGGGGCGCGATCGTTGAGTCCCATCACCTTGCTGCGGACCGAGCCGTGTCCGACGAGCGTGCCGAGATTTACCGCGAGTGGTTTCTCTTTCAGACGGCCGAGGAATTGGCCGACGTCAGTCGTGGATGTTCCGCAGTTGCCGGTGATGAGTGAAGTCACACCCATCCGTACGAAGTTTTCAGCAGCCGGAAAACTGTAGATCGATTCGACATGCGTGTGGACGTCGATAAACCCGGGCGCGAGTATCTGTCCTTTAGCGTCGATCGTTTTAGCGGCGGCGTCAGGAGCGATTCGGCCGATGCGAGCGATACGCCCGTCTTTGATCGCGACGTCAGCGCGGAACCATGGATTGCCGGTGCCGTCGACGATGCGCGCGTTGGTGATCAGTAGATCGTAAGCAGGCGCGACCGCTCGGACGCGCTGAGTCGCAAGGCCGGAAAACACACTTACGAGTGCCAGCGCGCACAAGGCCAACAGGGCAGACTTGAAGAGATTCGTCTTCACTTTTTGAAGAAAAATGAAATCGCGAAACCCGGCGCTCGTTATGGTTAAAAGCGGAAGACCCAGGATTATAGTGTTTTCGCTGGAATAATCATAACTAAAGATTTTTATTCAAACGATAACTATACCTGATGATACCCTGACGGGTTTCTGAATGAAAACCTGCCAAAACCTTGACGCCGGATAGCATAAGAATATACTTCGGCGCATCGCAACTTGATTGTTCTTTCTGGCGCTCTGGCGGTGATCCCGAACCGCTCCTTCCAGCGCCGCTTTTCAAGCAGTTTCGCGCTCGGCATGTTGGCCGCCGGCGCTTAACAAAGACAGGAGGTCGTCCCCATGTCACGAATCCAGCCACTATTGGTCCTCGTGTTTGTGCTGTTTGCCACGTCGACTATCGCAGTGGCGCAAACCAGTACCTCGCGAGTCACGGGCCGCGTAGTCGATTCCAAACAGGCATCGATTGCCGGCGCCAATGTCACCGTCACAAACGAAGCCACCGGAGTTTCGCAAACACAGACGACGACGGAAGCCGGCGTCTACGCTTTCGAAGCGTTGCCGGTCGGCAACTATACCGTCGCAGTAGAACAGACCGGCTTTAAGAAGTTTCTCCAGACTGGAAATCACCTGGAAGTCAACAGCCCGCTCACAGTAGACGTCGTGTTGGAGATCGGCCAGGTCTCCGAAGTCGTCACTGTTCAAGGTGGTCCCGAACAGTTGCAATCGTCCAACGCCACAATCAGCAACGTGGTCGAACAGAAAGCGATCGAGACGTTGCCACTCAATGGCCGCAATCCGCTGACGCTGCTGCTGCTCGAGCCCGGCGTGGTCCAGCGGTCATTTGGAGGCGCCGGTTCCGGAGTACACGTCAACGGCTCACGCGACCGCGCTTACAACGTCACGATAGACGGGATCGAAGCGAATGAGTCCAGCGTTCCAAACCCGGTCTCGAACCTTTACCGGATCAATCCCGACAACGTTCAGGAGTTCAAAGTAACCACGAACAACGCCACCGCCGAAGAAGGCCGGAACAGCGGCGCTTCGATCTCCATTGCGACGCGCAGCGGCACGAGCGATTTCCACGGCACCGGCTTCTACTTTCTCCGCAACGAGGCGCTCAATGCCAACGAGTTCTATGCGAATGCTCAGAACGCTCCGAAGCCTCTGATCCGCATGGGCCAATTCGGATTCGAGGCGAGCGGACCTGCCTGGACGAACAAGAAGACTTTCTTCTTCGGCAGCTATCAATACAATCGCGTCGACTTCACTCAGCCGATCGATCAAACGTTTGGCTTCCCCGTCGTCTACACGAACGAAGCACGCAACGGCATCTTCCGCTACTTCGTGCCGGATCCAGCCAACCCGCTCGTCATCGGCGGCACGACGATCACGCGAAACTCGACGCTGCTGGTCAATCCAACAACAGGCGCGCTGGTAGTTCCATTGTGCGCAACGCCGACTTCACTTCGCTGCGTCCGCACGTATGACGTGAAGTCTGGAACGAACAACACGGCGAGCAGGCCGCTCGATTCGGTGGTCGCCGATCTTCTCAAGGCTTATCCATCGCCGAACAACTTCGCCGCCGCCGGTGACGGCTTGAACACCGCCACGTTCCTCTGGAACCCGCCAACGCAGATTCGAGGTCCGGCAATCAACGTCCGCATCGATCACAACTTCAACGAAAACAACAGCATCTTCGTCCGCTATCTGTGGTCCGACTACAACACCCTTCAGGGTGATCCGCTAAACGCGCGGCCGCAGGTCTATCCGAACAATCCGCCGCTGGGTGAAGTGTTTCGTCGCACTTCAAATCTGGCGATCGGTTGGCGACGAGTACTCTCTCCTCGCGTGGTGAACGAGTTCACGGCGGGCTACGGCCGTTTCGGTTTTCTCTTCACGCAGGGCGAGGCGAACCCGCTTTGGCCCGACGTTCCGCCATGGGACTTCAACAGTCTTAGCGAACCTTACATCAACACTCCACGCACTGCTCGCTGGGTATCAACCCCGCAGGTGCTCGACAACCTGAGCGTGGTGCACGGCGCTCACGTGTTTCGCATGGGCCTGAACTTCCGCTTCTACCGTCACGTGGACCAGCGCGGCCAACCCGGCGGCATCAACGTCACGCCGTCAGTCACTTTCTCCGCGACGACGCGGCCGGCGTTTCTCGGCACCACCGGTAACTCCGGATTCGCCCTGGCGTCGAACATCAACTCGACTGATCAGACGCTTCTCGGAAGCCTGATAAACAATCTCTACGGTTTACCGGCTTCGATGAACCAGGTCTTCATCTCCAATCTCAAGGACAACGCGTTCCTGCCTTTCAAAGTTGGCGATGAGGTCACGTTGTATGCGGAGAAGCACAACCTCGATCAGTACAACTTCTTCTTCCAGGACGAGTGGAAGGTACGGCCCAACCTGACGTTGAATTACGGCGCGCGCTGGGAGATTAACCCGCCGGCAAATACTTCGCCGCAGGACAACGTCTTCGTCGCCGCGACACCGATTGCCGGCACGCCGCTTCCGGCAACGCCCACCGTCAACCAGCCGGGCGCGGTCGGTTTCATTCCGGCGAGCCACTGGTACGAAGGAGACTTCAAGTGGGCCATCGGGCCACGCTTCGGTCTCGCATATGGTCCGGATTTCAAATCAGGGTTCGGGCGCTTCTTCTTTGGAGACAGCAGCAAGAGCGTCATCCGTATCGGCTACGGCATCGCGTTCGACACGATCTCGTCGTTCCAGGTGACCGCGGCCGCCGGCAGAATCCCGGGACTGGTCCAAAGCTGCACGACGTCGTATTCAACGACAACTTCATCGTTCAACTCCATCACTGCCGGTTGTGTCAACTCGCCCGATATCAACAAGACCGTCGCGGGCGGCTTCCCGACACAATTGCCGGCGCCTTCCGTAAAACCGTCGTCGCTGCTGACGCCGCCACAACAACTGCGCGCCAACTCGCCGCCGATCACGGTCTTCGCCCCGAAGATGCAACTGCCAACGGTGCACGAGTGGAACTTTAGTTTGCAACGCGAGTTGCCGTGGGGCTTAGTCGCCCAGGCGTCTTACATCGGACGTCGTGGCGAGCACCTGTTCATGGCGTACGACATCAACCAGGTCAATCCCGACAAGATCCTGCCGTCGTTTTTGATCATGCAGCAGAACAGGACCAAAGGCTGTACGCCGTCGGGCACGGGTTGTCCGGCCGGCGTGACCGGCGTTGCGCCGCCGTTGCTGACGCAGTTGCAAACGCAGGGTGGTCTAACCGCAACGGCGGCTGCGAGTTTTCTCAACTCGACGACGACCACAAGCGAGTTGGACATCAACGGCGCCGGCAGTTTTGCTCGTCGCATTGAGGACAACACGCTCGGTCTGAAGCTGCGGCCGAACCAGCAGTTTGCGTTGATCACTTACCTCGACAACAGCGGCGACTCGAACTATCACGCGGCGCAATTCACGCTGCGTCGCCGGTTCAGCACTGGTCTCGGATTGAGTATGGCTTACACCTTCGGCAAGTCGATCGACAATCAGTCGGTCGATCCGGTCGGTGCGTCGTCAGGCGGTGGTCTTTCGACCACCAACTCACGTACGCCGACTGACATTCGCGACTTCCGCGAGGAGCGGGCGCGATCAGACTTTGATCGCACTCACGTCTTCCAGGGCGCGTCGGTTTGGGAAGTGCCGGTTGGGAAAGGCCGGCGTTATCTGAGCGACGCTCCGAGCGTGGTCAATCACATACTCGGCGGTTGGTCCATCAACACGATCTACACGCACATGAGTGGCGAGCCGTTCGCCGTTCGCAGTGGCGCGTTCACTTCGAACGGCAGCCATGAAGGGCGCGCCGGCGTGCAAGCACCCGTGAAAGCTCAGCTTCAGGAGCTGCCGGGTTCGCCGCTCGCCGGTCCTGTTTTGTTCAAGCCGGTGAACGCGCTGACGTGCGGTGTGGATCTATCACAACCGTTCTGCATCCCCGCGCCGGGACAGAATGGCGCGGGACGCAACATCTTCGTTGCGCCAGGTTATTGGAACGTCGACTTTGGTTTCGTGAAGATGTTTCCGATAACCGAGCGGGTGAAGATCCAGTTCCGGACTGAGATGTTCAATGCTTTCAATCACACGAACTTCGACAATCCGCGGGATGCGTCGACCGGTTCGCCGAGCATCAGGTCGAGCGTCTTCGCTTCGTCCTGCTGCGCGGGTGTTGCCCCACCCTCAACTCAGACAATTGTGCAAACTGGTGAGGCAGCTCGCGTGATCCAGTTCGCGTTGAAATTCCAATTCTAATCACGGAAAAAGCAGGCTCGGCTGACAACCGGGCCTGCCTTTTTGTTGTCCTTTTGTGCCTTTTGTGGCTAAAAATTGAACTTCGCGACGAACTGGATCTTCCGCGAAGTGCTGGTTGTGTTGCCAAGGATCTGACCGAACGAACCGCTTGTTAGAATCAGGTTTGCATCGGGCACCGCGAATGATGGAGTGTTGGTTACGTTCTGAGCTTCCATGCGAACCTCGAGGTCTTTACTCTCGGTGAACCGGAAGCGCTTACCGACCGTCATATCCAGATTGAAGAACCCTGGACCATTAAAGAAATTCCTGCCGACATTACTCGCCTCACCCGCTGCGGGCACGAAGAACTTCGCGCGCTGCTCGGCAGTGAAGAAAACGTTCTGCCCATTCTCCAGCACAACGCTCCCCAGATTCGGCGAACAATCGTTACAACTCGCCGGCGTAAACACGACCTGCGAAAGCGTGTTCGAACCGGAGAAGACAGTAAACGGCCGTCCGGAGTAGCGGCGCATTACGCCCGCCACGTTGAAACCGCCGAGCAACATGTCTGCCGTGTGGCCCCACGAAGAGCCCCAACGTCGTCCCTTGCCGAAAGGAAGTTCATATAGGACGTAACCCTGAATCGCATGACGCCGATCGAAATCGGACCGCGCGTAGTTCAAGTCGCGGTTGTTGATGTCGAACGGCGTGTTGGCCGCGGACTGTCCAGTTCCGCCTCGCGTCAACAAGGTCAAAGCCGGATCGAACGAGCGCGTGTCTTCCGACTTCGCCAGCGTGTAGCTCGCCTGGAACGCGAGGCCCTTGGCCGAACGCCGGCTCACCTGGATCTCGAGCGCGTTGTAACGCGAACGATCGTTGCTGTCGATCACGTTCACCGCGCCGGTGAACTGCGGATAGGGTTGGAAGTAAAAAGGACTGAACCCATTTGCGATCAACGTCACCGCGCCGGGCTGGGCTGCAAACGATCCCTGCGTGCTCTGCGCGATGATGAACGCCGCCTGGGCCACCGCGCCGGCAGCTACGAGATTAGTCGTCGTAGTGCCGTTCGCGAGTCTGACCGGTCCGGCGAGCGACTGCCGCAGCAGGAACTGCGAACCAGTTTCACGAACGCCGTTCACAAGCGTCAAACCCGAGTGGCCCGCGAGGAGTTGGTTGATGCGCGCGCTGTTCCCCGTCGTTCTCAACTGCTCGAAGTCCGCGAGAAATCCATTCTTAGTCATGTCGATCTGATTGACGTCGTAACCGCCGAACAGATTGCGGCCCTGGCGGCCGATGTAGTTGATCTCGAGCACGTTCTTCCAACCGATCTCGTGCTGGAAACTCACCGAGTACTGGTGCGTCCGCGGATAGACCAGATCCGGATCGACGACGTTCAGCGAGTTGGTCGAGAAGGAAGGTGGTTGCCTGAACTGGAGTGGAGTGACGTCATTTGAATTCAGCTCAGGCACACCCTGCCGCAAAAGGCCGCCGTTCTGTCCGAACGTGTTGTTAGTCACCGCGCGGGTCAGGCCGGGAGCGCTTTGGAAAATAAAGGACGAGAAGACGAAGGTGTTGGTCCGATCGTAGGCCAGGCGATAATTGGCGCGAATCGAAGTCTTGCCATTGCCCGTCGGGTCCCACGCCACGCCGACGGATGGAGCAAACTGATAGAGCGAGTCGTCGTACAACTTGCCTTCGCCAAACTTGAAACTGTTGGTCGCCGGTTCACCCAACGCGAGGCGCTGTTCCGGGCGCAGCACGATGTCATTCGGCGCGCGCGGCGACAATCTCATCTCCCACCGCAAGCCGAGATCGACAGTGAGATTGCGTCGCGCTTTCCAGGTGTCCTGGGCGAAGAAATCATATTCGGGATAATGAGCTTCGTAGTTGAACCGCGTCCGGCCGGGACCGAACTGGTTGTCGTTGATTGCGACAAACGCCTGGTTGATGGTGCCGACGCGTCCCAGCAGATCGTTGATGGTGCTGTCGAGACGAGTACGGTCCGCGGCGTTGATGCCGGGAACCAGTGTATTGGCCCCAGCCTGCGTTCGGAACGACGCCGGAACAGGATTGATGCCGGTGCTCAAAAAGATGCGCGCGCGAGTCAACACGCCCGCGACCGCGCTGCGATCGTCGACGTGCTTCTGGAAACGCAGGTTGGTGCCAAACTTGAACGCGTGCGTGTTGTGGATCCACGAAAGGTTGTCGACAAACTGCCACGTCGTGATCGTGCGCAGGTTGTTCACCGGCTCTTCAAGATTCAGCGGATCGTTCGGCACGTTGAGAATGACCGGCGGGTTCTCTCGCGGATCGGGATTGTTGAAACTGAACGTGAACCGATTGAAGCCCGTGACGAATTCGTTCACGACCGTCGGCGACATGGTCCACCGATAATTGACTGCCAGGTTACGCGGCGTGCGGTAAGTGTCCACGAAGTTCGGTATGCCTGGAAACTTTTGCAGTCCGCCGTTGGCGTTGTCGCCGAGTGTGTTCTGCGCGCCGTGGGCCCAGCGCACGTAAACCGAATGACGCTCGTTGAAGTAGTGATCGATCTTCGTGGTGAAGTCGTACTGACGTTCCGTTTGCGGCGCCACGAAGCCGAAGCCGGCGACGTTTAGACCGTCGCCAACGCTGAAGTTATTAGGCAGCGGCGTGAACCCGATGATGAAGGAAGTGGTTGGATCGAGTCCGAGACCGCCGGAGTTCGCAAGAACGTTGTAGGAACCGATAGTCAGGCCGGGCAGCGGGTTGCCGTTCGCGTCGACTGACGGGTTCGTCTGCGTCGCGTTGCGATTGACGCCGTTGACAACGTAACGATAGATGCCGGCGCGCGCCTGGGCGGTGTAGACCGTGCGGTTCACGAAAAAGCTCTGGCTGGTGCGCAGGAGCTGGAGGTTCGTAAAGAAGAAGGTCTTGTTCTTGCCGTTGTAGTGCGTTGGGCCACCTTCGCCGAAGTGCGGCAGGTAGACGGGCCCGCCAAGCGAACCTCCAAAGATGTTCTGCACAAATTGTGGACGCTGCGCGCGATTGATCAGGTTGTTGTATTCGTTCGCGTGAAAGCGTGGCGTTTGATAGAACTCGAAAAGCGATCCGTGAAAGTCGTTCGAACCTGACTTCGTTACGAGCGTGACCTGCGCGCCGCTGCTGCGTCCGAGATCCGCCGTGAAGTTGCCGGTTACAAGCTGGAACTCTTGAACCGAATCCGGATTGGTGCGAATTGGCGTAAAGTTAGAACCACCGGCGCTTGTTTCGTTGATGTCGATGCCGTCGAGCGTGAAATTGAAAGCGCGATCGCGCGACCCGTGAACGTGAATGCCGCCGCCGGTATTTGCGCCGGTCACAACCCCGGGCTGAAAGTTGATGAACTCGAGAGGATTGCGTCCGCGGTTGCCGACGATGGGCAACGTCACGAGCGTGCGCTGCTCGACAGTGTTGCCCATGTTTCCGGAGCTGCTTGTTTGGACCGGGTTGGCGGAGCTTAGAATCTGCACCGTCTCGGACAGGCCGCCAACCTCGAGCGTGAAATCGACTGTGACCGGTTGATTGATATTCGCCGTGTTACCGGCTGATACCGCTTTCTTGAACCCTTGCTTCTCGACGGTGACCGTATACTTGCCGACTTGAATGGAGTCGAAGACGTAAGTTCCGCCACTCGAAGTCTCCGTGGTAAGCGCGGTCTGCGTGGCTTCGTTAATGAGTGTCACGACGGCGCCGGGGACGACCGATCCTTTTTCGTCGAGTACTGTGCCCGTAACGCGCGAGGCCGTGCCCTGACCGTTGGCCACCGCGATCAGGCAGAATGATAGGAGCAAAAACGCAAGAAGTGGTTTTCTCATTTAATCCTCTTCGCTGTCTTTGAAGTAAGGGTTGAAACTGCAAAAATTCGGACGGATTATATCTAGCTTCCGGAATAAAGCTAGCTAAAGTTTGTTATTCTTTTGATAAGTATCGCTGATGACTACTGTTATTGATTCGTTCGTGTTCGACTGCCCTAAGCGTACCCTGTTTGCCACACGAACGGAGCAAATCCAATCCGTGTTGGACCTGGCGGAAAGCGAGGCGCGCGCCGGGTCGTATGTCGTCGTGATGATCAGCTACGAGGCGGCGCCGGCGTTTGATTCCGCGTTGTTGGTCCACGACTCAAACGGCTTTCCTTTGGCGTATGCGGCAGTCTATTCCGAACCATCAAATGCTGCCCGAGCTTCTTCCAAGGTTTCTTCCACTCCGTGGATACCGGCTGTTAGTAAACACGAATACAACCGATCTGTAGCGCGAATCCATGAGTTGATCGCAGCGGGTCATACTTACCAGGTCAACTACTCGTTCCCTTTAACATCAACCTTCCGCGGAGACTCTGTTACGTGGTTTGCGCAACTGAAACCAGTCAAGCACTCTGCTTATCTCGATCTGGGTCGATACAAAGTGCTCTCCCTCTCGCCGGAATTGTTTTTCGAACGCCGTGGCAATCACGTTGTTACGAAGCCGATGAAAGGGACCGTGCAACGTGGACGTTCCGTTGCGCAAGACGAGGAGTTAGCACGGTGGCTACAGAACTCGGCCAAGAACCGTGCCGAGAACGTCATGATCGTCGATCTGTTGCGCAACGATCTCGGGAAAGTGTCAGTACCTGGCAGCGTTCACGTCTCGTCGTTGTTCGATCTCGAACGTTTCGAGACTGTCTGGCAGATGACGTCGACTGTCGAAGCCACACTTCGTTCAGGCACGACATTGGCTGAGCTGATGGGCGCGTTGTTTCCCTGCGGTTCGGTCACAGGCGCGCCGAAGATCCGCACGATGCAGATCATTCGCGAGCTCGAACGCTTCCCTCGCCGTGCTTACACGGGAACCATCGGCCTGCTGCGCCCCGGCGGTGACTGCACGTTCAACGTCGCGATTCGAACAGTCGTGCTGGATAGTGAAACGGGCGTCGCGACGTGCAGCGTTGGCGGCGGGATTACGATCGATTCGACTGCGGCTGAAGAATATGAAGAGTGTTTAGTGAAGAGCCGGTTCCTAGTTGTATAGCAACACTTCCGCCCGCGCGTGGCGAAACTCCTGCAATGCCGTATTCCACGACTGCACGATGTCTCTCGCCGGCTCGCCGCGTTTGATTCGTTCGAACGTGTCTGAATTCACGAGCAGGCGAAGGTAGCTGTCGACCTTCCAGTCGTTGGGATAGAGCTTTCTCAACGCCAGGGCCATTTCGATTCCCGCCAGCAGCGGGTGAAACGAATCGCGATCGGTAACGATAATGTTTACGCCGCCGCACTGTTGGTCTTTGAAGACTGAAGCATTCGGCGTGAAGCGCACCGGCACAAAGCGCACGCCCGGAATCGCTCGTTGATTCAGATAGTCGGCGAGTTTGTCCCCCTGAATCCACGGCGCGCCGACGACCTCGAACGGCGTGTCGGTCCCGCGTCCGACTGACACGTTCGTCGTCTCGAGTAGACCAACGCCCGGATACAGCGTCGCTTCCGTCAGACTGCGCATGTTCGGCGACGGATTGATCCAGGTGAGGTTGGTCTCGTCGAACCACATCGAGCGTCGCCAGCCTTCCATCTTGATCACACGCAGGTCCGCGCCGATTTTGCGTTGCCGGTTGAAGAGCTGGCCCAGTTCCCCGATCGTGAGGCCGTGTCGTGTCGGGATCCTGTCATATGAAGTGAACGACAGCTTGTCGCCGTCGGCAATCGGTCCTTCGACGTCCAGCCCTCCGATCGGGTTCGGACGATCGAGCACGAACACCGGTAGCTTCGTCTTCGCCGCTTCTTCGAGCAGATAGCCGAGCGTCGAAATGTAAGTATAGAAACGCACGCCAACGTCCTGGATATCGAAGACAAGCGCATCGAGATCTTTGAGCTGTTCGGGTTTGGGCCGGCGACTCTCGCCGTAGAGCGAGTAGATCGGCAGACCAGTCGCTTCGTCTTTCGAGTCGGACACTTTCTCGTCGGCGACGCCACGAATGCCATGTTCCGGAGAAAACAAGGCGACCAGCTTCACGTTCGGTGCTTTGCTGAGCACGTCGATCGTTTGCCGGCCTTCCCGATTCCGTCCGGTGTGGTTTGTAACCAGGCCGATCTTCATGCCGGCGAGTTGTTTGAACCCGTCGCGCTCGAGCACGTCGATGCCCGTCAACACTTTCTGTGAGGTCGGTGAATCGAGGACTGACGAAAACTGTCGCTCGTAATCCACCAGCTCGTAGTAACGGCTCGTCTGAGTGCGCGCATTTTTGCCTACATCAGGATCAGTAACGGAACCTGCAACGATCGATGCGACGCGTCCGCGCAATGGTCCAACATCTCCCTTGCCATCCGGATGCACTCGATTACTGAGAAAAACCACAAACGTCTGGTTCAGGTCGTCAATCCAAATCGACGTGCCGGTGAAGCCCGTGTGACCATACGAGCCGAGCGGGAAAAGGTCGCCGCGGTTAGTCGAGAAGCTCGTGTCGATGTCCCAACCAAGTCCGCGCGTGGCGCCCATGCGGTTGACCAAACGTGGGCGAGTCATTTCGTTGACTAACAATGGCGAGAGTATCCGTACTCCTCCGTACTGGCCGAAGTTAATAAGCATCTGACAGTAAATGGCCAGATCACTCGCCGTGGAAAACAGTCCCGCATGGCCCGCAACTCCGTTCATACGATACGAAGTCGGGTCGTGAACTTGTCCGCGCAACCAGACGTCACCCTCGGCGCCGACGTTCGCTGCGTTGTCGCCGAGATAATTCAATTGCGCTCGGCGTTTTTCTGTCGGCGCGATTCGCGATTGCAAACTTGCATCAGGACGAAAGCCGGTGTCGTGCATCTTCAAAGGCTCGAAGATGTTTTTCCTGGCGAACTGATCGAGCGGCATGCCGCTCACGCGGGCGACGACTTCACCCAGCGCGATGAATCCGATATCGCTGTAAGTGAAACGCGTTCCCGGCGCGTTGCGCAGGGGCTCGGCGATCAGTCGCTTGATCGCTTCGTCATGACCGGTCCAACGATCGCGCAGATCGAAGTCGGGCGCATAGCCGGAGACGTGCATGAGCAGTTGTTCGATGGTGACTCGTTCGCCCGGCGCGCCTTTCAACTCCGGAATGTGAAGTGAAAGCGGATCGCTCAAGCGCAGCTTGCCGCGCTCGACGAGAATCATGATGCTGGTCGCGGTCGCGACGACTTTCGTCAGACTCGCCACGTCGAAGATCGTGTCCGGCGTCATCGCCTCGCGCGTTGGCTCGACCGCACGCGAGCCGTACGCCTTCTGCCACACGATGCGGCCCTTGCGCCCGACAAGAACGACGGCGCCAGGCAGCTTCCCTTTCGCGATGTCGTCCGCGATGACTGAGTCCATCGCAGCCAAACGCGACGCGGAAACAGCGACCGTTTCCGGCTTCGCGGTTGGAAGCTGCGCAAAGATCGGCTGCGCAACCAGCAAGACGATCAAGGCAATCCGTGTCTTCATCTTTTTAGCTGAATCCCCGTCCCACGCGGATACAAACCAGGCAACGAAATCGGCAGCTTACCAACGATGTCGATCTCGCCCATCAATGCGCGCGCAACCGCCTGCTGCAAACTCGGCATGTCGCCGTAAGCGACGAGGTACGTGCGCAACCCGGGAAAGTCTTTCAACAGATACGGGTTCCCAAAGCTGATTCCGATGACGGGCGTCCTGGCTGCGAGCACGGCGGACAGCGCGCGCGCTCCCGCATCAGGTATGCCGACGCTCGACGCCTGTCCCGATCGCACGCGGCCATACAACGACGCGAAGACGACGTCTGCGCTCTTCGCGCGGTCGATCGCCTTTTGCACCTCCTGTTCACCCGATCGCTCGTCTAACACAACAGACTCGACTTTGAAGCCCGCCAGTTTCAGTTTCGCCACGAATGGATTTGTGATCCAGGTGCGGTCGTCGCCGTTAGTGATCGCGAGATTGAAGATTCGTGTTTCCGGTTTCAGGTTCTTGAGCGGCAGCAGCTTGTCTTCGTCACGGACCAACGTCACGGCGCGTTCCGCGATGTCGCCGGCGAGTTTCACCGCATCTTTACTGCCGACGATGCGATCGATCGCATCAACCGGTGTCATACGCTGCTCGACGAGTCCCAGATCGTACTTCGCCGCCATGATCTTGCGCGCCGACTCCTCGACGCGCTGTTCCGTTATGCGTCCACTCTTCACCGCTTCTCGCACACCGCGAAAAGCCGCGTCGACGTCAACGGGCTTGAGCAACATGTCGGCGCCGGCTTCGAGTGCGCGCACCGCCGACTCTTCCGGAGTGAAGTAGATCGTCAGTCCGCTCATGCTCAACGCGTCGGTCACGATGAGCCCGGGAAACTTCAGATCGTTTCGCAGGATGCGGCCCATGACGGGCGACATCGTCGCGGGCATCGTGGCTTTCTCGTCGATGATCTCACCCGCTTCGTCCGTGTCGGTCGGCTTGCCTTTAAGACCGCGCGGCAGCGGATGGATCGAGGTCGAGTCGACCTGCGGCAACGCGATGTGGCCCACCATCACCGAGCCTACACCGGCATTAACCGCCGCCTGAAACGGAACGAACTCGACTGAATTCAAGCGAGCGCGTGCGACGTCGATCTCCGGCAGCCCGCGATGCGAATCGACGGCCGTGTCGCCGTGACCGGGAAAGTGTTTAGCAGTGGCGATGGCACCGGCCGACTGCGCGCCTTCTGTAAACGCGGCAGCAAACCGCGCGACGTCGGCCGGGTCTTCGCCGTAAGAACGAACGTTGATAACAGGATTCGCGGCGTTGTTATTCACGTCGACAACCGGCGCGAAGATCTGCCGAACGCCAAGCGCGCGTGCTTCTCTCGCCGTTATCTCACCTTGCTTGCGCGCGAAATCGGGATTGCCGGTCGCGGCGACGGCCATGTTCCAGGGAAAGTTGATCGTGTCGTCGAAGCGCATGCCCGCGCCCGCTTCGAGATCGGCGGAGATGAGCAACGGATAACGCGCCAGTTGCTGCATTCGATTCATCAGTATCACCGACTCGTAAACCGGCCCGCGAAAAAGAATGACGCCCCCGACTTTGTTGTCTTCTACCTGGTGTTTGAGCGCGCGAAACGCTTCCGACTCCTGGTTGAGGAAAGTGGCGTTGACGCCGACGGAGATCAGTTGACCTATCTTCTCTTCCAGCGACATGCGCCGCAGCTCTTCGTTGGCCCACTTCAACGCCGCTGGACTGGGTTCGCGTTTATAGGCGCTGATCTTCTGCGCCTTGAAAGACGACGCCAGCAAAGCCAGCAACAGGACCACGGAGACATACCGGTTGAACCGAACAATCATGCAGCTATTCTTCCTCAATCTGACTGAGTCTGGGCAATTCCGCTTGAAACGCGAAGCTCGCAAGCCACGCCACCACCATCACTATTAGGCTCCCGATGAAGACGTACCACGTCCACGCGATCTTCGTCGCCAGGAATATGTAAAGCATCGCACCCATACTCACGACCATGCCGACGAGCGCCGCGGGCTGACTCACTCGCCGCAAAAGCGTTCCCACCAGGAACACGCCGAGTATTGGCCCATTGATGAGCGAAGCGACCGACAACGCCTGGCTCAACGCCGAGCCTGATTGGTTGCGGACGGCCAGCGCGACGCCGATCTGCACCACTCCCCACGCTAGCGTCAGCACATGCGAGACTTTCAAGTAGTGTTTGTCCGAACGCTGCGGCCGGAACGGTTTGTAAAGATCGTTGACGGCAGTCGCGGCGATCGAGTTGAGCGACGACGACATCGCCGCCGCGAAGATCGCCGCCACCACGAGGCCCGACAAACCACTCGGCATATGTTTCGTTATGAAGTCCGGGAACACCTGGTCGCTGCCGGCAAAGCTAACAGATGGCCCGGCGACCGGATTATAGAAAGCAAACAAGAGTACGCCGATAAAAAGAAATCCGATGAACTGGGCCAACACGATCGCGCCGCTCGTCAACAGCGCGACCACGGCGCGGCGTGGACGATCCGTGCAAAGATAACGCTGTACCAGATACTGATCTGTTCCATGAGTGCTCATCGTCAAAAAGCAGCCGCCGATGAGTCCCGACCAGAACGTGAAGGCCTTTGTATAATCGAAACTAAAATCGAAGACTGAATACTTCCCATACTGTTCCGCCAATGCATTGGCTGTCGCCAGGCCGCCGTCGATCGACGTTACGAGGACCACAGCGGCTGCGATCGCGCCGGCGATGTAAATTCCGAGTTGGACGACCTCGACCCAGATCACCGCTTCCATGCCGCCAAAGTAAGTGAAGATGATCATCGCGACGCCGATCAGAACTATCGAAGCAATCGTGACGGTGGCAAGGGTCTCCGCGCTTGCATTCGGTTGGAACGCGGCGTATACGGCGGCGAGAACGATGGCCGTGAGCAACAGCCGAATGCCGTCCGCGATGTTTCGCATCACGACGAAAAGTGACGCCGCGAGCATCTTGATCTTGCCTCCGAAGCGTCGATCGAGAAGCTGGTAAACGGTCAGCAGCTCACCGCGGAAGTAAGACGGAATGAACAGCAGTGAGATGACGATGCGGCCGAGCAGGTATCCGAAGACGAGTTGCAGAAACTGGAAGTTTCCGCCGCGCGCGAAGGCGATGCCTGGGACGGAGATGAACGTGATCGTCGAAGTCTCGGTCGCGACGATCGAGAAAGCGACTGCCCACCACGGCACGGATCGATCGCCGAGAAAGTAGTCGCTCGTGGTCTTCTGCTTTCGCCCGAACCACGTGCCAAACAGAACGATCCCGATCAAGTAGCCGAAAATGATTAAGAGATCGAGTGCTTTCATTTGAGCGATTTTATCGCGTCGGTAACAACCCAGCAGCAATCTTCAAGCGCTTTCGCAGCGTGTTGCTGGTCCACGCTGGTTTCAGCCATCACGATCCGCACCGCGCGCTCGCGCAGTTTCGTGTTGCCGGCCTTCAGGTGCGACATCCGGTTGCCGGTCACGTATCCCAAACGCACCATCGTCGCGGTCGAGAGCATGTTCAGGACCATCTTTTGCGCGGTGCCGGCCTTGAGTCTGCTCGATCCGGTCACGACTTCCGGTCCGACAACAGGCACGATACTCAGCTCAGCAGCTTCGGTGATCGCTGAACCTGGCACGCACGTCAGTCCAACAGTAAAGGCTCCCAACGATCGCGCATACGAAACCGCGCCGACAGTGTACGGCGTCCTTCCCGAAGCGGCGATTCCGACTAAAACGTCGCGACCGCTAAAACCGCGCTGATCTAAATCCATCCGACTCGCGTCGGCGTCGTCTTCCGAAGCCTCGACTGCGCGATGACACGCGTCGTAGCCTCCGGCGATCACGCCCTGGACCAACTCAGGCGAGACCCCAAACGTCGGCGGGCACTCCGACGCGTCCAGTACGCCCAGGCGTCCGGAAGTTCCGGTGCCGATATAAAAAAGCCTGCCGCCGTTCTGCAACCTTGCGACGATCTCTTCAACCGCCTTCGCGACGTCGGCGAGGACGATCTTCACGGCGGTCGCAACCTGCGCGTCCTCCTTGTTCATCAGCGCGACGATCTCGGAAGGAGAGAGCGAGCTGAGATTCTCAGAACGTGGATTCTCTTGTTCGGTGATTGGGAGCGAGACGCCGGTTTCAGTAGTCATCTTTGGCGCGGTGGATCAGACTGCGAGAGCAATGTGGTTGATGCGCTCGCGAGCCATTCTAGCGGCAGCTACGGCTGGAGCGAAGTGCGGTGGTTCGAAATAAGCGCGCGGCGCAACCTTGCGCACTTCGGCGCGCAACGTGTTCAGCATCAAGTCGCCCGCCGACCTGAAGACGCCGCCAACGTAAGCGATCTGGAAACGTTCGTTCTCCAACTGCAACTGACGAATCACGGCGACCGCGGCGCGGCCCAGTTCCGTGCCGCCCTCAGCTACGATCTGGAGCGCGATCGCATCCTTCTCCTTCGCGGCGTTCACTACGTCGCGGCCAAAACCCGCCAGGCGTTCGTTCGTTATCGTCGGCGCGTAGATCGCGGTGTTCAGATCGTCGACGCTGGTGACGTGAAAATACGCGCACGCCAATTCGGTCAACATCGTCTCCGGCCCACGCCCGTCCGAAGCGTGAGCAATCGCGCGCAATGCGCGGCGCGATAACCACGCGCCGCTCCCTTCGTCACCCGCAATCGGTCCCCACCCGCCCGCGCAGCAACGCTTGCCGCGCGCATTGATGCCGCAGCAGTTCGATCCCGTCCCCGAAATCACGACCAATCCCGGCGCGCCGTCAGTCGCGCCGTACAAGGCGATCTGAGCGTCAGTAACGACTTCGATCTCGCCCATGTCGAGCCGCATCAGCGTCTCGCGCATGCGTTCGCGCAACTCCAGCCGCCCGGCGCCGGCGAGGCCGATTTGGGCGGCGACGAGATCCGTGCGCCGCAGTTTCGCGTTCGCACAGGCGCTGTCGATTGCTTCGCGAACGGCCGTCGCGGCGCCGGCGATGCCGATGCGCAACGGGTTCGATGGACCAGACCGCCCTTCGCCAATCACACGGAAATTGGCATCCATGATGACGGCTTCGGTCTTGCTGCCGCCGCCGTCGACACCCACCACCGAATTCTGCGTGTGTAAGCGTTTGGCTGGAGAGAGATCTGCTGTTCGTCGTTCGCTGCTCACAATGGTAGCTAAGGGGGCCCGTAAAAGACGGCTCGATTTAGCGTGTTGATTATTCTAGGGGCCATGCATTTATAATGGAAACTAAAAGATTTTATTATTACGATAATGCATCTTGATATCGGGAGCCTGCCGTGGAAATTCGACAATTGAGGGCGTTCGTGGCGATTGCGGAGTCAGGGACCTTCACCGCCGGAGCGTTACGGGTGCACGTGACGCAAGCGGCCATCAGTATGCAAATCCGCCAACTGGAGACGGAAATCGGGGCGAAAGTGTTCGTGCGCGCACCGCGTCACGTGATCCTGACCGAGGCCGGCGAACAACTCCTGCGCCGCGCCCGACACATCCTGCGCGAACACGACGCCGCACTGGATGAGATCGCCGAGCTTGCGGGGGCGGAACGCGGGCGTCTGCGCATCGGGAGCGCGTCGGCCATGGTCCTGACGGATCAGTTGCCCGCAATTTTGAAGGAGTTGCGCAGCCAGCATCCGGGAGCGGAGATCGCTGTCACCTCCGGCACGAGCGAGGTGCTGGTGGACCAGATCCTCGCGGGTGAAGTCGATATAGCTTTCGTTTCCCTGCCCGTCGACGTGCGCGGCATCAAGACCGAAAGACTCAGCGAAGACCAGCTAGTGGCGATCGCGTCGCCGCGTCACAAGCTGGCGAAACAGCGCACCATCAGCGCATACACGCTTGCGGGCGAGCGTTTGATTCTCGGCGAACGTGGCGGCAACACGCGCCGATTGATCGATCAATTCTTCGCGCAGGCCGGCGTGACGTTGCACGTCGCAATGGAGCTCAGCAGGCAGCAGGCGATTCGCAGGATGGTTGAGGCAGACATGGGCGTCGGCATCGTTCCGCTGCAATCGGTAATCGAGGATGTAGAGAACGGAAAGCTCGTGCGCTGGTGGATCGAAGGCGCGCAGATCAATTGGGAGCTCGGCCTCGCGCAATTGACGGGCGGCTATGAGTCTCCGATCATGCAGACGTTCATTCGCCTGTCGCGCTCGACGTTCACAAACGACGGTGCTGCGAAATCGGCAAAGAAGAAACCGCAACGCAAACCGCGCCGGTGAGTCATGCGAATAGCCATCTTCGGAACTCCTGCAACATCAAATAACGCGAGGTATGGATGATGATCAGAAGCGCCCTGCTCACTGTCGTTTTCAGTCTGAGCTTTATCTCGGTTCATGCGCAGGATTCCCGAGAAATCCAACAGAAGTACGGACGGCGGGAGAATGTGTACTCCGTCAGCGAGAAGCTTTGGATGACTCCGTCTTATGACAAAGACGGCCAGGTTTGTTCCATGCGACTCTTTCCGAAACTCGTTTCTGAAACTACGAACTACCTCGATGCGAAGCTCAACATAGATGAAGCGTTGAAGTTTATTAATCAGTTATTCCCAGTCACCGCGCGTGGCAGCAGGAGTAGTGGATTTGGTATGTGTAATCTCGGAGGACACGTTATCTGGACCACATTCGCATACGAGCACGTGCGTTTCGTTTTCATCTCGACGTTTCAGCTAACCAAAATGCCAGAACGGGGCGAGAATATACGGTTGGATTTCCCAGCCGACGACGAAGCAGAGTACAAAGAATACCTAAGGAAGGAAGAGATGAAATCGGATGACCAGTTAATGCGAGAACACCTGGTCGAGGCCCAGGTACTCGAGATTTACTGGCCTAATAGAAAGTGCCTCGAGGCTAAGTAAACTTCACCCACACGGGCTTCGCGTTGATGAAACCGGCCAGGGGCTTGTCCTGCGGCAAGACGCCGAGGATCTCTAATGGATATTCGCCACTTTCCTCCGGGTAAATCGCAGCGAGCGTCTCGGCTGACGAGTTAGCGGCGACAGTCAATTCGACTCTCTCGGGCCTGACCTTCACCGGCCCGCGAATCTCCACCAGCAGCTTGTCGAAATTTTGATCCGAATTGTTTCGCACGCCCAACTTCACCCGGGTCCAGCTATTGACGGGCAGCTCTTCCGGAACGATCGTCCAGTCGAAAGAGTTGTAAGCAGCACGGTCGAAGACGTGTTCGTCCCCCTTGAGCAGGTGCTGCAAGTAACCGAGATCGGTGTTGAGGTCATCTGCCAGCTCCTGCAATGTGAGACTGCTCAGATCTTGAAAGCTTCGATACGCCTGCAAGTCCTTCAAGAAGTCAGCGTGCAACCTTTCGGACACGGTCCGCACGGCGCTTCGCAGCGCGTTCTCGTCGTTGAAGTCTAACTCCAGAACGCCGCCCGCTTTCAGAGCCGGAAACGGGGGAAACTCTTCGTTGCCAAGCACGAGTCTGCGGCGTAGACCGCGGGGCACGAGCACCATCCGATCATGCACCGCAACTGCGGGGAAGAAGTCGAGTAAGTCGAGGCCGGCGTAAGTGCGCGTGTTGCTCCAATAAGAACCGCCGCTCAAACTGAAGTAGGCCTTGATGTAGACCCGATAGAGGAAATAGGCAAACTCGTCGAGACTGAGCGAGATGCCTCGCTCGGGCGGGATCGCGGCCTGAAGTAGTTTGAGGTATAGCCATCCCTGGTCGCGGCCGGACTGGGGCGGAAACTCTTCCCGCGTGATCGTCACGCCGGGAAAGAGCGACTTCCCGAACAACTGTTCCAGCAAATCGCGTTTACTATCGGCTCCTTTGAGTTCGAAGATGGTCACTCTCATAAGTAATCTCCCGATTCAGGGCGTTCATCACGATGCGTCGTGAGTCTGGCTCGAGTTTTTCCAATAGCTGTTCAATCGTGGCGAAATCGATCGGAGGTGGCCCGACTTGCGGCTGTTCGGCGCAGACGCTGTCGTACAGTTCCAATGTTCGCGCGCTGATCTTCTCCCACGAAAACTCCGCGGCACGCCGGCGCGCCGCCTGGCCCATCTCGTGACGCCGTTCGTCATCGCGAATAAGCAGCGCCATTCGCTGCGCCAGTTGCAGATAGTTGCCGACCTCGACGAGGAAACCGTCGACTCCGTCATTAACGATCTCGACCAATCCGCCGGTGCGCGATGCGATCACGGGCCGCCCGC
Source organism: Acidobacteriota bacterium (assembly GCA_046732935.1). Taxonomy (GTDB): domain Bacteria; phylum Acidobacteriota; class Blastocatellia; order Pyrinomonadales; family Pyrinomonadaceae; genus PSRF01. Next base: position 52,759 of record JBKPOC010000024.1, on the reverse strand, counting down.
AGGCCATTGCTTCCAGCGCGACGATACCAAACGGTTCATAAAAACTCGGCATGACGACCAGTTTCGCTTTTTGATAAAGACGGACGAGATCCGGTCCCGTCGTCCAATCCAGAAACGTCACTCGATGCGGGATTCCGAGATGGCGTGCGATGCGTTTCAGGAACAGCTCCAACTCGCCGTCGCCCGCGATGATGAGTCGAGTATCCGGACAGCGCTGCAACACCACGCTCAACGCTTGCAGCAGGAAAGTCACACCTTTCTGTGGCACGAGTCGTCCGACAAACAAGATGTAACCGCCATCGGACGGCCAATCGTCAGCCGGACGGAACGTTTCGAGATCGACTCCATTCGGCACGATGTCCACGCGGCGGATCGGAAGATCGTGCGCGCGAATCTCTTTCTCGACCGCGACGCTGTTCACCAGCACGAGATCGGCACTGACGAGCCCGAGTTTCTCGAGTGCCTGATATGCGTCGAGCGCTTGCGGCAGGTGCACGTTGTAGACCAACGGCTTACGGAGAATCGAGCGCAGTTTGATCCCGGCCAGGACGGTCATCCAATCATGGCAATGAATCAGATCGACGGCCGGCGGATTTCGTTTCGCGAGCTCTAACGCGGCGTCACAATAGTGCAGCCAGAGTTCGACGTTGTTTGGCGCGGGCGCAATCGGCACTTCGCGCAGACGAATCGCGGCTGAACCGGTTGCGTAATCACCTTTGGCTGGAACGAAAAGATCGAACTCGGCGCGCCCGTTCATCGCCGCGGTGATCTCGCCGACGTGCGTCCCCAGACCGCCGTAAACATGCGGCGGATACTCGGAAGAGAAAAGCGCAACTCGATAGGTCATAGTTTGTTTTTGCCACAAACAGGCACAAAAATCACAAGACGATTTACGGTCATGGGTGAATGATCTCAGCGTCGCTCAACGCACGATCGGTTAGCACGATTCGAAATCCGATACTGAATCCATAATCGTTCGGCTTGTTGCCCTGACGAAACGCGCAACGCGATTTTAGTATCGATGGTCCAGCGGCGCCGCCGCGGACCACGCGTGGGCCGACCTCGTTCGGGCTTTCACGCCCATCGTCCGCGCGATACGGATACGGTCGAAACAAGCTGCTGCACCACTCGAACACGTTACCAGCCATGTCGCCCACGCCGTAGGGACTGTCTCCGCTCGGGAACTGTCCCACGGGAAGAATGTCCAACGAGCCGCCGCAGTTGCAATGTCCTTCCTGCCAACTGCCCCACGGCCACTCGCGGCCATCAGTGCCGCGCGCGGCCAGTTCCCATTCCGCTTCCGTAGGCAGCCTCACTCCCAACCAATCGCAATAAGCCCACGCATCGCGCCACGAGACCATCGGCACGGGATAATTCTCCTTGCCCGCTGGATACGTCCGGTGTTGCAGGTCCCAATTGTAGTTGCGCGATAACTCGTCGTCCTGGATCCTGAGCGAGTGACTCGTCGCATCGATGAAGGCTTTGTACTCCTCGTTCGTAACCGGATAACGCGAGATGTAGAAGTCTGAAACAGACACGAGGTTTTGCGGCGACTCAGGCGTCAACGCTTCACGTGAAAGAAACTGGTCGGCAAACTTTGCGAAGAGATCGTCAGCCACGGCCGCGTTCGTTCCCATCATGATCGAACCCGCGGGAACGTGTACAAACTCCTTCCCTTTGAACCTCACGCGCGCTGGATAACGCGACTCACCTTTCAAGTGGCGCTTCCACAGCGATGGAATCGCCGCGAGCACAGCCGGCGGCGCGGGCTGCTTCAACATCTCCTTAACAAGATCAAGCACCGGCAAAAACGACTCCTGCTTTTCGCTGGACTTGGTCCATTCCGCCAGCGCGGGCCACGAACTACGTTGTTCCAAATCGTCGACCAGATACGACGCAGCAAAATACTGCTCGAGCTTGTCGTCCGTGAAGCGCCAGTGAGATTCGTCGCGCTGGAGAATGCCCATCGCGGCAAACTTATTGAGCAGGTCGAGTTCATTGTCAATCTCGTTCAAATCGTGCTGTTCACGCAGCCGTTGGAGAAGGTTGTCCTGCTTGAGATCGTCGATGAGCGGCTTGTGCGACATGCCGATTCCAGGGTTGCCTGTGTCTAGCATCATGTAGCGCGCAAGATTCCGAGCGGCATCGCGCCAACCGTTCCTCGCGTCGACATCAGCGTCTTCAGGCAAGAGCGATTGAAAGTACCGCTCGTAGATATGCGACAACGTCGGAACGGGTCCGCTGTAATCCTGCTCCAGGATCGACAAGAGTTGCGGTTGCAGCGATTGGTTCTTGAAATAGCTTAGCTGCTCCTGCACTGCTTTCCGTCGTTTTGTGTCAAGTTTACGCCGTTGAAGCAGTCGCAAGATGTACGGCGCCGTCAATGGTTGCAGTTCAAAGACCGGCATGCCTGCAGGTTTTGCTTTCGGATGCCGGCACGCAATGATAAAGCGGCTGTCACTGTCCGGGTTGCGATTGGCAAAATCCACGATCTCGCGGAATTGTTTACGCTTTGCCTCGCTATTGACGTCGGACTGATCGAACATGACCAAAAACTTGCCTGCATCCAACTGGGCCTGAACTATCTCTTCATCAGCAAGAACACCTCGCCTCTGCAACGAATCGACGATGGCCTTCAGCGGCGAGTCTTTAGAATCGTCGGCAGTCACCAGCACGGGCCTGTACCCATCCAATGACGCCGGGAGTGAATTGGTGAGGCTGCTGTAGGTGATGTATCTCAGCAGAGTCGTTTTGCCCGCGCCTCCCTGGCCCACGACCAGCACCGATTGCGACGACTGCAATTCTTTAGAGAGGGCAGCGATTACCGACTCGCCGGTTGTTGTTGGATCGATCAATTCGTCGTGCGGTCCTTTGGCCGGTAACTCGAAGTAATCATTTCCTGCCTGCCGGATCGACTTCTCTTGCAATAAACGCGAGTCGTAGCCGGGAAACATAAATTTCTTGCCCAGGACCGGGAGGTACGTCAGGGGCTTCGACGCCAACGACAGCAATGTGCGGCGCGAGACCCACCTTCCTTGCTTCCAGCGGTACAAGAGCAATGCACCAATGCCGAGGGCAATCGCAATCAGAACAGGGAGGATTTTGGACCACAGCTCTTTCATCGTTGCGGAGTGCGAATGGAGTTAAACGGATCGATGTGCGTTGAGACCATCGATCAGTTGGTCGATATCGTCTTCGTTGTTGAAAAAGTCGGTCGCGACGCGGATGCCTTCCGGTTTTTCCGTGACCAGGATCTTCTTCTCCGCCAGCGCGGCGACGACGCCGGCAGGATTTTCGGTCGCAACCAACGTCTCCGCTGAACGAAACTGCTCGTCGCTCAGCGGCGACAGCACGCGCCAGCCTGCTTCCTGCAAACGATCGGTCAAGAGGCGGTTGAGTTCGAGCGCGCGGCTTTGGATGTTACTTACACCAATCGACTGCATGAAATCAACGGACGCACCGAGCGCGAACATTCCCGCAAAATGCGGGCAGCCGAGTTCGACTCGCGCGGAGACGTCGCGGCGTAAGTGTACCTCGTCGTTTCGCAGGCTATACGGATCCTGAACGCTCAGCCAGCCGATGGACCGCGCATGCGTCGCCGCCTGGAATTCCCTGCTGAGGTAAACAAAACCGGAACCGTAGCCGGAAAGCATCCACTTGTGTCCGGTCGAGCAGAGCGCGTCGATCTTCATTCGTTTGACGTCGATCTCGAAGGCGCCCGCGGCCTGGCTGGCGTTGACGACGAGCGCGTGTGCGCCTTTGATCTCGCCCAGTTCGGCAAGGTTCGAGCGGAAGCCGTTTGAGAACTGAACGTAGCTCATCGAGATGATTCCCGTGCGCGCGTTCATCGCCTCGCGCAAGTCTTCGGGCCGCACCACGCCGTCGACTGACTTAACGAGATGGACCGGAATACGCCGGTGCATCCAGGGAATCGTCGTGACCGGAAACTCGAGATCGCACGAGATCACCTCGCCGTGCTTTTCGAGCGAGTCGATGATGACGTTCATGCCGCTCGACGTGTTCGTCGTCAGGCCGATCTCTTCAGGTTCGGCGTTGATGAAGGCCGCCACCTTCGCGCGCACTTCTTCACGCTGCGCTAGCCACTCGTCCCAGTGAAGATCGCCGTCGTTCTTCATTTGTTCGTAGTAGCTGACGGCTGCGTGCGCAGTCGCGCGCGCCAGTGGGCCTGCGGCTGCGGTGTTGAGATAGACGGAGTTTGCAGTTACGGGAAACTGCTCGCGGATGTCGCGCCAGTTGATCATCGCTGAAGCTTAAATGGATTCCTTGTAAGTCTCCAAGTTCTCCTGAAACTTTTGCAGCAGGCGCGACTTGAGAGTGTTCGACTTGAGGTGCTCGAGTGGGACCGGCCGCCAGCGCCCGGGAATCAGGACTTGTGAGTCGATGAAGGCATCGATCGCTTCCTGGAGACCGTCGATCTTGATCTTGCCTTTCATCGCGATGACCTCTTCGATGATCCACGTTACACCGTCGCCCGTGATGCGGTGACGATGATTGATCACAGCCGATCGCTCCTGGAGCGTTTTCAGCACCAGGTCGAGTGGTCCGCCAAAGGCGGCAACCAGGCGAAGGTAACACTCCTGAAACTCGGTGATGTGCGCGATGCGCGCTTCGGTGAGTTTCAGATCTTTCTTTTCGACGTACGACGCGGCCATCGTTTGCAGGAAGATTTCGTTGGGCATGTAAGCGCTTGTGTCGTCGGCGCGGGTGATCGCTTGGGAAACGTAGTAGCCGGGCAGTGTGCGCAGCAGGTTCCGGATCAGGAAGACCGGGTTGTGAGTGAAACCGTCCGGGAGTTTCTCGATGCCTTTCGCGACTTTTCGATCTTCAAAATAGCTGAGGCTGCGATCGAAGTCGCGGATCTGCTTTTGCGCGTTGGTCATGAGGTAAGCGATCTGTTCCGGCGTGAAACCGATTCGCCACAGCAGGCGCTGGTCTCGTTCCGTCGCGAACGCCTGATCGAACACGCGCAGACACTCGGCGTTCTTGAACTCGTTCAGGTTTTTCTTCTCGCCTGTTTCGACGAAGTCCATCGCCTGCGCGAAGACTTGCACCAGCGTCCTGGCCCAACCTCGTTGCTCGGCGAGTGACGCTGAGTAACGATCGACGTCTTTGAAACGATACTTGTCGTGCTTGGCGGCGAACTGTCGAATCGAGCCGTAGTCGAGAATGGCGCCGCTGGCGAGCATGTTGTCGCCGTCCCATGAGAGCCAGTTGAAGATGTACTCCTCCTCGAGCAGGGCTGCGAGTTTTGCGTAGTTGCGGGCGAAGTAATCGAGCGCTGTTTGGTAACGCTGGGTGGGATCGTCGGGGACGGTCCAGAAGCCGTTTTCGATTTCGCGGTCGATGAAGTAGTCGATGGAGGCTTTCAGCTCTGCGTGTCGCTTCTGTTTGAGATAGCGAAATATGTGGGCGGGGCGGATGAGGTTTGGTGCGCTTCTGACGCCGATGGCTGTTGCGTCGGGAAAGCCGATGACCGCGAGGCAGCGTTCAGTGGGAATGCCCTGCCGGTAAAAGATCTCCGACATGATCGCGCTCGCGAGCATTTCGTCTAGCTCGGCGAGGCCGGACGCGTAACCGTAGGTCGTGTCGCCGGTCGCGACTGCGGCGGCTGCTTCCTGTGCGCCAGGGCTCAGGATCGTCGCGCCCGTGCCGCGGCTCGAGATGTCGAATACAAGGTCGTAGCTTTTCAGGTAGCCGTTCCAGATGCTTCTGCCGTCGCCTGAGGTTTTGCCTTGCTTGTTGCGGTGCTGAGTTTGGAGATAGCGCGTGGCCATGAACGGTTTCGGCCTAATGGTCTCAGGTGGAAACTTCGCGCCGCGCTCGATGTCGTACTCGTTGATGATGCGCAACGAAAATGCTTCTAGTATGGCTTGTTCAAGATCCTTGTTGATGCTTGACGGATGATCTTCGGGGATGAGGCCCATCTCCTTTGCGAGTGGGAAATTGAAAAACAGCACCCTTCCCTGGGGACGGTAACGCGCCCGATAGTCGACATAACCATCGGGACTCACCTCACGCCAGGGATGCGAGCCATCTAGCTCCTTGAACTTCTCATACATAATGGTTTCGGTATGAGAAATGGCAACTGCTTAAAAGTTTTAAGATCGAACTGGCGGGTGAGTCAATGAAATTCTTTGATAGAGGTTCTGTCACTCAGCGGTTCAGATTCGACGCAAGACCCGGTCAAACCATGAAACAAGTTTGTCCAAACTTCCTGCTTTCGCGATTGCCCAATAGTAACGACAGCAAATCCATCGAGCTTTCCAATATCGATCGCCCCGGAGAGCTTCACAATACTCAAGACGCCAATCAGCAACTAGCTGCTTGAAGACCTTTTCGACGGCGGCTGGTGAGAAAAGAAAATCAGCTATCTGAAGAATTGTCGCGCCCGGTGCCTCGCGAACCTTGCGTGGATGAGACTGGAAGAATTCGCGTACGCGGCGAAGAAAAACAAATTCCAAAAGGGCTGAGTTTACTCGTGTTAGAGCCGACGGTTTGCCGGTGAATTCTTTCGGGAAAGGAGGGTGGCCAATATCGTGAGTATCAATCAGTATATCGGATAGTTCGAAGAACAGGTTACCTGAACCACAGACTCCACACTGTCGAGAAGCACCGACCTTAATATCTTGATCGAAGGTGCCACAATCGCTACAAACAACGCGGGAACAGAGGGCGTGATCATTCATCGGTAGCTCAGCCTCCATTCTTACGCTTCGCCAGGAATTAGATTCGGAGCGAAAGCTCGGTGAGCCGCCTGATAGGCAGATAGAGTTCGCTGACCGAGTCCCGTAATACGATACTTACGTCGCGGGATGCCGATCTGGGGATCTGGTCGCCGCTCCTGCTCAGAAGCGATTAATCCCGTTCCTTCCATACGTTGCAACGTTACGTACACCGTGCCCCGTTTCAATTGTCCATTCGACGTGTTCACCAACTCTAAACCGAACAAGGAACCGGAAGAAGCATTCAACAACTCCAGAATCAAAGCTTCCTTTGCGGATGGCATTAAGAACGAATTAGTGTTTTTAGCCATATTTCAGCCCTCTCTTACATCATGTAAGTCAAGGAATATTAAGGCTGACCTTAGTCGCCCGTCAATCGAAAAAACCATCTTGACAACCGAGCACACGCCAGCTAGGTTACGCGTGGGAGAAACCTCATGATTTACATTCAGATTCCTGAAGAACACGATGCAATAGGGTTTTTGGCGCTGGCAAAGAGCGGGATACCCGTTTCTTGCCTGCCAGAAAATTCCTATGGCGTTGTGAACGAGCATCTCACGCTGCTCAATTCAAAGCAGATCCCTTTTAAACAACTGGAGGCTAGCAATCTCCGTCTACCGAAACCCTCACAACCTCACGATGAAGAAATATGAAATCTACTTGCCACTGAAATACAACGACGGCCAGGAAATCGAACCAGAAAAACTCAAACAGATCCGACAGCAATTGATTGCCGTCTTCGGTGCCATTACCGTTAGTTCACTGGCCGCGCCGTTCGAAGGAACCTGGCGCTACGGAGGCGTGGAGTTCGTGGACGACATCATCAGATTCGAGATCATCACGGAGCTGGATTTTCGCGCGAACCTCTTCTTCAAAAGGTTCAAGAATCAGCTCAAACGAACTCTGCGGCAGTTTGATATTTTGATTACTGTTCAGGAGATTGAGACGATTTAAACCAAATCGTGGTCAACGCCGGGAGATCTATCAGAGCTGAGTGTTCGCGGCCGTGGGCGGCCACGGGTTCGGATTCGAGATCCGTTTTTGCATTCGCATCATTCGTGTTGATAAGACATTGGTATTGACCTTCGTGCGGAAGGCCCAGGCGATAACTATTTTTCTGTACGGCTGAGAAGTTTCCTACACAGACGAGATCTGTTCCAGCGGGTGATCTCCGGATGAAGGCGACGATGTTTTCGGCGGCGTTGTCGACGTCGATCCATTCGAAACCGGACGCTTCGCCGTCCGCTCGCCACAGTGATTCTTCATCCTGATAAACTCGATTCAGTTCGCGTACTAACTTCTGGATCCCGCTGTGCAACTCGTTATCCAACAAGTGCCAGTCTAAACTCTCCATCTCAGTCCATTCCCGCCACTGCCCAAACTCACCGCCCATAAACAACAACTTCTTCCCCGGATGCGCCCACATGTAAGCATACAACGCCCGCAACGTCGCAAACTTCTGCTCCTGATTCCCCGGCATCTTGTTCAAGAGCGACCCCTTCATGTGAACGACTTCGTCATGCGAAAACGGCAGGATGAAGTTCTCGCTCCACGCATAAACCAACCCAAACGTCAGCGCGTTGTGATTCCCGGCGCGGAAAAACGGATCCATCTGAAAATATTTGAGCGTGTCGTGCATCCATCCCATGTTCCACTTGAAGTCGAACCCCAACCCACCGAGGTAGACCGGATGACTGACCGCCGGCCACGCAGTCGACTCCTCCGCGATCATCATCGTTCCCGGACACTCGCGATGCGTCACTTCATTCAACTCTTTCAGAAACGAGATCGCCTCCAAATTCTCGCGCCCGCCAAAAACGTTCGGCTCCCACTCGCCTTCCTTGCGGCTGTAGTCGAGATACAACATCGACGCCACTGCATCCACACGCAACCCATCAAGATGAAACTCCTTGAACCAGTAAAGCGCGTTCGCAATCAGAAAATTCCGCACCTCGTTGCGGCCGTAGTTGAAAATGTACGTCCCCCAATCCGGATGCTGGCCCTTGCGCGGATCGAGATGTTCGTACAACGCCGAACCGTCGAAACGAGCGAGCGCAAAAGCATCTTTCGGAAAGTGCGCCGGCACCCAATCCATGATGACGCCGATGCCGCGCTGATGCAGATAATCGACCAGATATCGGAAATCATCCGGAGCGCCATAACGTGCAGAAGGCGCGTAGTAGTAACTGACCTGATAACCCCACGATGGACCGTACGGATGCTCCTTCAACGGCAGAAACTCCACATGCGTGAAACCCATCTCCGCAACATAATCTGCCAGCGGCTTCGCCATTTCACGATACGTGAACGGGCGGTTCCCGTCTTCGATGTTTCGCCGCCACGATCCGAAGTGCACTTCGTAGATCGAGAGCGGCTGCCGGAAATGCTCGCGCGTCTCACGCGCCTTCATCCACTTCGCATCCCGAAACTTGTAAGTCGATTTGTAAACAATCGACGAAGTGTCAGGCGGAACTTCCGTGAACTGCGCGTAAGGATCGGCTTTCAAAAATGGCAGGTTCCGCTGCCGATGAATCTCAAACTTGTAGAGCAGGCCGGGCTTGAGGTCGGGAATGAACAACTCCCAAACTCCTGACGCTTCCAACCGGCGCATCTCATGAACGCGCCCATCCCAATGATTGAAGTCGCCGACGACGCTCACACCCGACGCGTGCGGCGCCCAAACAGCAAATGCGACGCCTTTCACCGTCCCGACCTTCGTCACGTGCGCGCCGAGCTTGTCGTAGATCTGTTCGTGCCTGCCCTCGGCGAAGAGATGAAGGTCCAACTCGCCCAACGTCGGTGGAAAACTGTACGGATCGCGAATCGTGGTAACTTCGTCGCCTCGATGGATCTTTAACTTGTAAGCAGGAATCTTCTTGATCGGTGTGACGACTTCAAACAATCCGGCAGGGTCCGTCTTTGCCATAGCCATTGGCTGTCTACGGCCGATGACGGCTTCGACGTGGTCCGCGTCAGGCTGGAAGACACGAATTATCAGGCCATCGTCCGTTAGATGTGGACCAAGAATCTGAGGGTTCAGCATCGCGCAAATAGATGTCCCTTCCGGTTCCCTTCTCTGGAACGTTACTCGTAGCTTCGGCCAACATATCCAGAAACAGCTTTCGGTGAGATGGCAGTCCGAGTTGATCTGAAAGCTCAATCACACGCGCGGCGTACTTCATCACCTGGATCGTCTCGATTCCCGACAAGTCGTAGAAAAACCAGCCGCAGCTTGTGAACATCAGCAACGCATTGCGCTGCATCTCGAGCAACGTGAAAGCGCGGATCTCATCCGCCGGCGACAACGCAACGCTCGCATGCTTCGCGAGAAAGTCGCCCGGCGAACATCGCTGCAACAACACGTCGATGTAATCATTTCGCGCCTGCCACGGATCCTTGAACAATTTGCTTGCCAGTTCTTCAAACCCTTCCGCCGTGCGGTCGCGAAGATAGTTCAAAGCCGAACGCAGCGGCCCGCGCCACTCCTGGTTCCAACCAGATTCGCCGCCCGTGTGACAACCGCAGTTGCGGATCCAACGACTGACGCCGTGCGCGCAACTACACGCCGTGCCTTCACCATGCGGGCCAGGTTTCAGTTCAACTTCATGCTGCGGCGGGAAGCGATCGAGAAACTCACCATAGTTCGTTATCCAAAACCCTTCACGCGGCGCTTCCACTTCCAACACGTGCGCCAGACACAAGTCGCCGAACTTGAAGTGATGCCCGTACGTTTCGCCATCGATCGCGATATTGATCATCTGCTTGTCGGCGGACGCAGATTTAATCATCTCGACGAGACGTTCGCTGGACGTCAATGCCTTTTCGAAAGCGATCGCGCGCGCCACTGGACCGTTGTAGAAGAAGAGGGCGATCGAGCGGCCACTGCCATCGCGATGAAAGTAACTATAAGCGCGGCTACCGTCGATGCTGCTGTCGCTCACGTCGTGCCATTCATCGCTTGCCAGTGCTCGAAACCGCGCTGCCTGCGCGGGAGCGAGAATTACAAACCGCAGCCCTTGCTCGATCAGCACGTCGAGAGTTGCGTCGTTGCACGCCGTTTCCGGCAACCACATCGACTCCGGCTCGCGACCGAAACGATGGCGAAAATCAGCGAGACCCCAAACGACCTGCGTCAGGCGATCGCGTTCGTTGCACAACGGCAGGATCGCGTGACCGTACGCCTGCGCGATCGCGTTTCCGTGACCAAATCGACTAGCAGCGCTTTCTTGGTCCGCCGCAACGATTCGTCGATACGTCTCAGGATGGTGCTTCTCCATCCACGACAACAGCGTCGGACCGAAGTTGAAGCTGATCTTCGCGTAGTTGTTGACGATGTGTTCGCCGACGGCGGCCGCAGCGTTCGCGGCGTAGCACTCAGCGTGAATACGTTCGTTCCAGTCGTGATACGGCGCGGCGCTAACTTCCTGCTCGACTTCGCCTGTCCACGGGTTTTCGCGTGGAGGTTGATAGAAATGGCCGTGGAAAATTAACGCCCTCATGATCGTGCGATCTCATCAAACGCCAAACGCGCCGCGCCAAGCAAGCCGGCGTTGTCGCCGCACTCGGCGCGCGCGATCTTCACTTCCTGTGCCGTCGCCCGAAACGCGCGCTCCGAAACTTCCTGGTACATGTCAGGCGCAAACAAGTCCCAGCCGTTCACAACACCGCCGCTGATCACGATGATCTCGGGGTCGATCAGGGTCATCAGGTTCGCCAGACCAACGCCCAGGTACTTTCCGCAACGCTTGAATACCGAGAGCGCGAGCTCATCACCTTCGCGTCCGGCTTCGTAAACCTTCTCGGCAGTCAGTTCTTCACCAGTCAACATCGCCTGCGGAAACTGCGAGAGACTCTCACGGGCCATGCGCACGATCGCAGTCGCGGAAGCAAACAGTTCGAGACACCCCGTGTTCCCGCATTTGCATTTCAGACCACCGAACGGATCAACCGTCGTGTGTCCAATCTCGCCGGCCGCTCCATGCGCGCCGCGCCAGAGTCTTCCATCGAATATGACACCACCGCCGACACCAGTGCCCAATGTCACGCTGACAACATCGCGACATCCACGCGCCGCGCCCATCCACATCTCACCCATCGCCGCCGCGTTGGCGTCGTTTTCGAGAACGACGGGCCAACCGAGACGGTCCTCCAATGCAGCTTTCAATTCGAAGTTGAGTAAGGAAGGAAGATTCGGCGCTTGCAGCACAACCGACTGTTCGAAGTTGACTGCACCCGGGACCATCAACGAAGCAGCGACGACACGCCCGCAATTTGGCGCACGCCATTCATCAGCAACACTCGCAAGGGCATCCACGACTGCGTACGGCGAGTCGTCCTTCGGAGTCTGACGCTTCAGTTGTCGGTGGATTTTTCCGGCGTCGTCAACGAGACCGATGCGAAGGTGGGTGCCCCCTAGATCGACGGCAAACACGAAGCCTTGCCCGGCTGCTTCAGGTATGTCACTCATCAAGCGTTCCGCTCGACGGACCGTTGGTCCCAAATAAACTCCTCAGACCGCCTCTTCGGCGGGCTCGAGTTTCGCCGTCTCAACGTCCATCTCCCCTCGTGAGAGGTTTCTCGAGATCAGCACGCCCGCCACAATCGCCACGAGCAAGTATAACGATCCCGCTCCGTATTCCTTAAAGATCAACTTGCCGATGCCGAAAAGCGACCCATAAATCAGGGCGCAGCCGAGTATCCAGTTGGCAAACTGGAGCGATAAACGCCCCTGCGCGTGTGCGCCCGATAACCCGGCGTCCGCGGCGATTCGCGTCCAACCTGGACCTTCCGGCCGTACGCGGCGGTAAAAAGCAACCAGTTTCTCCTTCGGCTCCGGCCTGGTCACCAGCGTGACCACCACCCATACAATAGTGGTTATCGCGACAGTTACCAACATGATATAGGCAAAGTCTCGCGGCTGGTCGCTGTCCCATTTCAAATAAAGCTGTAGAAAAATCGAGACCAGGGCCGCGCAGATCATCGCGGAGACTTCCGACCAGGCGTTTATTCGCCACCAGAACCAACGCAGTAACAAGACTGTGCCGGTGCCCGCTCCAGTTACCAACAGCAGTTTCCACGCGCCGCCGATTGAGTCCATATAACGGGTGACGATCAGCGAAACGATCATCAGAATTACGGTAACCACCTGCGACGCGATCACGTAGTGTCTGTCTGAACTGTCGCGTTTCACAAAGCGGCGGTAGAAGTCGTTGATGACGTATGAAGCGCCCCAGTTCAACTGCGTGCCGATCGTCGACATGTATGCCGCCGCAAATGCAGCCAGCATGAAGCCGCGCAAGTAGGTCGGGAAGACGTTCGGATCCATCAACGTCATGATGTAGCCCGCTTCTTTATCTTTGAGACTGGGATAAAGAATGAGCGACGCCAGTGCCGTTAAGATCCAGGGCCAGGGACGCAGCGCATAGTGGGCGATGTTGAACCATAACGTCGCGAGCAGTCCGTGTTTTTCGTTCTTCGCCGAGAAGATTCGTTGGGCCACGTAACCGCCGCCGCCTGGTTCCGCGCCGGGATACCAGGTGGCCCACCAGTTGACCGCCAGATAAACAAACAGCGCGATGGCCGGCATCCAGATGGAATCGTACTCGGGAAAGAACGCGAGCCGCGAACCCGAGCCGGTATCCATCGCCCCAATCTTCGCCTTCATCCCGTCGATACCGCCCACCGCGTTGACGGCGAGAATGGCGAGGACGATCACCATTCCCATCTTGAGCGCAAACTGAAAGAGATCGGTAACAAGAACGCCCCACAAACCCGAAAGCGCAGTGTAGAACGCGGTGAAGACCAGCATGCCGATTACGACCAGCATGGCGCCGCGCTTGTCGAGACCGAGCGTAATCTGGAGTATCTTCACCATCGCCAGATTTACCCAGCCCAGGATGATGCAGTTGATCGGCAGGCCCAGGTACAACGCGCGAAAGCCGCGAAGAAACGCGGCGGGCTTGCCGGAGTAGCGGAGCTCGGCAAACTCAATGTCAGTCATTACGCCGGCGCGACGCCAGAGTCTTGCATAAAGAAAGACCGTCATCATGCCGCTCATGACCATGTTCCACCAAAGCCAGTTGCCGGCGATTCCGTTCCTGGCCACGAAGCCGGTGACAGCGAGTGGTGTGTCAGCCGCGAAAGTGGTGGCAACCATGGAAGTGCCTGCGAGCCACCAGGGCACGTTGCGTCCGGACAAGAAGAATTCACTCGTGCTGCCGCTCGCTCGGCGCGCGTAGTAGATGCCTATGCCGAGATTAAAAAGGAAGTATGCTGCGATTACCGTCCAATCAAGGAGGGATAGTGTCATAATTAAATCGCTGCTCTTAACTATCGTTTTGTAAAAAGGTGGTTACTCGGGCGCTTATCTCACGGTATGTTGCTGATTCTGTCAAGTAAAAACTGATGATGAATCTTAAAACTCTAAAACCAATGAGGCTAGTGTTTGCTGTGATTCTTGCACTGTTGTCCTTCGAACCTTCCAGTCAGGGCCAGAATAGGCCACGCACACGAGACATCGGGTTAAAAGTCGGCGTGCTACCGCCTGGCCCGTTGAACGGGATTACGGACGTTCAGGGCGTGCTCGTCGGTCACACGACGGTGATTCGGGGCGATAACGTTCGCACCGGCGTCACTGCCATTCTTCCGCACAACGGAAACCTGTTTCGCGAAAAGGTGCCCGGCGCCGTTTTCGTCGGCAACGGCTTCGGCAAGCTGGCGGGCTCGACGCAGGTGAACGAATTAGGTGAGATAGAGACGCCGATCCTCTTGACCTCCACGCTGAGCGTCCCGCGCGTCGCCGACTATCTGATGGACTACATGCTCGCCTTGCCGGGTAACGAACAAGTCGTGTCGATCAATCCGCTGGTTGCCGAAACAAACGACGGCACACTCAACGACGGCCGCGGCCGTCATATTACGCGCGATGACGTGTTTGCAGCGATCAGGGGAGCAAAAAGCGGTCCGGTCGAGGAGGGCTCGGTCGGCGCCGGGACCGGCACTATTGCTTTCGGCTTCAAGGGCGGCATCGGTACGGCTTCGCGCAAACTGCCCGCGCGACTCGGCGGTTTCACGGTCGGCGTCCTCGTGCAGTCAAACTTCGGCGGCGTGTTGACGATCAATGGCGCTCCCGTCGGACAGGAACTCGGCCGCTATTATTTAAAGGACGAGCTCAGTACGGCCCAATCGACTCCCGATGGCTCGATAATCATGGTCATAGCGACTGATGCGCCAGTTGACGCGCGAAACCTGCGGCGCATGGCGTCGCGGGCCATGTTGGGCCTGGCCCGGACCGGCGGCGCCGGCAGTAACGGCAGCGGCGACTACGTCATCGCGTTCTCGACCGCGCCCGAAGTGCGCGTTCGCGTACCGAACCAGCGAGACGCAAGCCCGACGCGTGATCTCAAAACGGTCAGCAACGACGCAATGTCTCCTCTTTTTCTCGCCGTGATCGAGGCAACCGAAGAAGCCATCTACAATTCTCTATTTAGGGCCACCACCGTCACGGGAAGTGGTCATACCGTTGAAGCACTGCCTATGGACCGTACCGTGGAAATCCTCCGCAAACATGGTCTTCTAAGTACATCGCGCTAGTTTGTGTTATCACGACAACTTCACGGTGGTCTAACCTTTTCATATTGGTCTGAAAAGTGTTTGACACTCGCATTGTCGCTGCTTAGAATCTTTCATGTAACCCCCAAGAACAAACTAGTGATTTGAAGGAGTGAAGAAGGTGTCAACGAGACTCAACGTTCGTGTCAACCGAAAGCGCCCGGAGTCGATGACTCGGCAAATTCGGGAACAACTGAATGCACTAATTGACGCGGGCGAGTTGGCTGCGGGAACTCTTCTCCCCAGTGAGCGCGAACTAGCAAATAATTTGAAGGTCGCGCGCAACGTCGTTCGCGGAGCTTATGAACAACTAATGGATATAGGAAAGCTCAGGAGTGAAGGCCGCCGGGGCAGGAGCGTGAAGTCGGGATCCTCCGGCGGTGGCAAGAAGAAGTCGAGCAAGTCGAGCAAGTCCACGAAAAAGGCGCGTAAGAAGTAGCATGGTCCAAACTGGTCCAGCATGATCCCCCACGTGACCACGCTTGCCAGACGACTGTCATTCACTGGCAATCGGAGTTTCCTTGCCGAGCGAGATGATCTCGTTTCTAATCGCCTTTCGCTCCGCCAGTAGCCTCACAAAAAAGCGTCTTTTTACGAGGAAAAACGTCAAAACACGCACGCCAGCTATCGATCTGTCCAACTGCTCGAAGAACACAATCGCCACGTAACCGCAGACCGGGACCACCACCAGCATCGCTATCGCGGCCAGCCAGCCCAGCGTCACGTAGGCGACCACCGCAAGGACCAGCCACGTCAACGGGAACAAGAGCATTGCGGAGATGATCTTGATGGTCGAGATTACGTCGTCGGAGTCAGGCGAAAACTTGGTCGCGAGGTAGCCGCCGAGACTATAAGCCGGATAGTGGGCCACCGTTCCCAAAGCCGCCGGGCCGAGCATCAGCAGAAAGAGCAGCGCCCGCTTCAGGATCGTCGCGAAGACCCGCCGCGTGGAATGAGGCGGCGTCAGTTCCTCGGCGTCGACTCCCGCCTGCTTCAACTCTTCCTCGAAGCGGATCATTCTCACCTCGAGCTTGCGCAGTCGTTCGGGTTGCTGAGCTTCCAGGATCGAATACGCCTTGATGAACAGTTGTTGTAAGCGCAGCTCGTCTTTGAGACTATCGTCGTTGTCGTTCGACTCAGCGGAGAAGATTCGTTCGGCGCGCGCAGTCGTCAACAAAGCTTCTTCGTGTTGTGCATCGAGGATAACGTTGCGCAGTGCTCGCTCGATCCGGCTCGATAACTCTCGCACTGCATCGCGCGGCGGACTGCCGTCTGGTTCGAGCTTCACTGGCGCGACGTCGATCGGTTTGCCGAAGTAGAGCAATGCGGAACTGCGAAAGCGTGTCTTCGATGTGTAATAGAGACCGGCCGGGACGATCTTTAGACCGGAGACTTCGCCGGTCGAGACTGCCGCGAGCGAGATGCGGGCCGCGCCCGTCTTGATCGGCTTGAGTCCTGGCGCGTCGTGCGAAACACCTTCCGGACAGATCCCGATCGTTCCACCGCTTGCGAGAAGTTTTCGGGCCGCGATGAATGTCTCCTGGTTCTTGCTTGTGTCTTCGCCCTCGTCTTGACGGCGATAAACCGGCAGCGAGTCCATCGCCTTCACGAGATAGCCGATGACGGGCATGCGAAACAGCGGCGACTTGGCGAGAAACGAGACGCGTCGCGGCGCAAGGCACAGCAGGAAGACGGGATCGACCAACGCATTGGGATGGTTCAGGACAAAGATGACGGGCGTTTCGAGCGGAACGTGTTCCAGCCCGGTGACTTCGATCCGCCGGAAGTAGATCCGCAGCGCGGTGTTTACGAGAACGACTATGAGGCGACGAATCATGTGTCCTGTGTAATAATAACTCACGCTTTCCCGCTAGTTTAGAAACCATCTGTTGAGGAATATCCATGAACCGTTTTTTCGCCGTCCTTGCCACCCTATTGATCGGTCTGTGCTCCGTCGCGTTTTCGCAGAACCGGAGCTACACGGTTGACGACCTGCTGAAAGTGCGCCGCGTCAGCGATCCGCAGCTCGCGCCTGACGGCAGACACGTCGCGTTCGCAGCCGGCGACGTCAACTTCGCGGACAATCGCGTCGTGAACCAGATTTACGTGACGTCGATCGACGGCGGCCAGGTGAAGCAGCTTACGAACGGAAAGAGCTCGTCTTCTGCGCCGCGCTGGTCGCCTGATGGCAAGAAGCTCGCGTTCACCACGGGCGGGCAGGTCTGGATCATGGATAGCGACGACGGTCACGACAAGGAACAGATCACGAAGATCTCGACGGGCGCTGCTGCGCCCGTGTGGTCGCCCGATGGCAAGTGGATCGCGTTTACGTCCGATGTCTATGCCGATTGCAAGGACGACGAGTGCAACAAGAAACGCGACGAAGAGGCGGAGAGCAGCAAGGTCAAGGCGCACATCGTTACTCGGCTCCTGTACAAACACTGGGATGAATGGCGCGACGTGAAACGCACGCACGTGTTTGTCGTCTCGAGCAAGGGCGGCACGGCTCGCGAGATCACGACGGGCGACTGGGATGCGCCTCCGTACGCTGCGGCCAGCGGCGTCGACTACGCCTTCTCGCCCGATTCGAATGAGATCGCATTTCTGCGTAATCCCGACAAGGTCGAAGCTACTTCGACCAATAGCGACATCTACCTGGTGCCGGTGAACGGCGGCGCTGCGAAGAACATCACGGTTCGTAATCATGGTTACGACGCGAGTCCGATCTACACGCGCGACGGAAAGTCCATCATCTATCGCTCGCAAGCGACGCCCGGGTTCGAGGCTGATCGCTGGCGGCTGATGGCTTACAACCGCGCCACCGGATCGAGTGTCGAGCTGACGAAGGGTTTCGATCAGCAGGTCGAAGACGTCGTGCTTTCGCCCGACGGCAAGCACATCTATTTCACGGCGGGTGAACATGGCAAGTCGCCGATCTTCCGCATCGCCGCTGATGGTGGCGTGCCGGAGAAGATCCTGCCCAACGTTTATGCGTCCGGTCTTCGTATTACGCCTGACGGGCAGAAGCTCGTGTTCCTGGGCAGTTCGATGACCACGCCGCCCGAGGTTTACTCAGTCAACGCCGACGGCAGTGGAATGAAGGCGCTTACCTCCGTGAATACACAGTTGATGGCAAGTGAGGGTTTGAAGGCTGCGGAAGACGTCGAGTGGACCGGAGCGATGGGACGTAAGGTTCACGGTTTCATCGTCAAACCGGCGAACTTCGATCCGGCGAAGAAGTATCCGTTGCTGGTGTTGATTCATGGTGGACCGCAGAGCGCGTGGTACGACAACTGGAGCTATCGTTGGAACCCGCAAGTGTTTGCTAATGCTGGTTACGTCGTGTTTGCGCCGAACCCGCGTGGTTCAACCGGGTACGGGCAACAGTTCGTCAACGAGATCAGTGGCGACTGGGGCGGGAAAGTTTTCATCGATCTGATGAATGGCGTTGCCGACGTGTTGCGGCGTAATTCGTATCTGGATCGCAATCGCGTCGGTGCGGCTGGTGCGAGTTATGGTGGGTACATGATCAACTGGATCCTGGGCCACAACAACGATCCGCGCTTCCGGTTCAAGGTGCTGGTTTGTCATGACGGCGTTTACAACCTTGAAAGCATGTATGGAGCCACGGAGGAGTTGTGGTTTCCGGAGTGGGAGTTCAAAGGGACGCCGTGGACCAATCCCGCGATGTACAGCCGCTGGTCGCCAAACAAGTTCGTGCAGAACTTCAACACGCCGATCATGATCATTCACGGCGAGCTTGATTATCGCGTGCCGATCGGCGAAGGCCTGCAACTCTTCACCGCCGTGCAAAAGAAAGGGATTGATTCGAAGATCCTGATCTTCCCGGATGAAGGTCACTGGGTCCTGAAACCCCAAAACCTCCAACTCTGGTTCAACACGATCCTCGACTGGGTCGACAAGTACTTGCAGCCCTCGTCACGTGCGACAGAGTGACTCTGACGGATTTAGATGCGAGCATTCGGTGTTTTTTACCTGATCGCGCTTTTGTTCGCCGGGGTCTGCTCGCAAGAGGCACAGGGGCAGAATAAAGCTGACGCGCGTGATGATGTCGTTCGCACCAAAACGGAGTTGGTTCAGACCGACGTCACGGTGGTGGATAAGCGTGGGCGCTTTGTGGAGGGTTTAGGTGCGGAAGATTTCGAGCTGCGTGTTGATGGCAAACCTCAATCACTCTCGTTCTTCGAACAGGTGAACGCGGGGAGCGGTGACGAAGAGAACCAGTTAACCGCTGCACGCACGCAAAAGACAACTGCTAAAGACAGGACGGTCGGAACACGTGCGTCGTCAGGTGATCGCGAGCGCGTAATTTTCTTCTTCGTGGATGACGTTCACCTGACGGGCGAAGGGGTGAACCGCGCCCGCTCCGTATTAACTCATTTCGTCGAAAACAAGATGACGGCTAAGGACCGCGTGGCTATTGTTTCAACCAGCGGTCAGATCGGCTTCCTGCAGCAGCTCACGGACAACAAGGCCGTATTACGAGAGGCCATCAGTCGGCTCAACTCCAAATACAATCCAGAGACGATAGTCAGTCACGTAACGATCAGTGAAGTAGACGCCAATCTCGTCGCCAATCGAGATGACCGCGGCCTCTTTTCTTATCTCGTCGAGGCGACGATGAAGGAGTTTCAGGTCGGCCCAGCCAACGCCTACACGATCGTGACGAACCGCGTTCGCCAGATTAATGCTCAATCCGGGATGGCTGAAGTTGCCACGCTTTCGCGTTTGGAGGGTTTGCTGCACTCAACCACGCCGCTTGCGGGGCGCAAGGTTTTGTTTTTCGTTTCAGATGGCTTTGTTGTGGATGCCAAAAGATCGAATGGCTCAGATGTAATGTGGCGCGTCGTTAAGGAAGCAGCGCGCACGGGTGTTGTGATCTACAGCCTCGACACCCGGTCCAATTCCATCGGCCCGAGTGTCGACGTATCTAAAAGTGACTATCCCGATTTTTCCTCGAACACTGCAGGCCGATCGCTCGCAGAGAGCAAGATGCCGCAAGAACCGCTGGAAACTCTCGCCAACGAAACCGGCGGCCGGGCATACCTGAATTCGAATGCGCTCGACGATGGAGTGACGAACGCGCTAACTGAGAGCTCCGGCTATTACCTGCTGGCTTGGCGACCGGGCAGCGAAAATCAACGCACGGGAAAGTCTCGCATCGAGGTGACGGTAAAGGGCCACCCGGATTTACGCGTTCGGATGAGGCGGCATGTCTTCGATTTCAGTGAAACTCGAGCGGGCGCGAACACTCCGGCTGACGCCGCTTCATCCGCGACGAGCACGCCCGAGGATGAGCTGAAGTCGGCTCTGGGATCTTTGTATCCGCGTCGGGACGTGCCTACGTCTATCTCCGCAAATTTTCTGAAATCAGCGGACAACGGCATGGCACTCAACCTGTCAATGAAGATGGATGGAGAGACTGTGGGATTTGAGGAGTCTTCCGGTAAATCGCGCGCCGTGGTTGACGTACTGGGCATCGCGCTGGACGATCGCGGTCGCTTCGCCAGCTTCAGGCAGAAGCTCGAGATCCCGCGTGTAGTAATGCTCACGAACAATGATCGTTTCATCAAGTGGACTCAATCGTTGCGCCTCCCGCCTGGGCTTTATCAAGTACGAGTTGCCGTCAGAGATCGTCAAACCGGTCGAACGGGCAGTGCGATCACGTGGATTGAAATTCCTGTGGATTAATTACCCGTTTGCGAATCCTTCTTCGCTCAACTATCAAAGAGATGATCGCTACCAAGGCCAGCATCGATCCCCAAAGAAATGCCAGGACTCCAGCCAACCCGTATCTCATATACTCCATGTCGAATTGCCTCAACTCCCGTTCTTCCGGCGACAGCTTACTTAGTTCCGCCTGGACGATCGGCTCAGTAAAGTGACAAGCGGGGTAAGAAGCTATAATTAACACCAACGCCACGGCTGCCGTTACTTTGACTGTTTTCATCAGTGATGAGCCATGCGCATCTACTCCCAATGCCTGACGCACTTCTGGTCTCGTCAACACCCAAAGCGCGTAGATGCCGATAACCATGCCAATAGGGAGGTTCAGTAAACCGAGGCATGCTACGACCCACACCAGCCCCCACGCCCAGGTTTTTCGTTTGAGCAGCCCGATACCGGCAATCAAATTTAGCAGTCCGCCCAACAAGCTGACGAGTACAATCACCAGCCGGATATCGGCCGTCATCGCGTCGATCATAGCGCGAGTATCAACGAACACTGCGGCCTCGCTACTCATTGCTATGAAGACGGCCACGGCCACCAACAGAGCCAGTGCTCCCATGATCGTGTAGATAGTTCCTAATATGGTGAGATGTTGCTCGTCGCCCATATCTTAACCTCACATTTCTTCAGCACACATGCGCGCCGCTTCGGTCTGACTGATCGTCACTCAAAATAAGGCATCATCCAACATCAATGTCGTTCTAGCTGAAAATATTTCAACTCCCCGGCATTCGACTCCTCAGAACTAAAGACGATGCAGGATCGTAGTGCCTTACGGGGTGCAATCCCGATGTATTGTTCCAATTGCGGCGTGGCGGTCTCCGAGAGTTTGAGCTACTGCAATTATTGTGGCGCGCGGATCATCGCATCCAACGACGATAGACTCGCCACCTCTCACACTGTCAAACCTGAACTCCTTGTCGCTGCGATGTTCGCAACGTTTGTACTCGGCCTGATCGCGATCACGGCCCTGCTTGGCGTATTGAAGTCTGTGCTAGGACTCCCGTCCGGTCAGATTTTCGGTTTTGCTGTGTTTAGCTTTTTGATAATGATCGTTCTCGAAGGCGTGTTCATGCTGCTCTTATTCCGTCGGAATCGCAGCACTGAGGAAGCCACCAGAAAAGAGTTGCCGACGACGCCCACAAAAGAGCTTGCTGAACGAAAAGTGCAGGCGTTGCGCGAACCACTATCGAGTGTGACAGACCACACGACGCGCGCGTTTGAGCCGATCTACACCGATCGAAACAAAGCATGACGCCGCGTACGTGCAATCTCACCGCGGAGGTTTGCACTCATCCTTCACAACAACGCCGCCCTTCATCACAAATACTACGCTCTCCAACTGTTTGATGTCAGAAAGCGGGTTCCCACGGACGGCAATGATGTCCGCAAACTTTCCCGGCTCGAGTGAACCGATACGATCCTGCCAGCCCAATAGCTCTGCTGCGTTGGTCGTCGCCGCGCGGATGGCTTGCAGATTTGTGAAACCCGCAGTCATCAATGCTTCAATCTCGAGTGCGTTGGTCGCCTGTGTTTCCGGTTCGACTGCATCGTAACCAAGAGCAATCTTTACGCCGAGCTCCTGCGCAACTCCTAGCATCTTTCGCTTGTTCTCGTTAAGCACGCTGGCTCGCTTGCGAGTCTCTTCGTCTTTCACCTGCGCGAATTGCCTCAACCGACCGCCGAACGTCGGCACCAGCCAGATACCCTTCTCCTTCATCAACTCCAGCGTGGCACGGTCTACCCTGTGGCCATGTTCAATAGAATCAACTCCAGCGTTGATTGCGTTTCGTATGCCGTCGATTGTCGTCGCGTGGGCCGCGACCCGCTTCCCAGCCTTGTGCGTCTCTTCGACAATGACTTTCAATTCGTCGATCGTTAGAGTTGGGTAGCTCCAGTCCGCGTAAACTTTGATCAAGTCTGCGCCGTTTCCGAGCTGTTCGCGCACGGCGCGCCGAGCTTCTTCTACACCGCTAATCATTTGCGCGCCGCGTGGGAATTCTGGCAGGTCGGGTGAGATGCCGAAAGGCTGATACTGGCCGACCGCTGCGATTCCACGAGTGGCGACCTTCATGCGCGGCCCGTCCAATAGCCCGCGATTGATCGCATCGCGAAGTGCTACGTCTGCATATCCGGCGCCCTCGCTCTCAACGTCGCGCACAGAAGTAAAACCTGCCTGCAACGTGCGCCGTGCGTTTGAAGCGCCTTCAAGCGCCCGATAAGCTTGCGACTTGGTCAACAACATCATGCCGTAGCTATCCTCCCGTAATGCCAGCAAATGCGTATGGCAATCGATTAATCCGGGGAGCAGAGTCATGTCTCCCAAATCAATCACTCTCACGCCGGCAGGGATTGGCAAACCAGAACCAACTGCCGTGATGCGATCGCCATCGAGGATCACCACAGCGTTATTGATTAGATTGCCGCTTTTTACGTCCAATAACCGTGAAGCACGAACGGCGGTCTTGATTGGTGGATTGGTGGTTTGGCCTTTGACGAGGATGACAACCACCAGGGACAAAAGACCCATCTTGAAAAGATGTGTGAGTTTCATGGTCCTCCTATTCTCAAACAACTATAAGCGACACCTCGCACCCTTGACATTCATCACGAAGGGGACTAGGGTTCGCTCACCAACCCCCTGCAAAATTTAACCGGATGGACGAGCGCGGTTTTTACGTGCGCTTAACATCCCCCGAGTCTCTTTATCGTACCTGGTCGATCATGGATTACCTCGGAAGGAGCGGAAATTATGAGATACCGATCGAAACGCATCATCACCATTCTTAGCGTGATGGTAGCTATCCTATGCGCGATCATCTTGAACACTCAAGAGGTTACTACTGCTGCTGGACCATCACAATTCTACGCCCAGCACAATCTT
Organism: Acidobacteriota bacterium; assembly: GCA_046732935.1. Taxonomy (GTDB): domain Bacteria; phylum Acidobacteriota; class Blastocatellia; order Pyrinomonadales; family Pyrinomonadaceae; genus PSRF01. The sequence continues at coordinate 28,771 of JBKPOC010000024.1, read as the reverse complement.
GTTTCCGATGGCTTTGTGCCCGCCGACCATATCAATCTCGACGTCGTTAACGCGTGGGGCTTAGTTTCCGGTCCGACAACACCCTGGTGGATTGTTGACAACGGAACCGGAAAGTCAACGCTCTACAATGTTGCGACGGGCACGTTTCCGTTGACGGTGACGGTTCCCGGAGTAAACGGCGCGCAAGGGAATCCGACCGGCATTGTCTTCAACGGCGGCACCGGCTTCGTCGTGAATAACGGCGCAGGCACGAGCCCCGCACGCTTCATCTTCGCCAGTGAGGACGGCACGCTCTCAGCATTCCGCGGCGTACCCGTCGTCACGGTCGTGCCCAATGCGCAAGCGCCGGCTCACGACGCGATATATAAAGGACTGGCCATCGACAGCGACACCAATGGACAGTTTCTGTTTGCGACAGACTTTCATAACGGCAATGTCGATATCTTCGATTCCTCTTTTCATCTGGTAACGATACCCGGCGCTTTCAGCGATCCGAGCTTGCCGCCCGGTTTTGCGCCGTTTGGCATTCAGAACATCGACGGCACGATCTACGTGACGTACGCGCTCCAGGACGAAGATAAGGAAGACGATGTTCCTGGTCCGGGGAATGGGTTCGTTGACGCCTTCACTACGTCAGGCGCGTTTATCCGTCGCGTCGCTTCGATGGGCGAACTCAACTCGCCGTGGGGATTGGCTAAAGCGCCTGCTGATTTTGGAAGGTTCAGCGGCGATCTGTTAGTTGGCAACTTTGGAGATGGCCGGATACATGCGTTTCGCTTCGAGGACGGCGAGTTTGAAGCTGTCGGATTGCTTCACTCCGCCGCGGGAAGACCGATCCAGATCGACGGTCTTTGGGCTCTTCAATTCGGTCACGGCGCCAGTGCAAATGGACCGGTAAACACGCTCTTCTTTACGGCTGGACCTGCCGAAGAGGAACACGGCTTATTCGGAACGATCGTTAACGTCCCCGCGCCGGGCCGGCAATAAACAGAAACTCTTCGGAGAGCAGTATCCTGCCAGTTTCAGGATGGCAGGATACTGCTGATAAAACGCTATCTTGCTGGTAGCGACCGCTTTCGCAGTCATCAGTTCATCCGCGTCCGCGACATCCGCGGTTCGAACACTCGTTACAAAAGCCATTGCGGTAGTCCGTGGCCCGGATAAACCGAAGCCCACGCCGCGAAAGCTGAACACCAGTAACACTCTCCCCGGATCCCCAGCAAACACACGACTGGTGACGCAATCTGATGAAGCAAGTGTCGACCGATAAACTCCATTACGAACCTGGCGAAACTGTGTTGATCAAAGGCTCCGGTTTCCTGGCGAATGAGCAAGTGACTTTGCAGGTGCGGCATCACAGAACCAGGCGCCGGGAGGTGGTGAACGGCAAGTACAAGTTCGACGGACTCGGGTACACTCCCAAGCTGACTACGGCAGACACGAAGACGGCAAACTGTCTGGCGACTCAGCTCGACAACTACAACAACGGGAATCCTGTCGCTTTATGCCCGTAGGACCATAAGCCCGGCTCTTAACCACTGAACTCAACCTGACACGAGGCCGCCTGCAAGGGTGGCCTCAAACTTTTTGTGGCCGATCGCGGTACGCCTGTTGCTGATTAGTAAGTAGCTACCTCGTTGGCCCTCAAGGTGAACAGAAGTGAGAAATTCACGCGTTACTATGTCTCAGTATGATCCATTACTACTCGCCTTGACCTTCGCCGACGAGCACGCCACGTTTCCCTTCTTGCCATCCGGCAAGATTTCCAAAAAAGCACTCCACTCAACCGATCAGGTGGGAGACCTCTGCTCGCTACAACGTTCGCAGCGGCCTCCACCCTGACAGGAGGTAAAAATGACTAAGACTAGCTTCACAGATCCGTTCAAGTCCCATGGAATTCATAGGAGAAACTTCATAAAGACAATCGGCGCCGGAGCAGCCGGCGCGACCCTGATCGGCAGCGGCATTTCATCACTCGGCCCGATCGTCGCTCAGGCGCAAACCAGTCCCACGCTTTCCAAGTACACCGAACAGCTTCCCGTTCCACCCGTCATCAATGCCAAAGCCGGCGGTACCTTCATACTGCCGATGGCCGCAGGCCTCCAGCGCTTCCACAGCGCTCTGCCACTAACTCCGACGTGGGGATATGGTGGCCTTCCGTACCTCGGCCCAACGTTTGAAGTGAAAAGAGGCGTGCCCATTATCGTCAGCGCGCGCAACAACCTCGGTGCTCATCCACTGGCCTTCGCGATTGATACGACGTTGCACGGCGCAGTCGATGCTGACAGGACGACGCCACGCACGACCGTTCACCTTCATGGCGGTAACACCGAAGCCGGCAGCGACGGCCACCCCGAGGCGACATTTCTTCCCGGCAGAAAGTTCGACTATCACTACGCCAACAACCAGGAAGCAACTACTCTCTGGTATCACGATCACGCACTCGGCATCACACGCCTGAACGTTCATGCCGGTCTCGCCGGCATGTATCTCGTAAGAGACACGCGCGATACCGGAGTTGCCGGCAATCCGATCGGTTTACCGTCGGGAGCATTCGAGATGCCGCTAATCATTCAGGACAAGATGTTCAATCCCGATGGGACGATGGCGTTTCCCGCAGGGCCACTGACGATTTGGTCGCCTGAGTTCTTTGGCGACACGGCAGTCGTGAACGGCAAGGTTTGGCCGAATCTGAACGTGGCGCGTGGCGTCTATCGTTTCCGCGTCGTCAATGCTTCGAACGCGCGCGTCTATAACCTTTATCTTTCAAACAAGCAGGTGATGTTCCAGATCGGAACTGACGGCGCGATGCTGAATGCTCCAGCGCCGCTCACGCACCTGCTGCTAGCACCCGGTGAGCGCGCCGATGTTCTTCTTGACTTCACGAATATCCCGGCGGGCACAACGATTCAACTCAAGAACAACGCTCCCGCGCCTTTCCCGAATGGGCCGCGCAGCCCGCAGCAGGGTGGTATCTTCCTGCGCGAGATCATGCAGTTCACAGTCACCAACACGACGGGATTCACCGGTGGAATCCCTGTGACTCTACGCTCGACACCGATCGTGTCACTGCCCGCGCCGAGTCGTATTCGCAACGTGTCGCTGGTGGAGATTCCCGATCCGGCGACAGGCGAGCCGATCATGGGGTTGCTCAACAACCTGTTCTGGACCACCTCGCAGATCGAGCAAGCAAACGTCAACACGCTCGAGCAGTGGAACATCATCAACACGACCGGCGACACACACCCGATTCACATTCACCTCATTCAGTTTCGCCTGCTTGGCCGGCAGACGTTCGATGTGCCGGGTTACACCGCGGCGGTTTACCCGACGCTCGACCCGTCGACGATGGGAACCGGACCATGGCCGATACCGTCGGCAGATGGTTTTGCACTCGGGACCGTGAGAGGCCCGGATGCGAATGAAGCAGGATGGAAAGACACGATCCAGGCGAACCCTGGTGAGATCACACGGATACTGGTGCCGTTCGGCGCCCAAATCCCCGGCATTCCGGCCGGCGGCGTGCCGTTCGGTCAATCATTCACCGGGAGTTACGTGTGGCACTGCCACATACTGGACCATGAAGACAACGAGATGATGCAGAAATATTCGGTTGTCTAAAGTCGTTAACCTGAACGAGTCAGGAAGGGGGCAAGCGGAGCGCGCCCCCGCTGTCTTGGCATGCAGAACTGAAAGGAGCGGGGGCGCGCTCCGCTTGCCCCCTTCCTAACTGTTCTTGCTGACCAGAGTTTCTAAATTGCTAGGGCCGGCAGCCCACGATGTTGACTGAATCTATCGCAGCGATGTCTGCGCCCGTCGAAGTTGAGCCGCTTAGATACGCGAACAGAGTTTCACAGTCCAAACCTGTGTCCTGACTGCGAAAGAAAACGAGCAGATCGGTATCGCCGTCGCCATCAACATCGTCCAAAACAGAACGTATCGCGGCTGCCTCTTCGCCGGTTGCGCCAAAGCGCAGAGAAGAAACGTCGATCGAAGTCGCATCAAAGCGGTCCGTAGTCAGAATGGCAACAGGAACGACTCCACGGCTGCGCAGGTTCAGCGTGTTTGGAACATCGCCCGGCTTGATGTCCATAGTCACGGCTTCGACTATAGAATCAACTCTGACAAAACCACCGTTCAGGCCAATGCTCATGTAGATTGAGCCCGGTCCATGCTGGTCGATCAGCGCCTGCACGGCCTGTTGCGTCTGATCGTTGAGTCGAAATCCGCCCGGTCCAGCGACCATCTGCTCCTCCATCACCGTGATACTCGCGCAGGTCGAGCACCCGAATCTCAGCACGAAACCGATGCGAAGGTCGTGTAAAGATATGTGGATCCGAACGTGTTCGGCCCGAACGATGTCATTTCCCAACAGCGACATGTCCAAAGGTTCTTCGCAGATGAAAGTGATGCCCGGAATTGTCGAAGGCGAGCAGTTACTGTCGTACTTCACTATGGTAAGAGGAGGTATCGGGTTGAGAAGGAACTGACCGGTGCCGTCGAAACCAATACTCCCGTCTCCCCTGAGCTCGATAGCACCATAAACGTTAACGCCACACGCTAAAACTACCAGCGCTACACAAAACGCAATTTTAAGAAGACATTTCATTGTGAACTCCTTGCCTAAGGTTCTGAGAGACGAGGCCAGATTGGGCGAAGGCAATACGATTGCGAGATCGGAGAATCTGGTCGGTGTTTGGGCGGATCATATAAAAGCCACTAACCGCGGTCAAACAATCGAAAGGCGATCTACTCCGGCCGCTCAGGTGGTGCGACGACGGCGACGAAGTCGTCGGCGAAGCGACTGGAGTAGTCGGTCAGCAGTTGGTTGACGCGCGAGAGTTGCGGCGAACGGACGATCAGTCCCGCGTGATGGCGTTTCTTGACGCGATAGACGATCTCTTCGTCGACGTAAGCCGACGTGTCAGGGTATTCCTGTTTCGCGAGCGAGAGGACGATGCCGGCGTAGTCTTTGCGCGTTGGCCTGATCTTTGAAGTATTGATCTTGCCGTCGGCGATCTCCAGCCTGGCCCACTCGCGCCAGAGATTGACGCCCGTTGCAGCCTCGAGCACTTCGGCAATGTATGCACCGCCGACACGTGCGGCGATCTCGAGAAAGTAAAACTTCCCGTCTTCATCACTCTTGATGAACTCGGCGTGCGCTGCGCCGCGTTCCAATCGCAGCGCCTTGATCAGTTTCTTGTTCGCGTCGAAAAGCGACTTCTCGTCGCTCGATCCCCGCTCGACAGTCCGCGAAACGTAAGCCCCGCCCTGATGCGCCACCTGCATCGGGGGCCGCCCATACTGGTTCGCGCCCGAAAACACCACCTTTCCGTCATTCACAACAGAATCGACGTGAAACACTTCGCCCGTGACGAAACGCGCCAACAAGTAATAGGACGCACGCTCACGCAGGTTCTCGCGCTCGTTCAGCTCGTCCATCGCGCGCATCACTTCGTTCGCGTCGTCAACCTTGCGAATGCCGATCGCAGACACGTCCGAGCGCGGCTTGATAATCCACGGCCCGGGAACGCGCCGCTTGAATTCGTTGACTTCCTCGCGATTAATCAGCGGCACAAACTCCGGCAGGTTGACCCCGGCGCGTTGACTATGCACGGCCATCGCCAGCTTGTCGCGAAACACCTTCGCCCGCGAACTGCTCATCCCCGGCATACACAAGTGCTCGCGCATTAGCGCCGCCGTCACCACGTCAAACTCTTCCAGCGCGATCACGCGATCGATCCGCCGCTGTCGCGCCAGAAACGTGAGCAGATCGATAAACAACGGCGGACCCGCATCGTTCGGCACGGCAATCAAGTCGTCGAGACTCTCGCGCGGCCAATCTTCGCTCAGCATCTTCTCCTTCGTAATCAGAACTACATGACAGCCGTGCGCCTTGCATTCACGGATGAAATCGACGCCTTTGTAGTAAGTGGCGAGGCATACGATATTAGGCGGATAACTCATACGAAATCAGTTCCTTTTATAGTAATCTGTGGCGCATGATTATCAAGGGCCCTTACCCGGATGTCGACATTCCCGAGACCGCTTTGACCCCTTTCGTCCTGCGCAGGGCGAAAGAACTTGCTGACAAACCCGCGCTTATCGATGGCCCATCAGGCCGAACAGTCACTTATTCGCAACTCGCCGAGTCAATCTCGATCGCGGCCCATAACCTGCGAGAACGCGGCTTCAAGAAAGGCGAGGTGTTCGGCATCCTGAGCCCGAACTGTCCCGAGTACGCCATCGCCTTTCATGCGGCCGCGACGCTCGGCGGCATCGTAACCCTAATCAACCCGCTATACACGCGAAATGAAATCGCCCATCAACTGAAAGACTGTAGCGCGCGCTTCCTAGTGACCATTCCAACGTTCATGGACAAAGCGCGCCTCGCCGCGGACGACGCCGGCGTCGAAGAGATCTTTGTTTTCGGCGAAGCCGAAGGCGCCACTCCGTTCTCCTCGTTGCTGATCGATAACGGACGCGCCGAACAAGTCGCGATCGATCCGGCCGAAGACCTGGTGGCGCTTCCCTATTCAAGCGGAACGACGGGACTGCCGAAAGGCGTGATGCTAACCCATCGCAACCTTGTCGCGAACATCTGTCAGATGGAAGGTCTTTGTTACTTCTTCGACACTGACACGCTGATCTGCGTCTTGCCGTTGTTTCACATTTACGGCCTTGTCGTCGTCCTGAACATGGGCCTTTATACCGGCGCAACGATCGTGACGATGCCGCGGTTCGAACTCGAATCGTTCCTGAAAGCGGCGCAGGACTACGACGTGAGTCTCGCTCATATCGTGCCGCCGATCGTGCTGGCGCTCAGCAAACATCCCGCGGTCGATAACTACAACCTGCCGAAGTTGCGAACGATCTTTTCAGGCGCCGCGCCGCTCGGTCCGGAACTGACGCAGGCGTGCATGGACCGGCTTGGTTGCAGCATACGCCAGGGCTACGGCATGACTGAGACGAGCCCCGTGACTCATTCATCACCCGCGCCGCCACACGAGGTCAAGTTTGGCTCGGTCGGCGTGCCCGCGCCCAATACCGAATGCAAGATCATTGATCTCGAAACGGGCGAAGCACTCGGGCCGGGAGAGCGTGGCGAAGTTTGCGTCCGCGGCCCGCAGATCATGAAAGGCTATTTGAATCGTCCTGACGCAACTGCGCAAACGATCGATCCCGACGGTTGGCTGCACACCGGCGACATCGGTTACGCGGACGAAGACGGCCACTTCTTCATCGTCGATCGCGCGAAGGAGTTGATCAAGTACAAAGGTTTCCAGGTACCGCCGGCGGAATTGGAAGCAGTGCTGCTGACGCATCCCTGCGTTGCGGACGCCGCCGTGATTCCCTGCCCCGACGACGAAGCCGGCGAAGTTCCGAAAGCCATCGTCGTGTTGCGTCAGGCTTCGCCGGCGGAAGCAATCATGGAGTTCGTCGCCGAGCGAGTCGCGCCACACAAGCGAATTCGCTATCTCGAATTCGTCGACACAATACCTAAATCACCGGCCGGAAAGATTTTGCGACGCGTGTTGGTCGAAACGGACCGGGCGAAAAGCGCGTCCTCTTGACACGGCTTGCCCTAAAAGTCTTTTCTCATTCTCACCCGGCTTTAGCCGGGTGTATCGCCGAGCTGTTACATGGAAACCGTTGAAACGGTTCTCGATGCTTCGCCCTCTTACACCGGGCTAAAGCCCGGTGAGAATGAGAGAGAACTTTTGAGTCAAAGTCTCTTGACACTGCGGGACGCTGCGACTAGAGTCGCCCACATCACTTTTCTGCGGGTGAGAAACAGATCAGCTCTCCACGTGGTCAATGCAACAACCTGAGGAGGTAAATGACATGCATTTTCGTCGTCTACATTTGGCGCTCGCGGTCGTCGCCCTGACGGCCGTCGCAGTTTCCGCACAGGTTCAACCGAGTGCCACCGACTGGAACAACTGGGAAACCATCACTCCGGAAGGCGAAGAATTCACCGTCACGATGCCGAAGAACCCGACCACAGAGGCAGCGAAGTTTCCCTATCACAAAATGGAGCTCAACACGCGCTTTTACATGGCGAAGGCGCCAGGCGGAGCGCTGCTGGCGATCACGTCGCTGAGCGGCATCAAGTCAGACCCGTCGGCCTATTCAGACTTCGCCAGGTTCAACTCCTACATCGACGCGTTCAAAGACTTCTTTCCGCCAAAAGTGCGAACGAAAGACACCGCTCTGATGAAGCTGACGCTCGTGAGCAGCCGTCCATTCCACGGCCATACTGGACGCTCGTATAAAGTCTCGATCGGTGAGCTGAACGGCGTCGCGCACGCTTTCGCGACCAAGAAACGGTTCTACGTGGTCGTCTCGTTGAATACCAAGAAGGACGACGCACTGGAAGAGAAGTTCCTGAGTTCGTTCGTGCTTCCGGATCGCCAGCCCGATCAGCCTAAGACCGCCGCTGGACAAGACGCACAAAACAACGGCCAAAACACCGCGCAAAACGAAACCAAACTGCCCGAGCCCGCTGAAGGTCAGACCGGCGCCGAAGGAAACACTGAAACAGCAAACACCGACAACAACACCAAGCCGCAACCAAACCAGAACCAGAAAAAGGGACCTATTTCCGGCGGCGTACTGAACAGCAAAACCATCTACTTTCCGCAGCCCGACGTATCGGGCGAAGCGAACGGCGTAGTCATCGTCCAGGTACTGGTTGACGAGCAGGGATCGGTGATCGAGGCAAAGGCTGTTTCTGGTCCAGCAAATCTGCAAGCGGCCGCAGTGACTGTCGCGCGACTGGCGAGGTTTTCGCCGACGCTGCTACTGGGCGAAGCGGTAAAGGTGACCGGCACGCTTACTTACAATTTCGCGAAATCAAATTAGAACACGAATAAACAACCACCATCGATGACACAGCCCAGGACTGATATGGCAATCGCGTGTCCTGCCTGGTCCATCTCCGGTTACCTGGAGGTGCGTGAAGGCCACTTGAATATCAGCGGCGCTGACGCATTGGACCTCGTAGCACAATACAATTCCCCACTCTTCGTCTTTTCCGAAAAACGTATTCGCGACAATATCGCGCGGCTGCAACACGCGACGAGCGTTGTCGACCGTCCGATAAAGTTTTGCTACGCGTCGAAAGCAAATTCTAACATGGCGATTCTGAAGACGGTGCTCGATTCGGGGATCGACGTCGAGGTCAACAGCGGCGGCGAACTGTTCAAGGCGTTGCGAGTCGGTTTCCAACCGGATCAGATCATCTTCAACGGTACGAGTAAATCAGACGACGAGCTCGACGAAGCGGTGCAAGCGGGGATTTACGCCATCAACGTAGATTCGCTTTACGAGATCGATCTCGTGGACGAGTCGGTCAAGCGTTTGCGCGCGCGCGGCGAAGATGTTCCGCCGGCGCGCGTCACGTTGCGGCTCGTACCGGAGATCGGCACGCGATCGCATCTCGGTTTGCAGACCGCGTTGCTGACGTCGAAGTTTGGCATCTCCTCGTCGGAAGTGTTGGCTGCGTTTCGTCGTGGTTTTGAAAAGCGCGACACGATCAACGTTTGCGGCATCCATATTCACGTCGGATCGCAAACACCGGACGTCGAGCCATTTGCCGAAGCGTTCCGGAGCATGTGGGAACACCTCGTTACGATTCACCGCGAGACCGGGCACACGCTTCAGCACATTAATCTCGGCGGCGGCATTCCGGTCAACTACCTGCGCGACCGCACACAAGCGGATCAGCTTCCGGAACACGAACGCGACATGCTCGGCGCTGAGCTCGAGCCGTCGGTCGTGTTGAAAGAAGCGTTGCGAGTCGCGCGTGAGTCGGCGCGTGCGGCTGATGCCGAACATCTTCTCGACCAGGTGACAATCGTGCTCGAGCCGGGCCGCAGCATCATCGCCGATGCCGGTCTCGTGCTGACGACCGTTCGCAACATCAAGAGCCGTCCGGAAACCGGAGACGTGTGGTTGTTGACCGACGCCGGTTACAACATCATGCTCTCGATGAACAACTACAAGTGGTACTACCACCTGATCTCCGCGTCGCGTGCCGGCGAGCCTTACGCGCGCGATTACAAAGTGGCTGGGCCATTGTGTGATTCCGGCGACGTCTATTTCGACATCGAACGTGAAGGGCGTCTGCCTGATTATCGCCGCTTGCCGGAGAACGTCGAGCCGGGCGAAGTCCTCGCATTGCTGAACTGCGGCGCCTATTCATTGGCCCAGATGTTCCATTACAATGGGCGTCCTCTCCCTGCGGCAGTTTTAATTCGCACTAAAGGCAAGGTCGATCTGATTCGGCGGCGCGACAACTACGAAGATCTGATCACCAACGACGTCGGCTACTAGGAAGAGATCGAGTCAGTAGACAAAGAACAGTTAGGAAGGGGGCAAGCGTAGCGCGCCCCCGCTTCGTTGCAGTTAGCTCGCTGAGAGCGGGGGCGCGCTACGCTTGCCCCCTTCCTAACTTGTTCTGTTCGTTAACACACTGTTGAACTGGTAGTACAAAGAAACTGTGCAACCTGAACATACGCAACTTATCCGCGGTCTTGGACTGATTGCGGCGATCTCCGTCAACGTCGCGAACATCATTGGCACCGGCGTATTTCTGAAAGCACGCGTGGTGACCTGCAACGTCGGCAGTCCGGGAAAGGCGCTGGCCATCTGGGTATTCGCCGGACTCCTTTCACTCGCCGGCGCGCTGACCTACGCGGAACTACTCGCGATGATGCCTCGCGCCGCTGGTGAGTACGGCATCATCCGCGACGCTTACGGCCGACCGTGGGGATTCATCTACGGCTGGACGCAATTCTTCATCGCCCGCACAGCATCCGCCGCCGCACTCGCGATGGGCTTCGCGATCTTTCTCAACGACTTCATCGGCGGCGGGCTCAAAGTCTCGGTCTTCGAAGTGGCGCTTCCGTGGGGCGGCGTTTTCACTTTCTCGCGTCTTCAGATCGTGGCGCTCGCCGCGATCATTATCACCACGATCATCAACTGCGCGGCCGTGAGTTTCAGCGGCGGTGTCGCATCCATTCTTACCGGAATGAAGGTGCTGTTGTTACTCGGCGTCGGCTTCGGAGCGTTCTTCTATTCGGGCGGCGACTGGGGCCACTTGTCTCAAGTCAATTCAGGCGGCACCTGTGAAGGCGTCGCCGTAACGACCGGCGGTGTGGCCGGGTTCGCCGCGGCCATGCTCGGCGCGCTGTGGGCCTACGACGGTTGGAACAACATCACGTTCATGGCGGGTGAAGTGAAGAACCCCGGACGCAATCTGCCGCTCGCATTGATTGGCGGCATGCTGCTCGTCATGGCCCTGTACCTGTTCGTCAACTTGAGCTACTACCACGTACTCACGCCGACGCAGATCGCCAGCGTTCCGGAATCGTCGTCAGTTGCCGCGGAAGTCGTGAGGCGTTTGCTTGGCTCGATCGTCGTCACACTGATGGCCGCCGCGATGATGACGTCTTCATTCGGCGCGCTGCACGCGTCCATACTCGCAACCGCTCGACTGCCGTACGCACTGGCGCGCGACGGGCTGTTCTTCAAGAGCCTCGCCCAGGTGTCGCCGCGCACACACGTGCCGGTGAGGTCGCTGATCGTGCTCGCTTTCTGGGCCTGCGTCGTTGCGCTGTCAGGTTCGTTCGATCAGTTGACTGACTACGCCATCTTCGCACTCACGTTGTTCTACCTGCTCGTCTCCGCATCCGTCTTCATGTTTCGACGACGCCAGCCGGACGCCGAACGCACGTATCGCGTGTGGGGTTATCCATTCGTCCCGATCATCTTCATCATTGTCTCGACGTGGCTGATCATCCAGACGATCTGGAGCCATCCGAAACAGTCAGGAATCGGGCTCGGGTTGATTCTGTTGGGCTTGCCCGTTTACTGGATTTTGGCGCGAAGACGTTCAACCTGAAGCAGCGGCGGCGACTTTCCTTCGCTCGTGGCCAGCAGCGCTTTTCCGTCAGCTCGATAAGCGATCGACTCACCTTGTTTGCGCTCACCTAACGAAAACGAAACCATCGTCTGCTTCCAGATGTCGTTGAAGTTCCTGCTCGACGCGGGCAGCGTCAATTCGTAGCCCTGCAAATAATCGCAAAGAGCAACGTGCTGGCCGTCTGGAGAAATACTGCCGCCCGTCAGCACGCCGCCGAGAAGACTCGGCACCTTCAGCTCACCGATCTTCGTCATCGTGATCACGTTGCCGGTAGTCAGAGGCGCAGCCGCTTCATAGACGACGGGGCTGCGCAGTATCACTTTCGAAACGATGTAAAGATTGCCAGTGACTGGATGGACGATGAGTGTTTCAGCGTCGTGCTTGCCATCGGGATAACGCAGGCGAATCGCTTCGGCCGTGGCCGTTGTTCCGGGTTTCTTCTTCGTCGAGTCTCTGTCGGCGTCGACCAGCGCAGGTTCCGCGACGCGATAGACCACGACGTCGGGTCGGACCTGGTCGTTGTCTCCGATGTCGCCGATGTACAGGTACGACTGGCCGCGCTGTGGTCCAGGGCCGATGGAGATGTCTTCCCAGTCGCGCGCACTCGCGCCGGTCACGCGAAAGACACCGCGCGTTTCGCCCGTCGCATCGAACGCATAGATAAACGGCCCATCACCGGAATCGTTATGCGTCCAATAAACACCCGGCATCGAGCGCGACGCGACGAGTCCGCTGCTCTCGTCGATCGAAGCGTTTTTTATTGTCGCGAGCTTCGTGGGAGTTCCGAAGGTAACAGCAAAAATCAAAGCCAGAATCAACACAACTAACCCCTTGCCGATAGCGCGGCCCGCGCGACTTCCTTGTCGTCGAAATGAAACACTTCGCGGCCGATGATCTGATAGTCCTCATGCCCCTTGCCCGCGATCAGGACGAGATCGCCGCTGCGGGCTTCGGAGATTGCCTGGTGAATCGCCTCGGTGCGATCGGCGATCTTGCGGTACGGTTTGCCCGTCTTCTGAATTCCCTCTTCGGCGTCGCAGAGGATTTGTTCGGGGTCTTCAGTGCGCGGGTTGTCCGACGTCAGTATCACGACGTCGCTCAAACTTCCGGCAGCTTCACCCATCGGCGCGCGCTTCGTGCGATCGCGATCGCCTCCGCAGCCCAAGACGGTGATGATCTTGCCCTGGACCACCTGGCGGGCCGTGCGCAAGACATTCAACAACGCGTCATCGCTGTGCGCGTAATCGACGACAACAGAAAAATCGCCGTCGTGGGCAACACGTTCGAAACGGCCCGGTGCTCCGGTGCATTTTTCGAGTGCCTTCGTGATCACGTCCAGCGAGTAGTCGAGCGCGAGCCCGCTCGCCACCGCGGCGAGCGTGTTGTAGATGTGCGGCGGTCCGACGAGCGGCGAATGAAAGTCTCGTTCGCCTGCGGGAGTCACGAGTCGAAAATGCATCCCGGTCAAGGAAAACTCGGCGTTGCGAGCCGTGACGTCGGCAGCCGCGTTGACTGCGTAGCGAACGACGTTGAGCCCGTCGCGTTCGAGTGAAGCAGCGAGTTCGACGCCGTATGGATCGTCGACGTTGATGATTGAATTGCGAGGGCGCGTGCCGAGGCGTCCGTCAAACAGTCGCTGCTTGGCGAACCAGTAGTTCTCCATCGTCTTGTGATAGTCGAGGTGATCGCGAGTGAGGTTAGTGAAGACCGCGACTGCATACTCGAGCTCGTCACAACGATGAAAGTCCATCGCCTGAGACGAACACTCCATCACCGCCGTGCGGCAACCGATCTCGACGGCCTTTCGCAACAGCCGTTGCATGTCAGGCGCTTCCGGCGTCGTGCGATCGGCTTTGAATCTTTCGTTGCCCAGCCGGTACTCGACCGTTCCCGTCATCGCGACGAGCTCGCCCGCCGCTTCGGGAATCGAAGCGATGAGATAAGCCGTGGTCGTCTTGCCGTTGGTGCCTGTGATGCCCGCGAGTTGAAGCTCGCGTGACGGATGATGATGGACCTCGCTCGCGGCGAGCGCCATCGCACAGCGTATGTCTTCAACTTGCAGCCAAACGCCCGCGAAGTCTTCAGGCGCGGGACGTTCAGACAACACGCCAGCCGCGCCCTGCGACATCACCTGCTGCACAAACTTGTGCGCGTCGAAGACTGCGCCCGACACAGCGGCGAACAGCGTCCCCTGGCCTGCGCGCCGTGAGTCGTGACTCACGTCCGTGACGACGAGGTTCGCGTCGCCGCTGAGTTTGGCCCCTGTTTTTTCCGCGATCCGTTTGGTGGTAACTGGTATTTGATCCACGGTCGCTACTTTACCACCACCGCCGGAATATTTTGATCGCGCACCAGTTTATTGAACGCCGACACGTCGGTGCTCATCACCTGCGACAGCTTTTGCAGTTGCGCGTCGATTTGCGTCACGACCTCGTCGTAAACCGCGTACGACTGCGCGGTCGGCGCCGCGTCTGCACTGCCGACAACACCCGCCAGCGCCGCGAGTTTGTTGTTCAACCGGATCGGATAGTTCAACGGATCCTGACTGCTCTGGTTCTTCGTTTGATACAGCGCTTCCTCGATCGACGTCAGGTTCTTGTTCAGCGCCGTGCCTGCGTCGACCACGGCTTTGTACTGCGCCTGGCCGGCCACGCGCTTCAACAGATCTTCGACCTGCCGCCGGACTTCGCGAATCTGAATGATCGCGTTGTGCGTCTCGCTCAGCTTGTCGCGAATCTTCAGACCCAACTCGAGCTGTTTGGTGTAATCGGCCGCCGTGGTGTTCAGACGCGGGTCCGGTTTGATATCAAAGCTCTGTGTCAACGTTTGACCGTCGACTTTCATTCGCACTTGGTAAGTTCCGGGCACGAGCTTCGGACCACGCATCTCGCCGGCCCACAGGATCAGGTTCGGAAAGCGAACCGCGTCCGCGTATCGCGTGTCCCAGACGAAACGGTTGAGACCGACTTCGGTTGGCGGAGGCGGCGTTTGCGGTGGACCAAAACCGCCGCCACCACCGGCTTGTCCTTGTCCACCGCCTGCGGCCGGCTGTTCGCCCGGCTTGGGCAATCTCGCCGTGAACTTGTTGACCGACTTTCCTGCGCCGTCGAGAAACTCGAGCTCGAGATCCGTCGTCGGTTTCGCCTTCAGCGAGTAGTAGACGACCACGCCGTTCGGCGGATTCTGGCCGATGGTCGCAGTTGGACCGAGCGGAAATCCACCGCTGCCTTGCGTGCGATAACTGTCTTTCGGCTTGAAGAGTTTCGTCGTCTTGACGGCGTCAAACCCGCCCGCGTCCATCATCTGATGCAACAACGGCAGGTCGTCGAGAATCCAGAACGACCTTCCCTGCGTCGCCACGACCAGCTCCTGGTCGCGTTTGTGGATCGCGAGATCGGTGATCGGCACGACCGGCAGGTTGAGTTGAAACGAATGCCAGTGCCCGCCGTCATCGAACGACACGTACATTCCGGTTTCGGTTCCCGCGTAAAGCAGCCCGCGTTTGTTCGGGTCTTCGCGAATCACGCGCGTGAACGCGCTTTCGGGAATACCGTTGGTGATCTTCTTCCAGGTCTTACCGTAGTCGCTCGTCTTGTAGAGATACGGCCGGTTGTCGTCCCACTTGTACATCGTGGCGGCAACGTAAGCAGTCGCCGGATCGTGCGGCGACGCCTCCAGCGAGTTGATCTGAATCCACTCCGGCATGATGCTGCTCGGCGGCGTCACGTTCGACCAGTTCTTTCCTCCGTCGCGCGATAAATGGACCAAGCCATCGTCGCTGCCTGCCCAAATGACACCCGCCTGGACCGGCGACTCCATCAGGGCAAAGATCGTCCCGTAGTATTCAATGCTCGTGTTGTCTTTCGTGATCGGACCTCCGGACGCACCCTGTTTCGACTTATCGTTGCGCGTCAGGTCCGGACTGATCACTTGAAAACTCGCGCCCTCATCAGTCGTCTTGAAAAGGACGTTGGCGGCGACGTAAAGCGTGTTCGGATCGTGCGGTGAAAACATGATCGGGAAGTTCCATTGGAACCTGTACTTCAAAACGTCCGCGCCCGAGCCCATCGGATTGTTCGGATATGGATTGATGTCGCGCTGCTGCCCGGTGCGTTTGTCCTGGCGCGTCGTCAGGCCGCCGTACGAACCCGCGTAAACAATGTGCGAATCTTTCGGAGACGGCGCGATCCAGCCTGACTCGCCGCCGCCGACGTCGTACCAGTCAGTCCTGTCGATGCCGTTTTCCATCGTCCGGCTGGCGATGCGCACGGTCGAGTTGTCCTGCTGCGCGCCGTAGACGTTGTAAGGAAAATCATTGTCGAGCGCGACGCGATAAAACTGCGCCGTCGGTTGATCCTGTTCGGACCAACTCCGCCCGCCATTGAAGGAAACGTTCGCGCCGCCGTCGTTGCTTTCGATCATTCGGTTCGGATCGTCAGGCGCGATCCAAAGGTCGTGATTGTCGCCGTGCGGAACACCGATATTGCTGTACGTTCGTCCGCCATCGTTCGAGCGCACGAATTGAACGTTTAGAACGTAAACTGTGTCGGCATTCTTCGTGTCGGCGTAGATGCGCGTGTAGTACCAGGCACGTTGACGAAGCCGGCGTTCCTCATTGACCTTGGTCCACGTGCGGCCCGCGTTGTCTGAACGAAATACACCGCCGTCTTCCGCTTCGACGATGGCCCAGACTCGTTCCGGGTTCGCAGGCGAGACAGCGATGCCGATGTTGCCAATCATGCCGCGCGGCATACCGGGATTCCGCGTCAGCTCTGTCCAGGTGTCGCCGCCGTCAGTCGACTTGAAGATGCCGCTTCCCGGCCCGCCGCTCTCGAGCGTCCACGGCTTCCGATAAACTTCCCAGAAGCCCGCGTAAATGACGTTTGGGTTTGACGGATCGAGAACGAGATCGGTCGCGCCGGCCTTGTTGCCGCGACTCAGGACCTTCTCCCACGTCTTGCCGCCATCCTTCGAACGAAACACGCCACGCTGATCGTTCGGTCCCCAAACGTGGCCCAACGCCGCGACGTAAACGAGATCCGGGTTGCGCGGATTGATGCGAATGCGCGAGATCTGCCGCGTGTCTTCGAGACCGATGCGCTTCCACGTCTTGCCCGCGTCCATCGACTTGTAAACTCCGTCGCCATGCGAAACGTTGCCGCGAATCGGCGACTCGCCCATGCCCACATAAACGATGTTCGGATCGGAGTCGGCCACGGCAATCGCGCCAACTGAGCCAGTGCCAAACACCGAGTTGTCGCTAACGGATTCCCAATTGATGCCGCCGTCGGTCGTCTTCCAGACGCCGCCGCCCGTTGCGCCGTAGTAGAAAACCATCGGTTGCGAGGGAACGCCTGCGACCGCCGTCGAACGACCGCCGCGATACGGCCCGATGCTGCGATACTGAAACGCCTTTAATAGATCGGCCTCCTTCGGTGGCTGAGTCTGTGTCTGTGTTTGGGCGTAGACGGAGATTGCGGATAGGGCAAGCAAGCAGAGAATCACACTCTTACGAGACGCGCAGAACGTCTTGAACATTTACGTGGGCTCCTTTTTTGAATACTGACTGGACGAGCTAAATTTCTTCGCGCAACGGGCGGCTCATCAATTCGTTTACCGCCGCTTGCACGGACTTGCCTTCGTAAAGGACTGAATTCACTTCGTTCGTGATCGGCATTTCGAGGCCGGCACGATCGGCCAGATGCTTCACGGCTGACGTAGTCTTAATACCTTCCGCAACTTCGTTCATGCCGGCGGTGATCTCGTCGAGCGGCATTCCCTTCCCGAGCTGTTCGCCGACGTATCGATTGCGCGAAAGAGCGCCGGTGCAGGTCAAGACGAGGTCGCCCAGGCCTGCGAGTCCCATCAACGTTTCGACCTGCGCGCCTTCGCGGCGCGCCAGACGCGTGATCTCGGCGAGACCGCGCGTGATCAACGCGGCGACGCTGTTCGATCCGAGTCCTAAACCGGTCGTCATTCCCGCCGCGATCGCCATCACGTTCTTTACCGAGCCGCCGAGCTCCGTGCCGATGACGTCGGCGTTCGTGTAGATCCTCAGGTTCTCAAAGCTGAAATCCGTTTGCACCGTGCGCGCGGCTGCCGCGTCTTTACTCGCGGCGACAATGGCCGTCGGTTGGTTGGCGACGACCTCCTTAGCGAACGACGGGCCGGAAAGACAGACGAACGGCGCTCCGCCGGCGACTTCCTTGACGATCTCGGAAATGCGTTTGCCGGTTTCGATCTCGATGCCTTTTGAGACGCTCACGATGATCGCATCGTCGTCGAGCGCCGGCGACATTTCAGTCAACAACGCGCGCGCGGCGTGTGACGGCGCCGCCAGCAGGACGATGGCGGCTAAGTCGAGCGCCTCTTTCATGTCGTTGGTTGCGGTGACGCGCTCCGGAATCGCAGTCTCGCTCAGGTAACGCGAGTTGGTTCGCTGTTCGTTGACTGAATTCACGATCTCAGAATCGCGTGCCCAGAGCATCACTTCGTGACCAGCGCGCGCGGCGATGACGGCCAGCGCCGTTCCCCAGCTTCCAGCTCCGACGATGGCGATGCGTTTCGTCATCTTTTCAGGTCAGTGATGCGAGACTCAGTGCCTTTCCAGATCCTTACTATGTTTCCACGGTGTGCAAATATTATCAGGCATGCACCAACGACAGACGCAGCTAACAATTCACCCGGCATACTGCGGAACCAAATATACACAGGAATCGTCACTGCGCCCGCTATCGATCCGAACGACACGTACTTCGTCAGCCAAACAATCGCGAGGAAGATCACGCCGGCGCAAACAACAGCAACCGGCGCGAGCGCAAGGAAGACGCCTACACCAATCGCGACGCCCTTACCGCCGCGGAACTCCAGCCATACCGGGAACACGTGGCCCAACAGTGCCGCCACACCCGCCGCCGCCACGAGCCAGTTCGCCAGCGTAGGTTCGAAGCCGTTCACGAGCATTCTCGCGACCTGGATCGCGACGAAACCTTTGAGCGCGTCGAGCACCAGCGTGATGATGCCGGCGGCTTTCCCTGCGCGGCGCGAAACGTTTGTCGCACCTGTACCACCGGAGCCGGTTTCGCGAACGTCGCCACGGCGCATCGCCCGCACGATGAGGTAGCCAAACGGAATGGACCCGATGAAGTATGCAATAATGAAGACGACCACCAGTCGCCAATTGAATCACATGCCGCAATTAAGTCCGAACTCGAAAACCGTTCTCACAGGCGAGCGCGTGTTGCTGCGCGAACCACGCAAGAAAGACGGTGCGGAGTTTCTCGCTGTCAATCGTCGCAGTGCTTCGTTCAACCGCGGATTGGCGTCACCGCCGACGAAACCGGCGCAGTTCGACGAGTTTTTGAAAAGGAGCAAACGTCCGGATGCGGCTTGTTTTCTGATCTGTCGTAAAGACGACGGCGCGGTCATGGGATCGATCGCGCTGAGCCAGATCTTTCGCGGCGGATTTCTGAGCGCGTATCTCGGGTATCAGATCGGCGCGGAGTTCGCGCGCCAGGGTTATATGACGGAAGCGATTCGACTCATGCTGCATTACGCGTTCGCCGATCTGAAGCTGCATCGACTCGAAGCGAACATTCAGCCGGGAAACACTGCGTCGATTGCGTTGGTGAAACGAGCCGGATTCGTGCGCGAGGGTTACTCGCGGCATTATCTAAAAATCTGCGGCCGCTGGCGCGACCACGAACGTTGGGCCATCCTCGTCGACGACTGGCGCAAACAGCGTTAGCATCCCGCAAAGGCGCAAAGGCGCAAAGAAAACGCAATCTCGTTAAGTCTTCTTTGCGCCTTTGCGCCTTTGCGGGAAACATCTTCTGAACTCAAATCAATCTGCGTCGTAACAGGTCGAGCGCGGCCTGCGAGGCGCGCCAGCGAATCAGTTGTCTATCGCCGGGTATTTTGAGTTTGCGATGCTCTGTTCCGCGCTCGTCGGCAAGCGCGATGAAGACAGTCCCGACCGGCTTCTCTTCCGTGCCGCCGCCCGGTCCGGCGATTCCCGTGATCGACAATCCGAAGTCCGTCTGCGCACGCTTGCGAATCCCTTCAGCCATCGCTTCCGCAACCGGCGCGCTGACCGCGCCATGCTCCATCAACAACACCGGCTCAACGCCAAGCGTGCGTGTTTTCGCCTCGTTCGCATAACTGACTACGCCTTCGATGAAGTACTTCGACGATCCCGAAACGTCGGTCAAACGTTCCGCCAGCAATCCGCCGGTACAACTCTCCGCAACCGCCAACGTGTAACCGCCGACCGTCAACTTCAACCCGACAACTTCTTCCATCTTCTCGCCGGCGAATGAAAAGACCGCGGCGCCGAGCCGCTCTTCTATCTGCGCTGACAGTCGATCGAGCAACTCGTTGGCCTCGGCTTCAGTGCGCCCGCGCGCTGTCAGATGAATCTCGATCTCACTCTGGTTGAACAGTATCGTCGTAACCGGATTGTCGTACTGTGTGTAAACGGGCGCAATCTTTTCGTCGACTGCCGACTCGCCCATTCCCGCAACACGCAACATCCGCCGTACGACACGCAAACTGCCCGCACGTGCGCCTAATTTTTCAGCGACGTGGTTCTCGAACATCGGACGCATCTCGCGCGGCGGCCCCGGCAACAGAACGATCGCCGCCCCCTGATGATCGATGAACATT
Source organism: Acidobacteriota bacterium (assembly GCA_046732935.1). Classification (GTDB taxonomy): domain Bacteria; phylum Acidobacteriota; class Blastocatellia; order Pyrinomonadales; family Pyrinomonadaceae; genus PSRF01. The sequence continues at coordinate 8,178 of JBKPOC010000024.1, read as the reverse complement.
CCGGGCGCAGTGCCGTTCGGGTTCGGCAACACGGCTGCGTCTTCGATCACCATCGCTTGTCGCGAATTTCGCTCCGGCATCGAGACGCCGAAACTCTGAAACCGCTGTCGAATCTCCGCGAGCACGTCTTCATCCAGTAACAGCCGCTTACCGAGCGCTCGCGCCGTGATCTTGCGGGTGATGTCGTCTTCGGTCGGCCCGAGCCCGCCGGTGGTGATGACGACTTTTGATCTGCGCACGGCGTCTTTGATCGCTTCTTCGAGCCGCGCATCGTCGTCGCCCACGATGGTCTTTAGTTTTACTTCGATGCCGAGTCGATTGAGTTTTTCGGTGAGCCAGAGACTGTTGGTGTCAGTGCGATCGGGCGCGAGGAGCTCCGACCCGATCGCAATGATTTCCGCTGTCAGGGTTTCAAACAAGCGAGACTCAGTTAGAGGCTGTCGTTTCGTCCTGGTAGACGTCGTGCAGCACTTTCGAAATCGGCGGTGGCGGCGAGATCGCGCTCAAGGGCAACGACGCCGCGAACTTCACTTCTTCACGCTTTTCGGGCACTTCCGCAGGCGGCGCGGTACGTATTTCGTTTTCGACCAAACCGCGGCTCTCCATCAGCAGCTTGCCGGCCATGCGTTGTCGTGCTCGTTCCAGACTTCTGACTGCCGCGAGTGTCTGCGGCGCGCTCGACGGATGGTATTCAATCTGTCGCAGCATCGTGACGTACCGACGCAGTTGCGGCGACGGAATCGTGCGATGCGCTTCGTCGAAGCGTTCGTCTTCGACGAGGCGCGACAGGTACTCGACGGACGCCTGATGATTGCCGAGACGATGATAGAGCGCGCCGAGGACGAAGTGGTTGAGCGGCGGCGCATCAGGCATGATCTCCAATAGGCTTTCGCCTTGTTCGATCACTTCCGCGATCTCGAACCCGTACCAGCGTCGCTCTTCTTCGCGAAGGATGGCATCGGCCGCGATGTAGAAATCGAAGATGCGCTCGACTTCGCGCGCCTGTGAGTGACGCGCCACTATACAGACGACCAGAATGACGCCGAAGAAAAAGACCATTATGACGGGTGAAAGTCCCACCGCACCCAGCATCGCCACAATAACAATAACCGCGATCGCCTTCGTCGTGAGTTTTACCCCATTGGTCATAACGCCTCCACTTCTATTGCTTCCCGTCTATTGCCTCGAGGCGGGCGATGATGGCCGCGCCTGCCTGCTCTGTAGAAAGTTCTCCGCCGAGATCTCGCGTCGTCTCGTTCGCCGAGACCGCGGCGCGCACTGCTTCTTCAACTTCGTCACTCAACTTTTGGAAACCCAGATATTCTAGCATCATCGCCAAGGTCAGAATAGACCCAATCGGATTCGCCACTCCTTTCCCGGCGAGCGGCGGCGCGCTGCCGTGTACGGGCTCGAAGAGCGACACTCTTCCGGGATGAATATTGCCCGACGCGGCCAGTCCGAGCCCGCCCTGAATCGCGGCGCCGAGATCCGTGAGGATGTCGCCAAACAGGTTGTTACTGACGATCACCTGGTACTGCGAAGGATCGAGCACCATGAACATCGCCATCGCGTCGACGTACTGGTGGTTCGCCGTGATCTCCGGATAACCCGCCGCGACTTCCTTGAAGACGCGTTGCCACAGATCGCCGCCAAAGCGCTGCACGTTCGACTTGTCCGCCATCGTCACGCGCGTCCGTCCATTCGCTCGCGCGTACTCGAAAGCGGCGACGATGATTCGCTCGACGCCGCGTCGCGTATTGATCTCGTCCTGCAAAGCGATCTCGTCGGCAGTCCCGTGTTTTAGAAAACCGCCGGACGCGCAGTACGCGCCTTCCGTGTTCTCGCGGAAGACGACGAAATCGATGTCTTTCGTCGAGCGGTTGGCGAGTGGCGTCAGACGTTCGTGAAGCAAACGCACGGGACGCAGGTTGATGTAGAGATCGAGCCCGCGGCGCATTCCCAGGAGAATGTCTTCCGCGTGTTTGTTGGTCGGTATGCGCGGGTCGCCGAACGCGCCTGCGAGAATCGCATGAAACTCCTTCGTCAACATCTCGAGTGCGCCGTCGGGCAGCGTCACGCCTTCGCGCAGATACTTCTCCGCGCCCCAATCAAAGTCGACGAGTTCGAGCTCGAGACCGCGTGTGTTCTGAAGATGGTGCAAGACGCGAACGGCCTCGCGGATGACTTCCGGGCCGATTCCGTCGCCGGCAATGACTGCGATTCTTTTCATGTCACTGTGCGTCTTTTGTCGCGTTCTGTCGCGACAAGACTTGCGTCTGGATCTTCGGCAAACTAGCTAAAACGGTGTCGCCGACGATCTTCATGCTGCGCGCCGAGATCTTGTCGATCGTGTCGTCAGCCTTGTGCCAGTAGGGATACGTGCTGAGCTGGATCAGATCGACCGCGGCAACGCCCGCTTGCAGGAACGCCTCGTGATCGTCGCCGCCGACGCCTTCTTCGCGATCGACGAACACATCCTTGTAGCCGAGCTCGCGTCCTGTCGACCAGATGATGTCTTGCAGCCAACGGGAACTCGCTGGATCGCGGCCGAGCTCGAGTTTTCTGTAACCCATCATGTCGAGCAGAATCAGCGCGCCCGTGTTGTCCAACTCATTCTTTGCGCGCAACTGCGAAACGTAGTAACGGCTGCCATACGTATTATCCGGATGTCGGTCGTTGCTGCACTGGTCCCAACCTTCGCAAAAAGCCTCTTCGCCGTCGAAAAACACGAGCTTGAGCGTGACCTTCGGTTTCTCCGGCAAACTGGCGAGAACGCGCCCGATCTCGATCAGCGTTCCGACGGATGACGCCGGGTCGTTCGCGCCGACAAAACGCATGTCGTCGTAGAACTTCGTGTCGTAGTGACTGGCGATGAGGATCGACTTCTTCGTCTCGCCGGGGATTTCGGCGACGATGTTCGCCATCTTCTTTTTGCCTTGCGGCGTGTCAGCCGTGAACTCGTCGAGAGTGACGGTCAATCCGTAACCCTTCAGCTCGTTGACGATGTGCGCACGCGCCTTTTCGAGTTGCGGCGTGTCAGGCGGGCGCGGGCCGAAGTCGACTTGTCTGCGCGCATGGTCCAACGCGCGTTCGCCATTGAATGCGGTCGGGATCGGCGCGGGACGCGATGCAGGCTGTGGGTCATTGGAGACGCCGATGCGCGGTTGGCGCGGCGCTTTGTTCTTCGGACAGGCCGCACTGACTGCGAGAACAAACATTAGCGCGCACGCGCGGAGGAGGGTCGTTTTACGCCGGGTTTGATCGCGTGACTCGCCGTGGGTCATGTTTGAGTGCTGTGTACGCTATTGTTTGTTATCGTTTTTTGCGCGGGCACGGTTCATGAACGCATCCATCGTTTTGGCGCCGAAGGCAAGCGGCTTCTCGATCGCTGCGTCGAAAGTCTCAGACATCGTGATTGCTTCCAGTTGCAGCAAGGTCGCGATCTTCGTGGTGAGCGGCAGCGAGCCGAACTCTTTTCTTAACTCGGAAGCGGTGTCGCGTGGGGAAGCGCCGCCACCGGGTTTGCGGGCGCTTGGCATCACCACCACTTCGCCGGGATATTGGAGCTTGACCTGACAGGCGAGACGATGCGATTGGGCCAAGTCTTCTTCATCGAGCTGTCTTAGTTCCGCCGCACTGGGAGGCGAGAGTAATGTGGCGCCGGTCTTTACCGAGATGAGACATGACGGACACTCGCCTTTGCCGGTCGTGCAGCCCTCTCCCAAAGAGACGCCCATGCGGTGCGCCGCGTCAATGAGATAAGTTCCCTCGGCAACAACTCCACTCAGGCCCGAAGGTTCAAACGTGATCGATACACTCATCTCATAACCCCCTTCGTCGATTTCGTCTAATCCGTGTTTTGTTTATGTGCGCGCCGGCAGTCGGCGCAGACGCCGATGATGCGAAGCAGGTGCTGCGTGATTTCGAAGCGGTGCTTGGCGGCCATGGCGTCCTGGATGGCTTCCAGCTCGGCCGAGTAAAACTCGATAATCTTCCCGCACTCCGAGCAGATCATGTGATCGTGATGCTGGTGTTTGTAGTTGTGCTCGTAGTGGGTGCGCCCATCGCCGAATCGGACTTCACGCGCCAGCCCTGCTTCGGTCAGCAGTTTCAGGGTTCGATAGACGGTGGTTTGGCCGACGCCCGGGTCCTCTTTTTGCACCAGCCGGTACAGGTCTTCGTTGGAGAGATGTTCTTCTGTGCGTAGAAAAACTTCCAGAATCAAGTCGCGCTGGGAGGTACGCTTGAGTCCCTTCTTCTGAATGTGTTTGAGGAAGACCTCCTGTTCTTCCGTCAATGGCTCGGCAGTTGTCATTAGTGAGGTGATTTTAACATCCGGGCGAGTGAGGCGAAAGCACCTCCAGATCCGACCGTCGACACTTGATGAACCCGTTCTCGCCAGGCGCTGTGGCCATCACATGCTTCGTCGTCCCGTCGGTAAAATACGGACTCGTAAGTCCAACATAATTTTTCCATGGCGTGCGGCTGGCGAATCCGCCGATAACGAGGTCCATCCTGTAATCCTCGAGTGCTTCCATCTGCTGTTGCGCGCCGCCCCAACGCCATTCGGGCGTAGTCCCGAGTTGCGCAGCAAATTCACGCACGAGGTCGACTTCTACGCCTTGCGGTCGCCCGTTGTGCGTATCACCCAGGGCGGGTTTTCGACTAAACCGACTCGCATCGGTCGCGACCGGAGTCTCTCGAGTGTTCGCTGCGGATCGCGCGGCAGGTTGTGGCAACCGAGCAGGCAGACGCCGCAGATGAAAAGAATGTAAATGGAGATCGCACGCATAACAGTCATGGTCATCAGCAAGCAGCAAGAGTCATGCTCATGATGTTGGCCGCAGGTGAATGTCCGTCACCACTCCGTCGTGAATGTTCGTTTAGAAAAACCTACGACCTGCAACAGAAAAGACACGCCGCGCGGAGCAGTACTTGCTATGTGTGCGGCCATGGCCCAGTTGAAAAACAAGCTGCGCAACACGCTGGATGAAGGGCGAATACTCATACTCGTCGCGCAAGTGTTGCTCGGATTTCAGTTTCGTTCAGTGTTCGAACCGGGTTTCGAACAAATGTCGCGCCACAGCCAGGACTTTGAACTTATCGGACTATCGGTAATGTTGCTGGCAATCGGGCTGCTGATCTGGCCGGCTACTTATCACCAAATCGTCGAAGACGGCGAAGACACGCCGGAGATTCACCGGTTGACAAGCACGGTCGTCACCGTGGCGGTGCTGCCGTTTGGAATCGGACTGGCGATCGAGTTTTTCGTTTCCGCGGAGTTCTTGTTCGGCCGGACGCAGGGTGTAATCGCCGGCTCGGTGACGCTGCTGGTGGCGATGTGTTTGTGGTACGGCTTTGAATTACTTGAAAAGCGACGGCGTGCGGCCGCAGTCGAGAAGGAGCGTCGAATGTCGAAAGCGGAAGAGAGTGGCGGGACCGAATTGAAAGACAAAATTGAGCAAGTGCTAACGGAACTGAGGGTCGCATTGCCTGGTGCGCAAGCGCTGCTTGGCTTTCAGTTCAGTGCTTTGTTGATGAACTCGTTCGAAAAGCTGCCGCAGTCAATGAAAATTGTTCACTTCGTCAGTCTGTCGCTGGTGGGACTGACGGTGGTCTTGCTGATGACGCCTGCGGCCTATCATCGCATCGTCGAACAAGGCGAGGAGACGGAACACTTTCATCGTTTCGCTACCGGCATGTTGTTGGCCGCGCTCGTTCCTCTTGCACTTGGCATCACGGGTGATTTCTACGTTGTTGCGCGCAAGGTCACCGACAGCCGCGGGCTTTCAGTTGCGCTCGCAGTGCTCGCGTTGATCGTCCTCTATGGACTATGGTTCGGGTTAACACTTGCACGGCGTCGAGCGCGACGTGGCAAGCCTTTGCAGTTAATTCGTATTTGACAGCCCTCCATTATCACCGTGGACCACGACCTGCGGATAAGGTATGTCGATGTGACCTTGATCTAATCCCGTCTTTATTCCCGTCGTCACTTTGTCAATGAGTGCCAGTACATTTGCCTGACGAGGCGCTGTCCAGAAATAAATACTGAAATTGACTGACGAAGGCGCAAGCTCGGACACGTATACCCACGGCTCGGGAGTTGTTAACACTCCTTCAGTTTTGCGAAGCACATCGTGAATGATCTTTCGCGCAGACTCGATGGAGTCGGCGTATCCGATTCCCACCGTTAAGCGAACCCGGCGGCTCTCGTAAGCACTGCGGACGAGGACCGCATTCGTATAAACGTCGCCGTTAGGCAAGACTGCGCGTTCGCCGTCGTAGGTCTTGACGCGAGTGGATCGAGTGGTGATGTCTTCTACCGTCCCTTCGAATTCCCTTACTTTGATTTCGTCGCCGATTACAAAAGGCCGTCGCCACAAGATCAGAATGCCCGCAAAAAAATTCTGGAGCACGTCTTTGAAAGCGAAGCCGATTGCGACTGACGTTATGCCGAGACCGGCGATCAGTTCACCGGGGTGAAAACTCGGGAAGATGATCACGGCTGCAACCAGAAGGCCGAGGATAATTGTTACCGCTGATACGATTCGCGCGAGGAGTTGCGCGAGTGTCAGATCGAGCCGCGTTCGCCGGCCCGCGGTAACCAAAACGGTCCTCAAGATTCGCGCTGCGACAAGGAATATGATGAAAGCTATGAGTCCAAACAACAGGTAAGGAACACGCGCCAACAGGCTCGAACCGAGTTGTCGAAAGACGTGCCACATGATTTCGGGATTGAACGATTCCGCACCGGTCTCTCGCGGCTCCTGAAAGACGAAGAGCATGAGTGAATTTCCCCCTTGTTACGAACATGCTGACGCGATTAAGTCCCAAAACCTTGAAGGAGCAGTGTAGAAACCTCCGCAGATGAGATCGTTTTGAAACAAATTCGGGATTTCTGAGGCTGAATCTTGCCGCGTCGTGAGTGAACGTGAGTTTCTGCGTTAACCTTTGTTAGAGGAGCCGGCGAAGGAGAGAAGATGAGCAAGACTCGACGCATGTTGACGTGGCTCGCAGCCATTTTGATTTTCAGTTGGTTCAATATCGCCACTTACTGGTGGATTCATGATTTCGATTCGATTGGATCGGCGATAAGGATTACGTGGAGTTTGTTGACGGGTAATTGGATGTCGCTGATTATCCTGAGCGACTCGCTGGTCTTTGTCTGTTTGATCTTTGTCTGGCTTTTAGGCGACGCCGCGCATCGTGGATGGACCGGCTACAAGCGTTGGCTATGGATACCGGCAATACTGCTCTTTGGCAGTCCGGCGTTGATGGCGTACGTGCTGCTTCGGCCGATTCACTCGCCACCGTAGGAGCGATAATCTGTTTGCGGATTTCACGCGCGCCTACGCCACGCTTCTGAAGGTTGCCTTCATCCACAAAGGAAACGCATTTCATGCAATCTCGACCGTCAATGGCATGAAATCGGTATCATCAAGCGATCTTGTCGCAAACAGAAACAAGCTGAATATCTTCGGGTTTTAGCCCTTGATACTCTTCTAGAACCTCTTCGGTCGTAGCTCCGTGTGCCAGCAAATTGAGAATATACTCGACCGTTAGACGAGTGCCTTTGATGATCGGCTTTCCAACCATTATTTAGGATTAAGAGTGATTCATTCGAGTAAATCTTGATCTTTCGTGTATAGCTCCTTCCGAGATCCTCCAATCTCACGTCACGGTGAGTGGATAAATTGGACCAGAGTTAACCACTCGCTTACATGTAGAAACTACAGCTTATTTGTGGTTCAGTCACACGGGGCAGGATGGAAAGCGCCGTGCAAGAGTTTATAGAAGCAATCGGCCAGGTAGTCGAGTTCGAGCGAAAAAATCTGTGTAGAGTAGTCCCGGATCTTCCACGCACGACGTATTAATGTCACGGTTTTAATGATTAGCGGAAAGAGGAAAGGCTTGGTAGACTTACGCCTTACGGACAACATGCCGGGGTGGCGGAATGGCAGACGCTGCGGACTTAAAATCCTCAGTGCGCCGTAGTACCTAGTGCTACCAAACGATACTAAGCAGTATTTATCGACGTTTCAGCCGTTGAAAGTAGCTTACGTCCTGCTTCGTATCACTAGGTGATCCACGCATCTTCCACGCATCTTTGGACCAAAGAAAAATAATGACTCTCTAAAAATCCGTTCTCATTAAGGGATGTAAGACTTGTTGCATTGA
>JBKPOC010000023.1:0-197539 GCA_046732935.1 Acidobacteriota bacterium | reverse complement strand
GCAACGCTCGGCTTTGTGCATGTGCCGCAACGGCCAGTCGAGGCGGTGATCGCGCTGAGCATCGTCTTTGTCGCGGTAGAGATCGTGCGCATGCGTCGCGGACTCGAAAGCATCACCGCGCGCGCCCCGTGGCTCGTGGCTCTTACCTTCGGGCTGATGCACGGCCTGGGCTTCGCTGGTGGTTTAAGCGAAGCCGGCTTGCCGCAGGGACATATTCCGACAGCCTTGTTGTTTTTCAGCGTTGGTGTAGAGAGCGGTCACTTCCTATTCATCGGCGCGGTGCTGTCATTGATCGGACTCGTGCGCCGCATCCACATTTCATTTCCGCAATGGACAGAACTCGTGCCGCCCTACGCCATTGGCGGTGTTGCGATGTTCTGGTTTATCCAACGCACGCTTTCCTTTCTTTCTTGAAAATGACACGTGCCAGCAGGGCACACTTTCGAGCGCCCAACCTGCGGGCCGGGACTCGCGAAGCACGTACAATACGCGTACATCGAAGACTCTTAATCAGCCCAAATCATCCTACGCCATCCTAAAGTGCCTGGGATATAAGCTCTATATCCTCAGGTACATTCGTTGATTTCAAACCACTTCGGCAATCCGGTAGGCGGCGCTGAAAACATTACAAAGCACCGCTTCCATTCGTTTCACAAGAGAGTTAAGAGGAAAACGTTGAAGTGGCGAAAGGCGCCGTGGTCTAATCGATCGTTCAGCCCAGCCCGCTTCAATGGAGGCTTTCATGTCTCGAATCATGCTTGGAACTATTTGCGGACTCGTCTACGGTGCCCTCTCTGCCGCTTCAATGATCCCGTTGTCCTTCCCTGACAAGACTGCCGCACTGACGGGCGCATTTCTGAACCGCTTCGCGATTGGTTTTGTCATCGGTGCTGCGCGTCTACCATTGCCGCCTTGGGCGCAAGGTCTTGTTTTCGGGATCTTGCTGAGCCTGCCTGATGCGATAATCACCAAAGCGTACGCTCCAATTCTCATCTTGGGTGCCATTGGTGGCCTGGTGATTGGCGTGATTGTCGGAAAGTGGGGCGCGTAGCAACATTATGTATCTTCATTTCGATAAATCGGGTTCGGCCAGATGGAACTTGCTGTGATCGCTAAGATTCACGACATCGACGAGCTTCTTGCCCGAGGTCGTGTCGAACCTGATGCCGTCTTCCCCGAACTCAGGAGGTTGGCAGCGAGCGACCAATGGCAAACGCGCGAGGTGGCTGCCACGGCGTTGGTCGAGATCGGTAAGCGCCATCCAGTCGCGGTCCTTGATACTGCGCAAGGGTGGGCCAAGGACCATGACGCGAATATCCGGCGTGCCGCAAGTGAGGGGCTGCGTGGCATCGTGAAGGTAGATCCGCAAGCCGTCCGGCCTGTGCTTGAAACGCTTCGGACCGACCCTGAACTGTATGTCAAGAAGTCCGTGGCCAATGTGCTTCGCAACGCGAGTGGCAAGCACCCAGAGCTCGTTCTTAGCATCTGTCGGCAGTGGTCGCGTTCGAGTAATCCGCACACTGGATGGATCGTGAAGGAGGGGTTGCGAAAGCTCAAGAGCTCACGTCCCCGCGACGTTGCAGCGATTTTAGAGACACTCGACAAGAGCTACTGACTGTCGATGCGAGCCATTCTGTCAGTGATCCGAGCAAGGCAAGATTTGTCGTCGCGCGAACAATACGCGAACATCGACTAGCCGAAAACAACCTAAACGAGCCTACATCAGGCTAAAGCGTCGGTGACGTAAGCTCTCCTCCTGAATACTCGCGTCCCGCCACGCCCTGCATCAACCGGCGAATGGGAATTGCCAACAGACCCAGCGCGATGCCCGAAACGATTAGCGATGCAGTCGTGGCGTTGAGAAGTTGCGGCATCTGGTCCAGCTTTTCCGGATCGACTCGCCCGCCAACCAGTCCCGCGATCAGATTTCCAAGCGCAGCGGCAAGAAACCAAATCCCCATCACCTGGCCCACGTATCTACGCGGTGAAAGCTTCGTCATTGAAGAAAGGCCCACCGGCGACAGACACAGCTCGCCTAATGTCTGGAAAAAGTAACTCGTTATCAACCACAGAGCCGAGACCTTAACCGCGCCTCCACTGCTCACCACAATTCGCGCTGCAGGGATCATTACCAGGAATCCGACGCCCGCCAATAACAAACCGAGCGAGAACTTCGTGGCACTTGAAAGGTCTCGACCTTTGCTCCCGAGACGCGTCCACATCCACGCGAACACAGGTGCGAAGATGATGATGAAAGCTGAATTCACTGATTGGAACCACACCGCCGGTACTTCAAAAGTGCCCACGGTGCGATTCGTGAAATCTCTGGCGAACAGATTCAGCGACGTAGGCGCTTGCTCAAACGCCGACCAAAACACTGCGGCGAACACAAACAGCACTCCAATCACTAACAGGCGCTTCTTCTCGTTGCCGTTGAGACCGCCGGCAAGGAACAGGTAAGAGAAATAGGCTACCGCCAGCAAGACAAGAACATAAGTCAGGTAGTGACCCATTACTTGCGCGTCGAGCGTTATCAAACCCGTGGCCGCGAGAATCACCACCAACACGATGATCGTCACACCTGCGAATATGAGAGCCTTCGCACGAGCTTGTTGTTTTCGACGAACATCGGGGTTCTCATCGAGGGAAGGGTGTTCACCGATCTCCCCAAGCGTCGCCCTGGCGCGAGTGGCGAATACCAGCACACCCACGAACATTCCAACGCCCGCTGCGCCAAAGCCCCAGTGCCAGCCGATCGTTTCTCCCAAAAAGCCGGTCACTAGCTGACCCGCAAATGACCCCAAATTTATCCCCATGTAGAAGATCGAGAAACCCGCATCGCGCCGCGAGCCACCTTCCGGATATAACTCGCCGACGATTGCAGAAATGTTTGGTTTCAGCAGGCCCGTGCCGAAGACGATCAAAATGAGACCGATGAAAAACGGCACCTTGCCGTTGGCAAAAGCCGAGAGGCCAATCGAGATATGGCCGGCAGCGATCAGCAAAGCTCCATAGAGAATGGCTCGGCGCAAACCCAGCAAGCGATCGGCAATCCAACCGCCGGGCAGCGACGAGAGGTAAACCGAAGCTGCGTAGATCCCCACAATTGCCGAAGCCTGGTTGCGGTCGAATCCAAAGCCGCGATCCGCAAGCGCGGCGGACATAAAAAGAACCAAAAGCGGTCTGAGCCCGTAGAACGAGAATCGCTCCCACATCTCGGTTAGGAAAAGCGTGCGCAAACCCGGCGGGTGTCCGGTGTGCTGTCCGAATGTGTTGGACTTTGGGTTGTCAGAATGCATAGGAATCTCCTTCGCGTTGAACTGGCAGAACGCTAGCAACACCACCAACCCGCAGTATCGAAACAACTCGGAATTTTTGACGAAGTTAGGCGGAAGTGAGGAAGAAACTCCGAAATTAGACTATTCTGTGGGGCCTCATGAGTCAGACGTCTCTCAAAGGTTATCAATTCGGTCCGTTCAGACTCGATCTGGGAAACGGCTACTTGTACCGTGAAGACGGACTGCCAGTTGAGCTCAAACCCAAGTCAAAATCGATTCTCGAATATATGTTGCAGAACGCGCACGATGAAGGCGGCACGCTCTTCAAGAGAGGACAGATATTCGACGCGGTTTGGGGCAACGAAGCGGTTGAGGATGGAACGCTCGACAAGCACATCGCAGTCCTGCGAAAAGCGTTTGGACGTGGTGAAGGTGACCAGTCGGTAATCGAAACAAAGCCCCGCGAGGGGTATCGTTTCAAGCTGCCGGTAACGCCGATCTACGCGGAAGCAAGAGTCGAGTCCGGCGTTGCTGCTGATGTCGCACTGGAGCAGGCGAGGTCAGTTGCGGATACCTTTGGACTTTGGCTGGTTAGTCCTCGTGGTCGAACCGTCTTGCTTCCGATCGCGGTGCTTGTGGGCGTTACCGTGGCGGCCTCAATTGTCTACCAGGAGACTCCAACGCTCGCGCAAACTATCGCCAGCGTCGGCCAATCCATAACAATACTTTGGCTTTTTATACATTCGCTTTGGAACAGGCCGAAGGGTTTGTTGCTAAATAAGAATGCAGCAGAGCTCACGGAGGCGGGTTACAACAGTCGAGAAGAGTATACGGCGGAAGAACCGATTCTTCAGAAACGATTACTGCTATTCACGAAATGGTGGTCTGCGATGCTTGCCTCGTGGATTCCTCTCTACATCATGTACGCGTGGGAAACCTGGGAGACCTGGAAAACAAACCCAGCCGCTGCTTCGAACAATGAATTGGCCTCCGTGCTCGAGCCGGTTTTCAACATCGTCAACACCGCGGTGGTGATCCTTTGTTACAACGTCCTCAACCAGGAACCAGGCCGCCAACGAAGGAGTGGCGTAATCACAGGACCAGCAGCAATTGGACTTGCGCTGCTCGTTCTGATTCCGTTGTTGTCGCAGTCGAGACCTTTGAAGCCTCAGCAATTTCTTGCGGCATTCACACTGCTGACGGGGCTTTATGCTGGAATTTACATGGCGTTGTTTGTGGGCCGTCTGCAAAGCAAGTTTCTTGACCCGGCGCCGTTGCTCGTGGTCCTGCTCTTCTCGTATACGGCAATCCAGCCGTTGGCTCTTTACATTCAGAGCCATAAGGAGTCGGCGTGGGCCGTGCTTGATTACGCGCTCGTCCTCAAATGTCTGCTCTACCTGTACGTGTTCTGGTTAATCGAATCGGGCGATCTTTTGTTTTATTTTCGCGAGGTGAAGCGAAACTACGACGATCGTGTGGATCAGAGAAGACGTGCGCACCGCCGTCTGATCCGGTGAGCTTCGTCCAGCGCAAGGATATCGGCAACCTTGACTGGGCCAAATCAAGGTTGCCGTAAGTTTCTTCAGTCGATGTAACCGGCTATTGTTGATACAACTTCAAAACAGCCGAAAAGGCGATTGCGCCTCCCGCACCTGCTCCCGACCACCAAACGTCAACTCTGTAAACTCCCGGTGGTACTTCGTGCGGACCCTTGCCGACCTTCTGGAAAAAGTTTGCGGCAAACATGTCGACATCGCGTTCCGCCTCTGTTGCAACAGCCGGACTGTTTGTCCCAAACGGATGTTCGAAGTGGCCCACCATATGACGAGGACCCCCGCTGACCGGAGTCAACGTAACCTGAAACATTGTCAGTCCCGCGACGCCGTACAGCGTGCTGCCTACAATCGCGTCGAGGTGAGCGTTCAAGCAGCCCTCCTTCAGGGATACTCTTGTAGTTAAGAGAGGTGTCTTGTCAAAACCACCACCCTCACCGCCTCCGGGCATGGTAAAGAAGTTCGCGGAGGTAGACCTTGTGTTCTCGTCAGCAATATCCGTTACCTGCCTGATGGGTCCTCGGCAAGCCAGTTGCTGCGCTTGCCCGGGCGCCGCCTCGCGCCGCGCTCTCTTTGCTTCGTCTTCCCTCTCGCCGGAAAATACTCGACGCTCTTGCGCCATAACGACGTTCGGGATACCGGCGGCGATAATCAACGCAACTAAAACAATGGTCTTCAGTAAGAAGCTTTTCTGTTCCATGAGGATTCTCCTTTTCGTGTGGGTGGGAATCGTGAGTAAAGAAACGATTCAAATGAGGTTAATGAGGTGCGCACGGGCCAAGTCAAATAACGTGTTCGCGCTGGCGTGGCTGTGATATGCCACGCTGTCTTGTCTTTCACAGGCTAAACTGGATAGACAAGTCGTAGTGTCGATAGCAAGCTCAGTACCAAACAGCGGAACTGTGAAATCGCGAACAAAAATGTCCTGGAGCATTACTGAAGACTCCCGAAGATGTCTTCTATTGTTCACTCATAAAGTTCATAAATCACACATTCAGATAGATAGTTTCCTCACGAGTTGAGTTCGCGAGTACAATCCGCGTAGGCCGAGAAGCCTAAAAACACGAATACTCAAAGACATTGCCTTACAACCATATGAGAATAACCTCGCGCTACCTCCTCTTAATCGTCGCACTCCTCTTCTGCGAACTGCCGGTAATGGCCCAGGCTCAACGAAGACCTAATGCAACAACAGTCTTGAATTCCATGTTCGCTGGACGGGCATCCTGGACGCGAGATAAAAGTACACATGTTTCGTGGCGAAGTTCGGCTGCGAGTGTTCCTCGTCGACGATCGGTTGTATACGTTGTCCTTAATCAAAGTTGATAAAGTTTTCGACGCGAATGAGAAAGCAGTCAATATAAATTCTTTCTGTCATTCAAGTTAGATTCAATCAAGAAACCGATTGCAGTCGTACCTGGGCGTATTGTTTTATTTTCGACCGCATGCAGAAAACAATCTTGATTGGTTTGGCCGGTTTGGTCGGGACTATCTTGCGTTACTGGCTCTCAGGCTTTGTGGCGAGGCAGTATGGTGAGACGTTTCCGTGGGGGACGATGGCGGTTAACCTGATCGGCTGCGTTGTAACCGGCGCCGTGTTCTACCTCACCGAGGAGCGATTCCTGCTGAGTCCTACAGTCCGAACCGTAATCCTCATCGGCCTGCTTGGCGGATTCACTACGTTCTCATCCTATGGCTTGCAGACTTTCACGCTGTTGCGGGATGGTGAATTCGGCTTGGCAACTCTGAACGTCATACTTTCAAATGTTCTCGGCGTGTCGATGGTTTGGCTGGGATACCTTCTCGGCAAGGTGTTTTAAGGAAGGTTATGAGTATTCCCGAAGAAGGATTTCTGTTGCGGATCTTCATCGGCGAGAGCGATCGTCACGGCCACCATCCGCTCTATGAAGCAGTCGTCCTGAAGGCGAGGGAGCACGGAATGGCCGGCGCGACTGTGCTTCGAGGCGTGATGGGTTTCGGCAAACACAGCGTCCTTCACACGACAAAGATTCTTCGCTTATCGGAGGATCTTCCGATGGTCATTGAAATCGTGGACAGTCGCGAAAAGATCGACGCGTTCTTACCCGTATTGGACGAGATGCTCATGGACGGATTGGTAACTGTTGAGCCGATAAAAGTTCTCCGATACGTAGCTGAATTGAAAAGCTAACGCTGCCAGTAGGTCTTGATTCGCTCCGCCAACAACGGAAATGGGACATAGTCAGCGCTGCGGCCGGCGCGGCGCAGTTCGCCGACCATGCGCATCGCGCCATCAGCGTTGCGCGTGTGAACGAGAATCGTGGAGGCGCGTTGCAGTTCCGGGTTGGAACTCAGCCAAAGGGCGACCGCATAACCGGTCCGTTCGTCGTCCGTCGACTCGGCGTGGTAGTGCTCGGGATGGAGATCGTGATCGAGGAAGATCGCGTCGTAAGAGCCCGCGCTCAACAGTTGTCGCGCCTCGCGAACGTTGTTGGCGATGTCAATAAAATCGCCTTTGAAGCGCGTTGTAAACCAGCGGTGCCGCCGTTCATCATCGTCCAGTAGAAAAACCCGAATCGGATGTCGGTCGGCCCGCTCTGATTTCAGACCAAGTTTTCTCAGTAACGATTGCCACAAGCTCATAAAGTTCTAAGTAAAACTCTAAATCTTCCCTCCTCTATTACAGCCTAAAGCCAGTATAAGGTATCCTAAGGCCAACCTTAGTAACACAGGTTGAGCTTTCGATAAATGATAGATGAAAGCGAACTCCGCAACGCGGAGAATACGGACGTTTGCGAAGATTGCTTTGGCACCGGCACCAAACTCGATCCGGTGAAGGGCGCCATCCCGTGCCCTTGTCGCAAGCACGATCGCTTCCGGAAACTGCTGGCCGCCGCACGAATTCCTCGCCGCTACGAGAAGTGTTCATTTGGCAACTTTGTCAGCTCAGTCGGCACGTCCCAGGGCGACGCCGTATATCACGCTCATAAATTTGCCGATCAGTATCCGGCTGTCAACCGTGGACTGTTGTTCATGGGACCAGCGGGCGTAGGAAAGACGCACCTGGCAGTCGCGATCTTGAAACATCTAATCGAAAAAGGCTTCGGTGGTCTCTTTTATGAGTTCGGTTCCTTGCTGAAAGAGATCCAGGATTCGTACAACCCGATTTCAAAATCCTCGGAGCTCAAGGTGCTCGCGCCCGTCTTCCAGGCCGACGTTCTCGTGCTCGACGAGCTCGGCGCAACCGTCCCTACCGATTGGGTGCGCGACACCATGTACCAGATCATCAACAAGCGATACAACGACAACAAGTTGACGATCTTTACGACCAACTATTCCGACCGAAACAAAGAGCTGGAGGAGCGCATCACTTACCGTCTCCGCAGCCGTCTTTTTGAAATGTGCACCAACGTGGTCATAGAAGGAGAGGACTACCGGCGACGCAGGCCGGACTTTTAATGGATGCCCAAACGGACTGATATTCACAAGATTCTAATCATCGGCTCTGGTCCAATCGTGATCGGCCAGGCATGCGAGTTTGACTACTCCGGAACGCAAGCCTGCAAAGCGTTGCGCCAGGAAGGTTACGAGATCGTGCTCGTCAACTCGAACCCGGCGACGATCATGACCGATCCCGAAACGGCCGACATTACGTACGTCGAACCGCTGACAGTCGACGCTGTCACCGAGATCATCAAACGCGAACGTCCCGACGCGCTCCTGCCTACAGTTGGCGGCCAGACGGCGTTGAACCTGGCGATTGCACTCGCAGACGCGGGCGTGTTGCAGGAGTACGGCGTCGAGATGATTGGCGCTAATCGCGATGCGATCAAAGTTGCCGAGAACCGCTTGTTGTTCAAACAGGCGATGGACGAAGCCGGACTCGAAATGCCGCGCGGCGGCTTCGCCAAATCGTGGGACGAAGCAAAAGACATCGTCACGCTGACGGGTTATCCCGCGATCATCCGCCCGTCGTTCACGCTTGGCGGCACCGGCGGCGGCATTGCTTACAACCCGGAAGAGTTTGAAGAGATCATCCGCGGCGGGCTCGCAGCGTCGCCGATTCACGAAGTCCTGATCGAAGAGTCGATACTCGGCTGGAAAGAGTTTGAGCTCGAGGTGATGCGCGACCTCGCCGACAACGTCGTCATCATCTGTTCGATCGAGAATTTCGATCCGATGGGCGTTCACACCGGCGACTCGATCACCGTCGCGCCCGCGCAGACGCTCACGGATCGCGAGTATCAACTGATGCGCGACCTCGCGATTCGCGTGATTCGCAAAGTCGGCGTCGAAACGGGCGGTTCCAACATTCAGTTTGGCGTCAATCCTGAGAACGGCGACATTCGCATCATCGAGATGAACCCGCGCGTCTCGCGTTCTTCCGCGCTCGCGTCGAAAGCGACTGGTTTTCCGATCGCGAAGATGGCCGCAAAGCTTGCCGTCGGTTACACGCTCGACGAGATCCCCAACGACATCACGCGCAAGACACCCGCTTCATTTGAGCCGACGATCGATTACGTTGTCGCCAAGATTCCCAAGTGGGACTTCGAGAAGTTTCGCGAAGCCGAAGACGTGCTCGGCACGCAGATGAAGTCGGTCGGCGAGGTGATGGCCATCGGCCGCACGTTCAAGGAAGCGCTCTTCAAGGGACTGCGCTCGCTCGAAGCCGTGAAGCCGCTTCGCCTGGAAGACATCTCCGACGACGAGCTACAACGCAAACTTGCGCGCCCCAACTCGCACCGCTTCTCTTACATCACGTACGCGCTGCAACACGACTGGCCCATCGCGGAGATCTATCGTCTCTCGAGAATCGATCCATGGTTTCTTGATCAACTGAAACAGGTGATGGAGATTCAGCGCGACATCGAAGGCTCGAAACTCGAAGAGATCTCGGCGGAAGAGTTGCGCGCCTTCAAGGAAGTAGCGCTTTCGGATCGCCGTCTCGCGTACCTGATGGAGCGTTCGGAAGACGAGGTGCGCGAATATCGCAAGAGCCTCGGAATCGTGCCGGTTTACAAGCGCGTCGATACCTGCGGCGCGGAGTTCGAATCGCACACGCCATATCTCTACTCGACTTACGAACAGGAAGACGAAGCCGAGCCGACCGATCGCCGCAAGATCATGATTCTCGGTTCCGGTCCGAACCGCATCGGGCAGGGAATCGAGTTTGACTACTGTTGCTGCCACGCGTCCTTCGCGCTTCATGCGGCGGGATTCGAGACGATCATGGTCAATTGCAATCCGGAAACAGTCTCGACTGACTACGACACGTCCGATCGTCTCTACTTCGAGCCGCTCACGTTCGAAGACGTGATGAACATCGTCGACGTCGAGAAACCGGAAGGCGTGATCGTGCAGTTCGGCGGACAGACGCCGTTGAACCTCGCGATGCGGCTTCATCACGCGGGTGTGAAAGTGATTGGCACGTCGCCCGATTCGATCGATCTCGCCGAGGACCGCAAACGTTTTGGATCGCTGCTCAACGAGCTCGGCATCCCGCAGCCTGACAACGGCATGGCTGCGTCTGTGGAAGAGGCAACTGAAGTTGCGGCGCGGATCGGTTATCCGGTGCTCGTGCGGCCGAGTTACGTGCTGGGCGGACGCGCGATGGCGATCGTTTACGACCAGGACGCGTTGGAACAGTACGTTCACAACGCAGTCGGTTTCACTCCCGATCGTCCGGTGCTGATAGACAAGTTTCTGGAACAAGCAGCGGAGTTCGACGTCGACGCTTTGGCGGACGAGACGGCATGCGTCATCGCCGGCATTCAGGAGCACATCGAAGAAGCCGGCATTCACTCCGGCGACTCGTCATGCGTGTTGCCGCCGGTGCGAATCGACCCCGAGCATCTCGACACGATGCGCCACTACACACGCAAGCTTGCGAAAGCGCTGTCGGTTTCCGGGCTGATGAACATACAGTTCGCGATCAAGGACGATCGCGTTTACGTGCTGGAAGTAAACCCGCGGGCGTCGCGCACCGTGCCATTTGTTTCAAAGGCCACGGGCGTTCCGATCGCGCGCATCGCGGCGCTCGTGATGGCGGGACAGAAGCTCGAGAGTTTCTCGTTGCCGGAAGAGTTGACGGTCAATCGATTCTTCATCAAGTCGCCGGTGTTTCCGTTTGCGAAGTTCCCCGGCGTCGATCCGATTCTGAGTCCGGAGATGCACTCGACCGGCGAAGTGATGGGAATCGGCGAGAGCTTCGGCGAGGCTTACGGCAAGGCCATGATGGGCGGGGGGTTGGGCCTGCCGGCGCGAGGCAAAGCGTTTCTGAGTGTGAAGGATGCCGATAAAGGCACCGCCGTGATACTCGCGCGCAAGTTGAACCGGTTGGGTTTCGACATCATCGCCTCGCTCGGCACGGGCGCGCGGCTGCGCGAAGTCGGACTGACGGTGGAGGACGTGTTCAAGGTCAACGAAGGAAGACCGAACATCGTGGACCACATCAAGAGCGGCGAGATTTCGCTGATCATCAACACGCCGCTGGGCCGTGTCTCGCGTTTTGACGAACAGGCAATCCGCCGTGCGGCCTTGCAGTACAACGTGCCGTGCGTTACGACGATGACGGGAGCGCGCGCGCTGGTCGAGGCGATCACGGCTGGCGGTTCTGATGGCACGCCAAACGTGCGCTCGCTTCAGGAGTTGCACTCGATGCGGGACGCTGTCGTTTCATCAGCCGGAGACTGAGCATATTAAAAACAGCCGATGAGTACTCCTATCCGAGCGGCGGTGATTACAGTGAGCGATGCTTGTGCGAGTGGGCATCGCGAGGACACGTCGGGCCGTGCGCTCGTTGAACTGCTAAGCGAGTATGGCGCGGAGATTGTCGAGACACAGATCCTGGCTGATGATCTCGATCCGTTGACGCACACCCTGCGAGTGTTGTGTGAACGAAACGACGTGAACCTGATCGTCACCACCGGCGGCACCGGTCTCGGTCCACGCGACAACACTCCCGAAGCGACGCTGAAAGTAATCGAACGTGAAGCGCCGGGGGTGGCGGAAGCGATTCGCGCCGAGTCGCTGAAAGTGACGCCGATGGCCATGATCTCTCGCGGCGTGTGCGGCGTCTGCTCCGGCACGCTAATCGTGAACCTTCCGGGCGCACCGAAAGCAGTAACAGAGAGTTTTGCTGTTATCAAACCCGTGCTGTCGCACGCAATCAATCTTCTCGCCGGCAAGACTGCACATTAAAGCTTCCCGCAGCGGCCCAAAGACGACTCCGACTCTACTTCCCGTCGACGCAGTCGATCGATAATCACGCCTTCGCGCAACGCCCAATCACAAGTGCGCAGCGACTCGATGCCGAGCGCGCGCATCGTTCCCTCCAATACCTGCCCGCCGGCCGCGATGATCTCCGCGCGTTGCGGTGTCATTCCTGCATCCTGCCGTTGAGCCGTGCTCATGACAGACACGATCGCGTTCCATCGCGTGAGCTCTTCCAGGGTTATGACTGAACTATTGGCCAGCGCTGCGCCGATGGCGAGGATCGTTCCCGACGTTCCCGTCGCGGCCTCCCAACTGTGCTCGCGCAGCTCTCGCGCCGGACGTTCAAGCGCTGCCTGAATCTTCGCACGTAGCTCGCGCAATTCGGTTGGACGCGGCGGATCTGAAACGAGGAAGCGCTCAGTTAGACCAACTGCGCCGAGTTTGACGGACATAAGCGCGATCGGTTGACCGTCGCGAAAGATCGAAATCTCCGTCGACCCGCCACCGATGTCGATATTGAGAGTCGGCACTCGTTTGTCGCTGCAACCGTGCGCGGCAGCGAGGCCGATCAGCCGCGCCTCTTCGATGCCGGAAAGCACTTCGACTCGCACGCCCGCTTTGTGTTCGACTGCGCGAAGGAAATCAGTCGCGTTGTTTGCTTCGCGCACCGACGCCGTGGCGATGGCGATGATCGACTCAGCGCCGCGCGCTTCCGCGACAGAGCGCAATCGCTTGATGCATTTGGCAGCGCGCATTATCGCGGCACGTCCGATGTGACCTTTCAGCAGCGTCTCGTGGCCCAGCCGGACGACTTCGCGTTCGCGTGCGAGTACGGCGAAAGAATCGCCAGCGGCAGCGTCAACCACCACGAGCTTGATCGAGTTGGAACCGATGTCGATGGCCGCAAACTTCAAGGCAGGGCCTTCTTATTGAGGTCGACCAGGTTTCCGGGCGTCTTTGATGGAGCGGCGGCTTTGTCTCTTACAGGTTGTAGCTGACTGACTTCGCGCGTGCGCGCCTCTTCGCCGAAAGCGGGCTCGTCCACGATCGCCATTACCGCGCGGCGAAGATCGGCGGCGACGCTGCGCACGGATCTCGAAGCGTTCAGCACGTGGAACCCGAATTCGTCGCTCATGCGGTCGAACACTTTGAGCATCCTCGTTTGGTACTCGATGAAGCTGTCGTAAAAGTCTTCCCCGAGGTGGAGGTCCATGCCGGACTCCCAGTAATCAAAACCGCGTCCCGACGCGAGAACGCGCTCGACGAGTTGTTGCGGCGAAGAGATGCGGAGATAGAAGACTGCGTCCGGCACCAGTGCCATGCCGTAGATCGATCGGATCCAGGCTGAGTCGATGCCGCGGACTTCCGCGCGGGCCATCGCGGAGTACATGTAACGGTCCGTCAGCACGACGAAGCCGGAACGCAGCGCGGGTAACATTTCGTTTTCGAGCCGATCGATGAAGTCGGTGGCGTAGAAGAGTTGCATCGTGAGGCGGCCCAGCGTGTGTCCTGTCTTGGCTTCTTTGATGCCGCGGCCGGCGAGTATTGATCGCGTCATTCCGGTGTCGAGCACTGCGTGTCCGCGCGACTCGAGCCACTGTCGGAGCAGCGCGATGTGCGTGGAGCGTCCGACGCCGTCGGTGCCTTCGATGACGATCAACTTGCCGCTGTATTCCTCGTGTTCGATACCGGGCAGCGGCGTTCCGTATGACTGTTTCTTGTTAATGGGACCTTGACCGCCTCTTCTTGAGATGTTGGCTAATCAACATGCGCATCTCGCGCTGTTGTCGTTCAATCGATCGGCTCGCGTCTATCACCGTCAAGCCAAATTCCGACACCATCCGATCGTACTCTTCCAGAATCTTGCCTTGAAAGATCTTGAAGCTCTCTTCCGGATCGTCGGACCAACCGACGTCCATGCCGGCTTCGTAGTATTTCAAGTTGGGTCTGCCGGAGACGATGCGATCGATCGCGATGTCGAGCGGCGCGCGGAAGAAGAAAGCCACCGTTGGCTTCACTGCAAATGAATAAACGTCGCGCACCCAACCGCGATCGCAACCGCGCGCGACGTCGCGTGCGAACGCCGTGTAGATGTAGCGATCGGCGAGCACGATCGCGCCGGCTTTCAACGGCGGAATGATGTCGCGCTCAGTGCGGTCGGCGAAGTCGGTCGCGTGAAGCAGGGAGAAAGTCGCCGGTGTAAAGAGGTGACGTTTCTTGGCGCGTCTTGTCGTATCCTTGACGAGCGGCGATGAGTTCCACTCGGAGAAGAAAACAGGATACCCTTCGGTTTTGAGCCACTGGTGGAGCAGGGCAAGCTGAGTTGATTTGCCGCTGCCGTCGGTGCCTTCGACGACGAAGAGTTTGCCAGGGAACTGGTGGTGTCCGTAGGAGATCATCGGCGCACGAGCCTAGGGGATCTGTGTTACAGGGATGTGAAACGTCACGCTTTAATCTAACTGCACATTACGTAAATTGTAACTGATATACGGGGCTTTTATGCGAACTTTGTACCTCTTACGACATGCCAAATCAAGTTGGAAAGACGACTCGTTGCGCGACTTCGACCGGCCGCTGAAGGGACGCGGGCGTGAGGCGGCGGAACAGATCGGGCAGGTGCTCGGGGCGGAAAAGGCTGGGGCTTTGCTCGTGATCAGTTCGCCCGCTGTGCGTGCCCGCGAGACGACTCAGCTAGTGTTACAGAGTGCGGGTGTCACAACCGACCCGCGCTTCGACGAACGCATTTACGAAGCAGACGTGCCGGCGTTATTGGAAGTCGTCTCCTCAATCCCCGACTCAGCGCAGAAAGCAATGCTGGTGGGCCACAACCCCGGCTTCGAAAACCTCTTGTCGTACCTGACCGGCGACGACCGCCACATGCCCACCTGCGCCCTCGCCCGAATCGAATTCACCGACGCCGCGAGCTGGCACGACATCTCCGAGGCCTCCGGCCACCTCGACTGGTTCGTCACGCCGAAGGACCTGCCGGAATAGATTCGATTCGCGCAGGGATGCAAGTAAATCAATCAGATGTGCATTGAAAAGATCATGGCCTGACGCTACACTCTGGTTATGAGTTTGTCTGAAGTTCTTGAGGAACTGCCCGCTTTCACTGTTGAAGAACGCCAGCTTCTCGTGCGCCGGGTGATTGAGTTGGATGATCCACCACTGTCTGAGGCTGACGAGACTTTGGTCGACTCACGTTTGGCAGCCCACCATCTAGATCCCACTTCTGCTGTGCCCTTGGAAACACTAAAGGAACGTCTCCGATCGCGAACGAAGCGATGAATTGGCAGGTTGTCTCACGACCTGAAGCACAAGATGAGATTCTTAAGATTGCCGCGTGGTACGACAGTCGCCGCGAAGGTCTAGGTGATCGATTTGTTGAAGAGTTTTTGACCGTATTAGATGAACTCGCTATAAATCCACTGCTGTATTGCCGTCGACATCCCCGCAAGAATATTCGCTGGCGCTATCCGAAGAGCTTTCCCTACAGAGTGATCTACGAAGTGAACGAGCAGGAAAGAATTGTCGTGGTCGCTGCTGTCCTACACGGTGCGAGGCACGAGCGAGAATGGAAGCGACGAGTCTGAGTGTTCTTAAATCCTGATCCGCAACGTTCCAGCGTTGCTCATTTGTCCGTGGGCTTTGATGCGGAGAATGCAGGGGCCGAAGGCGAGAGTGGAAGGTAGGCGGAAGATTACCTGGAGAAAGTCAGTGTTCGCCACAGGTCTGACAGCTTCGGCGGGGACGTCGAATTCCTGGCCATTGTCGTCAAGTAGGTTGACTACTACAGAGGAGGGAGATTCGTTCGGCGCCAGTTGAAGATTCCTAACGAAAACCACGACGCGCGTGTTTCGATCGCCGGCTGGATTGAACAACTCGGTTCCACTGAGAATCGGGAACGGATCTCTCGACAAGAGCGCCGAATCGAGGCTCGCCACCTGATCGAACGCAGGCCCGGCGCCATCGAGTAGCAGTTGCATCGGCGCAGACGCCGGCGCGACGCTGGCGGATGCTTTGAAACACCACGTCGGACCAACAGCCGTCTGGTTCGCCATCGTCTTTCCCGTTACTCGCCAGCAGTAAGTAGCATCGCTCTGCAATCCGGAAACCAGATAACTTTCGGATCCATTTGTCCCTAACGTGCCGGTAACCAGGTCCGACGCAATCAGCGATAAGTTGTTTTCGTTAGGACCAAAATAGACATCATATTTATGCGCCCAACGCCCGCCTTCCCACGTAAGCAGAACCGACTGCCCGGCGGTGCTTCCATTCCCAGGTGACAAATTCACCGGAACCGCCGGCGGTTGCGGCACAAACGGCTCGTACTCCGACGCCGATCCCCATTTACGATTGAACTGATCGACAAACCACTGAAAGAACCACGGCTTATCACTGAAGTAGTTATGCTCTTCCTGGTAGTTGAACGACTGCCAACTCCAATTCGACGACCCGAAGATCGTCATTCCTCGCCCATACAGCGACAGCGATTTCTCGTGAGTGAGCCCCTGATGCTTGCGCATCTTGATCTGCACACCCGCGGCATACAGCCGGTCGACGTTGTAAGGTCCACTCAGTTCCGATCCCCGCCTGCTCGCGTCGAAGCGGTACTCGAGCGGTTCAGCCAGCAGCCGCACCGTTACGCCGCGCGCCACTGCTCTGAGCAGAGCATCGCAGATACGCACGTCAGTGAGGCGATACATCGTCAAATCGATCTGTCGATTCTCCTGATCGATCAGAGCAATCGTCCGCGCACCGTAATCTTCCGACGCTTTCGCATTTGGCAGGAAGTTCAACGAAGGATCGATCGGGTACGTCGGATACCTGCGCATGAGTGGGCCCGAAATGTTGGCGTAGTTGCCATACGCAGCAGTGTTGGTCCAAACGTCGTCATATCGTGTCTTGAAACTATTGACCAGCGCTGAGTCGTTGCAGAAGTACCAGGCGCCATCGACGTAGTTGGCGTTCGGGACATAGGGCCTCACGTCGGCATCCCCGAAGTTGGAACTGCTGAAGACGACCTTGTTCTGGCCCGCGAGCAGCAACATCTTTACGTGCACGATGCCATCGCCGAGTTTGTAGCGCATGGGAATGCCTGCCGCTTTGAACCGGTCCAGTATCACCTGGTTCCCCGGAATCTTCAGACTCGCTCGCGGTTCAACCGTAATGCGGACCGGCACGCCGGCCTGGTGCCTTTTGATGATCGCGTCCGCAAGTTCCGGCAACTCGATCCAGTAAAAGGCCATGTCGATTCCGCCGGTCTCAGCCTGCACTGCTTGCAGCAAGGGTGAGTAACAGTCTTCCGAAGACGGATCGCAGAGTCGTTCCTGAGCGGATGAGAGCCCGCAGGTAAGAAGAATAAACGCAATTATGGAATAGAAGGTCTGGGGGAAACGGATTTTATTAATCATGCGCCGGGGAGTCCGCAAGTTAATTGATTGCGGAGCGCATCATAACCGCGGGCTACGGCATACACAACCGGCGAGAATTAAGTTTGATGCGACCCACGAGAACGGATGAATGCTACTAAGGCAAATATCATAAAACCGCAGGCCCACGCCATGGCCCAATAATGTCGGAACGGTATGCGATTCATGCGGTAGCTCAGGTGACCACTGTTCATCCTGATCTCTTCTACTACGATGGCCCAAAGACCGCCGGCCAATACTCCGACAAGACTCGCCCCGACGGCCATCGCAATCGCCATTACCCAGAAGCCAGGCTCGCCGGGTGGAAATCGCCGCCGCAGACGGCCGGCGAAGACATATGCGACAACGACGTACACAACACCGAAGCTAAGAATTACCGGCACATCCACCGCCATATCTCGCTCCCGACTGTACTGACGAACGATCGCGACCTCGACATGGTGTTGTTTAGCGACGCCCTGGAACAGCGTCTCCATACATTCCTGACATCGCTGTTCCCACTCGGGTAACAGGTGAAAGTGGTTATCGGCCCACCTTATCGCCACGTCCTCGGCGGTGACGGCGTCAAAGTGCAGATGGCGCCGGTCTGATATTTTTGCAAGATCTAATGAACGGCTGTCTTCTTCATTCCACGCGCAATTCGAGGTGATGGGATGGTCTCCGGGTCGAGCGCAGCCCGCGAGCATGAGGCTCACGATCAGTAGAACCAGCCGTTTCATAGCGTTTTAGACACCCGGAAGCTGTCCAGGTTCCACTCTCAAAAATCTCAGACAATTTATTTATTAGTAGCAGTGGTCCACTTTCATGGATTTTTACGCGTGTTAGTAGGGTGCAAAAAAGTTGCCGTTAACGAAACAAGCGGTGACAGCCCTCGAATTGACCCCCGTGCGACATACCTAAATTAGTACCTACGTGCCTAGGGTGGCTTGGACCAGCAGTCTGCAAAGGCTGTTGCAACACTTAACCTCCTGGAGACAAATAAAAATGCTTCTAGCCCGCCGCAAGTTCGTTCAGACCAGCTTACTTTTTGCTGCTTCCACCTTTTTGTTCTCGGAAAATATCCGTTCAGGGTTGGCCCAGACCCTTTCGTCCGACGATAAGTTGTCGGATCAGGTGCTGCGCGACCCTGTATTCCGTTTTACACGAGAAACTTTCGAGCCGTATGTTGGCGGATATTTCGAATCGCCCGGTGCTCGTGGCCAGACGGTGACTTTGAAGCTCGTGAGCGTCGACCCCTACACTCCGAACTCGAAGACGCCTCCCGCGAGCGACTCGTTTACGCTTCACTTCGACGCAGACGGAGAACTGCCGACCTTTATCAGCATTTACCCGATCAAACACGCAGCACTCGGCAGCTTCGATCTCTTCCTGACCCGGCGCGATGGCGCAAAGGGCGAGATCTCTTATGAAGCCGTTTTCAACCACCTGAAATAGGGCCACCGGCCGTGTAAGCGTTCCTGCAAAGCGGGGCATACCGTGGCCCCGCTTGTTGTTTATAATCATCGATATGATTGCAAAGCCGCAGTGCATCATCGTCACGGGCAGGGCCGGCTCGGGAAAGACGACGCTTGCCAAAAGGCTTGGTGAACGTCTGTGGATGCCGGTCATCAGCCGCGACGAGATCAAGGAAGGTTACGTCAACACCTGCGGCGTCAAACACGACCAACTCCCGCCTGATACGAATGGTCTAGTGTCCAATCTTTTCTTTGAGATAGTGAATGAATATCTCGCGGGCAAGATCTCGATTGTCGTCGAAGCGGCGTTTCAGCATCAGGTTTGGGCCACGCGGATGCCGGCGATCGTCGAGTTGTCGTCGCCATGCATCGTCTTATGCGTCGTCGATGATGCAGTGGCCGCACGACGTCATCTCGAGCGAGGCTTAGAGAATCCGAACCGCGAGTTCTATCATGGCGATAACCGTGTGGCCCATTACCGGAAGACGGGCGAAGTCTTACCTCCTGAGCCGTATGAACCGCCGAAATTCGACGTGCCTACAATCCAGGTCTCGACTGATGGAGAATACGTTCCTTCTATTGATGAGATTGCCCGCACTCTGCGCCGCCAGTGTTTATAGCCTTCCCTCCTGGTCCTTTCCCGCGGAAATTTTCGCGTTACTCAAGTGTGAAGTGAAGTTTGGGGAGGGTGAAAATGAAGGCAATTATCTTACGAGTAACGACGATACTGGCCGTGGTAGTGGCCCTTGCAGCAGTTTCAGCGCAGGCGCAAACGTCGCGCAACACGCAGAAGTTTACAGTGCCGTTTGAGTTCAACGTCGGCGGCGAGGTGTTGCCGGCAGGAGATTACATAGTACTCGTGGAAAATCAGACTGTCCGAGTACGAAAAGACGATGGGCAGGCAAACGCGATCGTGCTTTCTCAGCGCACACTGACTGCGAACCACAGCGATGTGAAACTTACGTTTCGCCAGTACGGCGATCAGCTCTGCTTGTCTCAAGTGTGGCTGGCTGACGGTCTTGGCCGGGAAGTGAAGAGACAGCCAAAAGACAGCGATTATCTTGCACGGGACTCGCGCGTTGTCGAAGTTCAAGGTCAGGCGCGGTGACCCACCTGTTCGCAGCCTCTGTTCAAGTCACTAACGTTCCGCGAACAGAGGCTGCGCCGGCAGGTCTGAAGTTCTACTAACGAATTCCCGCCAACATCTCCACCAGCGCCTGCGGGGCAGACCATTGAGGATTGTGATCGGCCGTCAACTGTAAGATGGGCCATCCGCGTTCCCTGGCCCGTTCTGACTGCCTGAAGAAGTCGTCGTCCTTAGCTTCCTTTCCTTTCTCCACAGTCAGGATGTAAGTCGCGGGAAGTTTCCGCGCCGCATCATTCTTCAATGCGATCGTATCGGTAAACGTCTTCAACGCTTGCGGCACGTCGTGCGGCGGCGGCTGATCGGGCTTGACCCAGGGCGGGACAGTGTAGTCGCCCTTCGTCATTCGTTTAATGAAGTCGGCTCCGCCCGGCATCATGTTAGTAACGCTGTCGCCGTCGTTCGGCACCATCGCGTCGAGATAGACCAACCTCTTGATGCGATCGGGAATTCGATCGGCAACACCGGTGATCACCATGCCGCCATAGCTGTGGCCGACGAGCGTAATGTCGTGCAGGTCTTCATAGAGGATCATGTTGACGACGTCGTCAATATGCGTATTCAACCCGATGTCGGGCCGCGCCAGATGCACGCGATCGCCTTGCCCGGTGAGTTGTGGACGATAGACGTCAAAGCCCTTTTGCCGAAGTAGCGCCTCGACTTTCTTGAACGCCCAGGCGCCGCCCCACGCGCCGTGAACGATGACTATCGTCGGCTTCGAGGGCGTTTCAGTCTTTGACGCCTGCCCGCTGACATGCGCAGTAAGACTCGAAAGGACCAGCAAGACAGCTATTACGTAGACGTTTTTGGTCTTCATTTGCTTTCCTGTTTGCGGTGTTTTTTGAAGACCCGGATCTTACCACATGATCTCGATCAGGCGATGAAGGTGAGAAGGATGGATAAGTGGGTAGTTATCTATCGCTGACAAACTCGCCGTACGCGCTTCGCTTTTGCGCGCTGAGGTGATTGCTCAGGATCTGATAGAAACACTGCAAGCACACGCCTGAAGCATCTTCCTGCTTGTCGTCGCGAATCTTCGCGCCGCACCAGATACATTGGACCAGAAAAGTCTCTTTGTCCTCTTTCGATGTATGGTTCATACTTCGTCGCCTCCTTTCATCAGCATTCTTGTTTCGACCAGACTAGCCACTACGCGTTACGCGTTCCTGACCATCCAGTTAAATGTTCATTAACTCTTCAGATCATATTCAGGCACGATTCAGTTGGGCCGGCAAATAAAACATTTAACTACTTCGACCGTTAACATTTTGGTAACATCGGCTGCAATGAGCCTCTCCTCAATAAAGCTGAATGTCATACTCATTTGCCTGTTGCTTGGCGCTTGCGTGCCGGTCGCGGCAAAACCTTCCAGCCGCGTCGTGATCCGCGACGATGTCCCGTTAACACATCGAAACGAACTGGCGAATCAGCTTAGAAAGATTACGGGCTGGCCCAAGCTCACTTTCACTAACGACGGCGGCTTGTCAATCGACAGTCCCGACACGCTCAAAGGCTCGAAAGGCGCACAGTCGTTGCTCGCGCGGGCGATTACGGGCGACAAGTTGATCGTGCTCGAAGATGCGAGTGGGCGAACAGACGTCGCGTTTTGCCGAGTGGTCCCAGGCAAGTGGATCACAGATGATGCTTCACGGCCCACAGCTTACGTAGTCTTGATCGACTTCAAGGATTTCGAACGGATCGTCGGTGACAAAGAGGCGCGCGCGTCTTTTCACGTAGGTTGGGGCGTCCTGCACGAAATCGATCACGTGGTCAGCGAAACCGAAGACAGCGAAGTCGATGGTGATCTCGGTGAGTGTGAGGTCCACATCAATGCCATGCGTGAAGAAGTGGGCCTGCCAGTCAGAGCCAGCTACTTCTACCGCACGTCGCCGTTCAAAACAGATCCCAACTTTAATAGACGGTTTGTGCGTCTTCCCTTCGAGCAGCGCGACACATCGTCGAGCCGGACCAGGCGTTACTGGTTAACGTGGGATGCGGCTGTCGTCGGCGGCCTGGGCAGAGATAATCAGTTTGCTTCAGTGCGAGCCCTGGTCAACTAACACACCGTTATTTAATAACTCTCTTCGACTTCTTTGCCGCACCGACTTTCGTCAACACTCTCTTCGCTTCTCGCGCCTGCCACTGCGCGTTGTTGAGCCGCGCGCGCGTCTGACCGATGTTCAACTGGTTCAGACATGCCTGCGCTTCCTTGATGCCTTTGATCGTGAAGTTCAATCGCTCACACGCCTCCCGCAGAAGACTAAGCTCCGAATCTTCATTCGACGAAGGTGCAAACCCAACCGCGCTCACTCCAGCAACTTAGCGGCCCGATTTTCGCTTGGCAATCATCCTGTTACGAAGAATGTAAGGAAGTGCTACGTGCTTCTTCTTGCAACGTCTTTTGGATGAAGTCAGATGGCCCGAAATGCGACAGAATTAACCGTCGGACGCCGCCGGATCAAAGTCTCGAACCTCGAAAAAATTCTTTACACCGGCGAAAAATTTACGAAGGCGCGAGTCATCGATTACTACATCGGCATTTCCAGGTACCTGCTGCCGCATTTGAAAGATCGTCCGGTCACGTTGTTGCGTTTTCCTGAAGGCGTCTTTGGCGAATCGTTTTACGAGAAAGACGCACCCGCATTCACGCCGGCATGGGTGAAAACCGTTCCCGTGCCACGACGCGAAACACCTGGGCCTGACATCCGCTACATCCTGATCAACGATCTGCCGACGCTCGTCTGGGTTGCAAATCTTGCCAGTCTCGAGCTCCATCCGTTCCTACATCGAGCGGCGAGACTCGACCGTCCCACTTCGATGGTCTTTGATTGCGATCCGGGTGAAGGCGCGGACATTCTCGACTGCGGCAGAGTCGCGTTGCTGTTGCGCGAAGTGCTTCATGAACTCAGCTTCGAGTCGTATGTAAAAGTCTCCGGATCGAAAGGCTTGCAGGTCTATGTGCCGCTCAATTCCGCGGTGACGTACGACGAGACGCAACCGCTCGCGCAGGGAATCGCGAAACTGTTGGCCCAACGTGAGCCAAAGCTGATCGTTTGGCAGATGTCCAAACGATTGCGAGCCAAGAAGGTCTTCATCGACTGGAGTCAGAACGACGACTACAAGACGACGATCAGCGTCTATTCCTTGCGCGCTAAAACTTATCGACCTTACGTGTCTGTCCCGGTGGATTGGGACGAACTCTCAGACGCTTTGAAACGCAAAGACGCCGAGTCGTTGTTCTTCACGCCACAGGAAGCACTCGAACGCGTTGAAGAGAGGGGCGATCTCTTCAAACCCGTGCTGACGAAGGTGCAAAAGTTGCCGGCTGAAGTGCGGCGATACTTCGAACAGCAACGCGCGCCCGCATCAAGACGCACTGAAGCGCTTCAGCCATACGCGGCCAAACGAAATTTCAAGAAGACGGCCGAGCCGAAGCCGAGTGTCGTGCGCAGCAGTCGCCAGGGCAGCCGGCGACGGTTCGTGATTCAAAAACACGCTGCCAGTCATCTGCATTACGACTTTCGTCTCGAGATGCACGACGTGCTGAAGTCGTGGTCCGTTCCAAAGGGACCGCCATTCAAGAAAGACGAACGCCGCCTCGCTATGCCTACCGAGGATCACCCGATCGAGTACCTGGACTTCGAAGGCATCATTCCCAAAGGACAGTATGGCGGCGGCACCGTCATGGTCTGGGACATCGGCACCTACGAGCTAATCGAGGGCAACTATTACAAAGGCTTTCTGCGTTTCTACTTAACGGGCAGCAAGTTGAAAGGCGAGTGGACCATCACGCGAATCAATAACGGCGAAGACAACAGGGATAAGTGGCAATTAATCAAAACTGGTCGCAACACTCGTCCGATCTCGACGAAGCGCGACGACGAGTCGGCGTTAACCAAACGCACCATGACGCAGATTGCTTCGGCCGGCGACGCTGTTTGGCAGAGCAATCGACGATAAACGCCGGGTCAGGACGATCGACGTCCAGGAACTCTCGTCTCGGACTTTATGCTTGCTTTGATGCGGTTGGCGCGTTCGTCTGCCGACATCTTTTGCAATGCCGAGTGGACTTTCAGAATGACGTCTTTGAGTTGTCGTAATTCCTGGGGTGACTTGTTTTCTGCGAGAAGCGCGGCCGCAATGTCACTGCTGAGTTCGTTGGAAATGGCCATGGTTCAAGAATTCTCTGGGATATCGCCGAGGTGTTTTTTGAAGAGAGGCCATCGTAGTTTTTTCGGTGTTACGCTCATGTTACATTCGCGTTAATTCCTGTTTTGTTTCGACCCTCCTGACCGTCACCATCGGTTAACAATCATTTAAGGTTCAATTCACAGGCACTTAACGACGGCTGCGTATCTTGGGCCTTTGAACAAGCCACACTTACGCAACGAACTTCCACAGGAGGATCCCTATGTTTCGCAGCCTTCGCTCTCGAATACTGACTACACTCATGCTGCTATTTGCCGTCCAGCTACTGGTCTCGGCGCAAACCGATCAGGGCCGGATAGTCGGAACGGTTTCTGACGCCAATGGCAGCGTCGTTCCAGGCGCCACGGTTTCGGTAAAGAACGAACGCACCGGCGAAGAGCGAACGGCGAACAGTAACGATTCCGGCTACTACATCATTGCCACCCTCAAGCCGTCGCTTTACACCATCACGGCGACGGCCCAGAACCTGACCGTCCGCGTCACCAACGTGCAACTGCTGGTGGGCCAGGAATTGAACTTGCCGTTAACGCTCCAGGCGACTGGCGTCGAGGCGAAGGTCGACGTCGCTGTCACGGGCGACACCGCAATTGATACCGGTTCAGCCTCCATGAACGTCAACGTCA
Organism: Acidobacteriota bacterium; assembly: GCA_046732935.1. Lineage (GTDB taxonomy): Bacteria > Acidobacteriota > Blastocatellia > Pyrinomonadales > Pyrinomonadaceae > PSRF01. The sequence continues at coordinate 172,652 of JBKPOC010000023.1, read as the reverse complement.
ATCCTCGCGAGGTTGAAGCGCTGCCGCTCAACGCCGTCAATTATCTCAGCTTTACCTGCAAGCGCCGGGTTCGGTAAACAGCGGCTCGGGAACGTTCGGCGACATCCGTTTCAGCGGACGCGCAGTGCAACAGAACGTGATTCGCTACGACGGAATCGAAGGCTCTGCAATCATCGACGCATCACCGGGGAACTTGAACGGCGAAGTGCCGTCTCCGTTTCGTCTGCAATCGAGTCTGGAAAACGTGCAGGAGTTTCGCGTTGACTCCAACAACTTTCCAGCGGAGTACGGCACAGGCACGGGCGGCCAGGTCAGCGTCGTAACGAAGTCAGGCAGTAATCGCTTCCACGGCTCGCTCTTCGAATATCTTCGCAACGATGCGCTGGATGCGGCGAACTTCTTCGACAACATCATCGGACAGAAAGCTCCTCTGCGTCTCAACCAGTTTGGCGGCTCGATCGGCGGTCCGATTATCGAGGACAAGTTTTTTTTCTTCTTTAGCTACGAAGGATATCGGCTCCGTGCTGGAGTGAACTCGGTCGAGGCAGTTCCGGGTTCGGCCAGCCGGCTCTGTGCGGCGCCTTTTGGTTCGGGGAGTATCGCGTGCAATGCAACGAGCGTCTCGTTGTTGCCCGCGTTTCGCGCGCCTGAAGCGGCGATCATCTCTACGGGCTCGGGAACAAATCTCTTCGACGTAGCCCAGTTGCAGGCCAATGCCTCCGTCAACGAAAACTCGACCGCTCTGCGTCTCGATTACAAGTTCAACAACAAGCACTCCACCTACTTCCGTTTCTTCCGCGATCAGGGAAGCAACGAACAACCGGAAGGCGTCACCGGACGGCGAGTGTTCATCAAGGCCGTCCCCCAGAACGGAGTCGTCGCGCTGCAATCGCTGCTGACGCCGGCGTTGTTGAATGAATTCAAGTTTGGCTACAACGGCGCGTACACGCGCATCAACGGTGTCGCTCCGACGATCGCAGGGTTCGATCTGTCATCGGCCGTAATCAACATTTCCGGTAACACGGCGAACTTTGCGCTTCCCGGCCAGGGCACTTCCGCTGGAACCGCAACGCCGGGCGGCTTGGTTCGAGCGAACAGCGCCACCAACGGACGCGGCCAGCCTTACACGCCGTACACGCTGTCGTTCGTGGACAATTTGAACTGGACCAGAGGGAGCCACAACGTGAAGTTCGGCGGCGAGCTGAGACTTATTCGTCTCTACACGGATCGTTTGGGTGGCACGACTTACACGTTCTCGAACCTGACGAGTTTCCTGACCAACACGCCGCAATCAATTCAGTTTCTCGGCGACTTGAGCGCTCCCAGCCCCTTCAACAACGGCGCCACTGGCCAGCGCTACGCCAAACAGGAGTACTACATCGGTTACGCCGAAGATGAATGGAAAATCCGTCCAAACCTGACCTTGAACTACGGACTGCGTTACGAGTACTACACGCCGCTCCGCGAGGATCGAAATCTTCAGGTGCTCTTCAACATAACCAACGGCACGTTGCGCAATCCGACCGAGGATGCGTTCAAGTCGTCCAAGACCAACTTTGGGCCGCGCATCTCGATGACGTGGTCGCCCAATGCGAACGGTAGCGGGTTCTTCGGCAGCGGCCGAACGGTGCTGCGCGGCGGCTTCGGACTCTTCTACGGTCCAGGCCAGACGGAAGATCAGATTCAGCCGATCGAGAGCGATCGCGTGAGTTCGACCTTTACGTCCAATCCGATCTTCTCCGGTGGACCATCGCTGGCGTTCCCGCTCGACACGACCGCCGCGGTCGCGTTCTTTAACAATCCCGCGAACGTCAACATTCGCTCTTACCAGCCACGCGCGTACTCGCCGGACTACGAGATTCCGGAGAAGGTCTATCAATACACCTTCTCAGTGCAGCAGGAGTTGTTCCACGACACGGTGCTGACCGCAGCATACGTCGGCAGCCAGGGAAGAAACCTGTTCCTTCGCAGCATCGCGAACAAGATTCTGCCGGGACAGACGACGGTGCTCAGCAACGTCGCGGCGCTGCCATCAGGCGTCGGTGTCGTGAACCTCGCGGATCCGGTGACCGGCCGCATAACGGCAGTGCGAACGGTGCGTGAGTTTTCGATCATCTCCGGAAACAACGTGCAGAACCCGTATGCCGAAGTTGACTACAAGACGAGCGGCGGTGAAGACAGGTACAACGCGCTCCAGATGACACTGGCGCGCCGCATCACAACTGGTCTGACTCTGAACTCGCAATACACGTTCTCGCGCAGTTTCGGAAACACGGCGGGCTCGAACGAAGCACGGACCGCCGCGATTCCCGACGTCTTCGACGCCGATCGCGGTTACAACAACTTCGACGTCCGTCACACGTTCAACTTCAGCGCCTTGTACAAGCTGCCGTTCGGAAAAGGCACCCCGCACGACTTCGACGATGTTGGCAATGCGATCCTCGGAAATTGGGAGATCGGCGGCATCGTCAATGCGCGTAGCGGCCTGCCGATCGAGATCGGCATCACGCGTCCTGACGTCGTCATTCAATGCGCGGCCGCGACTTGTCCGGTCACGATCAATGGCGTTGCGACTACGGTGGCGCAGGGTTTTGTCGCCCAGTTGCCGGGCACGATCAACGCCGCCAATCCTCTGCCGCTGGGCTTTATCGGCGTCGTCAATACGCCGGGCGGCGGCGCGTCGCGCAACGTTCGCCGGCCCAACGTCGTCGCCGGCGTCAGTCCTTTCCTGAACAACGATCGCAACCTGATCAATCCCGCTGCGTTTACGACTCCGCTGCCTGGCGCCTTCGGCGATCTGCCGCGGAATGCTTTACGTGGACCGAACTTCACGCAGTTCGATCTGGTATTCAACAAGCGCTTTGCGATTACTGAGTCGACGAACATCGAGTTTCGCACAGAGATCTTCAACATCTTCAACAACGCGAACTTCGCCGTTCCGTCGACAACTCTGAACAACGCGCTGCCGACGATCACTTCGGTAGGCGCGCTGTCGTCAGGCGTACAGCCCGGCACGGCGTTCACTCAGGCGACGGCGGGCGGCACTTTTGGTCTACTGCGACAAACCGTCGAGCGGACGGTGGGACTGGGAACCAATCGCCAGATTCAGTTTGCGCTCCGAATCAACTTCTAATCACGAGGATTTATCCGTGTTAGCAGAACACAGAACTTTCGACGATATATTCGACGACGGCTTTCTCCGCGTCGAGCACCGCAACTACTACGTCGCTTGCGGCGGCACGCCATTGAAGCTGCCCCGAACTGAATTCCTGATCTTCTCGCGTCTGACGCGCACGCCGGACCGCATCGTCACGGCCGAGGATCTCTGGAGTTCGGTCTGGGGCGGCGATAAGCCGCTCAATTCAGAGAGCCTGCACGTTTACATCTATCGACTGCGCGCCAAGCTTTCCGACTACGGTCTGCACATCGAGACCATGGTCAACGTCGGTTACAGGCTGATCACTGCCAAGGCTGAATGAAGGCGCGGTGTTAACTCAGAGTTCAGGCGTAGTTCAGTTGGATGTAACACCCGCTCTCTAAATTAGGCCTTTAATTCGCTCCGATAAATTCACCCGACAGCACAGGAGAAGCCTGAATGTGTGCCCTGATGAGAAGCGTTCGAGTGTTAGCGTGGGTTGCCGCGTTGAGTGTCGTATTCGCTGGGATTGCGTGTAACGGTGGCGGCGGGCCTGTTTCCGATGGACCGCTCAAGTTACAGGGCGCCGGCGCGACTTTCCCCAATCCGCTGTACCAAAAGTGGCTGAGCGAATACGGCAAGCTGCACCCGAACATGAAGATCGATTACCAGTCGATCGGATCGGGAGGCGGAATCAAGCAGCTTAAAGACCAAACGGTCGATTTTGGCGCGTCCGATGCGCCGATGAAGGACGAAGATCTCAAGAGTGCGCCAGGCGCGATCCTGCATGTGCCGACGGTGCTGGGTGCAGTTGTTCTCACCTATAACCTCGCGGGCGTGAATCAACCGTTGCGCTTCTCGCCTGAAGTAGTTGCCGACATCTTCCTCGGCAAGATCAAACAGTGGAACGACGCGAAGATCGCTGCGGACAATCCGGGAGTGACGTTGCCGGCGAGCAACATCACGGTGGTCCATCGTTCGGACAGCAGCGGCACGTCGGCTGTATTCACCGACTACCTGTCGAAAATCAGTACTGAGTGGAAGGAGAAGGTTGGAGCGGGAACGGCGCCGAGTTGGCCCACCGGTATCGGTGGAAAGGGCAACGAAGGCGTGACCGGTCAGGTTAAGAACACGCCGAACACGATCGGCTACGTCGAACTCGCTTATGCGGTGCAGAACAAGCTGCCGGTCGCCCAGGTCAAGAACTCGAGCGGGAACTTCATCGCACCTTCGGTCGACGCCGTGGCAGCGGCGGCGGCTGAGTCCGCCGGCAGCATGCCTGAAGACTTGCGCGTGTCGATAACGAATGCCACTGGCGCGCAGGCTTATCCGATCTCGAGCTACACCTACATCCTCGTCTACAAGGAACAGAAGGACGCCGCCAAAGGTAAAGCACTCGCGGATTTTCTCTGGTGGGGAATTCACGATGGCGAAAGCTATGCGAAGGACCTTCAGTACGTACCGTTGCCGCCCGACATCGTCAAACGCGCTGAAGGAAAGATCAAAATGATGGCAGCCGGAGGCACGCCGCTGAAGCAATGACTCCTGATATCCGCGTTCCGATGAGTGCTGGGTGGCCTCGGGTGCTTTCGCCGACGGGAAACACTGGCGACGCGGTGTTTCGCATCATCATGTTCCTCGTAGCGCTCTTCATGGTTGCGATCGTGGTCGCAATGCTAGTTGCGCTGACGACCGACTCAATGCTTGCGATCCGACAGTTTGGTTTCGGCTTTTTGACGGGGCAGAAGTGGAACCCGATTAGCGGCGAGTTTGGCGCGCTGCCGTTTGTTTACGGCACCGTCGCCTCGTCGCTGATCGCGCTGCTGATCAGCGTGCCTTTTTCACTCGGCATCGCGATCTTTCTGGTTGAACAAGCACCGCATTACATCGCGCGTCCGGTCGGGTTCCTCGTCGAACTGCTGGCAGCGATTCCGTCCGTGGTCTACGGCCTCTGGGGCATCTTCGTGCTGGCGCCAGTCCTGCGCGAGTACGTCGAACCGGCGCTCGCAAAGGCTCTCGGTTGGCTGCCGCTGTTCCGGGGATCGATCACGGGCATCGGCCTGCTCACCGGCGGAATCATCCTCGCGATCATGGTGACGCCCATCATCTCCGCCGTCGTTCGTGACGTGCTCGCAGCTGTGCCTGGTTCGCAACGCGAAGCAGCGCTGGCATTGGGTGCGACAAAGTGGGAGATGATTCGCGTCGTGTTAGTCAACGGCGCGCCGGGAATCGCGGGCGCCGTCATCCTGGGACTCGGCCGAGCGCTCGGCGAGACGATGGCAGTGACGATGGTGATCGGCAATCGACCGGAGATCAGCGCTTCATTGTTCGATCCGTCGTACACGATCGCGTCGGCGATCGCGAACGAGTTCACCGAGGCGACGGGCGATCTCTACTTGAGCGCGCTCGTCGAGCTCGGACTGATTCTGTTCCTCGTGACTTTCATCGTGAATGGCATCGCGCGCGTGCTCGTTTGGAACGTGACGCGAAAAACGGGCGGTGTGGCCAGAGGAGCATGAGCGCAGCTTAAATGACAAACGCCGATCGGTTGCGACGCATTCGGAGCGCAGTGATGACTGCGCTGACCGCGTTGTGCACGTTGCTGGCGGTGGGCGCGCTGCTAGTCATCCTCGCGTACATCGCGTGGCAGGGAATCGGTTCGCTCAACTTTCGTTTCCTGGTCGACGTTCCGAAGCCGGTTGGCGAGGGCGGCGGCATCGGCAACGCCATCGTCGGTTCGCTCGTGTTGCTGTTGCTGTCGTCGCTGTTTGGACTGCCGATAGGAATATGCGTCGGCGTTTACTTGTCCGAGATTGGACGCGGGCGGCTCGGCGGCGCGGTGCGGTTCGTCGTCGACACCTTGACGGGGATTCCGTCGATCGTGACCGGTGTTTTCGTTTACGCGATTCTGGTGTTGCCGATGAAGCACTTCTCGGCATTCGCAGGCGGAGTGGCGCTGGCGTTCATCATGATTCCGATCGTGGCGCGCACGACCGAGGAGATGCTGAAGCTCGTGCCGCACAGTCTGCGCGAAGGTGCACTCGCGCTCGGCGCGCCGCAGTGGCGCGTGACGTTGGGTGTCGTCATACCGGCGGCTGCGCCTGGAATTGCCACCGGAGCGATGTTGGCGATCGCGCGCGTTTCAGGAGAGACGGCGCCGCTGTTGTTTACAGCATTCGGCAGCCGCTTCTTTCCTACGTCATTGAACGAGCCGATCGCGTCGCTGACGGTCCAGATTTACAAGTACGCGATCTCACCATACGACGAGTGGCACGCGCAGGCGTGGGCCGCGACGTTGGTGCTGATGACGCTGGTGCTGGGAATCAACATCATGGTTCGGTTTTTGACGCGAAAGAAATTCTGATGGCCGTGCAGACACTAGCCCCGAAAATCGAAGTTCGAGAGAAGCGTGATGGACCGCCGCCGCAGCGCGAATCAGCGAAGGCGAAAGTGGCGGTGGGCGATCTGAACTTCTTTTACGGCCGGACGCAGGCGCTCCACAACATCTCGCTCGAGATCCCGGAACGCATCGTCATGGCCTTCATTGGCCCATCAGGCTGCGGCAAGTCGACGTTCCTGCGTACGTTGAACCGCATGAACGACGTCATTCCGGCCACGCGCGTCGCCGGCCAGGTGCTGATCGACGATCGCGACATCTACGCGCCCGGCACGGACGTCGTCGAGTTGAGACGCAAGGTCGGCATGGTGTTTCAGAAGTCGAATCCGTTTCCCAAGTCGATTTTCGACAACGTTGCTTACGGGCTGAGAATCAATCGCGTGACGAGCAGCAGTTCCGAACTCGCGGGCCGCGTCGAACAGGCGTTGAAAGACTCGGCGTTGTGGAATGAAGTCAAGGACCGGTTGAAGACTTCGGCACTGAGCCTCTCCGGTGGACAACAGCAACGTTTGTGCATCGCGCGCGCACTCGCGATTCGTCCGGAGGTACTATTAATGGACGAGCCGGCGTCGGCGCTGGATCCGATTGCAACTTCGAAGATAGAAGAGCTGATCTTCGATCTGAAAAAGCAGTACACGATCGTGATCGTGACCCATAATATGCAGCAGGCAGCGCGCGTTTCCGACACCACCGCGTTCTTCCTGCTTGGTAAGTTGATCGAAGTCAACACGACTGAGAAGATGTTCACGGCCCCAGGTGAAAAACTGACTGAAGACTACATCACCGGCCGTTTCGGGTAAGACTAGATAATGGATACACACCGTCATCTCGACGACGAATTAAGCTACCTGCGCGATCGCGTGCTTCTGCTCGGCGGCGAAGCGGAGCAGGCGTTGGCGCGCGCTATGTACTCGCTCAGCGAGCGCGACAGCGACGTCGCGCGGCAGGTGCTCGATCACGACGATCAGGTCGATCAACTCGAAGTCGAGATCGATCGCCAGTGCATCGACATCATCGCCCTGCGCCAACCCGCCGCGCGAGACCTGCGCTTCGTGATCTCCGTAGCGAAGATGGCGCCCGTGTTGGAACGCATCGCCGATCACGCGTGCAACATCGCGCGCGCCGCCATCGATCTGAACAACGAACCCGAGCTCAAGTCGGTCATCGATCTGACGCGCATGTCGGACCACGCGCTGAAGATGCTCCGTTCGGCGCTCGATTCGTTTACTTCGAGCGACGCGGCGACGGCCCGCGAGATCATCAAGAGCGACAGCGAGATCAACGATCTCTACAATCACACGTTCCGGCACCTGATTGAGTTGATGGTCACCGAGCCGGCCACCGCGACGCGCGACGCGCGGCTTTTGTTCGTCGCCAAACACCTCGAACGCATCGGCGACTACGTTACCGATATTTGTGAACTAACCGTCTACATGGCGGAAGCCGCCTTCATCAAGCACACGACTTAGTCATGACTCGTCCAATCCTGATCATCGAGGATGATGCCGACATCTCCGAGAGTTTGAAGTACAACTTTGAGCGTGAAGGTCTCGCGGCCGTGACCGCGCCGACGGGTGAAGCGGGGCTGACCGCCGCGTTGAACGAACGCGAACCGCCGCGCCTGATAATCCTCGATCTAATGCTGCCGGGAATGAGCGGGATTGAACTGTGCCGCCGTCTCAGGCGCGAACCCGCCACTCGGCGCACGCCCATCATTATGCTGACCGCGAAAGCGTCAGAGTCAGATCGCGTGACCGGGCTGGATCTCGGCGCTGACGACTACATTACCAAGCCGTTCTCAGTGCGCGAGCTGCTTGCACGCGTGCGCGCCGTCATGCGTCGAGCCGACGAGACGATGGGCAAGACTTACGAAGACGATCATCTGCTGATCGACTTCGACGATATCCGAGTAGTGTGCGACGGGTCGAAGATAAAGTTGACGAACAAGGAGTTCACGCTGCTTTCCGTACTGGCTCGAAGTGCCGATCGCGTCGTGACGCGGCAGCAGTTGCTGGATAGCGTCTGGGGCTACAGTTATTATGGCGACGCGCGCACGCTGGACGTTCACATTCGTCGCCTGCGGCAGAAGCTCGACAAGTGCGGCGATTGCATAGAAACAGTGGTCGGCGTTGGCTATCGTTTCGTTGGTTGTGCACGTCAGGCAGCGGCGGGCAATAATTCCTGAATCCGTGTTCTATGTCTTTTCTGGCAGCGCTCTTCCGCCGTAAAAAAGAGACAAATGCTGAACGTTCCGGTGAGCCGCAGGACCTGAGCCAGTCGCCGGAGAGTTTCGCCGTGAGCTCGTTGTTCGAAGCGACGATGGGCAGCATGCGTGAAGGCCTGTTAGTTGTGAACAAAGACATGCGGGTCGTGGCGTCAAACCCCGCCGCGCACAAACTGTTCAATCCCTCACTCCCCCAAATCAACTCGCAGCGCCTGACTGAATTGACTCGTAATCCCGCGATCTACAGCGCGTTTCTCGATGCATTGCAAGGCGTCGAACGCAGCGGAGTGAAGGTGGAAACGCACGGACCGGAGCGGCAGGTGTTTGACTTGCGCGTCGTTCCTATCGGCGACGTAAACGGCAACGGCGCCGCCGGCGCGCTCGGCGTCTTCTTCGATATCACTCGTCTCGAACGGCTCGAGCTTGTGCGGCAGGAATTTCTCTCAAACGTGTCGCACGAGTTGCGCACGCCGCTGACGGCCATCCTCGCGTTTGTCGAGACGCTCGAAACCGGCGCCATCGAAGATCCGGAAAGCTCGCAACGGTTCCTCTCCATCATTCGCAAGAACGCTTCGCGAATGCACGGTTTGATCGACGACATTGTCGAACTCACCGCGATCGAAGGCGGCAACGTTCGACTGCGCGCGCGGACGCTAGCGTTACATGCGGTCGTCGACGACGTCTGCGCTTCGTTTGCCGCGAAGGCTTCGGCGCATGGTGTTGCGCTCGTCAACAACGTCGATCCTGAAGTGATCGTTTACGCAGACGAGCGCCGGCTGGAACAGATGCTCACGAACCTGATCGACAACGGCATCAAGTTCAGTCGTGAAGGCGGCACTGTGACGATCAGCCACGAGGAAGGCGAGCGGGACCAGATCCTCGTGGAAGATAACGGCGACGGCATTCCGGCCCAGCACCTCGAACGGCTGTTCGAGCGTTTTTACCGCGTTGACCGTGCCCGTTCCCGGGAGATGGGCGGCACCGGCCTGGGACTCGCCATCGTCAAACATCTGGCGCTGCTGCACGGCGGCGAAGTGACGGTCAATTCTGAGCTCGGAAAAGGCACGATTTTCACTATCCACCTGCCAAAAGCGTAGAAAACCGCTCGATTTTTCCACGCCCGAAATAGCGTGTAAAACAATGTTGGCAAATCGCCCGAGGTCTGCCATAATGCGCCTGCACTTGCCTCAGGTTAGTCCCCGACGCCCCAAAACAGGCCTCAAAAAGACCACTCACCGGTATGGTTTTTATACTACAGACTAAGCGTCTGGGGAGAGCAATATGCGAATCCGACGAGCATTTCGTTCTGCGTCGACGTTCGTAAGTAATTTGGCCGGCGCGGTTCTCAAGACTTTGGCGATGAGTATGGTTCTCGGCGTTTTCCTCGTTTCAGTGATGCACTACATGGGAGTGCCTGTTCCCAGTGCCCACGATTTGTGGGGCGGACTGTCGAGACTGGCACATATCGGGTCGTGATTGGTGTCCATTAAAACTCGAACACCAATCCCGGCTGCCAGCGGAAAGTCGTTGGCGCAAAGTCGCCGAGCGGCACGAAGAAGCTTGGAAACTGTCCACTGCGCCGCAGCGAGTGCTGGATGTAGAGAAAGTTTTCAAACGTCACTTTGTCCGTGATGCGATAGTCGAACCGGAAGCCGTGCGTGCGGATGTTGACGCCCGTGTTCGTTCCGAGGTCGTCGTCAGTGAATTGTGAGATCAGCGCGTTCGCTCCCTTGATGGCAAAGATGTAGCGGAAGTCCATGTCGCCGCGCTTCTCGTTTTTGCCGACTATTAACGCCGTCAACAGCGCATCTCGTTCGTTCAAGCCGGTGGCGACGTTGCGCGCCAGTTGCAAGTTGAAACTGACTGGGAAGTCGCGCTTCCCGTGTTTCCATCCCGCGTAGTTGAGACGATAAGTGAGCCTGGCGATCTGAAATCCGGGCGCGGTGTAGATCGCTCCGCCGGGCGTCGTGGTGGCGTTGCCAGTCCCTGGAAGCGGTCCCGAAAGAGCGACTGCGAGTCCCGGCTGGACCAACAGCACCAGGCCTTCCTGCGTCGAAGCGAGCTGGATCTGATTTGGCTGGCGATAGAGTTGGATGTCGCCGCCGATCTGGCTGGACCACCGGTCGTTGAACTTTTGATCGGCGAGCAGTCCCTGGTGGAAGAGATTGGCGGAACGTCCGGTGCTGCCGACGACGGCGCCGGCGTGCGCCAACGGACTGTTCGGTGCGATTACGGCGACCACAGGGTTCGTCAGTATGTATTGTCCGGCGCGAAACTCAACCTTCGAGAAGTGAAGCGGATTTGACTTGAGCGTCAGCGCGTATCGTTCGTTGAAGCCGTTGAAGCGAATGTCGTCGTCGAAGAGAAAGCGTGAGTTGTCGGCGAAGACGTTCGGGACGCGGCCGCCTTGGAGTTCGAGTGACGGCGTTGGCTTGTAGGCGATCCAGATCTCGCTCAGTGAAAACGGCGGACGCGCGCCGAGTGAGGTGAAGTCCTGGTTGGTCGAGAGTGGATTGTTGAACGGACCGGTTGCGACTTGCGCGTGGAACCTGAGGTTCGGATAGATGTTCGCGTCAAGGTTCAGCCGGAAACGATAACGGACGCGTGCGTTTTGGACGTGTTCGAGTGGCGGATCCGGCGGATCTGTCGGCGAGCGGAAAGTGCCGTCAAAGCGCAGTCGGAAGTCGCCGCTTAAGCGGATGGGCCCGAACTTCTTGATATCGCTTTCGACTTTGTCGAGCCGTTTTTCGACGGTTGCCGGTTGGGGCTCCGGCGGTTGGACCGCGACGGCAACGGTCGCCGGCGACTCAGCTTCTTTCACGGACGGAACGGACAGTTTGTCGAGCAGCGCCTGAATCGCCTGTTGCTGATCGGCGATGGTCTTTTGTAACTGATCGAGTTTGGCGTTTTGACGTTCCAGTTCGCTTTCGAGGACTCGAATGCGTTCGTTGACACTCGGATCCGGCGGATCCGTGGGCTTGATTTGTTCTTGTGCGAGCGTGGAGTGGCAGCTAAACGCGATAAGCGCGACAAGTAAAAACGATCTCATGTACGAATCCTCGGCTAGGGTGTTGATGTGAGAACGGTTCAGCATATGACAGTCGTCTTAACTTTGTCTTGCTATGGCCTTACATCCATGTGAACAGAGACGATCGTTGACAATGCCCCGAACCGCCGCTTACTATTTTGTCGTTCAATAACTTTCTCCCGCTCTTCCTACGTACCGGATGATGCTTCTTCAGGAAGTGACGACTACCACACAATCTATCGGCAGCCCTATCACAGCCTATTGGCCGGTGATGATCTTTTTCTTCGTGGCCATTATCTTTCCCGTTTTGCCTATCGTGCTGGGACGGTTTCTGCGGCCAATCAAGTATGAAAAAGCGAAGATGCGGCCTTACGAGTGCGGCATCGACCCGACGACTGAGGCGCACGAACGCTTCACCGTCCGTTACTACATCGTGGCGATGCTATTTTTGATCTTCGATGTTGAAACTATCTTTCTGCTGCCGTGGGCAATCATCTTCATGGGCGACAACTTCTCGTTTACGACCTTCGCGCTGATCGAGATGTTTGTCTTCATAGCGATACTGATAGTCGGTTACTACTACGCCTGGCGCAAAGGCGCGCTCGAGTGGGCGTGACGGCATTGCCGATTGGCAATTGAAAATAACTTATGGCTGAACACGAAGAGGGATTTGTTCTAACCACCGTCGATTCGATCATGAATTCGATTCGACGCAGCGTCGGCGCGAAGACGGTCGACATCGCGGCGCCTGTCGTGAACTGGGCGCGCAAGTCGGCGCTTTGGCCCATGACGTTTGGTCTCGCGTGTTGCGCCATCGAGATGATTGCCGCGGGCGCGGGCAGGTTCGACATCGATCGCTTTGGCGCGGGTGTGTTTCGTCCGAGCCCGCGACAGAGCGACCTGATCATCATTGCCGGAACAGTGACCTTGAAGATGGGCCCAGTCGTGCGCCGCGTTTACGATCAGATGCCCGAGCCGAAGTGGGCCATCGCGATGGGCGCATGCGCTTCGACGGGCGGGCCTTTCGATTCTTACTCCACCATGCAAGGCGTCGATCGTTGTATTCCGGTCGACGTTTACATCCCCGGCTGTCCGCCACGACCCGAAGCTCTCCTGTACGGCCTCATGCGTTTGCAGGACATCATAATGCGGGAAGCCCCCTCGGCTTACATCTTTGAAAGTGACGGCACCGTACACCGGCAGCGCACGTTCGACGATGAACCATTGCCGAGTGGCGCCGCCGGCGAGACAGATCGTGCAGCATTGCCCCTCTGAGCCCCAAGCCTCTGCGCCCGAGAGCGCGAATCACTATGAGGAGCACAACTATGAGAAAACAGCAGGCCATTATCATGGCCGTTTTGACAATTATTGCGCTTGTCAGTCTATCGCCTGTGACAAGCGCGCAAACCACAAAGAAACGGACGACTACTACAAGACGGGCCGTGCCGCTGATTCCGGTTGGCACGGATCTGAAGGTCCGGATCAACGACACGTTATCGAGCAAAGAGTCGCGCGTTGGCGATCGGTTCACGGCGACCGTGATCGATCCCAGCCGTTTTGACGAAGCGCGTCTTCATGGACACGTTAGCTCGATACAGAAGTCCGGCAAGGTCAAAGGTCGAACGAGCATGAATCTCGCCTTCGACTCCGTTGAACTGCGTGATGGCCGGAGGGCCACGTTGCACGGATACGTAACGCGCGTTTACGGAGACGATGCCGGCAAGGCGGATAACGAAGGCGGCATCGAGTCGGGGAGCCGGACCAAACAGACGGTCAAACGCACGGGCATCGGCGCCGGCGTTGGCGCGGTCATCGGCGGCATTGCGGGTGGCGGTAAAGGCGCGGCGATCGGCATGATTGTGGGCGGCGCCGGCGGCGCTGGATCTTTGGCCGTGAAAGGAAGTAAGGAGTTGAAGATCGAGTCCGGCACGGAGATGCTGGTTCACGTCACGCGGTAACCGAAGAGACACGGAGAAGGGGAGAGGGGGAGAAGGGGAGAAGCGGGGACTGGGTGATGCGGTGATCCGGAGTCACCGCTTCTCCGCATCGCCGCTTCTCCCCTTCTTCCTTTCCCCGCCTCTCCCCGTCCCCCCTTCTCCCTTTCTTTTTCCGCGGCCACGGAAGAAATGGGTTCCGAGCGACGTCTAATCTCTTGACTGGCGTGATTAGCGGGGGACTGAATGGAGCGGCGCGCGGCAATGGCTGAGCAGCTTATCAATGGACAGGTTATCGAAGCCTGCCAGCAGGGCGACCGCGACGCCTTTCGCTCCCTCTTCGAAGCTTACAAAGACAAGGTCTTCTCCATTGCCGTCTACTCTTCCGGCGGCGATCGCACCGTCGCCGAAGACGTCACGCAACAGATCTTTTTGAAGTTGTTCACTGCCATTCGCCAGTTTCGAGGCGAGTCGGAGTTTACAACCTGGCTTTACCGGCTCGTCGTGAACGCATGTCTCGACGAACGCCGCCGCCGGAGGAGACTGTTGTCCTGGGGTGAAACGGAAACTACGGTCGCGATGAATAACGTGAGCGACAAGAAACCGCAGGAAAGGCAGTACGCGCGGCTCGAGATCTCGGAAGCTGTGCGGAATGCGATTAGCGAATTGAAGCCGAAGTTTCGCTTGCCGATCTTGTTGAAGCATATCGAGGGCTTATCGTACGAGGAGATTGCGGAGGTGATGGGTTGTTCGAAGGGAACGGTGGCGTCGCGGCTCAACCGCGGTCACAGCCAGTTGGCGAAGCGGCTGTCGCACTTGAATAGTCCCGCGTTATGGGGTGAGTAGATGTTTTCGAAACACGTAACAAAAAATATTTCAGCTTATTGTCATGGAGAGCTGTCGAGTGAGGAGTCGCGGCTGTTTGCCGAACACATTATTTCGTGCGTCCAGTGTCGAACAAAGTTTGAAGAGATAAAGCTTGGTATCAAATTGGCTGAACAACTTCCGCGGTTGAGCGCGCCCGACTCGTTGTGGCGGGAAGTCGACTCGTTGCTCGGCAGGGAACGCGCGGTGGTTCGGACCATCTCGTGGCGCAGGCGTGTGGCGATTGCGGCGGCAGTGGTTGTCGTTTTCAGTATCGGAATCGTTTGGCTTTACAACAGTCGTAAGTCGCCGCAGAACGGGTGGCAAGTCACGCGACTCGGCGGTGCTCCGCGAATCGGATCGGAAACGATTTCGTCACGCGGGTCTCTCGGAAAAGGCGAATGGTTGGAGACTGACGGGAATTCGCGGGCGCAGATCGCGGTCGGCTCGATCGGCAACGTCGAGATCGATGAGAACACGCGCGTGCGTCTGATAGAGACTCAGCCGACCGAGCATCGCCTGGAACTGGCGCGCGGAAAAATGAGTGCGCGGATCTGGGCGCCGCCGCGATTGTTTTTTGTCGACACGCCGTCCGCTGTCGCCGCGGATCTCGGTTGCGCGTACACGTTAGAGGTCAACGACAAAGGCGCGGGCCGTTTGCGAGTGACTTCGGGTTGGGTGGCGTTGCAGGCAAAGGAGCAGGAATCTATAGTTCCCGCCGGTGCGTCGTGCGAAACGGAGCCGGGGATTGGGCCAGGCACGCCGTACTTTGACGATTCGACGCCGGAGTTTCAGAATGCGCTGCGGGATTTTGATAAAAACCCTGGCGGCCGGGGAGCGTCGCTGACGTTGATTCTCAGCCAGTCGCGGCCGAGGGATACGCTGACCCTGTGGCATTTGTTGGCGCGTGTTAACGATACGGATCGAGTGCGCGTTTATGAGAAAATGGCGGCCTTTGTTCCGCCGCCGGCTGGTGTGACGCGTGAAGGCGTGTTGAAGTTGGACCACAAGATGTTGGAGCAGTGGCGGTATTCGCTTGAAGTTGTTTGGGGGACCGGCGGGAAGGGAATGCTGAAGAATGCGGCGGAGTGGAAGAAGTCGCTCAAGCAATAGTTTGCACCTTTTATGAAGGTTAGAATCGGCAAAATTATCAAGTGGCTGCTGATCGTTGTCGCGTGTCTGTTTGTGATTGCGCAGTTCAAACGGCCGGCGAAGACGAACCCGTCGATCGATCAATCAGCAGCGCTTGAATCGCATATAAATCTCGATCCGAAGGTCGCCGCGATCTTCGATCGCTCCTGCAACGACTGCCATTCGAACAAGACGCGCTGGCCGTGGTATGCGAACGTCGCGCCCGTGTCGTGGTTCGTCATCGGGCATGTGGACGAGGGGCGCGATCATCTGAACTTTTCCGAGTGGGGTAATTACAGTGCGGGAGAGCGAAAGGCATTGCTCGGCGAGTTTTGCGACATGGTGACTGGAGGTGCGATGCCGCTCAGCTCCTACACGCCCTTGCATCCCGGCTCGAAGTTGAGCGACGCAGATAAGAAAGTGATCTGCGACTGGGCCGCCGCCGAGCGTGCGCGCATTCCTTGAAAGTTACAGGTGTCTCGTATCGTTTACTGCCAGCACCCTCACGAACCCATCTGATCGCAGTTCAAACCTTGTAATTCCGCAGTTGGCACTCGAGATCCACACGGGTTTCAGTTCAGGCGCGTCCAGGGCGCCCATCAGGTGCAGGGCCATGATGCAGATCGTGCCGGTGTGACTGAAGACGGCGATGCGGCCGCCCTGGTGTTGTTCGATGATCTCGTCGAGCTTGTTGCTGGCGCGATCGAGTAGTTGACGATAACTCTCGCCGCCGCTCAGCACGTGTTCGAAGTCTCTTCGCAGAAGCGCGGCGTACTCCTCGGGATGCCGCTGCGCGGCGTCTTCAAAAGTCAGGCCTTCCATGACGCCGACACTGCGTTCGCGGAACGCTTCCGTGGCATTGACTGGCAGACCCGTCAACGTCGCCAGCGGCTGCGCCGTCTCAATCGCGCGTGCGAGGTCGCTCGAGTAGATAGCAGTTAGGGAATCGTCTTTGAGAGCCTCGGCGGTTGCGTGCGCCTGCTTACGCCCGCGCGGCGACAGTGGCGTCGCCGTATGCCCACCGAACCTGCGTTCAGCGTTTCCTTCCGACTGACCGTGGCGTATCAGCAGTACGTGCGTAGCTTGCGACATGGAAGAAGATCACCCGCAGTTAGATGTGTTCATAATTTATTGCTGTTCAGAATACGTGAACATGCGTATAATGTGAACGCCCGCCTCTCGGCTAATGAACTTAAAGATAATGAATACCAGCTCCAACACAACTCAGTTTAGTGACGATATCTTGCAGCAAGCTGTTACGAGTCTCTTGGATTCAACGGGAATCAAAGTCACAGTCTCGAAAGCAGCGACCGCCCAGGACAAACCATACGATGCTGTCGTAGCGATTTACGATGGAGAAAAGAATAGGCATTTAGCTATTGAGATCAAAGGGCAGGTCAACAGCCACACGCTCGGTTCTGCCATTGCTTCTGTTTCAAAGATAAAGAAAACAGGCCAACGCACCGCGCTCGTCACGCGACACATAAATCCCTCTCAGGCCGAAAAGCTGCGCCAACTCGGCATCGAGTTCTTCGATACTGCCGGCAATGCATTTCTCGCCAGCAAAGGGCTCTATGTTTTTGTGTCGGGCCGGAGATCCCAAACTGCTAAGTTGCCGGTCCGTACTGCCCGCGCGTTCAATCCTACTGGATCGCGGCTCGTCTTCGCCTTGCTGTGTCAACCCGGTTTGGAAAAGAAGCCGTATCGTGAGTTGGCGAGAGCGGCAGGCATCTCTCTGGGCGCAGTTGATTGGATCATGAGAGACCTCAAATCGCTCGGTCATCTCGCGGACCGCGGGTCGAGAGCTAGAGACCTCGTGAACAAAAAGCAGCTATTGAAGCGATGGGTGACTGCTTATCCTGAGCAATTGCGTCCAAAAGTCCTCATGGGACGGTTTAGCCGCCAATCAGATGATGATTGGTGGCTAAAGACCTCATTGCCCAGCGACGCATTTTGGGGCGGAGAGGTCGGCGCTAAATTGCTCACGCGTTATCTCAAACCGCAAACCATCAGTATCTATTCAGAGTCGCCATTAACTAAATTCCAGGCTCAAAAGCGCCTTCGTAAAGATCCAAAAGGTCAGATCGAGTTGTTGCGCCGATTTTGGAACTTCAATGAATGGGACGGGAAGGACCTTCAGGTTACGCCGTCATTACTCGTCTATGCCGACCTGATTATGACTGCCGACGATCGGAATTTAGAGACAGCCGAAATAATTTATGACCGTTATCTCGCTCGACTTGTCGAATAGAGTACCCGATGGGCACGTCGCGACCATTCGTCGAGTCCTTCAAACTGCTGCAAGTCTCAACCTGACCCCTTTCATAGTGGGCGCCCAAGCCAGAGATCTTATCCTGCAATATTTTTACGAGTTGCCAGTGCAGCGTGCTACCACTGATTTCGATTTTGCCTTTGCCGCTGAGACTTGGAGCGAATTCGAAGACCTACGTGATCTTCTCATAGCGCAAAATGACTTCAGGCGGGATCCGAGAAAGGAGCATCGTCTTGTTGATCTCGACGCCGGTAATCAGGACCGGTTGTACGATGATTCCGGCGATTGTCTCGATCTTCTACTCGAGGAAGATTTCGACTATGAATGTGCGAGTGCTCGAGTGCTCGGCCGTGATGTCGGAGGAATGTTGACTAATGAAAGCTATGCGGTCGTCGATCGCCTATTGGCCGCAGAGATGGACCTAAATGGTCCAGCAGTCCTGCTGAGCGCGATGATTCGAAATAATTCCAACTACAACGGCGACTTCGACATTGCGCAATCGCGGCTCAATAGTCTGCATCTGGGTATAACGGAGACGGCTGGCAGCTGAGCTACGACGTCACCAGATCGGGCTCGTGACTCGTGGCGTCGGCTTTTAGTTTCTCGGCCTGGTAGTGGGCGACGAGGGCGTCGATGAAGGGATCGAGGTAACCTTCCATGACGAGGTCCAGTTGGTGGATCGTCAGGCCGATGCGGTGATCGGTGACGCGGTTCTCTTTGAAGTTGTAGGTACGGATCTTCTCCGAACGATCGCCGGAGCCGACCATCGAACGGCGCTCACTCGCCAGGGCCTCGTGCTGCTTCTGCTCCTCCAACTCCTGAAGCCGTGCCCGCAAGACGCGCATCGCCTTTTCGCGGTTCTTGATCTGCGACTTCTCATCCTGCATCGAGACGACCACGCCGGTCGGCAAGTGCGTCAGACGAACCGCGGAATACGTCGTGTTAACTGACTGCCCGCCAGGTCCGGACGAACAGAACGTATCTATACGCAAGTCCTTCGCATCGATCTTCACGTCCACTTCTTCAGCTTCCGGAAGCACCGCGACCGTGATCGCCGACGTGTGAATCCGCCCGCTGGCCTCCGTCTGCGGCACACGCTGCACGCGATGCACGCCTGATTCGTGTTTTAATCGCGAGTAGACCTTGTCGCCTTCAATCAAGACGATGGCTTCCTTGAGCCCGCCGATGCCTGACTCCGACGCCTCGAGCACTTCAAACTTCCATCGCTGCTTTTCAGCGTAACGCGAGTACATGCGGACCATCTCAGCGGCAAACAACGTCGCTTCGTCGCCGCCGGTGCCGGCACGGATCTCGAGAATGACGTTCTTCTCGTCATTCGGATCGGTGGGGATCAGAAGCAGCTTGAGATCGCGGTCGGCTTCGTCGAGTTTAGTTTGCAGCGATTCGAGCTCGAGCCGCGCCATCTCGCGCATCTCGTCGTCGTCCGACGTCTCGAACAACTCGCGCGCGCCGTCCAACTCGGCTTTCAAACCCTTCCACTGCTGATACTTTTGCACCACCTCGCCAAGCGTCCGATGTTGTTTCGCGGCCTTCCCGTAAGCAGACGGGTTCGAGAGCAACTCAGGCGATGAGAGTTGCTGAGTCAACTCCGCGTAACGATGTTCGATTTGCTCGAGCTTATCCAGCATACGATTTCACCTTAGCTCATGAGAGCGGCGCCGGCTGAGGCTCTCCAGTTCGCGGCTCGAATTTCAACGACTCTTTCAACGCTTCAATCGCGACTTCGAGTTGCTCATCGTCCGGCTCTTGCGTGGTGATGTTTTGCAGCCACACACCCGGTTTCGTCATCAACTTGAAGAACCAACTGCTCTCCTTCTTCGCCGACAAGCGAATGATCTCGTACGAGACGCCGGCAACCACAGGCATCAGCGCCAGACGAATCAGGAAGTTGAACAACAACGAGTCAAACTTGATTACTGAAAACAGCACGATGGCCACCAGCATAACGACCATCAGAAAACTTGTGCCGCAACGCGGATGCTGACGCGGCTGCGGGCGCGCGTTGTCGACCGTAAGCGGCAAACCTGCTTCCCATGTGAACACCGTCTTGTGTTCCGCGCCGTGATACTGAAAGACGCGGCGAATGTCCTTCAACAGCGAGAAGCTGAAGATCATGATCAGAAAGAACGTCATGCGAATCAACCCGTCGATCAGGTTGAAGCCGACTGAAGGCCGCACCGGATGAAGATACGTCCGTACGCTCGTCCACGCGCTCGTGTACCACGCTTCATCTGCCGCCGGACTCGCCGCTTCAGTCGAAGTCGAAGCCGCAACCGAACCGGTTGACGTCGACGCGGGTGCAGTGCTGCTGACCGCGGCCGGCGTCGTGGCCCAACCAGCGGCGATGAAAAGCGCGTTCGTTAGCAGCAAAGGCGCGGCGACGAACAGCAGCACGTTGAAGATCAACGCGAAGATGATCGAACCAGCCGCCGCGGCCGTGGTGCCTTTCTTGAGCTCGTCTTTCGATCGTGCCTGCGTCGGCACGGGAAAGAGGCCGGGCACAGCGCCGGTCAGTCCGGCAAAGTCGCCTTCGCCCTCGATGACGGCGGGTGACAGCGCAACCTTTACTTCCTCCGTCGCAGCTTCCTCAGCTTCGGTGAAAGCGACGTTGGCGGAGTAGTTGAGCGCTTTGATTCCGAGGCCCATCGATTGAATCAGCACAGCGCCGCCACGCAGCACCGGCAGTTTCAACAACGGATACTTGTCGCTTAGCTTCGGCAACGGCGAGGCGGTGTTCACTATCGAGCCGTCAGGTTTGCGCACAGCGATGGCGTAGGCGTTTGGAGTTCGCATCATCACGCCTTCGATCACGGCCTGGCCGCCGACAATCAGATCTCGTTCCGGTGTGCTCATAATGATCTTGGAAACACTAACGCCGGCGGTTGCTGGGAGTCGCTTGTCGTTGATGCACGAAGAGCGACCGACCAAATACGCCGGCGATTAAGAGTGGCTATTGCTAATGCAGGTTTCGTAAAACCATTGCCGTATGAAGCTTACTGGGCGCTGGCAGCGGCCTCGATTACTGAGGGTTCGCCTCGGCGGCCGGTTTCTTGCCATAACGCTTGTTGAAGCGATCGACGCGTCCCGCGGTATCGACCAGCTTTTGCTTTCCGGTAAAGAACGGATGGCAAGCCGAACAGATTTCCACGTGCAGGTCGCCTTTTTTAGTCGAGCGAGTCTTGAACGTCTCGCCGCAAGCGCAAGTGACGTTGATTTCTACGTATTCCGGGTGAATTCCTGGTTTCATCTACTTCTTTGTCTCCTCAGCGGCGCTCCGGCCGCATTAACAAACACGCCATGATAGGGGTCGCTGCGGGGAAGCGTCAAGTTTGTGGAGAAAGGTCGTGTGTGCGTGGTTCCTTGATCTGCGGAGCCGAACTATAATGACGCTATGGCTGAAGTATTAATCGTCATGGATCGCGCCGCCGCGGACGCGGATCGCGAGGCGGTGCTGCGCTTGGCGCGCGTGAAGCAATCTATCGCCAACCGTGTTTTTGAAGCCGAGGTGAGCGATGAGGCGTTGGCGAAACTCCAGTCAATGGCCGGAGTCGCAAGAGTCATCACCGGCGGGGATCCTGCTCAAAACGTGCCGCAGCTAGACGACGCCGAGTCACTCTTTGTCCAAGCCTGGCTCTCCAGGCGCGGTCAAGTCAAGCAGCGCATCGGCGAAGGCCTCGACTGGGACACACCACACATGCTTCCACCGGATCCTCCGCCGAATG
This sequence comes from Acidobacteriota bacterium, assembly GCA_046732935.1. Lineage (GTDB taxonomy): Bacteria > Acidobacteriota > Blastocatellia > Pyrinomonadales > Pyrinomonadaceae > PSRF01. Next base: position 150,923 of record JBKPOC010000023.1, on the reverse strand, counting down.
CCAAGCGCTGACGCGTGAGAACGCGAAGCGCGGCCGTGTTTCTCACAGACCGCGCTGCGCATTATCAACTCTGGGTCAACTTCTGTCAGCCAAAGGATCCGCCTCCGAATCCAGGCATCTCCAGTGCTGCTTCGACAGCCGGCTTCGCGGCGGACGCTGTTCCGCCCCCGAAGCCGCCGCCGTCCGCATCGCTGGTAGATTTGGTCATCCCTCCAACCGAACCGCCACCTTCACCCGGCAGTCCACCAGAAGCCGCGGGCGCTTCCGTCGATTCGCCCGTAACGCTACCCATTCCGTAGCCGGCTGCGCCGTCGGGACCTGCTTCACCGCCACCGCCCATGCCGTCCTCCTCGTCGTCCGAAGCGGGCGCGCCTGCCATGCCGCCAAAGCCGATTGAGCCGGAATCCGGTGTCGGACTCTGTGCGCCTGAAGCCGGCACTACGTCCAGATCAATTAGCCGCAGGTTTTGCCCCGCAAGGTCCTGCCACTTGGCGAGGAAATGCTGCCAATCAGCGCCTTGCCACAAGTAGTAGCCGTCTGTCCCAGGGAGCCAGCACCCCGAGAACCGCTGGCCTTGCGCCGATTGCGTGATCTCGATGTCTACCAGCCGCAGGTTCTGCCCGGCCAGTTGTGTCCACTTAGCGACGAAGTTGGTCCAGTCGGCGTTCACCCACAGGTAATATCCGCCTGTGCCTTGTCGCCACACGCCGAAGAACCGGTCCTGACCTCCGACGTTGACGATCTTCAGATCTACCAGGCGCAGGTTCTGCGAGGCCAACTGCGTCCATTTCGCGATGAAGTTGTTGTAGTCGGCGTTAATCCACAGATAGTAGCCATCGTTACCCGGCAACCAAACGCCGGAATACAACAGCGTGCCGTTGACGTTCTGCACTTCGAGGTCGACGAGCCGTAGACCTTGCGCCGCCAACTGCGTCCACTTGGCGAGAAAATCAGCCTGGCTCGCGTTCACCCACAAGTAGTATCCGCCGGTGCCCTGACGCCACACGCCGTGAAAGCGCTCGACGCCGTTCTCGCGGGTGATTTTTAGATCGACCAAACGCAGGTTTTGCCCGGCAAGCTGCGTCCACTTGGCGACGAAGTTGGTCCAGGACGAATTGACCCATAGATAGTACGCATCGTTGCCCTGCCGCCACACGCCCGTGTACGTCTGCTGCACGAGTGGGAAGCCGACGTGGTATGGCGTGTTGACGCACATGTTCCATGTATTGGCTTTCATGAGACAGTCGACGCCGCCGCCAGGGGCGCAGTTGGCGCAGTTGGCGTTGGGTTTGCCGTAAAATCCCCATGACCCGCCGCAGTTGCAGCCGCTGGATGCGTATTCATCAGGTGCGCCGAAAATGTGACCGCTCTCGTGTGTAAACACACGGTCAATGTTGTCCGGGCCCCAACCGTCGTTGTTGTAGTCCATCACCAGCCGCGGACCACCGATAGACGCATAGGCGAAGTGGTATATCGGATACTTGGTGAAGAAGCCGCAGTAGGTCCAAGTGGTTCCCAGGTCCGTTCGGATCTTGTTGACGTACGACGTTACAGCCCCCATGCCCGTGCCAAATCCCAATTGCTGCATTGCCGGATCGCGCCAGAGTGCCTCCTGCTGATCCGGCGTCAAGGTGCTCGGTCCAGGCTGAACGTTCAGAGTGACGATCTTGATGTCGTATTTAAAGACCAGCCCTTCGGGACTCTGCGTCGCCAGCCAACTCAGACCGTTTTGTACTTCGGCGACTACTTTCGTGCGTTCGGCCGTGGAGAACTTGAGGTTCGCGTTCGGACCTTCCACGATGATGATGCCGACGGCGATGGAGCCGGTTAGTCGTTGACTAGTGGGTGCTTCAGCCATCGCCATCGCGCCGGCTTCGTCACCCTGTGCGACCGGGTACGTGCAGCCGCCTTGCGTCCCCGCAGAGACATCCCAGCTTTCGCCGTCCCGGGGACGATTGGCTTTTGCTGTTTGGTACTCATCCGATTCCCGCAAGAGGTAGGCGGAATACCCCAGACGTTCCTGTGGTGAGAGAGACTTAAGCACCTCCTTTGACCCTTCCATCGAATCAGCCAGGGCCGCTTCCGCAGGGGCTTCGGCCGAATCTTCCATCACTATTACACGCGATCCATACATGTGAACGACACGCCGGTCGGTGCGTGGTGCAACGGGTAATGCGTCGGCTGCCAATGCCTGCGCCTCCGGCAGAATAACTACACGTTCTCGAATTTGAATATCACCAGCCATGTTGGCCTCCTTTATAAGCTATGCAACCCCTTCGAGAATCGTTTCCGTTGTGGCGCTGATCAATAACGCTTGCTATAATCCGGCTTCGAGCTTTTCTCTCATTAGCAGTAACACTGTGTGCTTAAATTCAGTGCGATTGTCATCTTGTGTAGTGTCAGGGCGATAATCACGAAAATCGCAGTGTAAGTGTGGACGCGCGCTGCCTATGTCGGAAGACACGAAACAGCCGGGCTCTGAAGGGCCTATCCAACCGGACGGAACGGTTTCCGATTCGTCCGGAACGCCCTCACCATCTGCGATCCCTCCAGCAGGCGAATTGGCAGGCGCTGACGCCGAAAAGGCAGCGATGGTCGAGCAGGCCAAGTCGCGCGTCGCGGCCGTGAAAGAGTCGCTGGCCAGCGAGCCTGCCGCGGCAGGCGCTCCGAAACCTCCAGTTAAAAAGAAGGAAGAAGGCCCGAAACCGACTGACGCCGCCGATCATCCGCTCGTCCAGAGACTCAAAACGCAATTCAATGAAGCTATCGGCGAAGCGTCCGAGTTTATCGGCCAACTCTCGATCAGAGTTCAACGCGAACGCATCGTCGAAGTTTGCGACTTTCTCACGCGAGATGAGCAAACACCGTTCAACTACCTGTCTGATCTGACGTGCGTTCACTATCCCGATCGCGGCGACGCGCCTTTTGAAGTCGTCTACAACCTATTTTCGATTTCTACTAACGAGCGCGTACGTTTGAAGGTCAGCACCAGCGAAGAGCTCGGCGTCGACAGCGTCACCGGCGTATGGCCGTCGGCAAACTGGCTCGAACGTGAAGTTTTCGACTTGTTTGGGATCCGTTTCGCGGGACATCCGGATCTGCGGCGGCTGCTGTTGCCGCCCGATTGGGAAGGACATCCGCTGCGCAAAGACTTTCCGCTCGAATTCGTCGAGAACGCGTGGACCGAAAACCACCTGCCCGAAATGAGCGACGTGCAAATGGAGCAGGTGCATCAACGGCGAGCTTATGGTCTGGAAATCCTGTCCGTGCCGCAGGAGCGAATGATGCGCGACATCTTTCGCGCCGGCAAAGAAGTGATGCCGAAAGATAAATGACCCCCAAAGAGATCGCCGCTCATTACGACGCCAAAGTCTTCGACTCGCCGGATGCGGCGGAGGGGGCGGGTTTCGTGTTAGGCGAAACTGCGCGGCCGAGAAACGTGTGGAACAAAGCGAGCGCGGCGAGTGCGATTGTCCTCAAATTGATCGACAAGAAGAAAAGCGGAGAAGCAGAAGAGATTGGTTTGGTGATAGAGCCGTGGCAGGTAACCGGGTGCTATAAAACCACGAATCACACGGATTAGTTCATGCATCAAGTAGAAATCGCGACAACTCAAGAGACGCTGCTCGACAGCCCCGAAATGGTGCTGAACATGGGGCCGCAACACCCGTCGACGCACGGCGTGTTGCGCGTCGTCCTGCGGCTCGACGGCGAAACGGTCATGGATCTCGACTGCGACATCGGCTATCTCCATCGCGGCATGGAGAAGATTGCCGAGAACCGCATGTACACCATGATCGCGCCTTACTGGGACCGTCTCGACTACATCGCCGCCGTTTCGAACGGCCTCGTCTGGGTCGAAACTGTCGAGCAGATGATGGGCCTCGACGTTCCGCCGCGCGCCCACTACATCCGCACGATCCTGACAGAGTTCAACCGCATCGCTTCGCACCTGCTCTGGCTCGCGACGCACGCGCTCGACATCGGCGCCGTGACTGTTCTGCTCTGGGCGCTCCGCGAACGCGAAGAGATTCTCAAGATCTTCGAACGCCAGTTCGGGGCGCGACTGACCTGTCACGCATGGCGCGTCGGCGGCATGCCGAACGACGCTTACGACGACTTCTATAAAGACTGCAAACAGTTCGTCAACAACTTTCCGAAACGCCTCGACGAATACGAAACCGTTCTTTCCGAGAACCGCATCTGGTTGAGCCGCACGGTCGGCATCGGCATCATCTCCGCTGAAGACGCCATCGCGATCGGTTTGTCGGGTCCGGCGCTGCGCGGTTCCGGCGTCGCCTGGGACGTGCGAAAGTCGCGCCCCTACGCTGCCTACGCCGATATGGATTTCGACATACCGATTGGCGAGAACGGCGACACGTACGATCGATACCTGGTGCGGCTCGAAGAGATGCGGCAGTCGCGGCGCATCATCGATCAGGCACTCGAAAATCTTCCCGACGGCCCGGTTAATGCGAAGCTGCCGAAGATCGTGAAGCCGCCGGCCGGAGATTACTATCACTCGATCGAAGGACCGAAAGGCGAGATCGGCTGCTATCTCGTTTCCGACGGCAGCGCACAGCCGTGGCGCGTGCGCGTGCGGCCGCCGTCGTTCATCAATCTTCAGGCGTTGCGACAGATGTGCATCGGACACCTCGTCGCCGACGTCGTCGCCATCATCGGAACGCTCGACATTGTTTTAGGAGAAATAGATCGCTGATACCCACATGCTGCTTCTGTCGCCGGTAAACGTACTCAACGATCTTCTGCTGAAAGCCTTCAGCGCTGAAACGATCAACTACTTCATCTGGCCGCTGATCCAGATCGGCCTCGTCGTTACTCTCGTCGCCGGCTGGGTCGCGTACGCTACTTACCTCGAACGCAAGATTTCCGCATTTATCCAAGCCCGGCTCGGTCCCATGCGCGTTGGACCGTGGGGACTGCTGCAACCGATTGCCGACGGTCTCAAGCTACTAACCAAGGAAGACTTCATTCCCGAAAAGGCGGACCGCTGGATCTTCTTCTTCGCGCCTTATATCGCCGTTGCTTCGGCCTTCATCGTCTTCTCCGTGATTCCGTTTGGGCCTGACTGGGCGGTGATTGCTGACGTGAACATCGGTCTGTTACTGGTCCTGGCCGTGTCGAGCGTCGGCGTGTTGGCGTTGATACTTGCGGGATGGTCGTCGAACTCGAAGTACGCGCTGCTGGGTGGGCTGCGGTCGAGCGCGCAGATGGTGTCGTACGAAGTGGCGATGGGATTGTCGTTGATCGGCGCGCTGATGTTTTCGCGGACGTTGTCGCTTTCGGGCATCGTCGCCGCTCAAGGATCGGACTCAATCTGGTACGTGCTCTATCAACCGGCGGGATTCTTGATTTTCCTGGTCAGCGGCATCGCCGAGAACAATCGTGCGCCGTTCGATCTGCCGGAAGCGGAGTCAGAGCTGGTTGCCGGGTTTCACACTGAATACTCGGGCATGCGCTGGTCGCTCTTCTTCATGGCTGAGTATGCGGCGATGGTCGTCGTTACCGCCGTTGCGACGACGGTCTATCTCGGCGGTTGGTATTTCCCGTTCGTCCATCGTCTCGAAACGGCTGGACATCACAACCTTTACGTTCTCGTCAGCGTGCTGATCTTTTTGATCAAGGCGTCGATCATTCTGTACGTCTACTTCTGGCTGCGCTGGACGTTGCCGCGTTTCCGTTACGATCAGTTGATGGACATCGGTTGGAAGTGGCTGATCCCGTCGGCGCTCATCAACATCGTGCTGTCGGCGTTTGCGGTCTTTCTCGTTCAGGCTTTAGACGGCTGGCGAAAAATCGATACGATCGAAGCGCTGGACAACGGCTTGAATCTGACCGCGACGGGCAAAGCGATCATGATCGCGTTCGGTATTGTCGGTATCTTCATAACAGGCGCTTTGCTGGCGCGCATCAACTGGCGCTCGCGTGATTTCCATTTGAAAATGCAGCGCCGCAATATCAAGTTGGTCAATCTGCCGAAAGGCAAACCGGCACGGGCGTGAAATCGTGCTGATTAAAGAGGTGTGCAATGCCGTTAGTTAAAACCCCGAAACCCACATTCGCGCAGAAGCTCAAGCGCTTTTTCATGATCGATCTGCTCAAGGGGATGGGGTTGACGCTGAAGTACAACCTCGGCGCGATCACCGATAAAGACGCTGTCGCGGGCAAGGGAATCTACACCGAGCAATATCCGAAAGTGCGTCCCGACGTCGCGCCACGATTCCACGGCGCGCCGCGTTTGAACATGGATCCCGAAACGCACGATACGCTCTGCATCGCCTGCAACCTCTGCGCGATCGCCTGTCCCGAAGACTGCATCGACGTGATCGCGATGGACGTCGAGATCGTCGTGGCCGGCAAACCGCGCCGCAAGAAAGTGCTCGACGACTTTATCTTCGACACGTCGCGTTGCATGTTCTGCGCCCTCTGCCAGGAAGCGTGCCCGACTTCGTGTCTGGAGCTGACGCAGGATTTCGAATTAGCCACCTACTCGCGCGCCGGCTTTGTTTGGAACCGCGAGATGTTGGAACAAGGACGCGAGACCGTTAAATACACCAGTTAACTTAACACCAATAATGATACTTTCCGGCTACGAAGCCGTCTTCTTCTGGATCTTTGCGCTGGCCGCGATCTTCGCGGGGTTGTTGACCGTAATGGCGCGCAATGCCGTGCATAGTGCGCTGTTTTTGATCTCGTCGCTCGTATCGGTGGCCGCGCTGTTCGTGCTTGCGGGCGCGGAGTTCATCGCCGGCGTGCAGATACTGGTTTACGTCGGCGGCGTGATGGTCCTCTTCCTGTTTGTGATCATGCTCGTCAACGTCGGCGCTGAAGAAAAAGGGCACGAAGAGATCTTCAACAAACAGACGCAAGTCACAGCCAGTTTGATCTTCTGTTTCCTGTTGGTCGCCGGACTGCTTTACGCAGTCAATAAAGGTTACAGGGGATTGCAAAAGAGCAATCCCCCGGTCGAACAAGCTGTTGACCAGCAGGCAGCGAGAGACGCGTCGCATCCAGTCTCGGCGACACTGACCAGTCGCATCACGAACGACACAGGACGCCTCGGCGGTCTTCTTTATCGCTACGGATCATTACCTTTTGAAATCGCGAGCTTGTTGTTGCTGGTCGCCATCATCGGCTCGGTGATGCTCGCACGCACGCTCAAGCAGGAGGTCTCGGCCGACGACGTCGATCCCGAAGTTTTGAAAGACGAGATAGCCGCCGACCCGGGACTCGCGAACGTACATCCAGCTTCGGAATAGACATGCTCAACTCTTTCATCCCAACACTGGCGTTGTTGTTTCAGGCAACCGAAGGCACCCGCTGGACGACCCAGACGTGGCAGAGCGCCTCGCATCCTGATCTGTCGAAGTTTCTCGTCATCGGCGCACTGCTCTTCATCATCGGCGTCGCGGGCGTGTTGACGCGCAGAAACATCATCGTGATCTTCATGTCGATCGAGTTGATACTGAACGCGGCGAACCTCAACTTCATCGCCTTCTCGCGTTACCTCGAATCGATCGGCAAGGAAAACGCGCTCGCCGGCCAGATCTTTACAGTGTTCGTGATCGTCGTCGCAGCCGCCGAAGCGGCGATTGGCCTCGGGATAGTCATTGCGCTCTACCGGAACAAGGAAACGATCTGGGTTGACGAAATCGACTTGTTGAAGTGGTGAGATATGGTCTTTGGTTTTTGGTCTTAGGCCTTGGAAAAGCAGGAGCCTGAAGACCAAAGTCCAAAGACCGAAGACTAAAGACCCAAAATGTACAAATACATTTGGCTAGTTCCCCTGCTACCACTCATCGGCGCGGCAATCAACGGATTGCTTGGCCGGAAACTGCGCTTTTCGGAAACGGTGATTGGCAGCATCGCCGTTGGCTCCGTCGCACTCGCGTTTCTGATCAGCCTTGCCGCTGTCATTTCTTACGGAGTCGGACACTGGCCCACACCTTACCTGACGAGTCAGGACGGATTTAGTTTCGACTGGATTCCCGGCGGCGCAGTCAGCGTCAATCACGGCGCCAGCTACGCGTTGCTCAACGTCGCGTGGAGTTATCAACTCGATCCGCTGTCGTCGATCTTCATGCTAATCGTCACGGGCGTCGGCTTGTGCATCTTCATCTTCGCCACCGGATACATGCACGGCGAGAACGGCTTCTACCGGTTCTTCGCCTACATGGGCCTGTTCATGTTTATGATGCTCGTGCTCGTCATGGGCTCAAACTTCCTGATGATGTTTGTCGGGTGGGAAGGCGTGGGCCTCTGCTCGTATCTGCTCATCGGCTACTACTTCGATCGCGAGGAAGCAGCAAACGCGTCACGCAAGGCGTTTATCACGAACCGCGTTGGCGACTTCGGATTCGCGCTCGCCATCTTCGGCATCATCGCCATGTTCGGCAGCGCTCAGTACGTCGACGTCTTCAATCACGCAAAAGAGTACCCGGTCGAGACGCTTGGTCAATGGGGCGTCATGTCCTGGATCGCGCTCGGCCTGTTCGTCGGCGCGTGCGGCAAGTCAGCTCAGCTTCCGCTGCACGTCTGGCTGCCTGACGCGATGGCCGGCCCGACGCCCGTCTCCGCGCTGATTCACGCCGCGACGATGGTGACTGCCGGTCTCTACATGGTGACGCGCACTAACGTCATCTTCCAGCACTCGCAAACGATGCTGCTCGTCGTAGCACTCGTCGGCACTGCGACCGCGATTTTCGCCGCCATCATCGGCATCACGCAAAACGACATCAAGAAGGTGCTGGCGTATTCGACCGTCTCGCAGCTCGGTTTCATGTTCATGGCCTGTGGTGTCGGCGCGTTCGTCATCGCGATCTTTCACGTGATGACGCACGCGTTCTTCAAAGCGCTGATGTTCCTCGGCGCGGGCAGCGTGATTCACGGCATGCATCACGAACAGGACATGCGGCGCATGGGCGGGCTGAAAAAGTACATGCCCTACACCTATTTGACGTTTCTCGCCGGGTGGCTGGCCATCTGCGGCATCCTGCCGTTCAGCGGTTTCTGGTCCAAAGACGAGATCCTGTGGCAGGCGGCATCGACCAAACAGATCCCGCTCGGTTGGCTCGTGTGGCTCGTTGGCACAATCGCGGCGACGTGTACAGCGTTTTACATGACGCGCCTGATGGCGATGACTTTCTGGGGCAAGGAAAGGTTCCTCCAAAAGCCGGCGGGTGGCGAAGCGGACGAAGCTCATGCGGCCGCGTTCGACAAAGGTGTTGCGCCGCATGATGCGGTCTATTCAGCGGCCGGAGATCGCCCGCGGCATAACGTCGGCGAGCATGTTGGTGCGGAAGATCATCACGTTCACATACCGCACGAGTCGCCGCCGTCGATGTGGGTTCCGTTGGTCGTACTGGCCGTGCTTGCGACGATCGGTGGATTGGTTGGCGTTGGGCCGGCGTTTAGGTTCATCACTGGTGCGGAGCATCCGGGTGGAAAGTTGAATATCGTCAATTGGCTCAACCCGGTTATCTGGAATCCTGAGACACACGAATTCAATGTTCCCGAAGCAGCGGAACACGCATCCGTGGCCGAACATGCCGCACCCGCAGAGCACGAAGACTTACTAACGGAATGGCTGTACATCATTATCTCGCTCGTCGCCGCCGGCATCGGCATGGCTTTGGGCTGGTTCTTCTATCTCAAGAATCCGAGACTTCCCAATATTTGGGCGCAGCGCCTGCGCCCGCTCTATCAGGCGAGTTACAACAAGTTCTGGGTTGACGAGTTCTACGGTTGGGCCGTCACGCGACGCACCATGGACGCCGCGCGCGCTGTCTTCGCGTTCGACTCGCGTTTCGTCGACGGCATCGTCAACGGTCTTGCTGCACTGGGCCGCGGGCTCAGCCAGGTTGTGGGCGCGATCGATAAGTATCTCGTCGATGGAATCGTCAATACGATCGCGGCTTTCATCAAGCGTTTGATGTCGCCGTTGTTCCGCGCCGCGCAGACGGGATTCACGCAAAACTATGCGCTGGTGATGGTGTTGGGTTTAATGATCGCTGTAGTGCTTTTCTTTGCGCGCGATATTTTCTGATAACACGGATCCGATATGGACAATTACATTCTCTCATTCATCACCTGGCTGCCCGCCGTGGGCGCGATCCTCATACTCGTGCTCATGAAGAAGGACCAGTCCAGTCTGATTAAGAAGTTTGCCACGGCCTGGTTTGCGCTCGACTTCATCGCATCGTTGTGGCTGTTGAAATACAACCGCGAGATCGGCGGCATGCAGTTCCTCGAGGACCATCAGTGGATACCCGTCATCGGCGCGCGTTACCAGATGGGCGTCGACGGCGTAGCGGTGTTGCTGATCGTGCTGACGACGCTGCTGGGCGTGATCGCGGCGCTGTCGTCGTGGGAATACATTCAGAAGCGAGAGAAAGAGTATTACGTCCTGCTGCTGCTGTTGCAGACGGCCGTGATCGGCGTGTTCGCGTCGATGGACCTTTTCCTGTTCTACCTGTTCTTCGAAGTCTCGCTGGTACCGATGTACTTCCTGATCGGCGTCTGGGGCGGTGAGAACCGGTTGTACGCGGCAATCAAGTTCTTCCTGTACACGCTGGTCGGATCGGTCGTGATGTTGCTCGGCGTTTTGAAGATGTACTTCCTGACGCTGGACTCATCGGTGACGGGCGCGATATCGCAGGCCACCGTGAATGCGCTGGCAGGCAACACCGAGGCCGCGCAGTTGGTTGCGCACAGTCTTCCTGCAAATGGCATCGGTACCTTTAACATTATCTACATGCAGGCGATGGGATCGTTCATCCCGATGAACATTCAGATTCTGCTGTTCATCGCCTTCGCGCTGGGCTTCGCGATCAAAGTGCCGATGTTTCCGTTTCACACCTGGCTGCCGGACGCGCACGTCGAGGCGCCGACCGCCGGATCCGTCATCCTTGCCGGCATCCTGCTGAAACTCGGAACGTACGGTTTTTATCGATTCAACCTGCCGATGTTTCCCGGCGCGTCGCGCGACCAAAGCAGTTGGCACACCAGCTTCGGCACATTTGGCGTTCGCACCGTCGTCGTGTTTCTCGCGATTGTGAGCATCATCTACGGCGCGCTGGCGGCGATGTACTTCGTCGTCAAGAAAGACGGCGACGTGAAGAAGCTCGTCGCCTATTCATCTGTATCGTCGATGGGTATGGTGATGCTCGGACTGTTCTCGCTCAATCCAAACGGCGTGAACGGCGGTGTCTTGCAGATGATCAATCACGGCATCTACTCGGGCGCGTTGTTCCTGCTGGTCGGCATCATTTACGAGCGCCGTCACACACGCAACGTCGCGGAGTTTGGCGGACTGTCGCACGTGATGCCGGGTTACGCCGCGATCTTTCTCGGCATGGTCATGACGGCAATCGGACTGCCGCTGCTCGCAGTGTTCATCTCGGAGTTTCTGGCGCTGCGCGGATCGTTCGAGGCGAACCCGTACTGGGCCGCGTGGGCCGCGCTCGGAATCATTCTCAATGCGGGCTACTTCCTGTGGCTCTACCAGCGCATGTTCTTCGGCAAGATTGACAATCCCAAGAACGAGCGACTCACCGATCTGAACCTTCGCGAGTGGGCTTACATGGTCCCGTTGATGATCATGGCGCTGTGGATCGGCGTCTATCCGAAGCCGTTTCTCGAGTACATTCAGAAACCCGTCAACGCGGTGGTGAAACAGGTGCGGCCCGATTACGAGATTCCGGGCATGCCCGCGCCGGCGACTGAACGCGCGCAGAGGTAAAGCTTTGGACTTTGGTCTTTGGTCTTTGGTCTTTGGTCTTCGAATGAACAGATCCAAGACCTAACACAAAGGCCAAAGACCCAAGACCCAAGACCAATAAGCACAAAGAACAATGTTCCTTCTTCAAGCCAACACCACTTCGCTTATCAACGTCGGGGACCTGCAACTGATCGCGCCTGAGTTGATCATTACGGCGTGCGCGTGCGTCGCGCTCGTGATGGAAGTCATACTTCCTTATCGCAAGAGCAAACTCACCGCTTACTTCTCGCTGATCGGCGTGGCTCTCGCTTTCCTGTCGCTCGGCGTACAGTGGTACTACATGGGACCGTCGCTGCCGTTCAACGGCTTCTACGGCATGGTCCGCATCGACGGCGTCGCGCTGTTGTTCAAGGCCATCTTTTTAGTCGCCGCCGGTCTGGCGATCGGGATCTCGACGCGCTATCTCGATATTGAAGGCGAACAACACGGCGAATACTACTCGCTCATTCTCTTCGCGACCGTGGGCATGATGTTCATGGCCTGCGGTTACGATCTGATCTCGCTTTACATCAGCCTCGAATTGATGGCCCTGACGTTCTACGTGTTGGTGGCGTTCACCAAGCGCGAGAAACGATCGAACGAGGCGGCGATGAAGTATTTTCTGCTCGGCGCGTTCTCGTCGGGCGTGCTGCTTTACGGTATGTCGTTGCTGTTTGGCATTGCCGGCTCGACAAACCTCGGCGACATCGGCGCCAGCATCAGCGACCTGGTGCCGAAGATCCACAGCGCGATTCAAGCAGGACAACTGCCCGGCGGCGTTGAGGATCAACTGGCCGACCTGCGGCCGATGTTGCTGTTGGCCATGATCGCACTCGGCGCCGGGTTGTTCTTCAAAGTCGCGGCGGTGCCGTTTCACATGTGGGCGCCGGACGTTTACGAGGGCGCGCCAACGTCAGTCACAGCGTTTCTCTCGACGGGTTCGAAGGCCGCGAGCTTCGTGTTGTACTGGCGCATCTTCAACGAAGCGCTCGCCGGCATGCGCGCTGATTGGGCGCCGCTGCTCGGGCTAGTAGCCGCAATCACGATCATGGTCGGCAACTGGGCCGCCGTCACTCAGGAAAATTCGAAACGCCTGCTCGCCTACTCGTCTATCTCGAACGCCGGTTATCTGTTGCTCGGACTCGTTGCGCACAACGTCTACGGCACGATCGGGCTGATCGTGTATCTCTTCGTCTACACGCTGATGAACATGGGCGCGTTCGGGATCATCATCAGTCTGCGTCGTCGTGGAATCATCGGCGATAACGTCGACGACTTGACCGGACTCGGGCAGAAGGCGCCGGTGATGGCGGCGATGATGTCGATCTTCATGCTGTCACTCGGCGGGCTCCCGGTGACGGGTGGTTTCATCGGCAAGTACTTCCTGTTCGGTGGGCTGTTGCAGCGAGGCAGGGCCGATAATAAGTATTGGTACTACGCGCTCGCCGTTTGGGCCATCATCAACACCGTCGTCTCCTTCTACTACTACTTCCGGTTCATCAAGGTGATGTATCTCGGCGATCGCATTGCCGACAACAAGCCACTCGCGCTCTCGCCGGCGCTGCAAACGGCGCTCGCTCTGTCGGTGATCGGAGTTTTGGTGATCGGAGTCTATCCGCACCCGATCATCAAGGTCACACAGGACCTGGTGGTCGCTTCATTCGGAACGTTGTTCAGGTAGTTCCGCCTCGTGTATCTCTACTACTTCCTCGCGGCGCTTGCCTGCTGGTTTGGGATTCAGTCTCTTTTGAATGGCCGTCGTTTCGCGTCGTACGTGCGGCGCGAGACGAGCCGTGCGCTGCGGGACTTTGGGCCGTTCGTGTCGGTGATCGCGCCGACGCGCGGGTTCGAGCCCGGATTTGCGGCGAACGTGCGCCCGCTGCTCGAACAGAACTATGCAGAGTATGAAGTTCTATTCGTGTTTGACGATCCGCGAGATCCGTCGCTGGAGATTGCAAGACGTCTGAATGCGAAGACAGTAATCAGCGGGCCGGCGAAAAACAGCGGGCAGAAGGTGCATAACCTGATCGCGGCCGTCGAGGAGATCGATCCGCGTTGTGAAGTGCTGGTCTTCGTGGATACCGATGCGCGGCCTGACACGGATTGGTTGAGGAAACTGGTCGAGCCGCTCGCGGATGGAAGTCTCGGCGCGTCGACGGGTTATCGTTGGTTTGTTCCCGAACGCGGCGGGCTGGCGTCGCGTCTGCGCGGCGTTTGGAATGCGTCGATCGCGTCCGCGCTTGGCGAGAACCGCGAGAAGAACTTTTGTTGGGGCGGCTCGACTGCCATTCGCCGCGCCACGTTTGAACGATTGAACGTCGTGGGGCATTGGACGGGGACAGTGTCAGACGATTTCACGATCACGCGCGTGCTGAAAGAAGCGAAACTGCCGATTCATTTCACGCCGAACTGTCTCGTGCCGTCCATCGGCGACTGCGGTTTTCGCGAGTTGCTGGAGTTCACGACGAGACAGGTAAAGATCACGCGCGTCTATGCGCCGCATCTGTGGCTGCCGCTGATGCTCGGATCAGGGTTGTTTTGTATCGTCTTCTTTGGCGGCATCGTTCTGTTGCTCGTAAACGGTTGGGTGGCTGTTGTATTGGGAATCCTGTTTCTGCTCGGCGCCGCGAAGAGTTTCATTCGCTGGCGCGCGGTCAGTGGTCCGCGGATAAATCGCGATCTGTGGGCGCATATGTTCCTGTGGCCGTTTGCTTCGCTCCTGTATTTCTACAACACGATCGTGGCGGGCTTCTCGCGCCGTATCAAATGGCGCGGAATTACGTATGAATTGAAATCGGCAAGTGAAGCTGTCATTATCTCGCGCGAGCCTTTGCAATGAATAAAGCGGTCCAATTTGTGCAGCTTTTGCGCTCGTCGAAACGCGAGAAACGTCTCGGCACGGTCATACTGTTTGTCACTTCACGCTGCAACGCGCTTTGCCAGACGTGCTTCTATCACGCGGAGTTGAACCAGCCGGGCGACCTGACGTTTGCGCAACTCGAGAAGGTGTCGCAAACGATGCCGCCGATCACGGACCTTTGGCTCTCCGGCGGCGAACCGACGTTGCGCGCCGACGTTTCAGACGTGATCGATCTGTTCGTCAGAAACAACGGCGTCAACCGCGTCATCATTGCCACTAACGGGCTAATCAAGTCGCGCGTCTTTGAGACTGTCGATCGCGCGCTCGGCAATAATCCCGGGATCGATCTTTATCTCAACGTGGCGCTCGACGGTTATGGCGAGACTCACGATCGCATTCGCGGCGTGCCCGGCAACTGGCAGAAGGCGCTCGACTGTATCGAGTCGCTGTATCCGCTGAAGTCGAAATACACCGATCGCTTTCGCTTGAACGTCAATACTGTCGTCTGTGCGGCGAACTACACGGAGATCGAGATGCTCTCCGAGTTCATGTGGGCGAATTACAAGCTCGATGGACAGTACTTCAACATCATCCGCGGCGAGACGCTCGTCGGGGACTCGATCAAACAAGTGCCGGCCGAGGTGTTGCCGGTGATGTACGCGCACGCCGCGAAGCTGACGAAGCGCTACGGCGATCGCATGTTTGCCGCTGATGATGCGAGCAAGCGCTTTGTCAAGACCGCCGCTTACGTCGGGACGATCACGACGCACTATCGCACGCAGCACGCAAACTTCCGCGAGCCGACGCCGTGGCCGTTTCCCTGCACGGCAGGCGAGACGACGGCCGTCATCGATTACAACGGCGACGTCCGCGCGTGCGAGCTGCGCGAGAAGTTTGCCACGCTCGGCGACTTTGATTACGACTTCGGCGCGCTCTGGTCCGCTCACGCTCGCGACACAGAACTTGCGGCGATCGACGGGGGCAAGTCGTGCTGGTGCACTCACGTCTGTTTCATTCACGACTCCATGCGCCACTCGCGCCGCGCCTTGCTCTACGAGGTTCCCAAAAACTTTCTCACCCGCGAGAGTTGGTGAACGATGCACAACGGCTGACCGCAAGCATGACCGCAAGCACCCTCTCATTCTCACCGGGCTTTAGCCCGGTGCTACAGCCGCGAGCGATCAGGAAACCGTTTAAACGGTTTCCCAGAAACGGTCTTGCATTACACCCGGCTGAAGCCGGGTGAGAATGAGAGGGTTGATGCAAAACGATGCCTGACGAGACGGGGCCATCGAAATCATCGAAGCCGGATCCCGAGGAGAACCTGAAGGCCGGTTTTGCCTACGCTGCCGGATTCACGCTCTTTATCACCGTCGCCGGGTTTACGGGCCTGGGCTGGTTCCTGGACAAGTGGCTAAACACACAGCCGTGGTGCCTCATCGGCGGGATCGTGCTCGGATCCGCGGCCGGTCTGTTCGAATTTGTCCGTTTGAGTTCTAAGACGTATTAACTTAAAATCAGCGGCTTTGCTAATGGCCGATTCTTCAAGCAATGCCCTCAACTTGCGGGTTTTTCGGACGATGGCGATTGCCACCGGCGTCAGTGTCGCTGTGTCTGCCGTCGTTGGGCCATGGCGATTCACGACCGGCCTGCTCGTCGGTGGACTGCTGGCGTTGTTCAGTCATCGCTGGCTCAAACAGTCCGCAGCGGCGGCGATTGAAGTGTCGATCGGCGGCGGTCCGCAGAAGTTGCAGTTGATCCAGTTCATACTTCGTTACGTCGTAATTGCCGGGGTCGTGTTTTCGCTTTACCAACTCGATCTGTTGTCGCTGACCGCGGTCCTGGCGGGCATGTCGACATTTGTCGTAGCAATCTTCGTTGAAGCAATACGAGAGTTTTATTTCGCAATCATCCAGCGAGAGGAAATCAGTTGATGTTTTGGTTCGCAGAAGCAGCCGAACACGGGGAAGAAGCGGCCGAGCACACACCGATCATTGTACAGCTTGTTAACGATTGGTTTGGCGAGTACGCGCTTCATTTCGAACTGAAGTACACCAAACCTGTCTGGGACAGAGTACTGGGCTACTTCGGCTCGACGCCCGAAGCCGCGTTCGGACCATACACCGCCGAGAACGCGATACCGTGGTATACGGTGATGTTCTTCATCGCCTGCATCCTGAGCGTCGTGATCATCTGGATCCTGAAGGGGAAGTTATCGGAATCGGCGCCGGGCGGCGGCCAGCAGACGCTCGAAGTCAGCGTGCTGGCTGTGCGAAACATGGTGGAGGACATCATTGGGCCGCACGGTTTGAAGTACTTCCCGGTCGTGATGACGTTCGCGACGGTGATCCTGGTGTCGAACCTGATGGGGCTCTTCCCGCTATTCATGAGCCCTACCTCGGCGACGAGCGTCACGTTCGCTCTCGGCCTGGCCTCGTTTCTTTATTACAACTACATCGGCATCAGCGAGAACGGGATCATCGCGCATTTGAAGCACCTTGGTGGACCAGTCTGGTGGATCGCGTGGCTGATCTTCCCGATCGAGTTGATCAGTAACCTGATTCGTCCGTTCTCGCTCGGCATTCGTCTATTCGGAAACCTGTTCGCGGACGAGCAAGTGATGGTGACGTTGTCCGGCCTCGCGCCGCCGTACACCTGGTTTGCGCCGATACTGTTGATGCCGTTGAGCGTCTTCGTGGCCTTGATTCAGACATTCGTTTTCATACTGCTGTCGCAGCTTTACATCAGCGAGGTTTCGCACGCGCCGCATGCCCATGGCGAGCACGGGCACGACGAGGGCGACGAGATGATCGCACCGGTTTTAACTTAAGCGGCTTTATCCAGGCGCGTGGTGAGCGATGCGGGCAGAGGTCCGCACACGTTGCCGCGCAAGTTGAGTAGGTTGCTTTCAAGCCACACTCTGTAAGCACCAGGCATCGTCATAAGCTTCGGTTTTTGAAGCAGGTCGTGTCTGTATCGCAGGAGCGCCGTTGTAAGAGGGGCGGTGGATACCGGATGCAGGCGAAATTATAAGCGCCTCGTGCGAGCCCGCGATGTGGTCCAGGAGCAATCCAAAACTAGATTGAGGGAGGAACTATGGGCAAATTCAGAATGCTCCTGTTCGTCGTCGTCGCCGTTCTCATGAGCGCGATGACTGCGTTTGCGCAAGCCGAGGCTGCCGGCCCCGACAATGCGTTTTCCGTGAACAAGTACCGCGCGATCGCCGCCGGCATCGGGTTCGCTATCGCCGTGCTGGGCGGTGCTCTCGGACAGTCGCGCATTGGCGCGGCGGCCTGTGAAGGCGCGGCCCGGAATCCGGGCGCTGCCGGCCGTATCCAAACGATGATGATTCTTGGCCTGGCGCTGATCGAGTCGCTGGTGCTGTTCGCGCTGCTAGTGGTATTTGCGGTGGTTAAGGGAACTGCAACTTAACCGAATAGGTTAGAATCAAAGCGTTTCTGTTAGTGCGGGCGAGAGATTTACCCTCTCTCGCCCGCCTCTTTGTTGACCCGACGTTACCCGGATGGAATAATCGAGGCGCTGCAAACCGATGAAACAATGTCCGAAGTGCGGAGTTGAATATTCTGACGCGACGACGCTGTGTCCTAACGACGGCGTCGCGCTCGAAACGACTGACGACGCACTCGTCGGCACCATCCTCGCCGGAAAATACCGCATCGACAAGCGCCTCGACTCAGGCGGCATGGGCAGCGTCTACCAGGGCACGCACGTGCTGATGGACAAGACTGTCGCCATCAAAGTGCTGCGCCCCTCGCTCGCCGCCGACGAAAAGATCGTCGCCCGCTTCTCGCGCGAAGCACGCGCCGCGTCCCGTATCTCCCATCCGAATGCACTGAGCGTCACAGACTTCGGCGAAGACGATAACGGCACCGTCTTTCTCGTGATGGAATACTTGAGCGGCAGGACGCTCAAACAGGTGATCCGAGACGATGGTCCATTGCCGTTGCAGCGGATCGTCGAGATCACGCGCCAGGTCGGAGACGCACTTGCCGCCGCGCACGCACAGGGAGTCGTGCATCGCGATCTGAAGAGCGACAACATCATGTTGCTCGACACGACCACCGTCGGCGACTACGCGAAAGTGCTCGACTTCGGCATCGCGAAGATCAACGAGCCTGATGGAGCCTTTGATGGCGGGTTGACGGCGCCGAACCTCGTGATCGGCACGCCGCAGTACATGTCGCCTGAACAATGCTCGCAGGATTCAGAGATTGACGCCCGTTCCGATATTTACTCGCTCGGTGTGATTCTGTTCGAGATGCTCGTCGGTCACGTCCCTTTCTCCGGCGACTCGGCGACGATAGTGATGATGAAGCACCTTCAGGATCCTGTGCCGTCGGTCCTGGAAGAGCGACCTGATGTCCCGCCGCCGGTGGGCCGAGTGGTTGCGCGCGCGATGGCGAAGGTGCCGGACAATCGTTATCAGCACGTTTCGGAGTTGATTGAGGACCTGACGATCGCGTCCGGCATGATCGTCCCTGTTCCCGTGCCGCCGCCGGCCCGTACGACTGACCAAACCGGCAGCGTTTCCACTGGCGGTCACAACGTCGACGATGAAGTCACGGTAGTGAGACCGCGAGAGGTGTATCCCGCCGCCGCTCCGCCCGCCGCGGCAACACCTCGGCGCGCGCCCGTGACTGTTCCGGTTCAACCCGCCGTGGCGCCGGTCAGTGGCAGTTTCAATCCGTGGAAGATATTGATTCCTTCGGCCGTCGCGTTACTCGTGATCTTTGCGGCCATCTACGCATTCACGAGGAACCCGAGCGTTCCCAACACGAACGCCAACACCAACACGACGCAAACGCTTGCGGCCGATCCAAACAGTCAGCCAGTCCAACCCACGCCACCGCCGACGGGTAAAGCCGAACAAGGACTGCCTTCGGGCGGCTCCGTCAACCCTTCCGCTAACGTAAACGCTTCGCCAAACGCGAACGCCGAACAGGTAGCGACGCCGATCGAAGACGTCAGCCCGGCCGCGAACGTGAACGAGAACGCCAACAGCAACACGAACGCGAATACGAACGCGAATACGAACGCGAACAGTAATCGCAAAGCGCCGCCGTTGCCGGAGCCGACTCGCAGCGTCGTACCCGAGAACGTGCCTGTGCCGACGCCGTCGGCGACGAAACCACCGGCGCCTGCTCCTACTCCTTCACCGAATTAAGAATCAGGCGAATCAGATCTGCTTCGTTTTCGATCTCCGGTTCGATCTCCAGGACGAAATACGGAAGTGAGAACGAGATGGAGTGGAGTTTGACTGCGTCTTTCGCGGTCGTGATGAGACTCCTGGCGCCCGCGCGTCTAGCGGCGTCGATTAGTGAGTCGACGTCGGATTGGGAATAGCGATGATGGTCGGGAAAGGTTTTCTCGAGAACGACGTCTGGAAGCTGATTGAAGAAAGAGCGTGGATTGCCGATGGCGCAGAACGCCGCCACTGGAGACGGCATTGCTGCTGGTGGATTTTTAACGCGCATTCTTGAATTGAATATCGGAACGTTCGCTGTGTAGTGACGGATCTCGTCGCGAAGGTTGTGGACGTTGGTCGCTTGATCGGTCCGCGTGATGACGACGCAATCGGCGCGGCTGAGACCGCTGAGAGGTTCGCGCAAATGACCGTACGGGAGCAGGTGTCCGCCGCCCCACGGACTGGTCGCGTCGATGGTCACGATGTTCAGGTCGCGCTGCACACGCAGGTGCTGGAAGCCATCGTCGAGAACGAAGCAGTCCGTGCCGAGGTGCTTTATAGCGCCGCGGGCTGCTTCGACGCGATCGGCGTTACTGATTACGGCCGCCACGCCGACGAGGTTCGTCGCCAGCAAAAACGGTTCGTCGCCGGCTTCTGAAGGGCTCGCCAGCACATTATTTCCATCTGAAACGACAATTTGTCGATCCGGATTATCGCGGCCGTAACCGCGCGTCAGGATGCAGACCTTCTTGCCCTCGGCGGCAAGCGTACGCGCGATCCATTCGACGAGCGGCGTCTTGCCCGTTCCCCCGCTCGTGATGTTGCCGACGCTAATGACGGGACGATCGAGTTTTATCGAGTGAAAGGTTCCGCGGCGATACAGCGACAGGCGCGTGCGCGTGACTGCGCCGTACAAAGCGCTCAGCGGCGGAAGAATCAGCGACTTCATGAAGTCTGAGCGTTGGCGGCGAGAAGGGAATTTGACTGCGAGCGATCGGGCTGTTTCAACGACAGCAAGGGCGCGATCAGTTTGATGGTTCTTTCAGCCGCGCCCTGATTGTCGATGACGAGCTGTTTCGCGCGCGCGGCGAGCTCCGTCCGCCGGTCAGGATTTGCGAGCAACTCCTCGAACACTCTGGCGAGCTCGAAGGATGCTGCGGCGTCCGGCAGCGGCGGCAACTGAACGATCGCGTCAGCTTCATTCAGCAGATCGACGATGGCGTTGAAGTTGTGCGTGTGCGCGCCGGTCACGACGGGTACGCCTGCGGCGGCGGGTTCGAGCACGTTGTGACCGCCACGGTCGACGATGCTGCCGCCGACGAACACGACCGCGGCGAGCGCATAGGTCGCCGGCAACTCGCCAATCGTGTCGAGCAGGATCACGCTGGCGGTCGCGTCCGTCGCCTCCGGTGCATTGGTTCTTCTGGCCCAGGTCAGTCCTGATTCACGCACCAGCGAAGCGACTTCCTGAAAGCGTTCAGGATGGCGCGGCGCGAGCATCAATCTCGCCCGCCCCTCGAGCTGTTTATTAGGCTGTTTGAAGCTTTCGAGCAGAATCTTCTCTTCCGGCGCGTGCGTGCTCGCGGCGAGAATCAGCGGGACGCCGGAGCTCAACGCAAACCGGTCGCGGATCTCCGCCGTCTTATCAGCCGCTGAAGAAACAGCGCCGGCGTCGAACTTCAGGTTTCCCGCTGTGTGGAGTCTCTCGGGCGGCATGCCCAAGTCGCGCAGACGGCTGGCATCCAGTTCAGACTGCATCACCGCAAGAGCCAAAGACCGCAGCATCCGGCGGAGAAAGAACTTGATCAACGAGTAACGCCGAAACGACTGCCGCGATATGCGTCCGTTCACCAGCGCCACCGGAACCGCGCGCGCATTGCACTCCCGAAGGAAGTTGGGCCACAGCTCCGTTTCCATGATCAGGACGGCGTCGGGATTGACCGTTCGCAAGGCGCGTCGTGCCGTCCAGCGCCAGTCGAATGGAAAGTAGAAGATGCGGTGCGCGTGCTTGCCGAAGACGTCGCGCGCCAGTTTCTGTCCGGTGAGTGTGATGGTGGAGACGACGAGCGCGTGATGCGGAAACTCGCGTTTTATGCGTTCAACTAACGGGCGTGCCGCCTGCGTCTCGCCAACGGAAACGCAGTGCAGCCAGATCACGGGATGCCGATCGACTGGCGGAAGGAAACCAAAGCGTTGGCGCAAACCCTCGACGTATTTGCCGTGCGCCAACGCTTGAAACAGGAAGTGAGGTATTAGAACGAGAAGACCGAGCGATAACAGAAGGCTGTAAGCCAAGTACATTGTGGTTGGACTTGGGTCTTTGGTCTTGGGTCTTTGTGCTTGGTACTAAACACAAAGACCAAAGACCTAAGACCAAAAACCTACTTTGCCCGCTCGATATATCGTCCTTCGGTCGGATCGACGCGGATTCGGTCGCCTTCGTTGATAAACGGCGGCACCGAAATCGTAACGCCGTTTTCGAGCGTCGCGGGCTTGTTCACGTTAGAAACGGTCGCGCTCTTCAGCGTCGGTTCAGTCTGCGTAACAGTCAACTCCATCGACGGCGGAAGATCGATTCCTATCGGCGCGCCTTCGTAAAACTCCGCCTGAAGCTTGAGTCCGGGCGTGAGCCACTGGGCTGCGTCGCCGAGATCTTCTTCACTCAGGGCGATCTGTTCGTAGTTTTCGGTGTTCATGAAGTGGTGGTGCGAGCCGTCGGAGTAGAGGTACTCCATCTCGTGCTGCTCGAGCGAGGCGCGGTCCACGGTATCAGCGGAACGGAAGCGATGTTCAAAGGAAGAGCCGGTACGAATATTTCGCAGCTTGGTTTGTACCATCGCCCGCAGATTGCCCGGCGTATGGTGTCGGAATTCGACGACTTTGCACGGCTGGCCTTCGAAAACGATAACCATGCCGCGTCGAATCTGAGTTGCAGGAATAGCCATAAAACAGAAGTCTCCGTAGATAAGGGTAGGGCGTGCTTTGCAAAGTGGGTAGTCTAACGAGGGCGCCGCGGCGTTGTCTAGTGGCCAAATAGACTCACGCTGGCGCCCGCATAGACGACTATCGGCGGGATCGCAAACTATGCCTGAAGCGAACTGCCGCGCCGGCCAGGCCAGTCAGGAAGAGCACCATCGTCGTAGGCTCGGGTACGGATTGAATCGTTACCTCCGACACGGTGGGACCAAGAGTGTAATCCGCACGCTCGAGAAACAGGCCCGTAACTCCGCCGACGGTTTGTCTGGTCAGGAGTAATACCACCGTTCCCTGTCCTGTCAGGTTTATCGTTTCGACGCCCAACGCCGGCCCGGCGCCGAGTCCCGTCAAGGTGAATGGAGCTGTGATTAGAACCGCTGCGTCATCTAAGAGTTCTGGCGGGATGACAAAGGTGGGGCTGAAGATCTGGATATTCAGGTTATCGACCACACCGCTGTTGAAACTAATTCCGTTGAAGGTGACCGGACCGTGAAACTCACCGACCCCGTCATAGCCGTTGTCGGCGGTCGTGCAGGGCCCAAGTAACGATCCGATGGACCGGCTGCAAGGCGCGATACCGAAAGCGCCAAAATGGTCAGCTCCGCCAAAATCAGTGATACTTGCCGAGAAATTTGTGCCTGAAAGGTTCGCGGTCAAAGTCGGACCAAAGAGTCCGTTGGTGACCATCATGTTTCCACTGACGGTTATTGGATCGGCATGTACGGTAGCAAAGGCAGCAAGACTGAAAGCGACAATCGCGAAGGTTCGAACGCAGTTGTATCGGGAGAGGTGCAGGCGGCTGGGCATAGTTATCCCTCCTTGTTTGAGACAATCCGTCGGGGCTTTGAAAACTTGATTTGGGGTTTGCGTATGTTACCGATGTGGGGCGAATAGGTCAATGACCATTTAAAAGGGCGGCTTGTCCGGATTTTCGTCCTGACTGTGACCGCCCTCTCTTGAGGAGCCCACCTACCTCGATTTGAATAAACGCCTACCGGAAATGATAGTTCCGTTAAGTCAGGCCGCGCGCGCCCGGGGAACTCTTCGCAGGCGAGCGAGACGCTCGAGCCATCGCTGCGCGTCCTCGTAATAGGGAAACTTGCGCTCATCGAGCCGAAATGCGCTGGTGTGATAGTAGCGGCGGCCCTTGATCAATCGTGCCGGATGCTTGATGTGGAGCATCTCGTGATACAGGATGTACTCCACGAACCACTCCGGAACGTCCTTAGAATCCAGCGTCTTGCTGATCGTGATGCTGTCGTAAATGTGATCGTGATGACCGAGGATGCTGCGCGTCCGGCGCTGCGACCACGTCAGGATCGGTTTCTCCAACTGTCCGTCGAAGTAGCGGCGGTTCAGTTTTGTGAACATTCGGTCGAGATCGTAAACCTCGCCGTGCGCCGAGGAGATCATCTTGCGTCCACGGCCTCGCCGCGCCAGATCGGACGAACGCATGACGGCTGGAGTTAAAGAATAGTCCCGGTAAACGCGGTCGTGAATCGTCGGCACTCGCTTTCCGAGCAGGCGCGCCACCAGAATCCAGGCCAGCGCGCGCAAAACGTCGGGCGGCGAATCCTTGCAAATGTCTGAAAGCCGGACATAAACCCGCCCCGAGCGCAGCCGAATCGTGTGTCGCAGGCCCGCGTACGGGTAAAAACGCACTTCGATGGCCGGCACACCACGGTGGCCGCCCATGTAACGGAACGCGTCCGCGAAATACTTTGCTACGTCGTTCATGCGGGTGCCTACGGTAGTTACAAACCTCTGGTCGGGGGACAGAACGCCTAACCGGCAATCGAAAGGAGTAAGTTTTGTGACCGGACCGAGTGACGCAGGGCGTGACCAGGTTTTTTGAACTCCAGCGGCGTAATCTTAAAGACCGGGAGCGCGGCGGGTCAAGCCTCGGGGCTCCTATCCGCGTTCTGAAGGTATCCGTAACACTTAGCTCACGCAACGCTCACAGGAACACCGATTTAACGAAACACGGAATTAACTGTATACTGCTCAGGCTTTTGTAATTTATGCCTCGGCGAGCCTCAAATCTTCAGCACAGTGACATATCAGCGCTCGACTCGCGCGCCGAAGTGCTGCTTGCCGCCCTGATCAAGGAGCATTTGGTCACCGGCGAAGCCGTCGGCTCGCGCGTGCTGTCGGATCGTTTCGCGCATGGTTACGGCTGGAGCCCGGCGACGATTCGCAACGTGATGGGTAACCTGGAAGAGGCCGGCTTCGTCGATCAACCGCACACATCAGCCGGCCGCGTACCAACCGACAAAGGCTATCGTTACTACGTCGACAACATGCTCGGCGACACACGCCTCTCGCGCGGCGATCTGAAAGCCATCGATCACCTGTTTGCAGCCCACGACATCGACGCCGCGTCGTCGCCTGATCGCTTGATGGAGACTGCGTCGCACGTGTTGTCGGCGTTGTCGCAGAACGTCGGCATCGTCGTCTCGCCGTCGCTCGCGGAGAACCGTCTCAAGCACATCGAGTTCGTGCAGCTTCCCGACAAGCGAATCCTCGTCGTGCTCGTTGCCGTCTCAGGCATCATTCACAACAAAGTCATCAGGACGTTGGACGACTTCACGCAAGACGAGCTCGATCGCACGGCCAACTACTTGAACCTCGAGTTTCACGGCAAGAGCCTTGCGACGATCCGCGCCGAGATCGTGGAGTTGATGACGGAAGAGAAAGCGCTCTACGACAAACTGCTGCAGACCGCGGTGCTGCTGTGCGAGCGAAGTCTCGAAGGCGAGGAGACGACGGGCGAAGTCTACGTCGACGGAGCTTCCAACATTCTGACGAAGCCTGACTTCGACGACATCGAACGCATGCGCGACCTGTTTCGCATGTTCGAAGAGAAGTCGCGGCTGATCAAAATTCTCAACGAGTGTGTTCACGAGTCGCCAACTTACCCCGGCGACGTGCATGTAACCATCGGCCGCGAACACCTGGCAAGTTCGATGCGCGACTGCGCCCTCATCACCGCGCCTTACCGCATCGGATCCAACGAAAGCATCGGCACTCTCGGCGTTGTTGGGCCCATGAGAATTGAATATGCACGGATAATGGCTATGGTAAACTACATGGCGCGGTTGATAGAGCAGCGCCTCGGCGAGCAAACCGCACGGTAAACTCGCGGAGATTCCGACCCTTCCTAATGACATTCGACAGGAAAGACAAGCGCGCGTTCCGCATCCCAATCAAGTTCAGCGACGCTGAAAGTGAGAGCGAATCTCCCGACGACATGGACAGACGAGACCCCGATATCGAAGATGAAGGTCTTTCATCCGAGAGCGAAGCTCAACTGACAACGGAACCCGATCTCGGGCTCGCCGATCTGGAGCCGGAAGAAGTCGTCGGCGGGCCTGACACGGCGGAACTGATCGCGACGCGCTCCGAACTGAAGCGAGTCGAGGCGGAAAACGCCGAGCTGAAAAACAGTCTCGCGCGCCGTCAGGCGGACTTTGAAAACTATCGCAAGCGCGTGGATCGCGAACGAAGCGAGACGTACAACCGCGTCGTCGCCGACATCGCGGCGAAGCTGTTGCCCGTGTCGGACAATCTCAAGCGTGCGCTGGATACCGAGGCATCCGTCGAGGCTGCCGAATCTGACGAGTTTCGTCATTTCCTGAGCGGCGTCGATCTAATCTGGAAACAGCTCAACGGCGTGCTCGACGCGTTTGGCGTCAAGCCCATTGAGGCAGTCGGCACACCGTTCAATCCGCATCTCCACGAGGCAGTTGTAACTGAAGCCACAGACGAGCACGAACCTGACACTGTGATTCAGGAGATTCGCAGCGGTTACAAGATCGGCGACAAACTGATTCGCCCGGCGCTAGTGAAAGTCTCGACTCGAAAGTAGCTCGATGGGAAAAGCAATCGGCATAGATTTGGGCACGACCAACTGCTGCGTCTCGGTTCTCGAGGGCGGCGCGGTGCAGATCGTGCCGAACAAAGAAGGCGGCCGTACGACGCCGAGTGTCGTCGGTTTCACTGACAAAGGCGAACGGCTCGTCGGTCAGATCGCCAAGCGCCAGGCCGTTACGAATGCGGCGAATACTGTCTATGCCGTCAAGCGTTTGATCGGACGGAAATTCAGTTCGCCGGAAGTCGCGCGGATGCGCGAGACGTCGGCGTTCGAGATCGTCGATTCGCCGAATGGTGATGCGCGAGTCAGCGTGCAGGGACGCAAGTACAGTCCGCCGGAGTTGTCGGGTATCGTGTTGCAGCGTTTGAAGGCAGCCGCGGAAGAGTTTCTCGGCGAGCCGGTGACCGATGCCATCATCACTGTCCCAGCCTATTTCGACGACACGCAACGCCAGGCGACTAAAGACGCCGGCAAGATCGCCGGACTGAAAGTCGACCGCATCATCAACGAGCCGACGGCCGCGGCGCTCGCGTACGGCCAGGGAAAAGCGGACGTCGAACGGATCGCGGTTTACGATCTCGGCGGCGGCACATTCGACATCTCGATCCTGGAAATGAACGATGGGGTTTTCGAAGTGCTGTCGACGTCGGGAAACACGTTCCTTGGCGGCGAAGATTTCGACGAGCGGATCATGAGCTGGATGGCGGACCAGTTTCATGAAGACACGGGCATCAACCTGCGCCAGGATCGCCTCGCGCTGCAACGTCTGAAGGAAGTCGCGGAACGCGCCAAGTGCGACCTTTCATCGTCGCTCGAAACCAACATCAACTTGCCGTTCATCGCCGCTGATGCAACCGGGCCGAAGCATTTCAATAAGAACCTGACGCGGCAGCAGTTCGAAACGCTGGTGGAAGATCTCGTCGAACAGACTGTCGAGCCGTGTCAGACGGCGCTGAAAGACGCGAACCTGCAACCGTCCGACATTCACAAAGTGATCCTCGTCGGCGGGCAGACGCGCTCGCCGATCGTCCAACGCACCGTTGAGAAGATCTTCGGACGCAAGCCGTCGGCTGAGATCAACCCCGATGAAGTCGTGGCGATGGGCGCTGCGATTCAGGGCGGCGTGCTGAACGGGGAAGTCAAAGACATCGTGCTGCTCGACGTGTTGCCGCTGAGTCTGGGTCTGGAGACGCGCGGCGGTTTGTTCACGAAGATCATCGAGCGCAACTCCACGATCCCGCTGCGCAACAGCCTGACGTTTACAACCGTTGTCGATAATCAGTCATCCGTTGAGATTCACGTTTTGCAGGGCGAGCGTGAGATCGCGCAGGGCAACCGTTCGCTCGGGAAGTTCGAGCTGGTCGGGATTCCGCCGAACCCGCGCGGCGTGCCGCAGATTGAAGTCTCGTTTGAAGTCGACGGCAACGGCATCGTGTCGGTGTCGGCGCAGGACAAGACCACCGGGCGCGAACAGCAGATGCGGATCACGCCGACGTCTGGTCTGTCGCCCGACGAGATCGATCGCCTTATCCACGAAGCTGAAGACTTCGCCGACAGCGATCGCGCGGCCAAGGAAGTGCTCCTGCTGAAAACGAAGCTCGAGTCCTTGCTCAGAAACACGAAGAAGTCGTTTACTGAGTACGGCGGTCTGCTTTCGGAGACCGACCAGGCGAACGCGGAAACTGTCTTCAAGGATGCGGAGGCCGCGGGAAGCTCAGAGAAGCTTGACGAGATCAAAATGGTAATGACCAAATTGGAACGGGTCGCAGGGCAACTCACAAACGCAATGCTGAATCCGGATGCGACCACCAGCGAAGTGTAAATATTTCCCATGAGGTCTTAGGTCTTTGGTTTTAGGTCTTGGTACAGAGCCAAAGTCCTAAGACCTAAGTCCTAAGTCCTAAGTCCTAAGACCAATGGCGAGCTGAAGAGGTTATTGAAGGCTGAATGAGTAAGCGTGACTATTATGAAGTGCTGGGCGTGAGCCGTACGGCCACTGAGCAGGAGCTGAAGACAGCCTACCGGCGTCTCGCGATCAAGTACCATCCTGATAAAAATCCCAACGATAAAACTGCGGAAGAGAAGTTCAAGGAAGCCGCCGAGGCTTATGGTGTGTTGTCGAACGCCGAACAGCGGAAACGTTACGACCGTTTCGGCCATGCGGGCGTGTCGAGCAGCGCCGGCGCCGGTTCGTGGGGCGCACCCGGTTTCGGTGGCATCGAAGACATCCTCGGCGATCTGTTTGGGTTCGGCGATGTGTTTGGCAGCGGCCGCGGTGGTACACGCCGCTCGGCAGCTCAACGCGGCGCGGATCTTCGTTACGATCTCGAAATCACGCTCGAAGACGCCGCCAACGGCATGACGGCGCAGTTGCGCATTCCGCGTCTGGAAGGTTGCGACACTTGTAAGGGTTCGGGCGCTGCGGCAGGCACGCAGCCGGAGACCTGCACGACGTGCAACGGCACTGGACAGGTCCGTTATCAACAGGGCTTCTTCTCAGTTGCACGCACGTGTCACGCGTGTCGTGGCGCCGGGCGTATCGTGAAGAACCCGTGTACGGCGTGTAACGGCGCGGGACGTGTCGAACGCGAGAAGCAGATGGAGGTCAAGATTCCGGCGGGCGTCGAGACCGGATCGCGATTGCGCGTGCCGGGTGAAGGCGAAGCGGGAACGCAGGGCGGTGCAGCCGGCGATCTCTACGTCGTGATCCACGTTTCCGAACATGCTCAGTTCGAGCGACAGGCAAACAACCTGTATCAGGCGGTGCCGATCACGTTTGCGCAGGCCGCACTCGGCGCTGATCTCTCCGTCAAGACGCTCATCGACGGCGAAGAGAAGCTGAAGATCCCGATGGGCACTCAGACGGGCACGGTGTTTCGTTTGCGCGGGAAGGGAATGCCCGCGCTTGGCGGACGCGGCCGTGGCGATATGTTCGTTTCAGTAACCGTGATGACGCCGACGAGCTTGACGCGCGAACAGCGCAAGCTGCTCGAACAGTTGGCCGAAGTCGAAACCACGGATCTCGCGGATAAGAAGCTGGTGGATAAAGTTCGCGATATCTTCGGCTAATCCTTTTTCCCTAATAACCTCATCATCTCCGCATGCAGCAGCACGACGTCAGGCGACTGCTGCAATGCGAGAAAATAATTCTTCTGAAACTCGCTTCCGGTTTCCGATGGCGCAAGCAGACTCTTCGCGCGCGCCACGAGGGCGTTGGCGTCTTCTTCAGTGGTCGGTTGGTCAGGATCGCGAGTATCCAGCGTCTCGTCAATTTGGACGATCAGTTCCGACAGCCGGTGCAGCCAATCGAACCAAGGATCTTTCAGGACCAACTGCAAAACCTCGTAACTATTTCCAATCCTCCCGCGTGCCCGCTCGTATCCTCGCCGCTCGAGATCGAGCAGTGTCTTGTGCAGCCGCAACAATCCCTGACGCAACTCCTTCAATGCGTCACGCGTGATATCCGAAACGTTCTCGTTTGCCATGCCACCCTCCCTTATTCGTGCGATCCGTGCGGCGCAGCCGGTGCTGCGAAGGAGGGGGAGAAGCGGGGAAAGGGTGAAGCGGAGATCTCCGTTTCACCACATCTCCCCTTCTCCCCGTCCCCGCATCTCCGCATCCTCGCATCGCCGTCTCGCATCGACCGCTATGCTATGATCCCGGCGATGCCCAGCGCCATCTCCCTCGACACGCCGGTTGAGGATCTTCACAAGTTTCGCATCGCCCGGCTAGGTGAGAATCCTTCACGCAAACTCGCGTCCGCGCTCGCCTCGCAGGTCCACAAGCGAAAGGTGGCGGAGGTCACTGTCGAAGACCTACTCACCTATCTCCCGATGCGTTACGAGGATCGCTCTCGCACAGCCGCCATTCGCGATCTGCAAGACGGCCTCGAAGCGTCGCTCGATCTTACTGTAACTCACGCGCACGGTTATCCGGTGCGCGGCAAGAGCAACTTCGGCGGCAGAGCCAGACTATACATCTTCGAAGTCGCCGCCGCGGACGCCGGTAGAACCGGACGCGACGTCGTCGTTTGGTGGTTCGTCTCGGGCCGGCGCGCTTACGACATCATCAAGTACTACACCGCCAGGCTCGTTCGCGGAACACGCTTCATTACGTTCGGCCGCTGGGAGTTGGAACCACGCCGTCACGCTTTCAAACTGCGCTTGCAACGTCCGGCAGACGAGCTCGAAATCATCGCCGTTCCGGAACAGGATAACGCGCCCGTCGTCGAACCCGATCCCGAACAGGTCGAGGAAAACGTTCCCGATCCTTCACTGGCCGCGATCCACGTTGCGCGTCGTGTGCCGGTGTATCGCAAACTCGGCGAATTCAACTCGAAACGCGTGCGAGAGATCTTGCACGCCACCCTGGCCCACCTCGACGACGCGGCGATCGAGGAAACACTTCCCGCCGACCTGCGACAGCGAATCCGCCTCATCGGCCGCGCGCAAGCGTTGCGCGAGATTCACTTCCCGCCGACCGACACGCCGATGTCAGACTACGAACAGTCACGCAGCCCGGCGCACCTGCGTCTGATCTTCGAAGACTTCTTCTGGCTGACGTTTGCCATCGGTGTGAAACGCGGCCGCCGAGTCAAGGAAGCGAAAGACGCGCCCGTAAGAATCGACAAAGACGTCAAAGACGCGGTCGCATCCGTGTTGCCGTTCAAGCTGACGAAAGCGCAGCGAAAAGTCGTCGTCGAGATCTTCAACGACATGAAATCGACGTCCGCGATGAACCGACTGCTACAGGGCGACGTCGGCAGCGGCAAGACGATCGTCGCGCTGATCGCCATGATCGCGGCCATCGAAAACGGTCTGCAAACCGTGTTGATGGCGCCAACCGAGATCCTCGCCGAGCAACATGCGAAGAACATCAAGCGCCTGCTGGCAAAGACGCCGTATCGCGTCGAGTTGTTGACCGGCTCGGTTCGCGCGGCCGAGAAACGCCGGCTGCAAACATCGTTGCGAGAAGGTGAGATCAACGCCGTCATCGGCACGCAGGCGTTGATTCAGGAAGGCGTGTCGTTCGCGCGGCTGGGGTTGGTAGTGATCGATGAACAGCATCGGTTTGGCGTGATGCAACGCGCGGAGCTGCGCGCGCGCGGGCTGAATCCTGACGTGCTCGTTATGACGGCAACGCCGATTCCGCGTTCGCTGGCGATGACGGTTTATGGCGATCTCGACGTTTCAGTCATCGACGAACTGCCGCCTGGCCGTACGCCGATCGAGACGATGGTCGTAGGTGAAGATCAGCGGCAGGAAGTGAAGCG
Organism: Acidobacteriota bacterium; assembly: GCA_046732935.1. Lineage (GTDB taxonomy): Bacteria > Acidobacteriota > Blastocatellia > Pyrinomonadales > Pyrinomonadaceae > PSRF01. The sequence continues at coordinate 118,956 of JBKPOC010000023.1, read as the reverse complement.
TCTGATCAAACGCGAAGTGAGCGCCGGACGTCAGGTCTACGTCGTCTATCCGCTCGTCGAGGAGTCGGAGAAGATCGACTTACGCGATGCGAAGCAGCGTTATGAATATCTGCGCGACACAGTCTTTCCCAGGCTGTCCGTTGGCTTGTTGCATGGAAAGATGAAGCCGGCGGAGAAAGAAGAAGTGATGAATGCGTTCGTCGCGGGCAAGATCAAGATACTGGTCTCGACGAGCGTGATCGAAGTTGGTGTCGATGTGCCGAACGCGTCCGTGATGATCGTCGAGCATGCTGAACGGTTCGGGCTGTCGCAGCTTCACCAACTGCGTGGCCGCGTCGGTCGCGGAGCGGAAAAGAGTTATTGCGTCTTGCTGACGAGCGATAAGAAGACGGCGATCGCCGAAGAGCGTCTGGGAATCATGGCCAAGACTAGCAACGGCTTCATCATCGCGGAGAAAGACCTGGAGTTGCGTGGACCGGGCGAGTTGCTGGGGACGAGGCAATCGGGCTTGCCGGAGTTTCGTATCGGGAACATTGTTCGCGATCAGCAGTTGCTGGAACAGGCGCGGCGCGCGGCTGACTATTATTTGAGCCGCGAGAAGTCGGCGGCGACAATGAAGATGATGGCGCGTGTGTCGACGGACGCGCGGTTAGGATTGGCCGCTGTCGGTTAGTAGAACGAGTCAGGAAGGGGGCAAGCGTAGCGCGCCCCCGCTATTCAGCGAGCGGGAGTCTAATCAGCGGGGGCGCGCTGCGCTTGCCCCCTTCCTGACTTGTTCTGTTACTGAGGTATCCTGTTGCTTGAGTTGGTCTATTAGTTGCTGGGAGAGTCATGCGGATCATTGCGGGAGCGTACAAGGGACGTAATCTCAAGAGCCCGCCGTCCATGCAAGTGCGGCCGACGTCGGATCGGCTTCGCGAAACGCTGTTCAATGTGATTGCGCCGCGGATTGAGGATGCGCGCTTCTTAGATTTATGTGCTGGTTCAGGCGCCGTTGGGATCGAGGCGTTGTCGCGCGGCGCGCAGCATGTGACGTTTGTCGATCGGTCGCGGAAGAGTTGCCAGTTGATTGAGTCGAATGTCGAGCTGTGCCGGATTCCTGAGGAGCAGTACGAGATCTACCAAACAACTGCCGAAGATTTTCTTCGGCATTCGGAAAATCCGTGGGACATCGTATTTTTCGATCCACCTTACAAAGAAGATTATTTGGCTGCTCTGGAATTGCTGCGAGGGTTAGTGATTGTCGAGCATCATCACAAAAATGAATTGCCGGAAACAATTGGCGGCTTACGGCGCTCGCGCATTCTCAAACAAGGCGATTCGTCGCTTAGCTTTTACGAAGGTTAATTATGTTGGTTCTTGGTATCGAAACATCGTGTGACGAAACAGCGGCGGCTGTCGTGCGTGACGGGCAAGAGATCGTGTCGTCAGTGATCTCGTCGCAAGTGCCCGTTCATAAGCGATATGGCGGCGTCGTTCCTGAGCTTGCTTCACGCGAGCATCTCGACAAGATCGTGCCTGTCGTCTCTGAAGCGTTCGACCGCACCGGCCTGTCCGCGCGCGATGTCGACGGCATCGCCGTAACGATTGGGCCAGGACTCGTCGGTTCGTTGCTTGTCGGTGTGTCGTATGCGAAGGCGATGGCGTATGCGCTCGACAAACCGTTTGTCGGCGTCAATCACATCGAGGGTCACATCTATTCCGTCGCGTTTGAAAATCCGCCGATTGAGTATCCGGCAGAGGCGCTGATCGTTTCCGGGGGGCACACGAACATCTTCTTCATTCCCGAACCGGGACAGTACAAGGTCGTATCGCGCACGCGTGACGATGCGGCTGGCGAGGCGTTTGATAAAGTCGCGAAGATGCTGGGGCTGGGTTATCCCGGCGGGCCGGTTATCGAACGACTGGCGCGTGAAGGAGATCCGCACGCGGTGCCGTTCTCGATTCCGCGTATGGGCGATGGGCTGCCGGACTTTAGTTTCAGCGGACTGAAGACGGCGGTGACGAAGCACGTCCGCGAGAGTGGATTGGCGTCCGTTGAGAATGGTGGTGAGCCGTCGCAGGGGATCAAGGATCTTGCGGCGAGTTTTCAGCATGTCGTCGTGCAGTCGCTGGTGAGGACGATGGAGCGAATCGCGGATGAATACTATCCGAAGACGCTGATCATCGCCGGCGGAGTTGCGTGTAACGGGAAGCTGCGCGAGGTTGCGCGTGAGATGGCGTCGACGTTGGACCTGCCGGTTTACTTTCCCTCGCCGCATTTGTCGACTGACAACGCTGCAATGATCGCCGCCGCTGGAACTGTAAAGCTTCTCGCCGGCGAACGCGGAGCTCTCGACATGAACGCCGACGTCACCTTGCGGCTCCAAAACATGGACCTCGAAGAGGAAGCCGCCAAGCGCGCCGGCGTTCGGTACCGGCTTTAAGAATTAGCTTCCGCGCGATTGCTATGGAACGCTAATGAAACGAACGACGGACGCCGGAAGGGGCCCCACCGCGCATGCGTGTCCGGCGCCTGTCCTCGGTAAGATCGTACTGTCCAGCATATTCGTCAGATCGACCACCGCGAGCTGGGTTGCACCGGCGTTCGCCAGGACCGCGATCGCATGGCCGGTGGCCGGACTGCGATATGCAGTCACAGTATGAGGATCAAAGCCGTTGTTGAACCCGTTCCCGATGTTGCAGGAAGTCCAGTCGGCTATGGCCGGCATCGCGCCCGCTCCTGAAACCGCAGGCAGCAGAATCGCAGTGACGGCGTCGCCTCCAAACTCCCCGGTCACAACACCCATGTGAGTCCCTTGTGCGACCGCAATTCCGCTCGCCCCTGCGCTAAGGAACGACTCTGATAGCGTCTGGACCTGCGAAGGCGCACTCCACGAGCCGGGTGCGCCGGGAGTGAACAAGGCGAATAGGGGATTGCTAATGTCGGCGATGAATACGTCAGAAGGACCTGAGAACTCCGCCGGAGCTAAGACAATGCCAGTCGAACAATCAGCGCCCGAGGAATCCAGCTCTCCAGTTGTACTAAACTGCTTTTCAAAAAACGCCGGACTGGTAGAGTTTGTCACGTCGATGATCTCGTAGTTGTTGCCCTCAGACGCCGACAACAGCAGATTGCGAATCGGATCGATTAGCGGATCTTCCGAAATATTCGCGCCGAAGATCGTTGGTGCTTGCGAAGCGAATGGCGCTTCGAACACTGGTGCGGGTCCGAGGTGCAAGAACTGGAACCCGCCTTGGCCCGCAAGACTTAGACCGATAACAGCCTTATTGTGTGTGGCGTCCATCGCGATTCCGCAGTTCGTGCAACTGCCCCCTGAAAAACTGAGTAGACCACTGCCAGCGCTGGTAAGTGGATTGGTTACTACTGCCGGATCAAGGGCAGTGCCTTTGATCACGTAGACGTCGGTGTTGTTTGCGGTGCACACCGTCTGGCCGGTTATAGGATTAGACGCGCACGAATTCACGACGCTCGTCGTTGGAATCAGCGTGTCTGTGATGCTCGTCCCTTCAACGTTAACGGCGGCCACGCCTGGGTTTGGAGTGATCGACCAGTTCCCCTTGGGAACGTACGCCACTACGTTAGTTCCCGAGACTAATACGGACAGTGAACTCGAAGGTTGGCAGGAACCCTGAACTACTTCTTCGGCCTGCGCCTTGAAGTTGTCGGTAACTGCATTCGAGTTTGAGAAGTTGAGAACTTTTGGATCGGTTTTTGAAATCGTCGCGCTGCCGACCGGGACTATCCAGACCTTGTACTCGTTTCCTTTGTTCGGCGAGGCTGAGAAAGGCGCAAGCTGAATTGGAATCGTTCCGTTCGCCGGATTAAACGTGCCGTTCGCATGCAGGCATTGGACTGGGGCCGCACCGAAAACTCTGCCATGCGCGACCAGCAATTGACGACAGACAGCATTGTCTGTCGAGAGGAGTGTTTTGCCGCTGGGATCTGTGACTTGAAAGTAGTATACGCCGTCCGGCAAACCGGAGGCGTTCAGGTTTTGTGGTCCACCACTGAGATAGACATCCCGGAGCGAACCGAAAATGTTCTCGTTGACGTCTGTGCCGTCCTTCGTTGTGGTGTAGACGGCACCTGATAGAGCGGCTGACGTTGGAGCACTCCAGGCAATCAGCAAGCTAACAAAGAACAGACTGAGAGACGTGAGTGTGAGTTTTCTGGAAATACGCATGATTTTTCTCCTTGAAAGGGAACCCCTGGTTGCGAAGTGAAGAGGTGAGCCTTGCAGGGGGTCTGGCTGCAAGGGTAACTCAGGCCGGGAGTTGAAGAATTGAGAGACTGGCCTTGAGCAACGGCACCATACACCCGTTGCTGGATACATTCAATCGGAAAAATGCCTCATTCGACCGAAACGTTATTGTCGAAATCGCTGCCGGCGACGGACCATGATCACTGGGCAGAGGAACACCGACAGACTCAGCGTTGATGTGAATTCGTTTTGGTTTGCGTAGTCTCGTCACGCGAGACCTAGAGTGGGCCTTATCAACCCTCTATCGTGCTCATCGCGGTGACGGCACGTTTTTCGTATGCCGCAATGGTTGCGATGTTCTTCTTCTCGACCTCACTCAATGCTGCATCGCTGAAGTTTGGATCCGCTTTGTACCAATCGAAGCTCGAAAAGTACTTCTGTAGCCACGGCTCTTTGAACACCTTGCCGTGACGCGCGTAGATCTCATGCCGCATCTGGCTCGCGTCTTCCACGAACAGCCCTTCCAAAACCGCGCGCGTGATCGCTTTCGTGCTCAGCTCCTGGTGGATCCGGTTCTCATACTTCACGATCGTCTCGACGTTCGCCTTGTCCGTTCCCGAAACGCTTTCGTCCTTGAAGTTCTCGTCAGCCACGTACCACGGCTGCTGATAGAAATACTGCTGCAACCATTCGGCGCGGAACATCCGTCCATGCCGCGCATAGACTTCATTTCGCAGCAGCCGCAACTCATGGAGGCTCAACCCCTGTAACATCTGTTCCGAGATCAGCCTGTTTTCGAAAAACTCCATGTCGCCCGGCAGCAGCGCCACGCGTCGTTGCTTCTTCTCGGCGGCGCTCAGCGCTTCGAGGTTCTTGCGTTCGATCGCGGTGAGTTTCTTCGAGTCATACTTCTCGTCCGCCCGGTACCAGTAACGCTCGTCGAAATACTGCTGCAACCACGGCTCGTCGTCGAAGCGTTTCCCGTGAATCGCTTCGATCTCCGCTTGCAGCACTTTCCACTCAGCGCCGCTGTGCTTCCCGAGCTTCCGCGGAGTGATCGCGCGGTCGCGCCAGTAACGCATGTCGCCCGGCTGAATGGTCGGATGCTGCGCGGCCTCGGCGATTCGAATCAAATCGAGATTGCGCCGCTCGGTCTCGTTGAGCATCGTGTTTGCGAACTCAGGATTCGGCTTGTACCAGTCCTGGGTTTCGAGATACTGCGCTATCTCGGCGTCTTTGAAGATGCGGCCATGGCGGCCGAACACGAGCCCGCGCATCATTTTCAGGTCCCACGTCGTGAGCTTCTGAATCTGCGTTTGCTTGATCGAGTTCTTGCGGAAGTCGAAATCCTTCCACGCGTCCATCGGGTCCTGGGCGGCGACTGTGAACGCGGAGACGGCAATCAGGGCCAGGATGAAAAGGGAGCGTCGGGAGATAGGAACCACGAGATGTTCTCCTTTGTTAAGAAGCGCAATGTTTCTCGAAGGCCTGCGTGAGTTCGCCGGCAATCTGGGTGGCGTCGCGGCCTTCGATTTGACGTCGTTCGAGCATGTAGACGAGTTCGCCGTCTTTGAGAATGGCGATTGACGGGGATGACGGGCCGTAGCCCGTGAAGTAACTGCGCGCTCGCTCGGTCGCTTCGATATCAGCGCCCGCGAAGACGGTGGCGACTCGATCGGGTTTCACGGCATTTTGCAGCGCAAGGGCGACGCCGGGGCGCGCCTTTCCGGCAGCGCAGCCGCAGATTGAGTTCACGATGACCATCAGCGTTCCCTTGCTGTTCTTGACGGCGTTGTCGACTTCTTCCGCCGTCTTCAACTCCTCTACTCCTAAACGCGTTAAATCTTCGCGCATTGGGCGAATCATTATTTCGGGATATGACATTGTGAGTTTTCTCCTAATCTTTTGTAATCGAAATTCGACGAGGCGCATCGCCGTCGCCGGAAATGTTAATGCGCCAGACGGAGTTGGGTAAAGGGTAAGCGCCCATCCTCTCCGGCCATTCGATGACTATCACGGCCTGTTCGTCCACCAGTAACTCATCGAGGTCGACGGCGTGGGCGGCACTGGCGCCCTCGTCGAGGCGGTAGAGATCGATGTGGTAGAGAAGCAGGCGGCCGTCGTGCGGGTTGACGAGTGTGAACGACGGGCTGGTGACGTCTTCCTCGGCAACGCCGAGCGCCGCACAGATTCCTTTGACAAAGAGCGTCTTGCCGGCGCCGAGTGGTCCGCTGAGCAACAGGATCTCGCCGCCCTCGAGCCGCGCCCCGACTTGATGTCCGACATTGAAAGTCTCAGCGGGAGAAAGGCTGTGAAACTCACAGACAGGGATGTGATTGCGAGATTGCGTCATGTCAGGGTGTTTCTCCAGCCGGATCGAGAAAGCGCACTGCGTCGTTGAAATGGTCGCGAATGTCAGAAGCAACCATGGTGCGCATGCCCAGCTTTCGGGCGGCGAAGTCGCCGGCCAGTCCGCCGATGTACAACGCGGCGATGACTGCCGCCAGCGGATCGGCTTTGTCCTTCAATGTCGCAAAGGCTTGCGTCAGGAAGCCTGAAATCAGACCGGTGAGCGTGTCGCCGGAGCCGGCAGTGCCGAGACCGGGATTTCCCGTTGGGTTAACAAAGACGCGTCCATCCGGCGAGCCGATGATGGACCGCGCTCCTTTCAACACCAGAATCACTTGATGCGCTGTCGCAAACTCGCGCGCCGCTTCGACGCGGTCTCCGAGCTCGGTCTTGCCCGTCAACTTGAGCATCTCGCCCGGATGCGGCGTCAGAACGAGCGGATGTTCGGCACTGCCGCTGAGTTCGTTCGGCCATGGCGCGAGACAGTTCAATCCATCAGCATCGATAACGCACGCAGTCGAACGCCGCTCGACAATGCCGCGAACGAAACGTCGCGTGCGTTCGTCGTCCGACGTCAGCCCTGGCCCAACAGCGACGACGGTGGCCTTTTTACCTGCCAGCTTCAGGAAATGCTCGATAGCATCGTCGCTAATCGCGCCGCGATCTGTTTCCGCCAGCGCCGTGGTCATCACTTCCGGTATCGCGCCGGCAGCAACCAACGGCTGCGCTGACGCGGGCGTCGCAACCGTCACGAGCCCCGCTCCTGAACGCATCGCGGCATTACCACACAACGCCGCCGCGCCGGAGTATCCGCGCGATCCCGCGGCAATCAAGACGTTTCCATGCGTGTTTTTATAAGACCCGCTGACGTAGCGCGTACTGACCAACCACTCCCGCGCATCGTCTTCGTCGACGAGAAACAGCCACGGCTTCATCTCGTCAACCAACGACGACGGCGACCCGATATCCGCAACAGTCAATTCACCGCCGAAGTCACACGCCGGCGGAAGCACATTCGCTGGTTTAGGCGCAGTGAACGTTACGGTGAGATCCGCTCTGACAGTGGGTCCGATCGGATCTGCGAGATCTGCATTGAGTCCCGAAGGAATGTCGATCGAAAGAACCAACGGACGCTCTTGCTGCGCCAGACGTTCGATGACTTTCGCGTAGACGCCTTCGAGTGGATGCGTCAGGCCAGTCCCGAAAAGAGCGTCGACGATCACGTCGAAATCATTCCAATCGGGAACAGTGTCACCTTCAATTAAGGTCAGCCGCTCGAGACCAGCGAGCCGTTCGAAGTTCGTCCGTGCATCTCCGCGAGTGTCAGCCACTTTTCCAAACAGCACGACGACGCAGTCCGCGCCCTCAGCAACCAGCAGTCGGGCCAGTCCCGCGCCGTCGCCGCCATTGTTGCCTTTGCCACACAGCACCAGGACGCGCCGGCCGGAGAGCCGCGAGTCGAGACGCGCGCGAAGTGCATCCAGGCACGCCGCGCTGGCTGATTCCATCAAAGCTATTGAAGGGATGTTTTCGCGCTCAGTGGTGAGACGATCGATAGCCCGCATCTGGTCGGCGAAGATTACTGGCTGCACGCCGCGATGATACCAGACCAGCGACTACACCAGACGTGATAGACAGATCAGGGGCTTTCGAAGCCCCCGCCGCGCCTGCCTGCCGCTGCACTACCTTCCGTTTTTTCCAGGATACTTAACTTACAGATCGAATACGCGACCGTCTCCAGAGAATTTATAAAAAAAGATTCTGGAACAGGTGATTGCCCATTCCAGAATCTCGTCCTTGGGTAACGCGTTGTTAGATGGTTATTGCAGCTCGTACATTCGTGTGGGAAACGGCCTGGCTCTGGTCGCTTGCCGGTGCGAGACCAGCGCCAATCAGGTACATGAGCGTCTCGCAAACTTCGCGTGAGCCCGTTCCCACCGTTTGTCCTTTTTCATCCTGCAGCACATAGATCCGGCCACTCCCGTCTAGTGGAAGAATCATCGGCTTGGTATACATGCGTTTGTCTCCTGGTTAGGGGCGTTCCAGTACGACCACATCCATATCATTTCTGCTGGCGGTTTTTCAACCTGCGGCGGAGCGCCCCGGCCGTTCCGACCAGTCCGCTGCCCAACAGGAACAGACTGGCTGGTTCCGGAACCTCACCGGGCTGATTGAAACCACCGAGTCGCCATTGATTGATGTCGGCGAAGGTAGTGTTTCCGAGTCCCTGGACCGTGACGCTATTGATCACCGCGCCTTCGCCGGCCACGATGCCGAAGAAGTTTTGGCCGTTAGCGTCGACCGTAAAGACCTCGTTAAAGACTTGCCCGCCCGAAAGTGTGTAGTTGACTGTGAACTGCACCTGGGTCGGTGGCGGAAGACCGTTGGTGACGTCGATGTTCAGGATCAGTTTGGTGAACGTCGCGCCGTTTTCGAGTTGGACGGTTACGTTGCTGAAAGGGGTGTTGCCGCTTCCGCCGACCAGCACGGCCTGGCCGCCGCTGACGCCGAGATTGCCGGAGCCTGAAGCAGACGTGAAGTCGACGATAAAGCCGGCGCCTGAGCCATTGAAGTCGCCCTGTACGAGCAGACCTGAATGAACCAGGGCAGGGTTGTTAAAGAGAACGTTATCGGTACCTTGATTGCCGGGATTGCCGGTGGTGATGGTGATTGGGTCGGCCCATGCTGTTGACGCGGCCGCCACCATGATCACAAACGCCGCGACCGAGACAATGAGGCGCTGCAGGTTGAAAATCTGGGGCATTTTGTTACTCCTACGGGTGTTCTTTTCTCAAATCACAGTAAATAAAGAACTAATCCGCAGGCGGTTCCAGAAGACGTTTGCTGTGTCGACTCGTATCTCGGTTAGAACTATTCTCAAATAGAATTAACTGAGACCTTCCTCCCTGCTTCCTCCGGTCCCCCAAATACAGGTTAGCCCAGACCGAGATGCGTTCTTTGTCGAACTGTGCATCTTTCGGCCCCCTAGCACGTCGGCGACTGCCCGACTCGTCGGTTAACCTTTAATTCAGGAAAGGACCAATCGTGATTATTACGGAGACTCGAAAATTGGCGCAAAAACTCTTAGCGTTAGTCATTCTGTTGGGATGTCTTGGAGTCATTTCCAGCGGAGTGGGAACAAAGGCCTCAACAAAGAGTTCTCTACTGCCTTGCTGCTCTGTTTGTGAACCGGATCCAACGATTCCAATCTGCCAGCACGGCTGTATAGAAGGCTGTCGCAAATGACAATAGGTTAAGGCTGGTAACCGAATAACCTGGGCGAAGGTGAGGGCCGCGAACTGTTGTTGCAAACATGAGCTTGTGACCGGTTGTGTCCCTTGCCTTCACTCCTGACACTGAGGTCAACATGGACAAGTTAAACAAAAGACTTAACCTGGCTGTCAATGTGGCGATCGTCGTCGTCATTGTGCTCATCGGTATTTTCCTCGTCAGGAACCTCTCTTCTGCGCGGTCGACGACTCAAAAGCGCGATTACCGTGTTCCTGCGGGAAGCAAGATTTCATTGGCCGGCGTTGACTGGCAGAGCAATCAGCAAACGCTGTTACTTGTGTTGGAGAAAAAATGTCCATACTGCCGGGACAGCGCGCCGTTCTACCAGCAGCTTGCCCGAGAGGCAGGACAGAAGCGCAAGGTCCAATTAATCGCTGTGCTGCCGCAGGACGTCGGCGATGCGAAGGACTACCTAAGCTCTCTCAATGTGCCGATCGAGGAAGTCAGACAATCGAGTGTGGAAGCGCTGGGAGTCAAAGGTACTCCTACTCTGATTCTGCTAAACGAAAAGGGAGAAGTTGAGCAGTCATGGCCCGGCAAGCTGGCGCCGGACCAGGAGGCTGAGGTGATGAAGCGGGTTACGGATTAGAGGGAACGCAGGTATGGTTCCACGTGATGCGGTGTGCAACTCATTGTGAGTTGCAGCACATGAGAGCTACTTCTAAAAAAGGCGTTATAGGTTCGAGTCCTACCGAGGGAGCAGTTATCCCCATAAGAGAAAAGGGCAGCGATGGAGGCCTTAATTTCGTCGTAAACCTAGTGAATTCATCACCGCGACACGTTGACTTTTCTTCTGAGCAGGACTAAGCTTCGGCTCCAAATCGAAGGCTGATCCCGGGCTTCTGCGTCCTCGCACACTCGCGTGAAAACCAGCCTAGATTTCTTGCGGTTTAAACCTCGAAAAATTGTTCTAGATCTCAAATTAGACGCGACGAAATTAAACAAGATCGCCTCGCTGTAATTCAGTCGCATGCAAAGCTCGCAAGTAAAATCTAAGTGAGCAAAGTGTCGATAAAGAGCTGACGGTGGCGGGTCGAATCCCGTAGCCCGTCTAGAAATGGTGACGCGCCTCATTACTTCATCCGCGAAGTCTATGTCACAAGAATTAGTTCAGAAATTTGTGGACATTCTCCATCGAACCGGACGAGAAGATCTGCTCGATTATGGTGATGCTCTTAAGAAACGAGAAAGCGATATTAAGGCGATTATTGACGAAAAATCGGGTATTGAACGAGCAGAGGAGTTGCTTACGGAAGACGAGAAAGACTTGGAAGAAAGTCTTCGCCCTAAATTGAAGCAGTGGGATCTTCAATTGCAGCAACTCCATCATCAAGGTAAGGCGGATGCCGTGAAATTCAGGCTCGAGGACCTCCGAATCCGAGAATTAAAAGAAGAACTTAGGCAGCAGTCAGAAACAACCAGAACTATTTTCTCGAAAGAATCTGAATCTCTTAGTGACCTTACCGAACAGATCCATGATAACTACCTAGAAAGTTTACGAACTCTCGTAAATCAACTCGGAAGCGCGCTCAAACACTATCGTCGTTCAAAATTCCTCACACTTGGAGCCGCCAAAGTCGTTTACCTCATCTTCATACTATTCATCTTTGGCATAGGGGCTAGTCTGATCGGAGATACGCTCAAGACACAATTAATAAAGATCGGATTTGCCATTGCTATTTGGGTGATCCAAGAATTCTTTGTTGTGCCGCTTGCCGATAAACTGTTAACTAAATATCGACGAGAACGCCTTAAAAGGCTGGCATCTCAATTATTCTTAAGGAAGCTGTGGGCTGCTTATCTTTCCGCTAACATTGAGTACCAGCTAAAGGCAGCCTTGGAAGATACATGATAAAGGGGAACCATGCTCCTCAAGTAGGACCATTTTAGTAAAGCCGTTATCAACTTCTTCCTGAGACGCCGCGCCTTCCCCGGGTTTCGGGAGAACTCCTTGGCATTGTTGCCATTTCGCCGACGTGAATCGATTTGACTTGCCATGCTAAAGCACTCCTTCCGCAAACCGTGGGAGAACTGAGCGTTTCTGCCGATGGCGTCAGGAAATAGGTTGCGAAGATTGTCCATTATGGGGAGACAAAACTGAAGCCCGCTGGAAGTAAATTCCGCGGCTTTTTCTGTCGTTTTAATGCTCAATGTACTCGAAGAACGCGCGATTTTGCTTTGCTTTCTCTGACAACCTGCAATAGAGTGCGCCGTGTTCTTCCTGACTTCCACTGCCTGAGGAAGCCCATGACAGCCTTATCAATACACGCGAGTTCTCTGCGCGTAAACTGGCAAATACTCCTAACTAGTAACACTCTGAATGCGGTCCGCTGATTGCGAGATGGCGCTCACTTCTTTGGGCGGAGTAAACAGCAGATCCTTTTACGAAAGCCGATTTATAGGAGATAGAACATGCCGTGGCGGTTGATCCCCCAAACTATCTACGACCTGCTCGGGCGCATTCTGCCTGGTGCTGTGGTACTGCTGCTCGTGTTTGTCGTCGTCAGGCTGCCCACGATGCAGGATCTACCCAACGTTATCTCAGAACTGAATCGTCTAGCTACCCCAGCCGCGATCACGCTCGCGTTCGTTGTTGCCTATACAGTTGGACTTGTACTTGGTCAGGTCTACGCTGCAACTGTCGGCAAGTTGCTGGACCATCGAGACCGCGAAATCGAGAAGGAATGCAGGCAACGGTGCGTCGCGGAACATGTGAAGACACTGGAGGCGCTTGGGAACAACCCTCATCGGGTCGATTCGGTACACTTGCCTCGCACATTTGTCATGCACGACCATCTCAGGTTGGTAGCGCCGACTGAGATCCCGCGCTTGCTCAAGGTACGCGCGGAGAGACGCATGGCGGAGGTTATCGCGTTCGGAGCAATTTTGTCCGCCACGGCCAACACTGTCCTGTTGGCAGCAGGCTATTCAACCTATCGCTTGGTGTTGGAGGGCGCATTGGTGTTGACCGCACTCGGTGCTTGGCGATCGGGAATCAGAAGACTCAAAAACTTCACGAATGGCACAACCATCATGTGGCTTATGCATGCAACGCAAGGGCCTTTTCACGTGCCTCTCATTCAACTGCCAAATCGGGATTCTGATGAGCTACCTAACATCGCTTTGAAGCGGAAGACGTAACGGCAGTGTTTACGTCAGTAGATGACCGGTGTCACACCAAAGCATGATTACTGATCTGGCATGAACGTCTACCTCGATTAATTCGCGGACGCTATTGTCATGAAACTCATCTTCACCAAGCGGTTTCCGACTCTCTTGATGCTAGTCGCGATTGAAATAACTTCTCTCAGTTGTTGGAAACGTCAGCCACGCAAAAACATCAACGAGGGAGATGCTCGACCTTTCCTAAGCATAGCAAGCGTGAGAGCGTTCGAATCTTCCCCTCCTCCAACGCCAGCCACCGGCTTTCCGGCATTCGTATGGCTGAACATTGGTTTAAAGAACGAGGGAAACACTGCCGCTCGCCTTACAAAGGTAATAGCTCAAACCTACTTGCCTTCAGGCAATTGTGATTTCGGTTTGCTCGAGAATGGAATTGAGTATTTGGACCATGAGATTAGCCCGGGAACGGAGCACTTGGTTATCTTCATAGGCAAAGTTCAATCGCCTTGCAAGATGTCTCTGGTGCTCAAGATCACTGCGACCTACACGAACCTCAGCAGCGGAGTCGAATACACCCAGGAATTACCAGCATCGCAGGCGCTTTCATTGGAATATCTACCACTTCCGCCAAAGCAGGAATAATTCGGACTTGATCAAATTTAACGGCGTCCGGGGATGAACTTCAGGCCGCGGCCAACGATGGCGCGGGCGGGAGGGAGGCCGAAGAGGTAGCCGACGGCGAAGTAGCAACTGCCATAGAGACCAAGGACGACGATGGCCAGCGGAATCGGATGCCAGCCCGCCACGACGAACTTGACGGCCCACGCCAGGCCGGCGCCTATCAGCGCGCCTATCCAGAGTTTTACGACGTAGGAGAAGGGCAGCCCTGTGACTCCGATCCGCCGGTTGAGGCTCCGGCGGAGCAGAAGATATTCGATCCAGCCTGCCGTGCCTGAGCCGACGGTCAGTCCCGCGGCGCCCAGTCGGGGATTGACCCCGAGTAGCCGCGGCAGATGCAACGAGCAGAAGTAACCGAGCATAGCGCCAAACGTCACCCGCAGGACTGCATACTTCAACGGAGTGCGAGTGTCTCGCAGCGCGTAATAGGTCGACGAGTAAAGCCTGCCGAGCGTCGACGCGAGCAGCCCAACCGACGCGCCCGCCAGGATCGTCCAAACGTAGACCGAGTCGTTGCGCGTGAACTTGCCCGTCTGGTAAAGCATCGAGGCGATCACGTCGCCCAACGCCAGAAACGCCACCGCGGACGGAACGATGAAGAAGCTGATCCGCTTCAGTCCATCGTCAAGCCGGTGCCGCAGCGTTTCAGCAATGACAGTCTCCGTCCCTAAAGCCTTCGACATCGTCGGCAACTCGGCCGCCGACACCGACATGCCAAACAAACTCACCGGCAACGTATAGAGACTCTGCGCGTAATTCAGAGCGACGACCGCGCCTTCGCCGAGAAAGCTCGCCAGAAACGCGTCGACAAACGCGCTGATCTGCACGACGCCGCGGCTCATGAACACGGGAAAGAAACTGTGCAGCACTTGCCTGACGTGAGCGTTCGCAATTGCCAGTGCAGGTCGAAAGCGATCGAGCAAACGCAACACCGTCGGAAGCTGCACGGCAAACTGAAGCGCACTGCCCGCGACCGATCCCCACGCAGTGTAAGCAGCCAGCGTCGCGAGATCGACGCGGTTTCCGAAATAGATCAGCGCCGCGATGATGGCGACGTTCCAAGCGACGGGTGCGGTGTAAGAAATAAAGAAACGATGATGACTATTCAGAACTCCCAAACACCATGCCGAGAGCACGAGCAGGCCGGCGCCGGGGAAGAAGATCCTGACGAGCGTGATCGCGAGGTCTCGTCGTTCTGCTTCGAAACCCGCGGCGATCGCCGTCACGATGTACGGCGTGGTGAGTACGCCCACCAAGACGATCACGGCCGTGACCAGCGCGAGGATGCCGAACACAGCGTTCGCGACGCGTCCAGCTTCCTCCTCGTCGTCCTGCGCCAACAGCTTTGCGTAGACCGGAATGAACGACGCGGACAGGGCGCCTTCGCCGAAGACGTTCTGTAAAAAGTTGGGAATGCGAAACGCGGCGCTGAAAGCGTCACCTTCGCCGGAAAGGCGGAAGTAGTGGGCGAAGATTCGCTGGCGGATGAGACCGACGATGCGGCTGATGAGAATGCCTGCGCCGACGAAGAATGCCGAACGACTGGTGCTGGGATGCGCCGGTTTTGCTGGCGCTGACGGCTCGGGGACGCTCGCGCCGACCTGTTCGACAGTTTCACCGGCTACGTCGCCGGCTGATTTATCGTTGATGATTTCGGGATCTCGCGTCAGAGGGCGTATTCCTTCATCTTGTCCTCAAAGCATAACACGGATGAAAGACAGCCGAGCTGTTTGCAAGTGTCTAAATTCCGCGGCGATTTTCTTTATCCGTGTTCTTCTATATCCGTAAGGGCAGGATGGTGGATTTTGCGGAATCGGGGGCGATTGTGCCTTTAAGTAAAGAGCGGCATCTTTTCCGACCTTAATCGAGTTTGGTGCGGAAAACAGAGAATCGTCCGCTGAGTCTGCGGTGCCGCACGCTGCGAACGCAGTTGGACGACAAAGCGCCCCGGTGATCTTCGGATCGCCGGGGCGCAATTATTATGTAGGGGCCTGTAATTTTACTTGAAACGGGGAAGGGGAGATGCGGGGAAGCGGAGATGCTTTCTCCCAGTCTCCGGTTCACCGCATCTCCCTTTCTCCCTCTCTCTCTACCTAACCGGCGGTTCGAATTCTTCGGCGCCGGCGACGGTCTCGGTGTTCGACAGCTTCATCGTCAACATCAGCGGCGTGTAGTCGAAAGCCTTTGGGCCACCGCGCGAATTCTGGACCATCATCACGAACGAATCCTGGTTCTCGCGGAAGCGCGTAACACTCCCGCGCTGGTTCATGATCGCAAACAGCAGTACCTCGCCATTAGCCGCGCGCATCTGTCCGACTAACGCACTCGCCCCGCCGTCCGTTCTCATCAACGTTCCCGTCTTCGCGATTACACTGCCGCGCCACGGCAAACCAGTGAACCGATCCTCCAACGTCCCCGGATCGATTCCCGCCACCGGCATGATCGCCGCCGGCGTCAGACCCGACTTCTTCAACTCCGCCCGGAGCCCGCGGTAGATCTTCAACATCACGCTCGGCGACGCGCGATTCACTCCCAGCCCACTCAACCGCGAAATCTTCAACTCCTCCGGCGCCAAGCCCAGTTGCGCGATCAACTGCTGCCGCACTGACTCCGGACCGCCCAACGCTTCTCCGATGCGCTCCGCCATGAAGTTATTCGAGTAGCACAGCAGCACCTTCAGGATGTCGACGAGCTTGCTCGACTTCTGCGTCAACAACAATTTAGCCGCCGGTGGGACAGACCCGACCATCACCTCGCCGAGCACCGCAATGCTCGGGACGGTTTGCAAACTCGCACGGTCGTTGAGCGCGGTTCGTTCGTAAGTCCAAGCGCGTACGGCTTCGGCGTATCGCAACGTCGAATCGAGCGTATCGTAAAGCTGTCCTCCGGAGCGTGCCGCCGACGGGCTGAAATTCATCGTGAATCCCGGCGCGACAATCAAGTCGCCGGTGACTTGTTTAATGCCGAGGTTGTTCAGTTCGCGGGCCAGCAGGACGGCGTGTTCGTAGTGGAACGATGGGTCGCGTCCGGAGACGTAAAGATTTCCAGTCAGCACTCCGGTAGTTTTGTCGAGGACGCCATCGGTCCAGACGCCGGTAGCGAACCGGTGATCCGGGCCGAGCGTTCGCAAGGCAATCAGCGCCGTGCCGAGTTTCAGCGTCGACGCCGGATTAAACTGATCATTTTCAGATTGACTGGAAACGACTTTGCCATCGAGAGTCTCGACCAGCACGCCCTGATAACCGTAAAGCGGCCGCGCCGTTTCAGCAGCAGCCTCGACAGACGGTGAAGGCGATGGCGAAGGCAAATTCGCGGGCAATGGCGACGGCTGCTGCGCGAACACGGCTGACCACGCGGCGAAAATCATCGCCACGCAAGTCACAGCAAAAGTCAGTCGCCGTTTCAATCCGTTCGTCATAAGATTCGTGAGGGAGAACAAGCTTTGATGCGCCGGCTCTCAGCGGGGTTCGCATCCCCATCATAAGCTAAACCAGCACTCATGGGAACACGGATTAAAAGAATAATTCAGATGTCACGACACCACCTTGTACAAAGCAATTCGTTGACAACGTTTCCGGCGCGCTCATAGAATCGCGCTATTGACAAACTACAGTGCAACGCAATCAAGAACCCGTCACAGTTGAAAAAGTGATTGCCACTCACCGGGCGCGGCGCAAAGAGATCCGAAAGAGGCTCGGCGAGTTTCAGGACGTTTGGCACAAGGGATCCGATGCGCGGCTTTGGGAAGAACTTGCCTACTGCATCTTCACCGCCGGCGCTTCGGCCCGCATGGGAATCAATTCAGTCGACGCGGTCAGGGCGTTGCTGCTCGACGGTGAAGCCAAAGCGATGACGAAAGCCTTGAAGAAGGCCGGCGCGCACCGCTTCCCGGTCGCCAGACCACAGTACATCGTCGCCACGCGCAACTACTTTCGCGCCGACTGCGGCATGGCGTTGCGCAAGCGGCTGCGAAGTTTTTCAGATCCTTTCGAGCGCCGCGACTGGTTGGCCCAGGAGAAACGAGTCAAAGGCCTGGGCTACAAGGAAGCAAGTCACTTCCTGCGCAACGTCGGCGTCAAAGGCCACGCGATTCTTGATAAGCATGTGATGCGTTGTTTGTGTGACGTCGGCGTGGTCGACGCGCCGAAGCCGCCGTCGACGCGCACGAAGTACCTGGCAGTGGAACAGGAGCTGATTCGCTTTGCACGCGAGATCAAGATCGACTTCGATGAGCTCGATCTCGTACTGTGGTCAATGAAAACTGGTGAGATCCTAAAGTAACCTGTGGCGCAGCCCGAAGTGAGAATAAATCATGCAGTGTAAAAGCAAGACGCGTCTTCTTCGTACGGCGGCCCTCAGTGTGGCCGCCTTCGTGTTTTGTTTCGCACTGGCGGGCGCTGCACATGAGGTGAACGGCGCACCGGACAAGAAGTCCTACAACAAGGGTTACAGAGCACTCCGCAAAGGAGACTACCTGCAAGCTGAAAAGATCTTTCGCGAGTTGGTAAACAAAGACGCGCACGACGTCGAAGCGCGACTTGGCTTGAGTTTCACGCTTCTGAAACAGCGCAGTTTGCAGGGCGCGTACGACAACGCCGCGCGCGTGATCATGCTGGATCCGCTCTCCGCGCGCGGGCACGCGTTGCTCGGTTCGGCGATCCTCGCGGCAGGCGAGTTTCGCCTGTCAGTCGAGGAGTTTCGCACTGCCTTGGCGCTCAACGAAAACGAAGCGCTGGCCGTAGCCGGACTGGCGATGGTCGACTTCTACGAGAACCGCCTCGCACTTGCAGTTCCGGGTTTGCGCCGAGCCGCCAGTCTCGATCCCGAAGAGCCGGACTTTCTTTTCAACCTGGGCCAGGCAGCCGCAAGGAGCGAGCGATACAAGGAAGCGGCTGACGCGTATGAGAAGTTTCTTTTGATCGCGCCGAAGACTGACACCGATCGCCGGGCGCGCATCGTCGGTTTGATCGACTTCCTGCGTTATCTCGGACGCCAGGGCTCGCTCTACGTCGCGAGCGGCGAGACGCGCACGACGGTGTCCTTCGAAGCGACAGACAATCGTCCCGTGTTGGAAGTCCGCGTCAACGGTCAGAAACAGCCGTTGCGTTTTGTGCTCGACACGGGATCGGGAATGTCCGTCATTTCTGACGACACCGCGAAGAAGCTCGGCCTGAAGCCGGTCGCCAGAGGCGGGCTCGCGCGCGCGGTGGGCGGCGGCGGCAGGTTCGAGATCATCTACGGCTACATCAACTCGCTCGACATCGGCGCGGTCAGGATCGAGAACGTTCCCGTCTACATCCGCAAATTTTTTGACGATGCCGTTAAGGTCGATGGATATCTCGGCCTGTCGGTCGTCTCGAAGTTTCTGACTTCGATCGACTACGGCGCGCGGCGCATGGCGTTGGTTCGGCAAAACCAGACTGACACAGTCGAGCCGTGGACCATGGTGCGGCGTCCTGACGGATATCAATCACTCGCGCCTGCATCGCCGAGCGAGGGAACGGTCGAAGTTGCGTTGCGCACGACGTCGAGTGGGTTCTTGAGTGGTGAAGTCGGTCTCGAGGGTTTCGAGAAAACAGTCAACTTCATCATCGACACTGCCGCCAGCATCACCGTCGTTTCAGAAAAGCTGTCGCAGGAAGAACAGCTTCTCGATCTGCTTCAGCCGTCGCGAATGCGCGTCTTCGGTGCGGCCGGCGTGACTGAAGACGTGAAGCTGCTGCAACTGCCGCGACTGAGTTTGGGCTTGACTAAACTCGAGCGCATCAACGCCGCGGTCCTCGACATGGAGCCAGTCAACGAAACGGCGGGATTCACACAAGCCGGCATCCTCGGCGGTAACTTCCTTCGTAACTTCCGCGTCTATTTCGATTTCGCGCGCGGCGCCATGCGTTTGGAATCGTTGAGTCAAAAACCGAAGACTGCTACTGAAAACATCAAGCCGGAAGCGTTATCATCTGTTCCATGAAACAAGCTCTATATTTGGAAACGTCCGTGATCGGCGCCTATCTCGATAACGGCGAGCCGTTCAGGCGCGACTTGACGATTCGTTGGTGGGAGCACGAGATGCCTGACTATCGCGCGGTGATCTCTCCGCTCGTTTCGTCGGAGTTGCAACGACTGGCCGAACCGCATCGCACGTCGTACCTGAAACTGATCAAGGACCTCGAACAAGTTGATCTGACCGAGGAAGCGGCGATACTCGCCGAGGGTTACATCTCGCGCGGCATCTTTCATCGCAAGTACATCGCCGACGCGCTGCACGTCGCGATTGCTTCGTTTCACAAGATTGATTACCTCGTGACGTGGAACTTCGGTCATCTCGCTAACGTGCGACGCCAGGCCCGCATCAGGCTCTTCAACACGGCGGCGGGATTTTATGTGCCGATGATCGTCACGCCGGAGTTTCTTGTGTCGGAAGCAACGGAGAAGGTGGGATGAACTTGGTACTTGGTGCTTTGTACTTAGTACTTGGCCTTAGGTCTTTGGACTTGGGCCTTGTGCCTGGTGTTCGTTCTGAAAGGTGATATCGCGACCAAAGACCAAAGACCAAAGACCAAAGACCTAAGACCAAAGTCCTAACAAAAAGTACAAAGCACAAAGTACAAAGCTCTAACAAAATGTACAGACGACCGAAATTTCTTGAAGTGTTGCACGCGATCAGAGAAGACATGTCGCGCGAAGCAGACTATGATGTGGATCTATTTGCGGAGATGGTTCGCTCCGGTGTGCAACCGGCACACGGTCCGCAGCGAGTGATTCGCGGTTTTAGAACACGAGCGCCACGCGCTGAATCAGCGAACGGCAAGGGCAAGACAAAGCCGGCGAAACATAGACAGCGAAAGCGCGGCGCGCAATAATGATGTGGTCAGTTGTCAGTAGTCCGTTGTCAGTAGTTGACTGTCCTTTGTGCTTTGACTATTAGCAGCAACGGACTACTGACCACGAACAACTGACTACTGACAGTTCCCAATTTATGAATCCTACTTTTGAGACGATCGGTTTAGAGGTTTCGAACGAGAAGGCGTTTAACTATTTAGCCGAGCGTGCAGGCGATCAAGGTGAGGCAACGCGACTGAGCCGTCGTGGCGCTGTGCTGCACGGGCGTTGTTGGAAACTCGGAGAAGGTCTCGAAGTTTGGACCGTACTTTATGAGTCGGGCCGCGGCGACATGTTCTATGCCGACTGCCGGCCCGGTTTTCGTGCCCGCTACATTCAGACGATCGCGCCGTGGGCCCTCACTGAGTACGACGAAGAAGGCGAAGCAGTGATTCATGGTTATCGTGAAGGTACTGACTGCGAAGTCTTGTTCGAGTTGCAAAACCTTACCGAAGTTGGACCGGCCGGGTTCGGCGCGCAGGAGTTGCACATCGGTCTTTGCGGTCTCGCTTATCGCGCTCGCGTCCGTCGTGGCAAAAGCAAGACGCGTTGGGTTCCGCTCGAAAAAGCTGCGCCCGCGCGCGCCGCGCATGAGAACGACTGGAGTTTGTCGGGCCGCGTCATTGCTTTTAAACCTCTGCGCAACCCGCTCTCGGGCGAAGATCTCGTTTGGATTCACCTCGACCTCGAACGCATCAAACTCGAAGTGCTCGTCAATCAACGCTCGTTGCGCGGCGACTCGTTAGCCGTCGGCGCAACGGTCGATGCCGAAGTTTGGCTACAGGGCCACGTGCTTGACGAACATGCGCTGCGTTCGCGTTATGAAGGGGTTGACTTTGCTTGTTCGCGCGCGAGTTTCTGGTCCGCTCTTCGCCGCAAGAACTGATTCCCCGATTAATGAAACGCTCGCTCGTTGTTATCGTCCTGATCCTCATCCTTGTTGTTTCTGCTTACCTGCTCAATAGTTATTGGACCCATCGCTTCGACGCGCTGATCGCGCGGCAGGCGGCGATCTATCGCGTCGATCCCGACCTCGTTTGGAGCATCATTTACGAGGAGACGTATTTCAGTCCGTGGAAGACGGGGAAAGACGGCGAGATCGGTCTGATGCAAGTAACGCCGGCGGTGGGACGCGAGTGGGCCACCGAGACGGGAATGCGCGAGCTCGAACGACAGATGGCCGCGGACCCGAACACTCAGTTGCGCGATCCGGAACGGAACATTCAAATCGGTTGCTGGTATCTGGAGAAGATTTACGAGCAGTTTCAGGACGAGCCCGCCGCGGAGACGCGAATGATTGCGGCTTACAATGCCGGGCCGAGTAGGGCAGTTGAGTGGAGCCGCGTTGCGGAAGGCAAGGTGCAGAGTGGCGACGAGTTCATCACCCGCATCGACATTCCCTCGACGAAGGCTTACGTGTTGTCGATCATGGGCCGGTATCGTCGACTGAAGAATTCGAAGATTCACTAAATCCGTGGTTTCTATTTACTGCGCAAATTGGGTCCTGCCGGTTTCCAGTGCGCCGATCGAATTCGGCGCCGTAGTAGTCGATGGATGGTTGATTGCCGCCGTCGGATCTCAAACCGACCTCCTCAGCCGTTTTCCTGATGCTCGGGTTGACCAGTTTGGCGAAGCTGTAATTATTCCGGGTCTAGTCAACACGCACACTCACCTCGAACTAACTGCGTTGCGCGGTTACCTCGAAAACGAGGAGCGCGACTTCTTTGCGTGGCTGAGAAAGCTCACGCTGGCTCGTCTTGAACGCATGATGCCGGACGACATTCGTGTGTCCGCAACGTGGGGCGCGTGCGAAGCGGTGCGCGCAGGCATTACGTCTGTCGCCGACGCTAGCGACTCGGCGTTGATGAGCATGATGGCTCTTAAAGATGTCGGATTGCGCGGCGTTGTGTTTCAGGAATCATTCGGACCCGATCCGCGTCTCGTGCGGGAGAATTTTGACAAGCTAAAGATGAAGGTGAGCGAGCTGCGCGAAGTTGAAGATGAGTTGGTGCGAGTGGGCGTGTCGCCGCACGCGCCGTACACGGTTTGTGGGCCGCAGCTCGAGTTGATCGCCGAGTTTGCGCGTGCGGAAGAGTTGCCGTTGATGATGCACGCTGCTGAATCTGAAGCGGAAGATCTGTTTGTACGCGAAGGCTGCGGCATCTTCGCCGATGGACTGGCGAAACGCGCGATCGAGTGGAATGCGCCGCGGATGTCGACGATCCAGTATCTGAAGCAACGCGGCGTGCTCGACGTTCAACCGCTTCTCGCGCATTGCATTCGCGTGGACGATGCCGACCTCGACACGCTTCGCGAAACAGGCGCTCGAGTCGCGCACTGTCCCAAGTCCAACGCGAAGCTGGGCCACGGCCACGCGCCGTTCGCCAAATTCCTCGAATCGCAAATTCCCGTCGGCTTCGGCAGCGACTCCGTCGCGAGCAACAACACGTGCGACCTGCTCGAAGAGGCCCGCTTCGCCGTCCTGCTATCGCGCGCCACTCACGGCGACGTCACCATCACGGCTTCTCGGGCACTTGAAGTGGCCACCTTCGGCGGACAACTGAAAGAGGGCGCACAAGCTGATCTTGTGGCCCTCTCATTAGCCGGCGTCCATCAAACGCCAAATTACGATCCCGCAGCTACCTTGATCTTCTCCTCTTCCGCCCGCGACGTGATTATGACCGTCATCGCCGGCCGCGAAGTTTATCGCGACGGTCACGTCAACGGCGTCGACGAGGAACGACTTCGTTCGCGCATGGGCGAAATCGCCGAAAAGCTATGACAGTGAAGCCGTGATCGCGGCGTCGAAGATGTCGAGCGCAACGTCGACGTTCTCCTTCGTCAATATCAGCGGCGGCGACCAGCGGATCGTGTTCGCGCCCGCGCCGAGAATGATCAGTCCGCGTTCGAAGCAAGCCTCCTCGATGCGATCGCGCAAGTCCGCATCTGGTTTCAGCGAAGCCTTGTCTGTTACGAACTCGACTCCGAGCATCATGCCGAACCCACGCACGTCGCCGATGCAGTCGTGCTTCTCCCTCAACTTCTCCAGGCCCGCTTTCAGGTAGCCGCCGACTTCCGCCGCGTTCTGGATGAGACCGCCTTCGAGCAGTTCGATCGTCTTCAACGCCGCAGCGATACAAACCGGATTACCGCCGAACGTGGACGCGTGTGCGCCGGGCTTCCAGTCCATAAGATCCGCGCGCGCGACGCAAGCGCCGATCGGGAGACCCGATCCGATACCTTTCGCGATGCAGACCACGTCGGCCTCGACGCCGTAATGCTCGCAGGCGAACATCTTGCCGGTGCGGCCCATGCCTGACTGCACTTCGTCGACGATGAGCAGTATCCCGTGCTGATCGCAGATGCGGCGCAGTCCGTCGAGAAATCCCTTCGGGGCCGGCACGTAGCCGCCTTCGCCCTGCACTGCCTCGACGACGATGCCTGCGACCTCTTCCGGCGGCGTTGTCGTCTTGAACAGTCGTTCTTCGATCCAGTTGAGCGCACCCTGGCCCGCGCCGCCGTCGCCGCAATCTGCCGCGCTGAACGGATTGCGAAACTCGTTTGGGTACGGCACGTGAACGACGTCGAGCGCCTGGCGTTTGAAGCCTTTTCGCTGCGCCGCCTTCGACGACGTCAACGACAAAGATCCGAGAGTCCGTCCGTGGAAGCTGTTGAAGAACGCGATGAACTTCTGTCGTCCCGTCGCGTGCATCGCGAGTTTCAGCGCCGTCTCGACGGCTTCGGTGCCGCTGTTCGCGAAATGCGTTCGCGTTGGCGACTTGACCGGGACGATCGCGTCGAGTTTTTCGGCAAGTTGCGGCATGTGCCGGTAGTAGTAATCCGTCCCGCACATGTGGATCAGTTGGGCCGCCTGGTCCTGGATCGCTTTCACCACGTCCGGATGACAGTGGCCGGTCGAACACACGGCGACGCCGGCGTTGCAGTCGAGGAACAGGTTGCCGTCGACGTCTTCAACCCACACGCCGCTCGCGCGTTCGGCGACGAGTTTGAATGATGGACGCGGGTAGGACGGCGTCACGAATTTCGCGTCGGCTTCGACGATTTTCTTGCCGTTTGGACCGGGCAGAGCGGTCTTGATCTCCGGCCGTCTGGGTGGAGCGATTACGCTGGTCGACATCTCTTTTACTCCCTTCGAAAGAGGGTTCCGCCGGAACCGAAACAATGATTACGGTTAAGAATTGCGAAGATTTGAAGAGATTAACTAGTCCGCGAAGAGATTAGCGCGCGACTCGAGTGGGCGATAATGTAAAGGTTGCGAGTTGAACATGGCTTTGTAGAACAATCGGATTCTACCGCAGGCATGTTCGCGTAATCCAGTAAGCCCGATCCAAAACCTACGGGATGATGCGAATTGTGCCGGTATTGCTCGACCTCGAATGCGCCAGGATCTGGATCGTGTACGTATTCGGTAGCAGATTATTCGGTAGTCGTACGACCACTTGCGTTAACTCCGAATTCGCAATCGGGCGCACATCCTCGGCCGCCACACTCGCAACCACACTAAGGCCGTTTATAAACCTGACGGACACCGACGACGACGTCTCGCCCGGATCTAGTTGCAGGTTGCGAACGTAGAATGCCACGCGCGTGTTCTTATCCACCACATTCGGCCAAAAGTCAGGAATACCTTGAACACGGAACGGATCCCTGAGCGCGAGCAGCGCATCAAGAGCTACAGCCTGACCCGGAGTCGGACCGGACTCCTCAAGCAACAAGTCGAACGGGTCGTCGTCAATGATTGTGCCAAACCCCGTAAATACCTGGATCGCCGCACCCACAGGATTAGAAAAAACAATCCGGAACCCTTCATTCGCTTCCGCATTGTTGTCACCGCAGACCTTTATCGGTATCGCGAAGGATGTGACAGTGGGACTGAACGATAAATTGCCCGATTGTGATTCGTAATCAACACCTGGCGTCCCGCATTTGTTACCGCCGGTCGCGCCCTGGTTTATCGTCGCAAAGTTAACGCTGACTGTCCGGCCGGTCGCGGCTGAAAGATTGATGATATACAACGCTTCCGTGGTAGTGCCCGTATTGCCTTCCTGCACCGCCGTGTTGATAGTGGATATCACTGGTATTGTGTTGCGATCCTGCAACGTAACCACAAGCCTATTGGGCGATCCCACGACTTCAAGATTCGAGTCGTTGCGCAACCCAACCGTAAACGTTTCATCGGTCTCGGTCGTCGAGTCGTTTGTAATCGGAATCTGAATAGTCTTGATTGTCTCACCGTCGCCGAACGTCAACGTGCCTGATGTAGACGTATAATCCTGACCCGCGATCGCGGTGCCGTTGGCAGTTGAATAGTCAACGCTCACACTACCCGTCGAGCCGCCGGTGCGCACGACCGTTACAGATAGCGTCCCGACGTCTTCGATTACCTGCATCCCAGCCCGTGTAAACTGCACACTCCCGGCGGTGCCAGTCGCGTCAGCGGCCGAAAACTCCGACGTGTTTCCGTTGGGATCAGTCGCGGTTGCGGTAATGACGCGCCCGGCAGGTAGACCCGCAGGGACCGTCGCGTTGATGGCGGCGTCGCCATTAGCATTTGTGTTGACTGACGTAGTGCCGAAGAACACGGCTCCCTCTCCATTTCCCGAAGGGTCGACGGCCGCATTTGAATAGAAATCGATCTGGAATGTGGTGCCTGGTAAAGACTTCAGAGTTCCCTGAATCGTCGTACTGTTACTCGACGACAGCACACCGGTTATCACAGGGAAATTCTGAAGGTTGTTTGGGCCGGAATCCGAATCCCCATCGTCGTTAGGAGTAACACCATTTCCGCCGAGGTCAATTCCCAAACCGTTGTTTGAAAAGATCGAATTGCCGCGGATTGCGTTGCCTTGTGCAGAACCGGAGATGACAACGCCGGGACCATTGTTGAAGGCAATCTTGTTGGCTGCCCCAGTCTGTGTGCCTCCGATTATGTTATTGGACACGCCACTAATAAAAATGCCTTGCGATGAATTTCCCAGCGGTGCCGTTCCAGCGGCATTTAATCCGATAAAGTTGCCTTGAATGATGTTTCCAACAAAACCCGCAAAACCAATCTGCACGCCCGTACCATTTCCTGATATGACGTTGCCCGCACCGGCTACGACACCACCAACCTGGTTGTTGTTTGCGCTGATACTGACACCTACACTTGTCGCACCGAGGGCGCGAGTGCCGGTGACGTCCGTGCCAATGTAATTACCCTGAACGGTTACCGGCGTCCCGGCGCCAAAGACGTTAAGAGAAACATTGTAAAAGCTGTTTGCAGCAATGATGTTTCTTTCCGCGGGCATGGTACCGCCGATTAAGGCGCCATCACCCGCAACAACACCACTGAAGGCATTACCTAACGCAAGCGTACCGGTTATATCTGTGCCGATGTAATTGCCCTGTACTCGACTACCGGCGCCACTAATAGTGATGCCGTCGCCGTTATTACCCGAAATGAGGTTCCTGGCTTCGGCAGTGTTACCACCGACAATGATATTCGACCCGGAAACTAGAACACCGGCAGAGTTGGGAAGTTTGTTTACGCCGTTGACGTCTGTACCGATCCGATTACCTTGAATGACCGTACCAGTCCCGCTAGTGGTGATGCCAAAGCCGTTGATCCCGGATATGAGATTGCCCGCTCCCGGCGCGCTCCCTCCGATGAGATTGTCTATGGATGTTGGCTCGGGAATCCTGATGCCGCCGAAACTGGCGAAAGGTGCTGTTAAGACGGCTGTTCCGGTGGCTGTAGTTCCGATGAAGTTTCCTTGAATGACGTTAGAGTTGCCCGAGTTGATGGCAATTGCACTATTTCCGTTTCCTGAGATAACGTTTCGTGCTGCGGCCGTGGTTCCGCCGATCAGGTTATTGGAGGAGTTCGTCAGTTGAATGCCCCAATTATTGGGCCGAGCGGTCGTTCCATCCGCAGCGACGCCAAGATAATTCCCCTGAATCACATTGCCGTCACACCCGTTCAAATTTATTGCGTTACTACCGAAGCGACCGATAGACAATCCACGCACCGTGGTACCGCCGGCTTTGATCATGAGACCGTCCGCGGCGTTGGCCATCGAGCCGTCAATCTCAATCAGTGGTGTACCCGCATAGCCTGGCTGTGTAGTGGCGTCGATAACTACCTGATCCGTAATCTCAGGCAACGCAGTCAAAAGGTTAATTGTCTTCACCCCCGGACCGGGAATGTTGAAAGTGATCGTGTCTGTGCCGTTCGTGGCGTTCGCGTTGGTAATCGCCTCACGCAATGAACCCATGCCGTGATTGTTAGCATTCGTCACCACAAAATTCTGACGGGTGGCAGCGAAGTTTGCGATCTGACTTGCGCTGAGGCTGTTGAAAGTTGCGCTTGCCGGTCCAAAGTTGAATCCAGGGAACGACGGAGTCAAAGTGTAGTTGCCACCGACGATTACCTCGAATGAATAATTACCACTGCTGTCTGTAGTTCTGAGTCCAACCTGAGATCCGGTTAGCGTGACTGTGACGCCCGGTAAAACCGCGCCGTTTTCTGTTATCTGTCCACTGATTGTGTAGAAGGGCGAATCACTTTGCAGGGCAGCAAAGTCCTGAACCTTGTCGCTGTTCAGATTGTTGAAAGTCTGGCTTGCCGGCGTCATGGTGAAGTGAGGCTTGCTTGCACTAACTGTGTAATTGCCTCCTTCACGCAATCCTGAAAACTGGTAAGAGCCGTCGTCTTCAGTCAATACGCTGGTCAACGATCCCCCATCATTCAACACAACCTCCGCTCCACTAAGAGGCACATTCCCGCTATTTAACACGCGGCCGCTGATGATGTACGAATTTGACAGTTTCGAAATGAACGCGTCGCTCCCGCCACGTAGGAAAGGTTGATACGAGTTTGGAGTGACTGCGAAACCAGCCGCTGACGTACTACCCGTGACGTAAGCATTGCCCGAGGAGTCAACAGCGATTGCGGAACCTGCACTAGGTGTGTTGGGGGTCGTCTGGGGCAACGGGCTGCCAATGAAAGTCGAGTAAACCAGACTGTTACCGGCTGAATTAATCTTCGTCACAAACGCGTCTTGGACAAATGAGGATAATGCTCCGAGATATAAGTTTGAAGGTCTTAGTGGATCGATAACCAGCGCGGACGACACACCGCCATTCAGCCCTTTGTCCATGAGGGTCCATGTTTGTCCATTGTCCGTACTCTTGAAAACACTCGAGTTTGTGAAGCCACCCGCCAGCAAATAGACCGTTGTTGGGTTTACGGGATCGAAATAGACTTTGCCGAATCTGGAGGGTAACTGAGTCCAGTTGGCCCCGCCATCAGTACTTCGAAATAATCCCTGGTCAAGGGTGGCATATACCAATCCCGCCGTGTGCGGACTGACAGCAACCCAGCGCACGGGTGAATTCGGCGCCAATGTAAACTGGTCAAATGAAGCGCCGGAGTTCGTGCTTTTGTAAACCGCGCCCTGTGATGTTGCGTCTGCAACATAGACTGTCGAATGGTTCAGCGGGTCGACAACGATTGACACGGGAGACACCGGCAGCGCATTCGGTATTAACGCCCAATTATCTGCTCCATCCGTAGTCTTGTAGATGTGACTACCACCGCCCGAACAGCACGGACTCACGCCCAGGTACAACGTGTCTGGGACAGAGGGAACAATCGCGAGACTAACGAGCTCGGTGTGAAGGATTCCATTGCTGCGTCGAATCCACGTTCCGCCGCCATCAGTGCTCTTATAGACACCACTGCCGCTTTGGAAACCAGTACCAACCGCTACGTACAGCGTAGCAGGCGTCGACGGATTGATAACCATCGCGAGGACGTTGCGGTTGGCGAGGCCGTTGTTCATTGCGGTCCAGTTTCGGCCGCCATTAGTAGTCTTGAAAACGCCGCTCACTGTGCCTACGTAAACTGTTGAGGGTTCGGTCGGATGGATCACCATACTTGTGATGGTGGTCGCAGTAACACCGGTCGCACTAAAACCGTAATTATCGTTGCTCCAACTCGCCCCACCGTTGACGCTCTTATATATCGGGCTGTTGGTGCGCATTGCGCCCTGGACGAGTGGAAAATCAGTAGACTGGCTCCATCCGGTGAGATAGACGTTGTTGGCGGAGTCAAGAGCGATGCCTTCACCAAAATCGCTGGCGGTTCCACCAAGGTACGTAGAGTACACCAGTGATGATCCGTCGCTGCTCAGCTTCGTTACAAAAACATCTGCGTTAGAAGATCCGCCGAGGGTTGGTTGAATCGGATTCTTCGTGGGAAAGTTGGTGGAATCAGTAAAGCCCGTTACGTAAGCGTTTCCCAAATTATCGGCAGCAATCGCCTGACCGTTCTCTGTTCCGGTACCACCCAGAAAAGTTGAGTAAGTCAGCGCGCCGGCAGGGGTGAGTTTAGTTACGAAGGCGTCCCCGTTGAAGCCCCCACTAAATGTTGGTTGAAATGCGTTCGCAGTCAAAAAGTCACTGGAGTTAGTTAGTCCTGTTACATAAACATTACTGGAGCTATCCACCGCGACGCCCAACGCCATATCGGCGCTGCTGCCACGCAGATACGTCGAAAAGACAATCGAGGGCACATTCGGATTCAACTTCGTCACAAACCCGTTATGGCTATCCGAGGGAGGTGAGCCCTGGACGGCATTCACCGTCGGAAAGTTAAGAGAGCCCGTCGAACCTGCTATGACAACGTTTCCATTTGCATCGAGTGCAATGGCGTTGCCGAGATCGCCATCATTTCCGCCAAGCAGAGTTGAAAACAATAAGCCGGAGCCCGACGCGTTCAATTTAGTGACAAAGGCGTCGGCGGAAAAACTCGAGTTGGTGGCAGCGTACAGAACTGAGGTATTGGAAGGATGAGCCACGAGGAAACGAACCCCTGAATTCCAAAGACCATTACTCGCGCTGGTCCAATTCGCTCCGCCATTTGTTGATTTGATAACTCCGTTTTCGGGAACCGACGCAAAAACGCCCGAAGAGTTCACCACTATCGCGTTGATTCCAACGGAAGGTACGCCGTTCGTAAGTGGATCCCATGATGCTGCACCGTTTGTACTCTTAAAAATGGTGCCTGGAAGACTGGTGCCGGCGTAAATCGTTTGGGGATTGGCTGAATCGATCGCTATCGAGCCTACGTTCGACACACCGGGACCAGTAATTCCAGTATTCATTGCGGTCCAAACGGCGCCGCCATTTGTCGACTTGAATAGACCGTTGCCATTAGTGCCGGCATAGATCGTTAACGGGGTCGCCGGATCGATTGCGAGTGTACGAACAATCGGAGTGCTCGGCACACCAAAGTTGTTTTGAACAATCCAGTGGGCGCCACTATCCGTACTCTTGAACACACCGTTACCGGCGCCTACATACATTGTCGACGGCGTTACCGGATCGATCACGATCGTGAATATGTTAAAAAAGCCGGCTGGTGACGTATTTACGCCAGTCCATGTATTACCACCATCGGTGGTCTTCATCAGGCTGTTGAAAAAGGCGACGTAAACGGTCGCAGAGTTGGTGGGATCTACAGCGATTCCATTTGCTCCATTAAAACTCGGCGAGCTGCTGCCCTGAGAAGGCGTCTTGGACCAGTTCGCTCCACCATCGGTGCTCCGATAGAACCCATCCGTTGTCGGGGCGTAAATTGTGTTGGGTGCGGTTGGAGCGACAGCGAGAGATTGTATGTCTCCCACCAATCCGTTGTTCAGGTTATTCCAGTTTGCGGCTGCGTCGGAGGTAGTGAAAAAGGTGCTGGTTGTTTTTAACGGGTTTACTGACGGAAAGTTGTTTCCCTCGCTGCTTCCGGTGACGTAAGCATTTCCAGCTGCGTCCACCGCAATGCCGTTTCCGCGCGTGCTGTTGTTCTCACCGCTGAGGTAAGTGGAATAAACAAGTAGACTCCCGGTTGGATCGAGCTTCGTAATGAATGCTCCGCCTCTGGGAGATGTAGTCTGGAAAGCGCCGGCCGTGGTCGGGAAACCACTAAACTCCGCGGTGCCTGTGACGTATGCGCGTCCCTGGGAATCGACCGCGATTCCGTTAGCGCCATCGCTGTTCGAGGACCCTAGCAGGGTTGAATATGAGAGGACGGGATCGATGATCAGAGCTTTGCCGGAGTCGAAGCGATCGAGCTTGAACCTGACCTCGTTCCCGTTGACGACATACGTGCCTTTAACTTCGCGACGACTTCCATTTTCATCTAGCTGGTAAATCACCGGCTTGTTCAGTGAAACTTCCCCGTGTTTCAAACTGAGCAGTAATTTTCCGGACTTGTCGAGCCGGATTTTATCAGCGCCTTCGACGCTGAATCTGATGAGTTTTGGATTTGCGCGTGGGCCAATAACGAAGTCGTATTCGAGTTCTCGCTGGGTGCCGTAATACACGACATCGATTCCGGGATAGATGTCTTTGAAGTACGCCTTTCTGTAAGTCGGAATGTTGCGCCGCCACTTTGCGGGATCATTGCCGATGAAGTAGTGGATTTTGCCTGGCAATTCCTCCTGACCTTCAACTCGAGGCGTTGCGCTCGCGCCCAGCATCTTCAAACGCAGGACCGTCCCCTCGCGCACGTATTGATCCTTGGATTTCTCCGCTTGCAGGGCAGTCGGCTTTTGCACTCGCAGGACAGCTTCGGTCGAGGTCAGAAACAGATCGTAACCCGGTCCGTGGGACAGGAACTTCACCTGTTGATCGATCTGTCCTTTATTAAGCTCAAAGCTGAGCGGCAACCTGCCGAAACTTTCCGCGACTCTGGCCCTGGTCGGTGCGGCTGTGTTTGC
The DNA here is from genome assembly GCA_046732935.1 of Acidobacteriota bacterium. Lineage (GTDB taxonomy): Bacteria > Acidobacteriota > Blastocatellia > Pyrinomonadales > Pyrinomonadaceae > PSRF01. Next base: position 86,654 of record JBKPOC010000023.1, on the reverse strand, counting down.
TGTTGAAAGGTTGTTGTCGGCGTTTTGTGCTCCGACCAAAATTACGCTCGCAAAAACTGCAAGCAAACAGGTGAGCGCGAGCGCGAGCACAATCCGACCAGTGCGCGATGAAGGGGGGATATGTAGATTCATCTTTAGTAAGAGCAGTCTAAACTGCCGTCGAGTCTGAGGTTGAGAACCTGGGCGAACTGCGACCCATTTTCCTTGCAGTCCGCCAGGAAGTCAACCCCCGCAAAATCGGCGGGCGCTTTTGAACTTTGACCGCAAACCAATTACAGTATCGCCAAATTCCAGATCCTTCCTGCGGAGATAAGAGAAATGAAGAAGAACTACAGACAGACTGCCCAGAGTGTCAGGCGAAGTTTGTTCGCTTTCCTGATCGTCGCCGCCATGTTGGCCGTCGCGGCGATTGCGCCACTGGTCAACAAGTCGCGCGCGCAAAACGTCGCTTCGTCGACGACTAAGGCAACAACAGCCTCGCGCGCCGACGATACAAAACGCTCGGGCGATCCAAAACTCGTCTACCCCGAAAGCAAGAAAGTCGATCAGGTCGACGACTATTTCGGCACCAAGGTTCCCGATCCTTATCGCTGGCTCGAAGACGAAACCTCAGCGGATACGAAAGCCTGGGTCGAGGCGCAAAACAAAGTGACCTTCTCGTATCTCGACCGCATTCCTTATCGCGAAAAACTCAAGGCGCGATTGACGGAACTCTATAACTACCCGCGCATCTCGGCGCCATTCCGCCGCGGCGATACTTACTTCTTCACGAAGAACGACGGTCTCCAGAACCAGAGCGTCTACTACATTCAGAAAGGCCTAAACGGTCAGCCGGAAGAGTTTCTCGATCCGAACAAGTTCTCGCCCGACGGCACGTCCGTCTTGAGCGCATTCTCGCTTTCGAAAGACGGCAAGTATCTCGCGTACGGCATCTCCGAAGGCGGCTCTGACTGGGTAACGCTGAGCGTGATGGAGGTCGCGACGCGCAAGAAGTTAGCGGACGATATTCACTGGATGAAGTCGTCAGGAGTTTCCTGGCAGGGCGACGGCTTCTACTACAGCCGTTATCCGGAGCCGGAAAAGGGCAGGGAACTCACGAGCAAGAACGAGTTTCAAACCGTCTACTTTCACAAGATCGGCACGCCGCAGTCAGCCGATGTCCTCGTCTATGAAGACAAGGAACATCCGCAGCGCTTTCAAAACGTAGGCACGACTGAAGACGAGCGCTTCGCGATCCTTTCAGTCTCCGAACGCGGCAAAGGCAAAAACGGAAACGCGATCTTCTACAAAGATCTTTCGGCTGGCCAAACCGAGTTCTCACCCATCGTCGCCGACATCGGCAACGACAGTTTCGGAGTCATCGACAACGTCGGCGACAAGTTCCTGATCCGCACGAATAAGAACGCGCCGAACGGCAGAGTCGTGCTCGTCGATCCGAAGGAGCCTGACCAGAAAAACTGGAAGGAAGTTCTGCCTGAAAGAAGCGAACCGCTGCAAAGCGTCGGTACCGCCGGCGGCAAGCTCTTCGCTTCGTGGCGCAAAGATGTCGCGACGCGCGCGTACGTCTTCGATATGAACGGCAAACTGGAAAATGAGATCGAGTTGCCGGGCCTCGGCTCAGCCGGCGGTTTTGGCGGCCTGAACGACGACAAGTACGTCTTCTACAGCTTCACGTCGTTCAACTTCCCGCCGACGATCTACAAGTACGACATCGCGACGAAGAAATCGACCGTGTTTCGCACCGTCGAGATCCCGGGTTTCAAACCGGAGAATTACGAGACCAAGCAAGTCTTCTACAACAGCAAAGACGGCACGCGCGTGCCGCTGTTCCTCGTCTACAAAAAAGGCATCAAGCTCGACGGTAACAACCCGACGCTGCTTTACGGTTACGGCGGTTTCAACATCGTCACGTCGCCCAGCTTCAGTTCGCTGCGCATGGCATTGCTCGAACAGGGCGTAGTTTACGCGTCGGCAAACATGCGAGGCGGCGGCGAGTACGGCGAGAAGTGGCATGAAGCAGGAACGAAACTGAAGAAGCAGAACGTGTTCGACGACTTCATCGCTGCGGCTGAGTGGCTGATCGCGAACAAATACACGTCGCCCAACAAGCTCGCAATTCAGGGCGCGTCGAACGGCGGTCTGCTCGTCGGCGCGGTTGCGAATCAGCGTCCCGAACTGTTCCGCGCGGTGGTTGAGCAGGCCGGTGTGATGGACATGCTGCGCTTCCAGAAGTTCACGATCGGCTGGAACTGGATCGCGGATTACGGTTCGAGTGAAGCGAACGAAGCGGAGTTCAAGGCGCTCTACGCTTACTCGCCGATCCATAACATCAAGGCCGGTGCGAAGTATCCGGCGACGCTGATCACGACCGCGGACCATGACGACCGCGTTGTCCCGGCGCACAACTACAAGTATGCGGCGGCGTTGCAGACGGCGCAGGGCGGCGAATACCCGATCCTGATCCGGATTGACACAAAGTCAGCGCACGGCGCCAGCAACACGACTAAGTCGATCGAACAGACGCGCGATATTTATGCGTTCCTGTTTGAGAATTTAGGAGTGCAGTACAAGTAACGAGTTGGTATGTTCACCAGGTGCGCCTGATCGGGTGCGCCTCGGTGTTGAAGATCACTTGATTGAAATCGAGCGTGCTCGGCGGGGAGAAGAGCAGGTAGAAATACTTGAATGTCTCCGCGAAGAGAAAACTCTGCATCGAGTCTGACTTCTCTTTCGTCAGCACGCTCTTGAGCGCCGCGTAACCCTCATCCGTGCGGCAATACTTCACGAAGTCTCGCCACATGTGCTCTCCCATCCGCAGAAACTTCACGTCTTTCGTGTAGTGATAAAGGTAGTAAGTTGACTCAACGATCTCGGGCCGCAGCGGATAACCTGCCGCCTTGATCTCCTTCGCGCGATAGTCGAAAACCTCCGGTTCGATCCCCTCCGTCTTCCACATCGCGAACGACGAATCCTGCAAACGTTTCGCGCGGCTCAAGTCGCCGGAGAGCGCGAGGACCGCCGGAAAGAAAGCGTCGAGCGCGCCGTACGTCGGATCCTTTCGCGCACCAGTGTTCATGTCCGCGTGGCCGTACCATAACTCCGTATTCGACTCCGTCTTCACCTCATCGGCGAGATACTTATTTATCGCCACGAGGCTGTCGTTCCACATCTGCTTGCAGTCCTGATCGCCGAACAACACGGCGCACTTCAAGAGATACTCGTAATAACTATCAATCGCGCCGCTGACGTGACTGTCCGTGTTCGTCCACTGACCGGTCTCGACGTTGATCCACTCGCCCACGAGCCCGATCTTCGAGCGGCGCTTGTATGTTTCAACCAACGCGCGTTTCGCTTTGTCATAAAACACAGGTTTGCCGGTGAGTTTAGTTAACGCGCCGAACTCGAGCAGCAGCGTTCCCGTTTCCGCGGGATTGCTGACCGGACTGCGCACCTTGCCCGTTTTGAGATTGACGTAGCGATACGGCATGCCCGTCGGCGACTCGAAAACGGGCAACAGCCTGCGGCCGAGATCGTCGGCAAGATCCAGCAGACGCTTGTCGCCGGTGAGTTGATAGTTCGTGATCAGAGCGCCAAGCAGCCGGATCGTGATCTCGAAATTCTGAACGTCGATATCTTTGTCGAACGACAGGTGCTCGACGATGTAAGCGCGTGTGGCCGCGGCTTCCTCGTCCAGGCCCATGATGATCATCGTGTCGAGCGCGTCGACTGGCGTCATCAGCAGCGGCTGCGCGTACCAATCGTGATACGTTTTCGACAGCGGTTTCAGATCGTCATGGCCCCACGCGTATTTCTTGTAACCGGCCCACGCGTGCAGAAACTCAGCCTTGACTTCAGCCGCGAGCTTCTTCTTGTTTGGCTCTTGGCCCAGGACGGGCAGCGGCAACAGCACCAGGATGAGCAGGAGCAGTAGTTTGTTCATGTGTTCGTTCGCGAATAGTTTCCTTTGCCGGTGGTTGCGGCCAAATCGAAACACGCTTGCACCACGGATGACGCAAGACGCACGAACGAAAATAACGTTCGTGCTCCCACTCGACTTCAGCCATCGTGAGCAGGCAGTCGATCAGTTCAGTCCGGCCGCACTCCCGCGCATAACGCGCGGCGGTTTCGTATTCGACGATGTTTCGACTTTCCAGCCGGCCCGCGCCATACATCGGCGCAAACCAGCCGGTGACGTGACACAAAAACCCGAGCGTGCGGCCCACGATCGTGGCCCGGAATTCGCGACGTTTGTTTGGACCAGCATCCAGCGAGGCGAGCATCTCGCCGACCAACCGGCGATGATGCCATTCCTCGTCTTCGATCTTTCGGACTTGTGCTCGATCTTCAGGGTCGCTGAGCGAGTGCCAGTGTCCGCGATAAGCGTAACCGGCTGCGAGTTCACCGGAGTAGGCGAGTTGCAGAATCCTGATCAGCTTATCTTTGGGACTTAACTGGTCGATCGATTCCATAGATCAAGAGTTCGTTACCGAACAATTCAGTCTTTCCTTCGACTCTTTCGCCAAGACGTTCGGCGACTCCGATGGAGTTCTTGTTTTGCGGGTGGATCAAACTGATGACGTGGTCTTTGTCGAGTTCGTCGAAGGCATAGGCAAGAGCACGGCGCGCGCCTTCGGTCGCATAACCGCGGCCCCAGACCTGGCGGGCCAACGTCCAGCCGATCTCGAAAGCAGGCCAACCTACAGGATTCATGAAACCGATACGGCCGACAAACTCGCCGCTCGCTTTTTCTTCGACGGCGAAGTGGCCGTAGCCGCGCAGTTGCCAGTGGCCCACGTGAAACGCCATGTTTCGCCACGCCTCCATCCGATCGAAAGGCTTACCGCCGAGGAAACGCATCACTTCGGGATCGGCCGTCATCGCGGCGTATGCTTCGAAGTCCTTTTCCTCGCGCCACATGCGCAGGATCAAGCGATCGGTCTCGAGTTCAACGGGAGCCATGGGCGTTACGGTTGTTTAGGAATGTAGTCTTCGCACATTCGTTTGGCATTGACATCGATAATCAACGCGGCCGTGTTTCTTGCCTCGTCGTAGAGCTTCATTCGCGCCTGTCGTTCGCAAACTTCTTGCAGATTCGAGTCGCGGCGCGGCACGCGGTCCAGCTCCGATTTGATTATTTCCTGATAGGTCTGTTTGGCGGCTTCAAAATCTTGCCGCTCGCCTTGATACCACGCAATCGTCAAGCGCATTCCAAGCTGGTCCTCTTCTTCGTAGAGCGGAACGTCAGCCTTTGCCTCCTCATCGTAACCAGCTTCGGCCAAGCCGGCGGTGACGTGAGCAAGGGTAAACCTGAGCTCTTCGGCATACGGCTTCTTGAGAGCTTCGGCGCGTGCGGTCATCAGCGTGCGGTGCGCGCCTTCTCGATCGCCGGCTTTGACCTGGGCGCTCACTAAATCTGCATAGACCCAGAACCGGTCGGCCGGTTTCTTCACGTTTGCGAGCGCAGCCTCTGTCTCCTGTACTTTACCCTCTCTGGCGAGTCGTCGAGCAGTTAATACCCAATCTCGTACTTCCAGTTGGTCCAACCCAAGGCAGGGGCGGTCCGCGGGACTACTGGAAATCCCCATGCTCTCCATTGCGGCAGTCGAGGTGCCGGGCACACTGCCGACAATACAAACCGGACCAGGATCCACTCGCGCAATGACATCGAACGATCCCCATTGGTGATAGTCTTCTTTCGGCGCGATATCGAGGTAAAAGGTGACCGCAATCGTCGTCTTCGGTTCGTTGACCACGACCCAGGACACGAAATTCTTTAACTCGCGAAATCCCGGATCATCTTTCTTCCAGTACTCGAGCGCGTGGCGCCGGCCGTTTGGCGTGATTAAAAAGATGTCCAGCTTCGTCTCATCACCTTTTATGAGGAGCGTATAACCTCTGACTCCCTTGCAGATTCGGCCGCCCTCATCTTCTGGCGCAGTCGCTGGTGTGCAGTCCTCGCCGGAAAGCGGGGTACTACTCATCTCGCGCCACTCCTTCGCTTTCTTTGCGGGTTGTTGCCCGAGGCATTCCACTTCCAGGCAACTCACCAGCATGAGCAGCGTCAAGAAGTATCGGGGCAGGTTCATGGAAGGTGACCTACTTGCGTTTCCAACGCACGCCGTCTTTAGTGTCTTCGAGAATGATGCCGCGGTCGGCGAGTTCGTTACGGATTTCGTCGGCACGGTGAAAGTCACGGCGGCGGCGTGCTTCCTGGCGTTCGTCCAGTAACGCTTGAATCTCGCTATCGAGAATCTCGCGTTTCTGCTCGCCGAAAATGTTGAGCACAGTATCGATACGATCGATGACTTCCAGCAGTTCGCGCTGGTTTTCCGTCTTCACCTGTTTGCGAGCGAGCGCCGTGTTTACCTCGCGAGAAAAGTTGTGGACCACGGCCAGTGCGACGGACGTGTTGAAATCATCGTCCATGCCTTCTTCAAACTCGCGCAACGCACGCGCCGCTGTTTCGCGCAGTTTCTCGTTGTTGCCGGGCTCAGTCTTCGCCTCGCTCAACCGTGCGCGGAAATCGCGCAGGCTGCCGACCGTTTTCTCCGCGCCCGCGAGCGCGTCGAAAGTGAAGTTGAGCTGTTTGTTGTAGGGCACACTCAGGAGAAAGTAACGAATCGCCGCCGGCGAGAAACCCTTCGCGGTGATGTCGCGAAACGTGTAGTAGTTGCCCTTCGACTTCGACATCGTTTCGCCTTCGACCTTCAGATGTTCGAAGTGAATCCAGTAACGAACGAACTGCTTCCCGGTCGCGCCTTCGCTCTGCGCGATCTCGTTTTCATGATGCGGAAAGACGAGATCGATCCCGCCGGCGTGAATGTCGAACGTCTCTCCGAGATACTTCATCGACATCGCGGAACACTCGATGTGCCAGCCCGGGCGTCCGTCGCCGATTGGCGTGTCCCACGAAGGTTCATTCTCCGAACTGCGTGACTTCCACAGTGCAAAGTCGCGCGCGTCTTCTTTCTCGTACTTGTCGGTGTCGACGCGTTCACTGGCGCCCGCGATGTTTCCGGCGAAGTTGATCTTGGAGAGTTTTCCGTACGCCGGAAACGAACCGATACGGTAGTAAATCGAACCTTCAGATCGATACGCGTGTTCGGTTTCTAAAAGCTTCTCGATCAACGAAACCATCTCAGGAATGTGACGCGTCGCGCGCGGCACGACTTCGGGCCGTTCGCAGCCGAGCGCGTCGAAGTCTTCCCATAGTGCTTCGATGTACTTCGCCGTGTACTCGTCGATACTCAGTCCGGCTTCTTGTGACTTCGCGATGATGCGATCTTCGACGTCGGTGATGTTCATCACGTGCGTGACTTTGTAGCCCTTGAACTTCAGGTAACGACGCAGGACGTCGGCGGCGACGGTGCTGCGGAAGTTGCCGATGTGACCGTATTCCCAAACGGTTGGACCGCAGTAATACAGGCGCACCTCGCCTTCGTTCATCGGGTGAAAGTCTTCGACGCGGCCGGAGAGCGTGTTACGAAATCGAAGCATGGGATCAATACTAACTCAAAAGTGTTTCCAGCCGCCGGGATTTAGCTCCCAAATGCGCGTGCCTTCCGAAATCTTGACGCCTTCATTCTGGCCGCGGATCTCGCCGATGCGCGTGATGGGCGCGCCATCGACTCGCCGCGGCAAACGCGCCGCATCGTCAGGCTTGACTGTGAAAAGCAGTTCGAAGTCTTCACCGCCGTGAAGCGCGAGTTGCAGCGGATCCAGCGCGCGACGGCCGCATAGTTCGGTAACTTGACTATCGATCGGCAACAACGACGACTCGATCAATGCGCCCACGCTGCTCGACTCGCACAAGTGATTCAGATCGGAAGACAGACCGTCGCTGATATCGATCATGGCCGTCGCGAGCCGTTCTTCGCCAAGCACGATTCCCCAGCCGACGCGCGGTTCGGGACGGAGATGTCGCAACAGCACGTGGTCTAATTTTTGTGAATCCTCGTCGTGAAGGTTCTGTTCGGCGAGATGAGCGCCGCGTTCGACGAGCCGTAAACCGGCGGCCGCCGCGCCGAGTGAACCAGTAACGAAGATCTGGTCCCCTGCCTTCGCGCCTGCTCGTTTGATCGCCTTACCTGTCGCGCACTCGCCGAGAACAATCGAGTCGATGACGATCTTCTCTTCAGTGCGTGAGGTATCGCCGCCGATCAACTGCACGTCGTAACGAGTCGCCAACTCGAACAGACCAGTGTAAAAACGATCGACAAAGTCAGTTTGCCAGACGTCCGCCGGGACGCCGATGGAGATCAGCGACCAGCGTGGTCGCGAGCCCATCGCGGCGATGTCTGAAAGTGAGACTGCGAGTGCTTTGTGGCCCAGGAGGTACGGCGGGATCGTCGTCCGTCGAAAGTCGACGTCTTCGATCAGGAGATCAGTTGTGATGACTGTGTCTTTGTTTGGAGTTGCGCGAACGACTGCTGCATCGTCGCCGATGCCCGTGATAGACGAAGAAGCTGGCGCGCGGTCTCGCAGCGCTCGGATGAAATCAAATTCGTCCTTCATCCTTTAGAGTTGGCGACGAAGTGAATCGAGACCTTCTTCGATGGTCTCTATTGACGTTGAGAAAGAGAAGCGCAGGTGACTTTGTCCGTCTGGACCAAAGACGATGCCGGGAACTGTTGCGACGTTCGCGCGGTTGAGCAGAATGTCGGCTGCTTCCTGGCTGTCGCGGCTGATGCGGCTCGCGTCGGGAAATGCGTAGAACGCGCCTGCCGGTGGATCGCATGGGAAGCCGAGCTCGTTTAGACCAGACAAGAGCAGGTCGCGCCGTCGTTTGTATTCGGCCGTGATCTTTTGCTGAGTCGCGGCGTCGATCTCGAAAGCGGCAAGACCGCCCCACTGCGTTGGAGTCGAGACTCCGTTGGAAGAATAGAGCGTTGCTTTTCTAAGTCCCGTCATCCAGGGCTCCATCGCCACAGCGTAACCGAGACGACAACCGGTCATCGCGTACGACTTGGAAAACGTAAACGACGTGATGGTCCGTTCGAACATTCCGTCGAGCGACGCGATCGAACAGTGTGTGCCGTCGTAGACCAGATCTTCGTACGCTTCGTCGGCGACGACGATGAGATCGTTTTCTTGTGCGAACTGGGCCACGGCTTTCGCTTCTTCCGGAGTGAAGACGACGCCGCTCGGGTTTTGCGGCGTGTTGTAGTAGATCGCTCTGGTGCGTTCGGTGGCGTAACGAGTGAGCGTTTGCTGGAAACCGTTTGTGCGCGCTTCCTGCGTGGGAACGAGCACGCTCCGGCCCTGGCAATGGGCCACCAGATCTTTGATCGGCGTCCAGTAAGGAGAGAAGAGCATCACTTCGTCGCCGGGATTGACGACTGATTGAAACGCGCCGAACAGTCCCTGCATGCCGCCGTTGACGACGATCACGTCCTTCTCTTCGGCGGGGATACGGTTTTTGTTTCGCAGTTTTTCGGCGATTGCTGAGCGGAGCTCGGGAATGCCTGACGAGGGCGCGTAACGAGTCTTGTTCTCGTCGAGCGCTCGTTTCATCGCTTCGCGAATGGGTTCAGGCGTCGACATGAAAGGCTCGCCGCCTTCGAACTGGTAAACGGTTGCGCCCTGGAGGCGCAACTCCATGATGCGGTTGCGAAGTTTTACGATGTCGGAAAAGCCGACATCCTCGAGTCGCGAAGCCAGGCGCAGAACCATTGGCGAGGTTGTCACTGTTTGGATTCGTTCCTTCCTTTGTGCGGAGCAGCGGATTATAGCTCAACTCATCGCAAACTGTGGACTGCGCCCGCGACCTCAGAAGATACTTTTAAGAAAAAGTTTTAAGTAAGTAGCGCTAAGTGTAAGTATTGACACGCCAAACGCCACGCGGGTAACATGCGCGTGTTGACGCAAGGGCTGCTGGCAAACTCGCCATTGAGAATCCAACTTCGCGACACCCGACAGAGAAAGCCAGCTCAGTAAATCAATCTTTTGGCAGTTAACCGAATGAGTCGTCCCGCTGTAGCCATACCCGAAAAGCTCTTCTTCAAGATCGGCGAGGTTTGCGAGCTCGCGGGCGTGCAGGCGCACGTCCTGCGCTACTGGGAATCGGAGTTTCCGATGCTCGCGCCGCAGAAGAACCGCGCCGGACAACGCGTCTACCGCAAGCGCGACGTCGAGATGGCGCTGCGGATCAAGGAGCTGCTTTACGAGGACCAGTACACGATCGCCGGCGCGAAGAAGCGACTGACGAATGAGTTAAGAGGCGGCGGCAAGTTGAAGGTTGTAGGCGCCGAAGAAGATGGACAGCCGCAGGCGGACATCGCGTCGAGTGAGTTGCCTTCTTCGGACGGTGAGCTTTTTGCACAGCCGGCGAATTACACGCGCGTTGCGCCGCGTACGGCGGAAGAGCGACAGGGTTTGAAGCAGTTAGCGTCGGAGTTGCGCGAGTTGCTGGCGTTGTTGGAGCAAGAGAACAAAGGGCGCTCCAAATAGATCGCGGTTCACTCGTTGTTCCGTTCAGATCAGGCGTTTCGTTCAGATCGCGCATCTCCGTGGTATTGCTTCAAGCTCGTTTGACAATTGTTCTCTGTCAGGATACTAACTCAGGGAGACGGGACGTGGCGCAGCCTGGTAGCGCGCACGCTTGGGGTGCGTGAGGTCGCGAGTTCGAATCTCGCCGTCCCGACCATTTCTATCAAGCATTTACGGCTGCCAGCTTTGGCAGCCGTTCTGCTGTTGTGGCAGATTTGTGGCAAACATTTTCCCGCAACACACGCACCGCCTCAACAGCCGCTCGTTTAGCGCGGTCTGTGGCATGTGTGTATCGGCGGGTCGTTTGCGGATCAGAGTGCCCCATTAGCGACGCGATAGTGGCCTCACTGCAACCCGCCTCTGCGAGCCTCGTTCCGAACGTGTGACGTAAGTCGTGCCAATGCAGATCACGAATTCCCGCTATCCGACAAGCAGTCCCGAACGCCTTCTTAAGATCGGTGTAGGGCTTCTTTGTCTTTGGATTGATGAACACGTAATCGGAGCCGTTGGATTCAGACCGGAGCACAAGCAGCGTGTTTCTAACGTCCTCATTCATCGGGACTCCGTAATCTTTCCCCGTTTTTGAATTTGGCACATAAATCACATCACGCTGGAAATCAACTTTCTCCCATCGCAAATTCAATTGATCGCCTCGCCTCATTCCCGTGCCTATTGCCACGGTTACAAGAGGTCGTAAGTGCTTGCGGCGACCATTGAGGATTGCGAATAGCTTTGGTTCTTCTTCATCCAACAGGTAGCGTACCCGCTTATTGTTTTCCGGCAACCACGGTATATCTCGACACGGATTTGAATGCGTGATGCCGTACTTGATCGCGAGTGAAAAGATTTTGGAGAGTATTCCTAGTTCGCGGTTAATGGTCGAGGGCTTTCGGGTGTTTCCGTTTTCCAGTAGCGCCTCACGTCGCTCCTTCTTGTACTTTTCGATCAGCAACGGTGAGATCTGAGCAAAGGTTTTGCCCTTAAAACATTTGCTCTCACAAATGAACGAGAGTTTATATTTGTCGTTGCTCTTGAATGAGCGTTTGTTCTCCATCGCCCAAGGCTTGTAGACCTCTTCAACGAACTTTCCGAAATCCTTGTTTCCGGTTGGTCTGCCGTATCGGCCTTCATAAACATCTTGGCGAATTTTTGTCTCCGCTTTTTCAGCGTCGAATTTAGTCGAAGCTTCGGGGATTGCGCCCCGATACCTTACTCCGCGTATGCAAAAGGCGTAGTGCCATTTGGTTCCGCGCTTATGAACTGACATTGTCATGGTCCTTTCCCGAGGTGCAGCCACGGGCGCTCGCACTATACAACATGATGAGAATGAATGAGCATTGATTTTTCATCGAATCAACAACACTCATGTGTTCGTCCTGGCTTTGGTCCAAGCCAGAATTTCATCGAGATCGAAGCGCAGAATGTTTGAGCCGGGCGGCTTGCGATAGGGGATGCGATCTTGCGCCACCATTTCGTAGATCGTGCGCGGTTTGACATTCAATAACTGAGCAACGTCGGACACTTTAAGAAGTTGTGCCCGCTTTGCTATTTGGGAGTCGGAGTGTGTAGTCATAAATAAACCTCAAAGCTCTGGGTCTTTCTAAATCAGCAACGCGGCGGCAGCGAGCTCGACTTCCTCGGCGTCAACGGCAAGCTCGGCGGCTTCCGCCTGTGTCGCTTCAATGTGGGTTGTGTTTTGGTCTAATCCTTGTTCCATGCGGTGGAGTAAGTGCGGGGCAAGAGGATCGTTTGTGAGATCATTGCGCTCTTGTTGCTTGTCGCGTGAGTTCTCTCCGATGGCGTCAAGCGCCATTTCTTTATCGGCTGCGCGACTCAGAGTCTCGCGCAGATTCGGAACGGAGTCGGTATAGATCAGCGCCTCGTCTCTCGCTCTTGAAAGAGCAACGTAGGCCATGCGGTCGTTAAGTAGGCGAAATGATTCCTGCGTATCGGCGTTGAGCAACACGCGATCGACAGTTAGTCCCTGAGACGTGTGGCTGGTGACAGCGTAACCGTGATCGATATGTGGAAACTGCTGCGGGTCAAAGCTGATCCTGCGTTCGTCGTCGAGGGCTACGTGGATTTGGTTCGGTTCGATCTTGGTGATCGTGCCTAGTTCACCATTGGCTACTTTTTGCTCGGCGAACGGGGCGCGAAACTGGATGCGATCACCTTCGGCAAATAGGCGCTCCGCTTCGGTGTAAACGTTCACGCCCGATAGACGCGTCGGGTTATAGGTGACACTGCGGCCATTATCAAACCGCACCGTGACCTCGTTCTTCTCGTGGTTGGTATCTATGACTTTCGCATAGTCGCCAGCCTTCACCTTGTGGACTTTGCTGTTGCGGTTGTACCGGATAACGTCGTCGGGTCGGTAGGCATTGGCAAAGCTACGCTCGGCTCCGGTCATATCATTTCGCGCCACGTAGATCGTCGTTTGATAATCGTCACGGCTCACTGTTCCGTCGCGTTGTAGTTCACGATGAATAAGCGAGTTGAGTTGAGCGCGTTCCCGATTAGCTGGTGAAATGACTAGGGTGCTGCTTGGATTCTTGGCGTAGTCCTGGGCCATTGCTTTGAGGCGTTCGCCCTCGTCTGCAACTTCGATCACCTTGCCTCGGCTCTCTAAGGCGGTGACTGCTTCTTTAATGCGACGGAAAGATAGATCGGCAACGGTGTCTTTCAATTCGAGATTGCGCTGCCTCACGATCGCACTGAGTTTCGCAGTGGTCATGCCGTGCTTTTGCAGTTGCTCGAATGGGCTACCAGCATCGACGGCCTGATGCTGGCGCAAGTCGCCGACTAAGAGCACCTTATCTGTGGGGGCATTAAGGCGTGCAAGGAACTGATGTATCTGTCTCGTGCTGGCGAGTGAACTTTCATCCAGCACGAAAAGGCGTTTCGCCGCCTGCGTTTCTTGTCGCCGGCACAAAAACTTCTGGAGCGTTTCGGTCTTGATGCCACTCTCGCCAAGCTGTTTCGCGGCGCGTGTGGTGGGCGCGAAACCGCGTAGCTCATAACCCTCCTTCTCTGCGGCTTCCCTCAACACAGCGAGTGCAGTTGTCTTGCCAGTACCAGCGCCACCTTGCAAACCAACGATCTGATCGTCGCTCGATAGGATTGTTTCAATCGCAGACCGCTGATTGACATTAAGCCGTAGCTGCTGACTTTGGGCGGCGTCGGCAACAACATCTTTGACGCGCGCAGCGCGCACGATTGCGGGTGCCTTGCCTTTACCGTCGATCACGGACTGAATGTTTTCCTTTTCCATTTCGACCATGCGCTCGGTAGTGATTGCGGGTGTGCGATGGTCGCGGGTGATGCTTATAAACTCGCCGCTTTCCAGTCGGCGGCTAAACTCGTCTCGCACTGCCTCGTAGGTGGTGCGGCCAAGATTGCGGCGGTAGGCGTTGGTCCATACGCCTCGAACATCGGCAACGGCCGTGCGCTCCATCGCTTGGTCACGAGCAAAGGTGACTGCCTCCTGAGCGCGTCTCTCGATCTGGTCACGGTCCAAGCGAATCGGACCACGTTCCCTCGCTTGGGCTACAAAGAGTTGCGCTTGATAGTCATGTCTTACGTCCATTTCGAGGGCGCGTGTGTGCATTAACTCAGGGTCAAAGTTTTTGCTGCGGCGATTATTGCGGGCTACGGTTTGTTTCAGTTTTGCGGTATTTGTGACTGTCTTTCCCTCACGCTCAAGCTGTTCGATCGCTTGTTCGGTATCGTTCACTATTTCTTTGTGGCGCGGGCTGGCTTCCTGTAGATACTCCTCGGTAAACCCTTTGATCTCCGGTGCGCCCGTGCGTGGATCAACGCGAATTTCGTAACCTAGCTCTTGCAGAATGTCGGCCAGCTTTGCGCGGTAGATCGCGGTTCCGTAGACCTGGCTGGCGAACAATTGTTTCGACTGCACGGAGCGCACCGTACCGTCTTCGGTTTGAGTCATGTTGAAGATCACAACATGCGTGTGAAGCTGTGGCGCGGCGTAACCGTTCTCACGATCGGGTCGTGATGATGTGTGCTCGAATTGGGCCGCTATCATCTTGCCCGTTGTGATCGCAGGGTTGTTGCCGCCGCCACGCGCTTGCAAGTATTCCTCGACGTGTTTGACGGCCTCAGCGACGGCTCTTTGGTGGGCTTCTATTAGTCGTTCGTCGTCGCCAACGTTCGCCGCTAAGGAAACAGACTTAGGGGCGCTGAAAGTCGCGTCCCACGCGGCGCGATGCGTGCTGGTGATCGTTTTCGTCCCGTACTCGTCAATAATCTCGCGGGCCTTAACTGACCTGATCAACTGCTCGCCAGTGTGCGGGTCTTGACCTAAAACTAAGCGTTCGTACTGCTCACTAGTTACTTCGTCTTTCAGGTTCCATTCGTCTGCGAGTTTTCCACACCAGCGGCCTTTAACTTCGCCGGACTCGCTGTAGTAGTTCTCCTGTGCATTGGTGAACTTCTGCGTGTAGTAATCCTTTGCCTGTCCTGCCGAAAGTGGTGGGCTGATGGTCAACATGACTTTAACCTCACAACTTAATATCGAGCGCGTTTAGGATCAGGCGTGAGGTCATTTTCGATTTCGGTTTCGTCTTTGTGATGCTGCACGTTTCCGGGGGCAAGAGCGCCGCCACGCGCTTGCATATATTCCTCGCAGTATTTGATGGCTTCGTTGACGCTCTGGCGGTGAGCGTCTTTTAACCGTTCGTCAGCGCCAACGAGCACGGCTAAGGAAACAGACGTGTAGTAATCTTTCGACATAGTTTTCACCTCAGAACTTAATATCGAGATCATCAGAGTCGCGGGTGGCTTCGATCTTGATTTCGGTTTCGCGTTTGTGATCGTGACCGTTTCCGGTAGCGAAGGTGGGCGGCGCGACGGGTAATGGTTGGGGCGGTACTGGCTTGATTAGTGGCAGCGTCGAACGCGGGACAAAGGCGCGGGCACGCTTCGGTCGCTTGATCGGCTCAATGCGAAAAGGCACCACGGCATCGCCATATTTCCAAAAACCATTTAGGTTTTCTAATGCCATGATCTGCTCGGTGCTGACCACATAATGCTGCTCAATTCCCGGTGCATAATTAAGTGAGTCGCGGCCATAGGTTTGCACTGATGCTGTAGTCGAAACCCGGGGCCGTTCGAGTTCTTTCTGGCCGATCATTTCCGATACCCAGCGAGCGGATTCCACTTCATTCGTGCGCTGGAAAACTTTAGTGTGCGACGCCGCGATGATAGTGGCGGCTGCGTCCTGATAGTGCTGTCTGAGTTGGGCGCGGTTCTGCGTGCCAATGATCGGTTTGACGTTGTGCTTGCGACCCTCAACGAGTGCCGTTTCCAGCACTGGCAGTCGCTTGAGTGAGTGGGCCTCGTCAATCAATACCCAACACGGTCGATTTGGTATCAACGGCGTCCTTGAGAGAAGTTTTCCAAACAGGATATTGAACTGCGCCGCCTGTAATCTTCTGAGTGGTTCGCGCGTGGTTTGGGTAGAGGTAATGAAGATGCGACGGTCCCGACGCTGCGCCCACTGGTGGAAAGTGAACGGGCGTCTTTGCGCTTGGTCATAGGTCGGCAACAGGCGCAAGGATTCGCACACTTCGGCAAGCGTGGCGAGGACTCCGGCGCGTTGTGCTTTCGCGCCCCGGTCGATCAGGAATGCGAGCTCGGTGCCGTGAACACAGCAGTCGATCATCCGATCATCCGTGAGCCATTGCACAAGCTGTTCGGGTTCGGGATTGTAAGACAACATGCGGGCAAAAATGGCGCGTGCTGCCTTGTTAAAAAACTGCGTAGTGGGCGGTGTGTTTGGGTAATCAGGAAAGAAGCTTTCGGCAATGAATTGGAGTTCGGCGGCGCGAACCTCGTCACCGATGGCTTGGCTTTCGTGGGCCGGATTCCAGTACGGCGCTCGCACGTCGAGCGGATTCAAAATGATGTCGGTTGCGGGGTCGAAATGATGCTCAATAAACTCGCCAACAGGATCGTAAATGACAACCGCCTCGAATGCTTCTCGGCTCTTAATTTCGACTAGGATTTGATGCAGTATTTGACTCTTGCCAGTACCAGTATCACCGAGTAGAAGCAAGCCTTCGCATTCTTCTTTAGGTGGCACGGTCAAGCGGTAAGCACGCGGATTAAGACCGACAAATTCTTTCAGTTTGTCGCGCTGCTGCGGGTAAACTTTCAGGTTATAGCCGGTGTCTTTGTGATGCTCTTTTTGGTATCGCTTTGGGGAGAGTTCACGCGTACCACGAAGCTGCTGACCTTGCACGAAACGGTGCTGGAAAACGTGATAGATAACGGTTGCGCCAACGGTGCCGACGAGAAAAATAATGAGCGCCCAAAGCCACGCCGGACGCCAAAGAACGGTCAGAGTTTTCCCGCCATAGATCGCGTCGCGGAACCACTCATTTGCCTGTTTGTCGGTGAGTGTTTGTTTGGTCGAGTGAAGGTCTTTAATCGTGATTTGCGGGTCAAGATCTTCTCTGACTTGAAAGAGCATCCAACCATCTTTGAGAATGACCTGGCCCTGCTCATCACGAACAGGTGTCACGTGGTAATCTGTGACTCTGATCTCCCACTCGCGCCCGCTTTTGTGATCCCTGATGGTCGCCACAAGGTACGTGTAACGGGAGCGCAAAAATGAAAAATGACTCATCAAACTGCTGCGCAAATATTGTCCGTAATACTCACTCTGTAAGGGCGAGAAATTTGGTCGTACGAAATACTCATGAAGCGGATAAAGCGAAAGCAAAGCTGCGATTGCCGAGACTACAGAAATGAGTCTTATGCGGTGCAGCGAGGTCCGAAAATTGGTGTAACCCTGTTCGTTTAATTTTCCAATTAGCTTAGTCATGGCGCAGTACTCCGAGCTTCCAAAAAGGAGAGCTTGTTTCGTCTCGTTGTTGGTCTAAATCGGAGGTCGGTGGTCTACCTAAAATCCAAGCTCCGACTTTTTAGATGAGGCGCTGAAGCGCATCGGCGCTTTAGCGATGGGGCATAGTGAAACGAGCAAATGCAATGCCGCTTCCTGCTCAACGCAGGAAACTCTCAACGGCGGTGACACACACTCTCTCTCGGCTCTAAAGTGAGCCTTATCAGATAGTGCCAGTGTGGTCCCGTGCAAAAAGTGGACCACGCATCGTCGCCGTTTTCGTCTCGGCCTAGTGCAGGCCTTACGGTCTAACTACATTGTGATCCGAGCAAGTGATGGGCCATACATCACCCTACATCTACTCGCGTTTTTTGGCGGGTTTTTAGCTGTTCGCATGTGGGAGTAGGCAGAGGTGATCGCGGTTGAGCACAGTTTGGGCTTTAGCATGTGTTCGATCGAACACACATGCAAGACGCATTGCAAGTTATCTTCACTGTCGCTCGCTGCCTCAGTGCAGATCGAGGGAGTGTAGCGGGCTGCTTCACCCCCCTAGTCTTGCTTGCGTCGAGATAACAACTCCGTAACGATTGCATCTGCTCTCTGATCCGCTTGCGTCGTCAACTTCGTCCAGGCGGATGCTTCCGCCTCGTTCCGACTAAACAACAACTTGAATCCGTGCCCGATAAGAAACCGCAATATCGCGAGCTCGGTATAGACTAGACGCCCGGTTTTGCCAAACAGCGGGCCTTCACGCGCTGCCGAAAGCGCCAGCTTGCGGCACCAATTGTTTGATTCATCTCCTGACGCTGCGGCTGCTTTCTCAATCTCTCTGTATTCCTGATCCGTGACTCGGAAGTTTATGTGTTTGATTCTTTTCGGGTCGCTCATGCGTTCATCCTCTCGCTCTTTTGATGCCGTTGGACCACCGCTCGGGCAGTGGTTTCCGCGGGAACGCATAAACGACTGCAAGCAAAGGACCACGCCGATGTATACGCGCTGCGTGAACATTGCGGCCCGCGAGCGGGGTGACGTGTCACATCTTTCAGGTGCGTAGCACCTTGCTTTATTTTTTCGTTCGCAGTCGAGAATTTTCGAGACGTGCGGCGGGCTGACGATTTTTGCTGCAATAAACAATTTGCAGCAATGATCGAGAGAATCAGTAGGACAAAATGTCCTAAAGTGAAAATGTTGGGTGACGCTAAATCAGGGTAAAAAACCCTGTTCGACTAATTTGGCGAAATGTAACCTCGGTGGGGGAGATCGGTAGCTCCGGTTCTGGAGTCAATCGGAATACGGGCTCGCGAGTGCTTCACGCTGAGTCGCGAGCATTGCACGCTGTTCGCAGTACGTCAGTATCGCTCTATTCTGACTATGCTGCCTGTTCCAAACTTTCAAGTGACCTAGCTCAATTTAAGAGAGTAACAGCTAATCACAGACTGTTGACCCAATGAAAATTTAGAAACCACGGCGGAAGAAATCCAGCGCGAAAGTTAACGGCGAACGGGAGTCAAACTGGGGGAGCTTTCACGCTGTGGCGGGGGTCGAGTTCGGAGCGTCCGGCGCGGATGATTTGATCGGCGGCGCGGAAGATCTTTTGGGCGCTCTTTTCCGGTATTGCTTCCGCATTAGAACCGCTCCCACGGTTGAGCCAATGCTGGATATAGCCGCGAGCATAATCGGCTCCCTCAAGGCCCAAAGATTCGCAGCAAAGTAGCGCCACGGATTCGGCTTCGACTTCGCGCAGACTTCGCGGCGTCGTCTCGTCGTCCGCAAAGTCTCCTTCGTCGCTGTGAAGAATGGAATGGGCGAGCTCGTGGAAAAGTGTCTTAAAAGGCAGTTGCGCAAGCGGGTTAATTGCTATCCGGCGACTACGGCTAAACCCTTGCACATTTCCGTCTGTGTGATCGAATGGTACGCGCTCAATACCTAGCGCCTTCATCGCTCTCTCGGCGTCCCACTCGGGAATCGTAATCGGGTCAAGTTCTTGCCCGTCGGTCTGCGACAAAACAAACCAGCGGGCCTTGTAGACAAAGCTCGTAAAAGTGTGTTCCTCGTCTGATTCCTCGTCGCGGCGTTTGCAAGTAATCGGCATGCACAATGTCAGCGCACGTTCGCCGCGTTTCACAAAGCGGCCTAAGTCTTTCCACTTCGGAAAAGTGTTAAGCGGGCCGGGTTGTAATCCGCGCATCTGGCATTGCACAAGCGCCAAAATTTGGTTGCCAATGGAGAAAGTGTGGAAGGCACTATAAGCCTTCATGATCAGACCTGGCTTAGTGACTGCTTCGATTAGTAGGGAGGTCCATTTCGGGATTTGGTGTGATTGATTTTCCATCGTCGCGGTGCTCCTTTTTGGGTGGCTTTTTGAGGGGAGGTTCCCCCTCGTAGCGACCGGAGAAACACGACTGGGCCGCCCAGTCCGCACACCGCCGGGCGTAGCGCAGCGGAGCACTCGAAGCGCAGCGTAGAGTTGTGCGGATGGGCTGTCGTTTACGATGGAAGCGCAGAGGGGGAACTGCTCTATGTGTGTGGGTATTATCTGGCCGGACAAATAAGGCTCGAGGCGAGCCGAATTGTGATTAATTTGTACAGCCCAGTCCCCGCTAGTTTCGGGTTTTTTTCCTTCGTCTGCGTCGATGGATCGGGGAGCGTTCCTTGAGTAAGTCGGGGTATCTATCTTCGATTATGTAGGCTAGTGACTGATAGCGAATTCCTAATTCCTCTGCCGCTTTAGTAATCAGCCCGCCTCTCTTTGCCAGTGCCTGACTGATCGCTTCGCGTTCAACTTTCCTTTTTTCTTCCGGCAAGTAAAGCGACTTATTGAAAAGCAGATCGGTTTCCGGCTTGCGCTCCCGCTTTAACTCTCTCGCCAGCTTCACGCCAGCCGCTTTGAATCTTAGTAGCAAGTTTTGACTGTAACAGTCGGCCAGCCACTCGTTTGCTTGCTCGTATGCAGTCGCCAATACTTCGGGCTGGAGATCGTCTAATTCTTCAATCAGGGTGAGGGCCGCAAGTCCGGCTTTACTTAACGCGCCCACTTCGTGAGCTACTTCAATCGCGTCCCGAAAAGTGAACTGTGCCTGCTCTTTTCTGCCGAGCCTTGCCAGTGCGATCCCGTGATTGATCAATGAGTCAGCTAAGAGAATTTGAAGCCCGCTTTTTCTGAGTCTCCTGACTGCGCTACGTGCTACCGCTTCCGCTTCCGTTAGCTTCCCTTCATCGATAAGCAGTTGTGCCCGCGTGTCATCTATTTGGGCCACGATTGATTTGTCTTTGATGTACGTTGCAATTCGGCGGGCTTCGTCTAAGTATTGGTGCGCCTCTTTGAAGCGGCGCAACTGGCGCAGCACATTCCCGATGTTGTTCTTTACATCGGCACGATACGGCGCGTTATGGGCCAGCTTGAAATAATGCTCCGCTTGCTCATAATCCTTGACGATGCGGCGAAAGTATTCGGCTCTGTTCTCTGCCGTAATCAACTTGCGCAGGGCCATCGCTCGCTGATTGTGAAATGCGCCCTTGAGAGTGGGATTTGGAATCTTCTTGAACAGAGCAGCGTTATCATTCAACACTTTCAGGCACTGGCTATAGCGTGCGGCAGACCATTCGACAGTCGATAAAAAGATAAGCGCGTTTGCTCGCTTGTTTCCTTCGATGGTGAGTTGTTCTAAAGCCTGGGTGAGGTAGATCCGGGATTCGTCCAGTGCTCCAGCCCACCAGTAGCAAAAGCCCAACTCCGCCCGCGCAGCCGGGACGCGCAAGGGATCTCCCAACGTCTCGAACAACCTGATGCTTTCGCTAATTAAATCCTTCGCTACGTCTTGCGCTGTGCTGATTTGATTCTTGGTACCGATCCATCGCGTGAGAATCCCGACCGTTTGTAGTAGTTCGGCAGCCATCAAAGGGTCTAGTCCTTCGGTGTTGGGGCGCTCGCCAAACCGCTTCCAGAAAGGGCGCATCACTTCTTGTGCCCGGTCATACTCGCCTCTGTCTTTGAGTTCTAAAGCCGCTTGACAGCGGAGCCACACGCTTTCGTTGGGCGTAAGGTGAGAGAATTCCAGCTTCTCCAGAGTGGATCTCATGGAAGTTTTTTGAGCCTTTCGTGTGGGCGCGGGAGGAAAAGTGTTGAACTGCGAGCGGGATAGTAGTGCCCAATGACACTACCTTGCAAGGAATCTTTCCTTGCTGGTTTACTTGCCGATACCAGCATTCTGGTATCTCGCAATACCAGAATACTGGTAACTCTCAACCAAACAGGAGAAAACTCTAATGAAACGATTCAGTATGGCGCTGATCCTTACGTGTGCTTTGTCTGTCTCAGCTTTGGCGGGTGATATACCAACGGTTGGCGCTCCTGCGGTGCCGCCGCCGCCCACAACACAAAGCACCAGCAGCAACGTTGCCACAACGATTCTTTTGACTGTGCTCAGTTTGATTCGTTAGGCGATCCGGCGTTCAAGTGGGAGCTAGATCCTGCTCAAAGCGGGAGGGTCGAAGTGTGCCCGCGTCCGATACTAAATTCTGGCATAAATGAAAAGTGAGGCATCCGGTTGAAATCTTGAGACGGACCTTTGGCGAAAGATATAAAGCCGCGAAAGTTAGCGGCACGGGCGTCCCGATGAATAGTGAGGGTCGGAGACGCCCAAAGGGCGCTGCTGAATTTGGGTTCCGTAGCGCCCTGCATCTTTCTCGCTGCATTGGCCAAGCATCAATGAAACGGAAGAACATCGATCTTTCAGCCGCAGAGCCTTTGCCGCCACTAGATCCCGCCACGATAGAGGCATATGAGAACGGCGAAGCAGAGCCGCCTTTATCGGTTCTCTTAGCTTATGCCGAAATGGTAGGTATCCCGGTTGAGAACCTGTTAGATGATGACCGCGATGTGTGGTTTGGAGAGTGCGTGAACTGATCTCGATATAAGCGGATTTGCCTGAGTGTTAGACCACGCCGATTTAATAATTCCTGACGTATACGGTCCAGATGTGCTCTCTGCTGTGCGCTGGTTGCAGGAACACTTGCCTTTCTCGGATCAATATCTCGCGCAGTTAATCGGAGTTAGTAGCATTGATGAGTTCTTCTATGGTCGCATGATAGTCGTTATTCCAGGCTTTATCTTCGATGTGCCAATACTGTGAGCCTATAACGGCTCATCTGGTTTTCCCGGTGAGTCAGCGATTTCATAGGTGGTGACCACGATTAGACATCTAAATTGTTCATGGCGATGATCCGCACCGGTAGTAAGATTGAACGCGTTATTTGTCGACAATCTCTCTTGGAGGTGCAGGACAATGTCAGATAGTGAAGATGCAAAAGACTATACAGCTAATGGTCCAACTGATGCCGGATTTCGGACTGGCGGCGATGGTACAGGAATAAAGAATGGCGTTTTTGTCGCCGGAAAGGAGATTGGGGTATCTGGAACGAGCCTTGGGACTGGTGATGGATCCTTTTTTGCTGGCCTCGCTGGAGAGGGCCCTGCTTTTGGAGTCCACGGCCACTCGCAAAACGGAATCGGCGTTTTCGGTAGAAGCGAAGCCGCAAATGGCGTGGAGGGACACTGCATAGGGACCCTGGGGATAGGCGTGAAGGGATTTGGTTTCGTTGCTGTTGAGGGTGAAAGCACCAACGGCACAGGAGTCAAGGGCTTCGATCGCCAGACGGGTACCGGCGTCGAGGGTAATAGCGATTCTGGGCTCGGTGTGCGAGGGACGAGCTCCTCAGGCGATGGAGTCGTCGGCTCATCGGTGGGCTTACGGAAGAGCGGCGTATTTGGCTTCAACTCAAGAGAGAACGGAGCCGCTTTTGGTGTAAGCGGGAGCTGTGATTCGGCTGACGGCGCAGGGGTAAACGGCTTTTCAGAGGCTGGCGTCGGCGTCTTTGGCGATAGCGCCAGCCAATCCGGCGTCGTGGGTAGGAGTAGAGGCACGGCTGCGCCTGGAGTCTTCGGATTTTGCGAGAAGCTAACCGGCGTAGCAGGTAGGAGCACTGATGCGCCGGGCGTCTTCGGTGATAGCGTAAAGCAAGCGGGCGTCATGGGCAGGAGCGGAAGTATATCTGCGCCCGGTGTCTTCGGCTTTGGCAACGCTCCGTTCAAAGTTCCCAGCCCTCCGTCGGGAGTTCTCGGCGTGAACGACAAGAGCGTCGGAGTCATGGGCAGCAGTGTGGAGGTAATTGGCGTATGGGGCAATACCGCCAAAGGCATCGCCGTAGTTGGCACCACGGATTTTGGCGCGGGTCTTCCAACGGATCAGATTACTGACCAAGGCATCGGCGTCATTGGCTTAACGAATTCTGGCGTGGGTGTCACGGGAATGGCAACGTCTGGAACTGGCGTCTTCGGTTCGAGCGCGACCGGGTTAGCCGGGCATTTCAAAGGACCCGTAACGATCGAGGGTGACCTAACAATTGTAGGCGGCGCTAAGAGCGCAGCCGTGCCCCACCCTGACGGCTCGCACAGGCAGCTGTACTGCATAGAAAGCCCGGAGAGCTGGTTCGAAGACTTCGGTGAAGCGCGGTTGGTTGATGGAAAAGCGGAGGTGCGATTGGAGCCCGGCTTCGCCGCTCTGATCAAGCTAAAGAACTACCAGGTTTTCCTGACACCGTACGGGGATTGCAAAGGCATGTTCGTAACGAAACGCGCGGCGACTGGTTTTCGAGTTACCGAGCAGCAAGGCGGTAGCAGCAATGTTCGTTTCGCGTACCGAGTGGTCGCAAAGCGTAAAGACGTTGTAGCACGTCGATTAGCCATAGTGACGGTGCCAGACGTGTCGCGCAAGGTTCGGTCACCTAAGTTGCGGTTGAAAATAAGTGTGCCAGACTTTGAGCGACTCTCTGTCAACCCCTTAGATCTCCCAAGCGCCGAAACGTCTCAATAACTTTGAGACACTTGGTTTAATAATTAGTGGTGTTTGTAGCAGCCCGACATCACGAACCATTCGAGCGTTGCTAACAAGGGCCCCTTGGCCCATTCGTTGTGGCAGGATTGTGGCAGGAAAAAATAGAAAATCGCTGTAAGTGAACGGAAGCAGATGGTAACAGATGTAAAAACCCTTGATTTTGCTCGTGGCTGCATCTCGATGCAAAATCAATTAGTTACATTTAGGCAGCCCGCGTGATTGGGGTGCGTGAGGTCGCGAGTTCGAATCTCGCCGTCCCGACCATTTCTTATTCGAACGGCTGCCAGTTTTTGGCAGCCGTTTTTACGAGCGCCAGGCGATTTAAATTAGCACTGGCTCGTCCTCTTTTTCTTGACAGACCGCAGAGCCGAATCTAGTATTCGCAGTGCATTCCTGACAGAATGCCGCGAGGAATCCATCTTCTCCAGGGACCTGCCCAGAACCTCAACGTTTCTCTCAAAACCCGCCCAGAATTGGTTTCGAAGTTCCCCCGTGTATGCGGGCTGAGATAAGGCACGGATCAATTTCGGCAAGACGCGCGTTGCTCTCGCGTCTATTACTTTGTGGAGGGCCTCACTATGGATCCTCGAGTAAAAGAGGCGATCGAACTAATGGAAACAAACTTGAAAGTCAAACTGCGTGCAGACCACGTCGCTCAGGAATTAGGGCTTTCAGTTTCGCGCCTGCAGCACTTGTTCAAGCACGACACCGGAACCACCCTCATTAGATACCTGCAGGAAGTCCGCATTGAACGAGCACGTAAACTCTTAGAAGAGACTCATCTAAGTGTTAAGCAGATAGTATCGGAAGTTGGAGCCGGCGATACCAGCCACTTTGTTAGAGCGTTCAGAAAGGCCCAAGGCTTGTCTCCCAAGCACTATCGACTGCACTTTCTTTCAAACAAGATGACAAACTGAGAAGCAAATTTTTTCGGATCCTCACGGCAGCAGGATCTGCCAAGCAATAGCAGAATCTGCCGCAAGTTCGTTGTTGTCCGCCGCACAGTGTTGAAGTATTTTTTTGTGTATCCCCCACGTTCCCTCTAACGGTCCAAACCAAAAAATTTCAACCAGGGCATCTTTGGATGTCGAACGTCGTTCACTGAAATCGAAGGAGAGATTTCCATGGCACAGATGTCTGCCGGATACACGATCAGCAAAAGAGTAGCCATCCTGCTGACGGTGCTAATACTCACGCTGCTGGCCCTGAATGTCAGCCTGGTTTTTCAGAATAGGAGCTTACGGAACACCCGTACCAGTGGTACGAGGTCAATCGCACTTAAGGAAGGATCTATCGTGCCGGCGCTTTCCGGCCTGGGCCTAGACGGAAAAAAGATCACTTTGAATTACCAAAATGATCCGCGAAAAGCAGTGATGCTGATTTTTTCTCCGCATTGCGGCTATTGCACTGACAACATGCCAAATTGGCAAGCGATCGCTCAAGGTCTGGATCGAAAGCTATACCGCATAATGGCCGTTTCAATAACCAACGATGGAGTCAAAGAATATCTAGCAAAATATGGTCTTTCCGATGTCCCCGTCATAGCAGACGTGGAACCGAAGAGCCGAGTGTCATACGAAATGAATGTGACGCCTCAAACTATCTTGATCGATTCCCAAGGCAAAGTGGAGAAGATCTGGACCGGCGTCCTACAGCCTGACGAACGAACAGAAGTTGGGCGATCCCTGGGATTAAAGTTATGAAATACGCTCGCAGGAACCGCTTACGAAGAGGGGTTGTGTTGCTGATTATTCTCATGTCGTTTGCCGTAGCGCAATTACTGAAACAGAGAACGAGTGAAGAGCCATCAAAATGTTCAGGCCTGCAATGTTATGACGATTCGGATTGTGGAACCCATTGTCACTGTGACCGCCCGGGCTCAGCCCTGGGCAAGTGCATCGGCAAACGATAGACGTCGAAGAAAATGTCCTAAACAACAAAAGGAGAAAACGCATGAGAAAACTTCGTAAGATTGTGCTTGAACTCTCTGTTCTGGCTCTGCTGGTAATTAGTTCCGCGATTTCGTTGGGCCAACTCAATGCTGGTGCGGCAGCATTCGCGTGCGAGGGACTTGCTTGCGTGGATCAACAGGATTGTGGGCCTGACGCCACTAAATGTTTTTGCAATCGCCCAAGCCAGAAATGTTTTAAGCCAGACGCAACGGAAACCGAGAGTAGTCAGTAAACGGCCGCCAGCTGGTTTCATGGACGGCAAGGATAAGCCGTAAGGATAAGCCCTCCACCCGCTTTCCCTCGTCCTTCATTTGCAAGGAGGAGTTGACGCAAAAAGGAGGGCTTATCAACTTCGCAGTCAAGACACAGGTTAGTTCCATACTGGATGCCAGCATTCTCACATTGTTAGTGCTCCTGGCTGGCTAAGTGAAGCATCACAGCGAATATTCAATAGAGAAATAAGGGCGCATCCGGTTTAGAATGTGGGCGCCAGAGTTACCCATACAAGCCGGCTATTATTACCAGTAAGTGAGAGCAACAGAAATGCACACATATTGGCAAGACTTACGTTATGGCGCGCGTATGTTGTTGAAGAACCCTGCGGTTTCAGCAGTTGCCGTCCTCACGCTGGCATTAGGTATCGGTGCGAACACGGCCACCTTCAGCATCGTGAATGCAGTAATGTTGCGCCCACTGCCCTACCAGAATCCTGATCGGCTGGTATCGTTGTGGACCAATATTCCAGAGCATGGCCGCAGCCCGAATACTCCTGGAAACTTCCTGGACTGGAAAAACCAAACCACAGTCTTTGAGAGTGTGGCCGCCTTCAACTCTTCGACAGTGACGTTAACTGGTGATGGTGAGCCGGCGCAGATGATGGGGGCCAATACAAGCGCCGGATACTTTGCAGTGGTCGGCGTAGAGCCGATGATCGGGCGCTCCTTTCTTCCCGAAGAGTACGAGGGGGGAAAAAACGACGTGGTGATCCTGGGCAATGCTTTTTGGCGAAGTCATTACGGCAGCGATCGCACGATCATCAACAAGACAATTACGTTGGACGGTCTCAGTTACACAGTAGTAGGCGTCATGCCTCCCGGAATCTACCCTGTATGGCCCACCACTGACGGTCACATCTCTTTCGACGAGAATCAACAGCAATTCTGGCTGCCGATGGCCTACACCTCTCGCTGGGCCGCTAATCGGACCGCGCATGTGCTCGGCGTAGTAGGTCGTCTCAAGGCCGGCATCACCTTCGCTCAGGCACAGGCGGAGATGAACACGATCGGTGCGCGACTCGAGCAGGAGCATGCCGAAAACAAAGGCCAGGGAATCGTTGTTAATCCTTTCATGAACGAAGTCGTTGGCGACGTCAGACCGGCATTTCTCACACTGCTCGGCGCAGTCGGTCTCGTGCTTTTGATCGCCTGCGCAAACATCGCCGGCCTTTTGCTGGCGCAGCACGCGACACGCAGCAAAGAGATCGCTATACGCGCAGCCCTGGGCGCAGGACGAGCGCGGCTTGTGCGCCAGTTCTTCATTGAGGCGGTGCTGCTGTCGGTGCTCGGGACGACCGCTGGAATTGCGTTGGCAATGTTCGGCATGCGCGGGTTGATTCAGATCATACCGACTAAGATCCCGCGCTTGGACCAGGTGCAACTCGATTGGCAAGTATTCGCCTTTGCCCTTTTGCTGGCGCTCGTCACCTGCTTGCTGTTTGGCGTGGGCCCGGCCTGGCAGGCCACGAAATCCGGTCCACAGCCGACTCTCGAACACGGCGTTCGCACCTCTGGTCCGGGCACGGGCCAACGCTTCCGCCAGTTACTCGTAGTCTTTCAGATCAGCATAGCGGTGATGTTGGTGATTGGCGCAGGGTTACTAATCAAAAGCTTCTGGCGTTTACGACAGGTCGATCCGGGCTTCACATCCCACAATGTATTATCAGCCCACGTGACGCTGACACCGCGTTATCATAAGCCCTCCAAGACAAACGCCTTCTATAATCAACTGACCGAACGCATCTCCGCTTTACCGGACGTCGATGCGGTGGCTATTGGTTACGACCATCCGCTCGAAGCCAACATGGTCGATGATTTCAAGATCGAAGGAACCACCGGATCGGAAGCAGAGCGGTCCGCCTCAGCGAATTTCCAACCAGTAAGCTGGGATTACTTTCGGACGGTCGGTATGACAATCACTAGTGGCCGTCCGTTCACGCAGCAAGATGATCCAGATCATCCCGGAGTCGCAATCGTCAACGAGGCATTCGCGCAGAAGTACTTGCCGCACGGAAAAGCGCTTGGGCAACGGATCCAGCCGGTCTGGCCGGGACGAATCTGGAACAACGAGCGGCTAACGTCTTTTGAGGTGGTCGGCATCACTCGCAACGTGAAATCGGCGAACCGGAACGCTGAATCTGAGCCAACGTATTACCTCCCCGCAACACAAGCGCCTTTCCAAGCCATGACGATCTTGGTACGCACGCGAAATGACCCGACCACGCTCGTTTCTGCGCTTCGCAATGCGGTACAGACTATTGATCCCACTCTGCCGGTTACAGACATCAGCACTCTGGATCAAATCGTATCGGACAGTATTGCGCAACCGCGTCTAAACATGCTGTTGATGGGTTTGTTCGGAGGGCTGGCGCTGATCCTCGCCGCGGTGGGGATTTATGGATTGCTGTCGTACGCAGTGACGGAGCGCACCAGGGAGATCGGAACTCGCATGGCGCTCGGCGCCCGGGTTCCGGATGTGCTGAGACTGGTTTTGAAACAAGGAATGACGCTGGCCCTGATTGGCGAAGTAATTGGTCTCTTCGGAGCGTTCGCACTGACGCGCGTGATTCGCGGACTGCTGTTTGGGGTTGCCACCACTGATGTGACGACCTTTATCGAGGTCCCGGCGGTGTTGACCAGCGTGGCACTGCTTGCCTGTTACTTTCCAGCGCGCCGCGCGGCGAAGGTGGATCCGCTAGTCGCATTGCGGCATGAATGAAAGACTCTTGCGTGTTTACTTTGACTGTAGTTTAGGTGTGGTGTAAGGCACTGACTTGGTGTTCGTTCGCCGCCGCGCGTTTTAACTCCAGCCGCGGTTTGCATGGGCAGAATTGCGCCAACAAGCATTGGCATATTGGAGGTGACGAGTGAAGCGTGTTCTGGTCGTGTTGTTGCTTGCAGCTATGGCTGTTTATCCGCCAACTAGTCGGGCGTGTTTTTGTTTGATACCGGAGGTGGCGAAGTCGTTCAAGGATGCGCGTTCGGTTTTTGTTGGTGAGACGGTTCAGATAACGGAACCGAAGACGCGCGACGAGGACGCGCCGCTAAGTGAGCGCGCGCATACAATCAAATTCAAACTCGTTCGCTCATGGAAAGGCGTGCCGTTTGCCGCCCCTGAATTCAGTATCCTGTGGCTGACCAATTGTTATGAATGTCTGCCGTTGCCACGCATGAACGATACCTATCTGGTCTTCGCCGATTCGGTACCGAAAGATAAAACGTTGAGTGTGGTGGGAATGTGCAACCGAACGGTTAGCCTGCGGAACGATTCAGGCTTCTTGAACGAGTCGATCGATCCCGCTCGCGACATGAAGCAACTTGACATCATCGTGAATGGACTTGTTCGCCCCGCGCAATAAACAATGACGCCGATCAGCACAACGAACGACTATAGGACGAACACGGATTAATAGGAGGCAACTGTGGCGAAAATTACTGGAATCGGTGGAGTCTTTTTCAAGAGCAAAAATAGGGAAGCGCTGGTAGCGTGGTATCAGAAGCACCTTGGCATGGAATTATCGAGCTTTGGTGGTGCTGTTCTGAGATGGCCCGACGACAAGGGTGAAGACAAGGGGCTCACCGTCTGGCATGTCGCAGACAAAGAAAGCAAGTGGTTCAGCCCCAGCGACTCCGATTTCATGATCAACTATCGAGTCGACAACCTCGACGAGATGATCGCGCAACTGAAGGCGGACGGCGTCGAGGTCGTCGGCGGTCCGGAATCGCATGAGAACGGAAAGTTCGCATGGATCATGGATCCGGACGGGAACAAGGTGGAGCTGTGGCAGCCGATGGCCCCCGACCGAAAAGAATGACGCCGGCGCGCACGACGATCGACAATGAAATACAAGATTCTGAAATCGGTCGCTCATAACTTCTCTCATTCGTTCGTCAGTTACATGAACTACTTCGATGACGGGCACGTCATTGATGATCTGCTGCAACTGGCGCGCGACGCTGACGGTGAACGAATTCGCGTGCAGTGGATTCCTGAAACTCCGATCCCAGCCGCGTGGCCGGAACGCGTTCACAAGAGCGTTGCTCATTACAGAGGATGGCTGCCGCGGCATGTACAAAACTCGAGCGCCAGTATGGATGCGATTAGAGAGTTCCGGACTGACATTTATATGAAACGCAACAAGGGAATCGCGGTGGAGTCGTACCTGGTTGATAGTCGCGGCAAGGAGTATGTTTCGAATGTGTTGTTCTAGCCACGAGCAACCATCATCGCTACCGCTGTAAGGAAACCAGCTAGTGAAAGTACTCGTCATCGGTGGTACCAGCGGATTTATCGGGACGCACGTGGTGAGGCAGTTGGCTGCCCACGATCACGAGGTAGTGGTATTTCATCGCGGGCAAACGAATGCCGAGTTGCCGCCGAGCGTTCGCCATATCCTGGGTGATCGCCGGCAGTTATTAGACTTCGCAGACGAGTTCAAGCGGTTCGGTCCGCAGGTCGTGCTCGATATGTACCTTCGCGTTGAGCAAGACGCGGTCACGTTGATGCAAACGTTTCGCGGCATGGTCCAGCGCGTAGTCGCTATCAGCAGCCAGGACGTGTACCGGAGCTATGGAATTCTGTGGCGTCGCGAAGACACTGAACCCAACGTTACGCCGATTACCGAAGATGCTTCGTTGCGCACCGTCTGGTATCCGTATCGCCATCTCGCTAAGAGCGAAGACGATCCGGACTATAACTACGACAAGATCCCCATCGAGCGTCTCGTGATGAGCGACGCCGATTTACCTGCGACTGTGCTGCGCCTGCCTGCTGTTTACGGCAGCGGTGACAAACGGCATCGTGTGTTCGAGTACTTGAAGCGGATGGATGACGGGCGTCCTTTCATCTTACTAGACGAGGGCTTAGCGCGTTGGCGTTGGACGCATGGCTACGTTGAGACATCGCCGACGCGATCGTGCTGGCTCTGACGGATGACCGGGCGGCGAATCGAATTTACAACGTCGGTGACCATGATGTACCGACGTGGGCCGAATGGGTGAAGAACATCGGTCGGGCTGCCGGATGGAACGGCGACGTCGTGGCGATGCGTAAAGATGAGCTGCCTGAGCACCTGAAGAGTCCTACGTCTTACGCGAACGATCTGGTCGTCGATACAACGCGCATTCGAGAAGAGTTGGGATACAAGGAAAGAGTCCCCAGAGAAGAAGCCTTAGTGAGAACGGTCGCGTGGGAGCGCGCGAACCCGCCGGCTGAAATCGATCCGCAGCAGTTTGACTACGCTGCTGAAGACGCGGCTATCGAAAGGCTGAAGACATGAGCAGCATCCCGACGGGGACAGAGCTGGCGCGTCCGTTTATGCCGGCGAAAGATTTCGACTTGTCGAAGCGATTCTACGAAGCGCTGGGCTTTGAAAAGGTACTCGACAGCGAGGTTGCAATCTTCAATGCAGGCTCAGGTGGATTCATTCTTCAGCGCTACTATCAGGAAGACTGGGCCGGAAATTTCATGATGCAACTGATGGTCGACGACCTCGACGCGTGGTGGGCGCATATCGAATCGCTCGAGCTGTCGAATCGATTCGGTGTGCCGGCGCCAAAGCCGCCCGCGATGCAGCCGTGGGGACTGCGGGTTGCGTATGTAGTCGATCCTTCGGGCGTCTTGTGGCACGTTGCTCAGCGGCGTGAAGACGCCAAACAGGACCAATGAGCCGGCAGCGTCTAACTAACTCACATAATCTCGCCTGAACCCCGTTCGTCGTTAGTCTACTATTACTGCTGTTGAACGATTTTGTCGTTCATGTCGGCGATGACGATCTTTGAGGTCAGCGTCTTGTGGACCGGGCACTTGTGCGCGATCTCCTGAAGACGCGCGCGCTGTTCGTCGGAGAGAACGCCGGTGATGGTGACGGAGCGTTCGATGCGATGAATGAAACCTTCTTTGTCGTTGCAGGTGTCGCAGTCTTTCGCGTGCATCCGGTTCTGCCGCAGACGCACGGTAACAGTCTCGACCGGCCATTGTTTCCGGCGCGCGTAGAGATTCACGGTCATCGAAATACAACTGCCCAGCGCCGCCAGTAGCAACGTGTACGGATCGGGACCAGCTTCGTCGCCGCCAAGCACGCGCGGCTCGTCCGTCGTAAACGCGTGATCGACACCGTAGCGCACCTCGTTCTGTAAGTTCGTTCGAGACGTAACCACAACCTCGCTCATGATCGTTCACACTCCTCTCGATGCAATGTCCGCTTGCGGTCGAATCGGCGCGCGGCTACACTCGCGTGCGTTCCATTTCAACATCATCTCAGTGAGTAATCTAATATAAATCTGCTCGAGGCGTCTGTATGAAGATTCATGAGTACCAGGGAAAAGAACTCTTGAGAAAGTATGGCGTGCCGGTGCCGCGTGGCATCGTCGCGCGCTCGCCGGAAGAGGCGTATCACGCGGCGAAGGAACTGGGCGGTGACATTTGCGTCGTGAAAGCACAGATCCACGCGGGCGGCCGCGGCAAAGGCGGCGGCGTGAAGTTAGCGAAGAGTGCGGACGAAGCGCGCGAGCTGGCGAGACAAATGCTCGGAATGAAACTCGTCACCCATCAGACTGGCCCAGAAGGAAGAGAAGTCCGCGTGTTGTTGATCGAGGAAGGTCTGCCGATCGATAAGGAGTTCTATCTCGGCATCGTGCTCGATCGTGCTTCGGGGCGGCAAGTGTTTATGGCGTCGGCCGCCGGCGGCATGGACATCGAAGAAGTCGCCGCAAAGACGCCGGAAAAAATAATGAAAGAGACGATCGATCCCGCTGTCGGTTTTCGCTCCTTTCAGGCGCGCAAACTTGCTTTCGGGCTCGGGCTGCCATCCGAGCTCGTGGGCCAGGCAGTGAAGTTTATGCAGTCGCTCTACTCGGCTTACGAACAGATGGACGCGTCGCTGATGGAGATCAATCCGTTCCTGTTGACTAAAGACAACCACCTCATCGCGCTCGACGCGAAAGTCAACTTCGACGACAACGCGCTGTTTCGTCACAAGGAGTTTCTCGACCTGCGCGATCTGAACGAAGAGGAGCCGCTCGAAATCGAAGCCTCGAAGTTTGATCTCAACTACATCAAGCTCGACGGCAACATCGCGTGCATGGTCAACGGCGCCGGACTGGCGATGGCGACGATGGACATCATCAAGCTCGCCGGCGGCGAACCGGCGAACTTCCTCGACGTCGGCGGCGGCGCTTCGCAGGAACGCGTCGAAGCGGCGTTCCGCATTTTACTCGCCGACGCGAACGTCAAGGCGGTTTTGATCAATATCTTCGGCGGCATCGTGCGTTGCGACATGGTGGCGCGCGGCGTCGTCGAAGCGGCGCGAAACTTGAAGATCGCGGTGCCCGTCGTCGTCCGTCTCGAAGGCACGAACGTCGAAGAAGGACAACGCGTGATCAGCGAATCGGGTTTGAACTTCACGGTTGCGAATGGAATGCAGGACGCAGCCGAGAAGGTGGTCGGACTGGCGGCGTAAGCCAGAGGTTTCATTAAGCGGAGGGCTTCTTCGCGGAGGGTGGCGGCATTGGCAAGCATCTCATTTTGGGGCGGCGTCGGAACGGTTACCGGATCGAAGTATCTGGTCGAATCAGGCAACTCGCGAGTGTTGGTTGATTGCGGTCTGTTCCAGGGGTTCAAAGAACTGCGCGAACGTAACTGGCAAGAGCCGCCTTTCGATCCGCGCTCGTTGAACGCCGTTCTGATCACGCATGCGCACATAGACCACACGGGTTACCTGCCGCGCCTTGTGAGGCATGGGTTTCAAGGTCCGGTTTATTGTTCGCGTGGCACCGCGGATCTGTTGAAGATACTGCTGCCGGATGCGGGGCGGTTGCAGGAAGAAGATGCTGAGTTTCGCAATCGCCACAACCTGACGAAACATCAACCCGCGTTGCCGTTGTACACCGAGAAGGATGCTTATGCGGCGTTGGAGTTGGTGGAACCTCTCGCGAACGATGGTGCGCCGCATGAGGTGGCGCCGGGGATGCGCGCGGGCTTCCGCATTGCCGGTCACATTCTCGGATCGAGTCTGGTGCTGCTCGAAGTGGACCACGCGGGCGCCGACGGCAGCACGCGCCGGGTGCTCTTCTCCGGCGACCTTGGTCACTACAATCAGCCGATCATTCGCGATCCCGTTGCGCCGCCGCGATGCGACTATCTCCTCGTCGAGTCGACTTACGGCGATCGGCTGCACGATCCGGAAGATCCGAAGATCGCGCTGGCGCGGATCCTTAACGATGCCGCTCAGCGGAATGCTCCTGTGCTGATACCGGCGTTTGCCGTCGGACGAACCCAGGAAATCGTTTACCTGATCCGCGAGTTGGAGGACGAGAAATCGATACCGGTGTTGCCGGTGAGTGTCGACTCGCCGATGGCCGCGGCGACGACGGTCGCTTATTCGCGACGCACCGAAGAACAGGACGAAGAGTACGCGAGCGTTTTGGGCCGACAAAAACATCCGTTGCGGACGCATTCCATGATCACGGCTTCGTCGCGTGAGGAGTCGAAGAAGTTGAATAACGCCGAAGGAGCGCGCGTGATTATCAGTGCCTCGGGAATGATGACTGGCGGGCGCGTGTTGCATCATGCGATGCGGTTGGTGCCGAATCCGGACGCGACGATCGTCTTTGTTGGTTTTCAGGCCGCGGGCACGACTGGCCGGCGGATTCAGGATGGCGAACCGGAAGTGAAGATCATGGGCCAGTGGGTGCCCGTGCGTTGCCGCATTGCGAAGATAGGCGGCTTCTCAGCGCACGCTGACTATGCCGAGGTGTTGAAGTGGTTGGCGGGCATGGAAGGCGGTAGCCCCATTCGCACCTTCCTGACGCACGGCGAACCGGAAGCCGCGAACGCGATGGCCGGTCACATCAAAGAGAGATTCGGCTGGACCGTCGAGGTCCCGCAGTACGGCGAACGCTTCGAGATGGCGTAACGCGGATTCTGTTTTGAATATGTTAAGTTACCAAACTGGAGGAGCAATCAGCGTTGAGTGTGCTAGTTGATAAGGCTACCCGCCTCGTTGTGCAGGGTATTACCGGGAAAGAGGGGACGTTTCATACAAAGCAGATGGTGGAGTATGGGACGAATGTGGTCGGTGGCGTCACGCCCGGCAAGGGCGGGACGACGCATGAAGGGATTCCAGTATTCAACACTGTAGCGGAGGCGGTGAAAGATGCGGGTGCGAATGCGAGCGTCATTTACGTCCCGCCGTCGTTCGCAGCCGACGCGATCATGGAAGCGGCTGACGCGGGAATCCCCGTGATCGTCTGTATCACTGAAGGCATTCCCACGCTCGACATGGTGAGAGTCAAGGAATATCTAAAAGACAAGCCGAGCAGACTAATTGGCCCAAACTGTCCCGGCATCATCTCTCCCGGCAAGTGCAAGATCGGCATCATGCCGGGTCACATCCATCGTGAAGGTCCAATCGGCGTCGTCTCGCGATCCGGCACGTTGACGTACGAAGCAGTCGGACAACTGACCGCGCTCGGGCTCGGACAATCAT
This sequence comes from Acidobacteriota bacterium, assembly GCA_046732935.1. GTDB lineage: Bacteria > Acidobacteriota > Blastocatellia > Pyrinomonadales > Pyrinomonadaceae > PSRF01. Next base: position 50,693 of record JBKPOC010000023.1, on the reverse strand, counting down.
CAGCAATCGGCATCGGCGGCGATCCCATCGTCGGCACCACGCACGTGGACGCGCTGCGACTATTCCAAGCCGATGACGAGACAACGGGCATCGTCATGATCGGCGAGATCGGCGGCAGCGCCGAAGAAGAAGCCGCCGCCTTTGCGAAAGAGCACGTAACGAAACCGATCGTCGCATTCATCGCCGGCCAAACCGCGCCGCCAGGAAGACGCATGGGCCACGCAGGCGCGATCATCGCCGGCGGCAAAGGCACAGCGGCGGAAAAGATGAAAGCACTCGGCGAAGCCGGAATCCACGTCGTCAAGTCGCCGGCCGACATCGGAAAAGCAATGAAGGAAGCACTGTAAGCGTGGTCTTGGGACTTTGGTCTTTGGCCTTTGTCTTCCACGAGTGAGATCAGCATTAGCAAAGACCAAAGGCCAAAAACCAAAGACCTAAGACCAGTACAAACAGGAAACATGTCAAACCTAACATTCGGAATCATCAAACCTGACGCAGTCGCCGCGAAACACACCGGCTCGATCATTCAGCGAATTCTCGACAACGGATTCAACCTCCGCGCGCTAAAACTGATCCACATGACGCGACAAGAAGCGGAAGGCTTCTACGCCGTCCACCGCGAGCGGCCATTCTTCGCCGGCTTGACGGAATTCATGTCGAGCGCACCATGCGTCGTCATGGCCCTCGAAAAAGAAGGCGCCGTCAAAGCCTGGCGCGACTTGATGGGCGCCACCGATCCAGCGAAAGCCGACGAAGGCACGCTACGAAAAGAGTTCGGCGGCTCAGTCGGCGAGAATGCCGTCCACGGCTCCGACTCAGACGAGAACGCCGCAATCGAGATTGCCTACTTCTTCAGCCGCCTCGAATTAGTCTGACTCTCTTTTGATGAAGTACTGTCCCCAGTGCAACAAGCAATATGATGATGCCTGGGTCACGTTCTGCACGGACGACGGCGCGCTTCTAAGAGAAGAACTTTCGCCATCCCGCGATCCGAACTGGGACCCGCGCATTCGCGGGCCGCAAACCGACGTCGCTTCGGAACAAGCAACGCAGTGGCTACCGCGCGATACGCCCGGACCCGGCGGATGGATTGCCCCTGACGAACGGCCGCCGATGGTGAATAAACCCTGGCAACCACCGGCGCCTCCGCGCCTGCCATACACCCAGTCTTCACCTCCGGGAACCGCGATCGGTTCCCTGGTAACGGGCCTGATCAGCCTGACGTTTGGCTGGTTCTGCTTGTTTCCGGTCCTCGGCGTAGTCGCAGTAGTACTCGGCTTCGTCGCGCTGGGTCAGATGCGAACCGCGCCGAGTTCCGCGGGCAGGGTTCTCGCACTCATCGGCATCGTCACCGGCGGCATCAACGTAGCCTTCATGCTCCTGTGGATCGTTTGGTTCTTCCTGTCTCTACTGTTTGGGCGGTAGCGCGCTGTAGTTTAGAATTACGCAGAAATGAAGCGCTGCCCAACTTGTAACCGGACCTTCACGGATCCCAACCTCATTTACTGCGTCGAAGATGGGACTCCGTTGAGCACGGACGAGGCTGCCGAAGACGAGTCGACTGTCGTGTCGCCTTATCGTCCGCCGGCTGCGTACGTGCCGCCGGGGCGACTTCACGACAAGCGTTCAAAAGCGTTGCCATGGGTGTTGGGGTTAGTAGCTGCGTTTGGCATCGGAGCGGCTGGTTTGTTGATCGTCGCGTTTCTCCTCGTCCCGCGGTTACCGAAATCCGTGGAAAGGAATACGGCCGACCAGAACAGCGAAACAACCGATACGACTGAAAACGCTAACGTCCCACCGCCGGCTGACAAAGACGAAGCGCTATCGCAGTTAACGCAGATCGAAAACGAATGGACGACGGCGAACCTTCAGGGAGACAAGAAAAAACTCGCACGCATTCTTGCCGACGACTACGTTGGCCCAGCTCCCAACGGCGGACTGCTCGGCAAAGCCGAGTACCTGAACAGGATCGAACGCGACGACAGCGTTGAGAAGTGGGAGTTTTACGATCTGAACCTCCAGCTCGCTGGAAATCGCGCGACGTTGACGGGCGGAATAACGTACGTCGTCGACGGGAAGGACCTAGCGTACAACTTTACAGACAGATTTGTTTGGCGGAACGGCCGCTGGCAAGCGACCGGATCCGATCTTCAGCGAAGGGAATGATGGTCTTTGGTTTTTGGTCTTGGGTCTTAGTAAAGTTCAAAGACCTAAAGCCAAAGGCCGAAGACTAACTGCAACAGATGTCAATCATCACTGACGTAATCGAGTCGACTAAAGCAATCATTCAGGGCATGGGCGTGACGTTGTCCTACATCCCCAAACGGAAGTGGACGGTCCAATACCCTGACGAACCCGTCACCGTGCAGCCCCGTTATCGCGGACAGCACCTGTTGCACGTTGACGAACTGGGACGCGAGAAGTGCGTCGCCTGTTATCTCTGCGCGGCGGCGTGTCCTTCCGAGTGCATCTACATCGTCGCCGCTGACGATCCGCGTCCGCCCGATCAGCGAACCGGCGTCGACGAACGCTATGCCGCCGTCTACAACATCGACTACGGCCGTTGCATCTTCTGCGGCTACTGCGTCGAGGCGTGTCCGAAAGACGCGATCACGCACGGGTACAATTTCGAGCTCTCAGTTTACAGCCGCGCAGATCTCCTCAAGACCAAAGATGATCTGCTGATTACTAAGCAGCTACAGTCGAAGAACTACCGCGTCGCGCTTTCTCACGAAGACGTCGACTCCGAGTACAAGGAAGTTTGATTCACGGACTAATAAGCGAGATTGAGCAATCGCGAGTTTCATTACCGGTGGAAGTTTGATCTCAAATCGAGCCCGGAGCGGCTGTGGCCGTTCGTTGCCGATACCAACCGTTTCAATCGCGACACCGGCGTTCCCAAGGTCGACGTTGACAAGGAACAGAAGCGACGCCCGAATGCGCGTCGCAAGTTGCGCCTGTCGATTTACGGAATGCCGATCGAATGGGAGGAGCAGCCGTTCGAGTGGGTGAAGCCGGTGCGGTTCGGCACTGAACGCATCTACAGCAACGGTCCGATGGCGCGTTTGCGAGCGCGGGCGGAATTCGACGAAAAGGCGGACGGCGGAACGCGGCTCACTTACGAAATATGGGCCACGCCGCGGAACCTGCTCGGACAAATCGCCATACCTCTACAGATCAAGCTGCTAACCGGACCACGACTTCGCGCCGCGATCGAGGAGTACGACAATCTAGCCGCATCGCGCGTCGAGACTGCGCCGCACGATTCAGACACGTCGCAGTCGTCTTTCGATCTCGCACGGCTGCAAGCGCTTCGGCAGAAGCTGGTCGAGTCTGTCGCCGATTCCGAACACAAGCGAGCGCTCGCCAATCGGCTCGCGGAGTTCATCGAAAACGCCGACGATTTCGACGTCTCGCGTATTCGCGCATACAAACTCGCCGACGAGTGGCGCGAGCCGCGACGGCTCGTGCTCGAGATATGTCTGCGCGCAACACGCGTCGGATTGCTCGACTTTCGGTGGGACCTGCTTTGCCCGATGTGCCGCGGTCCGCAAGACTCGCCGCTTTCGTTGAAAGACGTCGACTCGCATTCGCACTGCGACAGTTGCCAGATCGATTTCGCCGTCGATTTCGAACGCTACGTGGAGTTGACGTTTCGACCGAACCCGGCAGTGAGAAAAGTTGAAGTGCAATCGTATTGTGTCGGAAGTCCGGAGTTGACGCCGCACGTCGTCGCGCAACAACTCTTACCCGCCGGCGATAAGCGCAAGCTGGTGCTGCCGTTGGAACCCGGAAAGTATCGTTTGCGCACGCTGGAGTTGCCGGGCTCGCAGGAAGTCGTCGTCTCGGAAGAAGGAGAGACATCCGCGGACGTGATCGTCTCCCGAGATGGTTGGGGACCATCGCTTCGCGCCGCGGAAAACCTGTCGCTCGAACTCAAAAACACGACGGACGCGGAACAGCTTCTGATGCTCGAGCGAATGGCCTGGAGCGATCAAGCGACGACAGCCGCCGAAGTGACTGCGTTGCAGATGTTCCGCGATCTCTTTTCCACTGAAGCACTGCGTCCGGGCGAACAGATCTCGGTCGGCACGTTGACGGTCTTGTTCACTGACTTGCGCGATTCGACGAAGTTGTATCGCGAAATCGGCGACGCGACTGCGTTTGGCCGAGTGATGAATCACTTCGACGTCTTGCGCAAAGCTATCGTCGATCACGACGGCGCGATCGTGAAGACGATTGGCGATGCAGTGATGGCCGTGTTTCGCAGTGCCTCTGGGGCATTGGCCGCGATGGTTGATGCCCAACGACAGCTTGCGGAGCCGCCCGCCGGAGTAATGCCGTTGAAGTTGAAGGTCGGATTGCATACCGGCCCATGCATCGCGGTAACGTTGAATGATCGGCTCGACTACTTCGGCTCGACCGTCAACATGGCCGCGCGTCTCGAAGGGCTATCGACGGGCGCCGACGTGATAATCTCGCGGGCCGTTTATGAAGACGCGAAAGTACGCGAGTTGATGCAGTCACAAAGTCTTTCCGCGGTGGAGTTCGACATGGCGCTGAAAGGTTTTGAAGACGAGCGATTCGAGTTGTGGAGAGTTAGTTCGAAACAGGAATGAACGGAATCTTAGCAGCGCAGGGGGTTTCGAAGATCTACCAGATGGGCAGCAACAGTGTGGCTGCTCTCGACGACGTGTCGCTTCAGATTGGCGAAGGTGAGTTTGTCGCGATTCAGGGAACATCGGGTTCGGGCAAGTCGACACTGCTGAACATGCTCGGCGGGCTCGATCATCCGACGAAGGGTGAAGTGTTCTTCGCATCGAAACCGCTGGGCCCCTTTTCAAAGAAGGAGATGGCGCGTTACCGCCGCTTCTCGGTAGGGATGATCTTTCAAAACTTCAATCTGATTCCGACGATGACGGCGCGTGAAAACGTCGCGCTGGCGTTGGCGTTTGGAGGTCTGCGCGGGCAGCAACGGCGGACGCGTTCGAGTGAACTGCTGGCGCGCGTCGGTCTCGGCGATCGGCTGACGCACAAGCCTTCCGAGCTCTCCGGCGGCGAACAACAGCGCGTGGCGATTGCGCGCGCGCTCGCGAACAATCCGAAAGTATTGCTGGCGGACGAGCCGACCGGAAATCTCGATTCGATTCGCGCGCAGGAACTGTTGGCGCTGCTGCGCGACATGGTCAATCAGGACGCACTCACGATCCTGATGGTCACGCACGATCATGAACTGGCGAAGACGTTCGCGGACCGCATTGTCTTTATGAAAGATGGGAGAGTGGTGCTTTGAGCTTTGTGCTTTGTACTTGTCTTTGGTCTTTGGCCTTGCGTCTTTGAATTGGACGCCCGACGGCAACTAAGGCCCAAGACCTAAGACCAAAGACCCAAGACCAAAGCACAAAGTTCAAAACTAAGTGAGGAGTCCAATGTCTAACGCTGCCAGCCAAATGACGCTCGAGGCGCTGCGATCGGTTCCGCTTTTTGCTTCGCTGGACGACGAGGCTGCTACAGATTTACGCAATCTCCTTTCGGAGAAGGTGGTCCCGCAAAACACGCGTCTCTTTAATCAAGGTGATAAGGGCGACGCGATGTACCTGATCGAGAGCGGCCGCGTGCGGATCAGCATTCGCGACGAGGACAAGCAGGAGCTGACGCTCGCCGAGTTGGCCCAGGGCGACTTCTTCGGCGAGATGGCGATCATCGACGGGCGGCAGCGATCCGCTGATGCGCGTGTGTTAGAAGATGCGCGTCTGGCAGTGCTCTCGCGCGAGGCGTTTCTTTCGTTCGTGCGCACGAACCCGGACGTCGCGCTCGAGATGCTCAGCGCGTTGACGGATCGACTGCGACGCACTGACGAACTGTTGCGATCGCGCGTGTCGCGCAACGCGAACGAAGAAGAGAAAGCGCGGTTGACGGTTGCAGATCGCGCGGCGGACCTGATCGCGGAGTTCGGCGGAAGCTGGAAGTTCATCGGCGTTTCTATCGGGATCATTGTGTTCTGGATCGTCGTCAACTCGTTCGTGCTCGTGCGCGGGTTCGATCCCGCGCCGTACGCGATGCTGAACCTGGGGCTGGCAATCATCGCCGGCATGCAGGCGCCGATCATCATGATGTCGCAGAACCGGCAGGGCCTGAAAGATCGACTGCGCGCCGATCTCGATTACCAGGTCAACCTGAAAAACGAACTATCGCTGGCGGAAGTGCTGCGGCGTTTGGACGTGCTCGAAAGTGAACGCTTGCCGAAGCTGATTGACGATCTAAAACTCACCACCGGAAAGTAAAACACCGATGCTGAAAGCAATCTTTTTCGACTTCAACGGCGTCATCATCGACGACGAGACGATTCAAATGCAGGCTTATCGCGAGGTGTTGCGCGGGCATGAAATCGATCTCACGGAAGAGGCCTATTTCAGCGCGTTGGGAATGGACGACCGCACGTTTGTGCGCGCGATGTTCGAGCGCGCGAACAAGCCGTTGACCGACACGGCCCTCGAATCAGTGTTGAGTGAGAAGACTGACGCTCACCGCGCCGCGATCGAAGATCAACTGCCGCTGTTTCCCGGCGTGGTCACGTTTCTGAAGGCTACGTCGCGCCACTTTTCGCTCGGTCTCGTCAGCATGGCAAACCAGGTGGAAGTAGGTTACGTATTTCAACGCGCCAATCTCGCGCCGCTGTTTTCCGTCGTCGTCACCGCCGAAGATGCTTCTGCGTGCAAGCCCGATCCGCATTGTTACGTCACTGGTCTGGCGAAGCTGAACGAGAAGCGGCAACGCGAGCGTCTGCTGCCGTTGTTGCCGCACGAGTGTTTGGCCATCGAAGATTCGCCGCCGGGCATTCAGTCCGCGCGCGCCGCCGGAATGAGAACTCTTGGCGTCACAAACACGGTCGACGAAGAGGCGTTGCGGGCGGTCGGTGCTGACGTCGTCACGGCGAGCCTCGCTGACTGGAGTGTCGATGCAGTGAAACTGGTTTATAGGATTTAGGTCTTTGGTTTTTGGTCTTTGGTTTTGGTTGACCCAAGACCCAAGACCCAAGACCAAAGACCCAAGACAAAATGAGCTTCTGGGACATTCTTCACTTAGCGTTACGAAACCTGCGACAGGCGAAGCTGCGCGCGACCCTGACGACCATGGGCGTCATCGTCGGCGTGTCCGTGATCGTGACGATGGTGTCGTTCGGGCTGGGTTTGCAGAGCAACATGCTCGAGCGTTTCAAGGCACTCGATCTGTTCAACGAGGTGCAGGTGTTCGGCCAGGGCCTGAGCAATCTCATCGGCACGAACCGGCAGGGACCGCGTGATGAAGGCGACAGGAGCACCAACCGGCGTTCGAATACAACAGCGACTCGCATTCTCGACGACGCTGGGGTCAAGGAGATCGCGGCGATTCCCGGCGTGATGTACGTCGAACCGAGTGTGGCCTTCGGCGCTTTCGTGCGCACCAACGACAAAGTGCTTACGCAAACCATCGGCGGCACGAACGTCCCCAACGTCTCGTCACGTTTCCAACACTTCGCCGCGGGCCGAATGATCTCGTCTCCGACTGCCGACGAAGCTGTAGTGACCGAACGTTTCCTTCGCGACTTCGGCTTCGAAAAACCCGCCGACGCCATTGGCAAGACGCTGGAGCTGCTCGCGCCTCCCAGTAATAAAGACGAAGAAGAAGAGGCGCCGAACTTTTTCGGCATACCGTTGGATGATCCGGGCATTGACGAGTCGAGCGCGGTCGAGGTGCGGAAGTTCACAATCGCGGGTGTGTTGGGCGAGCTGAAGGAGGGAGCAGGGCAGGGAGGTCTTCGCGGAATGATGCCGGGGGCGCGAGTCTACGTGCCGCTGGACGTGGCCCATAAGTGGAACCTCGCGCATCGTGGGCCAATGAGTCAGGTCGCACTGGCGTTGGCGCGCGAGCAAGGCAATCTTGCCGAAGGCCAGAACGAAGGATACGACGCGGCGGTCGTGCGCGTGACCGATCCGAAGCACCTGACGGAAGTGCGAGCGAAGATTACGGAGCTTGGGTTCGGGAGTTTTTCGATCGTCGACGAGTTGGAGCAGATCCGGCTGGTGTTCTTGATCATCGACTCGGTGTTGGGACTGCTCGGCGGGATCTCGCTGCTGGTCGCGTCGTTTGGTATCGCGAACACGATGATCATGTCGATCCTCGAACGCACGCGCGAGATCGGGATCATGAAAGCTATCGGCGCCGAGAACCGCGAGATCAAGCTGATATTCTTCGTTGAAGCTGCGGTGATCGGTTTTGTTGGCGGGGTTCTCGGCGTTCTGCTCGCGTGGGGAATCGACGGGCTCGCCAACCGTCTCGCCTATCGCTTCATCCTGAAACCGCAGGGCGCGTCGTTTGTGGACTTCTTCGCGATCCCGCCGTACCTGTGGCTCGGCGCAATCCTCTTCGCCCTGCTCGTTTCGGTCATCGCGGCTCTGTATCCCGCCTCACGCGCCGCCCGGATCGACCCGGTGCGCGCGCTGAGGCACGATTGACGGGGAAGGGGAGAAGGGGGGACGGGGAGAAGCGGCGACAGGGTGAGCGGAAAGCACAGTCCCCGTTTCACCCCGTCTCCCATCACCCCGTCACCCCGTCCCTACTAGCTCGCCAGCGCAGTGCCGCAGCGATTACAGAAGCGCGCCGAAATATCTTTCTGAGTCGCGCCGCAGGAGGAACAGGTGCGGCCGACTTTCAGATTGGCGCCGCATGAAGAACAGAAATCGGAGCCAGCGACGTTTGCAGCGCCGCAGGTGCCGCAACGGCCCGGCAATGGCGGTACGTAGCCGCCTGCTTTGCGCGAGATGTGATCTTCGATTATCTTCCACGCGTCTTCCGTAAGTCTGTATTGCCAGTAAGCACCCAGGGCGGCAAGCGCCAGCAGCGGCGCGAACACGATCGCGCCGACGGCGGCCACCGCTGCCTTGTCGAACCATTTCTGCATTCCGATTTCAACGCGCGTGCCGCCTGGTTCCGGTGTGATCTTGATCGTCAAAGCGGAGGAGAGACCGGTCAGGTCGCGCAAGGTATTGGACTTTCGCGCCTGCACGATGCTGGTCGTCGAAACCTGAAATGTTTGCACTTCATATTCGCTGTCGAAGAGGTTTCGCAGTTCCGCGTTCAACTGGGAAACATCGGCTTCTACGTTCGGATAGTATCTACTGTCCATTTAGCGGCGGCTTCCTTTCACTGCGTTCTGACGCACTTGTAAAACGATACTAATATGAAACTTGTTCTAACTCTATCGCTTGTCGCCATTCTCCTTCTGAGTTCAACCGCTGCGCTCTCCCAAACCGAGACGCGCACGCTCGACGGCTTTTCACGCCAACGCACCGATGCCGAGTTGAGTCTCGAGCAGCGGTTCCGCGCTGTGCCAAAGCCTGACTCCGCGCGCGAGCACCTGCGCACCCTGACTCGCGTGCCGCACATCGCCGGCACTAAAGAGGACTACGACACGGCGGTTTACGTGCGCGACAAACTGCGCAGCTACGGCATTGCGGCCGAGTTGAAGGAGTACGAGGTCTGGCTCAACTATCCCAGTTCGCCAAGCATCGTCGAGTTGATAACCACGCGCCGCCAGCGTTTGAACATTCACGAGCCAGTCGTGACGGCGGATCCAACGTCTTCGAATCCGAACATCACGCCGCTCTTCAACGGCTACAGTGCGAACGGCGACGTGACCGCGCCGGTGGTCTACGCCAACTATGGTCTACCCAACGACTACGACGAACTGAAGAAAGAAGGCGTCGACGTTAAAGGCAAGATCGTGATCGTGCGTTACGGCAATTCGTTTCGCGGCGTGAAAGCTAAAGTCGCCGAAGATCACGGCGCCGTCGGTTGCATCATCTATTCCGATCCGGCTGACGACGGTTACATGCAGGGCGACATTTTTCCGAAAGGGCCGTGGCGTCCCGGCGCATCGGGCCAGCGCGGTTCGGTGCAATACCTGTTCGATTATCCCGGAGATCCGTTGACTCCCGGACGCCCGGCGATTCCAGGCGTGGATCGTCTGAAGCCGGAAGAAGCGACGGACCTCACGCTCATTCCCGTGCAGCCGATCTCCTACGACGCTGCGAGATCCATCATCAGCGCGTTGGCTGGACCAGTCAGGCCGCGCGGTTTTCAGGGCGGACTCCCGTTCGCTTATCACCTCGGCGGGACCAACGACGTGAAGCTTCGTTTGAAGACGGACATGGACTACAAGATCCGTAAGATCTGGGACGTCATCGCTCGCATCGACGGCAACGAAGAAAAAGACCGCTGGGTGATTCTTGGAAATCATCGTGACGCGTGGGTGTTTGGCGCAGTCGATCCAAACAGCGGCACTGCCGCGATGCTCGAAGTCGGGCGCGGATTCGGCGAGTTACTGAAACAGGGTTGGAAACCAAAACGCACGATCATCCTTTGCAGTTGGGACGCGGAAGAGTACGGCTTGATCGGTTCGACTGAATGGGCGGAAGAGTTGGCGCCTGAGTTGACGCAGAAGGCAGTCGCCTATTTGAATCTCGACGCCGCCGTGTCCGGCGCAAACTTCAGCGCATCGTCGGTGCCGTCGCTGTGGAAGGTGATGCGCGCGGCGACGATGGACGTCAAGGATCCCAAGACGGGAAAGAGCGTCTATCAACAATGGCAGGATCGCGCGCGCGAGGGGCGGGCCGAAGGCGATCAGAGCACGGCCGAGGCGCGTATCTCACCGCTCGGGTCCGGTTCAGACTACACGCCGTTTCTACAACATCTCGGCATCCCGTCGACTGACATGGGATTCAACGGCGACTACGGCGTCTACCATTCGTCCTACGATTCGTTTTACTGGATGGACAAGTTTGGTGATCCGGGATTTGTGTATCACGTTGCGGCCGCGCAAGTCTGGGGCACGCTGGCGCTGCGACTGGCTGAAGCCGACGCGTTGCAGCTCGATTACACGGACTACGCCAAACAGATTCGCGATTACTTCGCGGAGACTGTGCGTCTCGCGGGCTATCGAAACCTCGGCAGCTCGTTCGATCAGAAGTCGATGAATGAAGCGCTCGACGATTTTGCGAAGGAAGCTGAGCGGGTGAGCAAGTTGCGGCAAGATGCCGTGCACGATTCAAACCGCGAGAAGCTTGCGCGAATCAACGATGCGTTGATGCAAACGGAACGGCAGTTGATCGATGCGAAAGGACTGCGCGGTCGTGCGTGGTACAAGCACCAGATCTACGCGCCTGGTTTTTACACCGGTTACGCGGCGCAACCGCTGACTGACTTTCGTCAGGCGCTCGACGATCGAAATAGCGCCAACGCGAAGGAGTCGCTGGAAAGAATCGTGCAAGCGATCAAGCGGGCCACGAACACGCTGAAACAAGCGCACGACTAAATTCACTTCTTCTCGTTCTTCTTTGCCGCTTTCTTATCGACTTCAGGCGGGAGCTTACCCGCGGCCGCGAGAATCGACTGCGCGTCTTCGTTCAGCAACTCGAGGCTGGCGATGTCCGCTTCGCTCTTTGCTTCACTGCGAAGAGGTTTGATTTGCTCCATGATCGTCGTCACTGATTGCGCGAGGCGTCGCAGCGACTTCGGGATCAACGGATTGTGCTCGTCGCGGGCGCTGACGTCGTCGATATTGGTGATCGCTTCGTCGAAGATGCGGGCGATGTCGCCGACGAGCTCGAAACGCGATCCGGTCGGCAGTTCACCCCACAGTTCGGCGTCTTTCTTTAACTGCTTGGAGTTAGTTGCAGCGGTTCCGTTTACCACCATCATGCGCCGCTCTGCGGCTTTGATGAAGACCTCGATGCGTTTGTCGAGGATCTGAGCTTCCTTGACGCGGTCGACCTCCATCTCGGTCAGGTGGTCGCGTTTTTGTAAAGAAGCCTGAGCTGGAAGAATTAAGAATAAGAGGAGCGAAAGACAAAGCAGGGTGCGGCTTATCATGGCTGATCACTCTTAGGGGTTGGAGTTGGAGTTTCTTTCGGTTTCTCGTTGGGTTTGTCCGGCGTGCCTTCACGTTCGCGCACGACAGTGTGGCCGTAAAATGAATTCAGTGCTTCCGTCCGGCTGTCTCGCGCAAACTCTTCCACTTTCTTGATCCAGACCGCGTATTCGAGTGGCGTCGTGCGGCGCATGGTCGTCAGGCGTGGACCGTCGGAGCGTAAGGCGATCTCGAGTCGTTTGTAGAGATCGCGCGTCTTGTTGTTATCGCGTTTTATCGAGCTCAGGAACTCGAGTACGTCTTCGATCAAGGCGTGGTAACTGCCGACTTCGGCCGACGCGGCATCGTAGTTACCTTCAGCCGTTTGTTGTTCGGCGCGCGTCAGGCGGGCACCGGCGAGCTGGATTGTGACGCGCAGACGTTGTTTCGCGTCTCCGCCGGCTTGATCGATCTGGGCCCGCTCTTCTTTGGTGATGATTTTGATCGGAGGCGGCGCTGTGAGCGGAGTTGGAGATGGCTGCGGGTTCTGGGCGCGAGCAGTCGCTGACGCGGCAGTCATAATGAACACGAATATTAGGAATAGTTTCAAGGCTTTTTCTTCACGCCCTCGCCTAACTGAATCTGCCGCCGCAGCGATGGCAGCCGCAATTTTACTTTGTCTATTTCGAGCTGATTAGTGGCAGCATCAGCCGTTGTCAAAAACTTCTCGTACGATTCGAGCGCTTCCGGATATTCTCCAAGATAATCATGCGACGTGGCAATGAAATAATGAGCTATTGAGACGTCCGGTTTCGTCGATAAAATCCACTGATACTCGGGAATCGCTTCTCCGTAGCGCTTCGATTCGTACAACGCCGTCGCGAGGTTCGCATGGGCTGCATAGTTTTGCGGATTCGCACGCACGACCTGCTGGAGTATCCGCGCTGCATCAGGGAAACGGCGCGCCTGGACCAGCGCGGCCGCATACCCTAACGCGTATTCAGCCGCGTCGGGTGCGATCTCGGCGGCGCGACGATAGTAGTCAAGCGAGCGCGCGGGATCGTCCGTTCGATACGAAGCGCCGAGCCGTCCGAGGAGCATCGCGCTGCGCGGGTTCTTCTCGAGAAGTTTCTCGAGCGCCTTGCGGGCGACGGCGGGATCGCTGCTGTTCGCTGCTTCGATCTCTTCCGGTGTTCCTGTGACGCCGCCTTTTCCGTCGCCGCCTGTCTGTTGCACTTCCAGTCCGGCGGACTTCGCTACTTCCAGTGCTTCTTCTGACTTGCCTGCTTGTTGAAGCACGTACGCGAGACGCGACATGATCGTCTTCTCGCCGGGCTTTGCTTTCGCGGCGGCGCGTAAATCCCTGATAGCGGAATCAAACTTCTTGTCGTCGGTGTAAAGATCGGCGCGCTCAAGCAGTGCAGCGACGTTTTCCGGTTCGTCAGTAAGTACACGGTCCAACGTCGTCTTCGCAGCGGTCTTGTCTCCACTGGCTCGCTGGGCGCTTGCTAAAACGATCCACGCCGACGAAGGCGCTTCGGGAACCGCCGTGGCGCGCATCGCCAGGTTCAACGCGTCTTTCGTGTCGCCTGCTCGCAGGCGCAGCTCGGACAACAGCCGCAACGCGACACCGTCCTGCGGATCTATTTTCAGTGCCTGGCGGAATGACTGTTCCGCTTCCGCGTCGCGCTTACTGCGCATCATCAGAGCGCCCAGCGCGGAGTGTGGCAACGACCAGTTCTTCTTCTGCGCGATCGCCAGCTTGAACGCCGCTTCCGCTTCGACGAGCCTGCCGAGCGAGGCAAGCGCGTTGCCGAGTTGAAACTGAGCTTCGGGAAACTCAGGCCGGACCTTGATCGCCTGTTCGTAGAAGACGATGGCCTTCTCCAACTCGCCGTGCGCGTGTGCGCTTTGTCCGCGTTCGAACAGACGGATCGGATCCGTGGCGGCGTCGCCGAATGGCTCGTCCGTCTGTGCCGCGAGACGCAGCGGGGAGGCGGCAAACAACAGTCCGAAGCAGATCGTGGCCAGGAGAAGCCGCTTCAAAAATGAGGTGTTCAGTTTCGACATTGAAGAACGATCCGGGGAGGCTGCGATGTTAGCACATCCGCTGTGTTTCCATGAGTGTGGCGCCGGCGTTACGGTCAGCGGAACACTTGGTTGCGTTGCTATGATGCATGAGCTACCATGCCGATCACCGAATACATGAGTGTAATTGCCAAGGAAGAACGACTGCGTGAACTCTTTCGTGCGCTTGATTCAGTCATCGTCGCGTACTCAGGCGGCGTAGACAGCAGCTACGTTGCTTACGTTGCGAATGAGGAACTCGGACCACGCGCAGTGTGCATCACTGGACAGTCGGCGAGTTTGCCTTCGTACCAGAATGCCGAGATCAAAAACGTCGTCGAGAAGTTCGGTTTTCACCACGAGATCATCCCGACTGACGAGCTGGAGAACCCAAACTACAGCGCCAACAACGCCGACCGCTGCTATTTCTGCAAGGACGAACTGTACAACAAGCTCGAATCAGTCGCGCGCAGCCGCGGCATTCAACATATCGTCGACGGCTCAACGGTTGACGATCTCGACGACTATCGTCCGGGCCGGCAAGCGGCGAAGCAGCACGCAGTCCGCAGTCCGCTCATCGAAGTGGGTTTGAACAAGAACGAGGTCCGTGAACTTAGCCGGCGCGCAACGTTGCCGACGTGGGACAAGCCGGCGAGCCCGTGTCTGTCATCGCGGATCGCGTACGGAACAACAGTCACGATCGAGCGGCTCGGTAAAGTGGACCGCGGCGAAGAGATTTTGCGGGAGTTTGGATTTCGCGAGTTCAGAGTGCGCCATCATGACACGCTTGTTCGCTTGGAGATTGCCGCGTCCGAGATGGACCGCGTGCTGCGGAAGGAAGTAGTCGAACAACTGGCGGCGCGTTTTCGAGAGCTGGGTTTCAAGTACGTCACTCTCGATCTACAGGGATTTCGCAGCGGATCGATGAACGAGGCGTTGCCGATCGAGATTAACCGTCGATAACAAACATCAGTTGCGCAAGCGTTTTTGCGGATCGCGAGGGCCATATGGTCAGCATGTACAGCACAGTATACGTAGACGATATTCGAGAGATAAAAGAAGAGAATCCTTTTGAGTCGATGATGTCGCGCTTCGATCGGGCGGCCCAATTGTTGGATCTCGATCCTGATCTTTACACCGTCTTGCGAGTTCCTAACCGGGAGTTAAAGGTCTACATCCCGACCAGAATGGACTCGGGCCGCATTCAGGTGTTTGAAGGCTACCGCGTCCAGCACAACTTCGCGCGTGGTCCAGCGAAGGGCGGAATTCGCTACGCGCCCGACGTCAGTCTTGACGAAGTGCGAGCCCTCGCGGCGTGGATGACGTGGAAGTGCGCTGTCGTCAATGTTCCCTTCGGTGGGGCAAAAGGCGGCATCATTTGCGATCCGCAACAGATGTCGACGGGCGAGATCGAGCGCATGACTCGCCGGTACGCCGCTGAGCTCCTCGATTTCATCGGACCGGAAAAAGACGTGCCCGCGCCTGACATGAATACCAACGAGCAGACCATGGCGTGGATTATGGACACCTACTCGATGCACGCGCGCCACACCGTGACGGCTGTCGTTACCGGCAAGCCGATTGATTTAGGCGGGTCGAGCGGCCGAAGGGAAGCGACGGGCCGCGGCATACTCTTTGTAACGAACGAAGCCATCAAGCGCTTCAAGATGACCCCCGCGGAGACTCGAGTCGTCGTTCAAGGCTCAGGAAACGTCGGCGGGATCGGCGCGCAGCTCTTCGACGAGGCTGGCTATAACGTTGTAGCGATATCGGACATTCACGGTGGAATTTATAATCCGAAGGGCATCGACATCCCGAACGCGTTGAGTTATCTGAGGACCACGCGGTCTTTCGAGGGATACGAGGGAGTGGAGTTCGTCTCGAATTCCGAGCTGCTCGAGTTGGAGTGCGACGTGCTGGTCCCAGCGGCGACTGAGAACCAGATCACGTCCCAGAATGCCGACAAGATCACGTGCAAGGTGCTGGCCGAAGGGGCTAATGGTCCTACTACGGCGGCGGCGGACGAGATCCTGCATCAGAAGGGCATCTTTGTAATCCCCGACATTTTGGCGAATGCCGGTGGAGTGACTGTCTCCTATTTCGAGTGGGTCCAGGATCGGATGGGGTATTTCTGGCGAGAGGATGTGGTGAACGAGAGACTACAGGACAAGATGGTCGCGAGCTTCAATGATCTGTGTCGTTATGCCGACCAGCATTCGGTCGATACCAGGACCGCGGCGTACATGTTGGCGATAGACCGTGTGGCCTACGACACACGCATGAGAGGCTTTTATGCGTGACCGAAAAAACATAAACATATGGGCGCTAAGTCATGAAAAAGGCTTGATTTCCATTTTAAGGTAGAGTATGGTCTGGCTGATTTAGTACTCGGACCATCGTTAAGATTTTTCAAGATTTAAGAGACGGTTTGAGGGACGAAATCGTTGACAAGGGGTAGTTCATTTCCTGATTAGAAATGAACAAAGCAGGAACAACTCGGGCAAAGCGAATTAGCTGAAGGTGGAGTACGGCGAGAAAGGTCGAAGTACTCTGTTTGCGTCGCATCCGAGCGTCGCCGCCAGGATGAAGTTGGTCCACGCGGTCTTAATCGATTGACAGAGTGTAGTTGGGGCCACCGCGGGAACAGGTGCGTCAGGTGCTTTGTTCGGATCCGGCGGCGCTATTACATCGAATTCTTTATTACTCATTTCGCAGGAGGAATGCGATGAGACTCGCACATAGGGCGCTTATAGCTGCGCTCGTTTCGTTGGTGCTGTGTGCCGCGGTATCAGCACAGACTTTGAGGTCGCCTAACGACCCGCGCAATCAGTCTCCAGCAGTTGGCACCGGTGGTCCTGAGGGTGGACCAACCGGGCTTTTTACTATTTACGACGGTTCAACTCTCCGTCGTGGGGAATTCACGTTCAGCATCGCCTACAGCAATTACGATCGTGATCCAGGAAACGCAGACTTCGTCGACGTGCCGCTCAGCTTCAACGTGGGCGTCAACGATCACCTGGAAGTCTTCTTCAAAACGAACGGCTATCGCGGAGTCAAAGTAAACAATCCGCAAAATCTATCCAGCTTTTATCTGCCCAACTCGCAGCTCTTTTGCGGTACCGTGTTGTGCAGCGGACCGGCGATAGTGTTGGCGCCGTCTGGTCCACTGGTGGGCACGCTGGCCAATACCGCTGTATTTCGGCCGGTGAATAATCAGCCCTTCGTACAGTTTCCTTTCACGGGCGGATCGGCCGGCACGTTCGGTCTGACTCCGGGCCAGATCGGCCAGCAGTTCGGTTTCCCGGGTTTCAACGCGCTGCTTGGACCACCAGTGGTCCAGCCGAACAGCGGCACGTTCGGCTCCGCGGACAACTTCCCGGGCATCGGTTCGCCGGTCGGAAGTATCCTGCCGGGCGTCGTCCTGGCAACGACGGTGCTTCCAGCAACCGCTTTGACGCTGCCGATCAGAATCCCGACCACGTTCACCGTGGCGCCGACATATTTGGCGGATGCTCCGTTCATCAACCGGCTCTATGGCGAGAGCAGCTTCAACAACTTCGTCGTGGGCGCGAAGGTCCGTTTCACCGGACCGAACAATCCGCTCGGAGTCGCCGTGGTTGGCTTCTATCGCTGGTATCCCGACAAAGCTGACGATTTCTCAGGCTTCAACCAAATGCAGCGCGGCGCTGGTCCGGGCGGCGACATCGGCGACTTCGGTGTCGTCGGTATTGTCGATGGCCGTCTCGGCAAGCACGTGAACGTTTCAGCTAACGGTGGTTACATCCTGAACAGCAACCCGAAGGGCCTCGGTGGTGATTTCGTGTTGTTGGATCGTCCGGATGAACTCCTCGCCGGCGTCGGTTTCGACTTCCCGGTCAACGAGCACTTCCAGCCGATCTTCGAAGTTCGATCGACGCAATACCTCGGCGGCCGCACGCCAAACGCGTTCAATAACAATCCTGTCGATGCACTGGCAGGCGTGAAGATCTATCCGCGCCGCTGGTTCGGTTTTGGCTTCGCCTGGCGGCGCCACCTGAACCAACAGGACCAGGATCACTTTGAACCCGTGGACTTCAATATCCCGATTCAGCAGGTCACCAACGTGAACGTGGTCAACAGAGGTCTCGTGGTCGTTCCGGGAACTACGCGTCCCGTTACTTCGCAGGGCTTCCCTACCGGGTTCATATTCTCTGAAGAGCCGAACGGCTTCATCGTTCAGGCTTGGATCGGACGACGCAATGCGCGCATTCCGCCGCACGTCAATGTAGCGCCGTCGGTGACGGTTGCCGCTTCGATGACCTCGATCCTTCGGCCTTGCACGCCGCCGGCTGTTTCTGCGAGCTGCACGCCAACGGGCAATGAGGTTCAGTTGACGGCCAACGCGACCGATCCGGAAAACGACCAGTTGCTCTATACGTGGTCGGTAACCGGTGGCAAGTTGAGTGGTGAAGGTAAAACGGTAACCTGGGATCTCACCGGCGTCGCCAATGGAACTTACACGGCAACTGTTGAGGTCAATGACGGTCATCTTACGTCGAACAGCTCGGCTACGGTAACTGTAGCCGAATGTCCGGATTGCAAGGTGCCACCGCCGCCATGTCCGACCGTTTCCGTGAGCTGTCCGGATGCAGTTGACCTCGGTGGATCCATCACCTTCACCGCTTCTCTAACTGGTGAAACGGGTGGTGCGACTCCGACTTACAACTGGTCAGTCTCCGCCGGAACGATCTCCAGCGGTCAGGGAACGTCGTCCATCACAGTGGACACTGCAGGACTCAGTGGCGGACAGACAGTAACCGCTACGGTCAGCCTGGGTGGTTTGGATCCGTCGTGCTCCGCAACCAATTCTTGCAGCACGCAGATCAGGCCGCCGAAGGCCACACCTCGCAAGTTCGACGAGTATGGCAACATCCGCTTCAACGATGAGAAGGCCAGACTCGACAACTACGCGATCCAACTGCAAAACGAACCCGGCTCAACCGGCACGATCATCGTGTACGGTAGCTGCGCTGGTGAGGGTCAAACCCGAGGCGACCGCGCTAAGGACTATCTCGTCAATACGCGCGGAATCGAAGCTGGACGTATCACGGTCGTCGACGGCGGATGCCGTGCAGACCTGCTCGTTCAGTTGTGGGTCGTGCCGCAAGGCGCTGACCAGCCCGCAGTCGATACCTCAGGCGCCGTCTCGCCGTGTCCGGAGTGCAAGAAGGCTCCGCGACGACGTCGTGGCCGAGGAGACGAATAACTAACTAGCGGCTTGGCTTTCGCCAAACGCTACAAGACAAACGGGCGACGCTCACCATGCGTCGCCCGTTTCATTTGCAAGTAACTGAGGATTTGTGCCCGGCTAGCCAGGTGCAACGACCCCGCGTTTCCCGGGCATCCTACCGTTCGCCCCCAGCTTTTAGACACAAAGCATGAAAACTGTAATAAACTAGCGGCCAAGGTGAGCCCGACGTGCTCCGGATGATTTAGGCCCCTGGATGAAATAACGATGAGAATATTTGCTACACGTCTCCCCCTCGTTCTTGTAACGCTTCTCTCCCTTAGTTTGGCGTCAAATACGGCCGTCATGGTCGCGGCCGGCGGAAACGGCACTGATCCAGCACTCTACTCCAATGATTGGCGCACGACCGGCCCTCCGGGCGGTGACGTTCGCGCACTCGTAGTAGATCCTTCGAATCCCGATCGCTTTTACTTCGGCACGCTCGACGGTCAGATCTATACCTCCTCAGACGCGGGCAAGCAGTGGCAACTCCTCTGCAATCTCGGCAAACCGCGTCTGTTCGTCGATAACATCATCGTCGATCCTCGTAATCCGAAAGTCTTGTATGTAGGCGCGCACCGGCACGATCTGCCCGGCGGTTTCTTCAAGTCGACGGACGGAGGCCTGACCTGGCGCGAGAGCTCGCAGCTCAAGGACCAGGCGATTCATTCAATGGCGCAGGCGGACTCGGATCGCGACACGCTGATCGTCGGCACCTACACCGGTATCTTTCGTTCTGAAGACGCAGGCGAAACCTGGAAGCAGTTACCAACCAAGGACGTGCAGGGGCTGCTTCACGTCGAGTCACTCGCGATCGATCCGCGAACCACCGACACGATTTACGCAGGCACTTTCTACTTGCCTTATAAATCAACTGACGGCGGGCAAACGTGGAAGATCATCCGCGAGGGAATGATCGACGATTCCGACATCTTTGCGATCGACATCGACCCGGCGGATCCGAACCACATCATCGCCTCCGCTTGCAGCGGTATTTACGAGAGCAAGACTGCGGGTGAGAGTTGGCGTAAGGTCCAGGGCATTCCTTCGCAGTCGCGCCGCACGCGCGCTATCTTGCAGCACCCGTCGATGCCGGGCGTCGTATTCGCCGGCACCACCGAAGGTTTTTGGCGTTCCGACAAGGGCGGCGATGCCGACTCGTGGATGGTCACGACTTCGCGCCAGCTCGAGATCAACTCGATCGCGGTTCATCCATCGCGACCGGACGTGGTTTACATCGGCACGAACAACTACGGCGTGATGGTCTCAACCGACGCCGGCAAGTCGTTCACGCCGACGAACGGCGGTTTCAGCGGCCGCTTCGCAAACGCGATTCTCGCCGATAGAGAGACTCCGAATCGCGTCTACGCGTCGACCATCAACACGGCCACCGGCGGCGGCTTCCTGTTCGTCAGCAACGACAACGGCGACAGTTGGCGTCCGTCGATGCGCAGCATGCCTTCACGTTTGATCACTTATTCCATCATTCAAGACACGCGCGACGCAAACGTGATCTACCTGGGAACGAACCTCGGCGTGTATCGCTCGATCGATCGCGGCGTGTCGTGGGCGCCTGTCTGGGCCCCGACCAATCCTGAGAAGAAGAAGGCGACACCCAAGAAAGGCACATCGCAACGCGCGGCGACGAAGAGTGCACAACCTGCTGCTGCTACCGCGCGACGCAAAACGCCCGTTGGACAACCTGACGAGACGATCCTCGAAGCGCAGCAGGCGCTCTCCGGTCTTGGATACAACCTGGGCGAACCAGATGGTAAGGCCGGCGCTGCGACCACGTCCGCCATCAAGCGGTTTCAAACGGATCGCCATCTGCCGGTTACCGGCAAGCTCGATGTAATTACACTCGCAGCTCTCGGTGTCAGCGGTGGCTCTGGACCATCAACGGGCGCGAAGTCGGACCTGATCATCGCGGACGCCGTCCACATGCTGGTCCACACTGCCGACGCTGAAACTGGTCAGCCGGGCTTTCTGGCCGCAACCAACAGCGGTTTGTATCGCAGTCTCGATCCGGCGAAGGGTTGGCAGAAACTCTCGTTCGGAACAATGGATCCGCGCACCACCTGTATCTCTACCGACGTTCGTCATCCGGAGACAATCTGGGTGGGCACACCGCAGTCCGGACTGCTCGTATCGCGTGACAGTGGCAAGACCTGGAGGCAGGTCGACGGCATTCCGCGCGACGTTCCCATCAACGTAGTCGCACAGGATCCGCAGCGATCGGACCGCGTTTACGTGGGAACGAAGCAGGCGCTGTTCATGTCGCACGATGACGGTGCGAGCTGGAGCAGACGCGGCGGCAATCTTCCGTTCGGCGACTTCACCAGCATCCTCGTCAATCCGCGCAATGGAGACGAGATCTTCGTCGGAAACGCTTATCAGATCAGCGAGAGTGGCGGCGGCGTCTATCGCTCGACTGACGGCGGCATGACGTGGGGCCGCATCGATAAGAACCGGCGCTTACCCAGCCAGCGAATCTGGGCGTTGGCCTTTGATGCTCACGATCAGAACGTGCTCTTCGTGGGTTCCCACTCGGCCGGTGTGTACGTGGTTCCTCGAATGAGCGACACCGTTTCATCCGTTCAATAATTGCATCTATGTGACAGTTGTGTTTCTGCGACTCTCTATTCTTTGCAGAGTCGCAGAAACCTCGCTGTTGCCTTGACATACGCTCACACTGACGTGTACAGTGCCGCCCTACCCGGTAAGAAGGCGGCGGGTGTTTGTCGGACCAAGCGGGGTAACTACGGCAGGGCGGTAATCGAAACAGATTAGATCGACAAATCCAAATCCAAAACGGCTCGCTTCCTCGCCAGCTTCAACTCCCGACAACGCCAAGGTCATTCAAGCAAATCGCCGCTGGACACTGTCTGGCAATCAGCGAAAACCTGCGCTGATTGTTCCGGCTCAGTGAAGCGCGATATGATCTTCCACGCGCTCAGCGTTACCGGGGACTACAGGAGTATCAATGTCTAGTGAACAACCCAAGCTGAATAACAGCGAGGCTAATAATTCAACCTCCGGCGAGTCGCAGACTGCGCCGCAAAAAACCGTCATGGCTTCTCAACCCGCACCAGTAACCCAAACAACCGATATTGATGACGCCGATGAATCACGCGCCGGCGGCGACGTGGACTTCGGACAACTGCTCGATCAGTTCGAGCAGGAACAAGCGACCCTTGAAGAAGGCGAAGTCGTTCGCGGCACCGTCGTTGGTTTGAGCGAACGCGGAGTCGTCATTGATTTTGGTTACAAGTCGGAAGGCATCGTCAACCCGGCCGAGTTTACCGAGAATGGACAACTGACCGTCAAAGCCGGTGATGAAGTCGAAGTGCTCGTGAAGAGCATGGAGACTGCCGATGGACTGCCGGTCCTTTCACGCGCCGACGCGGTGCGCATGAAAGCCTGGGATGATCTCGAGAAAGCCTATCGCGACGGCACAAACGTCAAAGGACGTGTCATCGATCGCATCAAGGGCGGCCTGCGCGTCGACATCGACGGCATCGCTGCTTTCCTGCCTGGTTCGCAAGTGGACGTTCGTCCGGTGCGCAATCTCGACAGCCTGCGCAATCAGGTGATCGAAGCCAAGGTCATCAAGCTCAATCGCAAGCGCTCGAACGTCGTGTTGTCGCGCAAGGCCGTCATCGAACAGGAGAACACCGGCCGCAAGGACCAGACGCTTCAGCAGATCGAAGAAGACATCGTCGTCGAGGGACAGATCAAGAACCTCACTGATTACGGCGCGTTCGTGGATCTCGGCGGCGTCGACGGGTTGTTGCACGTGACTGACATGTCGTGGGGACGGCTTCAGAACCCGAATGAGTTGTTCAAAGTAGGCGACACGATTCAGGTCAAGGTACTCAAGTTCGATCGCGATCGTGAACGCGTGTCTCTCGGTTACAAGCAACTGCTTCCCGATCCGTGGTCGAGCGTCGAAGAGCGTTTCCCGGTCGGCAGCAGGGTCACAGGACGCGTGGCGAGCGTGGCTGACTACGGCGCTTTCGTGGAGCTCGAGAGTGGCGTCGAAGGTCTGGTCCACGTCTCCGAGATGAGCTGGTCCAAGCGGGTCAAGCATCCGAGCAAGGTAGTCAATCCCGGAGACAGCGTTGAAGTTGAAGTGCTGAGCGTCGATCCGCGTGCGCGCCGCATCAGTCTCGGCATGAAGCAGGTGCAGGAGAACCCGTGGCAAACGCTGCACGAACGTTATCAGGTCGGCACGCGTGTTCATGGCCGCGTCCGTAATCTGACTGACTTCGGCGCCTTTATCGAGATCGAGGACGGAGTCGACGGCCTCGTTCACGTTTCAGACATTTCCTGGTCGCGCCGCATCAAGCATCCGAGCGAGGTGTTGAAGAAAGGACAGGAGATCGACGCCGTCATCACGAGCATCGATAGCGAAAACCGCCGCCTGTCTCTCTCCATCAAGGATCTCGAGCCGAACGCTTGGGAGAAGTTCACCAACGAGCACAAACCGGGCGACGTCGTGCACGGCAAAGTGGCGCGTTTCGCGAACTTCGGCGCGTTCGTCGAGCTCGACGACAATCTCGAAGGTCTTTGTCACATCTCGGAGCTTTCGGAAGAGCGGATTGCGAAACCGGAGGACGTCGTTCAGCTTGGACAGGAGATGGACTTCAAGATCCTGCGCATCGACCCCGACACGAAGAAGATCGGTCTTTCTGCCAGAGCTGTGGGCAAGGACGAACCGATTATCGACACGAAGATCTATTCGTCAGAAGCGGGTGGGGGAATGGCCTCACTGGGCGAACTTGCCGACTTCGGCTTGAGTAAACCAGATACCGGGGACGAATAGTCCCTGGTCCATTCATTACCTCCGCGGTCCTTTGAGGCTGAGCCTTGCCCGACGTGTTAATTTTCTGGTAGTGTACGAGTAACTTAACCTCGCTATTATCAAGACGTTAATTTAAAATTTCGATTCAATAATCGAGGTGATGCATGACAAAAGCAGAACTCGTCGAAGACGTTGCGCGGGCGGCAGAGCTCACTAAAAAGGACGCGGAGCGTTTGGTCGAAATTGTCTTTGAAAGCATCATTGAAACCCTGAACCACGGCGAGAAGATCGAGTTGCGCGGCTTCGGCAGTTTTCGTGTTCGCGAACGTGGCGCCCGACGCGGCAGAAATCCCAAGACGGGCGATCCGGTCAGTATTCCCGCCAAGCGCGTCCCGTATTTCAAACCCGGCAAAGAACTGAAAGAGCTCATCAACGACGATAATTCCGGCTCGCCGGCGTCGGCGCCAAGTTCCTCGCGCCCGTTGGGTGAGGAAAACCGTCAGCCGCCCATTCTCTAAAGCTGCAACAGAGGTGTTTTGGATTGGATAGATTGTGGAGTCCCTGGCGTTCCCGGTACATCGCGTCGGGGGTTGATTCACAGTCGGGGGAGTGTGTCTTTTGCCGCATCGCCGACGACGTCGAGCACGACGAGACCAACTTCGTTCTTCATCGCGGCGAGCATGCGTTCGTTCTTCTGAATCTATATCCGTACATCTCGGGACACTTGATGGTCGTGCCTTACTTGCACACGAGCGAGTTTGATTCGACTGAGAAGGCGATCACGGACGAGATGATGGATCTCGCGAAGCGGGCTCAGACGGCGTTGCGTGAAGTTTATTCGCCCGCGGGATTCAACCTCGGAATGAACCTGGGCGCGGCTGCCGGTGCCGGTATCGCTGACCACCTGCACATTCACCTGCTGCCTCGCTGGTCAGGCGATACAAACTTTATGACAACCGTCGGTGAGACACGCGTCCTTCCTGAAGATCTACCTACTACCTACTCAAAATTACACGGAAAATTTTAGCTACAAAAAGGCGACGGGGTTTTTAACCACAAAAGGCACAGAACACACAAAAGGCACAAAAGAGAGGGGGAGACATGAAAACGTCTACTTCTCTCTCTCTCTCTCTCTCTCTCTCTTGTTTGTGCCTTTTGTGATTACCGGTTTCCGACTTTGCGGGGGATGGCCTCGTCTTCGACCTCGCCTCCGCGGCTGATGGGAATTTCGGAGGGCTTCTTGTAACTGACGCCGCGCTCCTCGCTGTCGAGATCGCCGGAGGGTAGGGTTGGAAGAGGGCCGGTGAGTGGTGGATTGAAACCGGGATAATCGATTCGCGCGTGATAGATCGCAGTCAGTGCGCTGATCATCGCTTCGCGAATGGTCGTCAACTCCTGCAACGTGACATCGCACTCATCGAACTGCCCGTCGGTGATGATGGCATCGACGATCTTCATCACGATCGCGCGAATGTTCTCCGGATCCGGACGCGCCAACGAGCGGGCTGCCGCCTCGCACGAGTCGGCAAGCATCATAATCGCGGCTTCTTTGAACTGCGGCTTCGGTCCGGGATAACGGAAGTCAGCTTCGTCGATCTTTTCATTTGCCTTGGCCTTCGCCTGCGCCTGCGCTTTGCGAAGGAAGTAGTGGAGCGTTCGGGTGCCGTGATGTTGCGGGATGAAGTCAGCGATCTTCTGCGGCAGGCCGATCTCTTTCGCGAGACGGGCGCCGTACGTCACGTGGCTCGTGATGATCTTGGCGCTCTGGTACGGACGCAAGCGATCGTGCGGATTGTCTCCTTGTTGGTTCTCGACGAAATACTCCGGCGCCGCGAGCTTGCCGATGTCGTGATACAGCGCGCCGATGCGCGCGAGCAACGGGTTTGCGCCGACAGCGCGACAAGCGTCTTCGGCGAGTTGACCGACGGCGTGCGAGTGCTGGTTAGTTCCCGGTGCACGCAAGGCGAGTTGGCCCAACACCGGTAAGTCTGCATTCGACAGCTCGAGCAGTTTCACGTCGGTGAGAATGCCGAACAGCGACTCGTTGATCGGCAACCCGCCTGCCGCAAACACTGCCGTCAACAATCCGCCCGCAATGCCGCACCCAATCGCCATCAGCACCGTTCTCCACGTAAGCGGCTGTTGCGCATAGGCGATGAGCGCGAGCGCCATCACGACGTTCACGCCGCCGACGAGCAGTCCAGCCAGCGTAACTGACTGTCGTTCGCGATAGCGGCCCGTCCCGTAGATTGCCGCCGAACACGAGACCATGGCGAACAGCGCTTTCGGCATTCCGTTCGGCGCCAGCAGTCCGGCGAACAACGCCGTGATCATTCCGGCGAGGAAAGCGAGTTGAGTGTCAACCAACATCGCCACGAGCAGTGCGGCGGCGGCGAATGGGATCGCAAAGTTCCAAATCACGGGATCGTTGAACGGCGCCTGCATCCTGGCAGCGACACTCTCGCCGAAGATGAACCCGATCTTCATCAACGCGGTTTGGATCAGGATTGCCGAGCCGACGAGAGCAAAAGCTTTGTGCTTGCTGAGACTCAGCGCGCTGCTGCTGGTCCGGTGTTCGGCAAACTTCCACGCGGCCCAGTAGACGGCGATCACGACGAGCAGCAAGCCGAAGAAGCTTTGCCACGGCCTGCCGAGGCGGCCGGTGCTTCTGATGGCGGCGATTTGGGCCAACGTCGCCGGCGTGACTGTGTCGCCTTCGCGAGCGAGAAACTGTCCGCGTTTCAAAGAAATGACAACTGACGGGACCTGACCTGCGGCAGTTTCACGCGCGGCCGTAGTCGCGGGTTCATCCCAAACCACGTTCGGACGGAGAAGCGGCACGATAGCGGCGACCAGCGCCGTTCGTTGGTCTGGCCGCCAGCCCGGAAGAGTCAGTAATCTGGTTTCGAGATTGCGGCGCGCGGTCGAGAGCGGGACCATTCTGGTCAATGGCGCCGGCATGATCATTTGCGACGCGGCGCTCCGGCCGTCGCCGAGAATGATGTCGCGTTGTAAGCGGTCGGCGTCGGCGTCATCGAAAATATAGCCGCCGCCGATCTCGCGGATGACCGCCGCCAGACGGTCGAGATCAGCGTCGGTGCGGTTTTGTTTCGGCGAGATCTCGTCTTTCAGCTCGTCCCAGGTTGCGAGAAAACTCTGCACGGCGGTTTCAGCACGCGTGGAGTCGAAATTGAAAATCGGACGAGTAGATTCACGCGCTGCTTGCTTACGTCGTTCCGTCTCGGCGAGATCGACGGTGGTGATGTCAGCCGGCACGATGATGGCGCGGTTGAGGACCTCGCCTTCCTTGTAGTTGTCATTGAGAGTTGATGAGTGAGGATTCAGGAGGAGGAGCGTCGTCAGTAGTACCAATCCGCTGCAAGCGATGAGAAACCGCGTGCGCGGCTTGAACACCCTCAGCGGGCGCAACAAGTAGGCGAGGAGCTTATCGCGCGCCTGACTGAAAGGAGTTTTGAAACGTGGACGAAGTCCCATTTATGCGATGCGAGACAGAGCCGCTGAGGGCTGTCCCGCCGGTTCAGCGTTCAGGTTTCGCGCCAACATCGCGCCCGCCTTTTCCAACAGAACACCGAGAGTCGCCGGTTTTATCGCGGAGATCACGACTGTTTCACCGCCGTCAACCTGTCGCGCCTGGCGAACTGCGCCTTCCAAAACTTCCGGCTCGACGAGGTCGGCTTTATTGAGCGCCAGAATCGATGGAATCTCGGAGAGTTTGAGTTCGGCGAGTATCCGTTTTACTGACTGAATCTGTTGCAGCCAACGAGGGTTCGAAATGTCGACCGCGTGAATAAGTAAGTTGCTGTCGCCGATCTCTTCGAGGGTGGCGCGAAAGGCGGATATCAGATCGGGAGGAAGCGCGCGAATAAAACCGACGGTGTCGTTGATGATGACTTCCTGCTCTCGCGGCAGACGAAGCCGGCGCGAAGTCGGATCGAGCGTGGCGAACATTCGCTGTTCGGCATGGACGGCGCTCTGCGTTAGAGCATTCAGCAGCGTCGACTTGCCGGCGTTTGTGTAGCCGACGATCGAGATGATCGGCAGTCCGTGTCGTGTTCGTCCCTTGCGGCGTTCCTGGCGGCGTTGTCGCTGGCTTTCGATCTCGCGCTCGAGACGGTTGATGCGATCGCGAACGCGGCGACGATCAGTTTCCAGCTTCGTTTCACCTGGTCCGCGCCCGCCGATGCCGCCGGCCAAACGCGAGAACGCCGAATCCTGTCCGGCGATCAATCGCGGCAGCAGATACTTCAGTTGGGCCAGCTCGACCTGGATTTTTCCTTCTTTCGATTGGGCGCGCTGAGCGAAGATGTCGAGAATCAACTGCGAACGGTCGATGACTTTCAGATCCGTTGCCTCGGATAGCGAGCGGACCTGCGCGGGCGAGAGCTCGCTGTCGAAGACAAGCATGTCAGCGCCGAGCTGGAGCGCGCGAATGATCAGTTCGTCCAGTTTACCGCGGCCGAGGACGGTGCGCGGATCGATCGCGGCGCGACGTTGAATGATTTGATCCTGGACCACGACGCCGGCTGAAGCTGCAAGCTCGGCCAGTTCGGCCATCGACTCTTCAGCGTCAGCCAGTGAACCGGTTGCGACGCCGACGAGAATGGTGCGGTCGCGCACTTCCGCACGCCGCGCGGTGCGCCGGTTGCGCGCGATTTCGTCTTCCAGCGATTCGATCAGCGTCAGGAAATCGGAATCGAGTTGCGACGCCATCTTCGGTTCGAGAAAGCCGTACAAATCCGGCTCGGCCGCGTTGTCGAGCTCTCCCGCGTGAAGCGGAAGCAAGTGCGCGGCGCGAACCATGCCGGGCAGCCCTGTGTTGGATTCGACGTCGATGGCGGCCATGAGATCTAACCGCAGCAATGCGAGGTCGGTTAAGTCGTCCTGCGTGAGCGGTTCGCCGCGCAGATGCGTGTGCACGCAGCGAAGGCCGCGGAACCTGCCCGAAGCGACACGGACGCGTTTGAAATCAGGAAGCTCGATGCGTTTGTTGTCGCCGACCATCACGTATTGAACGTGACCTTTGCGATCGATGAGCGCTCCAATCTGCCGGCGGGTCTCGTGTGAGAGTTCGCTCAACTGGCGGGCGAATTCAGGCGTCACTATCTGGTTCGGAGGTATGCGCCGGGTGTACAGCTTTTCAATGCGCCGCAACTGATTTGGTTTTAACCCAAGGGTATTGCCGAGAACGCTGGTAATGGTCTTTTCCTTCCTATACGGGCGCAAATTATACCATAGGGCAGCGGACGGCAAGGCGGAGCCCTGCCGCACATCCGGCGGCGGAGCCGATGCGGAAAAGGCGCGCTTCTTGTTGAGTTATGCATGCGCATCGTATCATGAACCCTTTTTATGGGTAGTGCGGGAAGAATCATAAAGATAGACCCACCTTACGGCGTTGCCGGCGGCGAGATCGTCATCGATTGCGCCGGCATCGACACCAGCGATCCGGCGATGTGCGCCGTGCTAATCGGCGACACGACGGCACCGATCGTTGCTCTTGGACCCAACCGTGTCCTCGCGATCGTTCCTGAAACAAAAGGCGGCGAACTCAACGTCAGGTTGCAGAACGGCAACCAGTTCAGCGCACCCGCACGGATGACGGTTGCGAGAAAGCTCGCCGGAGATCTTCACCCGGTAGCCAATCCGGCTTTCGACCCCGACGACGGAGCGCTCTTCGTGACGCGCTCAGGATCTCGTGGTGAGGAGTTGCCGGTTACGTTGTTTCGCATCGACCTCAGCGGCGACGTTTCCGAGTACTCGGGAGACATCACGAATCCGACCGGCATCGCGTTTGGCCCTGACGGAACAATGTACGTGACCAGCAGGCTGGAAGGCGTTGCCTACAGAGTGAACCCGTTCAAAGAGGCGGTGACATTTGCAAGGAACCTCGGCGTCGCCACTGGCGTAGCATTCGATCGAAGCGGTGTGATGTATGTCGGAGATCGGACTGGAACGATCTTCAAAGTGAACGGCATCGGCGAAGAACGAGCGTGGGCGCAGATCGAGCCTTCTGTCTCCGCGTTTCATCTGGCGTTTGGGCCTGACGATTCGCTCTACATTGCCGGACCGACAGTAACGAGCTTCGACTGCATCTGGAGAATCGATCCCGACGGCGACGTCGACGTCTTCTTCAAGGGTTTGGGAAGACCGCAGGGACTCGCATTCGATAACGAAGGAAACTTGTACGTCGCTGCTTCATTCCGCGGCCGGCGCGGCATCGTGCGCATCTCGCCGGACGGTAACGACGCCAGCTTGATCGTCGCCGGCGTCAATTTAATCGGACTTGCTTTCAGTGCTTCCGGTGAGATGGCAGTCGTGTCGATCGACTCGGTTTACAGTTTGGCGACGCACATCAAGGGCACGCTTTTACCGGTTTAAATGAAACTTATAGAGGCTTTTGACACCCATTTGGCGGAATGCTAAGTTGCCTCTCTGACATTTCCTGCAACTTGTTGAGACGAGTAGTTCATTGAGTCCCGAACAACTGATTCCACAGCTTGTAATCTACATGGTGGTGCTGCTGCTTGCGATCTCGGCACACGAGGCGGCGCACGCGTGGATGTCATACAAGTTTGGTGACGATACGGCGCGGTTGCTCGGACGCGTCACGCTCAATCCGATCGCGCACACGGATCCGATCGGCACGTTGCTGATTCCGATGGTCGGCTTCATCTTTGGCCATATCGGTGGTCCGGTTGGGTCGATTCCCTTGCTCGGCTGGGGCAAGCCGACGCCCGTCAATCCGCTGCGCTGGCGCAACAAGGACATGGCGAACGTCATGGTCTCGCTGGCTGGAATCATGGCGAACACCTTCATCGCTTTGATTGCATTTACGGTATTGAAGGTGCTGTACATGAATGGCGTGGGCCTGGACCCGAAGCCAGGATCGCTCGAGGAGCCGCTGATGCTGTTCCTGCATTACTTGATGATAATGAACGTGTCGCTCGCGGTCTTTAACCTGTTGCCCTTTCCTCCACTCGACGGCAGCAAGGTCCTCGACACGTTCCTGCCCGCGAACATGAGACCGTTCCTCGAGTTTCTTGAGCAGTATGGTTACGTGTTGCTGTTGTTTTTTATCTGGATGGGTTTCACCCGAGCCATCATCAGACCCATTATCGAGATCGTCTACTACTTACTCTTCCTGGGAGTTTAGCGGAGCAGTTGTCCGGACCAATGACCAAGCGAATCTTTAGCGGTGCTCAACCAACCGGCAACCTGCACATCGGGAACTACCTCGGCGCGCTGAAAAACTGGGTTGCGTTGCAACACGAGTACGAGAGCTTCTTCTGCATCGTCAATCTTCACGCTCTGACGGTGCAGAACGATCCGAAACAGTTAAATGAAAAGACGCGGGACCTGGTCCGTATCTATCTCGCAGTTGGTATCGATCCGGAAGTCTCGACGATCTTCATTCAGTCAGACGTGCCGGAGCACGCCGAACTGACGTGGGTGTTGAACTGCGTCGCGCGCATGTCAGAGCTCGAGCGCATGACGCAGTACAAAGACAAGGCGCGGAAACAGCAGGAGAACGTGAACGTCGGGATATTCGAGTATCCGGTCTTGATGGCTTCCGATATTCTGCTTTATCAAACCGACCTCGTGCCCGTCGGTCACGATCAGAAGCAGCATCTCGAGTTGACGCGCGATCTGGCGATCAGGTTCAACCGCGATTATGGTGAGACGTTTCGTGTTCCCGACGCTTTCATTCCAAAAGTTGGAGCGCGAATCATGTCGCTGTCGGATCCGACGAAAAAGATGTCGAAGTCAGACGACGAGCCCGGCAGCCGCATATTGCTAATGGACGACGCTGACACCGTTCGCCGTAAGTTCAAGAGAGCGGTGACTGACTCGGGAACTGAGATTCGTTTCGACGAGTCGCGTCCGGCAATCTACAACCTGCTGGAGATTTATCACTTGATGACCGGCAAGTCGCAGCAGGAAGTCGAAGATCACTTCGCCGGCAAGGGATACGCGCAGTTGAAAGGTGATTTAGCCGAGGCGACGATCGAGTTTCTACATCCCATCCAACAACGAGTAAAAGAAATTACCGACGAACAACTCGACACATTATTAGAGCGGGGCCGCGCGAAAGCGAGTGGGATCGCCGGCGAGACACTCAAACAGGTCTATCGAAAGATCGGAATTTCCCGTTAACTATGAGTGAAGAAACACCTGACGAGCGTCCTGCTCCACTCAACGTCGCCGGCGCGGCGCCGCAAATCGTCCCCGACGACGTCACCGACGATCTCAAGATTCTGCTCGGCGAGTTTGAAGGACCGCTCGATCTTTTGCTGCACCTAATTCGGCAGGAACGGGTCAGCATTTACGACATTCCCGTCGCGCGCATCACGGACGAATACTTGCGCTACCTTCGCGTGATGCAGGAGCTGGACATCGCCGTCGCCGGCGACTTTCTCGTGATGGCGGCGACGTTGATCGAGCTCAAAACGCGGATGTTGTTGCCGCGCGATCCTTCAGCACCGGCGGAAGAAGAAGAGGATCCGCGCAATGATCTCGTCAATCAGTTGCTCGAATACCAGAAGTACAAAGCGGCGGCGCAGATGCTTTGGTCGCGCGCGACTGTCGAGCAGGCGGTATTCAAACGCGCCGAGTTGGAGACGGACAAGAACAATCCGGAAGTAGCCGTCGGCGTGTTCGATCTGCTCAAGGTGTTTCAGGACATCCTGGCGCGGCACAAAGAAGAAGTGCTGATGGAGATCGAGCGTGAAGAAGTTTCGATGGCCGAAATGCTCGAACGCTTGCGCAACATGGTCATGTCGTCAGGCGAGTTGAATCTGCGCGTATTTTTTGAGCGAGCGAGAACGCGGCGCGAACTCGTCCTCGCTTTTCTCTCGGTGTTGGAGCTGGTGCGGACCAGCGAGGTGAAGCTGTTTCAGCGTGAGACTTTCGGCGATATCACTGCCCGCGTATCAGGTTAAATAGATGGCGACTGACGAAGAGAAAATGAATGACACGCCGCCCGATGAGGCCGCGTTGAACGAAGAGGCCAGCCGCGAGCTCGCGGCAATGGTTGCGGAAGAGGAGTCGGCGGCCGCGATGGACGCGGAGACGCCTGACGATGGGCCATTATCGTCGCCGCAGAGTCAAGCGGAACGCGCCGGCGTGATCGAGGCGCTGATCTTCGTTTCCGAGGAACCGCTGAGCATCAAGACGCTGGCCGAAGTTTTGAAAGAAGACAAAGAGGTCGTTAGCCAGGCGCTGAACGGGTTGGTCGAGGAATTCAACGCTCGCAACGGCGGTCTACAACTACGGGAGGTTGCGGGCGGTTGGCAGTTTGCCACGCGGCCCGAATATCACGAGCACGTGCGCGCGTTCTTGAAGACGCGGCCGAGCGCGAAGCTTTCGATCGCGTCGCTCGAAACGCTCGCGGTGATTGCGTACCGCCAACCGGTGACGGTTCCCGAGATCCTCGAGATCCGCGGCGTGCAGTCGCCTTCGGCGATCAAGACGTTGCTCGATAAGAAGTTGATCGTGGCGAAAGGCCGCAAGGAGACGGTTGGACGCCCGATGATGTACGGAACGTCGAAGGAGTTTTTGCTGCAATTCGGGTTGAAGGATCTGACAGAATTGCCCAGCGTCGAGGATTTTCACGATCTGAGCGGCGGCTCTTGAGGTATGGAAGAGCGTCTGCAAAAACTGATCGCCGCTGCGGGCGTCGCCTCACGACGTCACGCGGAAGAGTTGATTACGGCCGGGCGCGTCACCGTCAACGGCGAAGTCGTCAAAGAGCTCGGAACGAAAGCCGATCCCTCGAAAGACCACATCAAGGTCAACGGCAAGCTCATCAATCCTCAGCTTCAATCGCGCGAAAAAGTTTACGTCCTTCTCAACAAGCCTCGCGGGTATCTGTCGAGCGTTTCGGATCCCGAAGGCCGCCCGCTGGTGACGGAACTGTTGCCGCATTCACTCGGCCGTCTTTATCCGGTCGGACGCCTCGACTTCAACACCGAAGGTCTTCTACTACTGACCAACGACGGCGACTTCACAAACTTCATCACCTCCGCGAAGAATCGGGTCGACAAAGTTTACGAAGTGAAGGTTAAAGGCGTGCCGCCCGACGCCGCCATCGAACGGCTCCGACGCGGAATCAGGCTCGACGACGGCACGCGAACGGCGCCGGCGAAGATCACGAAGCTTCACGAAACGGCAACGAATGCGTGGTTTGAAGTGTTGCTTCATCAGGGACGCAACCAGCAAGTGCGTCGCATGTTTGAATTGATCGGTCATTCTGTGTTGAAGTTGAGACGGGTGCGGATCGGGTTTCTGACGGACGATAGTTTGAAGCCGAAGGAGTGGCGCTTATTGTCGCCTGCGGAAGCCGCGCGGTTGATGCGCGGCGGCGCGAAGTCGCAGGACAAGAGAAAACGGGTGTAAACAAACATGGAATTTGAGTTAAGCGAAGAGCAACAACAGATCAAGATGAGCGTGCGCGAGTTTGCCCAATCGGAGATCGCGCCGCACGTAATGGAGTGGGACGAGTCGCAACACTTTCCGGTCGAGTTGCAGCCGAAGCTGGCCGAGCTTGGACTGATGGGTGTGCTGTTCCCTGAGGAGTACGGCGGCGCGGGCATGGGCTATGTGGAGTACGCGACGATCATCGAGGAGCTTTCACGCGTAGACGGATCGGTCGGTATCTCGGTCGCCGCGCACAATTCGCTTTGCTCGAATCACATTTATAAGTACGGCACTGAAGAACAACGCAAGAAATACCTGACGCCGCTCGCGAGCGGCCAGCACCTGGGTGCGTGGGGACTAACGGAGCCGAGTGCCGGATCGGATGCGTCTGGTACGAAGTCCACGGCGGTGCGTACGGACGGCGGATGGGTCGTCAACGGTTCGAAAAACTTCATTACCCACGCAATTCATGCCGACACGTGCGTAGCCATGGCCGTCACTGACCGCAACAAACGAAGCAAGGGGATCTCGGCGTTCATCTTCGAAAAGGGAATGAAAGGTTTCTCGCCTTCAAAGAAGGAGAACAAACTGGGGCTGCGCGCCTCAGAAACAGCAAGCGTCGTGTTTGAGGACTGCTTCGTGCCTGACGCGCAAATGCTCGGCGAGGAAGGTCAGGGCTTCGTGAACGCGATGGAGGTTCTCGACGGCGGACGCATCTCGATCGCGGCTTTGGCAGTCGGCATCGCGCAGGGCGCGTTTGAATCGGCTGTGCGCTATTCGCAGGAACGGCAGCAGTTTGGCAAACCGATTTCGGAGTTTCAGGGGATCCAGTTCAAGCTAGCGAACATGGCGACGCAGATCGACGCGGCGCGACTGTTGATGTATCGAGCGGCGTGGATGAAAGACAACGGAAAGAAGACGACGAAAGAGTCGTCGATGGCGAAGTTGTTTGCGTCTGAGGTTAGCGTCGCGGTCTGCGAGGAAGCGATCCAGGTGCACGGCGGATACGGTTACACAAAAGACTATCCGCCGGAAAAGTACTGGCGCGACTCGAAACTGTGCACGATCGGGGAAGGCACGTCCGAGATTCAGCGCATCATCATTGCGCGCGAAGTCTTAAAACAGCTTTGATATGGCCGATAGTTTGAGTGAGCGAGTGGGTAGCGGCGACGCCGCGGCAGTCGCGCGAGCCATTTCGAAGATTGAGAATGGTTCGGCCGACGCGGCGGCATTGATGAAGGAGATCTATCAACGCTCGCGCGGTGCGCTCGTCATCGGGATCACCGGCGCGCCCGGCGCGGGCAAGTCGTCGTTGGTCGACAAACTCGCGATGCTTTACCGCCAGCAGGATGAGCGCGTCGGCATCGTCGCAGTCGATCCGTCGAGCCCGTTTTCCGGCGGTGCGATTCTGGGCGACCGCATTCGAATGCAGACGTTGGGACTGGACGAGGGCGTCTTCATCCGTTCGATGGCCACTCGCGGAAATCTCGGCGGCCTCGCGCGCGCTACGGTCGATGCTGTCGCGATCCTCGACGCCGCCGGTTATGCAAAGATCATCGTCGAGACTGTGGGCGTCGGCCAGGACGAGGTCGAGATCGTCAAGGCGGCGGACGTTTCCGTGGTCGTCTTAGTTCCCGGCATGGGTGATGACATTCAGGCCATCAAGGCCGGAATCATGGAGATCGGCGACATTTTCGTCATCAACAAAGCCGACCGCGACGGAGTTTACTCGACCGAAAAAGAGCTCGAGTCGCTGTTGTCGCTCGCCGCGCGCAATGACGGTTGGGAACCGCCGATCGTTAAGACAGTGGCAACTGAGAACCAGGGCGTCGCGGATCTGGCGGCAGCGATTGAACGTTTCAGGCAGGCGCAACGAGCCGGAGAGTTGAGCGGCGAGCGACGGCGAGCCATCGCGCGCTGGCGTATTGTCGAATTATTGCGGGAAAACCTGCTCGCCCGCGTTTTGGAGTCTGATGCTTCGGTTGCTATGCTTAACCGCCTCGCGGACGAAGTTGCAACTCGGCAAAGAGACCCTTATTCTGCGGTAGAGGAGATTATCGAGGCTGCTGAAAGTTGATCACATCGGAATAGCCACCAGGAGCATCGAAGAAGGTTTGGCAGTTTGGCGCGATGCGCTTGGCTTGGAAGTACATTCCTCCGACGAAGTTAAAGAGCAAGGCGTCAAGACCTGCATGTTGGCCGTGGGCGACACTCACGTGGAACTGCTCGAGCCGCTTGCCGATGAAACTGCGGTGGGAAAGTTTCTGGCGAAGCGCGGTCCCGGAATTCACCATATCGCGATCGAGGTTGCCGACATCCATCAGTCGCTCGCGCAGTTGAAGCAACAAGGCGCGCGATTGATCGACGAAACGCCGCGCGTAGGCGCCGGTGGTTCACTGATAGCGTTTGTTCATCCGTCGTTTACGAATGGAGTGCTGCTCGAGTTGGTGCAGCATCAATAGGTTAGGAAAGGACAGTATTTTGAACTCAACAAGCAAAGCACTCATCGCAGGCGCCGTCGCGATCATCTTCGCCGCCGGCTTGATCTTCTGGCAGGTGAAAGCGCGAAAGGGCGGACCGGTCGAACTGTCGGCGGAAGACATGGCTTTACTCGCGGAAGATCAATCGCCGCAAATGAGACAGCGCCTCGCCACTGACGAAAAGGCACGCAAAGACTTCGCGCAGAGCGTGCGGCAACTTCTCGCCGTTGCCGAAGAAGCGCAGGCGCACGGCGTCGATAAAGCCGAAGACATGAAGCGGCAACTGGAGTTTCAGAAGGCCAGCGTGATCGCGCAGTACTATTTCGAGGCGCAGGGCGAGGGCGCTCAAGGCGGTCAGGCCAGTCCGGACATCAGCGACAAAGAAGTCGAAGAGTTTTTCAAAGTCCCGGACAATCAGAAGAAGTTCGATCAGATCATCGCCGACGCCAAGGCGAAAGATCCGAGCTTTGCCGCGCAGCAGATTCCGCAGGAACAGCTCGACATGTTGAAGCAGCGTCTGGGCCGCATCTACATCGCCGAAAAGAAAGGACTCGAGCAGGGCATCGACAAGAAGCCGGCAGTCCGGTTGCAGATGATGTTGCAGCACGCGCGCGTGCTGGCGCAGAAGTATGCGATGGACAACTTGCAGGAGAAGATGAAGGCGACTGAGCCCGAGATCGATGCGTATCTCGCCAACCATCCGGAAGCTGACGTCGACAAGAAGAACCGCGCGAAAGCTGAAGAAGTGCTGAAACGGTTGCGTGGAGGCGAAGACTTCGGGAAGTTGGCGGCCGAGTTTGGCAGCGACGGAACGAAAGACAAGGGCGGGGATTTAGGTTGGTTTGGTCACGGGCAAATGGATCCTGATTTCGAGCGCGCCACTTACGCGTTGAAGCCCGGTGAGATCAGCGACGTCGTTCAGACGCGATTTGGTTTTCACATCATCAAGCTCGATGAACGGAAGACCGAGACGAAAGACGGGAAGACTGAAGAGAAGGTCCACGCGCGTCACATCCTGATCAGCGACCCGAACAATAATCCGTTTGGGTCGCCGCAAACGTCGCGCGAGAAGGCACGCGTGGCGGTTGAGCAGGACAAGGCGAAGAAGGTGCTCGACGAGATCGTCAATCGTCATGCAGACATCAAAGTTGCTGATAATTTTCAGGTGAAGCCGCCCGAGCAGCAGCCGGCGCCGCAGAATATGCCGCCCATGGGACCTGAGCCTGAACCGGAGGCCCAGCCTGAGGCGTCGCCTGCAAAACCGGCGGCCAAGACGCCGCCCAAACCCGCGGCCAAGCCGCAGAAGAAGCCGTAGTTTCAGGTCGATGTATTTTGGTTCCACGAGCTTCGCCAATGCAGATAGGCGATTACTCGGTTGAGGTGATTCAGGACGCCGAATTTCGTCTCGATGGTGGGGCGATGTTCGGCGTCGTTCCTCGTCAACTGTGGTCGCAAGTCTGTCCGCCCGACGATGAAAACCGCATTCGCATGAACATGAACTGCGTCTTCATCGACACGGGCGCCGAAAAGATACTGATCGAAACAGGCATTGGCGACAAGTGGCCGGCGAAGCACGCGTCACGATACGCGATCGACCGCACCCGGCCGCTGGCGGAAACTCTAAAAGCAAAGACCGGCGTTTCCGCCGAAGAGATCACGATCGTCGTCAACACGCATTTGCATTTCGATCACAGCGGCGGCAACACGAAACTGAACGACACAGGCGACGTCGTTCCGACGTTCCCAAACGCTCGTTACTTCGTTTCTCGCGCCGAGTTGGAACACGCTGAACATCCGACCGAACGCGATCGCGCCAGTTACCTGCCGGAAAACTGGCGAGCGCTGATCGAGTCAGGCCAACTCGAAGCCAAAGACGACGTCTATGACGTAGCGCCGGGTCTGCGAATGCAGACGATGGCGGGCCACAATCGTTCGATGCAGTGTTGGCACTTGGACCGCGGCGGAAAGACGATTTTCGGTTTCGCGGATCTCGTTCCGATGCGAGCGCATGTTCGCTTGCCGTGGATCATGGGCTTCGATCTCTATCCGGTCGAGACATTGGAAGCCAAGAAGCGTTTGATTCCACAGGCGGCGAAAGAAGGCTGGCTGTGTTTGTTCTATCACGACGCCGACGAGCCATTGTGTCGGTTAGTTGAAGGAGAGAAAGGCTTCACCGCTGTTCCTTATCGCGCGGCAGAAGCAAACGATTCATGAGCACTCTTCCACAAGTCAAGGTGGGAATCATCGGCGGCAGCGGGCTGTACCAGATGCCCGAGCTGACCGAGATCGAAGAAGTCGCAGTCCCGACTCCTTTCGGCGACCCCTCTGACAAGTTCATCATCGGCACGCTCGAGAACCAGCGAGTCGCCTTCCTGCCGCGACACGCAACCGGACATCGCCTGACGCCGACAGAAGTACCGTTTCGCGCGAACATCTACGCGATGAAACTACTCGGCGTCGAACGAATTCTGTCGGCATCGGCTGTCGGATCGTTGCAGGAGAAATACGCGCCGCTCGACATGGTGATCCCCGATCAGTTTTTCGACCGGACGCGCGGGCGAGTGCGCGAGTCGACGTTTTTCGGCGAGGGAATCGTTGCGCACGTCTCTTTCGCGCACCCGGTCTGTTCCGCGCTCGGCGACGTGCTCGAAAAAGCGTGCGGCGCGGCGGACGTGAAAGTTCATCGTGGCGGAACGTACCTCTGCATGGAGGGACCAGCGTTTTCGACGGTCGCGGAGTCGAATGTCTATCGCTCGTGGGGCATGGACATCATCGGCATGACGAACCTACAGGAGGCGAAACTCGCGCGCGAAGCTGAGATCTGTTACGCCACTCTCGCGCTGGTGACCGACTACGATTGCTGGCATCCGGGTCACGACGCGGTCAGCGTCGAAACGGTGGTCGAGTACTTGAACAAGAACGTCCGCAATGCTCAGATCATTCTGCGCGAGACGTTGAAGCATCTGAAAACCGGCGAGCGCGATTGCAAGTGCGGTTCAGCGTTGAAGCATGCGATCTTCACCGCGCCAAATCTTTGGCCGGAACCGACAACAAAGAAGCTGGAAGCGATCATCCAAAAGTATCGTTAAATCCTGTTTCTATCGAGGTAAGCTATGAAAGTATTGGTTCTTGCACTGTTTCTGGTGTTTTCTTTTTCGGCGGTCCAGGCACAAGGCGTACGCCAGGGTCCCGATCCGGCGACGCTGCGCGATCCCGACCTCGAGCGCGACTCGCTTCACAACCTGGAAGTCGCGAAGAACTACTTCAAGTTGAAGAAGGCGTACGTCGCGGCGTTGAAGCGTTGCGAGGAGATCATCGCCGGCAACCCCAACTTTCAGAAGATCGACGAGGTGCTCTTGATGGCGGGCCAAAGCAGTGTTTGGCTTTCGCAGAGCAAGGGTAAGCAGAACCCGAACCTCTACGTGAGTTTCGACGGCGGCGAGAAACGCACGCTCACTTCAGCACAGTTTCGCGACATGGGCCGCGACTACCTGAAGAAGCTCGTCGACGAGTATCCAAACAGCCCTTACGCAAAACAGGCGCAAGAAGAGTTGCGCGCGCTTGATACACCAGCAAAGCCTTAACAGGATTTTCAAACCATAAAGATCGGATTACGACTGATAAAACATGTCCCTTCTAGTTGTTGGTTCTGTCGCCTATGACGCTGTAGAAACTCCATTTGGTAAATGCGACAAGATGCTTGGCGGCTCGGCCTCGCACTTCTCGATCTCCGCCAGTTTTTTTACCAACGTAAGCATCGTCGGCGTCGTTGGCGGCGACTTCAGCGATCAGCAGGTCTTTGACTCGCACCACATCGGCACACATGATCTCGAACGGATCGAAGACGGCAAGACGTTTCGCTGGGGCGGCCGCTACGATTACGATCTCAACGTCGCGCATACGCTCTTCACGGACTTGAATGTCTTCGCCGACTTTCAACCGAAGCTGTCGGAGGAGTCGAAGCGTTCGCGGCTGTTGTTCCTCGGTAACATTCAACCGGATCTCCAGCGTGGCGTTCGTGAACAGATGCCTGACGCCGAGCTGGTCGCGCTCGATACGATGAATCTGTGGATCGACACGACGCGCGAGTCGCTGGTCCGCACGATCGAAGTCGTCGACGTCGTGATCATCAACGACGCCGAGGCGCGGCAGTTGACGGGGCTTCCGAACCTGATCAAAGCAGCACGCGAGATTCTGAACTGGGGACCGAAAGCGCTGATCATCAAGCGAGGCGAGTATGGCGCCGCCCTCTTCACGCCCGATAGTTACTTCGCGATCCCCGCGTACCCGCTCGAGTCAGTTTTTGATCCGACGGGCGCGGGCGACACGTTTGCCGGCGGGTTTATGGGTTACCTGGCCAGCCAGGATCAACTCAACGAAGACGCGATGAGACGCGCGATGATCTTCGGTTCGGTGATGGCGTCGTTCAACGTCGAAGAGTTTGGCACCGAGCGCGTGCGGCGGCTGACGCACGCCGAGATCAACGATCGTTTCCGCGCCTTCAAACGAATGACACACTTTGATGAGATACCTTTTGAAGTTAAGTGAGTTGTCAGTGGTCCGTTGTTCGTGGTCAGTGGTAAGGTACAACTGACTACTGACAACTGACTACTGACTACTGACAACTGACAACTGACGACTTACCTATCGGAGTCCATTATGTTCTGCCCTGTTTGCGAAGCCGAATACGAACCTGGGATAACTGAGTGTCCCGATGACAACACGCAGTTAGTCGAACGGCTGACTCCCGAGAATGTCATTCACGACAACAGCGAAGCGCGTTTCGTGCCGCTTCACAAACTCGGTTCGCCCGCCGAAGCAGAGATGGTGAACGACATTTTCACCAAGAACGATATTCGTTCGGTTATCAAGTCAGGTGGCGCCGACGCGTTCTCGCCGCTGCTCTCGGCGACGGCTGAAGGCGCGGAGATCTTCGTCGACGAACGCGATTACGACCGCGCGCTCGAACTCTACAACGCGTTTTTCGGCGGCGACACGACGCCACTCACCGGCGGCGCGATGGACGACGAAGAGGTCGAACAAGAAGAGGAGTAGTTTATGCCTGCCGCCGACGAGGCCATCGTGGTTTTGATGACGGCCGCAAACGGCGAAGAAGCGGCCCGCCTTGCCGATATGCTGATCGGCGCGCACCTCGCCGCCTGCGTTCAGATTCTTCCGGAAATGGAATCGGTGTATCGCTGGCAGGGAAAGATCGAGCGCCAGCCCGAGGTCCTGTTAATCGCTAAAACTGCACGATCGAGATTTGAAGAGCTGGAAAGGGAAGTGCGTGCTCTTCACAGTTACGAGACGCCCGAGATCGTCGCGCTGCCGATCGTCGCCGGCTCGACCCCTTACCTCGAGTGGCTGAACGCGAACCTCAAGCCTTAAGACTTTCAGTCGGAACGCCGACGATGTCGTCGGAAGCAAATTCACTGAGCGAGCTCTGGCTGCGCAGCACGATCTCCACCACTTCGGACGGCGAGTCGGTGATGTGAAACAGCTCGAAGTCGTGCTCGCTGATCTTGCCTTCGGCCATTACAACGTCGCGTATCCAGTTCAACATTCCGCTCCAGTATTTCGAGTCGAAGAGCACGACCGGAAAGTTGCGGATCTTCTTCGTTTGAATCAACGTCAAGGCTTCGAACAATTCGTCAAGCGTGCCGAACCCGCCGGGAAAGATGATGAAACCGAGGCTGTACTTCACGAACATCATCTTGCGGACGAAGAAGTATTTGAACGTTAGACTGCGAGTTTGATAAGCGTTGGGACGCTGCTCGAACGGCAATTCGATGTTGCAACCGATTGAGAGCCCACCTGCTTCGAAAGCACCTTTGTTCGCGGCTTCCATGACGCCTGGACCGCCGCCCGTGATGACGGCGAACCCTTCCGCTGCGAGCAGCGCCGCCGTCTCCTGCGCCGCTTTGTAATCCGGGTCGTCAGGCTTGGACCGCGCGGAGCCGAAGATTGAGATTCCACGATTGAGACTCGCCAGCTCGTCGAACCCCTCGACAAACTCACCCATGATTCTAAAGACGCGCCAGGGATCGGTGTGCGTAAACTCGTCCGCTCGCGGACTCTCCAGCAGTTGTTCGTCCTGCGTCGTCTTTGGACGCATCCGGTTGGTGCGATTGTCGGTCTCGTCGTCGCCCGTCTTCTTCGCCATCTTACGCACCCATGATGTTGTAGCCGCAGTCGACGTGGATGATTTCGCCGGTAATGCCGGAGGACATCGAGCTGCAAAGGAAGACGGCGGTGTTGCCGACCTCGCGTGGCTCGACGTTGCGACGGAGCGGCGCGCGATCGGCGTTGTGTTTCAAGACGAGGCTGAAGTCGGAGATCACGCGCGCGGAGAGCGTTTGAATGGGGCCGGCGCTGATGGCGTTGACGCGGATGTTGCGTGGACCGAGATCTTTTGCGAGGTAACGAGTGCCGGTTTCGAGTGCGGCCTTGGCGACACCCATCACGTTGTAACCGAGAATCACTTTTTCAGCGCCGTAGTAAGTCATCGAAACGATGCTGCCGCCTTCGGTCATCAAGGGGGCCGCGGCGCGAGCGAGTTGCGGCAACGAGTAAGCGCTGATCTCGAGTGCCGTCAGAAACGCTTCGCGACTGGTGTCGAGATAATCGCCGCTGAGTGCTTCGCGTGGCGCAAA
Source organism: Acidobacteriota bacterium (assembly GCA_046732935.1). GTDB lineage: Bacteria > Acidobacteriota > Blastocatellia > Pyrinomonadales > Pyrinomonadaceae > PSRF01. The sequence continues at coordinate 7,102 of JBKPOC010000023.1, read as the reverse complement.
GGCGATGCTGTGAATCAGAAAGTCGAGCCGGCCGAATTCTTCGCCGGTGCGGCGGAACGTTGCCTCAACTTCTGATTGATTCGTGACGTCGCAGGGTAACAGGAGCGATCCGGGCATCGCTTCACTCGTAAGGCTTTCGACGTTTTCTTTCAGCCGATCGCCCTGGTAGGTGAATGCGAGTGTCGCGCCCGCTTCGTGAACGGCCTGCGCGGTGGCCCAGGCGATCGACCGTTTGTTGGCAACTCCGAAAATTATTCCTTTTTTATCTTGTAGCATTCTGCTTTTGTGCCTTTTTTAGTCTTCCTTTGTGCCTTTTGTGATTATGCTGCTGCGCTTTCCGGCGCCGAGATGAGCGCCTTGTATTCACCGCTTTCAACCCACTGCAAAATCTCCGAGACGCGCCAGACAGGGAATGGATGACTCAGCCCGGAAGTGATCACGTCGGCCCAGAAACGATCGAGCGCTTTCTCGTCGTAGTTCTTCTGGAAGTCGCGAGCCTGTGCAAGGAACTGATCGTAATCGACGCGTGAAGCAAACGTTCCCCCGCTCAACTTCATCATCGTGCGGCCAATGACGTTTGGATCCTGCGTGACGAGCAACGCAGCGCGGTCGCACGAAAGCTCGGCACGGCGCGCCCACGCGAGCAACGCGGCACGCATGCTCATCGTGAGTATTTCCTTGACTATGAACGTCAACGGCGACGCCAGCACGGCCGACTTCGCCAGAAACTCAATCAGACGCGCGGCGGTCAAGTAGAGCACGTGTTCGGCGTGAATGTGCCCAACTTCATGGGCCACGACCGCCAGCACTTCGTCGTCAGTCAACCGCTCGATCAGTTGTGAATACAGAACGATGATCGGCTTTTCGACGCCGCCCGTGAACGCGTTGACGATCGGGTTCTGTTGGACGAACAGTTCCGGCATGTCGACGCCGAGCGTGGTGCAGGCGATCTGAAGTTTGGCGTAAAGGTCCGGACACTGCGTCGGCGTTACCTTGACGGCGCTGGCCGTGAAGATGACGCGGATCGCGGATTCGCCAGTGACAGCCAACAGCTTCTTGAGCGCCGTATCGATTCCGGGGATCGCTTTCAGCGCGGCAAGCGCGCGGCGATCGGCGGGATGGATGTACTGGTCCTTGTGCAATCGCGCAAATTTCTTGTGCGGTTCGTCGGACAAGGGCAAGCGGCAACGTCCGCAGCGTGCGTCACCGCCTTCGTTGCGCACCTGGTTTCGCTGGCCGCAGTAGCGGCACCGGATTGAGTTTTCGTTGTCAGCCATATTGGTGCTCATAATATCAGTGTTTGAAATGCCTCACACCTGTAAAGACCATCGCCAATCCGTGTTCGTTTGCCGCGGCTATCACTTCCTCGTCGCGAACTGAGCCGCCTGGTTGAATCACGGCGGTGATGCCGTGGCGCGCGGCTTCGTCTAAGCCGTCGCGAAAGGGGAAGAAAGCGTCGGAGGCCAGTACCGAACCTTCGACCGGAATTTGCGCCCGCATCGCGCCGATTCTGACGGAATCGACGCGCGACATCTGGCCGGCGCCGACGCCGACCGTTTGATCGTCGCGCGCGTAGACGATGGCGTTTGATTTCGTGTGCTTGCAGACGGTCCAGGCGAAGAGCAGCGCGCGTATCTCCGCTTCCGAAGGCTGCCTCGTAGTGACGACTTTCAGATCGGATGCGCGAAGCTGGTGCGTGTCTCTTGTTTGGACCAGCATGCCGCCGCTGATCTGCTTGTACTCGACGCCTTTCATCGGCTCGACCGAGCTCATGCGCAGCACGCGCAGGTTTTTCTTGCTTTGCAGTATCTCGATGGCCGCGGCGTCGTAGCCGGGCGCGATCACCACTTCAGTGAAGATCTTCGTGATCTCCTGAGCTGCGGCTGCATCGATGGGCCGGTTCACGGCGACGATGCCTCCGAACGCTGAAACCGGATCGGTGGCGAGTGCTCGTTGATAGGCGAGGGCGACTGTTTCGCCCTGGCCCACGCCGGCGGGGTTCGTGTGTTTGATGATGGCGCACGTCGTCGTTTCGAAGTCGCAGACGAGCTGCCACGCGGCGTCGGCGTCTACGTAGTTGTTGAACGACATTTCCTTGCCGGAAAGAAGTTCGGCATTGGCGACTCCGTCAGCGCCTTCTGTCAAATAGAGTGCAGCTTGTTGATGAGGATTTTCGCCATATCTTAAATCCGCGGATTTTTTCAAAGACAAAAATAACCCCGTACCGCCGAGGTAAGAACTCACGATCGAATCGTATTGCGCGGTCTGTTGAAACGCTTCCTGGGCCAGCCGCTCGCGCGTTGTCATAGACAGTGCGCCCTGCTGTTCCTTTAATTCCTGTTCGATGTTTGCGTACTGCTTTGACGAGACAACGACGGCGACGTCGCGCGCGTTCTTCGCTGCCGAGCGAATCATCGCCGGGCCACCGATATCGATCTGCTCGATCGCTTCTTCACGCGTGACGCCTTCACGCGCGATCGTCTGCGCGAACGGATAAAGATTGACGACGACCATATCGATCGGCTGGATCCCGTTCTGCTCCATCGCTGCAACGTGTTCGACGTTATCGCGCAACGCGAGCAATCCACCGTGAACGCGCGGGTGCAGGGTTTTGACTCGCCCGTCCATCATCTCGGGGAAGCCGGTTACGTCAGAAATCTCGCGCACGTCGATGCCGGCATCCCGCAACGCCTTGGCGGTGCCGCCGGTGCTGATGATCTCGACGTCGAATTGTTTGAGGGTAAGGGCGAAATCGATGATGCCGGTCTTATCGGAGACACTGATTAGGGCGCGTTTGATTGCTCTCATTTGGTTGGCGGCAGATTGATCATGAATTTTTGCGTGCGTGAAAAGCCGAAGCGGCCGACGGAGTACTTGATCCCGTCAGGCTTGAGGCTCACCGTAAAAACATGTCGTCGATTGTCACGTGCTGACTCCGCTATATAGAAACCCAGAAGATACTGACTTTTCAAATCCTCTTCGATTGCCTGGAAGATTGGCGTCAGATCGGGCGTTTTCGGCGTCAGCGCGGATTTGGCGTCGCCGGCGAGAAAGTACTTGCCGCCGGTCTTCTCAGCCAGGTCGCGAAAGCCTTTGGCGGGAGGCCGTACTTGGAGTCCGCGGTCGTATGGTTCGAATAGCGGCAGATGAATCACGTAGAACGACACGCGCTTCTCGAGCGCGACATTAATGACGCTGTCAGCCGTGATCGCGCTTTGATTGTCGAGCCCGTCGCTGATGAGCACGACGATGCGGCGCTCAGCGCGAACAGGCGGCAGGTCGTCAAAAGCATTGACGGAATGTGCGGCCGCGTCGAATAACGCGGTGCGCTGGTTTGGTATCGCTCGGAACCGGAACGCCGATCGGGCGGCTTCCATGTCCTTGGTGAACGGGAGTTCAAGTTTGGCAGTTTCGCCGAAACGAAGAACGGCGACACTCGATCGATCGCTGAAACGAGAAAAGAGAGCGAGGGCCGCGTCTCGTTGTTGTGAAATCACCTGTTGCAGGCTTCCGGATTGGTCCAGGGCAAAGAGCATGGCGACGCGGTCAGCGCCGGGAGCAAAGTAGACGCCGGTGGTTACTTTGTCGTCGTCCTTGAGCGTGAGGTCTTGTTCGGTCAGCCCGGCAACAGCTTGTCCCTTTTTGCCCCGGATGCGAATGGGAAACAGCAGCAGGTCGGTGTTCACGCGGACGACGTCATCGTCGTCGCGCGGATCCTGAGCTATGACGGGCTGAGCCGGGAAATAGAGAAAGACTAACAGAAAGACAAGCGAAAATCGGGGAAGTACCAGCCGTTCGGCTAGGCGAAAAAACGACCGAAGAGCAGGATACTGAGAATCACGATGATCGTAATGACGAGAATCTTGACAATACTCATGGTGAATTCCTTGGCGGTTACGGTCAATCAAAGTGCGTGCACAGTTTGCCATACGCTCCCCGTAGGAAGCCAGTTCGGAAAATCTCTGTTAAATTTGGAGGCGGAGGAATTGTACTGACAGCCGCCGGTAAAACGCCACTTTTGATATTGATATGGGCCGTTGCGGCCCTTTGTCTTGCGTCCGGCGAGGTCGAAGCTCAAGTCCAGGCTCGAGTCAGAATTTCCATTTCGTCACCCAATGAAATAGCAATCAATGCGGTCTCGTCGACGGCACTGCGGTCGTGGTCGTTTCGAAACGCTTACGCCGGCGCGCTGGGAATCGCAGAACGGATCGAACAGTTTAGGGCGGACGGTGCGCGAAAAGTCGCGACCGGCGAGTTCCGCTCGGACGGAGGCGCGAGAGAGATTGACTACGTGGTTCGGTTGAAGCTTCCTTCGGCAGCGGCAGTGGCGCACGTCACCTGGCTCAGTAATGATTACGGATTCCTGATGTTTGCCGACCTGCTGCCGCAGGAGTTTGCGACAGTTTCCGCCCAGTTCATACTTCCGTCCGGTTGGACCGTTCACTCGTCAACCAATCCCGAATCAATCTCGGAACCGGCAGACGCTGTGTTTTTTGTCGGCCGCGCCATCCGCCAGGCCGGCAAGAAGGAATTGGACTGTTTCGTCGGCGGTGACTGGCCGTTCAAAGACTCGGTCGCACTTAACGCCTCGGCACGGGTGATGGAGAAGTATCTGACGTTGACGGGATACAAGCTGCCTTCAAAGCCGGTCGTCATGATTGCGCCGCTTCCCGTCGCCACCGGTTCTGTTAAATGGCGGGCAGAAACGCGTGGCTCGACAGTTATACTGCTGATAGAGCCGTACGCGCAGAGCCCGAACTGGAAAGGTCAACTCGAGATAATCTTCACGCATGAAGTGTTTCACCTGTGGGTCCCGAACGCGCTGCGCTTGCAAGGCGACTACGACTGGTTCTTCGAGGGGTTCACGCTGTACACGGCCTTGCTTACGGCGCTCGAGTTGAAGGCGATCAATTTCAAGGAGTACCTCGACACGCTGGAGCGCGCTTACGATTCGTACTTGTCTTACCCGCACGATCTTTCGTTGATTGACGCCTCAGAAAGACGTTGGACTAGTCCGTGGCCGGTGGTTTACGACAAGGGAATGTTGGTGGCGTTCTTATATGACTTAATGCTGAGGAAAGACTCGGCAGGGAAAACGACGCTCGCCGATGTTTACCGCGAGTTGTTCAAGCGGCCGGCGACTGACCCGGTTCAGGGAAATGACGTTATAATCAAGCTGCTCAAATCGAGCCGGGCGGCCACCGAGTTCGTACAGAAATACATCGAAGGCAGCCAGGAGCTCGAAGTTGAACACGTTCTCCAGGAGCTGCACACGGACAAGCCGGGCATATTGAAGTCACTCGGATATCGTTAGGAATGAAAATGAAATTTATTAAGACCCTGATCGTCTGTGCGTTGCCAGTGTTGTTGGCCGGCTGCCAAACACTCGCCTCCAAAAACAACACCGGAGTCGTCGTTGCGCGCCGCGCACAGATTCGTAGCTCCACGGCCGTCGTCGCTGCCGATCTGTTGCAGGTGAATCGCGGAGACATGATCGACATACTCGACTCGACCGACGTCGTCGATCCGAGTGACAACTCGCGCAAAGAACGCTGGCTGCGAGTCAAAGCGCGCGACGAAGACGCCACTGAGGGTTGGATCGAGTCGCGCAACATCATGCCCGATGACGTGCTCGAGGCCTCGAAAAGGTTGATGAACGAGGACAAGGACATTCCGGCGCAAGCGACCGGCCAGCTTCGCGCCAGCTCCAATTTGCGCCTGACGCCCGATCGCAGCGGCAACGAAAACATCATGATGCGGCTCGACAGTGGTTCGAGTTTTGACATCGTCAGTTGGAAGCGAGTCCCGAAACCGAAGTCTTCGGAAGCGATTGAAACGGACGTCGCGCCGAAAGCCGGCAGCGCGCAGCAGGGAAATGCGAAAGCAGGGCGGCCAGGGGACGAACGCGAGGAACCGGAAGAAGAAAACGAACTCTGGTACAAAGTGCGGCTTACGGCGGATGCGTCTCCTGCTCCTGCCGGATGGATCTACGGCAAGCAGGTCGAGCTCGCGGTGCCGAGCGACATCATTTTCTATCGTACGGGACGTGAGTTTGTCGGTTGGCAACGGCTCGACGGCGACAAAGACAACGCCGCTACCGACAAGGACGGTGGACACGAAGCCAGACCGGGAAGTTGGTTGATACTCGAGAAGAGCAGTTCGAACCAGCAGCGGACGCTCGACGAGCCGGACTTCGATCGCATTTACGTGTTGGGATACGACAAGCGCAATCAGGAACACTACACGGCGTATCGCAGTCCTGACTTGAGAGGCTTTCTGCCGGCGAAGATCGAAGGTCAGGGAGACAACAAGGCGTTTACTCTGCGGCTACAGGATGATAGTGGAGGCGAGCCGAAAGAAGTCCGCTACACTCTTTACAAAGATGCGCGTGGGGTGTTGAAAGTGAATGCTCCGAGTGTCGCGCCAAGCAGGCGCCGAAGGTAGTAGATTTTTTTCGGTGGGGACAACCCGAGAGGCAAAGAGGCATCTAACCTCAGCCGGATTGATAGGCCCCTCACACTGCGGGCTGACAATCGTGGGCGGCGAATTTGCAAAAAGCAGATTTGGGATTGACAAGATGGATTTAGTCCCTATAATGCCCATTCCTCTTCGAGAGGGATGACGGGGACAGAAATTAAGGCGCCGTGAATTAGTGCCGCTTTTCCCGTGAAATTGATACGGGTGATTGCGGTGCTTTTTCGTCTCCGGCTGGGCTTTGGAAATAAAGTCGGAGAAAGCTTTAAGGGCGCTTGACAGAGTTAGGCTCGTTGGTTAATATCCCCGTTTGCTTGGGGCGAGTTTGAGTCGTCTGTAAGGCAATCCAAATACAATTTGGAGATCGATGTTTGAAAACTAGATAGAGCGTGTCCGTTTCAAGACCTTTGAGAGTCAAAACGCGAGCGATAAAGCTCGCGTCTAAAACTCGCAAGAGTCATTATCGAAACTGAACAAAAGACCAGTAATAGATAATGTTCCAGAGAACAAACTTATAACGAGAGTTTGATCCTGGCTCAGAATCAACGCTGGCGGCGTGCCTCAGACATGCAAGTCGAACGCGAAAGCTCCCTTCGGGGAGCAAGTAGAGTGGCGCACGGGTGAGTAA
>JBKPOC010000022.1:0-31674 GCA_046732935.1 Acidobacteriota bacterium | reverse complement strand
TCGCTATTCCCGAATATTCGGCTGTGAAGTTCTTCGACAGCACCGTGAGCTCACCAATAGTTTCCAGTGAAGGTTGGCTGGATGTCGGCTCACCGAAGATACCGCCGTTGGATCGTTGGCCGTCCAACGAAAATGCCGCGCCGTAACTTTGGGCGCCCACGAACTTGAATGTCCCGTCTCCACCTGCTCCTTGAGTAATGTCAGGATTGAGATATAAATATTCGTAGATCTCGCGACTATCTCGTGGGAGTTCCAGCAACTCGCGATTGTTGATAGTGCCCGCTATCACCGGCTGATCCTTCTGAATTACTCCCGCTTCGCCACCAACTATTGTCACATTTTGAGTTTGCGCACCCACCTCCATCTGGAGGTCCGCTCGAACCGTATCTGAGCCTTTCACGACCGCGTCAAGCGTGGTGGTCTTAAAACCCGTCACGGATACCGTTACTTTGTAGATCCCGGGTTTCAGCGCAAGTGCTTCGTAGTTGCCACTGCTGTCGGTCGTCACATCTCTCGAGATTCCTGTGGCCTGATCAGTTATCTGAACAGCGGCGTTAGGGATCGCTGCCCCGTTGGGATCCGAGACCGTGCCGCGGATGGTACCGAGGTTAGTACCCTGAGGGTAAACGGTTGCGGCAAAGCAGAAGCAGCATGCTGCCACAAAGATGCTGATTATGACTGTGCGTGCGATTTTCATTAGCGACTCCTTACATGAAAGAAAAGTCTGGGCATTTTTTGCGCCTGGCGACGAGCGTCACTGTCTTTCCTTGGCTAGTTAGTTGGAGATTCAAACAAACCTCGTCTGGACTTGGCGCATCGGTTAGTTTGGGTTTCGTACTAACTACCTATTCTTTTGGGGGGCTCGGAACTACCCACCTTAATTTTGTTGGGATTCAGGTCGATTGAAACTGCACGCTTATAGCACCATCGCTCCGCGCAGTGCAAGAAGATTCTGCTTGTTCACTGAGTTGCGCCCGGGCGGGGACGCGGAATTACCGGTAGAACCAACGCGGAGCTGTGCTCACGATCGTGATAGATCGTCTGATGTGCTCGCACCCATCGCGTTGACGCGATTATGTCTTCGCCGGTGTTTAAATTCCGATTGAACCTTGGGAAGTTACTGCTCGAAACGTATAACCGGATCCGGTGCCCTGCCTTGAATACATTCGCGGTCGCCCACAAGTCGATCGTGTACTTGTAAATTTTCCCGGGTACAACCTCCGTCGCACTCCTGGTGCTTTCTCGATAACGCGCACGCACGATGCCGTCGGTGAGAAAACGAGCGTAACCCCTCTCATCGACGTCAACCAGAAGCGCGGTGAAATCAGTATCGACTGCGGAAGTAGATGCGTAGAGCTCCAACGAAATAAAACCGGTAACTTCCATATCTTCAATCAGCGGCGGCGTTGAAAACACGAGCACATCCGCGCGCGACTCATTTGGTCGCTGATCCGCAGGACCCGGCGCAATTGCCTGACCGCAGCATAGCCGCCCACCAATAGTGGGCACAGGATTCTGCGGATCGTAATCGAACTCCTCCGTTCGTTCTGCCGCCGGCCCAGCCACACTCAACGATCCATCTCCTGTGGTGCTGTTCGCGCCTTTGATTGAATGCAGGTAGTACTTAGTGTAGTGAGTGCGAGCAAGCGGAAACTCTTGTTCATCGCGCCAGACGTTGTCGCCCATGATGAAGAGACGTACTGGAGCACCACTCGAATACTCGTTTTTGATTCCCTTGAGTGAATAGTCAAACCATTTGAGAGCGGTGCCTGTCATATCCAACACCGCGGCTTTGCCGAATACGACGTCGCCGATCTTTCCCTCGGATGAGGTCGGTGCATGTGCCCATGGACCGACCATTAATCGTTGGCCGGCGCGAGCTTCGGCGGACGCGGCTTGTTGCCGTAACCCGGTGTAGTTTTTGATCGAACCCTTTAGAAACAGATCGTGCCAACCACCGGCATGAAGTCCCATCACCGTCATCTGCGAGTAATGATCGGATACGCGCCACTGCTGCCAGTACGAGTCGTCTCGCTCATGCGATAACCAGTCGCGAAAATACGGCGCCAGTGATGAAGACTGCGGCGTTTTGAGCAGCGGATAATCCTGGAGCGGCAGGATCTTTACCCATTCCTTTGGCGCTTGCGCGGAGTCCGCCTGACGTCGCAGCGTGTCGATCGCGAGCCCCGACGTCCACGAGCTGCTGAACCACTGCATCAACGCGCCGCTCTGATATGTCCAGCCGTCGTAATACTCGGACGCGGTGACGTAAGGAAAGATCGATACCAGATGAGGAGGCACCGCCATCGCCGCCAGCATCTGCGTGGCTCCGACATAAGAACCGCCAAACATTCCGACTTTCCCATTCGCCTGGTCCAACTTTGAGGCCCATTCAACGGTGTCGAATCCATCCGTACTTTCGTTACGAAACGGATAAAACTCTCCGCCGGATGCAAAGCGTCCGCGCGTGTCCTGGAGCACAACAATGTATCCGTGCGACGCCATGTCGTTTGCCGTTCGCGCACTGCCCGCTCGGTTGTACGGCGTGCGTTCGAGCAGAACGGGAAACTTCTCGTCACTCACCGGACGATAGACGTCCGCAACGAGCGACACGCCATCACGCATCTTCACACTCACGCCCGTCTGAATCGTGACGCGATACAGTGTTTGCGCGCTTCCGTGCTGATACAGAAAGAAGATGAAGACGGCAAGTAGCGGCAGAGTAATTTTTCGTTGAGCCATCATAGTGATTTAAGTTTTGTCCGGGTCACGCCTTCGCCCTGGCGCTGTGCAAAATAGATAAGCTGGCTCGTGAACTGGAACGCCCAATTGAAAGCACGGGCGGGCCGATTCATGTTGAGTTGAACAGCCAAGGGAAGGAAGTGGCGCAAACGTCTCCCGTAGATCTCTTTACGCCAGGCGTCGTTCGTGAAAAACAATCCCAACGCAAACATGTAAGCCACTTCGGTGTTGTGCATTTCCATGTCTGGCCCAATCTCGCCGGGCGAAGCTGTCGGATCGTTCGCTGCGAAACAGTTAATCACGTAATAAGCCTTAGAACCGTCAGGCACGATACCCTGTCGATCGAGAAAATCACACCATTTCACGACAATCTCAGCGACGCGATGGTCGTTCGCGAGCGTCCAGTAATGAAACAGGGGATCGAGCAGCAACGCCATCATCCATGCTGAAGTTGCTCCCGGAAAGGTCGCTTCATTTGGATCGTACAGCTCCCAGTTCTGGCGCAGAGATCCGTCGGGTGGGCGTCCATCGGGCGGTTGTTGCTGGTGTTGATAATAAGCATCAACGCACTCGCGCGCCTTCAGCCAATACTTCTTCTCACCAGTCATTTCCCAACCGTGCAGGATTCCGAGCAGCCCGTAACCCTGGTGCCGCAGCGTCCAGAAGTTACGGCCGCGCTCGGGATCGACTCCGAGTGGAACGGGCTTGATCAAGTCAGGACGGTAAACGGGATGTTGATTATTGAAGCAGTACTCGGCCATCACTTTGCCACACGCGAGCGCGCGCTCGTCTCCCGTCAGCAAGTAGTGAATGTGCATCGCCCTCGGATAGACATACTTCAGATCGGGTCCTTTCAACGTGAAGATGCCCGCATCCGGACCATCGAGCTTCGTGTGTTCACGAACAAAGCTCGCAGCGTGATAAGCCGCATCAAGATATTTGCTGTCGCCTGTGCGGACGTACATTTTGTAGTAGCAGGTCGTTCGATCAAACAGCCATTCGTGATAGACCTTGCTATCGAGGTAAGCCAGCGAACCGGGAAAATTCTTTTCCACGAAACGATCGTAGGTGGAATATTCGCCTGACTGCGTCGCGGGAACCTGCGGTCCAACGACGCCGGACGCGCACAGCCAGTCGGCCGGCAGCACGGCTGCGACACGCGGCCCTTTCAAGCCGCTCGCTTCAATCAGTGTTTGCGAGATGGGGACAAACGCCGGGCTACTATGGGTTCGCCGCGCGTTGAATCTAATGACGACTCGTCGTGTTTTCTCTTTCGAGAAATCAGCCCTGAACTGGATTAAGAGGGATCGGATCGAACCGTCTCGTCCGCCCGTGCGCCACGGCTCGAGCGATCGAACAGCCGCCGGCACTTCTGCGCCACGCTCGTCGACGATCCTGACTTTCTGCGAGTCGTGTAAGAAACCGAAAGATAACGGGAGTCCAAAACTTACAATCTCGTTGCCGAGATTATCGGCGTGTCCCTCGAGTATAACTGTCAGAGATTCAGTCGCGGCCCAGGTCGCGTGACGAACAAGCGGAATCGCCGCGAGCGACATCAAACCGTTCTTCAAAAACCGTCGGCGAGAGTTTTCCGGCATAGCTTACAGACCCAACAGGCGCGCGGCGTTTTCGTAGTAGACCTTCTTCAGAATCTCCTCGGGCAGGCCGATTCCGTAAATACGCCAGCGGCCTTGCGGCGGTATCGGCGCCGGCGCGTAGTCGAAGTACTCATCCTCCGTCTCGAGAAAGCGGTAATAAATTTCGTATAGCTCGTTGCCGAAGATCTGCTGTGGCGTTTCGTCTCCATGAGGCGTCGCATCTGTGGCAAACAAAATCCGGTCCTGGTATTTATCAAAAAATTTGCGCGTCATGCGCGGTTGGCGGCCGAGTTCGCCGATACGAGCAGCGATATCGACGTACATGTTTGGATAACGGTCGAGACACTCTGAAACATACGGCAGGTTTTCTGAATCCGCAGTGTGGAGGCAAACAAACTTCGTGCGCGGATGGCGTTGTATCACACGATTGCGCGCTTCCTGAAGTTCGGCATTACTCGGAAAATCCTTTCCATGAAAAGACCAGTCGGGATGCGCGCTGAGCTCTTCGTAGCGTTCGTTGAACCGATCCGTGGGCAGGAAAAACGCTTCGGGATCTGACACGTGTATGGCGACAGGCAAGTCGAGAGCGCCTGCCGCTTCCCACATTTCGTCGAACCGTTTGTCGTCAACTTTCACGAGCGGACCCGTGGTTACGTTCTCGCGCAGGTAGAGGCCGAGAGTCTTAAGAATCTTGAGGCCACGCGCGCCTGTCTTTTTCGCAGCTTCGATTTGTTCCGCCTGAAACCGCGAGTAATTCGGCGCTTTGATCTTCGCGTACCACGGTTCGGTGAAGACGATGAACCGATCGGGATGAGGCTGTTGCCAGTGGCGCACAGTTTCTTTCAACAACTCGCCATATCCACCGGTCAGGTTGACCATGATGCGGACGTTTTTTGCGTCCATGACTTTCAAGATTTCCTCGAGTGTCGCGTTGTGATGAACCACATCGGTCTTGCCTTTGCGATCGATCCAGGTGAGATGCGTGTGAAAGTCGATAACCGGAAAGCGTGAACGAGCAACGTGCGTTTCCGGCACGTGCAGCATGCTCTTCGGTTGGTAATCTTTCAGAGCCAGCGGGTGAGCGATGTTGTTGCGTCCTGTAGTTTGGGCATGAACGCGGTCGGGCATTGTGTAACCGAGCGCACCAATACCCGCGGCCGCCACGGTCTTAAGCCAGTCTCTTCTGCGTAGAGTCATGCATCGTCTCCGGCGAACTGAAAATTGAAGTTCCCAAACTCAGTCCAGTTAAGGTATTGTTTGTAAGCAACGTGAACAAACCTCTCGCGGTTATAGCATCCGCTACCTAAGCTGGCAATTTGTTTTTTGTGAATGAATCTATCGGACATCACAGCAGCGCTGAATAATTTAGTCACTACGGGTGATGCTGAGCTCGAGCAAAGAGCGGCGCGACTTACAACTCTTTGCGATCTGTTTATTGACCGTTATGGTGACGGACCAGTTTCACTCTTGCGCGCTCCCGCGCGAATGGGTGTGCTCGGCGAACACATTGATTATGTGTCATATCTTCCGACTGCTTCACTGACTTTTGGCAGCCGTGAGCGCGATGCCTGGATGCTGTACCGCAAATCGCCGGAACCCGTGATCCGCTGCGTCTCCTCTTCACCGAAGTTCGAGCCTTCGTCGTTTTCGATTCTAAGTATTCCGGAGTTTGCCAGTGAGATTGAAGCCGAATGGCTCGCTTTCCTGTTTACTTACGGTACTCCGGCGCCTCATTGGCACAACTACCTCAACGCCGCAGTGACGTTCGCCCGCGGCAAGTTTGGCAAACAGATACAACATGGATTCGATTTCGTGTTGGATTCCAACATACCGCCAGGCGGTGGCGCCTCATCTTCATCAGCCCTGGTAGTTCTGGGCGGAGCCGCAATCAGAAACGTAAACGGAATTCCCTGGACTCCGGAGGAGCTAGCCAGGGACTCCGCCATGGCTGAATGGTTTATCGGCACGCGCGGCGGGTCGATGGATCACATAACCATCTGCCTTGCAGACACAGCTAATGCGGTATTGATTGACTACGCATCGCAGGAAACAAGACTGGCCGCACTTCCGGACGGGCCCTTTGCCTGGGTCACCTTCTTTACAAAACCTGCGGATAAAGGGCGCGAAATCATGATTGAGTACAACGAGCGCGCCGCAGTCTCACGATTACTCATTCCCGCGATTATTGATGGTTGGAAATCGTCCATGCCCGCTCGCTACGAAGCGTGGAGTGATACTAAAAGGTTGCTGTCCGCCGGTTCGCTGAATGCGTTCGAGACAGCGCGGGAGCTCTTCACATCGTTACCGGAAACAATCTCGATAGATACAGTCAGAGCCAACTACCCCAATGCATTTGGAGAATTGGAGAAAGCCTTTCCTGCGCTCCTCGATGATCGAGCGCGCTGGCCACTCAAAATTCGAGTTCGCGGTCTACATCATTTAGGCGAGGCGGAACGCGTAGCTCGCGCTACGAACGAATTAGACTCGATCCAAAACGACAAAGATTCCGGCCACACATCATCCGCGATGCGCTTGCTGGGAAAACTTCTTGATGAGTCGCACACCAGTTTGCGGGACCTCTACGAAGTCAGTGTTCCGGAAGTCGAAGAGCTGATCAAGATCGTTAGAGACGACCCGCAAGTGCTCGGTGCTCGTGTAATGGGCGGTGGGTTTGGCGGGAATGTCCTGGCATTAACGACCCGAGACAATTCACAAAGCCTGATCAAACGAGTGCAGGAACAATACTACTCCGCAAGAGGTCGCAACGGCGTTAGCGAAGGATCAGTTATAGTTTCGACGCCAGGTCGTGGTCTCAACGAGATCGATTTGGACGGGCTCTGGCGTGATTCGATCGCGCAGCTTAATTCACCTGGCGCAAACGCCGCCGCGAACGTACAGACGCTGCGCGCGTTGATCGACGCATCATCAAGCACCTTCAATCCTCACGACATCTGGCCCGTAATCGTCGCGGCAGGCAAAGGCACGCGTGCTTCAGAGACGGGTATCAACGTGCCCAAACCGCTGGCCGTCGTTGCCGGGAAGCCTGCGATCGTCCACGTTTTGCAGAATATTCGTGAGGGATTGGGCCAGATTCGGCCACCGGTCATCATCGTCTCGCCCGATACCGAAGGTCCGATTCGTGAAGCGCTTCGCGGAGAGGACGTTGTTTTCGTAACGCAGCCTGACGCGCTTGGAACCGGCGATGCAGTTTTGAGTGCGCATCGGATGATGAACGACTTCACCGGCACGTCTCTCGTCGTCTGGAGTACGCAACCCGTGATTCGTCCCCGAACATTTGCGCGCGTGGCAAAACTCGCCCGGCTGTTCGACTCTTACGATATGGTCCTTGCGACTGCTTTCGTGCCACATCCATACGCGCCCATTCGACGCAACGCATCAGATGAGATCGAATCCGCGACTGAAACTCATTTGGAAAGCGCTGAGACAGCCGAGTTCGGCGAAACCAATATCGGCGTGTTTATGCTGAAGAACCAAACGATGTTCCAGGTGCTCCTCGAATTGCGCAATCGCTACTGGGATGAATCGAGCGGACGTTACAACCGCAGTCGCGGTGAGCTGGGCTTTCCTAACGAAGTCATCAATGCTCTTGCCGCACGGAGGTTCGGTGTCTTCGCGAGTCCTTTTGCCGACCCGCGCGAAGAGCAAGGCATCAAGCGTCTCGAAGATCTGTCACGCTGTGAGAGGTTCCTGTCCGAGCTGAGCGAACATGGCGACGACCGTAAATAGCGTACACACTTCCACCAGACCGATCTCAAACCTGCGTTGGTGGATCGGCGGTTTACTGTTTGCCTCAACGGTCATCAACTACATCGATCGGCAGACGCTTTCCGTCCTCGCGCCCTATCTAAAGCAGCAATACGGCTGGAACAACCAGAACTTTGCCATGATCGTAATCGCGTTTCGAGTTGCTTACTCGGTTGGACAGACTCTCTCCGGCCGTTTGATAGATCGCATCGGAACACGAAAGGGACTCACGATCACTGTCATCTGGTATTCGATCGCGGCGATGCTAACGTCGCTCGCGGGCGGTCTACGCAGTTTCGCGTTCTTTCGTTTCCTGCTCGGCGCCGGAGAATCCGCAAACTGGCCGGCAGCGACGAAAGCGGTGGCTGAGTGGTTTCCGAAAAAAGAACGAGGCTGGGCGGTGGCCCTCTTTGATAGTGGTTCATCTATCGGTGGCGCTATCGCACCACTACTCGTGATCGGCTTGTACAAATACTTCGGCGGTTGGCGGCCGGCCTTTATCATTACGGGCACTCTGGGATTTTTGTGGCTGCTCGCCTGGCGACTCCTCTATTACCCGCCTGAGTCGCACCCGCGCATCAGCGACGGCGAGCGCGAGATGATCCTGCGAGATCGAGACGAATTGAACGAACAGGATCAGCAGACTAATCACAAAGCAACATGGCGAGATTTGATCAGACTTCCGCAAACCTGGGCTGTGATTGCTGCTCGCACAATGACGGATCCGGTTTGGTTTTTTATCACTGATTGGTTCCTCATCTACCTCGTAACCAAGGGCATAAATCCCGAGCAGGGATTGCTTGCGTTCTGGATCCCGTTCGTAGCCGCCGATCTCGGTAATTTCTTCGGCGGTGGAATCTCAAGCTGGCTAATTCGCCGGGGTTGGCCCGTCATTAAAGCGCGCAAAGCGGTGGTTGTATTTGGCGGGCTCGGAATGACTCTCCTGATCCCGACTATCTTTACCTCGAGCTTGCCGGCACTCGCGGCCCTGTTTGCAGTCTCAACGTTTGCCTATGCGGCTTTTTCGACGATGGCACTTGTGCTTCCTTCTGATCTCTATCGCAGCGCATCGGTGGCCACGGTGAGTGGCATGAGCGGCACGGGCGCAGGAGTGGGCACCATTATCTCGACGTTTCTAATCGGGTACGTTTCCGATAACTATTCTTTTGAACCGATATTGATTACTGCAAGCCTCATCCCTTTTCTGGGAATGATATTGGTTTTGCTACTGATCCGGCCCGCCCGAGTTGCAGCCTGAACTATGCGCAGAAGGACTTTCATCAAAGCAGGAGCTGCTCTCTCACTCGCCAATGCTTTACCACTCACGCAGGCGCAGGAGGTTCCCACCCACAATTGGGAGAACTATGACTTCGGTCCCGGGCCACAGGTCACCGACCGTTTAAATCAGGGACCGTTTGGGATCGAGCAGGACGCGGGCTGGTATACGATTCTCGTAACTTCTCAATCGATAAAGCCGGTGAAGAATTACGGCCTCGGTCTGGTGGGTTACACCTGGGAAGAAGGAGGTCCTTCACTTGCCGCGCGTGCCGGCGCCGAAACACTCGAGCAGCAGGTTGAGAAGCTGGCGTCACTTCCGTTCGTCGATCTGCTTTACATTCGGTGTGATTGGCGTGACGTGCAGACAGCGCCGGGCAAGCTTAACCTTCACCCGGTGTTCGCGTTAACACTCGATGCCGCCAGGCGACACAACCTGCGAGTCGCCTTTCGGGTGCAAATGTCGAACACAGAAGGCCAACCCGGACGCCTTGCGCTACCTGATTTTCTGCAAAAACAGATCCCGCTCGTGAACATTGGAAAGACTTACGGCGCGAAGGAAGATTTTGTAGAGCCGCGCTACGACCATCCCAGATTTCAAAGTGCCTTCAAAGAGCTGAACGAACTCCTCGTGCGTGAGTTTGACAACAACTCGCTGATGGAATTCGTCGACCTGATGATGTACGGCTTTTGGGGTGAAGGCCACACCAGCAATCTTCCGAATCCGTTTCCTGATTATCTGACGGCGGCTAAAACAACTCTGGCGATGACGCACCTCCAGTTGGATCTCTGGAAAAAGGTGCCGCTCGCAGTAAACACTCAGCCCGACATCAGCAGTGTCGGTAATCGCGAAGTCCAGGAACTTTGCGTGCGAAGTGGTTGCTGGCTGCGTTCAGACAGTATCGTCATTGAAGAGCCGATTCAGATCGAAATGCTCGCCAACCGGCCGCCGTGGCTCGCCACCATCATGGAGGATGGTTATTACCGCCAGTACAAAGTTGATCCGAAGTATCTGCCGGTTGACGAAGCCGGCGTCAACGTGCTCGAAAACTGGATGCTGCATGCGGTCGATCTGGGCGCGAACTACTGGTCCCTCTGGACTGAGTCTGAAAATCTGCGCCGCTATTACGAGCGGTATCCAAACGGCTTTGACACGTTGCGGCGACGGCTTGGTTATCGCGTGCGCCCGGCCTGGATCTGGCAACGCAAACGATATGGGACGGACGAAATTATCGTTGCGGTTTCTAACGACGGCGTGGCCGGTGTTCCCGGAGTACTGCGCTTGCAGCTCGAAAGTCTCGACGAAAAAATTCGACTCAGCGGATCGCTCGACGCCGGTCACCCACACGCCGGCAAAATCAGGCAGGCCTCATTTCTCCTACCAAAGAATAGCGACGGTCTGACACTGAAGCTTCGAGCGGAGATCGAAACCAAAGGCGGCATTCGACGTCGGGTTAACTGGGCCACGGCGCAACCGACGAATCCGGACGGTTCGATCAGTTTTCAGTTACTGCGGCGTGACGATCCGAAATGGCGAAAGGGTGTTTGATCGCATTTCATTAGCTACTCGATCCGCGTAGATCTCGGCGGGATTCCTGCCTGCTTTCGTTTACTTTCGTTCGAAACTCAGGTAAAACCATCCGGTGCTGAACGTCGAACGTAGAACAAAAATCCTCGAGCTGCTGGAAAAGCACGGGCAGGTCGCCGTTGTGGATCTGAGTAGGCGCTTCAAGACTTCCGAAGTGACGATCCGTAACGACCTGAAGGCGCTGCACCATCGTGGCCTGATTCGACGAGCACACGGAGGCGCCGTTAAGGTGGCGACGGTCAGCATGGACCCGTCGCTCAAGGTCAAAGCGGAACTACACGCCGATGAAAAACGCCGCATCGGCGCCGCCGCCGCGGAAATGATCAACGACGGCGATTCAATCATTCTTGACTCCGGTACCACCACTCACCAGATTGCGCGGCAGATTAAGCACAAGAAAGATTTGAAGGTCATAACCAACGGGCTCAACATCGCCATGGAACTATTCGGCGCCGACGACATCCAACTCATCTTCCTTGGCGGCGTCATTCGGCAGAATTCACTATCGTCCGTCGGACACTTCGCTGAAGACGTACTGGCCCAACTGTCGGCCGACAAAGTCTTCCTCGCAGTCGATGCGTGTGATTTGGATTTCGGCTTGAGCACGCCGAACGTAGAAGAGTCGCAAGTGAATCAGGCAATGGCCCGCATTGCGCGGGAAAAAATTCTGGTCGCCGACTCGAGCAAGTTTGGCAAGCGAAGTCTCTCCCGGATCGTCCCACTCTCCGACATTGACGTAATCGTTACCGACAGCGGCTTGCCTTTGGAAATGCAAACCGAGCTGCGCGCACGCGACGTCAAGCTCGTGCTCGTGTAGGACCCGCCTCAGTGAATCTTGACATGGGAAACTACGCGGCTGATCGCGCCCTGCGGACTCGGTTCATCTGGTCGCAACCCTTCGCGGATTGACGCAAACAGTCCCAACAATTGTCCGACTAACACAAACAACGGCGGCACATAGAGGTCAGAGATTGCTTCCGGGAGGTCAAAACTCAGCCTGTTTTCGAAAGCATTCAAGCCGTTTGTGATGGCAAATGGCGTTACAACAAGACACTTTTCCGTAAGTTTCTTCGCGCAGATTTCCTGAAGCAAATCGAGCTCAAACGCTCTCCGTCTGCGATCGGTTGACAGGAACCCGACCACGAGGGTATCGCGATCGATAGCTGACATTGGACCATGTCTCAGGCCGAGGAATGATTCGGTCAAACCAACAACACGGCCGCCCGTGAGCTCGATCACTTTCAACCCTGACTCAACCGCCGCGCCTTTCAGCGGTCCGGTACCGAGAAAACAGACGCGTGAAAATCTTTCATCGACGATCCGCTCGCAAAGATTCATTGTGGCCGGAAGTATCAGCGATGCAGATGTGGCCAGGCTCTCCACGATCGAGCCATACGTTTCGAGCGTGCGAAAGTGCGCGAGTGCCTGCGCGACAACGACCATGTTTGAGTACGAACTGGTCATCGCGAGACCGCGATCGTTGACTTCATCGTCGAGCACAAAGCTGAACACATTGTCTCGGCTTTCGAGACGCGCCAGCATGCCGTTTTGATTACACGTGACGACGAGATGCTTGATGCGAGGATAGTTGGCGAGAGCCTGCTCCAGAACCGCGACACCTTCCGAACTGTCGCCGGATCTCGAAAACGAGATCCAGAGGTAATCACGATCCGCAAGCACATGATCTTCCATGTTAGTTAACAGATCGGTGCTCGGAACGGCGTGAACATTACATTTCCACTCGCGCTGCAAGAGGGCGGAGACTGATTTCCCGATGTAGTCTGAAGTGCCCGCGCCGACGAGCAGCACGTTAGGCGATTTGGAATGATCCTCACCCAACCCGGTTTTTGTCAGAAACTCGTGAAGGACGCTGGCGGAACTCAAGACCTTCCGGTAAGTCTGCGGCCATGTTTGTGGTTGTTGGAGGATCTCACGTAACGTGTGGTAAAGGCCTAGCGACTCGCGTTCAGCGGTGGAGAGGTCAAGAAGTTTGGTAGACGCAGTCATCGAGACGTCACTGACAAGCAAAAATCCTTTTGCAAATCTTGTTGACGCTATATTAGAATCCAAAAGCATTCGAAAGCAATCAAAAGTTAATCAATAGCAATTGAAAGCCACCTCGGCCGGACCAGATGAGCAGGTTACAGAGGCCTAAGATTCTCGTCATCGGCGAGTTGAACGTCGACATCGTGGCCACTGGTCTGCGGTCAGTGCCGGAGATGGGCGCAGAGATCCTCGCGGAAAATTGTGAAGTGACTCTCGGAAGCGCCTCCGCGATTTTCGCTGCCGGCATAGCAAAGCTCGGACACGAGGTGACGTTCATCAGTCACGTAGGCCAGGATTATTTTGGCGATTTCTGCCTTCGAACCTTGAAGCAGTCAGGAGTATCGATACGAAACGTGACCCGCAAGCCGGAGGAAAAAACCGGAGTAACGATCGCGCTCAGCGGCAAACGAGATCGCGCTCTGGTCACTTATGCGGGCGCGGTCGCGACGCTGACGGCTGATTCCATTGACGACAAAGTAATGGCGCGACAGGATCACCTGCACTTAACTTCCTACTATTTGCAGACCGGTTTGCGACCTTCATTTGGACCGCTACTGCAACACGCAAAAGCATTGGGATTGACCACTTCTTTCGACCCGAATTCTGATCCGAATGACAAGTGGGACAAAAACATTGGCGCAGTTCTGAACTATACGGATGTGCTGTTTGTGAATGAACGCGAAGCGATGAGGCTCACCGGTTCAAAGTCGCTGAACAGCGCCCTGAAAACTCTTGGTGCGAAGGCTCATTGTGCGGTCGTCAAACGCGGCGCTCGCGGTGCGATGGCGATTCAGAACGAAAAGATCTCTAAAGCAGCGGGCTTCAAGGTCCGTGCGATTGATACTACGGGAGCAGGTGATTCTTTCAATGCCGGATTCGTCTCGGCGTATCTCCGCCACGTGCCGCTTGCCGAGTGTTTACGAATCGGCAATGCCTGCGGCGCCCTGTCTGCCCTGAGCGTCGGAGGCACGGCGGGGCAACCAACACAGCACGAATTGGAAGAGTTTCTCCGCTCGCCAATCGCCGATGATTCCAGGCGTATTAAGTGATGTCTAAACTCTGCCCCAGCCGTCCTCTGCTCGACGCTGCTACGCGCGCAGGCAAGGCTGTTGCTGCACTGAACTTCTACAACGCGGAAACACTGATTGCGCATCTGCGCGCGGCTAAAGCAAGTAATGAGTCGATCATCCTGCAAACGACGGAAGCAACTATCAACTATCTTGGCCTGCGCATGATCGTGGGAATGGCGACTGCCGCAGCCGATCAGCTCGAACAACCCGCGGCGCTCCACCTGGACCACGGCAACAGTTATGAATTAGTAGCGCGTTGCGTTGACGCAGGCTACACATCCGTAATGATCGATGGCTCGAAGATGTCTTTTGCCGACAATTGCACGGTGACCCGCCGCGTCGTCGAGCTCGCCCGTGCGGCAGGTATATCGGTCGAAGGTGAGCTCGGACATGTCGGCCAAAACAGTGAGGTCACGGCAAGCACAACACAATTTCTCACCGAGCCGAGCGATGCTGCGCGCTTTATCAACGAAACAAACGTAGACGCGCTCGCGGTGGCGATCGGCACTGCTCACGGGTTCTATAAAGGAGCAGTCAGGCTCGACTTCGCCCGGTTGCAGAAAATCAACGATGCCGTTCCCAACACTCCTTTGGTGCTTCATGGCGGATCCGGCCTCTCGGCGGAGCTGCTACAGAAGTCGATCACTTGCGGCATTCGCAAGGTGAACTTCGGAACTGAATTAAAAAATGCTTTCACCAGAACGATAAAGGCTTCGCTTGCGTCCAGTGACGATATCGACCTGCGGCGAACCTTTGCTCCGGCGATTGCAGCAGTCGAAGAAATATCAAGATCTAAAATCCGAATTTGCTCCAGCGTCGCTTACGAAAGGCAGACGTCTAGTTCATGACAAACTTCAACTGGTTGTTGGACGGCAGCATCGTCGGTTTGTACCTCCTGGTGACGATGGTCGCGGGCTTAATGGTTAGAAAATATGTCGGCAACGTCGAGGATTTTTTGGTTGCGGGCCGGGAGATGGACGTCTACCTCGGTATCGCCTCACTTGCTGCTACTGAGTTTGGCATCGTCACGTGCATGTATACCGCCCAGAATGGGTATGAGAAAGGTTTCGCGGGCGCGACGCCGGGCATTTTGATGGCGTTGGCAATGGCCGCAGTCGGTATCACCGGCTTCGTAATCAAACCGTTGCGCGATTCGGGTGTCATCACGATTCCGGAGTTACTGCAACAGCGGTTTGGCCAACGAATTCGTTGGGCTGCCGGAGTCGTGATCGTGCTCGGCGGACTGCTCAACATGGGCGTCTTCCTCAGAACTGGCGGTCAGTTTTTGGTGCTCGTCGCCGGATTGAACGTGCGCTATCTCGAGATCATGATGACGGCGTTGCTCGTAGGCGTCGCTGTCTACACCATTCTCGGCGGCATGCTGTCAGTACTGGTTACTGACTTTTTGCAATTCGTGGTGATGAGTGCCGGATTGATTCTGGTCACGATCCTGATCCTGATGAATGTCGGCTGGGAAAAACTCGTCACGACGGTTGAGACACAGTACGGCGCCGGTGGTTTCAATCCGTTTGTGAATCCGAGCATGGGCTGGCAGTACGTCTTATTCAATCTGATGTTGAATACCGCCGCCGTCCTCACGTGGCAGACGATCATTGCTCGTGTATTGGCGGCCAAAGACACAAGCACCGGTCGCAAAGTCTACACGCGAACCAGTTTCTTTTTTGTCTGCCGTTTTTTGATTCCAGGAATATGGGGTATTGCGGCGCTCGCGACGCTTGGTCCAGTGGCAAACACACTTGAAGCGATGCCTACTTACCTGGCCACGGCTGTTCCCGCAGGATTGATGGGAATCCTGATCGCCGCGATGTTGGCGGCGGACATGTCGACTGACTCGTCTTACATGCTGACGTGGTGCAGTGTGATCTACAACGACATCCTGGCGCCGTTTCGCAAGCAACCCTGGTCGCAGCGTAAAGGTCTATTTTGGAATCGCACCATCATCGCCCTCATCGGGATCTTTCTCTTGCTATACGGTCTTTGGTACCCGCTCAAAGGCGATCTTTGGACCTATCTCGGCGTGACCGGAACGATTTACCTGGCGAGCATTTCGGTGCTGCTCATTGCCTGTTGCTATTGGCGCCGGGCAAATAGCTGGGGAGCAGCAGCTTCGATTGTCGTGAGCGCCGTTATTCCAGTCTCCTACCTGGTGATGGAACAGCTGCCTGCCACCGCCGCGTTCGCGAAATCCGTTGGCCCATATTATTCGGGGATCGCCACGTACTTGCTTTCAGGCGCGGCAATGGTTGTGGGCTCGCTACTCAAACGCGAAAGTAACGCCGAAAGGAGACCAGCTAATGCGTAATCACTGGTTTTGGTGGGCGCTTAGTATGGCGTGCGTGATCTGGTACTCCACAATCACGGTCTATGTCGCAATCAAGGGCGCCGGTGATATCAAGCAAATGCTTGTGCGTCTGGGAACAGCGAAGGAAGACGGCAAAAAGCCATAGGTCAGAGGTCCAAACTGCTGGAGGCCAGTTTCTATGCTCGTCTGCATCAGTGCCAATCCCGCCATCGATCGTCGATTGCGACTCGAGAGCATCGCGCTCGGCGAAATCAACCGTGCCTTGTCGGCGCAGCCATTTCCCGGCGGTAAGGCGGCCCATGTTGCAATGGTGGCAAAGGCGCTCGGTGTCGACGTGATGTGGGTTGGATTTCTCGGTGGCGCTACGGGCGAACAGTGTGAATCAGGTTTGACTGAGTGCGGCATTCCGTTGACTGTGATCCGCACGCACAGAGAAACGCGTGCGAACCTCGAACTTATTTCGGCCGACGGCCGTGTCACGGAGATCCTTGAACCGGGCGGAGCGGTTACCGAGAGTGAAGTTGAACGACTGCTCACGACCTGTCGCGACCTGTTTTCGGAAAGCGAGCGCGGAACACAAGTGGCGATTTCCGGCAGTCTACCACCGGGCGCGCCTTCCGATCTCTATGCCGAGTTGATCAGACTGGCCCACGTTTATGGTTGCAGGACACTCCTTGATGCGAGTGGCGACGCACTGCGGCAGGGGCTCAGCGCCGAGCCCGATTTCGTGAAACCAAACCGGCGTGAAGCTTCAGAGTTCGCCGATTATGCGATCGATGGTCCGACTACTGCTGTTGAAGTGGCACAAAGGCTTTTCGATGCCGGCGCGAGGAGTGTCGCCATCTCGCTCGGCGCTGACGGGATAATCTGGCGAAGTGCGTCCTCCAGCGACGCATTCGTCGCCGTACCTGCGGCGCTGGCCGATTGCTCTCCGGTTGGTTGCGGTGACGCTGCATTAGCAGGATTTGCAGTTGCATATGAACGTAAGTTGAGTGATGAGGACACACTGCGGCTAGCTACGGCTTGCGGTTCGGCCAATTGCATGGCAGACGCACCGGGTCGAGTTGATGCTTCGATCGTTCAGCGTTTGGGCCAGAAGGTTTTGGTGCGACGAGTTTTAGCTGGCGAGTTGCGGCATGTCGCCGTGGAGGCGCAATGATCCGGATTGCGCTGGCTGGTTGTGGTGAACATTCGAGGGCGAGCCATGCTGCGCCGCTCGCGCGATTTGCGGCGACACATCCGAATGAAATCACACTCGTGGCCGCGTGCGATCTCAACCGGGCGAAAGCACTCGAGTTCTGTCATTCGTTCGGTTTTGCTCGAGCGTATGAAGATCTCGATCAGATGTTGGAGGCGGAGCAGCCCGATGCGTGTGTGTCTGTCATGCCGATGGAGAAGATCGGTGAAATAGGTATCAAACTGTTGGAACGCCGGGTCCCGTGTGTGATTGAAAAACCCCTTGGGACTTCCCTGCCCGAGATTGAGCAACTCGGCGACGTGGCGCGCGAAACGCAAACTCTACATATGGTTTCAGTCAACCGTCGCTTCATGCCGTTTCTGAATCAAGCCCGTTCTTGGATGCGGCAACATGGACCACTACGCTACGTGAGGGCGTCGCAAGTTCGGCATCAGCGAAGTGAACCGGACTTTATTTGGTCGACGGCGATTCATGCGATTGACGCTCTGCGATACATCGCGGGTGAGGTCGAAAACTTTGACGTGACGCTGCCGCAGGCAGGAACGAGCGGAGCGACGTGGTATGTGATCTCCTTGAAATTTGAGAGTGGAACGATTGGCCAGGTTGAGATTCTACCGACGGCGGGAATGGTCGAAGAGTCGTACGAGTTGTTTGGCGAGGGTTGTCGCACACGAGTCACGGCTGGTTCAGGCACACAACGCTCGCTTGAGTGTTGGGCAGACGGCGAGCGGGTGATCGTGTCGGATGCTACTGAAAATGAGCCCGAAGACCTTCGGAACGGCGCGTACCAGGAAGTCGAAGAGTTTGTTCGTGCTTTGCGGATCGGGAAGCGGCCCCAACCCTGCATCGACGACATCCTGCCTTCAGCACGAATCAGTTTTGCGATTGCTGACCTGGTGGGTAATTCGCAGCCTTAACTATCGATGAACAAGCTTACGTGCCTGCTAATCGTGGCGATCACGCTGCTGCTGTTGTTTCCCGCTTCAGCACAGCAGCAAAAAGGGGTCGGCGGAAGCACGTTCGTTAAAAACGACATCACCTATTCAACTGCCGTGGTTACACCTCACGTACCCTGGGCCACAAAACTGCCGCACGGTCCGATCAAGAGCTTCTTCATCCCATCCATTCAATATGGAAGAGACATGGTTGAGCTGATGCAACGCCTCGCTCTCGAGCCGACGACGGATTCAATCGATAGCAGTTGGGACATCAATTGCTGGGGCATCGGCGACTACTATGGTCACGAGTATCGCGGCGATCGTGACGACTTTCGCACTGTATATGGCTACGTTGAAAGAGACCTAACGTCAAACGCGCGCTATGAAGTGATGCTGGTTCCCGGCATAAACGGATGGTCGCGCATGACACGTGCAACACGCGATGCGATTTTGCGGCGAGTGCAGGAAGGCGCCGGTCTCGTGCTGCTGCACCCGTTTGTTGGCGATGTGGCGGGACATCCTTTCAAAGGAGATGAACCCGTTGGCGACGAACGTATCTGGGAGCTCTCTCCGCTTGCCGCAGTTGCGAATGATACGGTAAACGAACGCGGATATCCTGAGGTCAATCGCGACGCGGTTACGAAAGGTAAATGGGAACCCGGCGATCCTCACTTCATCACGGAGGGACTTCCACTCGAGCTTCTCCCGGAAGGGACGGTTGGAGGATCCTTTTATCGATACAAGTCCAGAGGCGCCGTCGTGATCAGGTCGGGAGCTCACCCGATCATGAGCGTGAGCAACTATGGCAAGGGCCGAATCGTCGCAATGGCATACCTCGAGGAAGGATTCACTCCTCAAAGCATCAACCCCATCGAGAACAAAATTTACTGGGACTACTGGGAATACCAGTACTCATTACTCGCGCGCGCGTTGCTGTGGGCCACGGGAAGAACTACTCCTGTTCGCATCCAGTCGCTGACAGCAAACGAAGCGGGACTGAAGCTTTTGCTCAACGCGGCAAGCCGGCAAGCGGTACGAATCGAAGTCAACGGCCGCAATGAATTTGGCCAGGCACTCGGCTCGACGACCGTCGACAAGATCCTGAGCTCCGGTGCAAACACGATTGAGATGTCAGCGTCTGAACTGCAACCCGCTTTCGGTTGGCCCGGCGGCCGGCAAATATTCAACGTGATTATTCGCGACGCGAATGACGGCTCAACTCTCAACTGGGGCGCGGCAACGTTTACCACTCCAAAGCGCGCGATGATGACCAGCACAAAGACCGCGGTTGACGTGTACAAGCGTGGTGAGACCTTGAGTGCCGTATTGCGAGCGTCCGGCAATCTGAACGGATTACGAATGCGGATGCAGGTATGGGATGATCTGGGTCGCCTACTCGGAAACATCTCCGCTCCCGCACGCGGTGAACGCACCTTCACTTTTCCGCTCAGGGATTTTCTCGGGAAGTTCGCATTAGTCAGAGGCGAGTTGGTTGACGATCGAGGCGCGCTCGTCGATCAACTGCGAGCAAAACCCGCGATGGTGGTCCAGGATACACGTCGCGAGAAAGAGTACACGGCGCTCGTTTCATTTGGCGGCACAAAACACTATTTGCAAGACGCGCAGATGAGGATGGTTCGGGCCGCGGCCGCTGATACTGGCTTCACCTGGTCAAATGACGTTGATAATTCGCTGAACATTCCGCGCGGCACGTTTGGAGTTTACTGGTACGACCGTGGGCCAACCACACCCGAGGCGATGGAGCGTGCCATTGCGGACTATCAAAAGACTGGAGACTTTGAAGCCCTTGGCTATCTCACGAAAAAAGAACTGTACAAACGCACGGGCGACAAGAAGTTTCTCCAGCGGACGCCTTCATTCAACGATCCCGCCGTCCTGAAAAATCTTGCTGACATCGTTCGCGCCTCTGCTCGTAACAAGGCGCGCTACAACATGGATTACTACTTCGTCGGTGACGAAGGCTCGCTGACTTCATACGGCGACGCTGTCGACTTCGACTGGAACCCACACACGCTCGCAGACTTCCGCCTCTGGTTGCAACAGCAGTACGGAACCCTCACGGCCCTCAACAACGAATGGCGCACGAGTTTTAGCGACTGGAATTCGGTGGTGCCGTACACGACTGAAGAGGCAAGGAAGACGCGGAACTTTGCTCCGTGGGCCGATCACCGGACGTTCATGGAAATCACTTTTGCGCGGGCTTACCAGACCGCTCGCGACGCGGCGATCGAAGGAGATCCGGATGCACATATCGCAGTTTCCGGCACACAGGCAACAAATGCCTACAACGGCGCCGATTGGTCGCGTCTTGATCGTGTGATCGACGATTTCCTTTCCTACGACGGCGGTAATCAATGGGACATGCACAGGTCCTTCGCGAAACCAAACGCAATGATTGGCTTTTGGACCGGATACGGATCGCACGGACTTGCGGTTCAGAACGCGATTTGGACCGCCGCGATTCACAACGTCCTGCATCCCAATATCTTCTGGATGTACTCGTTTCTAAATCCTGATTTCACTCACTCGGCGTCCGCGCGCGACATGGGCAAGGCTTTCAGCTCACTGCGCTCAGAGGCAGTTGGAAAGCTGTTGATGGAGTCAGTCAGGCAACAGGATGGGATAGCGCTGTACTACTCAATGCCGTCAATTCACGCCGCCAGTATTCTCGGTTATCACCAGCGCAGCAGCGACGATGATGACGAAGTTGCGGATAAAGCTCGTCTGAGCTTTTCAGCGAATCGAGACGGTTGGGTCAAAACGATCAAGGACCTCGGCCTGCAGTTTGACTTTGTATCGTCGGAAGATGTCGCAAAAACGGGGATCGCAAACGACAAATACAAAGTCGTAATCCTGCCGCTCGTGTTCGCGCTCTCGGATAAAGAAGTTCAACAGCTCGAGCAGTTTGTTGCCCGTGGCGGTGTGGTCATTGCCGATGCAGCACCGGGATGGCTCGATCAGCATTGCGCATTTCAAAAGAATGACAGAGTGAACAAGCTGTTTGGCATCACGACAGTTGATGCTGATAAGCGGCAGTTGAAACTGGCTTCCGGTGAGGTTCGCAGGTTGTCGCCGGGTATTGAATGGGGCTTGCCACAGGATCTTTCGGACATACCTATCGCAGAGCCTGACGTCAGAGCTTCAGGTGGAACAGCACTTCTCAAAAGCGAGAACGGCGACGCCGCGATCGTGAACCGCACCGGAAAGGGTTGGACCATTTATCTCAACACTGCATGGGATAAGTATGCAAAACAGCGGGCGACAAAATTTGGCGGCGCCGCTTATCGTCAGCTAGCAAATCCGATTTTCAGCAAAGCCGGCGTCCGGCTTTTCATTCAGGTGACATCGCCGGATGGTCAACAGTTACCACAGGCACAAATTGCCCGTTACAAATTTGGCAACGCTGAGATCGTTGCCATCGTGAAGGAGAATGTTGCTGTCGCGGGCGTAGTTGGGCAGGACGGGGTCACGACTTACAACGACGCGAACCTCGGGCAGGTGGCGAAGCAGGAATTGACGATCAAACTCCCGCGCAAGTTTTATGTGGCTGATGTTCGAGCAGGAAAACAATTGGGCTTTACCGATGTTATACACGGCTCAATTCTGGTCGGCGACGCACTCGTATTGGCGTTAACACCCGAAGTGAACGAACTGAACTTTGAAGGCCCTGTTTCGGCACACGCCGGCGAGGCTGTCTCCTTCAGTCTGAAGTCTACGACCGCAGGCCCGAATCTGGTGCGTTGTCACGTCTATGCACCGGACGGCTCTCGTTTGCCGTTCTATTCGAATAACGTGCTGATCGAAAATGGCCGGGGCACATTTCATTTGCCCTTTGCTTTGAATGATCCAACCGGCAAATACATGGTCCGTGCTACCGATGTCACGACTGGCGCCGTTATAGAAAAATCGATCGAACTCAAGTAGGTCATGGATCCAGATACTCTTCGCGCGGTTGTCGATTGCTTGATTCCTCCCGACGATTTTCCTGGCGCCTACGATGCCGGTGTCTGCGATTACATCGACCGGCTTTTTCGGACGGATCTTGCGGGACACGCTGAATTCTTTCGGGCGGGCATCGAAGCCGTAGACAGCGAAGCGCTTGCAACATACAGCGCGCCGTTTGCCGGTCTGATACGCGATCAGCAGATCTCAATACTCAAAGACATCGAATCTGGCGCGCTGCATACTTCATGGCCCATCGCAGCCGCACGTTTTTTCGCAATGCTGGTGAACGTTACTGCCGAGGGTTATTACAGCGATCCGCAACAAGGTGGAAATCGCGGGCGGGCGTCGTGGGTAATGACCGGTTTTGAAGATGCCCTAGACTCATGAAGAAATACGACGCCATCATAATCGGAACAGGAGCAGCAGGTGGTATCGTCGCTTGCGTGCTTGCTGAGGCCGGCAAACGTGTCTTGCTATTGGAAAAGGGTGCGGCTTTGAGTTTTGCCGACGTGGGTCGCGATCACCTGCGCAATCAACGGCTCGCGATCTATGGTCATAACGCTGGTCCTGAATTGATTGGTAATCCGCGAGTCTTCGTCGATCCTCAAGGCCGGTCGCGACTGGTCAAACCGCATGAGCTTGATTACCACAACAACGCCGCCTGCGTCGGAGGCGGGACGCGCGTTTACGGAGCACAGGCATGGCGTTTTCATCCGGATGATTTCCGGATGGCGAGCAAGTATCGCGTTCCCGAGGGAAGCTCGCTCGCGGATTGGCCCATCACATACGAAACGCTGGAGCCTTTCTATGAACGCGCAGAATGGGAGCTCGGAGCGGCTGGAGATGGCAATGGTATTCGCAGCGAGATTCCTCGCAAGCGAAACTATCCTTTGCCGCCAGTGCCGCCGAGTCCACACACTCGTGCTCTCCAGTATGGCGCGCGACAACTTGGCTGGCGAACGGCGCCTGTCCCTTTATTGATCAATACCGAAGCTTATGGAGGGCGCGCCTCCTGCATCGCTTGCAAGTACTGCGTCGGCTTCGCGTGCCCCACTGATGCGAAGACGGGCACGCAGAATACCGTGATCCCGCGTGCACTCGCGACCGGCAATTGCGAACTCCAGACATCGGCAGTCGCAGAAGCGATCGACACGGATGACCGCGGAAACGTCATCGGTGTCTCTTACTTCGCCAACTCTCACCATGAAACCGCACGGTCTAGAATAGTTATCGTTTCGGGGGGTGCGATCGAATCAGCGCGGCTGCTGTTGAATTCCCGGTCTTCGTTTCATCCCGCCGGTCTGGGTAACGAATATGATCAAGTCGGACGGAATCTACAAGGTCACCTCTATCCTCGTGCTTATGGCTTATCGCCAGAGAAAGTATTCAACGGGATTGGGCCAGGCGTAACGATCGCGACTATTCAGTTCAATCATGACAACCCTGGAATCATCGGCGGCGGCATGCTCGCGGATGATTTTATTAAGCCGCCGATAGATTTCTGGTACGACTCGTTGCCACCTGATCTTCCGCGCTGGGGTGTGGAGAATAAGAGATTTATGCGCGACAACTACACTCGTGTAATGCATGTTCGCGGGCCGGTACAGGATATTCCGAATCCAGAGGGACGAGTGACTGTCGATGATACTGTGCGCGATAAGTGGGGAATTCCAGTGGCGCGGCTTAGTGGCACTACACACCCTGCTACGGTCGACGCGGCGGAGTTTATGCGAGAACGTGGCGAGCAGTGGTTGCGCGCAAGTGGATGTGAAAAAGTTTGGAGCACGCAGCCTGGACTGATATTGAGCGGAAGACAACATCAAGCCGGCACGTGCCGGATGGGAAGCGACCGCAAAACTTCAGTCACGGATGAATGGGGACGCGTTCACAGCCATGACAATCTATTTGTTGTCGACGGATCGCTTCACGTTACGAATGGCGGCTTCAATCCAGTACTCACTATCATGGCTCTCGCGTTCCGTTCCGCCGAGTACATTGCGCGAGCAATTTGAATGCAGAAACTAAACATAGCAATGATTGGCTACGGGTTTATGGGACGTGCGCACAGCAACGCCTGGCGACAAGTACGCAGCTTCTTCGATGTCCCTTATGAGCCAGTGTTGAAAGTGATCTGCGGACGGAATGAGACTGAAGTAAAACGAGTAGCGGACCACTTCGAATGGCAGGAATATGCGACTGAGTGGAAGGAAGTAGTAACCCGAAACGACATCGACGTCGTTGACATATGTTCACCGGGTTACACGCACGCACCAATTGCACTCGCTGCAGCGCGGGCAGGAAAAATACTATTTTGCGAAAAGCCGCTGGCCAATTCCCTTGCGGAGGCCGAGACGATGCTCAAAGCCGCACAGGACCATGGCTGCGTTCACATGATTTGTCATAACTACCGGCGTGCCCCCGCCGTTTCGCTCGCGCGCCAGTTGATCGAAGCCGGCGAAATAGGAACCATCTATCACTATCGAGCGACGTATTTGCAGGATTGGCTACGTAACCCCGAATTTCCGACCCGCTGGAGATTAAATAAGTCTGAAGCAGGTTCCGGAGCGCTGGGGGATCTGTTTTCCCATTCAGTAGATCTGGCACGGTATCTCGTCGGCGAGATTTCGGAATTGTCCGCAATGCTCAAAACGTTCGTTAGTGAACGTCCTATTGCCAACAGCGACGATATGGCCCATGTCGACGTCGACGACGCTGCCCTCGCACTCGTCAAATTCAAGAACGGAGCGATCGGCTCTATCGAAGCAACTCGCTACGCATCAGGACGCAAGAATTTCAATCGCTTCGAGGTCAACGGCAGCAAGGGCAGCGTTGCTTTCAATCTGGAGCGAATGAATGAGCTCGAGTTCTATTCAGACGAAGGCCCAAACAGCGGCTTCAAAACCATCCAGGCAACTGACCCAACGCATCCGTACGTGAAAGGCTGGTGGCCTCCTGGTCACATCATCGGTTACGAGCATACTTTCACGCACACGGTTTTTGAGTTGTTGCAAGCCCTTGCTGAAAAAAGATTGCCGGCTCCTGACTTCGAAGATGGCGTGAAAAATCAGCGAGTGCTGGACGCCGTGGAAAGATCCTCAGCAACAGGCGCGTGGCAGAGTCTCACATAAAAGGCAGCGTAGTTTGCAGATAAAAATTTTTACGACGAAGGCTGAGCTTGGCCAGGCTGCTGCTAAAGACGCGGCGGCTATTATCAATCACGCGATCGACGAACGTGACTCTGCTTACGTGATCGCGGCAACGGGAGCATCGCAGTTTGAATTCCTTGACGCGTTAATGCTTGCGCGCGTCGATTGGAGCAGAGTCACCTTCTTTCATCTGGATGAGTACGTTGGGCTGCCGGAGTCGCACCCTGCGAGCTTTCGCCGCTATTTAAAGGAACGAATTGTCAGCCGCATTCACCCGCGCGCTTTTCATTTTATCGATGGTGAAGCCGATGACGTCCATGATGAATGTCGACGCGTTGGTCAACTCATCACGCAACAAACGATTGACGTTGCGTTTGTTGGCATAGGTGAAAACGGGCATCTTGCATTTAACGACCCACCGGCCGACTTTGACACTGACGAACCATACATTGTGGTTAACCTCGATGAGGCATGTCGCCAACAACAAGTTGGCGAGGGTTGGTTCAAAAGCGTTGATGAAGTCCCGGGTCAGGCGATTTCGATGTCGATCAGACAGATCCTCAGAAGCCGTGAAATCTTGTGCATAGTTCCGGACCAGAGAAAGGCAGAAGCAGTGAAAGTCTGTGTCGAGCTGAATGTAAATCCGGTGCATCCCGCTTCGATACTGCAGACGCACGAATACGTAACCTTGTACCTCGATCACGCGTCGTCGTCACTATTAAGGAGTTAGGCTCACAATGCACATTGACAGATATCTGAATACTCTCATTCAATGACCGCCGCTGTCGCTTTGATCCTTTGTTACCCGATTTCCGCAATACAATATCCTCCCGATCCGCGAAGCAAGCGCACGAGCGACTCGCCCGACGGCCTTCGTTAGATCCGATGGACGTCAAACGTTTTAGCGCGAGCGTCTTCGGCGGAGGGCACTTCCACCTGCAGGATGGAAGATCGCCCTTCGCCGCTACCATTGCAGAGCGGCGATGCCCTTACGACTGAGTCAAAACACGAACTTGAAGTGTATTTGAATCTCGCTTGCCACCTAAAATTGACCGGCATCAATCGGTTCTGGGTGGCTGATATTACTTATATTCGGCTGCAAGCGGAGTTCGTTTACTTGGCCGTCATCCTCGATACTTTTTCTCGGAAGGTGGTCGGCTGAGCACTGGAGCGAACCATTTTAGGTAAACACATATTGTGAGGAACGCTCCTTCTTGACCGCTGCTGTGGATTCGTTCAGCAATAGACCAACCCGTAACTGGACCGAAATTTGGTGCGCCCTTCACGATTCGACCGTGAAGGGCGGTCGGCTATGTAGCCAAGCCTCGTTCGCGGATCAGTAGTCCATCTCGAAAGCGCTGGCACCCCGATCACCAAGCGCGTCGCGCAAGTGTGGCGACAGATCGTGAAAACGAAAATCTTCGCTGCCACAGTTACCCAGAGCACTGTTGACCCGGCGCAAGTCCAGTCGCGAATGAGGTGACGCATAAGGCGCTGGACGCGATCTACCGACGTCTTTCGCAATCGTCAAAGAGCGTTTTCCTGTTTGACTGCACCAACCGGTTACATCAGCGCAGCAGATATCTGACCGCCACAAACTACTTAAGTCGAACTCACGCAACCACAAACACTCATCCCTCGATCCTGCGGACAAACGCCCCAAAACATAAACGCGTCTTTGCAACAGAGAAACATTAATAAATATCTTGACACTATCCGGCGCGGTCAATAACATCTCATCCCTTCCCCACTCGCCCAGAGCTTTGGTCCCAGATGAATGGCTAACTTATTTAACTGCGGCTCCGCCGCTCCGCAGGCTATTGAAAGTTTATCTCGGCGCTGACCAGCTACTCCAAGAGGGCGGGCGCTACGATCGAGACCGTCATATATGACAGTCGGGATTTGCAATCGCGCGCAAATT
The DNA here is from genome assembly GCA_046732935.1 of Acidobacteriota bacterium. GTDB lineage: Bacteria > Acidobacteriota > Blastocatellia > Pyrinomonadales > Pyrinomonadaceae > PSRF01. Next base: position 4,098 of record JBKPOC010000022.1, on the reverse strand, counting down.
CACGGCGAAAAAAATCGAATGCTCTAAGAGCAGTTGGCAACAACGCCAACCGGCAACTATGCGATGCCCGCGCCGCTCGCACGATGCCGTTCCGGATGTGGAGACTTTCAACCAAAAAGGCCCCGACCGACCACTACTGAAAAGGTCTTCGCGCCACAGGAATCCGCTTCGGCGACCGGAGAGCGATGGCAGTGCTGCAGCCAATCCTCAATTTCGGCCACGTGATCGACGGCGTCACTCACCGTCGAGTGGTCAAGTTCACTTCGCGATTACTCAATGAAGACTATGCCAGCCGACAGGCAACATATGATCTAAGGCGGCTGAGATGGAAAGAATTGATCTCGAGACTAGCACAAGCAACGATACCAATTAACTCCGAGGGGGAGGATGGTCGCAGTATTGTTCACCAAGACGTACCCCTTTCATCATGCGCCTGAACTGACTGCAACGGACAGGGACCTGCCTGACGAGGTCGCCCTCCGCAGTCGGCTTGCTCCGGCTTGGCGTCGATTTGTAGGTGCGCTTGTAAATCTCGTCGAAAGCAAACGGCTCGCGCCGTGAAACTTGATCGCTTTGTGAACTCTTTGCGTGCAAGAAACCCCAGCCTCAAATTTGTGGAAAAATTCAGTCGTGAGATTGCCGGAAAATTCCCAACTTGTGAATGTTGGCCAGGATGGCGAATCCTGGAAACCGTCTCTCTTACTCGATCCTTTTATTGGCTCGAGCCCGGCAATGCGTGCGATCGAGCAGAAGGCCAGAAAGTTTGTGCTTACAGATCAGCCTGTTCTCATTCAAGGAGAAACGGGAACCGGCAAAGGAGTTCTGGCTTCCTGGCTGCATTACCACGGAGCTCGTCGGGATCAATCGTTTGTCGATTTGAATTGTGCTTCCCTTTGCCGGGAGTTGCTGGAATCTGATCTGTTTGGTCATGAGAGAGGAGCGTTTACCGGAGCCGTTGCCACTAAGAAAGGATTGTTTGAAATTGCTAACAACGGCACGGTCTTCCTTGATGAGATCGGCGATCTCGATTTGCAAATCCAACCGCGACTCCTGAAAGTACTCGAGGAGAATCGCTTTCGCAGATTGGGCGACGTCTGCGAACGACACGTGAATATCCGCCTCATTACAGCGACGAGCAAAAATCTCTCGCACCTCGTCCGCGAGCATAAATTTCGCATCGACCTCTATTATCGGATCAATACGTTTTCAATAAAGTTGCCGGCGCTGCGGGAAAGAGTCGAGGACATTCCACTCCTGGCTCGAAAGATGCTTAAGAGAATCGCCATCGATCAAGGGCGCGATGAGCTTCTTATGTCGCCGGAGTTGGAGAAGCGTTTGCAAACGTATCCCTGGCCGGGAAACTTAAGGGAGTTACGCCAAAGTCTGCAACGCGCGGCCATCTTTTGCGAAAACGCGATGCTCACCGTCGAGGATCTACAGCTCGAGCACGAGCACTTAGCAAACGATCCGGCAGTTTCAGAGAAGCGACAGATGACGCTTTCAGAGTTAGAGCGCCGGCATATCGAACAGGTACTGCGAATTGAAAATGGGAACGTTGAGGAAACGGCGAAGAAACTCGGATTGTCGCGTAGCGCTCTTTATGACCGGATTAAAAAGCACGGCATCCGCCTGTCCGGAATTCCCAAATTGAATCCGGAATACGGGACGAATGCATAACCAGGAGTTCAGGGATTGGAGAACCGCAATGAAAAAAGATGAACTCAATAAACCACATACGCAAACCATCGAAGGCAAAGACGTCAAAAGCAAGATCCTCTCACGCATCCAACAGCAACTTAACCGCAAAGAAGGCGAAGAGCCGATGACGTACATGAAGCACGATGAACACAATAAAGTAAATGAGTATTTAAAGAGCCCGGCGCCGATCACTCCGAGCGCCGACTAACTCGGCTGTTACTCTTTGCCGCCTTCCGATCGATTAATGGCCCGTCCGGAATTCCCCGACAGAATCCTGAATTCAGGACTGATTTGTAACTGAGCAAACGTCCTGAAGAATTTTTGGCCCCAATAATAAAGGAAAGAACGCTAATAAAAGCACGGAAGGCGGCCTACGCAAGTACGGTGCGGTAATTGCGCTGTTTCCGGTTGCCGGATCCTAAACTTCAGAATGGAGACAACCCCATGAAAGATGAACTGACTCAATCCAAAGAAGTCAAAGGCAGGATTCTCTCAAGAATCCAACAGCAACTTAACCGGGAGCCTGGTGAAGAGGGAATGGAATACCTCAAAGCGGATGAACACAATAAAGGCGGGACATATTGCAAAGGCGGCCCGTGCCCGGTCCAACCACCGGAAGCTTAGTAATTCTCGAGCGCCGCTTGCGGCCTTCCGATCAAATAACGCTCTTGTCCGGAATTCCCAAAACTGAATCCTGAATTCAGGACTAAGTTGTAATTGAGCAAGCGTCCTGAAGAATTGTTCGGTCCAGTAATAAAGGAAAGAGCGCTAATAAATCAACGAAGGTGGCTACGCAAGTACGGTGCGGTAATTGCCATGGTCCGTTCGTCGGAACAAACATCACACTGGCTCACGAGAGACGCAACAAGTCACAGCACACCTATTGGCGAGTGTTTCAGGCGCCGATGCCAAAGTGGTTGTTAGTTTCGGTCCGGATCCAAAACTTCAGAATGGAGAAACCCCATGAAAGATGAAAACGCTGAACTGACTACGCACACGCCGGCGCCTGCTGAAGAGGAAGGCAACGATATCGGTCGTCGTCATTTCTTCGGCAACCTCGCGGGAGTTCTGGGAGCCACTGCTGCCGTCGGCGCCATCGGCTTGACGGCGAAGGGGCAGGAACAGACTCAATCCAAAGAAATCAAAGGCAGGATTCTTTCAAGAATCCAACAGCAACTTAACCAGGAGCCTGGTGCAGAGGGAATGGCATACCTCAAAGCGGATGCCCACCAAAAGGGCGGCGAATATTCGAAGGGTGTGGCCCCGCTCCAACCGCCCGAAGCCTAGTAATTCGCAACGCCGTTTGCGGCCGAGCTTCTTGTAGTAGCGTGACGCCGAGAGGATTAAAGACATCTGCAATTGATTCTGTCGGCGTCATCTTTGCCGCCGTTTCGTTTCATCCGCGCTGGCTAAACTCGACAACACATGCGTTATTCGCTGCCGTGAGGCACGTGCGGAATTTCTGCAGTCCCGACCGGAGAGGTTATGCATCAGACTCAAGAGGAACAAGACATTTATCGCGGGTTTTCCTGTCCCTATCAACCATTCAATCAACGGTTCTTTTCGCTACTCGCAGCGCAATACTCTCGCTCGCTGATTGAATTGTTTCTTGACCGTTTCGAACAGCGCTTGGACCAAACGGGCAACGGGGTGACGGAAATGCTCTCCAGCATCCACGCCAGCGAACCGCCAAACGATGAGATCTTCTGGTCGACGGTGCCGGCGATGATCATGGAGTCGTTAACCAATGGCGATACTTTATCGGCGCAGCGGGCCGCCGCCTCATTATTACTTCATTGCGGCGCGCACGGCGTGAGCGGCGATTGGGAGCTGCGCTTCGATCAGCCATCGATGTTCCTCTGGGGATCGTATTTATTGCCCGAGTCGGAGCGGCTGATTGTTAATCACAATCAGCAGACAGTTCGGATACTGTCTGAAAACGGATCCAGACATGAGTCTCGGTTACATCGGGTGGCGGAAACCGGCGCCTGGCGCTCGGAGGATCTCACACAACTTCCGCTGGTCGCCGATGACGGTTACGCCGTAACGCTATTGCCCGATCGTGTGGCGCCACCATTACAGTGCGAGAGCCCAACCCTTTCGCAAATCTCTTCCGCCACGCATGAATCGATCGCGCAGTCGCTCGGACTGCTGAGAGCATTGGCGCCGCGGTACCGAGACTGGGTGACTCGTGTGTTACGCCGCCTGATTGTTGTCGCCGCGCCGCCAGCCGGGATAATGAGCGGCAATCTTCACGGGTATTACAGCATGTTCTACATTTCAGACTGCCGTGATCCGCTCGTGATCGGTGAAATGCTGGTCCATGAGGCCTCGCATCAATACTTCCATTCAATCACGCCGCTGGAAGATGTGGCCGATCAGACGGATCCGACAACCTAT
>JBKPOC010000021.1:0-31083 GCA_046732935.1 Acidobacteriota bacterium | reverse complement strand
TCCGTCCCGCTTCCACCGCTTTCAAGATCGCGATGATCTGATGTTCGCTGAATTTGCTCTTCCGCATCGAGGCCTCCTCGCGTCATACTCGCTCGAAAACCTCTAGTTTTCAATGGTGGTATTTCAAGGGAGGCTTACATTCTTTATTCATACCAGGCTGAGCGGGCTATTGCTTACGCCAACGTGGTGTTAGGCAAGGACGTGCCAATGAGGTTTGTTGCCACCTGGCGGACAAGTGAGTTGACGCCCCGGTTCGAGTTTAGCGATGTTAGTGGATCAGGTTTGGTTGACGTTGAATGTGACAACGAAAAGAACGGATGCACATTCCACCGTGCGCGACCGATACCGGTCTACTTGATCGATGACGACAAACTGGGCGAGTTGGAAAATATATTTGTTCCTGATGGTGCGAAGTGCGTCTTTATCAATGTTCGTTCCATAAGAAGGCTCTGGGATAGCTTTGGCATGAAACGCTATGAAAATTCCGACAGTCAGCCTTCACGAATCCATTCTGTATCTTTGGCCGTCATGCTGCTGCATGAAATGGGACATTTGTTTTATGGTGATAGTGGGAGTTATAGCGCGTCGTCCTCGTTTAGTGCTGAGCAATTAAACCAGCCAAGCCAAATTATCCAGAACAAGGAAATCAGGGCAGACAAATTCGCCACCGAGCAAATTATCAAGGCTCGATCGGAAGAAATAAAACCAGTTGCGGAAGCGGTGCTGGTAATGAGCAACGACGTGATAGTTGGCGATATGCTCAGATCGGTTAAATCGGCAGTAAGTAGCTATGAGGTGGATAAAGATGCCTGGGGCATCTTTGACGGAAAGTTTAAATCAGTGCTGTTCTCAAATAATAGCTATTCTCATCCGAACTTATTTATTAGATTTCAAGTTATGGACTATCAGCTTGATCCAACTCCAGAACGATATGAGCGTTTGAAGAGTATCGGTGTGGCACGGTAGATGGAATTCGATCTGGCTTCCTCTTCAAGCGCTAAAGCAACGTCAGACAATAAAATATGTAATCGACGAAACGGGTGCGGCATAATTGTCCAAAGCATGCCAAAATAGCTTTATATGCACACGACGGCAGCGGTTTTGAAGCCGACACCGTCTCCGGTAAGATTATTTACTCACGCTCTGAGATCTTTCACCCAGAGAATTTCTACTGGCCCAAAAACCGGAACTGTCTAGCCACGAGGGGATGGTCCTAACTTGGAATACTTATACCTAACCAAGAAGTCCCAAGAGAGAGAAGAGAGGTATCTGGGCTAATTGGCTTGATGAATTTGAGCAGAAGAAAAAGCGCGAAGAGCAAGAGTATGACGCGAAGATGGAAGGTATCTATGCCGATTACGTCAGGCGAGCGCAAAGCAGAAAGCACTGGTCGCATCTATAAAACACTTAGGCGCAGACACTAATCAGACTTGAGAACGCCGTAAACAGGCTGGGGCATTAATTCAGAAATGACAGTGATTTACGTTCACTATGCGCGACGGTAACTCTTATACAATTCTCTCCTCTGCGCAAGTAGAGCTATTCCTGCGGCACGGATACCTCATTTTGCCGGATTGCTTCTCGCGGGACGTTGCACGTCAATGGGTAGCACGGGCATTTTCCAGATTGGGCTACGAGGAAGATGAACCTGCGAGCTGGCAAGTTGAACGCATTCATTTGCCAAGCACTATGCAAGTTGAATTGGAAACATTCTCACCACGGCTCTGGGCAGCGATTTGTGACCTATTGGGCGGGGCAGGAAGGATTTCCAAGCAGTACATCTGGGATTCTTTCATTATTAATCTGCAACACGGTATTACGCGACCGTGGGAACCTCCAACCGCGAATCTACCAGGATGGCATAAAGATGGCGATAGCTTCCGCCACTTTCTTGATTCACCAGAGCAAGCGTTGCAAGTCTTTATGGTTTGGACAGACATCAGCGCGCGAGGTGGCGGCACCTTCGTCGCCTGCGACTCAATACCCGTCATCGCTAAATATCTGCTGGCGCATCCTGAAGGCGTTCTGCCTTATGATTTCCCTTATTGGAAACTGATTCGCCAGTGTCATGTCTTTACTGAACTCACGGCTTCGTCAGGCGACGCCATCTTAATGCATCCCTACCTCCTGCATACTGCCTCGCAGAACCATTCGGGGAAAGCGCGCATCATTACTAACCCGCCTGTGGAGCTATTGGAGCCAATGCGTTTCAATAGAGAAAATGTGGCCGATTATTCCAGCGTCGAATTAGCGATCTTAAGAAGCTTAAACATCGAAAAGCTCGACTTTACAATAACTGCGCCGCGCGAGAAGTTTGTGCCTGAGCGGGCAATGGTCCAACAACGGTTATTGCAGGAAGAATAAAGATTAGGCCCTAACCATGTGCACCTACCAGTAAGGCACTAACTGATTATCGCGCCGTCGCGGCGAGTGCTCGTGTGCCCTTCGTAGGCTACTCACCCCGCAATCGGTTTTTTCCTAGCTCGACCCAGGTCTTGATCTGCGCTCGCAGTTTGCTCATGGGATGCGACTCGAGCGCAATCTTCTTGAACACGAAAGAGGCTTCTATAAATACCGGACATGCCTAAAGACATAACTCAGGAACCCGCAAAAATTAAAGCACCCACTTGGCGCGAGCGTTTTACTTCGTTGCGTTTTGCCCTGCCACTTTTCCAAATAGTTTGGGGAACGAACCATCGCTTAATGCTGCTTGTAATTTTAGTACGGATTCTGCGTGGCATATTACCAATAACAAGATTATGGGTCGGCAAATTGATCTTAGATGCGGTGGTTGCCTCGTTAACCAGAGCCGTAGACTTGCCGAGACTCTTAAAGCTCGTAGCGTTTGAGATCATTATTAGTTTGGTCGTCGAAATGTTGACCCATACGTCAACAGTCCAAGAAAGCCTACTAGCCGATCAGTTCTCCAACCGTACGAGCATTCAGTTGATGATGCATGCCTCCACCCTTGACCTGAACCAGTTTGAGAATCCTTCGTTCTACGATCAACTCGAGCGCGCCCGTGAACAAGCTACAGGCCGGTTATCGATGTTCGCACACCTTCTCACGATGATGCAGAATGCGCTTACACTACTGTCTTTCAGTTCCGCCCTTTTTGCTTATAGCCCGCTTTTACTGTTGCTGCTTTGCGTGTCCATCTTCCCCAGCTTTGTCGGGGAAACTCATTATGGGTGGTTGAAATATTCGCAACTCTTCCAGCGCACTCCCGAGCGCCGACAGTTGGAGTACTTGAGGTTTTTGGGTGCGAGCGATCGGACGGTGAAGGAAGTGCAGATGTTCGGCTTAGCAGGCTGGCTGATAAAGCGGTACCAAGCGCTGGCGCAAAAGTTCTACGAAGAGAATAAATCGCTCGCGCTGCGGAAGGGCCTTGTCGCCGGCGCATTATCGACTCTCGGCATGGGAGGCTACTATGGAGCTTATTTCATCATCCTGCTCCGCACGGTCTCGGGTCAAATATCTCTTGGCACCCTAAGCTTCTTAACCACTTCATTCGTCCGCAGCCGAGATATCATCCAGCAACTCCTTAACGGCGCAGGAGACGTTTATCAGCAGACTCTTTACTTACAAGATTTGTTTCAGTTCTTCGAGCTTAAACCAGTGATCGTCTCACCACCCGGAGCTAGAGTGGTACCTCAACCTATCAAAGAAGGATTCGTTTTTGATGATGTGGGGTTTTGCTATCCGGACTCCGAAGAATGGGCTGTACGCCATCTATCCTTCTGCATTGGGCCCGGTGAGCGCATCGCACTGGTCGGCGAAAATGGTGCAGGCAAAACAACTATCACTAAGTTGTTGGCGCGCTTGTACGACCCAGTAGAGGGTCGCATCTTACTAGATGGAATTGATTTGCGTGAATACGATCTCGAGTCGGTGCGCAGAGCAATCGGCATAATATTTCAAGACTTTGTCCGCTACGATCTGCGCTTTGACGAAAATATCGGCATCGGTGAGATAGCCAAGTTGGAAACCTACTTCGACGCCGACGATACCGAACAGGACGAACGGCCATGCATATCTAATGCGGCGCCGGGTTCAGTACGCAGTTCACTCAAGCCGCCGCAAGCAATTATTTCAGCCGCCGAGAAATCATTGGCCACCACGCTTCTGGCTCGTTTGCCCAATGGTTACAGACAGATGCTCGGACGTAGATTTGAAGGCGGCGTAGAACTGTCTGGAGGTGAGTGGCAAAAAATTGCGCTAGCGAGGGCCTACATCCGGCAAGCACAGTTGTTCATTTTGGACGAACCCACAGCCTCACTGGATGCGCGAAGCGAGTATGAAGTATATGATCGCTTTGCCGAACTGGTGGCCGGAAGAATGGCAGTTATTATTTCACATCGATTCTCGACGGTACGAATGGCTGACCGGATCGTGGTGCTCAGAGCTGGGCACATCGTTGAAGGTGGTACTCATGATGAACTGATAAATATGGGTGGTCTATATGCTGAACTTTTCAACCTTCAGGCTGAAGGTTATCGGTGAACGAACGAACCGCCGGACAACTGCTCACCAATTAGCGCCACCGCTCATGACAGTTAGGCGAGACCGTTGTCTTTTCCCCAAGCCAACTTTAGAATCCCTTGAGTCCTAAAAGTTGAGCCTTCGCTTTATAATGCTTGGCAAATTCGGAAGCAGCGCGCCGGATGCCCGTTTCACATCAACATAAATTCATCTACATTCACATTCCCAAGTGTGCCGGGAAGAGCGTCACAAAGGCGTTCAAGCAACTGAACGTTCAATTTGATTTCCTTGGCCCCGCTTCGCCCTCATTTAAAGAGTTGTACGGCATCACAGATATGTGGTTGCACCATCTGACTGCTGCCCGGCTGGAACGCGTCCTGCCGGCAGAGATATGGACGACTTATTACAAGTTCGCTTTCGTCCGCAATCCTTGGGACCTCGTGGTCTCCTACTATCACTACCATAAGAAAGAAGTTGCCGAGTCAGCCGAGTTCAAACAACAATGGCCACAGATTGTCGAACGCTTTCAACGTACAAATAATTTTGTCGAATGGGTCCATACTGGGCTTTATATTCAGCCCCACGTCAACTTTCTAACGGATAGCGCAGGTGATTTGCTTGTAGATTACGTCGGCCGGTTCGAGAACTTGGCAGCAGACTTCCAAGCTATCTGCGCACGCGTCGGTTTGCAAGCTCGATTAGGCCATGAAAACAAGACGGAACATGCTCCGTACAGAGAATACTATGACGAAGAAACCAGGGAGATAGTTAGAGCCCGCTTCAAGCACGACATCGAACTCTTTGGCTACGAATTTTAGTATCGGGCGACAAGCGTGGGTTATCAGGATCGCGACCGCGAGATCATCGATTATGAGATGTACGAGCTGCCAGGCGTTCGCCCGCACCCGGGCGGCGGGTGCTTTCGCGGGCCGCGCCTGTGCGGTCCGGATTACATCGCCTGCGTCGGGGCCGCGCAAACCTTTGGCTGCTTTTGCGAGAAGCCATTCCCGTCCCTGCTTGCCGAGCGGCTGGGCATTGAGACTCTCAATCTGGGGTCCGGCGGCGCCGGCCCAACTTTCCATAATTCAAACGCGAGACTGATGCAATACATCAATGACGCACGCCTGGTCATCGTGCAAGTCTTGTCCGCCCGCAGCCAATCGAATTCTCTATTTAAGACAACTCATCACGGTATGGAAGGCGTCAGGGTCGCGGATGGTCAGCGCATGATCGCGCAGGAGTTTTTTACCGAACTGATGTTGCACGAGCCCAAGAAGATCAAACAAATAGTCGAAGAAACTCGACTGAGCTACGTCCAAGCCATGATTCGGTTATTGAAAAACATACGGAAGCCCAAAATACTTTTCTGGTTTTCGGTGCGAACACCGGAATATCAGGAAGAATATGAGTTGCCAGTCTGGAAAATTTGGGGTGCCTTCCCGCAGTTCGTTAATCGGGAGATGGTTAGCGAGCTAGAGAAGCATAGCGACGCCTACGTTGAATGTGTTTCCCGCAGAGGCCTTCCGCAACCTCTCTTCGACAAGCAAGGCCGGCCAGCCACTCTGACTTATGGGTACACCATCCTTAAGCCGGAGGTAATAACGGAGACACACAATAGATACTACCCGTCGCCGCAAATGCACGAAGACGCGGCTCGCTTGTTAACACCAGTGTGTCGTGAACTTCTATCCGCTGGAACTACCAGGGAATGACCTCACGATCCCTTAAAAACTTGCCGCGCATTGTCGAAGGAATATCGAGCGCCGCCCACACAATCGCGTCTGCACCTTCCTCAACTGAGCGCGGCGCGGTCTGACCTCCCATTCGTGTCCTAACCCAGCCCGGGCATACAGCATTCACGGCTATCGCACTGTCAGCCAACTCGCTCGCCACAATCGTCGTTACAGCATTGAGACATGTTTTTGAAAGGCGATACGCTGCCAGTCCGCCTTTCATAGTACTAAGCGCGCCCATACCACTCGAGACGTTGACGATGCGCCCGTTCGGACTTTTTTTCAAAAGCGGAATTAAAGCCTGGATAATACGCAATGAACCGAAGCAATTGACTTCGAGTGCCCTGCGGATCACGGCGAGATCAACCTCAAGCGCCGTGTCATCGCCTGGCACGCCCGTTCCAGCATTGTTCACCAAAATATCAATTAGCCCGAATTTCTTTTCCAAATGCTCTTTAAGCATTTTAATGCTGGCGTCGTCAGTCACTTCAAGTGCGTGAAATTCGACTGGTAACCCTTCGCTATTCAGTTGCGCCGTGGCCGCTAGACCAAGAGGCACGACTCGTGCGGTTAGCACGACGTTGACGCCGCGCCGAGCCAACTGTCGACAGACCTCAAGCCCGAGGCCCCTATTTGCCCCGGTTACGACAGCGATAGAAGCGTTTGGACTTGTCATGTTGTTAGTTCTGCCTCAGCTTAGCCCAACCATAACATGGTCAGGAATATTGACCTCATATAAAGGTCTTTGAGTGTTTCAATTGGTATGTTTCAATTGGTATTGACATAACAGGACAAATCAAATAAAAGCAGAACGCTTCAACCCGATCCTCCTCGGTAAACAGGAGTCCCCAATGCGTCGGTTTCTCCCACTCCCTGCGTGCGTTCTTGTCGTTTGTTCCACCGTATCAGCTCGAAATGATAACGGGTGCAAGCTGAAGTTTGGCGAAAGGGATTCTGTAGCAAACAGCCTCATTGCCGCAGTGTCTTGAACAGGAATGGCCCATGAATCCTAAACAAAATCCGCAATGGCCAAAATTTATAAATCTAAATAATCAGTGGTTGGATACACATCATCGAAGTGGATGGCCTTATGTCATCAAGCACTTGCTGCCGCTTCATTCACCAGAGGGAGTGTTGTTTGATGGTTTCTTAGAAAAGAAATTCGCATGGGGACACGATCCCGGAGACCGCTACAATCACTTTGAACCATACCGAGTACCTTGGGTCGGTGTTCTGCATAATCCGCCTGACATCCCGCCTTGGTTCAACCTGAACCAGCACGATCCACATGACATCTTCAAGACTCCGGAATGGAAAGAGAGTGTTGTTTGGTGTCAGGGACTCTTCACTCTTTCGGAGCACCTGAAGAAGTGGTTGGAGTCACGCCTCTCAATACCTATATGCAATCTCATGCATCCTACGGAGACTCCCGAGTTGCTATTCAGTATGGAGCGGTTCCTTGCAAATCCAGACAAGAAATTGGTCCAGGTTGGTTGGTGGCTCAGACGGACCAGCTCATTTTTTCAGCTTAGGATTAATAGGCTTCGTAAGGTACTACTGAACATTGGCCACGACTACATTAATGAACTAATACGAAAAGAATTGGAGCTTACTCGTAACCCATCATTGGCTAACGACGTAGAGCTCGTGCAATACCTTCCTGCTGCTGATTACGATGCCCTGTTATCTCAGAATCTTGTCTTTCTTGATCTTTATGACAGCAGTGCTAACAACGTCATCATTGAATGCATCGCCCGTTCGACGCCGATACTGATCAACCCGCATCCCGCTGTACGCGAATACCTGGGTGTGGGTTATCCGCTCTATTTTCATAATCTCGATCACGCCGCAAACCTCGTCCACGATTTGGACCAGGTCTCGGCTGCGCACGAGTATTTAAGGAATTTGCCCTGGAAGCATGAACTGACTGGCGAGAGTTTTCTGAGAGAGTTCGCATCTTCGAAGATTTACCAGAGCTTTCGTCGACCTGTACCCAAGATTTCTGTTGTTACTTCTGTCTTTTCGGCTGACTTAGACATTCGCTCTTTCCTGGAGGATATAACTCGCCAAAGTGTTTTCGATCTTTGTGAGTTGCTCTTATCCGATGTCACCACCAGCCATCGAGATTCAAAAGCTGTAGAAGCGGTGATCCGCGAATATATGGAACGTTTCCCGAATATCAGTTACGAGCAAATTTCGGATGACCCGGGACCTTTCGAATTGTGGAACAGACAGATTCGTCAGGCACGTGGACAGTACATTGCGATGGCTCCCCTGGATGATCGTCGTTCCGTAAAGTTCCTTGAGTATCACTTGTTGGCGCTGGAGATGAACCCACACATTGATGTTGTTTGCGCAGGTGTTTATGGAACGCGGACACCAAACGAGACATGGGATCTTCACACTGCACATCGAACCTATGCGGCTAGCTTCAACTGGCAGACCCAGGATGAGTCTTCGCTCGGTAGTCGCTTTGATTTCGGACTAGACGACCTCTTCCTCCGAAATGATAAAGGTGAGTGGATCGATTCCGACTGCCTGCCTCACTGCATGCCGGTTTGGAGAAAATCTCTGCACGAGCGATTTGGCTACTTCAACGAACGCAAGTATGGATTGGCGGACTGGGAATTTTGGATTCGGTGTGCCGCCAGAGGAGCACGTTTCCGGCTTTTGCGGAGCGTCCTTGGTCTCTACCTCGAAAACCCAAACTCGCACAATCGCCGCTATTCAACGGAATCCAAGCGCTGGATTATTGAGGAATATAAGCATCTGGCAATAAACGGAGTTGCGACGAAGATCGATATCCAGGAACCACAACTGCATATCAGTAAACGAGGAAACAACGGAGCACATAAGAATGGGATTAGGTTCCTCATCTTTGCATTGGCGCGAACTGGTAGCACCACGCTAATGAATGCTCTAAACCAACATCCATCGATCCGTTGTCTAAAGGAACCTTTCAATCCTGACAATAACCATACTGATAATGGCCATGCCCCATATCTTCAACGTGTGTCGGATCAAGCGAGCTTGTTTGCTGTACTCGATGAAGTCTGGCAGACGTACAACGGCATCAAGCACGTTTGGCACCCTTCCGGCTGGCCCTTTTCGCAGAGCTCTAGTTTCAACAACTGGTTACTCACTGCGGGATGCCGTGTGATATTTCTTCATCGCGCCAATAAGTTACAGCGCATAGTTTCCAGTCAGATAAGTCAACAATCCGGGGTTTATCATATTGACGATTCCTCCACTCGTGACCATCTATTAAGGTTTCAGTTTGCTCCACTGGACGCGGATTGGATCTCGCAGCAGCTTTGGGGCGAGCAGAAGTGGTTAAGGGAAGCGCGTCAGTGTCTCAGAGAATGCAGCCTCCCATTTCTGGAACTGGTCTATGAAGACTTATATACAGCGAGTTTGAGTGCGCATGGGAGACTTCACAAGATTAATCAGTTACTGGAATTCCTCGACCAACCACCTTTTGAAACACAAAAATCGGAGCGTGTAATCGAGCTACTTGATCCGAGAGTGGGTAAATTAAATTCGCAAGACGTGTATCACCGAATTCCAGGAATCGAAGAGATCGAACAGCGCTTCGGCTCCGATGACACTGGGTGGTTATTCAAATAGGATTCCAGGCTTTAGCCAAATACCCCTCAAAGGAGCGAGCAATCGATCATGCGTAGTTGGATGAAAATCCCCCTTTTTTTACTTCTCGCGGCCATCGGCATTATTGGTTGGAGATATCTCCTGGGATCTGAGCTGTTGCGTTTTGGCGCCAACGCGGTGCCCGAACAGCCAGGAGCGCGTGTTTTGGTCTATGGCTACATAGTTACGCTTGTTGGTGTGGTCCTCGGTTCTGCATATCGGGAGTTGCAAGCTCGCAAGCAACGCGGTGAGACAAGCATAAACGGTTTTCGCAGTTTCCTTGGTTCAGTCTTTCTTTCATTGGATTTTTGGATGAGCCTGTGTGGCTCGCCCTTGGTCTATGCATTAATTTGGAAATCCATGGAAGGAGGGAATCTCGCAGGATTAACGACCATTGCCCTGCAAAATGGATTTTGTTGCACAGTCATCATAAGTTCCCTGATATCAAAGCCAGCACAAACGCCGGCCGGCAGCTAAGGCCAAGCCTGTGTCTTTAGGAAACCCGATCACGAGATACCCCTCGCGAATCTTATTGGCATTAGTTTGTACCGCTGGCCTGGCGTGGCTTTGGTCCGACACCGCGCCTCCTAAAGCGAGGCAGACTGCCCTCAACGAAGCACTGCGCAAGGGCACTGTAGGTAAGCTTACGCCCGAGGAGTATGAAGGGCTGAGGCGTCAACTTGAGTGGTTGGTTCGTGCCGCCGGAATTACTGACGAAATCGCGCTGAACCAACCATTCCAGGCTGGTCGATTGAATATCTATACAACTACTCCAGCCGCCTATAAAGTTACCTATTGCGCCACCAGAAACGCACTCTATGATGCTCAACTGGATGCGGTCTTCATAGACGAGAGTATCTTCAAACCTAATGATTATCAGTCGCTGCTCGAAGCCTCACCTTATGCAACCCTGCTCAGCTTGAATGAACTTCCTTTTCAGAAAGTTTATCTGCGCTTCATTATTTTGCATGAGTTGGGCCATAGACAGTTACATCGTAAGAGCGGCCGCGTTATCGATTTTCTGAGACCGGACGAGGATAGTAGGTTGCAGAGGTTCGAAGCCGAGGCGGATCAGTTCGCAATTGATAAATTGCAGGTTGCCTATCAACGCGACTCGGAGGAGAGAGGAAACCTGGTTGGCTCGGGAATGAATGATGTGCTTGGTCTAAATGACAATGGAGAGAACTCACCCGGCAATCAAGTATGGATTGACTTAGTGGGAATGGTGACGCTGATGAGTGCCTTCGATCTGTTCCTTCCTAATCCTTACGCTCCGTTTTATGAGGATCGAGCACACCCGACATTTCTGGATCGCGCCAGGAGTTTGATCAGGCAGGCATTAAATAGTCAAGGAATGAACCAGCGCCTCCGTTCAGTTTTCATGTTCCTCAACCGTCACGTCGAGCGCGAGTACGAGATGTTGAAGGGGTCATTGATAGAGGTGCTTACGCCTGTGCCGATAGGTGACGTAGCTTTCGATAACAATAGCTTGATCGTTAGCGCGGGAGACATGTCGGAAGTACTTAGCGTGCCTTACGTTAAGCTCAAGGCCGCCGATGTTAAACGAATGATTGCGTTGGCCCCGACAACTCAGGGACCAGTGCATGAGGTCACCGAGAAGTCTGTAACCTGGAGCAGTCCCGGTTTGGGAAGCATCATGTTCAGGGATGATGGGCTAACCTACGCTGCAACGGGCGGGGTATGGCAGCCACAAGAAACAGAGGTACAACGCCTTTTCCACGACGCATCGTTTCCGCAACTTGTGGTGCCACCGCAACCTGCGGAATTAGCTTACTTCGTGGCGTCGTCAAAAACGCAGACGGACCAGCTTTATGCTTTCAAAAACAACCGGCTCTTGGGGACGAAAGCGCTCGAAGTCGTCACAAAGGACGCCGTCGCGCAAGGCGCGCCTGAGGGTTGTGAACTCACGCTTAACACTGTCACTTCGAATAAGATCTATTTCACCATCAGTGAAAAGGGAACAGATGGAGAAGTCAATTGGTTTGGCATCCTTGCAGTAGACCCGAGTACGTTGCAAGTTTCACAGGTAACGAACTTACAGTTTACTCCAGAGTTGAGACGAGTGTCAGATAGCCGTCTGGTCGTCGTGCCCAACGAAGCCACCGAGCATTGCGTACTGGTAAAAGAACTAAGCACACCGGGACAGGAGGGATGGGTAGCCTGGTTACTCTCCGCAAATGAACCGCCGCAACAACTCGCAAACAAACCCTTTCTCGCGAGTGAAATCGGAGACAGCCTCGACTCAGGGTTAAAACATGCGTTCGGTGTCAGCCTCACACAAGCCTTCTGGTTACTACCTGAGCGAGTTGTAATCACTTCAAATGGCGACTCTGTTTACGTCTTGGATGTCCCAACCAAACGCGTGCGCTTAGCCTTTCACCCTGGGGATGAGGGACTTCAATTTCGGATGTCATCAAATGGGATGATGGCGATTTACATGCGGGGCGGACATAAGGTTTACGTTTCGACGAAATGAGTTCGCAGTCTTTGTGCGAAGAAAGATGAAACTTACGCTAAGACGCCTAATGCTTGATCCGTTTTCAAACCGTTACAGGATTAGGCATCGTTTCCGCCGCACCTTGGGACCACTGTTGAGTTGTCAAAGAAGCGAGTTTGATAGTCACTCATCAAGCAGTTCCTCTCGGTGGCTGATGCGCTTGAAACGATCAAAGCCACGACCAAGACTATGATGAATATTGGAGACACCGCTCACTGGTCGAACAAACACCGCGTGAACTTGTGGCCTGTTAGCACAAGCCGAACCGATTCAAAAAGTGATATTTTCTGGGATTATTGGACCAATCCAAATTTAAAATCGGGGCCGTCAACTTTTCCGTCAATGTTATAAAATAACAGTTGTAAATGACTGAAAAGGCTGAAGTTGTGAGCGGGAGCCCGTTTACTGAGCCAAGCGGGCCTCTAAGTTCTTTAGAATCAACAGCCTACAGCGAGTACGGCAGAAGGCAAGACCGCTCAACCAGCCGAAGTTTTGATTGATTTGGACGCATCTTAAACTATGTGTGCTCGCTTGCGCCAGCAATAGAGCAGACTTTGGGGACACTCTGTGCTACCGCATTGCAATCTGTACATTAAGCAAATCGAATTTGACGTCCACATTGCCGCCCTGCAGAAGCAACACTGGATCGGTGTTACGGCGATCAGATCGTGAAGCTAATTTTGATTCGGAAGAATAAAGTCTGGAACCTACTTTAGAGTCTGCGAGTTACAAATAAAGTCGGCAACTTCGTAAGACGGCATTCGTGGTTGACAGACCCAAAGACCCCGTCTAATCTTTCGCATGTTTCGCTCGCATCCTGACCCAAGCCGCTGGCATTTGATCGCAATCAATAAATCTCAGTTTCTTTACCACTGAGATAAGCACTCGTCGATTGGATACCCGCTTCTCGCGCGGTTCCGATTTCGGAGACTCCTAAAGAAACGAGTTGTTTCAGTCTTTTTTAGTTGCCTTCCCATGAAGAGAGAACGCGAACCTACGCAAAAAGAGTTAGACAAGCTGCTTGCCTGGCTTGATTTGGATCGCGAAGCGGCGGCGGCGAAGTATGAAACAATTCGAAACGGATTGATTAGATTTTTCCTGTTTCGTGAGTGCATCGACTCTGAGATGCTGGCTGATGAGGTCATAAATCGAGTCGCAGTTCGAATAGACAAAGTGGTTGAGAAATATAGCGAGCCGGCCAAGTGCTTTAAGGGTTTTGCAGGCAATGTTTATCTTGAATATCTTCAAGACCCGGCACGACAAGTTGGTACCGATCCTTCTGTTTTGCCTGACCCGCCCGACGACGAGGAAGAACGCAAGAGACTTGAGTTGGAGGACGAGTGTCTAAAGCGATGTATGGGAAAGCTGACGACTGCGGATGACGACCTGTTTCGGCGTTACTTTCAGGATTTGACGCCAGCGAAAATAAAGATCAGAAAGAAATTGGCCGCGGAACTGCGGCTAACCAGCAATGCTCTATCTATTAAAGTGGCTCGCATACGCAAGCGTTTGCGCGAATGTATGAAAGAGTGTTTGGCAGAGGCCACTGACCAAATGACAGATATCGGTGGTTAGCCTCATATCAAATTGGCAGGTCGCTTCAGACCGGAAGGTAATTTGACAATGGTGCGGAACGATAACCAAAAGGTGATAAGCCAGTACCTGCTGGGCGAACTTTCCGACGACGAGCAGCAAACATTTGAAGAAAGGCTGCTCAAGGAACCTGAGTTATGCGAGATGGTGGACGTTGTAGAAGACGAACTGATAGATGAATACTTGGCGGGAAACTTTCCTGAAAGCAAGCGCAAAACTTTTGAAGAAAAGTTCTTAGCTAGTCCTGACCGCAAAGAACAGTTGAGGTTTGCCAAAGCCGTGAACCGTAATCTGGTTAAACCATTCCCGAGACCAAACCCTGTCGGCTGGGTTACTCGGCTGATTACATGGCTACAACAACACGTCATGGTCCGACCGGTCTTAGTCGCTGCCGGCATCCTCCTGGTAGCCGGTTTCGGAGTTAGCCTCTGGCATTCTTACCTGCGTCAATCCGAGGTTGATCGGAGTCTAGTCGCGCTCAATGCGGCCTATAACCAGCAGCGTCCAACGGAATCGCGCATCACTCAATTCAACTATGCGCCCTTTCGACCTGAGCGTGGCCCGGACACCAATATTGTCAATGAGCCTGAGCGACAACGAGCGGAGTTAATGCTGCTCGAGGCACTCAGCAAAACCCCCAATGCCGATGTTCGCCATGCCTTGGGTAAGGTTTACCTTGCGAAGAAGGATCCGGATAAAGCCATTGAACAGTTTGAAGCCGCCCTGAAGACCGATCCAAACAACGCCCAGATTTACGCCGATCTCGGCGCCGCGTGGCTGGAGAAGGGAAAGACCAGGCTTGATGGAACGGCGCCCAAGCCGGAGTCGGGGAAGGGTATGGAAGAGCTTGGCCGGAGCCTTGAGTACTTGAATAAAGCGCTTGAGATCGACTTTACTTCGCTTGAAGCTCTCTTCAACCGCGCTCTTGCTGAGCAAAACCTCACCCTTTTTGACCAGGCCGAACAAGACTGGCGCGAATACCTCAAGCGAGACTCCACTTCGCCCTGGTCCGAAGAAGCCCGCAAGTACCTGGAACTTCTCGAAGGACGTAAAGCCAAAAGTGCCGGCACCAAAGATCATCTCATCAGCGACTTTCTCAGGTCTTATGAAACTCAAAACGACGACTCTGCCTGGACGGCATTAAGTCTCAGTCGATCGCGTATGGGAAACAGCGTTGTCGAAACGCTGCTTGATGACTTCTTGAATCTGAGAAGCGGCGGTCGGATTGATGAGGCAAACGCAAAACTTAAAATTATCTCGTACGCGGGAGCGTTGGAACTAAAGAGGGTTCAAGACAGATTCACTTCAGACCTCGCCCGCGGTTATGCCAATGCCACGCCGGCCGAGCGATTGATACGTGCTCAGGCGCGCGGAATGATGAAGTCGGCGGTCAGCTTGTACAACAAAGGTGAGTGGCAGCAAGCGATCGTTCTGTTCTCAAAAAGTCGAGAGTTATTTGCTAAGTCAGGCGATGAAGTCGAAAACCTCTTTGCGGAAACGCTGATAGGCTACTCCTACCTCCGAATTCCTGATCCTCAGAAAGCCATTCCCATTTTCGAGCGCCTGAGCAGAGTATTTGAAGCAAAGCAGTATCGGTCATTTTATGCTCAAACCGTATTTGCGATGGCGGACGCAGTAAGTAGCCTAAACGAGTTTTCAAAAGTGCTCGATTACACCGGGAGATCTCTCGTTCTTTCTGAGCAAATCCAGGATCACGCGAATGTAATTCGCTGTTTGACCGCGCAAACGAGCACGCAGATCGTTGTGGGCAATTATTCTGAATCACTGGCCGCCGCTTTTCGCGCGCTGAGTCTCGCCGAAACAATTCCCCCTGACGCTAAATTGACATGGCCTATTTATCACGAAGCAGCGATCGATTTTTATTTTCTGGAGATGCTGAACGTCGCGCTCCGATTTGAAAACGAAGCGCTACGCCTAGCACTGGCAGCCAAACTCCCATTTCAGGCTTCGCGTTCATTTGATCGACTTGCGTTAATCCACGAGCGTCTCAAAAACTATGACAAAGCGCTGGAGTACTCCGAGCAGGGACGTGCGGAAGGATTGAAGCTATCTGATGGGCCGCTGAAGACCAACGTGCTGGCCCACTCCGCCCTGAATTTTGGAAGGCTCTATCGTGAAACCGGCAATCCTGAGCGAGCGCTTGAATCTTACGACCAGGCAATCGGTCTATACCAACAACTCAAGCTGGATATTTATCAGTATCAGGCGCGCAAAGGGAAATTGCTGGTCCATATTCAGTTGGGTGACGATGCGTCGGTCGAAGCGGAGCTGGATACCGTGGTGGATTGGTTTGAGAGGAACCGGGAAAAAATCGCGGAAGAGAGTTATCGAAACAAGTTTTTCGATACAGGTCAAAACGCGTACGACATCGCGGTTGATTTTCAGTATTCGCGAAAAAAAGATCCGGCGAAGGCCTTTAATTATGCAGAAGCCTCCCGCGCCCGATCTCTACTTGATCTGAAAAGCACCGGCGCCCAACTCACCGGCGACAGACAAAACCCCGAGCTGCAACTCTCGAACTCAGCGTCATCGCTCAAGTTGAATCAGATTCAAGAGCAACTGCCTCAACAGTCTCAGCTTGTTCAGTACTCCCTGCTGGACGACAAGGTGATTGCCTGGGTGATTACTAAAGACAACTTGAAGAGCGGTCACACCATGATTAGCCGCGGCGAACTGGGCGAAAAAATTCAAAAGTTTTCGCGGATGTTGGCGCACCCGGACTCGAATCAGAATGAAGAGCTCAACAACCTCGCAAAGGATTTGCACACGATTCTCATCAAGCCCGTCGAGAGCTACCTCGACACTGGCCGGCAAATCGCAATCGTGCCGGATGACAATCTGAGCTTCGTGCCCTTTGCGGCGTTAGTGTCATCGACCTCCGGTAAATACCTGATCGAAGACTACGCGATTCAAATAGCATCCAGCGCAACCCTGTTTATCAGCAGCTCTGCGCAAGCCGAGCGTGGAAAGACCGGCTCGGAGCAGTTGCTGATTGTCGGTAATCCGCGCTTCGACAGGAAGCAGTTTGCCGATTTGCCTAACCTTCCGGGCGCCGAGCGCGAGGCAAGGGAGATTGCAAAACTGTATGGGGCGACGCCGTTGATCGGTAGAGATGCGACTGCGGCACGAGTGAGTCAGTCGATGGTAGATGCAGACATTATTCATCTTGCCACGCACGCGTTGACCGATGAGCGATCGCCACTGCTATCCAAGCTATTGCTTTCGGAAGATGAATCGAAAAATCAAATAACGCATCACGCCTCTCAAGGAAGCCTTCAGGCGTCTGAAATCTACGCATTGAAGTTTTCACGGACTCGATTGGTCGTGCTCTCGGCCTGCCAGACAGGAATTGAACGCGCGTATCGAGGCGAGGGTGCGATCGGGTTGGCGAGACCGTTTATCGTGGCGGGTGTGCCGGTGGTGGTCGCCACACTCTGGCCGGTCGAGTCTGAATCAACAGCAGACCTTATGATCAGTTTTCACAAACATCGTAAGCACGGTCCACTTTCGACAGTGGCCGCTCTTCGCGAGGCGCAGTTGGAGGCCATAGGAAATCAGCAGGGACGTTCGATAAGAAATTACAGTTGGGCGGCGTTCGTCGCCATCGGGGGCCATACAAATTTCTGAAAGGAAAACAACCATGACAAAGATGAACAGACGTGATTACTTATTAGGACTCGGGGCCACTGCGGGAGCCCTCGCCAGCACGGCGAAGTTAGAAGCTCTTGGACAGCAACGCGACCCCGCCTCGAAGGCGGCCCCCACTCCGGATTGGCCGATTGGAAACTCGCTTCCTGCTACTCCCACTATTCAGATGTCTTTTGTCGGTATTATGGGATTTCGTTATGACGCCCAAAATCAAAGGTGTGAGATAGGAATCCACCATGGTAGTGCGACCCACAAACTTAAAGTAACCGTTGTGGAGAACCCTAACAATGTCATATATCGAACACCGCCCGAGGGGTTTGGTGTCGGGACCACAATCGAATTTGGGATCGTCGGAAAACCTTCTAACGTTTCGTTCCTGCAAGCCAGTGGTCGCTTAATCAGGACTAATCGCAACACCAACAGCAACGATTTTAGATGGCTCTTCGACGTTGAGGATGATGATGATTTCTACGGTTTCCGACTGCCATTAAAAGAAAGGGTTTACCGGCAGAAATTAACTATCAATAACGGTGTCTTCTACACAGATGCACTGACATATTCAAACTTCGACGTTGTCGGAGGACGGACCCCACACACGAAGATATACGTTCCAACAATGATGGGCGCAAGAGTGACACTTGGCCAGGGAGAATGCGCCTTTTTAAAGATTAATGGTGTTCAAGTCTTATCTGCGAATGCGGTTTGCCAAGCGTCAGGGAAGACTTACAAGTTCTTGTTTTCGAATAACTGCGCCGTAGGTGAAAGGCCGTGCGCACATAGTGATTTTCACCTGAACTTTGACGTGATTGCTCTACCTCACGATCAGAGGTTTGAAGTGGAGCTCAATGAGTCCGGTCGACGTTCCGCCAGCATGGCCCAAACGAAACTCGAAAGAGACGAGGCGGTCTTAATGAGACAGGCCGGAATGGTCGTGAACGATGAAGCT
This sequence comes from Acidobacteriota bacterium, assembly GCA_046732935.1. GTDB lineage: Bacteria > Acidobacteriota > Blastocatellia > Pyrinomonadales > Pyrinomonadaceae > PSRF01. The sequence goes on along the minus strand of JBKPOC010000021.1, from coordinate 12,497 downwards.
CCGTGCATGGGAGTGGGCTTCGGCAAAACCGAAGGATTCCCTTCATAGGATGATTACATAAACGTGCCTGATCCGAGTCAACGAGAGCGCATGACTCAACGAGGCGCTGCCGCGTATATGAACTTGCCCATACCTTCCTGGCTCCGCTGAGAACAATTCACCCAAGCGGAGCCTGATTCTCCTCCAAATCCCTTAACGTAAAACTTAATGTGCATCCCAAAAAAGTGTGGGGTGCTGAAGTATTTTTCCACCTCACCTCATATAGAACTGAACAAGGAATGTTCATCGGCGTTCTGCCGAAAATTTGTTCTAACTTCGACGATAACAAGCGGAGGCTACCCTTCATGAAATACTTACGTTACTTCTTGTCCGCACTCGCGGTGTTGTTCGTATTTTTTATATCGCATCCGGGAGATTCTACCGGTGCGAAGAATTACAGCCACGAGAAGCAGATGGTCCCACTAGTCAGCCTGCTCACTCGCGTGGCTGCACCTAATGGAAATGAGACGGACTCCCCAGGAGTACTTTACGCAAGTTTGGTTGATGCAATCGAAACTGCAAGAGGTCGAGTCCTCCTTTATATGAACGGAGGTTGCTGGAAGACTGACGTAGACGGCTTTCCGGTGATTTGGCGCGTGCAGCCAAACACGAAGGGCGAAGTGAAGTTCGATTACCACAATGGTGTGCTTGCCAGTTCGTCCGTGAAATTTACGCCGGCGATCGAAATCAAAGTACCGACGGCCATTGCTAATGGGCAGATGATTTGGAATCGCATTGAAGAGATTTCATACGGCGAGGATGGAGACGTCACGTCACCCGGGCTTCTGGCTAACAACAGCACATTCCAAATATCTCCAGTGCCGGCTGAACTCTTCTATGGACGCCCAATGCACAACATCAAGACGGTATACAGCGTTGGTCCGGGCGGAGATTGCAGCAACCCTCAGGTGCCAAGTACTGAGGGCATGTTCCAGCGAATCAAGTTCCAAAAGAATGCGGCTGGGGATCCCGGACTCCTAGTTGCGCTAAAACCCACAAAACTTACATGGGCACGACGGCAATCTAACAATCCACAATCTCGTGATGCGTTCTTTAACATCGCGCGGCCAAGCCATCTTGAGTTTGACTCCATTGAGTATGTAGTCAAGACACGTGCTCTTAACGCTACTTTGAATGAACTAAAAATCACCGTCGCAGGTGGATTTCTCGATGCCGGTCGTATCAGTTTAAACCTGGGTGGGTCGTCGGAGTTGTCATTCAATAATGTGGTCATAACTCGCATTCCGGGAAGTGTCTCCTCGGTTATCTCGCGCAACGGAACTCTGTCAGCTTCGCTTGGAAAGGGATCACAAGTTGCACTGGCTGATAGCAATGTTAACCCAACGGAGTTCACCTTTAATGAAGGCCGTGTAAATCTGAACGGGCTTTCTATTGAGGCGAATGATGCAGCGCCGACCAGCATATCTGTTTCGCAAACATCGATCATAAACATCCAGATATTTACGGGCAGGGTCGGCATTGGACCACAAGGCAGCGTAACTGTCGGTCAAGGGGGTTTAACCGCCGCAGTCACAGGAGAGTGGAAAGTAGGCAGCAGGCCCCAACTAACGGGAAATATTTCGTCACTTGATATCAATATCATCGCCGGACAACTGGCGCTCACAGATGCCGACGTTATCACTCTGCAACAGGGAGTGATTAAGTCTACGAAGCTCAAGCTAAATACCAATCAATCACCGGCGGTCTCAGGTCCATTTGAACTGGTAAGCATTTCAGGAGCTGAGAACGAAACAATAAGTTTACTCCGGGGTTTCAGGGTTCGCACGAGTGGTCCGATACGATTAACAGCCGACGATCCGGCCAACCCACTTACGATACTCGTAGGTAAGAAATACCCGATCGGACGTTGTCGTATGGCACTCCCCTTTGCGAGGCTGGACACCGATAACGCGACCATCAAACCCGAACTGCATTTGGTTAATGGGCGAGTCGATCTGAATCTGATTAACCGTGAAGTAGCAGGTCCTGTTGGGCAAACATTCGAGGCTTCGTCATTCTACATGGACGGTGACATTGATCAGGCAACGTTACCATTCGGTACTTTCGGTGAGGTTAATCTCCGCGGCGTACATAGTCTTACAGGAGCGACGAACATTGCTCTGCTGCTAAAGGGTGAATGGCCGGTTGGGAAACAACCTACGGTCACTGGAGAAATTTCCCGACTCGAAGCCACCATTGCCGGTGGATTACTAAACCTAAACGATGAAAGTCCTTTGAAACTCACCGGCGGCAACATCGAGGCAACCCTACTCAAAGTCGATAGCAATGCCAACCGGGTGGTAAGCGGGCCAATCAATCGTCTTATCGTTGATATCGGACGTGACTCCAGATTTTTTGTTCCTGGCGGCGCCCAATTAACGGCGAATGATTCTCCTAAAGCGTTGGAGGCAATTGATACGCAAGCTCCGCTGACTATTCCCGCCACCGGCAGAACTTTCCACGGCGCGTTTACCTTAAGGCTCAATCTTCAAAACGCGAAATTCGATGGTTTGAAGTTAACCGGAGGCTCGGCAGAACTGCCGCTCATGGTTAAGCCGGATGGCTCTTTACACGGCTCACACATTTCGTTAGAGGCACAAACGGTAGTAAATGGCCCGGGAGGTGCAGTTGCGCTGGGCGCGCAATTGAAGGAAGGAGTGCTCGACTGGATTCCCGGTCAGCCGCCTACGATGACTGCTGAACTGACGGCGCGTAGTCTCAGCACCGTCAAGATACCGGTCGAGACCCCTCACGTTAATGGCATTCCTGACCACGACGATTTCAGGATTTTTAAGTTCAGAGCAGTATTGAGTGTCAATCCATTCGATATCAAGTCCAAAGCTACTTTTACTGGCCGGCGTTTTTCGTTTGAAAGTCCTGAAATAGATATACCGGTGACCATCGTTGTTCCGGAAGGAACCGGTGAGCACCCGAACTCGAGTGTTTTTGAGGAGGGCAATGGTGACGGTCCAAGCGACCTGGCCAAAAGATCGCAGGAGATATTTACCGATACTTTTACGGCTTGTCGACTGCACGTCTATATCACGCCGCAGAACATAAGCATCACGCCCAGAATAAAGATCAAGTTTGACGGACAAACGATGACGGTCGACTTGGTCAAACTGGAGATGCTCAATGCGCCACAGTGGATCGACGACGGGTGTACCGGCATTCTCAAGGCGATTATCGCAGGTCTTGCGTTCGTCGTGACCACAGCTGTCACTGGAAACCCTGTCATCGGCGCCGCAGCGGGTGTCGGGGCGTTGGCAAAGGCTGATGACCTCCTGGACCACATGAGGGCAAATGTGAACGTCAAGTTGGTGGAGTGGGTCCAATCCAGATCAGGTAGCTGGTCCTTCAAGCCATGAGGACGCACGAGGTTGGAATTATTCAAACAACATCTTAACCACTGTACGGGAGCGGAATAATCATGAACTACTCTGATAAAAAGGGACGGCACGTCGTTCGATTAGTGAGGTTACCGGAGATTCTAATCTTCGCCCTGTTTTTGACGCTTTGTTTGGTCCCACTTGGCTCTACGTCGGCATCGATCCACTATCCGGCTCGAGTAACCTCGCGCGATCATGAGGAATCGTCTAAGCCGCAAAAGTCACCGTTATGCCGATCAGACTACGTCGCAGAAACCTTGAACGTCGAACTGGAACGGCAGAAACTCGGTGACTTCATCAAACATCTCAACGATAAGTACCAGGCCAACATTGCTCTCGATCCGGAGCTCTACGACCTCGAGATTCGGATGAATAAGGTATCGGAGAGGTGGACCGTATTGTTGAAAGTGATCATGGATCAATACAAGCTGCACAAAGAATGTCACGGTGCAGTCGCAAGCATAACGCGAAAAAAGCGATGTTAGTGACGTCTTTGAAGCCTAGTTTTCAATGGCCAGGTTTTAAGGGAGGCTTACAGTTACCAGTAATCCGCACTAAGCCAAGAACATCCAGCCTCCACTTGTCATTGGAAAATTTTCTGTGGCTATGAAATGGATTTCGATCTGGTTCATAACCAAACGGAAAGCGGATTTTCGATATTGATAGGAGATCTTATGGAGACGTTTCTCACTAGAGCGTTTGCGATTACGCTGTGCTTACTAATCGTTGCATCTGCGATCCACGCGCAGCAACCAACGCCAACTCCACCATCGATTATCTATACCGGAAAGTTGATGGGTTACTTCCGCAGTCCGTCGCTGCAGGCAAGCGGCCTGAAGGGTTGTCCTTCATTACCTACAGCGAAGGCCGGCGCCACGGTAGATACAAAACCAAGTAATGCCGCTGCCGTGGTCTTTCGTTCAACGTTACCAGATGGTGCGATACTGGTTGGAACTGGCGACAATTTCTCGCCGCAACTCGAGGCCCGGACATTTAGCCCGCCGCCGCCGCCATCATCTTCAGGAGCTCCTGCCGGCAGTCTTATCCCGGCTCAGAAAGAACTCTACTCGTGGTATCAGGAGGGTCCAAACTGGGTCTTTTACAAGGAAGTTGACAAGCCGAAGTATGCCGCCCTGCATAAACGGTTGGTGAACGGAACGAATACCATTCCGAGCGACAATGTCGCGTGTTACCTCGCAGCAGCCGGGTATGTCGCAGTGGTCCCCGGCAAGCATGACCTCTATTTCGGTCCTGAACGATTGCGTCAATTGGCCCGATTCATGGCTGACACAAACGCAACCGGCCTCGATCCAGTGCAGATGCTCGGGGCGAATCTCGTCATCAAGACGTCGTTGATCAAGCCTCGCGAGGTTGCTGAAGACGAAAGGAAATGGGGATGGCCTGATCCGTTTCCGCTAGTAAATGTCTCCGATGGTAGTGAGGTCTATCCATGGCTCACACACGCTCGCGTGAAGCTGACGGCCTTTACGCCCAATAGTAAAGTTTCAGCTCGCTTGCGAGAACTTCTGAATTCTGAGGTGAGCACAGAGACACAACTCCGACAGGCAATAAAGGGGATCGGCGAACTTGAACCGGGACCGGACAAGAAAGCTTTGGAAGATCTCGTTAGCAATCTCAACAATCTTTCAAATCAAGACGCCTACGTCTGTCCTGCCGTTAAAAACCGCAATGACATTGACATCCAGCCGGGGTGCAAACTTGATCCAGCCAAGCGAACATTCCGAGTGATCGGCGATACGGTTGTTGCAGATCTTGGCTTCGCCTTGCGTGGTGAGGACGAATTCGTGCTCGAACCAGCTAAGAACTATGGCCTCGTGCTTCGATCTAAATCCTCAGCACAGACGTGCGTTAACAAAGAGCCGCTTCTGCCATGTATCCGCTTTCGCACTCGCTTTCCATTCTTTCATTTCAACGATTCCAACATGGGCAGCAGTCCTGATCCGAGTCGGTATGTATACCTGCCGAAAAAAAATGTCGTGATCTTCGGTGTGGTTGACCAAAGTCTGGGCGAACAGGTCGGAGTGCTCAATTTTTCATGGAGGAACCAGAACCCGGAGACCAGCACCATGGTCAGTGTTGAGGATCCAGTGGAAGCTTTGCAAACTCAACTCGACTTTTTCAAACGCTTCCATCCCAACTTTGACGGCATCAAGGTTCTGTTGGCCCAGATGAGCCCCGAACTTGCACGGAAACTAGGCGCATACTTTCCCGAGTTCCAGATTGTGATCACCGAAGCCGACAAAGAGCGAGCCACCGACGAGCTGGAATCCAGTACGACGTGGGTTGAGGGACCGCATGCCAAAGCTTTTGTCGCCGTCCCTGCACCATACTTCGACTCTGAGCTGCGCGAGAGTTATGAGGGAATTGTTCATTTGGGCCGAGTTGATGCCACTTATGTCACGCAGTACCAGAAAGAGAAGTACGCGAGAAATGTCAGTAAAACCGCTGCGTGGAAACTTACTTCGCCACTCATCGAGCCTCAGGGAGTTGAAAACGTCAAACGAGTCTATGCGCGCACAACCGGCGCCGACCCGGCAAAAAGTACCGATGACCGACCACTTCCGGAACTGTCGACTGAATCTGACAGTACCGATTCAACCACCCCTCTGAAGTTGGCGTTCGCAGGCACTGCTTCACTTCGCGCGCCTCAGCCACTAACCTTTTTTCAACGAATTGATGAGCGGTTTAAAAAATGTCAGGCCAACGACGACCCTAAGGACTATTACAACAGGATTCAGTTGCTAACACTTTGCCTGATGCGGGAACAACTCAGTGCAGATGTTGCCTTGATTCAAAAGCGAGACTTCTTCCCTGAGCTCCCCGCTAATCCCCTGGTGAACCCGGCTCATTTTCAGGAGGCGCTCGATCGAATCATTTGGAAAGGCGACTTGTTGTCTTTGTTATACGTGCCGGGATCGGCTCTCAAGAATGTTCTCGAGCAATCGAAGAAATTCGATAGCGAAGATTCCAACGCGCTGTCTCTGGCTGACGAAAGAGCACGTGGGCTGAAATTCATCGGAGTTCGTTTCGATTCGAAATCCAAGAAATACATAATCAACGAACTACCACTCGATGATAATAAGATCTATGCCGTTGCTACTACGGATTATGTTAGTGCTGGTGACACGGGTTACCCGGACCTCTCAGCTAAGGCACTCAATCCGAAAAACCGTGCGGACAAGTTTCCCACGGAGCTGATTCCGATCAGTAGCCTTGTTTGTCGCGGGCTGTTTTCAAACCCAAATAGCGCCCTGCCGTACTGCAGCCCCGATTTGCAGACCGTGAAGTATTTGGATGAGACGAATGCGACCGTTGACCCCGCCGGCCCATCCCCACGTTTTGGAACCAAAGTGGCAGCATTCTTCAAGCCTACGAACCACAACTTCTCCGATCCTTTTAAACTCGATGATATCGTTCAACGACGTCCGATCTGGGTTCTCTCACTGAAGAACCTTAGTTTTAGTGTCAGCAGCTTGAGCCACAACATGTCTGACGAGGAGATTGCCGACAAGTTCGGCGGCGTTCCTGCGTCTGGCGTCACGGCGAATAAGACGTACACTATCGCCGAGAAGTCAGAAATTCGTTTCTCTCGCTTTTCTCACGACTACGAGTTTTTCATCGGGTCGAACGTTGATTACAAAGTGCAATCAACTGGAGACGAAAATCCAAAAGTCGATCAACTAGAGAACCGTGTGATGCCTGAAGCTGGAATAGTTCGCAACCTGTTAGGTGGTCGAGGTCAGTCGAGGTTGGGAGCGACGTTTACGTTTCACACCGAAGTTCCGCTGGCGAAACCGTTTACTGTGTTCAAACTAAGCGGCGACGATCAACTGAAGATCACACAACCGAGACGTGTGTTAATCCTGCCTCGAATGGGTCTGCGTTGGCAAAACGATACGAACTACTTCGAAGGTGGTGGACAAATCGGTCGCGAGTATAAAGCTCTGAGCGGATATCGGTTTGACACAACGAATGAGGTTTGTCTTCCGAATGCGGCTGAAACTTTTGCTGACTGCATCAGCAGGCTGAACAAAACTACGCCTCCGTCGGTCACAAAAGACACGGGAGTAACCCCGATCGTGCAAAGTCGTAACCGGCTTGGCTTGTATTGGAGGTCCAGTTTCTCGATCCCGTTATGGTCGAAGTTCAAATACGAGTTTTCAGACGAGGGGAATTTCTTTTTTAACTCTCATGGAGACAACGTCTCGGACACGCGGCTGTGGGACAGCCAGAAGCACGGCCTCAAGATCGCGGTCTTTTCCAGCCTCTCAATTGGTCCAAGTTATCAGATGATATTTTTCCGGAATAAGATCAACAACGACTTCTTGTTCCAGAAACAGCTTGGAATTGAGACGACCTTCGCGTTTGATGTGTTTAATCGACGTGAGAGAAAAGTCCAGGTGATGCACAAGCCTTGATCCTAGAATTCCCATTGAAGATTCGATGGAGTTCGCCGGTCTTGATCCTGAAAAAGATGACCCGATTGACTCCGGCTTGCGTGGTATTCCATTGTCGTTGAACGGACAAGCACCTGTGGAGTTCCTATGACTTGGCATGGGTGCTAATGAATACGCTGAATAAAGTTTGTGACTTGCCGTCAAGCTTCCGGTCAACGTTGAAAGTCACCTTTGTAAGTACCTGAAAATGCTCAAGTTGTGAGCGTGAGCCCTTTTACTGAGCCAAGCGGGCGATAAGTTCTTTAAAATCAATGAATTGCAGTAATTATTTGGACCAATTGGCGAAGCTGTAATTCAGTTGATTTGTAGCGCATCTTAAACCATATCTGCTCGCTTACGCCAGCGATAGAGCAACCACGCTACTGACTTCTACTATGAAACTGGTTCAATGCACCACATTATCGTGCCTGACATTTTGACAAGACGAGAGGGTATGACAGCTGCTATAAAAACGATGCGGTCTTCGAACGCGTATGTTCGAGTCCTGACCGCTCTACGATTTGAAGAGAGTAATTCCAGCGACCTACCTAACCTTTCGAGCCGGCGGTTTTCTGTCGGCTTCTAACTCGGAATGTTTGAAGTCTCATGTTTGAATTGTTCCCACTGTTCCAAGATGACGCCATACGTAAAACCACCCTCAGTGTAGCCCGCGATATAGGCAAAGGTTTCGTCCTGATCAAGAGAGGAGAATTCGAGTGGAGTCGAGCAGAACGATTCATTCGTTCATTTGGTGATTTTCGCCGTCTTTTACGGTTCACGCTTAAACAGGCATTCCTAACTTGCGTCGCAACTCGGGTATGTCGGGACGCATAAAGTTCTCATTAGGGCCATCATTATGACGTTCGTAATCCCATAGTAAGCTTTCCAGCAGCTCGCGCCCCTCCTCGCTCTTCGCCGCTTCCCTCGGGGTCATGTTGTTGAGCGCCGGTACCGGCAGGTCGACCCATGTGACCCAGTGTTGACGCGCGGTCTCTTCCAATTTTGCACGCACTTCGGGAGGCAGGTCGGCCAGTGAAATCACACCTGACCGTTCGGTTCCTTGCGTCCATTCTTCGGCTGGTGGCTTTGATGAGCCGCTGGCGGCGGCTGCCCACATTCTCTCAACTTCTGACTCGAAGGGTTCAATGAGAGTTGTCTTGTAGACTGCTTCTTTCCCCAATCGCTTTTCAACCAGCCGGCGGATCTTTTTCGCCCGTCTGGTTGAATTCACACTGATTATCAACTTACCATCTTCGATGTTCATCGTTCCGAGCAACACGGGACCACCGAGCCGCTTGCGCGCTTCCCTCGTGCCTCCTAGCCAGGAGATCTCAGCCTTCATAATCAGTCCATCCGCCACCGTCGCGTCTGAACGCAACTCATCTTCTGAGATACCTTCCGCCAACTCTTTCAACGCGCGAAAGGCCGAGTCGGCAGATTCGATGTCGAAATGCACCTTTTGCGGTAACAGCAGATCATTATCGGTGTTCCTTAACTGTGGTGGTCGGAACATCGCCAGCACTGTGTCCAGATAGAAACTGCGGATGTCAGCCTCAAATTCAACCAAATGATCTGCGGTGAGTTCCGCTGAGCCACTCTCGTGGATCATCCACTTTCGCAATGTCAGAATGTCTCGCTTGGCTATCGGTCGTAGGGCGTATGGGCTCGTGCCAACGTTTGAAATGACGCCGTCGAGATGGGTAGTTGCGCAGTAGAGAATTTCGCCCTTCTTCAGAGTGTGGGAAGCGGTGCGCTCAATCACCTCATGTTTCACGCGGCGAAACAAGTCGAAAAGAGTCATGCCGACTCCCGGTGTCAACTCCTGCACTTCGCATAACGAGTATGGAGCTTTAGTAGCGCTCAGGATGAGTCTCATTTCGTCCTCGCTCAGCTCATGCTCTCTAAAAAAGGAGACAGCTATCGTGGTCACCGAGAAGTCTGGCGAATCGGGCAGCTTGGTCTCATGAATCCAATTGAACAGGAACCAAGGCATGAAAATCGAATTCATTGGCGACTCTGGGTCGTAAGCGCCGGGAGCCTCATCGTCATGGAATTCATTCCAGGCATCTTCAATGGCCTCCGGACCCAGTGTTTCAAGAGCATATGCAAACAGCTCAGGAATCAAATCGGCTTCGACACGACGCCAACGGCGATAGTGAAAATCCTGTTCGCTAAAACTCTCCTCACAGCACTTTTTGTATTTTCGCCCGCTCCCGCATGGGCATGGATCATTTCGGCCAACTTTTCCTGTCATCGTACTCCCCACGTTGAGCTAGCTTCGCGTTATTCCCCGCTACTCTGAACCAGCCATTGTACCCATTTGCGCTGTTCGCGGTCAGGCCGTTTGAGAAAACGAACGTTAAAATCTAAGAAGCATTTCAGTTCAAGCATGCAGATCGAAAAACCGTGTTATGTTGCAAGGATGAGTCGGAAACTCATTCCTTACGGAACCAAATTACCCGTTGTCTTTACCAACAAGGAACTGGAAGACACTCGGAGCTGTATTATGATCGGCGAGGAGTATTGGACGGCATGCCGTCGTGCATGGCATGCGTCTGAACCTTTCACTTGATGATATCGAGGACCTTCAAGGAAACATTGCTACCGAGGCAAACCATACGCGCGATGCTAAGCTTCGCAACCGCTTGGACAAAATATTTGCGAAGCTCTAGGGCTTCCTTGAAGTACGATGATCATTATCGTCGCACTACCAATGGTCGCTGAAGCATGGTGAGTGATTGAATTGGGGCAGCGTTTCGTCTTTGAGCAAGGTATCAAACTCTCACGATGTGCAGTTTGGGAAAAGCGGCGCGATAAAGGCCTTCATCAAGCGTCAGCAAGCTGTACCCTCTTTCGAGAGCATGAGCGCCAATGAGAAAGTCAGCCAGAATGCGGCGTGGTTGACCCGCTCTCTGCTTGCGGCGGCGACTTGCGTACTTTTGAAAAGACTTTCCGGCAGTTCGCCAGATCAATTCATCTATGGACCAATCGACCGCAATTCCGGTGTCCTTCAAAAACTGATTTAAGAAACTTTCCGTACGCCGAGGGAAAGCCAACAACTCCGCAAAGACTGCGCCGCTAATTACGAGTTTGCCACGCGCAAATGCCGCATCGAGAGCTGCCTGCGCGGCGGAATTGAGAGTGTCGTCTCGGTCCCAGAGTGCAACGAGGACATTAGTATCGATAGCGCTGATCATTTGCTCGACGCATGACCGCGAAGCTCACGAACCTTGCGCAAGACGCGCTCTCTGCCAGAAGGCACTCCCGGATTCCCAATACCGCGATATTTCGCGAAGACGCTTTTGCTTCTCACCGGACGCACGGAAACATCTTTGCCGTTCTGTTCGAAAATGATCTTGTCTCCGGGTTTGACACCCAGCGCATGTCGGATTTCGCGCGGCACGGTAATTTGTCCTTTGCTGGTTATCTTGGCCTCTCTTTGCATTAAACCACTCCTATTCCTTACCTTAGCACACTCCTCCTTACAACAGGAATCGGTGCGCGAAAGGAGGTTGAAGTCACAATTCTCTTAAAAGCTGAGGATTCTTGGTTGGTAAAGTCAGACGTTAAGCCGTTCGAATATATCTTACCCGAAGTTTCAAAAGCTGATGCGCTGAATGATCACCTTGTTACTTGCCGTCAACGTTCCCGTCAACATTAAAACTTACGTTTGTAAGTGGCTGAAAATTTGAAGTTGTGAGCGCGAGCTAAGTTACTGAGCCAAGCGGGCGTGAAATCAATAACTTACAGCATAATTGGACCAGCCGGTTCGCTGTAAAGCATTAATCTGAACGCATCTTAAACCATCTGTGCTCGCTTGAGCTAGTGGCAGGAGCGGCCCCTCGCTGTCGGTTTAGGTCCGCAGCGTCTGCCATTCCGCCACGCCGGCATGTTGTCCGAAACCTAATTCTACCCGTTTCCCTAAAACAAAAATCCTGACGTACATACGTCGATGAGCCAAAGATGAGTCACTACTCTATCCCTCTTCTGTCTAAACTCGACCAACTAAAGGATTGGTTGGATCAACTTTTCCAGGGCCGCTTCCAACGCTTGATTGCGTTGCGGGCGTGTATCTTTGTGATGTCTGGCTTCGAGTATCCGACTGGGTATTTCGCGTTCGCAGGTGGGACATCCGGTTTTTAGAGCGCATCAGCTTCATCATAGTCGTCTCTTCGATGGGCTGCAGCGGCTGCGGCAGTATCCATGTATTCATGAAATCTTATGACTCTGCCATTACACAGCGTGAACACATGGGCAAAGTCACCTCCGAACTCTCTACCAGTAGATTTAACATGCCAAGCGTAATGACCAAGAGCGACAACTTTGTCTCCGTCAGCAATAAACTCTCTTGGCTCAAAATGCTGGACCTCTTGAGTATCTACCAGAGATGTGAAGAATTGCCCCATCTGTTCCTGACCTCGACGTTTCCCGGCAAATGGCACATTCTCTATTTCGGGTAATTGCCACTCGATGTCATCAGAAAGCAGATTGAGTAAGGCCTTAATTTCTCCAGCCCTGAAATTCTCGTAGACATTCTGCACGATGTTCGTGTTCCCGTTCTCGCTCATAAGTGCTCCTTTATCTCTTGTGCGTAACCAAACCTGCTCTGATA
>JBKPOC010000020.1:0-7450 GCA_046732935.1 Acidobacteriota bacterium | reverse complement strand
ATAGGAACTGACGGACCTGGACTCGCTTTGCTGGCAATTCTTGGCACCAACGTTCACCTGTTAGAAGTCGGACGCATTCCCAATGCGGACGAACTCTATGCCGAGGCGATCAATCAGGCAATGCTGGAAAGTCTACGGCGGATTGATGCCGCAGGTGGAGAAACCGAGTCCGGCGTAATAATAGTCACATTTCAAGGTTACATCTCAGGCATTCCCAATCTGTTCTCTACAGACTTCAATACCGCATTTATATTCAAGAACAAAGAACAGGCGGAAACATTTATCGCAGAATTCTTAGATGAGCTAAACAATCCCCAGATTCTTAATTGCTCTTAATGATTCAGACGGATAATTTGCTTGAATGTTTTTGATACTCCCGCTAGTACGCCCTAGTCATCGCAGAGATTAGCCTCTTTTACCGAGATCTAAAACTATGGGACATTCGCGACCGCGTCCAAAATATCTTGCAAAGAAGCTCCTGCAAATCCGACGAAGCTTAAGAATGTCTCAAGGAGAGATGGTCAAACAACTTGGTGTTCAAGATTTGATCCATTACACAAATATTTCCAAGTACGAACTCGACAAGAACGAACCACCGCTCGCTATCATGCTCGCCTATGCTCGCCTTGTAGGAATTCCCGTCGAACAAATCATCGATGATGAAATCGAACTAACAATTTGATTCCGCAAGAGCACGGGATCACTTGCAGCTTGGGGGTAGATTCCCAAGCAGCGGATTGCGGGTTCGAAATCCCGTCTCCCTATCTAGAATCGGTCAATAAATCGTCAAATAGTTCGTGCAGGCGGTTTTGTGCGCTGTGCTAAACTCACCCTTTCGATCGACGTTTGATTCACGACCTATTCAACTATCAACGTGAAAGAAACCACGGTCAAAATGTTATTCGCCCTCTCGGGTAACCGGTGCGCCTTTCCGAGATGCCAGAACCGTCTCATTGAGCGCGGCGTTGTTGTAGGAGAGATGTGCCATATCGAGGCTAAGGAAAGGGGCGGTCCTCGCTACAATGAACACCAAACGAAGGAAGAGCGTGAGGCGTTCGAGAATTTCATCCTGATGTGCGCGATTCACCATAAGGTGATCGACACTAAACCTGACGAATATCCTGTACCGATGCTCCAGGATTGGAAGGCAAAGCACGAAGGTAGCGTCGCCGCGGGCGCCACTGTCGGCCGGCGTCCGCTGACGGCCGACCAGGTGCATCAGTTCATGCAGACAACGAACATCGTGCATGCGGTAACGAGCATAAACCAGCAAGGCGGGCAGACTGCGTATCATATTACGAACGTTTATCATGAGCCGACGAAGGCACCCCAACCGGCGCTTGTCCCGGTGGTCGAGATCCTCATGACGGGCGCAGATAACCAGATGAAGATCGACCGCTATGACTTTCGGGTGAGACTGCGGAACGAGGGCGAAGTGACGGCGAAGGAGTTCCGCTTGGAGGTTGAAGTGCCGATCACTTACGCGAACCCGACCAACAGCTCGATGGCGTTAGCGCCACAGCAGAACCGCGAAGGCGTGAAATTTTACCGGCATACACACGAAAAGTTTCCGGGCTTCGTGCTCTATCCCGGCGAGACGTCGGACCACGTTCTGCTTATTGACTTCCAGCTCTTGCATGACCAGTACGCCGACGTGAACGAGACCATAACGGTCTTGGTCTACTCGGGGGACACGAAACCCACCATCACGGAGTTCCCGATTCGCGATTATCGAAACAAGGATAGGATGGACCAACTAGGACTGCAGGAGTAGTTCAGATGCTTACTACGATCACCGCCATCACGGGTGTTGTCTTCGGTTTAAGCGCTCTTCTTCTGAGTCTCCTAAACTACCGACGAGATCGGCCCAAATTGCTTGTTTCGCTGCGGTCGGATGCGCTTACTGTGCGGGAGACCGAAGGGAGAGGGGCCAAGTTCAGTCAGATCTACATTACAAACATCGGAGCGACGATGACGCGAGATCATCGGCGATCGTGGCGTGAGTTCAGAGCCTTTGCGGTAGACAGTACCGGAAAACGATACTTATCGAAAGAGGTGACAGGACCGGCCCGTCGTGGGGCGTGGGTGATGGGAGGACACCCGCCAACGCGACACTAGTGATGGAGATCCTCGAGTGTGACATTGAACAGCACGAGTTGGAATCCTCCCTCATCAAAGGCGATACGTTACTTCTTCCCTTGGTCATGGTCGATGAGTTTACGAAGGAGCGGTTAGCTGCGGGCGAAATCCACCCATTTGAGAGTCTACGAGAGACGACGGCACCCAAGGTGGTCACGACTATGGGGCGCAGCGGACGCCTCTCCAGCGTACCGCCCGATTAGCAAAGAACCGACTGGGCATCCTTCCCAACCTCGCCATCCTTAGAGTTGTTCGCTGATAAAAGCATCAGTTGCCCGCAAGAGATCCTTGATGAAACGAATACTCTTTCTTAGATCTTCTCGCGTAACCTCATGTGGTAGGTTGGCCCGCGACAGGCTTCCAGGATCGGTGAGCAATATCACCCGTTTTTTGGCAATCTTGTTGAGTTCACTGCGAACGCGAGTTGGATCGTAGTGCTTCCAATTAGCCTTCCGTCACATCGATGCTTAGATACTTAACAAGATTGCCTTGACTCTATCACTGGTTGGCGTATGAAAGAACTTCAGATCGTTTTCGAGGATTGTGGCAAACATCACCAAGCGGTCACTCAACGAGTCAAGCAAACGCATCTTAATGAAGCGTTTTTTGGGGACTCGCTTCATTACGTTCATCTCGTAATCCGGAAGAGATAACGATTATGTTCATCGACGGCAAAGCCATCATCGTGACGCGCTCGTGTATCAGCAAAAAGCTACCAAGCGGTTTCTTTATCTGTTGCTTATGTCAAAGATAACTCAAATCGAAAGAGCTCTACTTGAGATTGATCCGGCCAGCTTCCAGCGCCTTTGCGATTCATACTTGGTATACCGCGGCTATGATCGGATTAATCCGATCGGTCTTGTCATTGGTGCGGATAAAGTCGCCGAGGGCACGCCCGATACGTTAATCACGAGGTCTGACGGGAAGTACGTTTTCGCTGAGTACTCAACACAGCAAAAGGGTTTAGCCGGGAAGTTCATGGGTGACTTGGCGAAGTGCTTCGATGAAGGGAAGACAGGAATTCCTGTCGAGCGCATACACGAAATTGTGCTTTGCCACAACACTATTTTCACAGCTGCCGAGGAAGATAGGTTAGGGGAAGTGTGCCGGCGGCACGGAGTGATATTGACAACGTATGGGCTCGGAATCATAGCACACGACCTTTACCAAAAGTATCGCGGACTGGCGCGGGATTTACTCCATGTCGAGGTTGACACGGGGCAGATTCTCCGGGCGGATGAGTTCGTTAGAGTCTACAATAGAAGTAATTTCGCTACATCTCTCGATACCACGTTCCGATTCCGTGAGGACGAAGTAAACCAAGTGCTAACGGCGCTTGAAACCCGCAACGTAGCCTTTATCGCGGGTCATGCAGGAGTAGGGAAGACTCGACTGGCCCTTGAATGTTGCCGCCGCTATGCCGAAGCGCATCCCGATGTCCAAGTACGTTGCATTTTTAACCGCGGGCCGAACATCTTTGAGGATCTGCGAGTTCACTTCGGCGAGCCTGGGCATTACCTCCTCATGGTTGATGACACGAACCGGGTAACCCGCTTTGAGTACGTCTTACAGCTTCTAGGCGACCAACGCGAGGACCAGAAGATCAAAACCATTGCGACGGTCCGAGATTACGCACTCGAGACCGCCCTCGACTCTGCGCGACCATTCGGCGGTGGTGCCATAGTTGAGCTTCAGCCACTTAAAGAGGAACAGATTCAGGAACTCGCCCGAGAAGAATTCAACATACATCATCACTTGTACCTTGAGAGAATTGCCGAGATCGCGCAGGGGAATCCTCGTCTCGCCGTCATGGCCTGTAGTGTCGCGGTCCGCGAGAACACGATCCAGAGCATAGCTGATGTCTCAGCGCTGTACGACGAGTATTTCGCTACTATCCGCCGCGATCTTGGAGACTTAACCGACACAACGCTCCTCCAGGTTGCGGGAATCATTGCTTTTTTCCGCGTCGTCGATCGTTCGAACGCCGAGTTCATGGGCGCTATCAGTGACACGTTCGGAATTAGCGCCGATGCGTTCTGGCAAGCTGCGCACGGCCTCCACGAACTTGAAGTCGTAGACATGTACGAGGAAGAAATCGTCAAGGTCTCGGATCAGGTTTTATCCACTTATCTTTTCTATCTTTCAGTTTTCCAAAAACAGGTCCTCGATTACTCGCTTCTGCTGGAGCATTTTTTTCCACGATTCCGTTACCAGCTCATTGATTCACTGAACCCCGTGCTTGTTGCCTTTGACGCCGACGTGATTAGAGAAGGCTTACGGCCCCACATTGATCGAGCGTGGCGTAGACTGCAAGAGCGAAGTGATGATGAGGATCTCCTTAACCTGATTGATGTCTTCTGGTTTGTTAAGCAGACGGATTCACTCGTTTATATAGGGGATAAGATCCGTTCGTTAGAGCCGGAGCCACGCCCTGTCTCTGAACTCAAATTTGTTATGAGCAACAACCTGCCCCCAACGGCCAGCATTCTTGGAGTGCTGGATAATTTCAGGTACGCCGAGGAGGCGGCGTCGCGCGCGGCCGTCTCTCTTCTACTCGATTATTTGGAAAAGCGCCCGGCGGAATTGCCGCTGGTTTTGAGAATGTTGATTGAGCGTTACGGCATGACGCACCGTTCGTACTTCAATGGGTTCCGTGTCGAACGAGACACTGTCGATGTAATTTGGGAGAGGGCACGCGACGGGGCAGACGAATTAGCCTCCCGAGTCTTTCTTGCAATCGCGGAGCCCCTTCTGCAAACGCATTTTAGTACTCACGAGTCGAAAAGTAAGCTCTCGATCTCGGTAATTCAGTTCGATCTCTCTGCCACTTCCGAACTGCTCGAGTTTCGGCGGACGCTGTGGCAGCGAGTATTCTTACTGCACCAGAAGCCAGAACTACGCGCCGCTGTGCTTGACCTCGTTCAAAGGCACAGTCGTTCCGGTTATCAGGTAAAGAATAAGGAGATAATCGCCCACGACGCAGCGGAGGTTCAACCGTTTCTCGGGTCGGCACTTAACTCCTCAATATATCGTGATTGCGTCGTTGTTCATGATTACTTGAATCTGCTGGATTGGCTTGAGATCGAGCCAGACGAAGAACTCAGAGCCCGCTTCACTAATGAAACTTACGCTCTCTCTGAACTGCTGTTCGATGACCGTAGGGAACGCCGCGATCTCGGTTACGAGGAGTATCAGCGGGTGAGGGAAGAACGACTAGCCACTTACACTGAAAAGTTTAGCTTGGAGGACTTCGACACATTCTTCGAGCGTTGTATTGAAATCCTTCGGGTTTCCGATCGCAGCACCTATGAATACCAAATACATGCTCGCGTGGTTGCTGTGCTTCTCCAGCTAGCTCGTCGCGATGCGGCCCTGTTCGAAGCAGTTCTCGATCGCTACCTGCACGCTGGTAATTCACTGAACCTCGGTGCGTGGGCGTTCGCTCCAGCTCTCGTCCAACTGCGCGGGCCAGATCGCGCTTATGAGGTCCTCTCTAGTGGGGACTATCCCGGAAAGGTGTCGTGGCTGTTCGGCTACTTTATGGCTCTTCCGCCTGAGGCCGCGACGCCCGAGCGACTTCAGATACTGTACGAGTTGTATGAAAGAGCCTCATGGCGGGAGCTGCTTAGGGATTTAGGTTTTCTCCTGAAGTTCACTGAGATAGATCCATTTGTTGTCGTTCACGTAACGGGCATCCTTGTCGAGAAGTCCAGCGGCGAGCCGAAATTCGGCGATGTCTTAGCCGACCTCTTCTCCGAGCATTCGGAAATCGGGGGTAAGTTAGAGGAAGTCTTCGTCAATAATGTTGGGCTCTTGAAGGAAGCCTACTTCTGCGCGTGTGAAGCAGATCATCATACTGATTATGACGGAGATTCGTTTAATGCGCTCCTCAATCTAGATCCTAGCTTCGGGCAGGAGTGGATAGCGAGGATGTTCGCCAAAAAGGATTGGATCAGCCGGCGGGACGACTCTCGCAATTACATGTTTCTATGGCGGCGAGATGATCACCGCGCAGTAGTCGAACGATTGATTGAGGCGGTCCGTGCCGTAGGGCGAGGGAAATTCTATTCCGACTCTTACCTTCAAAACTTCTTTATACCGCATGAAGGCGCCAAAGACACCCAAGCGATCTTAAACAAGCAGGACGCTTTTCTCGATGAGATGATTCAGCGCCGGCACGGTGATAGTGATTTCATGCACACGCTTTTTGCCGTTATTAGAAATATGTCGGGAGATCGACGCCGACGTCACATAGAAACCTTCCTTCGCTATAACCAAGAATTTAATACTTTTGCTGAACTTCCTCTCGAATCAGACTCATGGGGATGGACTGGGAGCGCGGTCCCGATGTTACAGCGCCGCGTGGATTTCTTTGAATCGCTGCTGCCGATGCTGAGTACGGTGTCACTGCTGAGACACAAACAACTCGTCGAGCAAAAGATTCAGTACCTGCGGGATGATATTGAGCGTGAAAAGAAAAAGGATTTTGTGGGTGAATAATATGTGGTAGAGCACGGTTTGATCACTACTCTTAACGCACAGCGAAGTGGAGGATTGACCGATAGGAAAAACAAATGCCAAAGGGAAAGAACCACTACGTTCCACAACTTTATCTGCGGCATTTCTCAAGTAAGCCCCGGAAAACTCATGTTCACCACATTCGTTCCGGTCGTTCCCTCTTTGATGTCGGGCTGAGAGATCAATGCCAACGTCACAAGTTTTACGGGAGCGATGGCAAGGTTGAGGATTGGCTTGCAGAATTTGAAGGCGAGATCGCACCAATTCTAAACCGGATTATTGATAGCCAGATCCTTCCGAACCGCGAAAGCCGCGACTATCTATATGTGCTTTCATTCCTGGCTTTGCAACTGGTTCGCACTCCATCCGCGGTCGATGATTTCAGCGAAGGAGCTGAAAAGATGCTCCAACTCGCATTCCAAGGAAGTCCAGAAGCAACGGAACGTATAGCAGCACTGCGCCCATCGAAAGAAGAAGCTTTGCAGCTTCATCTTGGGATGGCGCTTGAATTATCAGAAGTGCTAGCCGATCTTGGCTCCGTTCTTGTATCGGTGCGAGATCAAATGCCCTTGATTACATCAGACAACCCAGCGGTAAAATACAATCTATATTGCGAAGGTGTGCAGGGAGTTGGAGTGACAGGTCTCATCAGTTCAGGATTCCTACTGTTCCTCCCGCTATCGCCAAAGTGCTTGCTTCTGCTCTATGACAAGCATGTGTACAAGATCAAGTCCGCAACGGGCGGGTTGGTTGAGACAATAGATTCATCCGATGTGTTTCAACTGAACATGCT
>JBKPOC010000019.1:0-10273 GCA_046732935.1 Acidobacteriota bacterium | reverse complement strand
ATACTGTTATCGATAACGTGTTTGTGGTCCGTTGGCATACACGAGCACGAACTCCAGGCGCTGACTTCAACATCTTCAGCCAAACGCGCAGTGCAGTTGCGACAGATGCAGTTGGATCGAATGGCCTGTTTCCTCATGCTGTTGGTGTTTCTTGCCATCTCCTGGAAATGGACCATCGCCTGCTACTTGCCCGCCTTCTATTGCGCGCTTGCCCTTGTCAATGTTCAGAACTACTACCGCCATTACGGAGCGGCGCCCGGGAATAAATACGCCGATTCCGTGAGTTACTACGGCCGGATTTATAACTTTCTTACTTTCAACGATGGTTACCATCAGGAACATCACTTGCGCCCGCTGTCACACTGGAGACTCATGCCCGCGGTGAAGCGCGCCCACGCCGGCAAACTAAATCAAGTGGAACGGATCATCAGTCCCGTTCCGGCGATGCTCGGAATGTTTCATCGCAGTCGTGCGCAGCTTCACCGGCGTTCACAGGTCGATCTCGGTTCCAATCTACGCGTTGATCAGCATGCATTCTCCAACGCCGTAAAAGGAGGAGTGCGATGATTTCGACGGAACTACGCATAACCGGTACCTCGCTGCCGGAAGCTGCCTTCCGAGTAGCTGAGAGTGAGAAGACATTGGATGTTGACCTGGTGTTTGAAGTCCTGAAAGGAAACCTTGCCGGTTATCGCGTGCGCAGGTTCGTACCCCTGGATGCATGCCGCGCGATCGTGGCAAATTTTTGGGCCTCCCCGAACAGAGTTGCACGTGCTGGAGCTGGTGAAGATGGGGTGGAAGCCTACCTCATTGGCGCTTCTCATTATGGCAAACCGACCTTGCAATACCTGGAAGAAGCTCACGCTTGCGCGGAAGCGGTAGAGAGTCTGTATACGGGAACGATCAATCCAGTAATGCTTTTCAAAAATGCGCTCGCTTCGCGAACGCGTATTCGCGCTGCCCGCTTGGACGGACTTGAGGCTGGAGCGTCAAAGGCAGTCTATTGGAACAACTTTGGCACTTTTCTGCTCGAGCCACACGACGATCTCGCACAAGTTAAAGACCCGCTTCAAGGTGATTTTGAAATCCAGCAAACAACCCGCGTGATGGCGCTCAATATTTATGCGCAGGTGCCTGAGAATTCCGGACAGGTCCAAATTTGGAACATTGAGCCTGACGATGAAACACGCACGGAATTGGATGTGAGATACGTGGGGTTTCCTTATCCGGCCGAATTACTTTTGGAGTATCCGACGATGGTTGTTGCAGTAGAACCCGGAGACCTTTGCGTATTCAATGGCAATCTGGTGCACGCGGTTCGCAGAGGCGACGCAGTCACGCCGAAAAGCAGGTTGCTGCTTACGTGTTTTATGGGGGTTAACCTTAATGAGGAATTGATATGGTGGACTTGAGTTCATAGCGTCGGGCGGCGCTATGAATTCTGGGGAAGGGTAGGCGTCTGCGGTCCATCCGAAACTGCCTACCCTTTTTCTTTGCTTGTACCGCCTTCGCCGCCGGATGTGAAGCGGCAAAGTCGTCTGCCCACAAAGAAGCACAAAATGCACATAACAGATTTGCTCGGATTGTGCTCTTTGTGCTCTTTGTGGCTAAATTTGCTTTTGAGGCAGAGCATTACATGATCCCAATTTGCTTCTGCAGTCCGGCCAGGTCATAAAACACTTTCTGCTCGACAATCTCTCCATTCTTCCGCTGGGTGACTGTGCAAAACTCGATGTCGAATTTCTTTTTGGGCGGCTCAATCACGTTTTCATTGAAACCTTCGGCTGAAACATTGGTCGTGCCGCTCAATCTCGATAACGTGCACGTCCAATCGCCCTCACCAAACGTCACCATGAAAGCGGCTTCTGCTCGTTGGTCCAGTTGACACCGCTGACCGAGCCAATACTCGAGCATATTTTTGGCTTGAAGGTGGTTGAAAGTATCCTCTTCCAGTCCCTCCCCTGGATCATCCATTGTTATCAGCAATTGCAATTCTTCTTCGCTCATCGTAAATCTCCTGCTGTTTGAGGGGATTAGTTCGTTTTTCCTGTGACTCCTTTCGAAGCCGCAACAGCCGTCGACTGCGAGTTCGTCGTCGGATTTTGGCCTGCGGCCCCGCTAAGCCAGTCTTTGAAGCGCGTCTCGCCGAGTTGCGCGTCATCGCCAGGAACGAGTGAGCGCTCACTCAGCTCTGTGCCAAAGTAGCGCGCATGACGGTCAGCGATAACCTCGCGCGGATCCTCGCGGGCGCTGAGGCCAAGGCGAATGAGTTCATCGAAACGGAACTGCTCGGGCCCGCCTATCTCAACGATTCCATTCAACGGTGGTCCCATTGCCACTCTTGCCACCGCACTAGCAACATCATCGGCCGCCATGGGCTGGAAACGCACAGGAGGCAGGCGAACCGTATTGCCGTCGGTAGCTGAGTCGGCGATGCGATTGACGAACTCGAAGAACTGCGTCGCGCGTACGATCGAGTAAGGGATCGATGATTCTCTAATCAGCTTCTCCTGAGCGACCTTTGCGCGGAGATAGCCGCTGTCGGGCAAACGGTCAGAGCCGACGACAGACAAGGCCACGTGATGGACCACGCCTGCGGCCGCTTCATAGCTGAGTAAGTTGCCAGTTGACACTTTGAAAAACTCCATCACTGGCGCGTCCTCGAACGACGGCGAATTCGACACATCGACGGCTACCGACGCACCCTCCAGGACTTCGGCAAGTCCTTCACCCGTGAGGGTGTTTACGCCCGAGGCGGGTGACGCCGCCACAGCTTGATAGCCGCGCTCGCCGAGCTTCGTTACGACCTTTGACCCGATGAGTCCAGTGCCGCCAATAACCACGATCTTCATATTTGATTTTTTCTTCGTCATAGTTAACTCCTCATGTGAAATCCATCCACAGATTCCACAGATTAATCTGTGGATGGCTCTTACTCCTTAAACGGGGAATTCAGCAAATAGTCAACAGTTGACACCGGCTTGTAGCCCGGCACAAACCGCTCGCCAAAATCGCGCGCGAAGTTGTCATGCGGCGTGGCCGGGCGTTGCTCTACAATGCGGCAGACCGCCTGTAGACGTTAAGCGATCCGCCGCAGCGTTTGGGTGACTCAGGCCGTTTGAGCGCTTGTCTGCGGTGTTGCTATGAACTCGAGCAAATCCGCATTGATCACGTCCTTATGAGTTTGACACATGCCGTGCGGCAACCCTGGATAGACCTTCAGGGCTGCGTTCTTGATCAGTTTGGATGAGGGGATCGCCGTGATGTTGACCGGACAGACCTGATCGTCATCACCATGCATGATCAGCGTCGGGACGTCGAATTTCTTTAGGTCCTCGTGAAAGTCGGTCTCTGAAAAGGCCTTGATGCCCAGGTATGACGCGGGAAAACCGGCCATGCTGCATTGGAGCCAAAATGAATCGGCTAAGCCTTCAGAAATCTTCACTCCCGGACGATTCAAGCTATAGAAGGTAGTGGCGAACTCCTTCCAGAACTGATAACGGTCGGCCTGAATGGTCTTACGGGCGCCGTCAAAGAACTCGATTGGAATGCCGTCGGGATTGGATGGTGTTTTTGTCAACAACGGAGGAACTGCGCTGATCAGTACGGCCTTTGCCACCCGTTCAGTGCCGTGACGACCGATATAGTGGGCGACCACACCGCCTCCGGTAGAATGGCCCACCAGAATCGCATCTCGTAGGTCCAACTCCTCGACGAGCTCGGCGAGATCGTCGGCATAAGTATCCATGTCGTTGCCATGCCAGGTCTGGTCCGAGCGCCCGTGACCTCTCCGGTCCACCGCAATGCAGCGGTAGCCATTCGAGCATAGGAAAAACATCTGGTCCTCAAACGCATCTGCACTCAGGGGCCAGCCATGATTGAAGACTACGGGCTGTCCCGTGCCCCAGTCCTTGTAGTACATCTTCATTCCGTCTTTGGTGGTGATCGTGCTCATGTGAACATCTCCTTTTCTGCGAACTAACTCAGTACCTCGTTATCCCACCTTCTGCTTTAGAGCCGAGTCTATAGCGGCCAGCAGGACTTCTTCGTTAAAGGGTTTCTTCAGAAAAGCAATTGCACCGGCTGCAACGGCCTCCGCCCGAGCCTTGTCGTCACCTTGGGCCGTGATGATGACAACAGGAATGCTTTGTCCGTCAGCCGCCAACCGCCGCAGCAGTTCGAGGCCGCTTATCCCGGGCAGGCGCACGTCCAACACCGCGCAGTCGGTTTGCAATGGCGCATCTGAATCAAGAAAGGCCTCGGCCGAAGCGAACAATTTGACTTCGAAACCAACCGAGCTGATCAGATTCTCAAGAGCTTCACGGACCGATTGGTCATCATCCACAACTGCGATAAGAGGCTTATACTTCAATGCGATTCCTTCTTCTTGATGAGAACTCTGTTTTCGGATGGCGTGAAGTTACACTTCGACGGGGCTGATTTCTATCAGACCTTGGTATGAGGCGACTTCAGCCACAAAGAAGCACAAAAAGCACAAAATGGTTTCTGGTGATTTTTGTGTGCCGAGTCGGACTTAATGTACTTTTGAAGCACTGAGACGTTCAGCCATGCGCACGAGATCCGCAAGTGATTCCGCTCGCATCTTCTGCATGACTTTTCCACGGTGCTGCTTGATCGTGATTTCGCTGTTGTTCAGCTTGAGCGCGATCTGTTTGTTGAGGAGGCCCCGCACGACCAACTCCATTACTTCGCGCTCCTTATGTGTGAGTTGGTCGTAATGTGCGCGAAGTTCCCCTACGTCGGCACGATCCGCGCGGTCCAGGCGATCGCGTTCGAGTGCCTGGTTAATCGCGGTCAGGAGTTCCGAATCACTAACCGGCTTGGTCAGAAACTCTACCGCGCCTGCTTTCATCGCGCGCACCGTGGTTGGAATATCGCCATGACCGGTGATGAAGATTATCGGCAGATGAATGCCAGCGTGGCTCAGCTCACTTTGAAGATCCAGTCCTGAAAGTCCGGGCATCTGCACGTCCAAAACCAGACAGCCGGCCGGATTGCGAGGGCAGTCGCGTAAAAAGTCCTGCGCCGCAGCGTAGGTTTCTGCCTGCTGACCGATTGAGCTGACAAGATTCTCGAGCGCGAGACGGATCGACGGATCGTCATCGACAATGAAGATTGTTGGTTTCGTCGCCGTCATAGATCGCTCGCAGCGATGGGTAACGTGAATTGGAAAGTTGCGCCGTACTCGTCATTTGCTTCGGTCCAAAGACGGCCGCCGTGCGCCTCAATGATTGAACGGCTAATCGCCAGGCCCATCCCCATCCCTTCAGGCTTGGTGGTGGAGAACGCGTCGAAAACATGATGGGCCATTTGCGGATCGATTCCCGGTCCGTTATCACTCACCGCGATCCGCACGCCAGTGTTATCGAAGATATCGGTAGCTATCAGCAATGCTCGCGGACGATCTTCAATAGTGATCATCGCCTCGACCGCGTTAACGATTAGATTCAACAACACCTGCTGCAACTGAATCCGATCGCCGGGTACTCTTGGGAGATCGTCTGCCAACGCGACACGCAAGCTGATACTGTGCTGAACAATCTCGCTCTGAGTCAGGGCTACGACTTCATTGACGAACTCGTTTACGTCAAGCAGGGTCTTTGACGGCGGTACTTTTTTGAGCAGCGCTCGAATGCGCGCAATAACCTGACTGGCCCGGTCGCCGTCGCGAATGATCAATTCTGCTGAGTCGCGCGCCTTAGCGAGATTTGGTGGATCGAGCGCTAGCCAACGGAGTGCAGCATTCGCATTCCATACGATCGCAGCGAGTGGTTGGTTAATCTCATGGGCAATCGAAGCAGTTAGTTCGCCTACAGTCATCACCCGGTTCAAATGGGCCAGCTCCGCCTGCATTTCGCGCAAGTCGGCCTCCGCTTTCTTGCGCTCAGTTATCTCTGCTGAAATCCCAAACAAAGCGTAAGCCTTACCGCTTTCGTCGGAGAGTAAGCTCTTCGTGGCAAGAAAGACGCGATCACCGCGACCTGTCGTTACTACCTCCTCGGTTTCCGAAGCACTGCCTGTTTCAATCACCTGACGATCGCCAGCATGGTAAGTGCCGGCATTCAACGGAAACAGATCAAACGAGGTCTTCCCTAAGATTTCTTGTGACCTCAGTCCTACCACTTCCTCAAATTTTCGATTGACGAGCAGGAAGTGTCCCTCCAAATCCTTGACATGAATGACCGCTGAGGAGTTATCAAAGATCGCCTGAATCAGCCGCTGCGTCTCTCGCAGAGTGTCCTGCGTGCGTTTACGCTCGATACCCTGGGCGATGATCGGGGCCACGGATTCGAGAGCTTCGATAATGTCCTGTTCTAAAGACTGTCGCGCAAACATCGCGATGACGCCCACCGTTCTGCCTTCAACCAGGAGCGGATATCCAGCAAATGAAATCATCCCTTCGCGCCCGGCCCAGTCCTTGTCGCTGACGCGCTCGTCAGCCTGCACGGTGTTGGTCAAATGGGATTTTTGCTCCGCAGCTATCAGTCCGATTTTGAAGCTACCCAGAGGAATGCGCGCATGGGCACCATTGAGATGAGTGTAGAGTCCCGCGCTTGCCTCAAGTTCAAGCACCTTCTGCCTATCATTGAGCAACCAGATGCGCGCGAACGCCGCATCGAGGTGGCGCACCACCGCCGCCGCACAAATCTGTAGCATGGCGTGCAAAGACTTCTCGCTCTCGCTGACTGCCGCACTTACTTCGGCATGCAGAACGGCGTGACGCGCTAACCTTGCCTGCTTATCTTGTAGACGCTTGCGTTCACTTATGTCGCGTGCGATTCCAGTGAAGAAGCGGCGGCCATCATTGGTGAATTCTGCAAATGAGATTTCCAGTGGGATCTCAGCGCTGCTCTTATGCAAGCCGGGCAATTGAACGGCTGCCCACCCAATATGCTTGTGGCCAGTTACCATGTAGCGCGTGATTCCGGCCTTGTGCAGATGACGCAGGTACTCCGGCATCAGCATGGTGAGGGGCTGGCCGATCATCTCTTCGGTGGAATAACCGAAGATCCTTTCCGCGGCGGGATTGACGACAAGTATTGTACTGTCTGAATCGATCGTAATGATCGCATCCGTGGCGGCTTCGGCCACAGCACGATAATGCTCTTCACTTTCGCGAAACGCCGCTTTGGCTCGATGACTCTCGATTAACTTCTCGGAACCAGACATGGCCCTACTATGTTCGGCTTGTCGGGAAATGGATGGCGAATCTAGCTCGGCTGTTAATTCACTTATCGAATTAGCGCAAATTCTAAGGATTGATATCGGCTGCGTCAACGACTGTTGTCTTCAATCACCCACGGAGTGCATTAATCATCCGGCAACCTAAGACCAGAGTCAGCTCTTCAACAGACAGATTTGTTGTTTCGTCACGCGCGTTAACCACAGTCAGTGATGCCACCTAGATAATGGCCGCTTAGTCATCTTCATCCGCTTGACTGAGCGTCAACACATGCCACCACGTTCGGGCGATGTTAGGGATTAGTTGCAAGGGGACGCTTCGTGGACTCATTGATATCGGGCGCGAGGTTATCGTCGCGTCCTTAATAGTTATGCGTCGATTGTCTAGGGTGGCTCACACAAGACCAAGTTCATTTAGCAGTCGAAAACCACAAATCCAGTTCCAAATAGCGTGTTAACACTGGAAGTTTGACAGGTGTTAACACGTGTCCTGCACCGTTCAGTTAAAAGCACGGTGAAAACACCTGCCATGCGCGCGTGATAACACGGTTTCGTGGTGTTTGAATCCTCCTTAAGCTGGTAATCGTAATGCTGAGGCCATTGAGCAATGAATTCAATTGGAAGGCATTTACAACTTGAGAGGCGAGGAAGAAAAAGAAATGTCGAGCGCGATTGGAATCGAAAAGGCAATAACACTAAATGAAGATGCACAAGTTGCTGAAGCACTGTCACGAGTGTTGGCTGACACATTCACGCTGTATTTAAAGACGCACAATTTCCACTGGAACGTCATTGGACCAATGTTCCATACGCTGCACCTGATGTTCGAGGAGCAGTACAAGGAACTCTGGCTGGCAGGCGATGCCATCGCAGAACGGCTCCGTTCCCTCGGATGCATTGCGCCCGGCTCGTACCGTGAATTCTCGAAGCTCAGCTACCTCCAAGAGACTGAGGCTGTACCGAGTGCTAAGGAGATGATCGCTGAATTGCTAAGAGATCATGAAACGTGCGCACGCACTGCTCGTTGGGCACTCTCGGTTGCGCGCAGGGCCGTTGACGCACCGACCGAAGACTTGCTGACACAGCGTGTGATGGCCCATGAGAAGGCTGTGTGGATGCTCAGAAGCATTCTCGCCGAAGACAGACCGGCGATGGCCCAGCAATTTGAAGCTGCGTGAACACTAAGAGATGAGTTGGAAAGACTTAAGAAAATGAATGACCAGATCCCAAACACTGATGAGAAGAGAGCAGTTGAGGGACGGGAAAACGAAGGTGGTAAGTGTGTTTGACCGTTATGGAGCCCGGAAGCACCGCACATGAGTGCACCATCAAAACAATAAAAGGGGTTGATTCAATGAGACACCAAGACAAGATGAAAATACAGAGACGACGTCGTAAAAAGCTCTTTTGGCTATTTGCAGCGCTTGCGGTTTGTGCGTTGTTGTTCGAGGAACAAGTAGCTGTCCTGTACGTGCTTTCGACCCTGGCGCTATGCGGACTAATGATTGTGGTAGCGTTTTCGAATTTGGAAGCCAGAGATCCGGAGATGCAGACCGCCGCCATTAGAGAAGCCGCTGACGAGAGGAGCAAAGACTCCACGCTTTTGAGTAGAGGCAAAAGAAGAGCCGCGTAACGAGCGAAACGCAAAAGAATGAACGATTAACAAAATGTTTTCCAACGAAACCATTCGACGCTCATTGGAGAAGAGGTTCAAATGCCGGTTTACAAAACTATATTACGAAGAAAAGAGAAAATCGCCGATGGAACAATGGCATTCCATTTTAAAAAGCCAGGAGGGTTTGCCTTCAAGGCGGGACAATTCGGTGACTTTACGCTGATCAATCCTGTCGAAACCGATGCCGAAGGGAACACGCGGGGGTTCTCTTTGGCAAGCGCTCCTTACGAAGATACTCTGATGTTTGCGACTCGAATGCGTGATACCGCCTTCAAGCGGGTATTAAAAACAATGGAGATTGGAACAGAAGTTTCGCTGGATGCTCCTTATGGCTCGTTCACGCTCCACAACAACCTGAGAATCCCGGCCGTCTTTCTTACAGGTGGCATCGGAGTGACACCTGTCAGAAGCATCGTGTTGCAAGCTGCTCATGACAATCTTCCTCATGAGATTTTTCTTTTCGATTCCAACCGCAGGCCGGAAGACGCTGCTTTTCTG
This sequence comes from Acidobacteriota bacterium, assembly GCA_046732935.1. Lineage (GTDB taxonomy): Bacteria > Acidobacteriota > Blastocatellia > Pyrinomonadales > Pyrinomonadaceae > PSRF01. Next base: position 897 of record JBKPOC010000019.1, on the reverse strand, counting down.
GGCCAACTGATGGAAGCGCAAGAGAAAAACCCAAACTACACGTTTGTCGGCACGATGACGGAGATGGAAAAATCAAGCCAGAAGTGGGTTGGCGAAACTGGATACATCACGAAGCCCATGCTCGTTAAATACATTGGTGATCTCACGCTTCCGATTTATTACATCGCCGGCCCAGCAGCAATGGTGACTGCAATGCGTAAAACGCTGAACGAAGCAGGAGTTGACGATGACAATATTCGAACAGAGGAATTTTCAGGCTACTGAGCCAGGCGTCAAGGGGAGAGATGAATATCAAGGTAAAACGAGCGTATGAGCAACCGCACAAGGACGATGGTTTGCGTATCCTCGTGGACAGGCTCTGGCCGCGCGGTCTAACTAAGGAAAAGGCGAGCGTTGATCTATGGCTGAAAGAGATCGCTCCGAGCACGGAACTGCGAAAATGGTTTGCGCACGATCCGGACAAGTGGAAAAGTTTCCGCGGACGGTACGAAACTGAGCTTGGTCATAACCATGATCTGATAAAAGTCCTGAACGAAAAAGCGAGAGAAGGAACAATAACCCTAATCTATGGGGCTCGAGACGAAAAGCACAATGAGGCATTGGTTCTTAAACAGTTCCTGGAAAGAAACCAATAGCAGTGTGCGAGACCGCCAGACCGGCTCCACTAGAGAAGCTACTGTTTGCGATGAAATTTGAACGAGAGAACTGAGCAAGCCTTGATTTTCTTCAGATGTTTGAATCAGAAATTCTGTTCATCGCCATTCTTACGCAAAAATTTTCGCCTTTACTCCTGGTAGATACGGACCATCCCATCGAGGAGGCGCAAAGCGGCCGCTTTGTCACGCTGGAACGAATTCCGCCCGATAATTGAGCCAAACCCGCCGCCCTCGCGGATTG
>JBKPOC010000018.1:0-2177 GCA_046732935.1 Acidobacteriota bacterium | reverse complement strand
GTAACCGACCGCCAAGTAGTCGTTCGCCATCGGCATCTATCAAATGTTGTTCGCTTCTTTTTTTGTCTCACTCATAGCTTCTATGATCCCACCCATGGTCCCTAAGTGTTATGTAAGGGTTACTCTATAATGACTTGTCAGTCGGCGGTAATCATTAGTGAGAGAAACCAAAATGAACTTCAGAGCAGTAAGAAGACAAATTGAACATTGCGTCTACAAGTTATCATCCGACTTCTGCTTAACCCCTGAATTAATCCTCACTGAGCATGATTTAAGGTGTCGTTTGGACCAACATCTTCGCTGTCTCGCCCGCAAGAGACGACTGATTCCCAGCCGAGTTCGGCACCTATCAAATAATCAAGTACATCATGACCTCCCATGGTTTGACGAAGACTGGAAACTCCGAATCAGACCTGACATCACGATACTTGAGCGAGAACACCTGACCATTCGAAACGGTCATTACAGGGGCAGCATCATGGATCCATTTTCGGGCTGTGGTCGAAGCTATCGAAGACCGATGCCGTTGCCGAGCAAGGGGTTTGAGTTCGACGGAAAGGCGATCACGATTGAGTTGAAGTTTGCGAGAAATGGAATTACTCGGGCAATGGCAAGGCTGATCAAAGAGGATTTTGAGAAGATGCAGCGGATCTTTCGAATCCGGGATGACCGAGGTGATGGTGAAAGCGTTTTCGGTTACCTAATCATTTTTAACCGGCTGGAGCAGCCTCCGTGGCGAACACCATTGGCCAAATTCCTAAGGGAGAACCAAAGCGGTCCGAGGCACAAAATCATATATAAGATGTGGCAGCCACTTTCGAAGGGATGTATTCGTCGGCTCAATGGGATGTAGTCCAGAGGGCAGGTGAATTGTCTGTTTGGACAAGGTGTTAAGTACATCCATGCGGATGTTAATTATGGAATAGCTTTTACCTTAGGTTTTCCTTCGGCTAGAGAAAGATATTGTTCAATATGTTGCTCACCTACGATTCGACGACGGCCGATCTGATAAAAACCGAGCTTACCATTGTCCATCAAGCGATATTCCGTCGTCGCGTGAACCCGGAACCGCTGCGCAACCTTCTCGATTGAAAATTTTGCCTCAGTCGTTTTCGTCCTGCCCTGAGCCTTCATATGTTATGGGACTGGGACTGCCCCTCAGGAATCCGGCAGCACTGGCCGATCGCTGGCAATTTGTCCTCAAACTGCGAATTCCTAGTTGAACATCTTGGACTTTGCTTTAGGCTTCTCCTGCGAGACGTAATGTCATTTTCTCCTTTGACCCCTCGTCGTCCCATCAGGTAACCCCGATTTTTCCGGTCCATTGCTTTCCCAGGTCCTTCCTTGTTCAACTCTTTCCAAATACTTCGTGATGTGTTCTTCAGAGAAGCGCAACGTTCGACGTGCGCGATAACAGGCCAACCGCTTACGTCGAATCTCACGCATCACTGTAGACCGGGAGATGCCACCACAAAGCTGCCTGACATCCTCAACGGTGTACTTCGCTCGCTTGCGCTCCAACGCCGGGCTAATCTCTACTTGCTTCGGTACCTTCTCTCCCATACTAACTAGCGCTTTGTTGTGGTCATGAGGCGTCATGACGACGCCAAGATTTGCTCCCTATTGGCTAAAGCCAGAGTTTGCTATCCTTAGTGCTCTACTTTTCTTTGAAAATCAGTTGACGTAGTCCATGCGCGAGGCCAAACAGCACAGGTGAGACGCGCTGTCCGGGAGTCCTGGCAATACCTAATCCCGGCAGCGTCGAATCACCAATCCAAGATAGTAGTAAATACTACGACCTGTAAACGGTGCCGCGCGGCAGTTGGCCTATCGGGAGGAAATTCCTGATGGGACGACAACCGATTCCGAGGCCCAAGCGGTTGGCGGAAAAGCTGACTACTATCCGCGATGCGTTGGGACTGTCTCAGAACGAGCTGATCCAACGAATGGGGTTATCTGATTTTCTTGTTCGGGAAGAGATTTCTGATTTCGAGCGCGCCAAACGCATTCCACCACTTCCAGTGCTTTTGGAATATGCTCGAGTGGCGTGTGTTTACATGGATGCGATCGTCGATGACAAATTAGATTTGCCATCCAAGCTACCACATCCGTTTAAGCATTCGGGGGTCAAACGGCGTTCGCCGAAGACAAAGAACACAAACTGACCATTCCAAATA
>JBKPOC010000017.1:0-140464 GCA_046732935.1 Acidobacteriota bacterium | reverse complement strand
ATCCCACACCTCGTAAAGTGGTAGCCAAGGTTCTAAACCTGTTAGCCCTGCAACCTTCATAAGGCGTCTTGTTGCTTTCGCTCTGCATCCAGCGCTTAACTCCAGTTGGTGCTTTTATCAGCCATGCGAGCAGCAACATCGTTGATACTCGAATAGATTCCTATTCCCCAGCGCAGTGAAGTCGCGCATTGGACCACCTTCGGCAAACAGGATGGCGCTGACCGGAGGATCGTTCCTCTTTACATTCTCAAAAAACTGAGAACAGATGATCCCCTTCTATGGCACTGGTCGTTCACATTGTTCGTTAAGACGGGAGGAACCCACAGGACCAAGAGAATACTGGGCGGCATTTTGATTATTGGTGGTCACTAACGTGGTATTCCTGCTCGGTCATGATCAATAACCACGAACTGGGCGCAACCGAAGCGGTCCGGCTCGAGTAAGACAAACTGCAAATCGCCCGATAAGGATTATGTTGGTCAACAGTTATCTTGACTTCTCTATCGAGTTGATTGGCGCTCCCAAAGACATTGAAGCCGCACTGCGGCTATGGTCCCAAGCCAGGCTAAAAAGTCCGCTCAGTATCCGACCGAACAAACGGTGCCGCAAACACAACGTGAGCAGCAATGGATGAAAAAAGATCCACGAGGGAGTGGTGACGCGCGAATAACTAAGGTGCTTCAGTACAAGGCCGTAATAACCTCGAAGTCATACGAGTTAAACCAATGGGATCATGAGGTTGTTAATTAGCTCCTCGGCAGGATCGGCTATTGACTATTGCCCGCCTGTGGAGAATCTCGCGTGCTTTGTCAATGGTCTTCTTGTTCATATTGTTAGTATCTCATCGTCATCTTCACGTCACTGTGGCCCATCAGATTAGCAAGCGCTGGTAACGGAATGCCTTCATTCGCCATTTCAGTACCGAAGTTTCTGATGCACAGAGTAGAAGTAGCACGTACCTTTCGGGACTCCTGCTTCGGAGTACGCCGCAGTCCACAACTTGCGCAAATTGACCTTGGCAGGTTCAAACACAAGAACATCGTCGTTCTTATTCTTTCTCTGGAGTTGCAGTTGTAACAACTCCTTCTTCAACCGGCTAGTCATTTGCGCCGGCTTGTTTATCTTTCGTCCTGTTTCTTTCCGTTTTCTATGGCCCAAAAGCCAGTGATAGTTTTACCCCTTTGGTTTACCCCTTTTTACGTGGTTTTCAGGACACATCAGCGCACTGCGTGACACGGAGGGACACAAAAAAAACCAGCGTCTTTATTGAGCGTTTGCGAATTTGTAGGGAAAATTGAGAGCGTTCAGATCGTGTGTGAAGGGAGTGCTCTACCGCTGGCCAAGCGGGCAATCCTTTTGGTAAGCGTAATATAAACAACAAGTTGCTTTATTTTCAAGGCTTAGGAGCTTTCGTGACCCTTATGGCTGGGCATGTCACTCCTGACGCCAAAAAGAGCGCAATCAAAGCGCAACGCTCTTCGTACATTGTTCACGTGGTATGCATCTTTTCAGGTGTCGCTGGGTGAATGTTCGTGAGTGCCCACTTGCCTCCGCAATAGATCAGTCTCTCAGAATAGAAAGCAACCCCACTATGAGGTGGGCCAACGAACACCAGCGAGAGCGTAATGGACGTCAGCATATCGTTCTCCGGAAGATCATTGAAGAATTCGATCTAGTTCCGCAAAGACGCCCGCTTCACGCCACAGTTTCCTATTTCCAACAACATAGACCACTTCTTTCGCTCGCGTTACAGCGACGTTCAGTATGTTCGGTCGACCACCAGCCCAATTACGGGCACCAGTTTGTGACGAATTCGGTGCGCCCAACACGACTATCACTGCCTCCGCCTCACGTCCTTGTGCCGTGTGTACAGTGCCAACGCGTTCGTTAAGCCAGCGCCGTTCCTCATCGACCCAGCCGCGCATTACTCCGCTATTGCGAATGGTCGAGCGTAACCCCTCGGCAACGATTACAAAAGGCGTTATAACGTACAAGTCCGACGACGCGCCTACCTGGGCCAACTGATAAAGCAGCCGAACAACTTCGTCACCTTCTTCCGGACAAAATTTATCTTCGCCACTGCCTGTAATATCGATCCAGCGTGAGGCACCAAGTACTTGCCTGATGCCAGATGGCTTTTCATCTTTCGCGAACACCATTAAGCCGGAATAGGCGATGTTGTTTGAAATGCTGAACATCGGCTCAGAGCATCGTCGATGGACCAGTAAGGGAACGCCTACAGTGCGACTGCCACCGAACTTCATTTCAAATTCTGTAGTATAGGCAGACGCCGCATCACCCAGTGTTTGCACTGAAGCACGCGGAGCCGAATAGCGTTCGGGATCGACTCCAAAATGATTACATATTGCTTCACACACCGTGTCCGGCAATGTTACCACCGGTTCAATTTGAATCGGATCGCCGACGATGACTGCGCGTTTCGTGCGCATGATTGCTCCCACCGCAGCTTGAGGCGTTGCTTGGCCGGCTTCGTCAACAAGCAGCCATCCGAGGCTCTCTAGTGGCAGCTTCCCCAACATTCGGGTGACCGAAGCGAAAGTTGTCGACACAAGCGGCACGACAAGGAAAAGAGATGCCCACAAGTCAGGAAGCAATGCTTGTTTTTCGGTAGTTGGAAGTGTTTGCGTGGTAAAGACATTCATCAGAGCCGCGAGATTATGTCTCAATCGTTTAGCGGCGGCATCGACAAATGCGCGATGAAGCGCCATCGCGGCAATGAAAACCTCGTCCCGCGCTCTCTGGGCAGCGATGGGCCACCATGGGGTGGCTTGGTGTTTCTCGCAAGGTTCCTTTTCAAAGAAAGCAGAATCAGCAACCTCTATTCCATGCCTTTGTTGAGTCTCAACAACTCGGCGTTTTGTTTTCTCGTGCTCCGCGAGAGCTGACTTCAAAGCTGATTCCTTTTGTTTAAAATCTAAGAGAGCAGTGTGCAGTTCTTTCCATTGTCGTGCCGCCTTAGTTCTAAACACGCGGGCCCAAAACCCCGGTTTAGCGGATTCGTGAATGCGCAACTCTTCACTCGCGCTGTGGAGCTCACGCGTGAGGTAATGGTATTGCTGATACAGACGTTTGACGCGGCAAACAACTTCTGAGTACTGACGTTTCGCGGTCTCTTCTGCCTTCGCCAGTCGCGGAATATCAATCACGTCCTGCCGCAAGTTCTCAAGCAACTGTTGCCATCGCCGGCTCTCATCCAGGGCTCGGCGGAATTGTTCACGTGCAATCTCCCACCGCTTCAGCGCTTCCGCGCGTGTGGTCGGCGGATCTTCTTCCCAAATAGTACGTTCAGACGGCTCTGTATTCTGTGTCTTGGGCAGCGAACCGGTCACTGCGCGCAGATAGGAATTGAAGTCCTTGTTTTCTTCCCACCAAAAGAGTTGTTTGAAACGGTGGCGATTTTGCGCGTTTCCCAGGATAGCTGCGATAAGACCCCACGTTTCGCGCCCATGTACCGAATCGGAAATATTTTTGAAATAGCGAAGGTTCGTCGCATCTGCCGCAATTGCCTCGACGCCAGGTAATTCCGCACTTAGGTTTTCGACCGCTTTATTGTTTGACGAGGCGACTACAATTTCGAATCCTTTCAGCGAATCACTCAACTCATGGAGATGAATCCAAGCTTGGCCGACATTCAGTCTTAACTCAGTTGGTAGGAAGGCAGTTTCGGGGTTTTCAAACCTGACCATAGCCTGAGCGCGCTGGGTAACAATACCGGCGACGAGGTCGCGGAGCAGCGTGGTCTTTCCCGTACCGGGTGGTCCATTAATTCCAACTAATCCATTCGATGTCGTTTCACTAAAAGCGATATTGACAGCCGCTTGCTGCAGCAGTACGAGCGGATTACGGCCCGGACCAGGCCATCTAGCCAATGGAGTGCTTTGAGGACTTATGGCTTTCTCCAGCGTTTCATCATCGAGAAGCAAATCCTGAGTTTGCGTCGGACGTTCGACACCAAGGTAACGTCGAAGGTTACGCGGAGCTTCACCATTGTCGAACAACGCTTTGGCCAATGAGAGATCCGCCAGAAAGAAACTATTGAGCAGAATGGTCTCTGGCGGATTTGGATCTTTAAAGTGCGTATACGAGCGAATCGCGAACTCCGGAGGCTGCATCCACTCGACTGGTAATTCGAGCGTAGCAATCAAATAGTCGTAGGCAGCCGTTAGTCCGTCTCGGGTGATAGGTTTGCTACTAGCATCATCTTCGGGGACCCTGTTTCTAAGGATGTTCTCGACGTTGGCTATTAATTGCGATTCTATCTTTGGCCATAGTGCGAGATCCTCCAAGTCTCCGTTAAGCGCGGCCATGACGCCCCAACCAAAACTCGAAACGGCCACAGCCGATGAATCAACCAACCGGCCTTGTTGGTCCACGATGACAACAGCCAGCGCTGCATTGCCAGAAGCGTTCAGCTTTTCGATACGAGTATCGCCATAACGCTCGACCAGCAATTCCATAGCCGGCTCAATTCGTATCGCGCCGAGCACAATCTGATAATAAAGACGTCGATTGGGGCGAGACTTCTCACCACGTTCCCACGGAAGTTGAGCTGCATCTATTCTTGTTAGACTTCGATCTCCTGAGGCGAGTTCCTCAGGTTTTCGAAATGTTTGCGGCGACAACACCTCCAGTGCCGTCCAGACTGACAGAATGGATTCAGGTGCATTAGTTAAAGGAGGTATCGCACGTTGAGAGTGGCTTTTAACTCTTGCTCGCAAAGCCGTGCTGGTCGGGTTGGGGCGATCGGCTGATTTCTGCGGTACCGCTAACGTATTGGCGTACGCTTCAACGTTCGGATAACTGTTAACACTTGGAACTACCCCGAACTGAAGAGAGTGTTGCTGAAGCGTGGAACCGAAAGTGCAAATTCCCAATTGAGTCAAGCGCGTCACGACACGACCGCGCAACTTCGCTGCGCGTTCGGTCTTGCGGTGCGCTAACTCGTCTTGTAGTGCCTTCAGCACAGAACCATCGTCTTTTCGGTTTTCAAACAAAGTTTCTAACTCGTGGATTGAGGAGCGAAAGTATCTGCGATTCATAAGTATCTCGCGATAGAGTGAGCGGCAGCAATTTTTGCTTTGACAGCAAAGCGCAACGAATTCGAGGGACGAGAGGTTGAGGCGAAACGGACCTGAGTCCATCGTGCGCGCTTCTATAATACCGAAAACGAGGGTTCAGTGGGCTGATATATTTGGACGTGTTGGCTATCCCTCATCGCCCCGCGAACGCGCTGGCGTTTATAATCGCAACCCCCTGAGCTTACCGTTGATCATTCTCTTAACAAATGAGTTACCCGTATCAGAACGTGGATCTGTCAGAACCAGGCAACTCGGATCAAGCCTGTAACCAGGTAACGGGCACAATCAAGATCGGCACGTGCGGCTTCGGTCTGGCGCAGGCGGAATATGCTCGTAGGTTTTCATGTGTTGAAGTTCAGCATACCTTCTACGACCCGCCCCGACTCACGACATTGAACCGCTGGCGCACGCAAATGCCGGCCGACTTTGAGTTCGTTTTGAAGGCTTGGCAATTGATCACTCATGAGTCGAGGAGCCCTACCTACCGGCGACTCAAACGAAAACTCTCCAAGAGGGAGAAGGAGGAGGCCGGATACTTCAGAGCGACGGAAATAGTGACCGAGGCTTGGAGAGCGACGCTCGCTGCGGCACAGGGGTTAAAAGCCAAAACAATTCTTTTCCAGTGTCCGTCCAGTTTCAAACAAACCGCAGACAACATTGCCAGTATGGAAAAATTCTTCAGCTCTATAGATCGACAGGATCTCAATTTGTGCTGGGAGCCGCGCGGAGATTGGGATGCAGCGGTCGTAAGATCAATTTGTGTAAGTCTTGAATTGTGCCATGTAGTCGATCCATTCATTAGCAAGACTGTGACGCCGAACAAATACTACTTTCGACTTCACGGCAGGGGTGGCTGGCGTTACGAGTATGAGTTGGGCGAACTGAAGGAATTGGCGACATCACTTGTTAGTTCCGAGCGCGGTTACGTGTTCTTCAACAATAGTAAGATGACGCAGGACGCGGTGAAATTCTGTAAGCTGCTGGACGATCTGAAGCAGGTGAATTAATCCCTTCCGGGCAGAGTCGAAACATCGACGATTCTTCGCAATCACAATTAACCGCCGAGAACAGCATCAATGAAGTACGGGAACGTGGTGCGCTCGCGGACACAGCGGTAGTGTCGCAGTTTTGTAATTTCTCGATGCAACTACTCTGTTCATATTGTCTTTATGGTTAGATGGATACGCAGCCGTTGCACGACGATTCAGCGTGCGATTGCTACCTGAATATTGTTCCAAAGGGTGATGAATGAAATTAGAAGTACCTCGCGAAGCGCAGCCGGCGATTGAACGGCTGGGCGTGAATTGGGCCAATGGGATCTTTCTTATCGTTGCGCATTTTGCTGCGGTAGCGGCTCTCTTTTTCTGGAGCTGGCCGGCTGTAATTAGCGCAATTGCGCTTTACTGGGTCGGTGGAAGTCTCGGCATCGGCATGGGATTTCACAGGCTACTTACCCATCGCGGTTATACAGTTCCGAAACCAGTTGAATACTTTCTTGTGACCTGCGGCACGCTGGCACTCGAGGGAGGGCCGATTCAATGGGTGGTGACACATCGCATACACCACGCGCACGCAGATCGCGCCGGCGATCCGCACACGCCACGTGACGGTAGTTGGTGGGCCCACATTGGATGGATACTATGGGGCACAGCTCAGAATCATGACAAAGCCACCATCGAACGCTATGCGCCCGATTTGATAAAGGACAGTTACTATCGGTGGCTTAATCTCTTCTACTATGTTCCTCTTTTCGTCGTTGGTGTGATGCTGTTTATCTTTGGAGGTTGGGGCGTTTTGCTGTGGGGAGTTTTCCTGCGCCTGATATTAGCTCTGCATGCAACGTGGCTCGTGAATTCGGCGACTCATCTGTGGGGGAGAACAAGGTTCGAAACCAGCGATGATTCGCGCAACAGTTGGTGGGTTGCGTTGCTGACATTCGGCGAGGGATGGCACAACAACCATCATGCACATCCCACGTCAGCTCGTCATGGTCTGCGGTGGTATGAGATCGATTTAAACTGGCTCGGTATCCGTGCTTTGCAGTTGGTCGGGTTGGCCCACGGTATCAAGCGCCTGCACTTCAATCAAGCTTCCTCTGCGTGGCAGTTGGTACGCAGTCGCGTGCGACCTCACGTCAGTACGGATAAACCACTAAGAAACGAAATCTGACGACTCGGAATTGAGTTCGTCGTCTCGCTTCTCGCGGCAGATGTTTCTTGCGATTAGCAAGTAATGTCTGCCGTTGGTTGTAGAGACACCCTACGGACAGCATCGAACTCGAGCAGTTCGTCACATAAACATTCCCGCCAACGTTGCTCGTGGCCCACTCTCCGTAAACGAACGTACACAGCCCGGCGAACCTTATCACTTGCGTAATTCCCGCCGATGTTATGTCCGAGCATGTTGTGCGCCAGTACAACATCGCCTGGTCCACCCAAAATCTGACACGGCTCCGGCAATTCAATACGCGGGTATCCTTTGGATTCGACGAACGCGTCCGAACCACGCTCTCGAAAAAAAGCTGCGTGCGTCCGGTGGGTTCCCGGCCACACCCACAGGTTTCCAGCGTTTTCAATCGTCTGTTCCGACATGAGCACGCAGCAAGCACTGTGAACGTCCCGGGCGTCTGCTCGCCTTCCTGGTAACCGTCCAGGTGATGCCCGCCGGGTCGATGTGAGAAAGGAGGAATATTCAGTGCGACCTGGACCTGATTGAAAGCGATCTCAATGGTGCCCGGCGCGATGAGCGACTGAGCGAGATCGCGGAGCGGTGTTTCATTGAACAGCGCAGCCAGCGGACCGCCATTGAGAGTTGAAAGCCAGTAGAAGTGATGACCGACGTGATCTGCGGGAGGAAGTTGATCGTTCTGCCTCACCTACTCGTATCTCAGTGCAACCAGCGGATCGACTTTCGTCGCGCGCCGCGCTGGAATGTAGCAGGCTAGCAGCGCCACCATCAGCAGTCCCACTGTGACGAATCCAAAAGTCACAAGGTCTGTCGGCGACACGCCGAATAACAGACTGCTCATCAACCGCGTCACGGCGAAGGCGCCGATCAATCCCACGACCACGCCGATGGCAGCGAGGAACATTCCCGATCCAACTACCATCTTCAGTACATCTACCGCGCGCGCACCGAGCGCCATCCGAATGCCGATCTCCTGCGTACGTTGCGTGACGGCGAACGCCATTACGCCGTAAATGCCGATGGCCGAGAGCACCAGTGCGATCACGCCGAACAGCAACATCAGCGTGAGTGTGAAGCGACGCTGGCCGAGTGATTTCGCAACCAGATGATCGAGCGTCTGCATGTCGTAGATCGGCTGTGCCGGATCGATCTGGGCGATCGCATCGCGCACCGCGGAGGTGAGTGCAGCCGGATCGTTCTGCGTGCGCACGACGATGGCAAGCGAAGGCGTCGACCGAATCTGGGCCACGGGCCAGTACATGGTCGGCAGCGGCGGCTCGTCCAACGCGAAGCCCCGCACGTCGCCGACGGTGCCCACGATGGTGGCCCACGGGAACTCAGCCGTCAGCTTACCCAGACGAATTCGTTTTCCGATCGCGTCGCCGTTCGGGAAGAAACGTTTAACGAAGGCTTCGTTAACGACCACTATGCGTGCCGATTTCTGATCGTCGGTACTCTCGATAAGGCGGCCCCGCACTAGCGGAATACCCATGGCGGCGAACCATCCAGGCGTGGCTTGGCGATTCTGTGCGTCGGGCATGTCGCTCTCGTCGCGCGGCGTATACCCTTCGACTTCGATCAAGCGATCGGTGCCATTCCCGTCGAGGGGAATCATGTTGGTTGCCCCGGCAGCGGTGACGCCCGGCAGTTGGCTCACTCGCGCCAGCGCGCGATCAAAAAAGCTGACGAACCGATCCTCATCCGCGGCGGATATTTGACCGTTTGGAACCGGCAGCGAGACGCGCAAGGTCAGAGCATGATCCGTACGAAACCCCGGGTTGACATCGCGCAGACGAGAAAAGCTTCGCAGCATGAGGCCGGCGCTCACCAGCAGGACCACCGAGAGCGCGACCTCGGTTACGACGAGCAGTTTGCGCAAACGTCCGCCGCCGCCCGTTGCCCCGCGACTTCCTTCTTTGAGCGCATCGGTAAGATCAACTCGCGGTCCCCAAATAGCCGGCATGAGCCCGAAGACGATTCCCGTCGTCAACGCGACGCCGCCGGTGAACACCAGCACGCGCCAGTCAAAACTAATTTCGCGCGCCCGCGGAAGCGAGTCCGGACTGAGCGCGACCAGCGCAGTAGTGCCCCATGTAGCCAGTAACACACCGATGCCGCCGGCGATAAACGCGAGCAACAAACTCTCGGTCAAAAGCTGGCGCAACAGGTGATACCTTCGCGCGCCCAGCGCGGTGCGCAACGCAATCTCGCGCTGACGTGGAGCGGCCTTCGCCAGTAGCAGGTTGGCGACGTTCGTGCAGGCGATCAGCAGTACGAAGCCGACCGCGGCCAAAAGAACGTAGAGTGGCAATCGAATGTCGCCAACAACGTCGTCGAGATACGGCCGCGCGCGAAAGGCGAACCCGGCCGTGGGTGGGAACATGTCAGGAAAATTGTCGCTCTCGTATTTCGCCACTACGTCGAGATCCGCCGCGAGGCTTTTCTCTGTGACACCGGGACGCAGGCGTCCGATCACGCGCAGGAAATGCGAGTTACGAACGTTGATCTCCGGATCCGTCGTCGTGAGTGGCACCCATAGGTCAACGGGCGCCTCAAATTGCAAGTCGTTCGGCAGGATACCGATGATCTGATAATCAACGTTGTCGAGATACACCGACTTGCCGATCGTATCGTCACTGCCGCCGAACCGTCGCTGCCAGAGACCATACGTGATCAGCGCCACGTGGTCGCGACCCTTGATCGTTTCCTCGGGCAGAAAATTACGGCCGCGCACCGGCTCCACTCCGAGCGTTGGCAGGAGTGACGGAAGTACAATCCGCACCATCGCGCGCTCCGGCCTTACGCCGTCGGACAAGTTCGCATCATTGTCCACCCAGGCGCCGATGTTTTGGAAGCTGCGCGTTTGCTGGACCACATCCTGATATTCGGGATACGAGAACGGACCGTCGTAGCGGTTGAAAATGGCAGCGCCGGTGTGCACGGCGTAGAGCGACTTCGAATCCGGCAAAGGCAGTGAACGCAGGAGCACGCCATCGACGACGCTGAAGATGGCACTGTTAGCACCGATACCGAGCGCCAGGGTCATCACCGCGATGAATGTGAAGCCGGGTCTCTTGATGAGTCCGCGCACAGCGTAGCGCAAATCCTGAATCAGTTGTTGCATCTGCCCTCCTTACGCATACCTCGACGGCGTCGAGTGTTGTCAAAGGCCGTGCCACGGCAAGATTCGAGGAAACACGGCTTAGTCGTGCTTGGTACTTGTGCGTTGTTTCAGTTGTGGGATCACCGATCCCATTTTCAAAAACGGATCATCTGAAATCGTAAGCAAAGCCGATCTGGAATCCGGCCCGCGGACTTGCCGGAAATCGACCGCCAAGCACGCCGAACGCAAGCTCGAAGTTGTCACGAAGCATGTACATGCCGCCGATTTGTCCCTGAAGCTGCCCGCGGCTCAGGTTGAAGTTGTTAGTGACAGCTCCAAACAATTCGATTCCGAATCTCAGCTTTGGCGTAAAGGCTCTTATTAACGATCCGTTTCCAGTGAACACTTGTCCTCTTGTTCGCTCAATACCAATCAGGCCCGTCGAGTCGTTGCCGGCGAAAAGAATGCCGCCGTTCAAGCGGCACGTGGTGCGTTTAGTCAATGACTTCTGCGCCACTCCATACAACCAGTAATCGGCGAGGCCCGAGCCGATCTGCTTTCTCGTACTTCCGGTTGGCACTTCGAAATAAAAGACAACGGTCATAGCCGGAAGCCGCGAGTCCTCGCGTTCGCCGCGCAGTTTGATCTTCACTCCAAACTGCGTGTCTCCTACTCCCATCGGACTTCCGAGTCTTGACTCCCGCTCATTGGAAATCTTGATGAACGGCGCGTTGATACCCAGTTCGATACGATCAGTCAGGCCGTAGTTCAAGGTTACGTTCGAAGTGTTCTGGCTTAACCCCGGCAGCGATGATTTTTGTAGCCAGTCGTGCTCGTTGAAGAATTCGAAATGGAACTTGCCTTTTTCAGTCGTGTCGGCGTCGTCTGTATAGAACGGCAATTGAGCATGAACTGACGCCGATGCCAGGATGACAAGCATCACAAGCAAGGTCCATCTGAACCAGGGGGAGATCATGAAAGCTCTTCTGTATTAAGTTGAAGGTTCTGCGGACGCCTGAACTGCATGAAGCGTGCGCATGACTTCGTCAATCTGTACATCGCGCTCACGTTGCTTGCGCACCAGTTCCTCGAGCATCAACTCACTCTTCAGATTAACTTTGAAATCCTGCTCGGCGGCGAGCCTGTCTTTTTCCGCCGCTCGATTCTGCGACATCATGATTACGGGTGCTTGAAGTGCGGCGAGAGTAGAGAGCATCAGGTTGAGCAGGATGTATGGATACGGATCCCATTGCGCGCCACTTTCGTTGCGGCCGATGTGCGCCAGGAGAAGCGTGTTCGCCGCCATCCACGTCACTAAAATTCCGCCGAAGATAAAAATGAATGTCCACGATCCGCCAAATGTCGCTACTCGATCGGCGACGCGCTGTCCAAACGTATATCGCTCCTCCATCACCTCGTTCACGTTCCGTGATGCACGTTGCGCAACGAGTAGATTGGTCTGGCGAAGGCGCGCGCCGAGCTCACAAATCACGTCGATGGCACAATCCGGATGTGACATTAAGAATGTCTGAAAGCTGTCACTGCTCAGCCGGTGCAGGTGCGTATCGACGAGGGCTGACGCGCTACTCGAGCGCTGACCGCGATCGAGTACGGCCATCTCGCCGAAAAAATGACCCGGGGTCAACTCGGCAAGCGTGACTTGCTGCACGTCTTCATCAGTCACCCAGATACGCACGGCGCCTTCCTCGACGACGTAGAGCGCGTCGCCGATATCATACTCGTGAAAGATGACTTCACCGGCTCTGTAGTTGACCTGTTCGACCTCTTCGGCCAAATGCTCCAGTTCATAAGGTTCGAGACGTTGAAACATCGGAACCCGGGCCAAACTCTGTGCTTCTTCGCTTAAGTTGGGAATGGTTGCCATGTAGTGGTCCTTTCTGCGGGCGGTAGCTATTCAAACAGGATAATGCTGGTCCGACGCTGTCGGTCCTATTGTAATTCACTATCCTGTCAGAAATGACAGTAAACCACCTCCAGCAACGATCTTAAGATACGGGCCCGTTCTCTCATCTCGTAAGACTGAACCGGCGTCAAAATGACACCGCCAACGAAGACCGGCAAAGAAACTCGCGCGTCGGAGCGACGTTTTCATATCCACTAACGCAAAAGCAGTCGCTGAAAGTCGGCTGGGCCAAGGGCGTCACGACGCGCGTCGGCGGCCACCTCAATACTGTCGTCGTCGGCTGGCAGTGCGCGTGGTTCAAGTAAACTTGACCACGGACTTGCGCGGGAACAGCAGCGACAGCACAACGGAAGCTACGATGATCGCGCCGATGATTCCCAGCGACAACGCGATCGGAAACTTGCCGTCGAACAGATCGTTCAGCCAAACCATCTTCAACCCGACAAACACGAGCACCGTTCCCAGGCCATAGCGCAGCAGGTGAAACTTCTCGACCGCGCCGGCTAACATGAAATACAGCGCACGCAAACCGAGGATCGCGAAGATGTTTGACGTAAACACGATCAGCGGCTCATTCGTAAACGCGAAGATCGCCGGCACGGAATCGACGGCGAACAGGATGTCAGTGGCTTCGAGAAACGCTAGAGCGATCAGCAACGGAGTCGCGTGTAGTCTTCCGTCTTCGCGTACGAAGAAGTGCGACCCGCGCAATTCATTCGTTACCGGAAACGCGCGGCGGAGCAGTCGGACCAGCCAGTTTCGTGATGGATCGGGCGCCTTCTCCTTCACCACGACAATCTTGATGCCGGTGAAAATCAGGAACAGGCCAAACGCCGCGATCACCCAGTGATACTGTATTAACGCCGCGCCCAGCGCGACGAAGATCGCGCGGAAGACGATCGCACCGAGAATTCCGTAAAAGAGAATGCGATGTTGATACTTCGCAGGAATGGCGAAGTATGAAAACACCATCACGAAGACGAAGATGTTGTCGACGGAGAGTGATTTCTCGATGACGTAGCCGGTGAGAAACTCGAGCGACACGCGCCACGCCGCGCCGCTCGGGTCAAACCCGGGTATCGCCAGCAGACGCGGGTCACGCGGAAACTTCCAGAGCGCGTATTGATAGAGAAGGAGATTGAAGAGAAGCGCGAGACCAATCCAGACGACTGTCCAAGTCGCAGCCTCGCGAAAAGAAACGGCATGCGCTTTTCGGTGAAAGATGCCGAGATCGACGCCCAGCATCAGCACCACTAACCCGACAAAGCCGAGATAAAACCACCAGTATTCCGAGAACGGAAAGAGTTCGACCATGAGAATCCTTTCGCCAGACAAACCTTCGTTTTAGCCTGGCGCAAAAGAAAAAACCTTCTGCGCTCAGGCTGGCCTAAGCTGCAAAAGGTCTTGGTCGTTGAGCTGTTACGCCCTTCTCGATGGCCGGGTAGCGTGCGCGCTACCGTGTTGACGACCTTCTCGAACCCGAGGGAGGGTGACCTACTCCCCTTTTTTGAAATACAGTCTACAGACAAGGGACGAGTGATTCAAACAGCGACTACATACGATCCTCCTTAAGGCGTCAATTCAGAAGTCAGGACCGCGCCATTCAGACTCGGAAGCACCGCCGAGATCTTCAACACTTTTCGACTGCCCTTATCGATCCACACAGTCTGTTTGTCTGCTTCGTTATCTGCGGCGGATATCTCGACCTTGTAAGCGTCGAAGGTGCCTGCAGGGACAGTGACGTTCTCAGTTCCGAGCACTTTCAACTGTTTGATCTGTGGCTTCTTTCTTTGCACATCGAAATTCCGGAAACTCAAACTGTAACCGTCGGCTAAAGGCAGCGAAGCGATCACTTCAAAGCTTCCGGCGCCATCGGCAAACAAAGCACCGCCGGGATCGGTATCGATCGTCGTGGATTGCCCGTTCCTCGTTTCTGAGCCGTTCAGCTTATTCGGCGCGACATTTATCTCCAGCGTATTTGGGCCTTCCTTGATCAGTCGACGCTTCAGCAGCAGGCTTCCTTTCTCGATCGTGCTGACGTCGCTGATCTCACCTTGCGGAGTCTGAACAGTTTCGTTGACGGTCCACGCGCCGTTTTCTTCCTTGATGTCGGTCTTCACCGTGAGTGGAATTTCTTGCCCGCCGAGCGCAATTGACGCCTTGTAGTTGAAAGTGCCTGGCCGCAGATCGACCGCCGGCTTCGGCAGGTCCGAAGTGGAACTGATCATCTTCGGCATCGATACTGTCTTGACGTCGACGTTTATTTCCTTCAGACGTTGAGTCACTTCAGGCGTCATACTTTCCTGATAGCGGCCGCCGAGATACTTCGCGAGAAACTTCTCCGCACTGGCAAACATCGCCATGTTATTGACGGAGCGCGCGAAGCCGTGTCCTTCATCCGGCGCAACCATGTATTCGACCGGAAAGCCTCTGTCTCTCAAGGCGATGACGATCTGATCTGATTCGCGTTTGTTGACGCGTGGATCGTTAGCTCCCTGG
This sequence comes from Acidobacteriota bacterium, assembly GCA_046732935.1. Lineage (GTDB taxonomy): Bacteria > Acidobacteriota > Blastocatellia > Pyrinomonadales > Pyrinomonadaceae > PSRF01. Next base: position 125,652 of record JBKPOC010000017.1, on the reverse strand, counting down.
ACCACGAGCAGAGGAGTCTTGATTTTCGCGGCGGCCGTCAACGGCGACTGACGCAGCAACTCCTTCTTTCCTTCCGGTGTGTTGGGATCGCCCATGCGTTCGTAGAAGATCTTTCTGATCTGTTCCCAGTACGGCGGAATCGACTCCAGCAGCGTGATCAGGTTCGATGGACCAACTATGGAGACACCGGCCGCGTAAACGTCAGGTGTAAATGCAACGCCGGCGAGCGTAGCGTACCCGCCGTACGATCCGCCCATGATGCCGATGCGTTTCGGATCGGCGATGCCCTGTGCGACGAGGTACTTCGCGCCCCAGGTCACGTCGTCCTGCATCTTGTCGCCCCATTGCTTGTTTCCGGCGTCGATAAATTTCTTTCCGTAGCCAGTCGAGCCGCGGAAGTTGGGTTGCAAGACGGCATAGCCGCGGTTGGCGAGAAACTGCGCGAAAGCGTTGTAGCCCCAACTATCGCGATACCATGGACCACCGTGCGGCACGATCACTGCCGGAAGGTTCTTCGCTTCGACGCCTTTCGGTAACGTCAGGTAAGCGGGAATCTTCATTCCATCCGACGATGGATACGTGACCGGCTTCATCGGGGCGAGGTGGTCGCGGTTCAACTTCTCGCGTATCTGATATTGCAGCGTCAACTTCTTGGTGGTGCGATCGAATAGATAGGTCGAGCCCGGATCTGTGTCGGCGGTGGCTGACACGATAAACAGCTTTTCATCTTTGGTTGACGAGCCGAAATTGACTTCCTTTCCGGGAAGTTGTTTCTGCAAATTCTTGTAATCGGCTTCGAAGTTTTTGTCTTTCCAGTAGACGCGTTCGCGTTCGTCGTCGTAAGAAGTGGCGATTAGTTCGTCGGAGACTTCGGAGAAGACGGCGTTGCCGAAGTCGACTCGTTTCATAGGATCGGATTCGACCAACTCTTCTTTACCGGTGGTGGGGTTGAATAGTTCGAGTCGAACGAGATCGACGTCGCCGCCCTTGTTTGTCTGGAAGTAAACGCGTTCGCCGTCTTTGTGATAGCGAATCGGTCCGCAGGATTCGAAGACGTTACAACTGTAGATCTTTGTGAACTTGTCAGCGTCGACGCGTAATACTTCGGTGTCGCCGTTCTCGGCGGATCTGGTGGCGAGTCGTAACTCGTCTTTAAGATCGAAGAAGAAGGCAGTGATGCGTTCGGTGTTCTTGCGCAACAGTGTGCGGTCGCCCGTGGAGATCTTTACTTTGTACAGATCGTGCCAGGCTGCGTCGCGATCGTTTAGGCCGACGTAGATAGCGTCGGGTTCATTGCGCGGGATCGAAAAGATGACGGCTCTTACGCCTTTTACGTCCGTGAGGTTGCGAGCTGTCGGGACGTCTTGGCCGGAAGCCGGCGCTTCGGCCGGGTTGACGGCGTAGACGTTGTAATTCTCGTCGCCGGCTTTGTCCTGGACGAAGAGGATGTACTTGCTGTCGCGAGACCAGAAGTAACCGGGGATGGGACGCTTGGTGTCGGCGGTGATGGGTTTGGCGTTGGTGAACGGATCGGCCGTCTTTTTAACCCAGACGTTGCGAGTACCCTTGAATGGTTTGATGAAGGCGATGTAGGCTCCGTCAGGGGAAATCTGGGCGCCGGCAATTTCCGGGTCACCAAAGAAGAGCTCGCGGTCAATCAGCGGCGGCCCCTGCGCCCACACCGGCGCTGCGAGGGCGATGATTATTAGAGCCGACAGAGCGATGAGAGTGATGATTGAGCGGCGCGATTGCCCGATTGAACGCATATGAACCTCTTTTCGTTGAGTGATGTTGACGGGATTTACCAAACAGTTCTCTACGCAGTTGCTTCGCGTGGGGTTTCAATTAAAGCCGACTCAATTAATTCGCGTAATCTGAAAACATAGAATCTGCTGAGGATTTTGCGAGCTTTAGCGTGGGTCGTAGTTGAGGCGGACGGAGGGCGGGAAGGCTGTTAGGGTGGAGCGTGTGACGTTGGGGCAGCCGCCGATGGAGATTTGGCGGAGGTGGGGGAGGGTGGTTAGGAAGGGAACGCCGGCGTCGGTGATGAATTTGCACCCTTCGAAGGAGAGTTCCTCGAGCGATTTCATACGACTTAGAAGTTCGAGGGTCGTGTCGGTGATTAGGGTGTAGCCGGAATGATATTTTTTGAGAGTTGGGAGTTGTGTTAGGTGCGACGTAGCGACGTCCGTGGTGTCGCGGCAGTACATGAGGATTAATGATTCGAGCCGGGGACTGCTGCCGATGTGGCGGAAGACGTCATCGGTAAACCCCATCGGCACTAATTCTGTAAGCGAAGGGAAGTCGGGCAAACTCGCGAGCGATGCGTCGTCGATATTCATGCAATTCACCGCGAGACCCTTCAATGATGGCATTTGTGAAAGCGCCACGAACCCGTGCCCGGTAAGGTTGGGACATTCACGTCCCCAGAAGTAGTCAATCGTTTGTGATCGACTGAGCGATCTAAAACCCTCATCAGTAGCAACCGCACCCTGGCCCATCAACATGCGCAGCTTCCGAAGCGCGGCGATGTGACGCATCGCGTCGTCGTCGCAGAGTTCATCCTGACAACCCAGGTAAGCCAGGTTCGCTAACCCCACCAGACCCTGCAGATCCTCACCACGCAAACGCTTCGTGTGCCAGAAGAAACTCAAACCAACAAGCCCGTCGAGCCCCGCCAATTTATTCAATCCTTGCGCAGTGAATGGCCCATCGATCAGCAAATTAGTGGGCTCGGCGGCAAACGACATCAGTCCGAACCTTGCTTCTTCCGCTCGCGACGATCTAAAAGCCGGAAACTGATCCAGCAACCCAAGACCATCGTCAGTTACATTACGTCCAGTCTTGAAACGACACAGGTTCGGTTTCCCCGCGAGCGCAGCGATTGCACCGTCGCCTGTATTACACCCCAATAGATCGACTTCCTCGAGATGCTCACAAGACTTGAGATTTGCAATCCCGCGATCGCTTACATCGCTTTGCCAAAACATCTGAAACACACGCAGCTCACGCAACTGACTCAGCGTCTCGAGTGCGCTGTCCGTGACGTGCCCACCCATAGTCAACGCTCGCAACTGCGGCATGCGAGCCAGATAAGCGAGACCTTCGTCCGTTAGCCGCTTTGACCCGTCGAGGTTGAGCGACGTGATCTGATCCAACTGCGAAATCAAAGCAAGATCGTCATCACCGACAAGACCAACCGCGTTGACACGCGTCAGTCCCAACTCCCTGATTACAGCGCAAACGTCCTCCCAATCTTTGCGCGACATCGGTTGCCGCGGTTCGATGCTGTTGTTGGTCCAGTCGATGCGATAAAACGGAGGCTTCGAACTCAACACGAACGGCGCTGAATGCAGATCGCTTGCTGAAGAAGTAGACGACTGCACGACCTCATCCCAATCTTTGAAGCCATAGAGTCGCGCAACGACAAATTGCGCATCGGCCAGCGTGAAATTGTCTACGCGTCGTTGAGTGTCCGGAACGTTAGACAGCTTATCGCGGATGAAGTCGCGAATTTGTTCGCTGTTGAGGGCGCTGTGAAAGAGGTCGTTTAGACGCGTCACCGCGTCCGCGTCGGCCGAGTTGTAAACGGCGACAAGATCTTCCGCGATCCGGCGGTGCTGTTCGAGTTGGGCACTGTTAAGCACGACGAATAGTAACACGGATAACCGTTTGCTTTTCCGGCACGCCTTGGTAGAATGCTCGCACGATCATGAACCGAGTAGGCAATATTCCAGTAATCGTTCCTTCCTGCCGTTGCGTTTGTAGCTAGGCCAACGCAGTTCTCGTGTTGGCCGTAATTCCCATTCAAAAGTAGTCGTAGCACGCAGCTCGATTGATGCCGCGCGCGTGCGCACCCGCAACGGTTTTACGAAAGGAACAAGTATGAACGCGTATTTTGTCAGCACCTCGGCGAACCTCCACGAACCAGTGGATAGGTTCCTCAACCTGAAACGACTGCGACTCACGAACCTCAGCACACCCGTCGAAAGAGCTGATCGACTCCGAGCGCTGATTCCGGGCGCGCCGCACCTGTACATCAAGCGTGACGACCTCTCCGGCTACTTCGGCGGCGGAAACAAGTTGCGAAAACTCGAATACGTGATGGCGGACGCCCTTGCAAAAGGCGCAACGACCGTAGTGACAACCGGCTCGATCACTTCAAACCTGGCGCGCACAACTGCGGCCGTCGCTCGACGCCTCGGTTTGAAATGTGAGTTGATTCTGAACGGCGGCGATCCGAAATCTGCGCGCGCGAATTCGCGCGTCGCCGAACTCTTGAACGTGAAAGTTCACAGCGTCTCGTCGCGGCAAGAACGCGATTTGACGATGGAGCGAGTCGCCAACACGCTCGAAGCGCAAGGCGAAGTCGTTTACAGAATCCCTTTGGGCGCGTCGAACGAGGTCGGATCTTTCGGCATGGTTGCAGCGATGGAGGAACTCGCGATTCAGCAGTTAGAGCTGGGTGAACAGTTCGATGCGATCGTACTGGCGACGTCGTCCGGTGGAACACAAGCTGGACTCGAAGTAGCGAAGCGTCTGTTTGGTTACCACGGGCTACGCATCCTCGGCGTCAGCGCGGACGATCCGGCAACCGAGATAAAAGACGCAGCGCTGCGAGCGATCATTCCCATGCTCGAGAAGCTCGGCCTTGCCAGCGATGTTTCCGCGGAAGACTTGAACGTGGACGACAGCTTCATCGGCGGTGGTTACGGAATAAACACCGACGAGTCGCGAGAAGCGATGCGATTGTTTGCGGACGCGGAAGGCGTGTTGCTCGACCCGGTCTACACCAGCAAAGGAGCTGCCGGCCTGATCGATTACTGCCGCCGTGGTCTATTCAAGGAGACCGATCGCGTTCTGTTCTGGCATACAGGTGGAGTGATGACACTCTTCTAAGCCTGCGAACCCTCAAGGTATGATCGAGGCGAAAAGAGAATTCGAAAAGCTCAAATAGACGATTTTCTTGACATGGCCCATCGCGCCAGCGTATACACGTAAGTGTTCTCTATATTCGATAGAGATCCTCCCATCACTACTGACCGTCCTTAACTCACTGCCTGCAAACACAATCGAGGGCACTATGAAAAAATCCCCCGCCGCACCGCCAGTTTATCGTCCGTCTCCGCAACCGAAAGTGTTGCAGAGAAAGACTGCCACAAAGCGCGCAACTCCCACCGTTGCCAGACCTGTCAAGCGCGGTGGCGAATCGATCCAGCGCGCTATCAGCAATCCGTTTCAAATGTCGGCGATTTGGAGCGGCGTTTCAGTGGGCGGCCCGGGTTCGTTGTTTGCAAATCCGCCGGCTCCTTTGCGCGGCGTCAGAGTAGGTGACGCCGGAGCGGGCGCGAATTTTCTGGCTGCGAGTAACTGGCGGGACGACACCGCATACCAGCGAGCGCTCGTCGTACTGCGTGAACTCCAGACATCGGGTGCGGATTTTCCTTCCGTCGCCGCGATAGTTTCACACGTAAACTCCGATGCACAGGTTGCTGCGGCCGTCGCAGCCGCGGCTGCGCGCGCGGCCGAAGAGGCAAGGGTCGTCGGAACTCTTACAGGCGGAGTCTCGGTCAGGGTCGCTGACATCAGAGGCGGAACGTGGCGGCCCATCCCAGGTCGCTCGAACGGAGATCACGAACTGCTGGTGAGGATAGGCAGCACCAACTATTCATTGCACGTCCATCCGCCGCGCTTCAACGGAGGAGCTGGGCTCCCGGGTGAGGTGATGCGTTCAGGATCTGAGACACTTACTCAAACACCGCAGACGATATGCGACGAGATAGTGCGCATCCACGGCAGGCCCGGCGGCTGGTAAGAGTTGTGGTCCGTTGACTATCTAGTTAGTACGGCCGAGGCTGCCGATTACGGCCAGCAGCTCATCTGGTTCGACGGGTTTGGCCAGGTGAACATGAAAACCTGCGACGAGGGCGCGTCTTCGATCCGAAGGTCCGGCGTAAGCCGTGAGAGCAACAGCCGGAACCTTGCCGCCTTGTTCCGCCGGCAGCGCGCGAACCTGCCGTATCAGATCGTAGCCGCTCTCGCCGCTCATGCCGATGTCGCTCAAGAGAACGTTTGGCACTTCGCGTTGAAGAGAACTCAAGGCATCTCGCGCCGACGTAACGGCAACAACGCGTGCTCCACATTCTTGCAGGATCGTTCTCAGAAGGTCCTGCGTGTCAGGTTCATCCTCGACAAGTAAAACCGTGAGGCCCTCTAAGGCGCATGGATCGACCATGGATTCCTGTATATCTTGACGTGCCAGCGTCGTTGCGGAAAAGAGATCGACGCGGGTAACTGACTCGGCGGCGATTTCCGCTGGAGCTAGCGGAAAGTCGACAGTGAACGTCGCACCCTGTCCCTGACCACGACTCTCCGCGTGGACGGATCCTTTGTGCTCGCGCACTAAGTGGCGAACGATGGCGAGTCCCAGGCCCAAACCGCTATGAGTGCGCACGTTGGACGAATCTGCCTGTCTGAACCTTTCGAAAATATGAGGCAGAACAGCCGGGTCGATTCCCACGCCATTATCCTGCACCCGCAATCGCGCGTGGCCATCGGTCCTTTCGAGGCTGACGTCGATCTCTCCGCCGTCATTCGTAAACTTGATAGCATTCGACAACAAGTTTCCCACTATCTGCTTCAGTCGCGCCGGATCTCCGAGTATCGGGCCAGCGTTCGCGTCTATCTCCGAAGCCAGCTTTAAGTGTTTTGCTTCAGCCGTCGGGCCGAACTCATCAACGACGTCAGTGACGACAGCGGCGAGCTGGATCGGCTGAAGTTCAATTCGCAGTTTGCCGGTTATGATGCGCGAAACGTCGAGCAGATCTTCGATTAGACTCGACTGGGCCTGAGCATTGCGTTCGACGACGGCGATGGCGCGCTCATACTCGAGTTTGCTTAGTTTGCCGGAACGCAGCAAACGCGCCCATCCGAGAATAGAAGTAAGCGGAGTCCGCAACTCATGTGAGAGCGTCGCCAGGAATTCGTCTTTGACACGGTTCGCTCGTTCCAACTCGGAGGCGTGTAACTTCAAGTCCTCGGTCATGAGTCGTAGGTTGTTGATGTCGCGGCCGACACCATAGCCGACGCTTTCCTCGGGAACCGGGTAATAGCTCCAGGCTACCCACTTGTATTCCCCGCTCTTGGTAAGACAACGATTCTCGAGCGACCACGTAGGCTGGCCGGACCGCAGCTTTGCATATTCCTTTATCGCCGCGTCTCGATCATCAGGATGCATTAGATCGAAGACGCGTTGATGCTGTAGCTCTTCCGGCGAATACCCCAACACCTTTTTAAAAGCCGGATTCGTGCGCAGAAAGTAACCGTCCAGGTGAACGATGCAAAGCAGATCCATGGACAGGGTAAAGAATCGATCACGCTCCGCTTCGACCCTTCGCCGTTCCGTCTCGTCGCGCATTACCTTGATGAACCCGAGTAACTCTCCGCCTCCATCGCGGACTGGCGTCAGGATGCCCGTTGCCCAGAACCTGGTTTGGTCGCGACGCAGATGCCAGCGTTCGTCCTCCGCTCGGCCGGTCTCCATGGCCGTGGCCATTTCTCGTTCGGGTTCCCTGGCGGCGCGATCTTCAGGAGTAAAGAAGATAGCCGCCGCTCGTCCGATGACTTCGCTTTCCGAGTAGCCCAGGATGCGCTCGGCGCCGCGGTTCCAGTTGGTGACGCGGCCGGCAGTGTCGGTCAGGAAAATCGCGTAATCCTTGATGTCGTATTCGACAGCTTTCCGGTAGAGGTCATCTGTCCACGAATTGGAAACGGGCATGTCCACTGGTGGCTGCATCTGGGCTTTTCACTAATTGAACGTTTGGAGACCACCGTAGCATGTCGTCCAATCCGCAGTTTGTTCTCAAGCGTACGCTCCAAGACATACGGCTGGATATGTTTTAATTTCGCAAGCTACACACAAAGATGTGTTCTCCGTGTTTTACGCCACCCTCGCGCCTGTCGTCATTTAATCTGAACTAACTTCAGTCGTCCGGCTCCGCCGGCTTTGATCGACACATCAGACTTGCGACATTCGAAGTGCTTTGCAACCAGCGCGATCAGTTCTTCGTTTGCCTTCCCATCCACCGGAGGCGACTTGACTAGTGCAAGCCACGTCCCATCTTCCTTTTCTTCGAGCAGGCTCGCGCGTGCATTCGGCTTGACTCTTACCTGAATAACTCTCGTCGTCATAGTCCGTTAAGGAGTGTTCTCGAACGGCAGGCGTAATAGCTGGTCCTTGTAGACGAGATAGATTTTTCCTTGTTTCTCGTCGACCCACATCGACATGCTTTCGAACGAGATATGCGGGACGGTGAGCACGGGTTTGAAGGAGAAGTCTTTGAGGTTATAACGCCCGACCCGCGTTTCATCTCTTGTTGCGTGGGATATGGCGGCCCAATACTCGTTTGAATTGCCAGTGGGCTGTAGAGAACGTTTGCCTTCCTCGCGCAGCGGTTGGAACTCGCCCGAGACTGCTTGAACTGCTCCGCTTTGCGGATCGAGCAGGTAATATTCCGGTTCAGCTTGCGCCATGAAAAGAGAGATTGGGATTGTAAGAACTCTCGGAACCGTCTTTCCGAGTTCGCCTCGCTGTTTCGATCTCGCTCCTTGGAAGCTTTCTCTTCCTCAGTCTCTTCGCGCTCGACGAAGATGCGAATGTCATCTCCCTGCTGCCAAACGTCTTTAATTTTGAGATTCTCATTCTCATACAAAACTTCAAGGCCTTTTATGTCGCGCTCGAAGTTGTAGTGGGTCCTGGCGCCATCGCCCTGACCGAGACGATTGAAATTTGCGGTGACAACGATCCAATTGCCTACGAACGCCTGATGGCTGAAAACACGTCGGCCCTTTTCGCGCGTAAGAGCCAGGAACTCTGAAACCCAACAATCGTGATGACAATCACTGATTTGCGGACCCAAATCCGCAAGTCCGCTGTTCGAAACCAACTGTTTGACGTTGACGTCGATCATTGCGAGTCCGTCATGGAAACTTGTTGACTCATCGGACCCGCCGATCACGTCAGTGAATTGAGGTTCGATCACGATCGCGCCAGTGCGGTCGATGAAGCCCCACTTTCCGTGCCGTCCACCAATTTGAATGCGAGCGAGCCCTTCGGAAAACGGGTAGGCAGCTGAGTAGCGCGGCTCGACGACGGCCCGTCGCATCGATGAAGTCCCAGAGTTCGCCGACTTGTACCGCCGCGAGCCCTTCGGAGAATTCGGTCGCACTGTCGAACCTCGGCTCGATGATGGTCCTGCCTGACTGATCGATATACCCCATCGCCTGCTTGCTGCCCAGATGAACAGACAGCAGCACGAGAGTCGCAGAGTATTTTTATTGAGAATCATTGACCGAATCTTTCGATGCGTGAAACAGCGAAAAGTTCCCGTCAAAGGGCCATTTTTATTAGACTAGGGCCATCGTGAGAAAAACTGGAAAACTTGATGATGACGTGGATGAGCTATTCAAGCTTCCACTCGCGGAGTTCATCGCGGCGCGTGATTCACTCGCGAAGCGGCTGAAGCAGAACGGGCGCACTGACGATGCGGCGCTCGTCAAGGCGCTCGCAAAACCGTCAGTCTCCGCATGGACCGTCAACCAGCTCTACTGGAACCATCGCCCGGCCTTTGAAGAATTGCTTGCGGCCGGCCAGCGTTTTCACAAGGCCCAAACGTCCGGTCTCGCCGCGAAGGTTGCGAACATGCGTGGCTCGCTCGAAGCGCGTCGCGCCGCGCTGGCAGAGTTGTCAGATCTCGCTGCTTCGTTGTTGAGCGATGCCGGTCACAACCCGTCTCTCGACACGATTCGACGCATCACCACAACGCTCGAGGCAGTCTCGGCCTACGCATCGGCTTCCGATGGCCCGACTCTCGGACGTCTGAGCCAGGACGTCGATCCGCCGGGCTTCGAGTCGCTCGCGTCGTTCGTACCCGGCGGCGGTTCGTTGAAGGGAACGGCAGCCTCACAAAAATTCGGCGCGGCTCCGGCGTCGCGTTCGAAGGAGCCGACAGCTCGTGGACTGCGCCAACTCGAACAGACGCGTCAGGCCAGAATAACCACCGCGAAAACAGCGGTGCAGTCTGCGAAGAAGTCATTTGCCGACGCGCGTGCACGAGCACAGGGCTTGGAGGCTGCGCAGAAGAAGGCCAATGCGGAAACGAAGCAGGCGGAGAAGCAGTTGCGCGACGCGGAAGAGCGAGTGAAGAACGCGCGTCTCGCGTTGGACGCGGCGACACGACGGGCTGCGAGCGTCGCGGGCGAAGTAGAAGAGGCGTCCAGGACCGTTGACGACGCCAAGCGGGCGATGGAAAAAGCAACGAAAGAGCTCGAGGCGTTGTTTAGTGAACTGCCGAAAAGCTGATCAGCCCTTGTCGTCTACCATGGTGGTTAGAAGATGTTCCAATGCAGCCGCCGGGTCGGCGCACCTGCCTGTATGAACTGGGGAAGTTTGGATGATTGTGCTGCGTGGTGCGACGAGCCAATGAAAGCGTTGACGTTGCGGAAGCTGACCGATCGATCCCGCATCGTCGCCGCCGCGGCAGATCGTGGGAATGGTGGCCAGGTGGTTTCTAACCACGTCCAGATCGACTGATGGATCGAGAGCGCGGAGTCGCGACTCGTTCAGCTTGATTCGTGCTTCGAGGAAGGAAAGATCGGGGCACGAGAGTATCACGCCGGCGTTGATGAACTCTTCGCGATCGACCTTCGGTACGACCCGAACGACGGCGTAGTCATACCTGAACTTATCGGGCACGAATCGCCTCCTCGACGAAGTTGCGAGGCTCGTCGAGACGCCTCGTTAAGTAGTCCATGTAAGCTTGTCTGTTTTCCGCGATCGTACTAAACGGGGAGCTATCGTTCATCCAATCGTCAGGAACCAGGTCGACGACGGTTTTGATGACGTCGCCGGTGATCAGCGCCATCATCGCGTGGTCGACCGTGTCGATGGCGTTGGCGAATGGGAGCAGGATGTGTTCCTTGATCAAGGCGAATGGATCTTTGACGCGCTGGTCCATGTTACTCCACGAATGATGAAAGTACAGGGCCGCGCCGTGATCGATCAACCACAGTCTGCGATGCCACATCAACATGTTTGCGTTTCGCGGCGTGCGATCGACGTTTGTTACGTAGGCGTCGAACCACACGATGCGTGAGGCGAGATCGGCGTCGGGTTTCTCGGCGACTGGATCGAACATGACTGAGCCGGGCAGGTAGTCGAGTCCGAGATTCAGGCCGCCGCTGGCGCGGATGAGATCTTGTATTTCGGGATCGGGTTCAGTCTTGGCGATCTCAGGGTCAAGCGAAACGAAGACGAGTTCAGGGACCAGCAATCCCGCGGCCCTCGCAATCTCCCCCGCAATCAACTCCGCAATAAGCGCCTTTGTCCCCTGGCCCGCGCCGCGGAATTTGAGCACATACATCCCCTCATCATCCGCCTCGATGATCGCCGGAAGCGACCCCCCTTCACGCAGCGGCGTAACATATCGTGCAGCATTTACCGTTCGCATTCAGATTTCAGATTGTAAACCATAGCTTGTTTTCGTCGTGAAAGCCGGCAGACAATACGAGCTACTATCGAGAAACACGATGGGCCAACCCTTGAAAAATCTGGTTACCCCAGACGATCGGACTCGAGTGCGACAAGCCGGGAATCGTTGTCTTCCAGAGCACGTTCTGCCCTTTGTCTATGTCCCAGGTGACGGGCGGGTTCGTCCCTTCGGCAACACCCGACGCATTCAGTCCGCGAAACGACGGCCAATTCTGCGCGCTGGTTGAAATTGATGCCAGGCCAAGAATAATGGGAAGAAGAAGTGAAATAATTTGACGTTTCATTTTTTGGATGTCGATCCTGCAAGTTGCGGTTCGACTTAACAGTGGAAGTTCAATAATACAGGAGAAATCATGACAGCAGACAACACGAACACAATCCGGCTTCATCGAGTCGTGAAAGCGCCGGCGGAGAGAGTTTACCGCGCGTTTCTCGATCCCAATGCAATCGTCAAATGGCTTCCGCCAAACGGATTCACGTGCCAGGTCCATCATCTCGAGGCAAAGGTCGGAGGCACGTACAAGATGTCGTTCACTAACTTCAGTAGCGGCAACAGTCACTCATTTGGCGGAGAGTATCGTGAGCTAACCCCTAACGAACGCATCCGCTACACCGACAGGTTCGACGACCCGAACCTGCCCGGCGAGATGCAAACTACGATCACGTTGAAAACGGTTTCTGTCGGGACCGAACTGAACATCGTGCAAGAAGGCGTACCGTCCGCCATCCCCGCCGAGGCTTGTTACCTGGGCTGGCAAGAATCACTGATGCTCCTGGCGAAACTCGTCGAACCCGAGATTCCGGATGGGATCTAACGTGGCCCAACCAACAGCACACCTTCACCGCCGCTAAAGATTCCCGCGATGCAGCCGGTCATTAGTGTTGCCAAGGTGGCCGCTAACAAGGCGCGTGGGCCGAGGCTGGCGAGATCGTCGCGGCGTGAGGGAGCGAGGGCGGCGGTGCCGCCGACGAAGATGGCCATCGCTGCTACGTGTGCGAAACCGCAGAGGGCATAGCTGAGAATCACGACGGTGCGCGGCGAGGTTATCTGGCCGGCGGCGATCGCCTGTGCGAGATGGTTGTAAGAGAAGACTTCGGTGAGTATGACGCGCTCGCCCAACAAGCGCGCGGCGATTGGAACATCGGCTGTGTGTAATCCCAGCAGAAACGCAAACGGATAAAACACCCAGCCGAGAATTCTCACAAACGAGAGCGGCTCGACCATTCCGAACCACGAACTCGCCACTCCGAGCATCTTGTCTATCAATGCCACGATTCCGAGGATGGCGATTATCAACGCCGAGATTCCGGCCGCGAGTCTCAGCCCATCCATCGCGCCCTCGATAATCGCGCCAATCAGGTTTTTCGATCGTCCCGACTCGTCTTCCGCGGGAACAGCCGCTAGCGTTTCCGGCGTTTCAGTTTCGGGAATCAAAAGCTTCGACACGACGACGCAAGCTGGTATCGCAAGGATAGACGCCGAGATCAGATGCCCGGCGATTTGTGGAAACACGCCCGTCAGAAACGCGACGTAAACACCGAGCACACTCGACGCAACCGTGCCCATACCCGTCGTCAACAGCAATAGCAACTCCGATCGCGTCATCCTTTCCAGGTACGGCCGAATCACGAGCGCTGATTCAATACCGACAAAGATATTCGCCGCACTCGACAGTGCTTCGGCGCCGCTAATCTTCATCGTACGATGAAAGAGCCGGGCGAAAAGACGCACGAACACCTGCAACACGCGCAAGTGATAGAGCATCGCCGTGAACGCCGCAAAGAAGATCACCACCGGCAAAACCTGAAACACGAGAATGAAACCAACGGATCCCGACTCTCCAGGACTTGCCGCGAGTGGTCCAAACAAAAACACCGAACCAGCCTTGGACGCGTTGAGCAACGCCAGGACCGCATCGTTCAGCCAGAGTAAGATTCGTTGCGAAACGGGTAAGCGAAAGATGACGACGCCGATGACGAGTTGCAGAACGACGCCCCAGGCAATCGTCTTCCACGCCACTCGCCGTCGATTACTCGAAAACAACCAGGCAACACTCGCGAAGACAATGAACCCCACGAGCGAAATCCCGTGATGAATCATCTGTGTTTTATCCTCATAGTTGTGAGGAGATTTTTTCCACGGCTTCGTTGGAGGAAATGACCGGATAAACTTCAAAACTGACGATGTCGCTCCAGTGGGCGAGCCACTGGTCCAGCAGACTGCGATCGTCCGTTTCCATTACTTGAAAACACCTTTCGAACTTCTCGTCGACCCAACTCGAGACGTACTCCAATCCATCAGGCGCCAGCCGACCGCGATCACGAAACCGGCGATAGACGGGTAAAGGATCCTGATTCTTGAAATGCTCTACGATCATGTAGTGCACGGCCGTTCCTCCCCGCATCCGATTTTGACGCTTTGGTCTATACTAGCACTCCAGCCGTTTTATTCCAGACGGGGAATAACTGACGTTCATTAAAAGTACTTAGAATGACAACAATACAATTCAACAAACGAGGTGAAGAATGAGTCAACGAACTGATGCCCTGGCGAAACGACTGGAAGAGGGCGCACATGCGTTAGCCGCATTTGCAAACACACTGACAGCGGAAGACTGGCAAACACCGCTGCCGCATGACGGCCGTAAGATAGGCGTCGTCGTGCATCACGTAGCGGTCGTCTATCCGCTCGAGATCCAGTTTGCGCAGAGTGTGGCCGCGGGAACTCCAGCCGGAATTACCATAGACGCGATCAATGAGATGAACGCCGGCCACGCAAAGGAAAACGACGGCATTACGAAAGACGAAGCGCTGAAGTTGCTTGCTACAAACAGCGTCGCGGCAGCAGCGGCGATCAGGAATTTAACGGATGAGGAGCTTGATACGGCTGCTCAAGTTCCGCTTTACGGCAATGCAACGCTGACGTGCCAGTTTATTCTCGAAGATCATGCTGTACGGCATAGCCGGCACCACCTGGCGCGTCTTCAGGCCGCGCTCAAGCCGCGCGCCGCAAACGCTTAGCGCCACGATCGTAGTCCAATGAAGCAGGGTGGCACTCACTTGCCACCCGAGTCTCTCCAAAAACTGTCGCGCCCATCTCTCCTGACCGATAACTCTGCCGGAATAAATAGGTCTGTCTCGCGGTATGGATCTGCGTAGGCATTAAGCCATTTTGTTGCAGTGAGAGGAGAGAGTATGAAGATCCGATTTGCAAACTTGATCACGAAAGTGAGTCTACTGAGCGCACTGCTGTTACTGATGTCAGCAGCGCCGGCTCAGGCACAATCACTATCAACCAGAGCAAGGTTCACTATCCCATTCGACTTCGCCTTCGGCGAGAGGAAACTTCCAGCCGGGCAGTATTCAGTCGGCCGCGCGGTGATAAGTTCCGACGACATCACCTTGTCGATCGTGGATCGCGCGGGTCGAGCAAAGGGAGTGCAGTTGTCGAACGCAGTATTCAAAACGCAGCCAAACACGAGGGCGTTGCTGGTTTTTCACCGCTATGGTGACCAGTACTTTCTGGCCCAGGTCTGGCAGGCAGGTGCAACCGCGGGCAGATCGTTTATGCAGTCGAAACAGGAGCGGGAACTCCAGAAGCAACTGGCGATGAGAACGTCCGGCGACAAAGTCGTACAGAACGCGAACTATCAAACCATCACGGTTGCCGCGAACTTTGAAGGGCGGGAATAAGTTCACCTCCTATTCAGTATAGTGAGTAGTGAGGGGCGGGATGTCAGAGGCTGGTGAGCGGGTCGCAGCCGGCCTCAAAGGTAAGCGCACCGTAGCTACGCTGCGGGGGAAGTAGTAACAGCAAACGGTGCGCTTACCTGACAGAAGCCTGATAGATGCCTGACAGAGTGAAACCCCGCGAAACCAAACTGATGCAAAGCACCTTCAACCAATTCTACTAACCCCCAACGCTCTCATGAGCCAATCTCCCCGGCGGGTCTCTTGACTTCCAACTCCGTGTGAAACAAACTCGTTCCACCGTTACAGTCTGTTCCACGAGTAGTATGCACCTCCTTGGACCATCCGCGGGCAGCGACGATACCACTTCGCATTCGGAAGACGTCTCACAGCGAGAGAGAACCGAGGCTTTGCGATGGCGCTCCGTGTTCGATAACTCAGCTATCGGCGTCGCGCTCGCCGATGCGAACGGCCGTGTGCTCGCCACCAACGCCACCTACCAGAAAATGCTCGGCTACTCGGAAAGCGAATTTCGGGAACTGTCGTTTCTCGAAATCACGCATCCCGACTACCGCGAACACAACTGGGTCCTGTTCAAGGAACTCCTCGAAGGCAAACGCGATCAGTTTCAAATCGAGAAGCAGTACTGGCGCAAAGACGGCTCTCTGGTCTGGGTAAGAAACAACGTTTCCATCGTGCCGGGAACAAAAGACACACCTCGCTTCGTGCTCGCGCTTTCCGAAGACATCACCGAGCGAAAGCAAGCGGAAGAAGCGCTTCAGTTGAGCGAAGAACGCGTGCGTCTCGTTCTCAACTCCGCTGCCGAGGGCATTTTCGGATGCGATTCACACGGCACCTGTCTTTTCTGTAACCCGGCCGCCGTGAGCTTACTCGGCTACGACAAGCCGGAGGATTTGCTCGGCCAGAACATGCACCGGCTCGAACATCACACGCGAAAAGACGGCACCGCGTTTCCGCTCGAAGAGTGTCCTATATATATGGGCATTCTCGACAATCGTGGCGTCCACGTCGACGACGAGGTTTTTTGGAAGAAAGACGGAACGAGTTTTCCGGTTGAATACTGGTCTCATCCGCTGTCGAGGGACGGGAAGACAGTCGGCGCGGTGGTGACGTTCTTCGATATCAGTGAACGCCGGCACGCCGAGGCCGAGCGGCGAAAGAGTGAAGAGCGGAAATGCACCGTGCTCGAGATCAACAACGCGATTATCAATAACCTCACACAGGAAGCACTGTTCGCGTCCGTCTACGAAGCCCTTCGCGGCGTGGTCGCATTCGATCGGGCCGCATTCCTGCTTTACCAACCAGAGTCGAAGACGCTGAAAATCGTCTCGATGGCCAGCGAGGCTGAATCCGAGTTTTTCCGTGTCGGAAAAGAGTACCAGCTCGAGGAGACCCAGATTTCAGCCTGGGTGCTGGAGCACCAGGAAGTCTTCAAACGTGGCAATCTCGATCACGGACCATGGTCTACCGGCGAGCGCAGGCTGGTCGAAGAGGGTATTCAGTCATATTGCGTCGTGCCGCTGGTGGCGATGGGAACCAGTATCGGCACTTTCACGCTTTGGAGCGAAGCGAGAGACAGATACACGCAGGCAGACGCGGAGTTGTTGCGCGAAGTCGCCAACCAGATTGCGATCGCTATCGCAAACATGAAGTCGTACGAAGAGATCAAAGCGTTGAAGGGGCGGCTCGAGAAGGAAATAGTGTACTTGCAGGAAGAGATTCGCACGGTACACAACTTTGAAGAGATCGTCGGCAGCAGTCCGGCGCTTTTGAAGCTGCTGCGGAAAGTTGATCAAGTCGCGCCGACGGATTCCAGCGTGCTCATCTATGGCGAGACGGGAACGGGAAAAGAGCTAATCGCGCGAGCCATTCACGATCGGAGCAACCGCAAAGATCGTCCTTTGGTGAAGGTGAACTGTAGCGCGATCTCCGCGGGCCTGGTCGAGAGCGAACTGTTCGGCCACGTGAAGGGCGCGTTCACCGGCGCCTTCGAACGACGCATCGGCCGGTTCGAGCTGGCCGACGGCGGAACCATTTTTCTGGACGAAGTCGGCGAGCTTCCGTTGGACACGCAGGTCAAGCTGTTGCGCGTGTTGCAGGAGCGCGAGTTCGAGCCGGTGGGCAGTAACCGATCGATCCGGGTTGACGTTCGGATCATCTGTGCGACGAACCGCAATCTCCAGCAGTCAATCAAGGAAGGCACGTTTCGATCGGATCTCTATTACCGTTTGAACGTCGTTCCGCTCGAAGTGCCGCCATTGCGCGAACGGCGTGACGATATTCCGCAGTTGGCAATGTTCTTTATGTCCCGGTACGCGCGAAACCTCGGCAAGAGAATCGACGGCATCTCCGCCGCGGCCAAAGAAACGCTCATTAATTACCACTGGCCGGGAAACATTCGAGAGCTGCAAAATCTCGTCGAACGCGCGTTGATACTTTCCAACGGTCCGATTCTCGAGTTGGACGGCGACCTCAGCAACGTTTCCTCGTCCTTTATTATTACCGTACCTGAAGCCGTGCACCCGCCGCCTCAATCTGAGGAACCTGGATTCAAGACTTTGCAAGAGGTTGAACGAGAACACATCGAAGCCGTGTTGCAGCAGACTCGTGGCGTTATCGAAGGTTCAGCCGGAGCGGCCAGGACGTTAGGCATGCATCCCAACACGCTGAGACATCGCATGGAAAAACTCGGCATTAAAAGAAGTGCCCACCGCATTTCGTAGTCGCGTTCAGCGGCGAATCCGCGCCCACCAAATATCGTAGTTGGTCCAGTGTAGTCGCGTCTCCTCCATCACAACTAACCCCTAGCACTCCAACACTTCCGCAATCGAGCGTGAGCTGCCGCTTGTGCGGCACGGAGTCTGCACACTGCCCGCGGCGACCCGATAAGTTTTTTGCACATAAGGAGAATTACGGAATGAAGTTAGAGAGTTACGTTTCGGTGGCAGGTGTTGGCCTCGTCATCATTTTAATGGTCCTCGCCGTTCATGTTGACGGCCAGGAACCAGTCGCACTCGGCGGCAACACGCCCGCCGATTTTATCGCGCCCGCGGTGTATCAAGCCGCTGGGCCAACCATCGCTTCGATTCAGGGTATCGTAACCGAGTATCGCTACGCGTTGGGAAATCCCAACGGCAATACGCTTGCCGAAGTCCTGGCCGGCGGTCGTCGAGAAATCAACTGGGACGGCGCAGTTCCAACCGACGTCACGACGCCGCCCGTAAACCCATTCAATACATTTCTCAATACTCGTGGCGCGCAGTTCACGACGCCGGGAGTCGGACTGTCGCAGGCGCCGCCGTCAGGTGGACCGCAAGGCGGACTCGCGGCGCTTTTCGGCAATCCGACTTACGCCACCGAATTCAAGACGTTTAGTGCGCCGCGTCTGTTCACCCCGGTCGGCAGCAACATCACGGACACGTTCTTCTTCACTGCCGGTTCGAATGGCGGTGTTCGCGCAGCCGTGACCGGCTTCGGCGTGATCTTTACCGACGTCGATCAGCCGGATGGCAGTGGCCCGGGAGTGAAAAGAGGAAACCGCGGCTCGAGCACGTTGGTCCAGTATTTCGGCGCCGATGGCCGTTTGCTGTACAGCAGTTTTGCGCCTGCGTCGCCGGGCAATGGTGGGTTCTCTTTTCTGGGAATCAAGTTCAACGACGCGCGGATCGCGAGCGTGCGGATTATCGCCGGCGACGTCGCTCCCGGTCCGAACGACGACCCCTCGAACGACGTCGTCATGATGGACGACTTCATTTACGGCGAGCCACACAAGCTTCCGTGAAATCAACCGTAGGACGCGAGGTCTTGCTCCGATTCACGAGCAGGCCTCGCCTTTGCGCTGCTTTTGCGCTTCGAGACAAACACGTTCAAGAGAAACTCGCATGTTGAAGATCACCCGGGCCGTTCTATCAAAGCAGGAAATTACGTTGCGTCTGGATGGCCGAGTTGCAGGACCGTGGGTTGGACTATTGAGAGACTCGGCTGAGTCCGCATTGATTGAAGGCCTGAACCTTACTATCGATCTGAAGAACATTTCTTTCATCGACTGCGAGGGAATCACGCTGCTGAAAACGCTTATGAATCGCGGTGTCGATCCGGTGAACGCTCCGCTGTTTGTTATCGAGCAGATCAAGAAGTGCAACGATGGCCAGGGCTAGTGTCAGCAATGGAGATCGCAATGCAAGCTTTAGTTCCAGTTTTCGAGGAAACTGTTCTGCCTCATCTCGACGCAGCTTATAACCTCGCTCGTTGGCTCACCCGCAATGAACGAGACGCCGAAGACGTCGTGCAGGAAGCGTTTCTACGCGCGCTCCGGCACTTCGGCACATTCAAAGGCGGCGACGCGAGGCCGTGGCTGCTCGCGATTGTCCGCAACACCTATTACACGTGGCGAAAACACAATCGATTACCGGAAGAGGCCATCGCTCTCGAGGAGGAAAATGAGCCGGTTGACGAGGACGCTATTGACCCGGAGACGCTGCTGTTGCGCGAAAGCGATCGATACTTACTGAGGAGCGCGCTACGTTTGTTGCCGAGGGAGTTTCTTGAAGTCATTGTGTTGAGAGAGTTCGAGGAGATGTCGTACAAGCAGATCGCGGAGGTGATTCAGGTCCCGACCGGCACGGTGATGTCGCGTCTGGCACGCGCGCGCAAGCGCCTGTTCAAAATCCTCTGCGAGTGTCAAAGCAGAACGCCGGCCGAGTCGACGATGTCTCTTAAAGAATGACGCAACGAGGCGCGGATGCGCTTTCGTAGCTTGTCTGTAGATCGATAATAGAGAGACTTGCTTTTGAGACCTGCGCGTAAGGTAAGTTGCGTGCTGTGAGCGAGTTTGCAGTCGTCACATTCGTCCAGGTGGCGGCGAATCAGACCGGCCTCGTCCGCGTGTAGTTCGCCGTCAATGAATGGATGGATCAGTTCTCGCGCTCTATGGCAGCTCACCTTAGAACCTCCGTATCCTCAAATCCTGAATTGTGTTCTTCTAAGAGAAACCGCCGGGTCAGATAAGCGGCTACCAGTAATACCGCTTCAGGCCCGTTTTTATTCCCGAACCTACGGAAATAAATCAGTTTTGGCGAATTTCTGACTTTCTCGTACAATAAGCGTCCCCCAAGCATACGCGTTCCCCCATTTGCCCATGCAGCCCCCGCGATCCGGCCAAATCTGTTGTTGAAGTGTCTCTTCTGAAGTGCCAGACGAAACCAGGATGAACAACATTTTAGTAGTTGACGACTCGCCCACGATGCGGCGCATGGTCATTACTTCGTTGGGCTCACTGCGAAAGGTCAAATCGACCCAGGCGGGCAGCGGCCTCGAAGCCATCGAACGGCTCGCGATAGAACCCGTCGACCTGATGGTCTTGGATCTCAACATGCCGGACATGCACGGCATGGAAGTGATCGATTTCGTCCGCAGTCACCACGCCTATCGAAACATCCCGATCGTCGTTCTGACAACGAAAGGCGAGGAGGCCAGCCGAACGCAGGCTTTAGACGCGGGCGCAAATCGGTACCTCACAAAGCCTTTCGATCCGCGACAGTTGGCCGACGTCGTGGGGTCGTTGCTGAAGGCGAGTTGATGGATACACCAAACCCCGACAACGCCGGCGAGTTTTTCGATCAGTTTCTGGACGATTATTACGCTGAGTGTGACGAACATCTCGTATCAATCCGCCGCTCGCTCGTCTCGCTCGAAGACGAAGTCGGCGCAGGCGCAATCGACCGCGCCCTACTCGACAATCTGTTTCGCAGCTTTCACACGCTCAAGGGAATCTCGGGCATGGTCGGCCTCACGGCCGCCGAACAACTTGCTCATCATCTCGAGAGCTACCTGCGCGAGTTGCGTGAGGGAACTCTGAATTTGAACGAATCAGAGTTTGAAGCGCTCGCAGCCGGCGTGTCCTCACTCGAAGCGGTGATTAATGCGCGCCGCCAGGATCAGCCAATCCCATCTATTGATGACGTCAGCCAGCGGCTCCAATCCGTTTCATCTGCGGCAGTGTCTGTGCCTCCGCAAGTGCAAGACGCACCGCAGACCGATGGTTCAGTGACGCGCTGGTTGGTCGAGTTCACGCCGACCGCGGAACTGTCTGAGCGCGGCGTCAACGTAAACAGCATCCGAGCACGGCTACAAGAGATAGGACAGTTGATCCAGGCCAAGCCCGTCGTCAAAGGCGCCGGTGGGATTGCGTTCGAGTTCATCGTCGCGACCGACGCGGATGAAACGGCGCGAGCGAGTCTACAAGCCGACGGTTTGACGTTCCAGCCGGCTCCGATTGAGGCACCGCCGCGAACGCGAGAACCCCAGGCCGTCGCGACGATCGCTCCCGCCAGCGTCGTGCGCGTCGATCTCGACCGGCTCGACGAGTTGATGCGCATCATTGGTGAACTGGTTATCAGCCGGACGCGTATCGAGGACCAGCTCGCGGAACTGAAGCGCGTGACGCCGGCGACAGTCTGGCGGTCGCTACAGCAAACAATTACGAACATCAGCCGGCAGTTGAAGCATCTGCGCGAAAGCGTGATGCGCGTGCGCATGGTGCCGATCGGCGAGACGTTCGAGCGCATGACGTTCGTGGTGCGAGATCTCGCGCGTGAGAGCGGCAAGAAGATCATCGTGCAACTCAGCGGCGGCGAAACAGAGATCGACAAGTTCCTCGTCGAACGGATCATGGATCCGCTAATGCACCTGGTCCGCAACGCGGTCAGTCACGGCTTCGAACCCGTCGCCGAACGTGAAGCACAAGGGAAACGAAGTGAAGGCTTGCTATCAATGAGCGCCATGACCGCCGGCGGGAGAATCATCATCAAGATCGCCGACGACGGCCGCGGCATAGATCGAAACGTCGTGCTCGAACGGGCAAAAGCCAAAGGTCTGAGTCATGGAGATGCGGCCACGGATGATGCGGCTTTATTGGAACTGATCTCCTCGCCCGGGTTTTCGACGCGCGAGGAAGCAGATCGCGAGAGTGGCCGCGGCGTCGGAATGGACGTCGTCAAGCGGGCCATCGAAGAGCTCGGCGGGCATGTCTCACTAGCGACGACAGTCGGCGAAGGCACTACGTTCACGATCGAGTTGCCGTTGACGCTCGCAATCGCCGAGGCGTTGATCGTCAGCGTCAACGGTCAGAGGTTTGCCGTTCCGCAATCGGCCGTAAGGGAAGTGCTGGAAGTCGAATCGGCGACAACGAAGATACTGGAGAACAACGAGATCATCTCGTATCGCGGCCGAGCGCTTCCGTTGCTTCGCTTGGCGCGGCTCTTTGAAATGGATTCCCAACGCGGCGCCACGTTTCACGTCCTGGTCATAGGTGAGGAATCGAACGCCGTAGGCATCGCAGTCGATCGAATACTGGGACAGCGAGAGATAGTGGTGCGGGCCATCAAGGATCCGCTCGCACAAACGGAAGGCATCGCCGGCGCAACCGAACTCGGCGATCAGCGAGTGGTGTTGATTCTGGATATCGGCGCGTTGCGACAGTTTGCCTTGAAGTCACGGCATTGAACGACGGATGACACAGATGGAACCATTCATACTTTTTGAATTGGCGGGAACGACGTATGGAGTCCGTACTCGGTTCGTGCAACAGATCGAGATGATCGAAGACGTTGCGTCGGTGCCAAATGCTCATCCCGCAGTCGAAGGAGTGGCGCTGATCCGCGGGCAGGTGATTCCGGCGTTGAACCTGCGCACGCGTTTCGGGTTCGAAAGGATTGAGCGCGATCTGCGTTCTCGACTGGTTGTGATTAATACTGGAAGCAGGGTCGTCGGGCTCGTCGTCGACACGGCCCGCGAGTTTATAAAAATCCCGACTGACTCGATCGAGCCGCCGCCCGAGGCACTCACGGGACTGAGCGGTCATTATCTTGAAGGCATCGTCACGACCGGCGAGGGCGCGCACGAGCGCATGATTCTGATTTTGAATTTAGACGCCGTGCTTGATCTGGATTACGAGCTCGAAGCAGCAGTTGAACAAACCTGATTTGGAGATACGACAATGGCCCAGGTACTCGAAACGTCCGGCACGAACCTCGCGCGAGATATTGGATTAGTGCGCCAGCAAGCGCTGCAAGTCGCGGATTCCGCCACTCAAATCACGGTAACCGCCAATGAAGTAGCTGAAGGCGCGGGAGTGCAGTTGCGCGTGCTCGAAAGGACCGTCGCGATCGCCGATGAGATGACGACGTCCATGGGCGACACTACTGCGCAACTCGACTCGATCGCCACTTCCACGGAAGAGCTCGCCTCGTCAGTAAATGAAAGCGCCGCCTCGATCGAAGAGGTCAGCAAGAATGCAGAGTCGCTTTCAACATCAATTGCTCAGATCTCGGCAGTCATAGAACAGAACACGCGTTCGGTCGAGGGCGTCAGCAGTATGGTGCAAAACATGGCCACCTCGGCGGAGGAAGTGACCGGCGCGATGACGGAGATGGCCAGCTCCATCAAGGCCGTCAGTGCCGACACCGAGGCCCTAACCGCAGCCGTAAACGAGACCGCGGCGAGCATGGAACAAGTAACAGCCGCGACCGTGAGTCTTTCGGGAAATGCGGATGACCTGACAGTGTCAGCAGAGGAGACGTCTTCCGCGATCAACGAAATGGCCGCGTCGATCGAAGAGGTCGCGGCGATGACCGAGAGTCTCGCGTCGTCAGTGGAAGAAGTTTCGACGTCGATCGAACAGATGGCGCGTTCAGTGCAAGGCGTGGCCCAAAATGCGGACCGCATCACTGACGCGGCCACGACCGCCGCGAGCAGCGCCAGTCAAATGGACCGGTCGTTACACTCGGTGGTCGCGTTGACGAAACGCGCAGAAGAAGCGACGGGCCATCTGAGCAGGCAAGCCGAAGAAGGCGGCGCCGCCGCGCAGAAATCGATGCAGGGGCTGCTACGCGTGCGGTCGGCGATGGAACAATCAGCCGGTGTGATTCGCGAGATGGGCAAACGTTCCGAGGAGATCGGCGGCATCGTCAACACCATCAACGTCATCGCCGAACGCACGAACATGCTTTCGCTAAACGCCTCCATCGAGGCAGCTCGCGCGGGTGATGCGGGCCGTGGGTTTGCGGTCGTCGCTGAAGAGATCAGAAACCTCGCCGACCGATCGGCCCAGGCAACTTCCGATATCGCGCTGATCATTAGATCGCTTCAGGAAGTCGTGAGAGAAGCGGTCACGACAGCGAGTGAAGGAATGCGCGTCGCCGACGAAAGCGGACAACTTGCGGAAGCAGGCGCGGCAGGGCTCAAGAAGATACTCGCCGGAATCAGTCAAACGGCTGAGCTCGTCGGACAGATTGCTGACGCAACGGAACAACAACTGACAGCGGGTCAACAAGTAGTCGACGCAATCGACACCACGGCCACGCAAACAAAACAGGTGTCCAACGCGGTGATGGAGCAAGCTCAAGCTACGCAGCAGATCGTCAAAGCGTCGGCCCACATGCGCAAGACGGCCAAGGAAGTCAGCCAGGCTGTAAACGAGCAAGGCAGCGCTGCAAGGGAGATCATAAAAGCGGCGCAGAGCACGAGTAATGCAGCCAAACAGGTGCGCAAAGCGTCGAGCGAACAAGCGACAGCCACCAAGCAGATCACGCAAGCGGTCGAATCGATGCGGCGGGGAGCCGTCTCCACGTCCCGCGCCTTGGGCGAACAATCGGTAGCCGGAGAGCAGGTTTCGCGCGAGGGTATCCAACTCGCGCGCCAAGTCGGCGAGATCAGCAAAGCGATGACGGAGCAGGCTAAGGCGTCGGCTGAGATAACCGTGGCAACGCAGAACATGCGTCTACAAGCGGATCAGGTAAGCAAGGGCATGCGCGAACAGGCGCGAACGTCTCATGAAATGACGATTGCCGTCGCAAGTATTTCGAAGGACGCGTTGGGCATTGCCGACACTAACCGGAATCACCTCGATGCCGCGGATAGAGTTCGTAATGCTGTGACGGAGCTTCGCCAGATCACGTATCGCAATGCTGAGGGTGTGAAACAAACGCTGACGAGTACATCCGGCCTCGCGGATCGCGCGCGTCAATTGGGGGACATCATGGACAGCATTGTCGGCGACAATGGCAATCAGGCGTCGCAGGATGCGGCCAAGCCCAAACGCCGGCGCGCGAGAAAACCTTCTGAGGGAATCAACGGCGGTTCGGAGTAACGAGAAAATTTTGCCTGGCACAGAGCCTTCAATCGGAGTTTTTACGACAGACACGGACCTGATCATTCAGGTTTGGGATGCTGCCCTGGCGCGCCTGACGGGGATTAGCGAAGAATCCGCGTCGGGACAGGCTTTGACAACGCTGTTGCCCGATCTGGAAAAGCGAGGAGTGCTGAAACGCTTCGAGCGATCGCTGAAAGACGGCGTGGTGGAACTGCTTGCGCCTGCGTTTCATCACTACCTGATTCCGTGCGCGCCGTTAACTCCGGTGAAACATTTCGACAAGATGCAGCAACGCGCCACCATCGCACCGCTGCGCGACGGCGAATCGATCGCCGGGCTGATAGTCACCATCGAAGACGTCACTGAGCGACTTGAACGCGAGCGCGAGCTGGCCAGACGTCTGGCTGAAGGCGACGAGTCGACGCGTCTGAATGCCGCTGAAACTCTGACCGCGGATGCTTCTTACGACACGACGCCTTTGCTCGGCGCGTTAAGCGACGACAGTTGGAGAGTGCGACGGGCAGCCATTGAAGGCGTGTCGCAGCGTGCTGCTCCGGAAGCAATCGCTGCGCTTCTCAATTCCGTCGTCGAGAATCATCAAAACCCGTCACTCTTGAACAGCGCGCTTCAGGTGCTGGCCTCGACGGACGTCGACACTCTTTCTCCTTTGTTGGACCTGTTGCAGAGTGCCCAGCCGGATCTGCGGATGCAGGCAGCGTTGGCCCTCGGCGATCAACGCGACACGCGTGCGGTCGAACCATTGATCAGCGCTGTGAAGGACGAGGATGCGAACGTGCGTTACCACGCGATCGAAGCGCTCGGGAAACTGAAAGCCGTGAACGCCGTCGACGTGCTCGCCGACGTAATCGAATCAAGAGACTTTTTCCTCGCCTTTCCTGCATTGGACGCACTCGCAAAGATAGGCGACACCCGCGTCGCATCACGAGTCGTTCCGCTGCTGGAAGAACCGCTGCTGCGCGAACCAGCCGTTAACGTGTTGGGCCAACTGGGCGACGAAACCGTTGTAGCTCCGTTGACGGCGTTATTGAACGTGCCTGACGCGCCAACGGACGCGATTGCCGACGCGCTCGCTGCGCTGAGCGACCGCTACCATCAGCAATACGGCGAAGGCAGTTACATCGCCGATCTAACCAGCCGCGAGATCTCGCCGACGGGTGTGCAGAATCTTTTGGACGCTTTGGAGGCGCCCGGAAAACAGAACTTGCGCTCGGTCGCGCTCGTTCTCGGCTGGCTCAAAGGGCCTGGCGTGGAACGCGCGCTCACAAGGTTGATGGGACGCGACGATCTGCGAGACGAGATCATCGAAGCGCTCGTGCGGCACGGTTCAGCGACGTTCGATCTGTTGGTTCCACAGTTACAAGCCGAAGACCTCGAAGTGCGACGGTCGGCAATAGTCGCACTCGGACGCATTGCCGACTCGCGAGCCACTCCCGAACTCGTGAAGAAGTTGACGGAAGAAGCGCTCGCGATTGATGCGGCAAACGCACTCGCCCAGATCGGAGATCCGCAGGCGCTCGACGGGCTGATGAGTCTGATGGGCAACGACGATGCGTCCATCAGGCAGGCTGTCGTCAGCGCGGTCAATTCGCTCGCCACCCCGCAAATCGCGAAACGTATCATTCCGCTGCTACATGACCCGGATCCGAACGTCCGCGAGTCAGCAGTTAAGGTGGCCGGATACTTTGGATACTCGGAAGCGGCCGGCGCGTTATTGAAGCTGGGCAGCGATCCGAACGAGCGCGTTAGAACCGCCGCCGTCGAGCACCTCCCTTACGTTGAAGACGCGCGGGCCCTGGACGTTCTGATTCATGCGCTTAGAGATGAAACGCCGAACGTTCGCGCGGCTGCGGCTCGCGCGCTCGGTAACGTGGACGCTCCGGAAGCTGTCGATCATTTGATTCAAGCACTCACGGATGAAGACGTGTGGGTGCGCTATTTCAGTGCTCGCGCACTCGGACGCCGCAGGTCAAAGGAGAGCGTCGAGGCGCTCGAAAGAGTCATTGCCGAAGAGAAGTTCAACCACGTTCGCATTGCGGCCCTTGATTCGCTTGGACATATCGGCGATCAGCGCATCGCCGGCATCGCGGGCGGGCTGGTGCGAGATGACGATCCGGACCTCGCGCGTGCGGCGCGAGCGAACCTGGAAAAGAGTGGGCAATGACGTCTCGTTCACAAAACCTGGTATTACCGGAGGGCACAAGCACGCTGATTCGAAATCTGATACATGAACAGACCGGAATGTTCTTTGACAACGGGAAGAGCGACCTGCTGCTCGACAAGCTCTCGCCGCTCGTGATCGAACGGGGTTTCAGCTCATATCTCGACTACTACTACTTGCTCAAATACGACGAGGCCGCGCGCGGCGAATGGCAAAACGTGGTGAATGCGCTGTCTGTCCAAGAAACCTACTTCTGGCGGGAGATTGATCAAGTGCGCGTGCTGGTCCAAACTCTAGTGCCGCAGTGGCATGCCGCGCATCCCGGCTCGAGGTTGCGCATTTGGAGCGCCGCCTGCGCCACGGGCGAAGAACCGTTGACGATAGCGATCGCATTGAATGAAGCCGGGTGGTTTGAACGAGCGTCGATCGAGATAGTAGCCAGTGATGCGAGCTCCAAAGCGATCGACCGTGCTGTCCGGGGCGTTTACCGGCAGCGGGCGCTGCGAAACCTTCCGCTTAATCTGCGGGATCGGTATTTCGAGCAAAACGGTGCAGACTGGCTCGTCAAACGCGATATACACGGGCGAATCAAATGGAGTCTCGCAAATTTGATAAATGAAGAGCAGATCGCGCCGCTGGCTTCCGCGAACTTCATTTTCTGTCGAAACGTTTTCATCTACTTTTCAGAAAATGCCATTCGCCGAGCAGTTCATTCTTTCGCGAAATTCATGCAGCCGCCCGGGCATCTGTTTATTGGCGCAGCAGAGTCGCTAATAAGGCTGTCGACCGATTTTACACTGACCGAAGTTGACGACGCGTTCGTGTATGTGAGGCGTCAGAAAGCAGTCTGATGGATCGAGTCTTACGAGTAGTAGTGGTCGACGATTCTGCCTACGTGCGTAAGGTTGTCAGGGAGATTCTTTCTCGCAGTCCCTTCGTTGAAGTCGTCGGCACGGCCCGTGACGGTCTGGAAGCGCTGGACGTGGTCGAACGACTCGATCCCGACGTCGTTACGTGCGATCTCATCATGCCGGAGCTTGACGGCGTAGGCTTCGTCCGCGAACAGATGCAGCGCCGGCCGGTGCCGATCATTATCATGAGTATCGCGAAAGAGACGGCCGAAGCTGCGCTGACGGCGCTCGACGCCGGAGCGGTCGACTTCGTGCAAAAACCAACGGCGTTGGCGAGTGAAAAGATATTTGAAGTAAGCACGGAATTGATCGAGAAGGTCAAAGCAGCCGGCAATATTGCTTTGAACCGGATTCCCACGCCGCCGCCAATCGCACCGACGCGTGTGCCCGCTGCGGCGGCCATCAAAGGAAGTCATTCGGTCGACGCTGTCGTCCTCGGTATTTCGACCGGTGGTCCACAGGCGCTCAAACGATTGATACCCGAGTTGCCGAAGGACTTTCCCGTACCCGTGGTGATGGTGATGCACATGCCGGTTGGCTACACCGAGATGTACGCCTCGAAGTTGAACGATCTGTCGCAGCTCGAGGTGCGTGAAGCAGCGGAAGGAGACGAGATTAAACCCGGTCGCGTCTTTCTCGCACCTGCGGGCCGGCATATGACGTTCAAACGGGATGGGAACGGAAGCGTCATCGCGCATCTCGACGCACGGCCTTTTAGCACGCTGCACCGGCCGTCGGTGGACGTGCTCTTTCAATCGGCCGCGGAAACCTATGGCAACCGAGTGTTGGGCGTGGTGATGACGGGAATGGGATCGGACGGCAAGCAAGGCGCGGCCTGGATCAAAGCGCAGGGCGGACTCATCTTCACGGAGGCGGAGAGCAGTTGCGTCGTGTACGGCATGCCGTCCGTGGTAAAGGAAGCAGGATTGAGCGATCAGAGCGTCGCTCTCGAAGACATGGCGCGCGTAATCATGGAGGTCGTATGAGCGTGAAGATTCTGATTGTCGATGATTCAGCGCTTTCACGCCGGACGTTGCGACGAATTCTCGAAACCGCGGGTTACGACGTTGTGGAAGCGGAGGACGGCATGACCGCGCTCGAAGTCTACTTCCTCGAGAAGCCCAATCTCGTTTTGCTGGATCTGGTAATGAAAGGAATGTATGGACTCGACGTGCTCGTGAAATTACGTGAGATGGATCCCAAGGTGCTAGTTGTAGTCGCCAGTGCTGATATCCAGAGTTCGACACGTAAGATGGCTGAAGAAGGCGGCGCACTCGGCTTCATCAATAAACCGTTTGTTTCCGAACAGGTCATCGCGTCAGTCGAAATAGCTCTCGCGGAAGGAGCCATCAGTGAAACTAACTGAGCGACAGAGCGACGCTCTTTCCGAGCTCATCAATATCGCCTTTGCGCGCACCGGGGCGGCTCTCTCGGAACTGACCGGCCATCGCGTCATGCTCAATCCACCCGAAGTCGCCGTCTATCGAACTGAAGAGTTGCGCGGAGCGTTGGCCAAATTCGTCCCGGGAGACGTGGCTTCTATTCACCAGGAGTTTGCCGGACCTGTCGGCGGTGATGCGCTGTTGTTGTTGAACTACGTCGGCGCCGTGCATCTGACTGACTTGCTGACTAACGGCGGCCACATACGATCTGCTCATCTCGATGAGTCGGCGCGTGAGGTATTAACGGAAGTCGGCAATATTCTCTTGAACGCGTGTCTCGGAATGTTCGGCAACTTGCTAAACGTTCACGTCACGTTCTCAGTGCCGCGGCTGCATCTCGAGACGCTCGACGAGTTGATCGCGTCCACGACGTCAGATAAGACAGACGTGCATTATGCGCTGGTGGTGTACACGGCCTTCCAGATTCGCGACAGTTCGGTTAAAGGGTTTCTGGTGATTGTGTTGAGCGTGGACTCTCTCGATCGCTTGATTCAGGAAGTCGACGCGTGGGAGGCCCAGCAGAGCAAATGACCTCACGTGCTAAGTCGTTGGCGGGAACGCCCGAGCCTGTTGGGATGAAAGAGACACCTTCCAAGGAAACGTTGCTCAACGTCGCGGTCTTGCACTGGATGCACGACCTGGCGGCGCAGGGAATCGTCACCACTGACAGCGAACTGAACATCGTCGGGTGGAACCACTGGATGGAGGAGCACACCGGAAAGCGGGCGAACGAGGTAATTGGTGAGAACCTGCTCGGGCTGTTTCCGGAACTGAGGCAACGCCGTCTGGATCGACATTACAAATGGGCGCTTGAAGGACAGGTGCGAGTATTATCGCAGGCGCTACACGGCTATTTGCTCGCCATGCCGACCGTCGCGGGCGAGCACGCTTGTACGCAGATGCAGCAAGCGGTTCGCATTTCTCCACTGAGTCACGACGGCAAAGTAATTGGAACGCTGACGATCATCGAAGACGTGACCGAACGCGTCACGCGTGAAGCAGAGTTGCAAGCGCAACTCGAAGATCGATCACGGCTGTTATCAAACGAGAAGCTGGCGCGGAATGAAGCCGAGCGAGCAAACCGTTTGAAGGACGAGTTTCTCGCTACTATTTCGCACGAGCTGCGCAACCCGTTGAATGCGATCCTGGGCTGGGCCCACATGATGCGCGTCGGCAACCTCACTCCGGCCAATGTGGAACGCGCGGTAGACACGATCTACCGGAACGCCAAGTCTCAAAGTCAGTTAGTTTCCGATCTGCTCGACGTGTCGCGCATCATCTCGGGCAAACTCCGGCTGGATGTCAGATCGGTTGATCTACTTTATATCGTCAATGCGGCGGTTGATTCGGTGCGTCCGGCCGCTGACGCGAAGAGCATCCGGCTACAGACGGTGCTCGACCCGGCGGCTGGCCCAATCTCCGGAGACGCGGATCGCTTGCAACAGATTGTTTGGAACCTGCTGACCAACGCGGTCAAGTTCACGGCCAAAGGCGGTCGCATACAAATCAAGCTCCAGCGCGTCGAGTCGCACGTCGAGATCGTTGTGAGCGACACGGGCGTCGGCATCAGCAAGGAGTTTCTGCCTTACGTTTTCGATCGCTTTCGTCAGGCGGATGCGAGCACGACGCGAATGCACGGCGGACTCGGGCTCGGACTCTCAATCGTTCATCAACTCGTCGATCTGCATGGCGGCACTGTCAGCGTGCAGAGTGAGGGAGAAGGAAAGGGAGCGACGTTTACGATCAACCTGCCGTTTGCGGGCGTGACCAGTAGCGAGAGTGAAACGGCCGAAGCTGCTCAGGCGGGTCAAAGCGAAGAAGTCATTTCGTTCGACGGTTTGCCTTCGCTTCAGGGGCTGAAGGTTTTGGTGGTTGACGATGAGGCTGACACGCGCGAGTTGATCCGCGAGGTGCTCAAGGAGTGCGGCTCGGACGTGATAACCAGCCCGTCCGCTGCCGACGCATTGATTGCGCTCGAGCAACACAAGCCGGACGTTCTCATCAGCGATCTCGGAATGCCGGACGAGGATGGCTATTCGTTGATTGCCAAGATTCGTGAACTGCCTGCGGAGCGTGGGGGTGAAATTCCCGCGGCGGCGTTGACTGCGTATGCGAGAGCGGAAGACCGAATGCGCGTGCTTCGTTCCGGTTTCCAGTTTCATCTTCCGAAGCCGGTCGATTCAGCGGAGCTGGTGACTGTGGTCGCGAGTCTCGCCGGACGCGCGTACAAGACTTAACTTCTTCAGCTGCTTCAGAAGATCGGCGTCTTGCCCGATGCGCTTATGACGTGTTCGCGGCGCGGCGCGTGGAGGAGCTGTCCTACTGCCGCGATGAGCAGGAGTACGTAGTAGTAGCGATCGCCCGTTGTGAAGAAATCAAGTAATCCTAACAGCGCTGCCACCTCGCTTATCGCCCACGCCACAATGTATGCCTGCTGGACCAACTGAACTCGCTGTAGTTCGATGGCGCGGTTGAGTAGTTTGCTCTTGACTGGAAACGAGATCAGCACCGCGGATAGGGCGCCGGCGAGCAGTACCAGCGACACCGTCGCGTTGAACTCCGCGGTTTTGGGTCGCCCGACAACCAACGAGAACACGAAATAAGAGGCGATGCTCAAGAGCATTGCCATCCAGAGCGTGCGCATCGTGCGAAGTCTTAACTCGAAGCTCTCTTGTCGGTTATTGGGTGTTGGTTGTGCATTCATGTTGTCAAAAATTATAGTCTATTGCCCTGGTTCATGGGAGTGCGAATGAACAGAGCCGAAGTAATCAGTACCCGCCGCAGCAACCCGCTGAGGGAGCCACGCTGGCCGCCGTTAGTGGCGATGCTGGCGGTGACCGGTTTGTACGTGGCCCTGCCGAATTATCTGCTTGGACGGTGGCAAAGCTGGTCGCTCGCGGTGATACTGGTCGTGCTGCTAGTGCCCATAGTCATCACGCATCATCGCGGTAAACACGCGGTGAATCAGACACTCGGGTACGCCCTTAACACTGTCGTAACGGCGGCGACAGTCATTTCACTCGGCCTGCTCATTTATCAAGTCGCGACAGACAACGCGACCGCGGGGCGCCTGTTGATTTCGGCCGCAGCCATCTGGACCTCGAACGTCCTCGTCTTCGCCTCATGGTACTGGCGGCTCGACGGCGGCGGCCCACACGAACGCGCCTTGACGCCCGGTCATACTGATGGAGCGTTCTTGTTTCCACAGATGACGATGCATCCTGACGCCAAGACGGCGGCCGGTGAAGACGAGTGGCAGCCAAACTTCGTCGACTATCTCTTCCTGGCATTCAACACTAGTACAGCCTTCTCGCCGACAGACGTACCCGTCCTGTCACGTTGGGCCAAAGCTTTAATGATGGTCCAGTCGCTGATCTCTCTGCTGGTCGTCGCCGTGCTGGCGGGTCGTGCGATAAATATCGTGGGACAGGCGAAAAACAAGTGAACCGGCTATTCGTTATCTAATAGCCTGGTAGTGTTTTCGGTGACACTCGACGGCTGGGCCAACTCGTTTGTGCGTACCTGTTGGCGGCCTGTATTAGGGATGGGAGGAGTGGTTGCCGGAGGCAACGGAGTTCGGGCCGGTGGTGTATACAGGGTTGAGGTTTGAGCAGACTGATTGAGCACCGGCATTGTCTTGTCGCTGAAGAGACGCGCATACAGCATCCAAACAAGCGAGACAAAGAAGACCATGAATGGAATGACCATCGGTCCTCCCTCGTCGACCGCTATGCTGAACGCCAGGAAAACCGGAAAGAGCACGGCACTGAAGAACATCAACTTCGCTGCCCGGCGAATGTTCTTGCGGCGCGGCGACACCCCGAGGACCCGTGTCTCATCGGCACGTTGCACCGGGAGCGAAGTACCGGCGAGCCACTCCGCCAACCCGCTCAGCGCGAGCCCACAACGTGAACAGAACCTCATCTCCTCCGAGACTTGTTGCTGACCGCATTTAGGACAATACATAAACCCTCAACCGAAATTGGATTTTAGCCGAACGCAGCAGAGTACGGTAATGATGTTGCCCAGGTTCGTTAACATTTCTCGCCTTGTCGCGATCTCGATAAACAGGTAATACTCTCCGCCGGAAATTTCAACGTCAGGATCCGAGCTAAGCCTATGTCGACGCATACATCGCAAATTTCTTCGAACGGTGCGCCTCCGGGGCACCGAGTGGCGCTACGCTGTTCCGGGCTGGTGAAGAGGTTCACGGACGTCACTGCCGTTAACGGGCTCGAGCTCGAAGTGTTCGTAGGCGAGTGCTTCGGTTTGCTCGGTCCGAATGGCGCGGGCAAGACGACAACTGTCGAGATACTCGAAGGTTTGACTCGCGCGGATGAGGGCGACGTCGAGTTGCTGGGCCAACGATGGAATGGCGGCGACAACAGGGCGCTGCGCGAACGGATCGGCGTCCAGTTGCAGGAGACGCAGTTGGCCGAGAAAGTGACTGTCCTGGAGACGGTCAGACTCTTCCGCAGCTTCTACCGGCGCGGCCATAACGTGGAAGACGTCATTCAAACAGTCGCGCTTGAAGAGAAACGAAACTCGCGAGTGGGCAAACTCTCAGGCGGGCAGAAGCAGCGACTCGCCGTCGCGTGCGCGCTCGTAAGCGATCCCGAACTCTTGTTTCTCGACGAGCCGACGACGGGCCTCGATCCACAAGCACGACTCTCTCTATGGGACGTCGTAGAAAGATTTCGCGAAGGTGGCGGAACGATTCTTCTGACGACGCACTACATGGAAGAGGCGACACGTCTTTGCGACCGCGTCGCCATCATGGATCACGGAAAGGTGATCGCCCTCGGCACGCCGGCGGAACTGATCGCGTCGCTCGGCGCGGACCAGATCATCGAGTTCAGCGTCACGAGCCCGCTCGCGGACGACGAATTGAATGCGCTTCCGGCAGTCAGTCACTCGCACAAACGTGGCGAGACGTATGCGCTGACTGTTTCGGAGATCGGCGTCGCAATGCCTGCACTCCTCGGCGAAATCAAGCGACAACAGTCGGAGCTCGTCACGCTCACAACGCACCAGGCGACACTCGAAGACGTCTTCGTCAGTTTGACAGGAAGGATGCTGCGCGATGGCTGAAACAAAGGACACACTGGCGCCGGAAACCGAAATCGCAAGCGCGCGCGGGCACAGCGTCGAGAAACCTCCCGGCGCCGCGAACACCCGACCAATGCATCCGCTCGTTGAACTGACGATGACGCGCGTGCGCGAGTTTTTGCGCGAGAGGGAAGCCGTGTTTTGGGTCTTCATCTTTCCCGTGTTGATGACCTTTGCGCTCGGGATCGCGTTCCGTAACACCGCGCCGGACAAGACGCCGGTGGCTGTCGAAGCAAGCGCTACCGACTCGCGCTCGGCCGATCTCGCGAACGTCTTGTCTCGTTCTTCTGAGGTTTCGGCGACGGTCGTCAGCCCGGAAGAAGCGACACGAGCGTTGCGCAGCGGGAAGGTTTCCCTCGTCGTCATACCGCGGAACGACGCCGTCGAATATCGCTTCGATCCGACACGGCCCGAAAGCCGTGCTGCGAGACTGCTCGTCGACGACATCCTGCAACGCGGCAAAGGGCGAACTGACGTCGTAAGTGTTGGAGAACAGAAGATCACGGAACCGGGCGCGCGGTATGTCGATTTTCTCGTTCCGGGTTTGATCGGAATGAACCTGATGGGCAGCGGTTTATGGGGCTTGGGCTTTACCGTCGTGATAGCGCGCTCGCGCAAGATACTGAAGCGCTTTGCGGCGACGCCGATGAGGCGTTCGCATTATCTGCTCTCATTCATGTTGTCGCGTCTGATATTTCTGGCGCTCGAAGTGGGAGCTATCGTTCTGTTCGCGGAACTAGTTTTCGGGTTTACCGTGCGTGGCTCGTGGTTGGGTGTCGTACTGGTAACGCTCCTCGGCGGCTTCACTTTCTCCGGCATCGGTTTACTTGTTGCGGCGCGGCCGACGACGATCGAAGGCGTGTCAGGTTTGATGAACTTCATCATGCTTCCGATGTGGTTGCTTTCGGGAACCTTCTTCTCGTCAGAACGCTTCCCGCAAGTCTTTCAACCATTCATCAAAGCGCTGCCGTTGACGGCGCTCAACTCCACGCTTCGCTCGCTGATGAACGAAGGCTCGACGGTCTCATCCAACTGGGCCGCCATCGCAATCCTGATCGCCTGGTGCGTGGTGAGTTTTGTCGTCGCGCTGAAGATCTTTAAGTGGCAGTGAGGAGAAAGCCAACACTTCTGCTCGCGGGTGTTCTTCTCGCCGTGCTCATCGCTGCGTGGATCGGGTTGGCGAGGAATTGTCCGAACGTGGGGATTGCGCTGACCAATCGAGCGCGCAGTATTCACCGTCTAAAAAACAGGACCTCACTCCCGCAGGCTGCTGACTTCGATTCACGAGTCACGCTCGAGGCATTACTTCAACCGGGTAATGATCACGATCGCTGGTCCACTGACCGCGCCGCGAGGATTCAAGGGCTGGTGATAGACGTCGCGCATGCCGGAGCGGAAGCGACGAACTGTTACAACCCGTGCCGCCGCGACATTCATATCCTGGTTGCGACGCACAAAGACGCAGCCAAGACCGAGCAAGTCGTAGTCGAAGTCACCCCAAATCTACGAGACTGGGCCGCCCAACAGGGAATCGACTGGTCCGAAGCGACTCTGCACGCGCAATTAATCGGACACTGGTGCGAGTTCGAAGGTTGGTTGTACTTCGACGTCGATCACGACGAAGAGTCCGAGAACATCAAACCGCAAAGACAAGCAAACTGGCGCGCCACCGCATGGGAGATTCACCCGATCACGAAGATCACGGTCATTCGATAAACCTTACCGGCCGCCACGCGTGGGAGCCGCAGCACTCGCCTTCGGAGCCACGGCCTTCAACGCTTGCTCAACGCTCGCTTTCAACTCGTCATATCCTCTCGCCGACACGCGTTTCCCGTTAACAAAGATCGTTGGCGTCCCGTTGATCCCGAGTCTCATCCCCTCTTCGAGATCACGCTGCACCGATTCAGTAAACTTTCCTGAATCGAGCGCTGCATTGAACCGGGTCTGATCGAGCGCCAGCTCGCCGGCGTAAGCCTTCAGCTTATCGACGCTCAACATCGATTGGTTGCGCATCAGAATGCGGATGTACTCCCAATACTTACCCTGCTCGCGAGCAGCCTCGGCAGCTTCCGCAGCTTTGAATGCATCGACGTGTTGGTCCAACGGAAAGTCGCGCGTGACGAGCCGTACCTTGTCGCCAGACTCCTTCACCAGTCTTTCCAACTCCGGATGCACGGCCGCGCAACTCGGACACTGGTAATCGGTGAACGCAACGATCGTCACTGGCGCGTCGGCGTTACCCAACGACGGTTGATCCGCCGTCGATATTGAAAACACCGGCGACTCGGGCGCAACCAGGAAGACCTGAATCGTCGCTGTCGCCCGCAGCTTGTCGAGAAACGCGCGTTCAGCCTGACGCACTTCAATCTGCTCCAGGTACTGCTTGATCGCTTCCTTAGTTTGCGCGAAGTCGCCGCTGACGCGTGCCTTGTTCTGGTCGTAAAACGTCTGTATCTGCTGGTCCGTTACCGGCTTCGGCTTTACTTCCGCATCAAGCAGCGCGTTGGCAGTAATCTTTCGTTTTTCCGCTTCCTGCGTAAGCAGCGTGTCGTTGATGCTCAGTTCGAGCTCCTCTTTGCGCAGCTTGTAGACTTGCTCCTGCACCTCGAAGACCATCGGCAGCAGCGAATTCTCGATGTCGGCGGAGGTGATTGGTTCACCTTTGATCGTCGCGAAGACGCGCGCGCGATCCGCTTCCGTTGCCGGCGGCGTCACTTCCGTGACGAGCACCTTCACTTCGTTTGCGGTACGCAGAGTGTCGGCAAACCTCTTCGCCTCGTCCCGACGCCGCTGCTCGGTCAGAAACGTCACGATCTCGTCGGCAACGTCCTTAAACTCTCCCTTGATACGCGCCCTGTTCTGATCGAAGAAGGCTTGCGCTTCCGGCGGAGTCGGCCGCTTCACCTTGGTCACGACCTCTTGATCCAGCAGTTTTACCGTGCTGATCCCGCGCCTTTTCGCTTCGAGCGACAGCAGTTTCGAATTGATCATCAGGTCGAGCTCGCGTTTGCGCGCCTCAATCACTTGCGAGTGAAGCTGGCCCACACTCTCGCCCGTCGACTTCTTGATATCGGCGGCGCTGATCTTCACGCCATTCACGACTGCCAGTGTCTCAGGCAACACCTGCGATTCGCAGGCGCAACTGTCGCCGGCGGGGGTTGAAGGTTGTGGCTTTGGTGTTTGAGATCTTGCCGCCGACACAAAGGCAAAACTCAAAAGCATAAGGACGTAGGTGAGTCTCCGCATATTAATCTCCTGACGATGTGGTATTATTCCCCGGTCGCGAATAAGCTGTTGTTGCTCGTTGCCGCTCAACTTCCTGCAAGAGTTGTGCTACAGCTTCCTTGCTAAGTTTCTTTCTCCGCTGCTTCGTCGTTCGCGGGAAAATCCCCACAGGGCGCGAGATATCTCTCGGTTGACGTGCCGAGGAACAAACCCGCTAAACCGGCACTCACGGAACACGGATATAAACGGGAATTGTCCATGAATCTCTTCTCCAGACTGTTTTCCAGTCGCTCCGAAGCGCTGCCGAGCAGACGCGGTCTCAATACGCGTTTGATTCTCCTCTTCGCCGTCCTGACGATGTTGTTGACCGGCTCGGTCATCCTTATCTGGGAGCAGGTGCTGCGGCCGCCTTTCTACCACTGGGTCGAACGCAATTATCCCGGTCCCGCGAACGCCGTCACTCGCGACCGGATCGAGCAGAGAACCGAGCACTTCTTCATTTCGATGACGGTCGACATGGTCGTCGTCAGCATTTTGCTGATGATCGTCGACCGGAACCAACGGCGTCTAGCCGAAGCCCATGAACAACTTGCGCGCAACGAGAGGATCGCCACACTGGGGCGAGTCGCAGCCCAGGTCGCGCACGAAGTGAGGAACCCGCTGGCCGGTCTATTGCTGTATTCCGAACATCTCAAAAGCCGACTCGACGGAAAGCTGTCGCCCGGTGATGCTCAACTCATCGAGAAGATCATCAACACCATAAACAACCTCACCGCGACTACCGAACAGATCCTCAACTACGCTCGTCCGGTAACGCTGACGCCGAAAAACGTCGATCTCAACGAAGTAGCTCCGGACATCGTCCAGCTCCTGAGCACGGAGATCACGGCCCACAATGTCGAGACAAAACTGGAGTTGGACAGCTCGCCAGTAACTGGAATGCTCGATGAAGCCTCGATTCGGGCGGCTACGCTCAATCTCGTCCTCAACGCTGTGCAGGCGATGTCTTCAGGCGGACAGCTCTCCATTTCGACCCGTAAAACCGGCGACAAACTCTGCATGGTGATCAAAGACACCGGCCCGGGCATGCCTCCCGAGCGGATCAAACAGATCTTCGAGCCCTTCAATACGACTAAGAGCCGAGGGCTCGGACTCGGCATGCCGTACGCGCAAAAAATCATTGAGCAACACGGCGGGGAAATCACGGTCGAGAGCGAAGTAGGAAAGGGAACTGAGGTGAAGATCGAACTGCCGGCCAACGCAAGGAGGAACTGAAGTGACTGCACGTCCTCCCAAGAAAATCCTCGTCGACTCCCTCGAACTGATCCTCGGCGGCAGGATCAAGCTCAAGGCACTGCCCTTGCGTGAGCGTCTTGACGACGTGCCGCTGCTCGCCGGCCGTTTCTGACTGGTTCAACGAGCAATACGGCAAGATATTAGCGAGATTTCACCGGATGCGATGACGCGGCTGGTCCGCTACGACTGGCCCGGCAACATCCGCGAACTTGAAAGTGTGATCGAACGTCAGTGCTCTTCTGTCCCGGAACAGGGTTGCTCCCACACTGTTTGCCGGAAGAGCTGCAAACGCGGATGACCAATGCAACTTTTATTATTCTCAAGGAGCTCGGCAGCAAGGTCGAACGTCCTGTTCCACCCGCAGCGGCGAAGTCTTAAAAGAAATATGGACATTGTGACCTGTGCTGAAGTAGACGAAAAACTCAGTATTCTGATTGTTGACGACGAGCCCTCGGTAGGAGATGCACTCAAGCTTTTGCTCGAATCGCAGGGGTATGAGGTGGTGCTTGCGACCAAAGGCCGTGATGGAATTGACTGCGCGCGCCGCCAGCGCTTCCGCTTCGTCGTCGTCGATCTGTTTCTGACGGACATTACCGGGTTTCAGGTGATTTCCAGCATCCGGAGCTTTCAACCTGAGTTGCCGATCGTGCTGATTACGGCCCATGGCAGCCCCAGCGTTTTCGCGGAAGCAATGAAGCTCGGGGCTGTCGGAGGGCTTGCCAAACCGTTTCCTCCTGCGGAGCTATTCAAACTGATCGAGTGCCACGTCCTTCGATCACGCACTGATACAGCATGAGCCATCTCAAGAGGCTTCTGTCTCACGGTGGAACATAACCACAAAAGGCACATAAGCCACAAAAGGCACAAAGTACTTAATGAGGGTGACGTCACCTGTTTCCTCACTCTTTCTGTGTGCCTTATGTGTCTTTTGTGCCTTTTGTGGTTACCTTTTTGTGGCTAAGAAAATTTCGACAGAGCGTGAGGACGGCGATGCCGCGCGCTTCCTGCGGTGTTAGATCGGTTAGTACGTCCAGGACCTGTTCGAACTGATCCGGAGGAAACACGGCGACTGCTGTTTGTAGACTGAACCCCGATGTTCTGCTCGTGACTTCTCCAACCGGCGTGATTCCTCTGATACCTTTCACCTCCGGGGCCCTGTCGTCGCTTACAGAAGCGGGCGGCGTCTTTCGCATGAGTTTCACCGCGTACAACAACCAGTCCAGTGAGGCCTGCGTGTCGAAGCTGCCGTAGGCCGACACGACGCCAAGCGCTACCCGCGCCATACTTTCGTCAGCTTCACTTCGTCTGACTAACGCGCCTGCCTCGCGCAGCCACTCACCCGCGCGATCCGTGTCCTTGTCCTTGATCAGCTTTTGCGCGCCGGCCACTAAGCAAACGGCCCGCGACGTCGCATCATCATTCTTCAGGTTCAATCGACGCGCCTGGTCGAGGTTTCCGGCGTCGATCAGATGCAACACCGCTCGATAGATGAGCCAGCTTCGCACTCCATCGCGTAGGTTGTTGTCGCCGACGATCTTTCCTGCGAGGTCCAACCCGCGTTCGTAACGCCCAACCGTCGTCGCCACGGCCGCGTTCGCGTAACCGATATCGCGGCTCAGCACGTCGCGGCCCTTCGCCGCCGACTCCTCGAGCAGATCCACTCGGCGTTCCGCGAAGCTATCCTGACTCTCCCCGGCGCGGAACTCAGGCATGTCAGGCTTGCGCGGAATCGGCGCAGTCGAAAACCGAGCTTCGGAATCGAGTTGCCGTGCACGCGCCTGGAGCAGCGCAGCCTTTTCCGGCAACTGTTCATTCATTTCGCGAAACAGCATTCCGATAGTGCTGACGATTCTGCGCGCAGTGATGAGTGAATAAGGACCATCAGGCACGGGAGCGGTAAGCAACAGATCGGAAGCGACGTCGAGGAACTCACGGCCTAGTGCAGGATTCTGTCGGGCTGCCGGCATGGACACGCGCGGACCGCCGAGAGCCAGTTGTACCTGATTGCGATTGTCACCAACGTTGGCGCCGGAAACGCGTCCGGGCGTAAAGAGGTAAGAGTAGAGAGTAAGAAGCTCGTTCGGATCAATCATGCCCGCCGTTCTTAACCGCGTGAGCGCGGCACGAACAACGGTCTCGGCGAGAGCCGGGTCTTTCTTCTGAATGTGCAACAGCACGCTCTGAAAGTTGAACGACACACCGTCGCGCAGGCTCTCGATGACCAACTCTGCCGCACCCTCCGCATTGTCGGCGACGAGCCCGTCGGCCATTTGCAGCAACACGGCACTGCGCGGCGTTCTATCGTCGAACGTTCCGCGTTCGGTTTTCTCCGTGGACTTTGTCTCTTCAACAATCTGATCGAGCCACGTCAACGCCAACTCGCGCGCTCGTTTGTGCGCGACGAGCAGCACCTCGCGCCGGACTGTGTTGCGCAGAGATGAATTCCGAAACGTCGAGAACTCGCGTTTCGGTTCATCGATCTTCGCAGTTGCGTCCCACGCCGCTTTCAAGTAAGTCATTGCGTTCTCGCGGTCCGTGTCCCAGAGCAGATCTGCAATCTGTGCTTGAGTGCGAGCTGCGGCCGCCTTGTCGTCCCACTTCCTTGCCTCATCGGCCGTCGAGTTGAGCACCTCGAACACCCGCTTGGACAAATCTGGAGTTGGTTGCGCCTGGAAGCTAACGGAGACAATCGCGACGGCGGCTACTAAGCACTTAAAAAGCATCTGGGTACTCCCAACAGCAGATGGGCAGGACGGCCCATTATACTCACTCAGGGAAGAGCGTCCAACCATTCAATGAACGACTTCTGGTCCTTGTCCGATAACGCGGCCCCAATCCAGCCCTTCTTGATTATTCCGTCTTCCAGAAACACCTTAACCGGGACGCGATTTATTCCCATCGTCGCTATGAATGAATTCTCCTGGTCGAAGAAGATGCGAAAAGGAAACTCCTTCTCGGCGGCTGCGGGTGATTTGGGGCGAGGCCCAAAAGGGACCAGGCCATAGAACGTGACGTCCTTGCGCCTGCCGATGAGTGGTCCGAGAAACTTGCTTTCGTTGGCGCAGGCAACGCATTCGGTCGTCACGAAGACGACGACTACGCGTCCTGTTCTGAGGATCTGTTCGTCGACGGCTGATCCATTGACGTCCACGAGTTGCGCATGTGGGAAGGGTTTGTCGATGAGTGATTTCGCGGGTTTAGGTTGCGGCGCCTCTGCTTGTGAGCGCTGCATCCGTGTATAGAAAAACAGGAAACCGCCACAGAAGACGGCGAGTAGAAACAATATGACGCCTGCGATCGAAAGCCATCGCTTCGGCATGGCTGAGGTCCCCTATCGTGAGGCACTAAATCTGGGGCGCTGGGAGTAATTGAGCGTTCCTTTCGGAGTAACGTCAAAGGTCAAGTACACGGTCCTTCGAGGCATTACCTGTTTTTGATCTCGAGGATCAGGTTCGGATGCGTCCGTGAGAAACATCCCCGATTCATAAATGCTTGTTTTTAACTCCGCGTCGAAAATCTTGACCGCGAATACGGTCACGAGAACACCGAACATTGTTCGTTGAGCGTCCGGGACCTTCGCCTTGAAGTCGACTCCGCTTAACAGAATCGTTCGATCTTCAGGCGTACTCAAAGACGTCTTCTTCTGATGTCGTGAGGCAAGAAGTATCTTCCCGGGAAACTCTTCGGGCGTGGGGCTGTAGCCGCCCTTTGGGAAATGCTTGAGGGCCTCGTAATAGTTCGCCTCCGGAAGAAAGTAGAGTTGATACGACAGCTCCCAGTAGCTCTGCTTCTTCTGTGCTCCCGGAAGGTTCTCCAGTCTCGCCAGGAAATCGATCTTGTCTGCGTAGACGTGCGGTGCGTAGAGGTTCGGTTGACGCACTCGATATCCCTGCGGCTCTACGGCGGCCGGCGTCAACGCGAATGAGGCGCAGATGACAGATAACGACAAGCAGACGATCGTGAGAAGGTCTTTAACCATTTCTTGTTGTCGGTGGCCCGATAGTCGTCAGTTAATGCAACTCGGACTATCGCCTAATGTAAACCCCGCTTCCACCAGAACGTCGTCACACGAGTAACCCTGGAAGACGTTGCTGCATGTGCAATTGTAATAACACCAACCTTCGCAATAGGTAGAAAGCCGGCAGTCGTAGTCTCCGTAGACGTTTCCGCCGGCGAGTATCTTTGTGCACGCTTGCGCGGCTGTGTGGGAAAGGCCGAGTGTCAGGACTGTGGCAACGCACAGCATGACGACTCGCAATTTCAGACTTCTCATTAGCTCATCCTCCTCTTCGTGAGTCGAAGTTTAGCTTCTCGAGTTGAATGGCTTGAGATCTCGCATACGAGGCCGATCGCAGCTCAGGTCCAAGCAGTTAAAATCAAATTTCCTAAAGGTGTGGGAGGAAAGTGAGCGCACTATACTCGCGTGCCAAAACAGTGTCAACGATTCTATTTTTCATCTGCTGAAAACAGTTTACGAGTGGGTATGTTTGCCTCAGCTTGCGTTGCTCGTGTCGAGTAGTAGGATCATAACGGGGCAAAAATGAGCACGGGTAGGGAAACCAATCACGCGGCAAAAGTCAGAACTACACTCCTACCTTCCGGACGCGAGATTCCAGTCCTTGGTCAGGGCACATGGATGATGGGTGAGGATCCTTCGCGCCGTCGGTCGGAGATAGTCGCGCTTCATTTGGGTTTGGATCTCGGAATGAACCTCATCGATACCGCGGAGATGTATGGCGAAGGCGGCGCGGAAGAAGTGGTCGCTCAGGCAATTGCACATGGTCGGGGCGACGTTTTTGTCGTCAGCAAAGTTTATCCGCAAAACGCGACTCGACGTGGGGCGGGTGACGCGTGTCTCCACAGCCTGGCGCGGCTCAAGACCAGCTACCTCGATCTGTTTTTGTTGCACTGGCGCGGCAAGGTACCTCTGTCAGACAC
This sequence comes from Acidobacteriota bacterium, assembly GCA_046732935.1. Classification (GTDB taxonomy): domain Bacteria; phylum Acidobacteriota; class Blastocatellia; order Pyrinomonadales; family Pyrinomonadaceae; genus PSRF01. Next base: position 81,143 of record JBKPOC010000017.1, on the reverse strand, counting down.
TCTCGACGCGTTTCGCAAACTGAAAGACGACGGACAAATCCGCGACTTCGGCGTCAGCAACTTTGACGTCGCCGACATGGAGGAGGCGTTTGCTTTGCCCGGTGGCGATCAGATCGCGATTAATCAGGTGCTTTACAACCTGCTGCATCGCGGGATTGAGTGGGACCTGATTCCCTGGTGCCGCGAGCGGCGTATTCCGATCATGGCGTACTCTCCGGTGGGGAACAATCCGGCCGAGCAGAAGCGGTTGTTTGGCGATCCGGCGATCCAGTCGGTTGCAGCACGACATGGAAGTAGTCCGGCGCAAATCGCCCTGGCTTGGTTGCTTTTACAGCCTGACGTGGTAGCGATTCCGAAAGCTCGCCGGCCGGAGCACGTTCGTGAAAACCGCGCCGCGCTCGATATCCAGCTAACGGACCGCGATCTCGAGGAACTGGACCAGGCATTCCCGCCGCCTTCGGAAAAGATCCCGCTCGAGATGCTCTGATTCATGAACACGGATTAACAGAATCAGGGGTGCGTAATCCGAGTGATGGTATTATTTCCGTGAACCTTTCGCCCGGCGGTGCGTAAAACGCTCGTAGTCAAAACATCCCGGCGGCCCGCTTATACAATTTAGGTGAACGCACATGAGATTCGCGAAGCTTGTTTTTAAGAACATTCTCCGGAATAAGTTGCGCACGCTGCTGACCGTTGTCAGTATCGTGGTGTCGGTCTTCCTGATCGTTACCCTGTCCACGATCCTGACCGAGTTTGACCGCGGCAGCGAAGAAGCAAACCCGTTACGACTGGTCTCGCGCCACTCGGTGTCGCTCGGCTTCCTGCTTCCGGTAGGTCACCTTGAAAAGATCAAAACGGTGCCCGGCGTGAAGTCAGCCATGGTCTTCAGTTGGTTCGGCGGAATCTACAAGGACGAACGAAACTTCTTCGCGAACTTCGCCGTCGATGCGAGCAAGCTTCGCGAGATCCTGACCGAACTGAAGATGTCAGACGCGGAATGGCAGGCGTTTGTAAGTGACCGTCAGGGCGCCATCGTGGGAAAAAAGCTGGCTACGCTCTACGGGTTCACACCGGGCCAGCGAATCACACTGAAGAGCCCGATTTACAATCAGAGTGTTGAGTTCATCGTACGCGGCATTTGCACGGGCGGCGACGAAAAGACGATGTTCTTTCACAACGACTACTTGAACGAGCTGCTTCCCGTTTGGGCCAGGGACCAGGCAAGCACGTTCAGCATTCTCGCGAACTCCGCCGAAGACGTGCCGCGCATCTCGCAAGCCGTCGACTCGATGTTCGTGAACAGCGACGCGCCCACCAAGACGGAAAGTGAACGCGAGTTCGCGCTGAGTTTTCAGACGATGATGGGCGGCATGAAACAGTTCATGTACGGAATCATGGCCGCGATCACGTTTTCGATCCTGCTGATCATGGGAAACACCATGGCTATGACCGTAAGAGAGCGAACCAAAGAAGTCGGCACGTTGAAAGCCATTGGCTTCAAACGCGGCACGATTACGACGTTGTTTCTCGCCGAGTCGTTGCTGGTCGCGATGATTGGCGCCGGCATCGGTATCGGCGCCGCGTGGCTGCTTTTCACTTCGGTCGACTTCGGTCTGATCATTCCGTTCTTCAACTCGTTTGTTCCCACTAAGCAGACTTTGGCGGCCACGTTTGCTCTGGCCATCCTCGTCGGATTGATCAGCGTGGTCTATTCAGCCTATCGGGTTTCGGGACTGACGATCGCCGAAGCGCTGCGGAGCACAGAGTGAGATGGCACTCCCGTTAAAATACAACTTCCGAAACATCGTCGTGCGAAAGGGCAGCACGCTCGCGACCGCTTTCACTATCGGTTTGACGGTCGCGGTTTTTCTGCTGGTGATGGCGCTCGCTCGCGGCATTGACATGACGCTGGCGACCAGCGGCGAGCCGCTGAACCTCATCGTTTTGCGCGAGGGCAGCACCGCCGAGTTGAACAGCGTCATCACGCGCGAGCAGTTCAACGATCTGATCTACCTGGACGGCGTTCAACGTGAAGACGACAAACCGCTCGCGACAGCCGAGATCATCACCTTGATCTACAAAGCGCGAAAAGGCATGACACAGGGCTCCAATGTGACCGTCCGCGGCGTTGGCCCAATGTCGTTCAAACTGCGATCGGGATTTCAGACGGTTGCCGGACGCCTGTTTCAGCCAGGACTGACCGAGGCCGTCGTCTCGAAGCGCATCTCCGAACGTTTTCAGGGACTCGACGTCGGAGACAAGTTTCGCATTCAAACAACGGACTACACCGTAGTCGGACTGTTTGATTCGGCCGGCAAGGCGTTTGAGTCGGAGATCTGGGTCGACATCAACTCGCTCGCAAGCACGACCAAGCGCTCGGAAGCATTTTCTTCCGCGCTGCTGCGAGTGAAAGATGAGAACGCACTGAGCACATTGGCCAAGCGAATCACGGAAGATCCGAAGCTCCACTTGAAGGCCCAACCCGAACGCGCGTTCTATGAAGACCAACAGGGCACTGCTTCGGGTGCGCTTAAAGGGCTCGCGGTCTTTATCTCGTTCATCATGGCTGTGGGCGCAGGTTTTGCCGGCATGAATACGATGTACGCGGCGGTCGCGCGCCGGACGAAAGAGATCGGAACTTTGCGCGTCCTCGGTTTTGGCCGCGGCAGCATTCTTGTTTCGTTTGTGTTGGAATCCGTGGCGATTGCTTTGATCGGCGCGGCAATTGGAATTCTGCTCACGTTGCCGTTGAATTTCGTGTCGACGGGCACGTCAAACTTCGTGACGTTCAGCGAGATCGCTTTCAATTTCCGCGTCACCTGGGGCCTGATCCTTTTGGCCCTGGTGTTCGGCGGCATCATCGGTTTCGTCGGTTCGCTGTTACCGTCGATTCGCGCCGCGCGATACAAGATCGTTGACGCCCTTCGTGCATAAAAAATGGTAAGCAGTCCCAAGTCGAAAGAAGATCAGGAAGATCTCAATCAACGTCTTCGTAGTTTGAAGATCGACCGCAGTCACGCGCCGGCGCTGACGGGCAAGACTCGTTCGCCAAAGCTGCTGCTGTTAGTCGTGGCGGTGGTTCTGGCGCTGGCGGCATTCGGATACGTGTTCCTGTTTTCCGGAGCGAAGACGATCTCGGTCGCCGCCGTTAGAGTTGAAACTGGCGGCGCGCCCGCAGGCGAGAGCGTGCTTTCGGCATCGGGTTATGTGGTGGCCCATCACAAGATCGCCGTCGGCGCGAAGGTGATGGGTCGCGTTCAGTGGATCGGCGTCGAAAAGGGCGACACCGTGCAGTCAGGACAGGTGCTGGTCAGACTCGAAGATACCGAGTTTCGCGCGCAAGTAAATCAGGCGAACGCGAACCTGCAAGCCGCGCAGGCGCGCCTGGACCAACTGCGCACCGGCTCGCGGCCGCAGGAAAAGTTTAGAGATCGCGCCGCCGTCTTGCAGGCAGAGGCGAACCTGAAGAACGCCGAAGCCGATTACCAGCGCAGCGAGAAACTCTATCGCGACGGCGTCGTTTCGAAAGCCGAATTGGACAACGCGCTCGCGCGACGAGATACGGCGGCGGCGTTGGTGGAAGCTGCGCGCCAGTCGAGCGCGATGACGGACATTGGCCCCCGCAAAGAAGAGATTCGCGCCGCGGAAGCGCAGGTGCAGCAGATGAAAGCGGCGCTCGACTACGCGCAGACGCAACTCGCCGCGACCGAGATCAAAGCGCCCGTGTCGGGAACGGTGTTGCAGAGGATCGTCGAACGCGGCGAAATGGTGTCTCCTTCCGCGTTTGGCGGTTCGGGTGCGCGCACGTCAGTCGTCGATCTCGCCGACTTGACGGATCTACAGATCGAGCTCGACATTAGCCAGGCTGATTTCGCGCGTTTGAAGATGGGCCAACGAGCCGAGATCATTCCGGAAGCGTTTCCCAATCTGCGTTACAGCGGATTCATCGAGCAGATCGCGCCTGAAGCAAACCGCGCCAAGTCGACCGTGCAGATCAAGGTGAAAGTCGAAAACCCCAACGAACAGTTGCGACCGGAGATGAATGCCCGCGTCAACTTCCTCTCCGACAAAGCGCCGGCCAATCCGAACCAGTCGATCGGACGCGTGCTGGTGCCGAAGCAGGCAGTCATGAAACAGGATGGCGGGTCGTTCGTCTTCGTGGTCAAAGGGAACAAGGTCGAACAACGGACCATCAGGCCCGGCGAGGAAACGGCTGATGGGTACTACGTTTTGGACGGATTGAGCGGAAACGAGTCCGTGGCAATTACCGGAGTCGATAAGTTGCGCGATGGAGATCGCGTGAAGATTCAGTAGCTGGAGAAGAGAAGAATCATGGCCGCACCGATAGTGAGAGTTCGCGACGTCAGCAAGCGTTTTTCACGCGACGGGTTTGAAGTAGTTGCCCTCGATCATGTCGACCTCGAGATCCCGGAGGGCGATTTCTTCGCTTTGATGGGACCGAGCGGCTCGGGCAAGTCGACGCTGCTGAACCTGCTGGCGGGAATCGATCGCGTGACCGAAGGCGAAGTGGAAGTGCTGGGGACCTCACTGGCGCGACTCAGTGAGAGCCAGTTGGCCGCCTGGCGCAATGCTCACATCGGCTACATCTTTCAAACGTTCAACCTCGTGCCGGTGCTGACTGCTTTCGAGAACGTCGAGTTGCCGTTGCTGTTGACGAAGCTGAGCAAGGCCGAGCGGCGCAAAAACGTCGAAACGGCGCTCGAACTGGTCGGGCTTGCCGATCGCATGGGCCATCAACCGAAGCAGTTGTCAGGCGGTCAGGAGCAGCGCGTCGCGATCGCTCGGGCCATAGTCACCGATCCGGATCTCATTCTGGCTGACGAGCCGACGGGTAATCTCGACGCTCGTTCGGGCGAGGAGATCATGCAGATACTCTCTACGCTGAACCGCGAGCTGAAGAAGACCATCATGCTCGTGACGCACGATCCGCACGCCGCGAGTTTTGCGACTCACCAGCGGCACCTCGAAAAGGGCGTCTTGTCCGAGCCCATCACAGCGGTCGCAGTTTAAGAAAACAGATGGATCTTGACACTGGCTGTGGATCTAAATAAAAATACGGACGTTCGTTTTTGAAAGTTTACGGATGCCCAAGCTCAGTCCCAGCGCGATCGAGAAGAACAAGCACCGGATCGAAGAGGCAGCCAAAAAACTCTTCATCAAGCAGGGCTTTCACGCCACCTCGATGCGCAACATCGCCGCCAGGGCAGGGACCTCGCTCGGCAACGTCTACAACTATTACCGGACGAAAGAGGAGATCCTCGGTTCGATCATCGCCAGGTATCAGACGACCATCGACGGCCGCCTGCGCGCGATCTTCGACGAGATTGACGAGCCTCTGAAACCCGAAGCGCTGATTCGCTTCGGCGGGCAGATTAAGAAGATGGTGAACGATCACCACGACTTCTGGCTGCTGATGTACATCGACGTTCTCGAGTTCGAGAATCGCCATTTTCGTAAGATGTTTGAGGGCCTGGTTCACAACCTGCGCCGGCGTTTCGCTTCGCAGTTCGAGGAGATGAAGAGGCGTGGCGCAGTGCATGGCGATCTGGATCCGGCCGTTGGTTTTACTGCGGTTTACATGCAGTTCTTTAATTACTTCCTGGTCGAGAAACTGTTTGGCGGCAATCGCCACTTCGGGTTGACTGACGAACAGGTCATAACGCAGTTGACGGGCATATATTGCCGAGGCCTATTAACCACAAAAGGCACAAAAGCCACAAAAGGCACAAAAGCCACAAAAGGCACAAACAGAAAAAAGAAGTAATCAGTAACCGTTAATGACTAAATCCCTTTTGTGCCTTCTGTGTTTTTTGTGCCTCTTGTGATTATAAAAAAACGGACGTTCGTGTTTATAGGAGGAGATTATGTATAGAGCTCTCGCTTTTCTATTCATTGTTTTGTGCGTTTGCGGCAGCGCTTTTGCGCAGGGCGGGACCGGGCAGTTGAGCGGTAACGTCGTCGATTCGAACGGTGCCGTCGTCCCCGGCGCAACCGTGAAGCTGACCAGCGGCGTCACCAGCCAGGAACGCGAAGCCGTCACCAATGACTCGGGAGACTTCGTCTTCACTCTCCTGCCCGCAGGCACCTACAAGCTCGAGATCACGGCCAGCGGCTTTCGCACCGTCGTAGTCGACGAAGTCAAAATCAACGTCACACAGACGACAACGCTGCCGGTGCGATTGGACGCCGCAACCGTCTCAGGAATGGTAACGATCACGGCCGACGCTCCGCTCGTACAACAGGAAACATCGCAGGTGGGCCGCACTATCGAAGAGCAGACGATCCGACAACTGCCGCTGCCGACGAGAAACTTTCAACAACTGCTGACGCTGTCGCCCGGCACTTCATCATCAGTCGCGAACAACACCGAACTCGGCCGCGGCGACGCCATCATCTCCGTCAACGGCCAGCGCACGACCAGCAACAACGTCCGCATCAACGGCATCGACGCCAACTCGATCGGCACGAACTCGACACCCAACATCGCCGTTCCCGCAACCGACTCGCTCCAGGAATTCATCGTGCAGACAAGTCTGTACGATGCCTCGCAGGGACGTAACGCGGGCGGTAACGTCGAAGCGATCACCAAATCAGGTTCGAACCCGTTCCACGGAAACGCGTACTACTTCCTGCGAAACGACGCGCTGAACGCGAACGATTTCTTTCTCAACTCCGCCGGCCGTCCGCGTCCGGAGTTGAGCCGGCATCAGTTCGGGGGCACGCTTGGTGGTCCGATCATTCGCGATCGATTGTTCTTCTTTGCTTCGTACCAGGGCACGCGCGAGCGCAACGGCGCGTCGCTGAACAACAGTCTGATGTTCCCCATCATTCCGCCGCAGTTGCGCGACGACAATCGCACCGCGGCTGGTTTGGCGGCGGCGTTCGGTTTGCCGGTCGCTGCGATCAACCCTGTGATCGTCAACTTGCTGAACGCGAAATTGCCGAACGGCCAGTTTGCGATTCCGTCGGCGGCGACGGCGAGCGGTTTGACTCCAATCTCCGGCCTGTCCCGTTTCACTGAAAACCAGTTCAACGCCAACTTCGACTGGAAACTCAGCGACAACCACACGATAACGGCCAAGAATTTCTACGCGAGCAATCCGACGTTCCAGGCCAACTACAACTTCGCGGGCCTCGGCAACGGCGTCACGCAACTGCCCGGCACCGGCGGCTCGCTCGACATCATTCAGGATCTCAACTCATTCACCGACACGTACGTGATCTCTCCAAACGTCGTGAACCAGGCGCGGTTTGGTTTCAGCCGCTTGCGCGTGACTTCGACGGCGGAGGAGCCTTTCACCGCCGCGCAATTCGGCATCAACACGCCGCTGCGAAACCTGTTTCCGGGTATGCCGACGTTTACGGTGACCGGTTTGTTCACAATCGGGTCGTCGCCGTTTGCGGACCAGTCGTCACGCATCAACGCCTTCACGTACGGCGACACGCTCTCTGTCGTCCACGGCAATCATCGTCTGCGCTTCGGCGGCGAATACCGCCGCTCGCAGGTTAACTTCTACTTCAACGCGTTCTCGCGCGGACAGGTGATCTTCTCCAGCTTTAACAACTTCCTGATCGGGAACGGCGTTTCGATCATCGGCTCCGGCGTGTTCGACCGCGCGTTGCGCGTGAACGACTGGAGCGGCTTTGCGCAGGACGACTGGAAGGTTAATTCGCGCCTGACGTTGAACCTCGGCGTGCGCTACGACTTCTATGGTTATCCAGTCGACACGCGCGGACGTCTCGTCAATTTTCTGCCGGACCAGTTTCGCCAGGGCACGACTGCCGCGCCTGCGGGTCCACCGAACGGTTTCGTGCAGGCGGGTAACGGAACACTCGCGGGCGTGCCGGCAGTTGCAGACACGCTCGTGCCGAACGACAAGAACAACTTCGCTCCGCGCGTCGGCTTTGCTTATCGTCTGAACGACTCCGGTTCGCTCGTCGCGCGCGGCGGTTACGGCATCTACTACGATCGCTTCTCGACTCGCTACGCGAACACGCAGTTGCTGAACTATCCGTACCTCGCGTTGGCGGTCGGGCTGCCCGGCATACTGCGAACGATGTCCGATCCGTTTATTCCGGTGCCGCAGCCGGGACAGTTCCCGGTGAATCCGACGATTCCGTCGCCGCTGTCGCCGTTGGCGCCGATCGTGGGCGTGCCGATCAGCGGCATCTTCATCGATCCGCAGTTGCGCACGCCGTACATCCATCAATACAACGCGAACGTCCAGTGGGAGTTTGCGCACAACTACCTGCTCGAAGTCGGTTACGTCGGTTCGAAAGGCACGAAGCTGTTGCAGGTAATCACGCTCAACCAGCCGGTGTACAACCGGGCGGCGAACGTGTTCACCGCGCCGTTCGGCACTGCGCTGTCGACACAGAAGAACGTGGCCGGCGGTATTCAACAGGTGCAGTCGAGCTCGAATTCCAATTACAACTCGCTGCAAATCAGCGTGACGAAGCGGTTCAGCCGCGGGCTCCAGTTCCTGAGCGCTTACACTTTCGGCAAGTCGAAGGACTACTATTCGGGCGGCACGATCAACGAGCTGTTTGCGGTTGCGGGCGACCAGTTCAACTGGAAGACGAACTATGGGCCATCGGACTTCGATCGCCGTCACCGGTTTGTCACCAGCTTCGTTTACGATTTGCCGAAGCTTGTTTCCGAATCGAACTCCGCGAAAGTGTTGCTCAACAACTGGCAGCTTAACGGCATCCTGACGTTACAGACCGGAACCCCGTTTTCGGTCGTCGACATCGTCGGCAACAACATCATTCAGCGTGCGAACTTTGCGCCCGGATTCAGCGGCAGCATCGAGACCAGCGGCAGCACGCAGGAGCGGTTGGGTGGATTCTTCAACACCGCCGCGTTTGCGCTCTCGCGTCCGATTCTCGCGGGTACCAACCTGGGTACGCCGAACAACCCGACGTTTGATCCGAACAACCCGTTTGGAAACACTCCGCGCAATTTTCTGTATGGTCCGGGACAGAAGAACATGGACTTTTCCGTGGTCAAGTTCATTCCGATCACCGAGTCCGTCAAGGGCGAGTTTCGCACGGAGTTTTTCAACATTTTCAACTGGGCCAACTTCGCCAATCCAAACACGAACATCGCGGTGCCCGCGACGTTTGGAAGGATTACGGCGACGAGCGCCGGGCCGCGAGTGATCCAGTTTGCGTTCAAGGTGAACTTTTAAGTGCCTGAGGTATCGGTCAACGGTCTGAAGCTTTACTACGAGATCGAAGGTGAGGGCGAGCCGGTCGTTTTGATTCCGGGGTTTTCGGCCGGCCGCTGGATTTGGTTCAAGCAAACTGCCGATCTCGCGCGCAACTTCCGCGTCGTCGTCTTCGATCCGCGAGGCATTTCTGCTTCAGACAAACCGGAAGGCCCGCAGACGATCAGTCTGCTGGCCGACGACGTAGCGCACTTGTTGCAGACGCTCGGCATTGAAAGTGCGCATATCGTTGGGGCGTCGTTCGGCGGCTTTGTCGCGCAGGAGTTTGCGCTGAAGTATCCGGCGATGACGCGCAAGCTGGTGCTTTGTTGCACGAGTTTTGGCGGACCGAATCACGTCGCGCCGGCAGTTGAAACGTTGCAGGCGCTGGCTTCGACGAAGGGGCTCAACAGTGAAGAACGCATGCGCGAGAACCTGTTGCTGGCGTTTTCGCCTGAGTACGTGCGCACGGAAGTCGAAGAAATCGATCGCATCGTTCGGTTACGAGCGATGAATGACGTTCCGGAGCACATTTACTTGAGCCAGTTGCAGGCGGCGATGAGTTTCAATGCCGAAGCAAGAATCGAAGAGATCAGGAGTCCGACTCTCGTGTTGAGCGGGAATGCGGACACCATCGTTCCGGTGCAGAACTCGCGCAATCTTGCAGCGAAGATTCCGGGTGCGGAACTGCGAATTGTCGAAGGTGGCAGTCACACGTTCTTTATCGAGCAGTCTGAGCTCTTCAATGGGTTGATCACAGAATGGCTTTCGCGAACATAGTAGGCACTGGAGTTTATGTTCCGGAGAGGATCGTCACGAATGACGATCTGAGCCGCATTCTGGGCGAGGACATCAACGAGTTCGTGACGCAGGTGCTTGGAATTCGCGAGCGGCACGTCTGCACGGAGAACGAAAGCACCGCGGATCTGGCGACGCACGCGAGCCGGCGGGCGCTCGAAGCTGCTCTAATCGACGCCGCCGAACTCGATCTGATCATTCTCGCGACCGACACTCCGGAGCAACTCTCGCCGGCCACGTCCGTTGTCGTTCAGCACCGGCTCGGCGCGGTGAACGCGGGAACGTTTGACGTCAACTGCGCCTGCGCCGGTTTTGTGACGGCATTGGACACGGCGTCGAAGTTCATCATCGCCGACGCAGCTTATCGAAACGTCCTCGTCGTCGGTGCTTATGCGATCAGCAAGTATCTCGACGTGCATGACAAGAAGACGGCGACGATCTTCGCCGACGGCGCCGGAGCGGTTGTGCTTCAGGCGCGAGATGATCGACCGGGGTTTCTCGCTGGGAAGCTTCGGGCGGACGGCAGTTTTCACGATCACATGGGCATCTACGCCGGCGGGACGCGTCTTCCGGTCAGCCATGACGTGATCGACGAAGGGATCTGGAACAAGGTGCGCTTCGCGAAGAAGTATCCCGCGGAGGTCAACACTGAGGGTTGGCCCGCAATCATTCGGCAGGTGCTTGCGAAAGCGTCGCTCACGATCGAAGACGTGAAGTTGTTTCTATTCACGCAGGTCAACCTGAGCACGATCAAAGAAGTGATGGCGAAGCTCGAGCTGCCGATGGAGCGGACGCACACGATCATGGACAAGTGGGGCTACACCGGTTCGGCGTGCATACCGATGGTCCTCCATGATGCGGTCGCGGCCGGAAAGCTCAATCGTGGCGACAACGTCGTCATGTGCGCATCGGGCGGCGGGTTGAACATGGCCTGCGTTGCGTTTCGCTGGTGACCGATTCATGAAGTATCCGACCGTCTATTCTTTATTCACGGATCGAGTCAAGAACTACACTGGCGATGTCTTTTACTTCCGCTCGGATGATCACTGGCAGCCCATCTCATGGAAGCGTTTCGAGCAGGAAGCGTACGACTTCGCCACGGCGCTGCTGGCGCTCGACTTAAAACGCGGCGGATCGGTCTGTATTCTGATGGGCAATGTCCCTGAGTGGCCCATCAGCGACATCGGAACGATCATGGCCGGCGGCGTCGGCGTCGGCCTTTATCCGACGAGCTCCGCGGAACAGATCGCCTACATCATCAACCATTCTGACGCCGAGTTTGTGCTCGTCGATTCGCGCCAGCAACTCGAGAAAGTCCTCAGCGTTCGCGATCAACTCCGAAAGGTGCGGCACGTTATCGCGCTTGACGCTTCTCATCAGGCAATCAGTTACCGAGACTTCATCAAGTGCGGACAAGCGGAGCGCCCACGACTCGCGCCGCTCTTGAAACAACGCGCCGAGCGCGCCAAGCCCGACGACGTCGCGATCATGGTCTACACGTCGGGCACAACAGGTCATCCGAAGGGCGCGTGTCTGAGTCATCGCTACATCATCAACAGCGTGGAATCGTTGCGCCAAACGATCCCGATTTACGATACCGACGTGTCGTTTTCCTATCTCCCGTTCTGTCACGTCGCGGAGAGGATTTCGGGTCTCTACAACCGGCTTTACGCCGGCGCGCCGGTTTACTTCGTCGACGATCTGACGCGCCTCGGCGAGTACATGCTGGAAGTCAGGCCGACCGTGTTCGCGAGTCTGCCGCGGTTCTTCGAGAAGATTCACGCGCAGGCTGTTCTCGACGGCGTCACGGATATAAAAGACTACTTCGGCGGCCGCATTCGACTCGCGACCTCCGGTGGCGCGCCGTTGCCGTTGGAGGTGGCCGAGTTTTTCGCCGCCGCAGGTTTACCGATCTTGCAGGCGTACGGTCTGACTGAAAACGTCTGCGTCGCTTTCAATCGACCTGACAAGTACAAGTTCGGCACCGTGGGCCAGCCGATGCCCGGATGCGAGGTGCGGATCGCCGCTGACAATGAAATTCTCGTGCGCAGTGAGATGATGTTCAGCGGTTACTACAAAGCGCCGGACGAGACGGCGAAGATGTTTGACGATGGTTGGCTGCTGACGGGCGATCTTGGCGAGCTCGACGAAGACGGTTTTCTGAAGATCATCGGGCGCAAGAAGGAGTTGATCGTCACCTCGACCGGAAAGAAAGTCTCGCCTGCACTGCTGGAGAACATGCTGAAGGAGCACCATTTCATCAGCCAGGCGATGGTCTACGGCGAGGGACGGAGTTATCTTGTTGCGCTGATCACGTTGAATGCGGCCGCGGAGCGCGAACAGGTCCAGGCGATGATCGACGCTGTGAATCGTCGCGTGTCGTCTACCGAGCAGATCAAGCGGTTTACGATCCTCGATCGTGATTTCGAGATCGCGCGAGATGAGATCACGCCGACGGGCAAGCTGAAGCGCGACGTTATTACCAATCGTTTTCGAGAGGTGATTGATGAACTCTATTCGTAATGCCAGGCGAATACTGCTGAGTGCGTTTCTTATCCTGTTCGCGAGTCTCACTGCGCTTGCGGCGCCAGTCGAGAAAGAGATCGTTGTCTTCGGACAGAAGATTCATTACGTCGAGGATGGCGCCGGGCCGACCGTGATCCTGTTGCACGGTCTCGGCGGCTCCTCGCAGGTGTGGCAATACAATATCGCTGCGCTGGCCGAGAAGTTTCATGTCTTTGTGCCGGACCAGATCGGCTTTGGAAAATCTGACAAGCCGTTGGTCAACTACCGTATTCGCACTTACGTCGATTTCCTGGACCAGTTTTGCAAACAACTGAAGATTGCGCACGCATCATTAGTCGGCAACTCGATGGGCGGATGGATTGCTGCGCATTTCGCCGCTGCCTTTCCGGATCGCGTCGACAAGCTCGTGCTCGAGGATGCCGCCGGCTACACGCCGCCGAAAGACTTCGATATGCAGAGCCTTTTCGGCTTGAATCCCACCACGCGAGAAGGAATGAAGATCCTCGTCGCAAAGGTCTTTTACAACAAGATGTTTCTTACGGACGCCGCGATTGATGCTGCCATAGCTGCACGGATGGCCGCCGGCGACGGCTTCACGATCAAGAGCATCACCGAGTCGATCATTCGCGGCGAAGACTTTATCGACAACGTCGTCAAGTCTATTAAGCGTCCGACGCTGCTCGTGTGGGGACGCGAGGACGGTCTGACGCCGTTGTCGGACGGCGAGCGTTTCAAGCGAGACATCGCGGGTTCGCAGTTGATCGTGATCGACGAGTGCGGACATGTGCCGAATGTCGAGAAAGCGGCGGAGTTCAACGCCATCCTACTCAAGTTCCTGACAGAAAAATGAAGCTCAATATTGGCGATAGCGCCGAAATCACGCGCACGATCGAGCAGAATGATATCCAGGCGTTTGCGGACGTCACTGGCGATCACAATCCGGTCCATCTCGACGAGTCGTATGCGCAGACGACGCGTTTCGGACGGCGCATCGCGCATGGAATGTTGACCGCTTCACTTATCTCGTCAGTTCTCGCCAATAGACTTCCGGGTGAGGGAAGCGTCTATCTCAGTCAAACGCTCCAGTTCGTCGCGCCCGTGTTTCCAGGCGACGAAGTCACCGCTCGCGTCACCGTGACGGAGGTCCGTGAAAGCAGAGGGATCGTGAAGCTCGAGACCATCTGCGTGAATCAACGCGACGAGATTGTGCTTCGTGGCGAAGCAGTCGTGCTGATGGCTCACGATTAAGGACGGCTACTAGTAAAGAACAAGTCAGGAAGGGGGCCACGCCCCCGCTCTTGCATCAGCGGGGGCGTTGCCCCCTTCCCAACCTGTTCTTTGTCAAGTCACGCAATAATGCAAAAGGTCACTACTAAAAACGAGAGCGCGGTCAGCAGTTATTCGTGGTACGCGCTCGGGCTGCTGACGCTCGTTTACGTCTTCAACTATCTCGACCGCACGATCATTTACATCCTGCTGCCGCTGATCAAAAAGGAGATGTCGTTCACCGACCTCCAACTCGCGTTGCTCGGCAGCATGTCGTTCGTCATCTTCTTCACCGTCCTCGGTATTCCGTTCGGACGCATGGCCGATCGCGCGGTGCGAAAAAACATGATCGCCGTTGGACTTGCGGTCTGGAGTCTTTTCTCAGGTCTGACCGGCTTCGCAACGGGTTTCTGGTCGTTGCTGATTTGCCGCATGATGGTCGGCGTCGGCGAAGCGACACTCGGTCCGGCGGCGTTGTCGTTGCTCAGCGACTATTTCCCGCCGCGCGTCCGCGCGACAGTGCAGGCGATCTATTCTTCCGGAATCGCGATTGGCGCCGGTCTGGCTTTCTTTCTCGGCGGTTGGTTGGGCCAATACTACGGCTGGCGCGTCGCTTTTTACTCGCTGGGCTTTCCGGGACTCGCGATCGCCGCGCTCGTCTATCTTCTTCGTGAAAAACCGCGAGGGACGACTGAAGCCGCAAGCACCCGATACACGGCGCACGATTGGAAGATTCTCTTCAACTCGGTGCCGCTGCGTTATCACTATCTCGGCTACGGTTGTTTTGGTCTGGCAGCCAACAATCTTTCGTTCTGGGGTGCGACGTTTGTCACGCGCGTCTACAAGCTCGACCTGCTGACGATTGGTTTCTACGGTGGACTGTTGACGTTGATCGCAGGCGTGCCCGGGACGATTCTCGGCGGCTATCTGGCGGACAAGTTTCGACGCTTCGGACGCGGCGGCCGCATGTTGTTTGGCGCGATTGCGGCGTTGATTGCCGTGCCGTTCTGGTTGTTGTTCATCTTCTCAGGCAATCTGTTGTTGCTGCTGATCGCGAACCTCGTCTTGTTGGCGTTGTCGCTGGTGTGGCTCGGGCCGGCTGCCGCGGATGTTCACGACTTTGCCGGCCCGGAACTGCGTGGTCTTGGAATCGGCGTTTACTTCTTCGCCGTCATCATCGCCTATGGACTTGGCTCGCTGGTGATTGGCCAGGTCAACGATTGGCTTGCCGCCGCAACCACACCGCTCAACATGAGATTCTCAATGTTGTTGTGCCCGCTTGCGTGTGTGGTTGCGGCGTTTAGCTTGTGGCGTGGTTACCACGCGGCTAATCGATTATCAACTTAAGCAGCTCGTCGAACCGCCGGCTCGGGCACGCTGTGCGGCACGCGCGTCTTCGCGCGGTTAGAAAGTGCGGACTTGGCTTCGTTCCAGTTGTTCGCGACGTCCGCGAGCGGAACTGCCATCACGAGGCACGTCCAGATCACGGCTTGCACCATTTCGATTCCCATCGTCTCCGCTCCTGTCACGCCCATGAAAAAGCGTGCAAAGATGAACACGAGTGAGACGGCGTAGCTGCGTGTGGCCCATTGTCTGTGCGCCGCGATCTTGCGTCTGAAGGCGAAGAAACCGGCGATCAGGGTTGTGCTGATGAGCAGTGTTGCGTCGACGATTCCGAGGATGGTGAACGAGCGCGGCGCGCCCATTCGTTCCTGGTAGTACTGGATGTAGGCGCCGAGGGGCGCTAAGCCTAATGCGCCGACGATGTATAGCCGGCCCATGATGCGATGGGCGCGCGTAAATCGCTGTCGGAGGCGGTTGGAAAACTGGAATGGCGCGAATAGGAGCACGATAGCGCCGAAGATGCCGTGGGGCAGCAACCACCACTTGAACGGGCCGTAGTGTTGCCAGGCCGGGTGGTTGGATTGAACTAGAAAACGCTCATTGTGATACAGGACGTAAACGCTGGCTGCTGCAATGGCGGAAAAAACAACATACTTCGCGTTGACCTTCATAGGAGAAACCCTTTCTCGTTAGCATTCAGAGCTAACCCAGTCATTAACGCGAAGTTCCGGGCTCTTTTGGTTCATCCCGGGGGGGAAACACGGATTTTCGGAATTTACGTCCAGCCGCGGAAGCGGGCGTAGTCGACGATCTCGGCGCGGCTTTTTAGTTCGAGTTTTTGCATGGAGTTGGTCTTGTGACTCTCGACCGTCTTGACGCTAATTGAAAGCTCGTTCGCGATCTCTTTATTCGTGTAACCGTTCGCCACCAGGGACAACACCTGAATCTCGCGCTGCGATAGCGGTCTCCCCTGCGCTTCTCCTTTGAAGACGCGCTGGTCGAGATGCGAGTGCGCCATCGTCTCTCGCGAAGCGCGATCGATGTAGCTCCCGCCCTTCGCCACCGTCTGAATCGCGTCGATAAGCTCGTCGACCGCCGCCTGTTTGAGAACAAACCCCGCGGCCCCGGCTTTCAGCACCTCACTCAAGTAGCCGCTCGCACGATGACCCGTCAACGCCACGACCTTCACGTTCGGACACAACTCGCGGATCTTGATCGTCGCATCAGCGCCATTCATCCGCGGCATCGTGATGTCCATCAACACGACATCCGGTTCGAGCTCCTTCGCCTTTTGCCACGCAGTGATCCCGTTGTCAGCCTCGCCCACAACTTCCATGTTGGGATGCTCGTCGATCAACCTCTTCAGCCCTTCTCGCAGGATGCGATGATCTTCAGCGAGCAGGATCTTCAGTTTCTCCATGGCGATTAGCGCTCCACCGGAATCGTTACGACGATCGTCGTCCCAGCACCCGAATCGATCTTGAACTCGCCACCCAACATCTGCACTCGTTCCTGCATTCCCCTCAATCCCAACCTGCGATTCTCGAACGGACTCCTCATCAACTTCTCGACGTCAAATCCTACACCGTCATCTTCAATCGTCACTCGCACCTGGCGATCGTCGCGTTCGAGAATGACGCTCACAACTTCCGCATTCGAGTGTCGCGAAGCATTCGTCAGTGCCTCCTGCACGACTCTGTAGATCGCGACTTCAACGTCAAACGCCAGCCGCTGCTCAGGATTTGCGAACCCGCTGCTGTTGTAAACAACCCTGACCCGGCCTTCATGCCGCTTGGCCCATTCACGCCCCAAACTCGATAGCGCCGCTTCCAACCCAAGGTCGTCCAACGTCGTCGGCCGCAGCTCGAGTGCGACACTGTGCACATCCAGCTCAAACTGTTTGGTCGTCTCCTTGAGGTAAGACAATTGACTCGACGCGGCGGCAGAAAGATCCGGCACGCGCGCTAACGACTCGAGCCCGAGCAGTAACGCCGAAAGATATTGGCCCAGGTTGTCGTGCAACTCGCGCGACAGATAACGCCGCTCGTCCTCGTGGACCGTCATCAATCGTTGCAGCAACCGCTTGCGTTCTTCTTCAGCCCGTTTCCGCTCGGTGATGTCCTGACCGATGCAGACGCTTGTCCCGTCCGAAAGACGCGCGACCGCCCAGGTCGTATCGATAACGCGGCCGTCACGCGTTTTGGATTTGAAATCGCGCCACTCGCTAGTGGCCGCGGCGATCACGTCTGTTGCCTCACGGCGACGGATCGGATCCGGATAGACCTCGGCGAGAATGTCTCCGTTGCGTTGTTGCAGGTCCTGGAACGACCAGCCAAACGTTCGTTCCCACTCCCGATTCACCAGCTTTATGCGCTTATCAGCGTCGCGGAAACTGATCATGACTGGAATGTGATCGAAAATCTTTTCCAGGATCTCCGTTTTCTGCCGCAGCTCGGCTTCGGCCTGCTTCCGTTTCGTGATGTCGAGCATGATGCCGCTGAGATAGACGGCGCCGCCGGGCTCGTCTTTCACGGAAACGATGTCGTGTAACCAGACGATGCTTCCATCGGCCGCGATCATGCGGTACTCGAACTCGTGGTCCTGCCGTTTGCGCGTGGAGTCTAAACAGAACGCGGAGCACCAATCGGTGTCATCCGGGTGAGTGTGCTCGAGCCAGAAGTTGGGTTCGAGCCACTGGGCGATGGGATAGCCGAGGATCTTCTCCGCTTGCGGGCTGACAAATTTGAACTGAAACGTTTCTCCATCGGCTTCCCAGACGATTCCGTCGAGCGAGTTTATGAGTTTGGAGTAGAGTGCGGGGCTTTCGTGCATAAGGTTAACCCTGCAGGAGATGAGCCGGTATCGAGTCCGGGAATTATACTACCGAATGCCGCAATCCGGTCGCCGGCTTAGGGGAAAACCCTGATATTCGCCCTCCAGACCCTTCAATAGAATCGCAACAGTTGCGAGATGATATGGTTCATCGCCCACTAGAGTGAGCGAAGCACTCGAGTTTCGCGTGGGGGAAGGCACGTGAACCATTCGGGCGGGTAGCGTGGGAGATACCCGCCCTCTCGCACTCAACAGACACAATTCCCGAAATCCTGTATCCTGTTCCCCAGGTCAGTTCTCCAACAACAATCTATGAATTCATTTACCCCCTACTCCCGCGCCGGTCGTACTGCGCTCGTTATCGCTGCTGTATTTTTAATTACAACACTTGCGAGTATTGCGCCCCCGCCCACGGAGGCTTCACTGACGGCGAAGATCGCCGATCGTTACGGCAAGTTACAGCTCAGTTTCGAGGCGAACAACGGCCAGGCAGATAAATCCGTCAAGTTTCTATCGCACGGCCTCGGTTATGACCTGTTTCTCACGCCGGCCGAGGCTGTTCTTTCCTTGCAGAAGCCGCGCGCACGCGATTCGCGTGACGAGATGCGCGAAGGCACGGTGCTGCGTCTGAAGATGGTCGGCGGCAACACTGATGCGCAGGTTGAAGGGCAGGAAGAACTACCCGGGAAAGTCAATTACTTCATCGGCAACGACCCGGAGAAATGGCGTCGCAACGTCCCGACGTTTGGCAAGGTCTACTACAAGGACGTCTATCCCGGCATCGACATCGTCTACTACGGCAACCAGCAAGAGCTCGAATACGACTTCGTCGTCGCTCCCGGCGCAAACCCGAAAGCGATCAAGTTTCGCATCGACGGCGCGGAGCGAATTCGTCTGGACCAGAGCGGCAGTTTGCTGCTCGGTTTGAAGCAGGGAGAAGTCAGGCAGAAGAAGCCCGTCATCTACCAACACGCCGCGGAAGGAAGCAGAAGCGAAGTTAAAGGCGCGTACGTCGTTAACGGCAACGAAATCAGTTTCAAGTTGAGCGCGTTCGATTCCGGCAAGCCGCTGATCATCGATCCGATCTTGTCGTACTCGACTTTTATCGGCGCCGGCGGTAACGAACAGGCGTTTGGTATCGCAGTCGATGCGCAGGGAAGCGCGTACGTGACGGGCGTGACGGACCTTAGCCTCTTCCCAACCACGACCGGAGCTTTCAAGCAGAGCAGCAACTTTGGCGGCGCGTTCGTCACGAAGTTCGATCCGGCGGGCAGCAGCCTGATCTATTCGACTTATCTCGCGGGAAGCGGCAGCGCGACCGGAAACTCCATCGCCGTAGACTCAGCTGGCAACGCTCACGTCACGGGTTTTACGTCGGCGCCCGATTTTCCCATCGTCAATGGTTTGAAGACCGGATCCTTCTTCTACAAGACCACTGACGCCGCAGGAAACTGGAACAACAACAATTCAGGCCTACGCGAACAGGTGCGCCAGATCGTGGTCGCTCCGAGTGCTCCGAACGTTCTCTACGCGGCCGCGCCTGCCGGGACATACCGCAGCAACGACGCCGGCGCTACCTGGACCAAGACGCCGACGACGGGTATTACGGCCTTTTCACTGGCGACCACCCTCGCTGTCGATCCGACTAACTCCTCGATCGTTTACGTTGGCATCGCTACGAACGGTCTGTGGAGATCGACGAACGGCGGCAACACGTGGACGCAGGTCAACGTGCCTCTGTTGAGCTCCGGTGCAACTTCAGTCGTGTTCGATCCGATAACGCCGACGACGATATACGTCGGTTCCGGCGCGGGCGTGTTCAAGAGCACTGACGGCGGCAGCACTTTCACTCCGCAGAACAACTTCGGAATCTCCGGAAGTCCAAACGTACGCGCATTGGCCATCGATCCGGCTACGCCTTCGACGATTTATGCAGGCGCGTCCGGTAACGGGCTTTTGTTCAAGACGACGAACGGCGGCAGCAGTTGGACGGCAATGAACAGCGGCATCGTCGATTGCGCCCAGGTAAACGCGATCGTGATCGATCCGTTCAACGCGTCGACGGTCTATGCGGGATGCGGTTCGTTCAGCAGCTCGGGCGGCAGTATTCACAAGACCACCAACGGCGCGACTTCCTGGACGCCCGTCAACAACGGCGTCTCGCCTAACTTCGCGATCACGGCGATGGTGGCAGACCGCACGAACCCTTCGACCGTTTACGCGGCGACAGCGGGCGGCGGTGTCCTCAAAACGACAAACGGTGGCAGTAACTGGACCAAAGCCATCAACGGTCTCGGAAGATCGGACATTCAAGCGCTTGCGGCGGATCCAGCGAATTCGTCGATTCTCTATGCCGGTAGCGCCGGTAACGACACTGCGGAAGCCTTTATCACTAAACTGAACGCTTCCGGTTCCGGACTGCTGTTTTCGACCTTCCTCGGCGGAAGCGGTGACGACGTCGGCAACGGCATCGCGCTCGACGGCAGCGGCAACATCTATGTCGCGGGCTATACGACCTCACCAAACTTTCCCGCGGTGAATGCCGTGCAATCGGCGCCGAGTGCGACGGAGAACTGCACGAACGCATTCGTCACGAAGATCAATCCCGCTGTCCCGTCGTACGTCTTTTCAACTTACCTCGGCGGCAGCAAATGCGATCGCGCGAACGGCGTCGCGCTCGACGGCGCGGCGAATGTTTACGTGACGGGAAGTACGACATCGAGCGATTTCCTGACGGCGAGTGCTTTTCAAGCCGCTATTGGCGACGAGTTTTCCGGCGACGCGTTTGTGACGAAGCTCTCGACGACGGGCTCAATGGGCTACTCGACTTATCTCGGCGGTAACGGCAGCGACACCGGAAACGGAATCGCCGTCGACTTCTCCGGCAATGCTCACGTCACCGGTGTGACTACGTCGTCGAACTTCCCGACCGTCAATCCAATCCAGGCAGCTAACGGCGGCGGCACCGGAGACGTTTTCGTAACGAAGTTCAACGCTACGGGGTCAGCGTTGCTTTATTCCACGTTCGTTGGCGGCGACGACAACGACAACGGTCGCGGCATCGCGCTCGATTCAGCAGGCAATGCATACGTCACTGGCTCTACACGTTCGGTCGGGTTTCCCCTCGTGGCCGGCTCGTTGGGCACGAAGAGCGCGCTGTTTAAGAGCGTCGACGGCGCTGCAAACTGGAACCGCGACAACTATGGTCTGGCAACGCAGGGCATCAGGTGCTTTGCAATTAACCCAACGCAGCCGGCAACGATCTATGCCGGGACCATGAACGGCGTGTTCAAGAGCACTAACGGCGGTAAAAACTGGACCGCCATCAACAACGGTCTAAACGTTCTCGATGTCACCGAGATCGTGATCGATCCTTCGAGCCCGTCGACCCTCTACGCGCTCGCCAACGATCGCAGCTTCACCGTCAACGATGCGATCTATAAGAGCACGGACGGTGGAAATACCTGGGAGTTGCGTAGAACGGGCATGACGACGCTTTACCCCCTCAGCCTTGCCATCGATCCTGTCACGCCCGCAGTCCTGTACGTTGGCAGTCTCGGTGGCCCGATCTTCAAAACGACTAACGGCGCCGACACCTGGGCGCCGACGGGCGCCGGCGCTCCCGATTTCGCGGAATCGCTCGCGGTAGATCCGCACGCTCACACGACAGTCTTCGCCGGATCGCTGAACAGCAACGGCGGGATCTTCCGAAGCACTGATTCCGGCGCTACGTGGCAGTCGCTGAACGTGGGCTTACTTCCGGGCATCAACGGCGGAGTCTGGGTCAGTCCGCTTACGCCCGGACTGGTCTATGCTGACGTTAATGCCGGTCTTTTCAAGAGTGTCGACAACGGCAACAACTGGACGAAGATCAGAGACCTTGGTGGCAAGATCTGTTTCGATCCGATCACTGCCTCGACGGTCTATCTGATCTCCAACAATGAAGGCGTTCTCAAGAGCACGGACGGCGGCCAAACCTGGACGCCGATGAACAAAGGCCGGTCGCCGTTGTTCGCGACGGCGTTGGCGATCGATCCGGTTAAGCCTTCGACGATGTACGTTGCGGGACAGTCAGGCGCGAACCAGGACGACGCCTTTGTCATCAAGCTCAACCCCGCAGGCAGTACGCTGATTTACTCAACCCTGATCGGCAGCAACGGCAACGACGCAGCTTTCGCAATCGCAGTCGACGCCACCGGCAATGCTTATGTTGCCGGGCGGAGTGAATCCGATTTCCAGACCACGCCAAACTCTTATCAACCGTTCAATCGTGGTTTTAGCGATGCCTTCGTCTCGAAGTTAACAATGTCGTTCGTCATCAGCGGTCATGTTCTCGATGGCAGCAACGCGCCGGTGAGCGGAGCGGACGTCGTCCTGAATGATGGAACGTCGATCACGGCAGTCACGACCGAGAGTGACGGCTCATACGAGTTCTCCTACTTGCGTGAAGGCGGCAACTTCACCGTGACTGCGAGCAAGACGCACTTCACGATGGCCCCCGCGAGCCAGACTTTCAACAATCTCAACAGCAATCAGACTCTCGACTTTACCGCCACCGCGTCGGCGGGCGCGTTCCACACGATCAGCGGCCAGATCACGAACAACGGCGTTGGACTCGCCGGCGTGACCGTCACACTCAGCGGTTCCCAGTCAGGACTGCGGACGACTGATGCAAACGGCAACTATTCCTTCGAGCTTGCCGCCGGCGGCAACTACACCGTGACGCCTTCGATACTCGGTTTCACGTTTGGCCCCGCGCAAACCTTCAATAACCTGAGCGCTCCGCAAACGGCCAACTTCACGGGCACGCGCCAGAGTTTTGTCGTCACTAACACAAACAATCACGGCACCGGATCGTTGCGCGAAGCGATCACGAACGCGAACGCCACGGTTGGACCCGACACTATCGTCTTCAACATTCCTGGACCGGGAGTGAAACTCATCAACATCCTGAATGAGCTTCCGGCGATCACGGACCAGATCACGATCGACGGCACAACTCAACCCGGATACGCCGGTTCGCCGCTGATTGAGATCGACGGAGCTGGTATCGGAACTTTCCAAACCAGTGCCGGTCTGCACGTCAAGGCCGGTGGCGGCACCATCCGTGGACTGGCGATTGTCCGCTTTCACGATTACGGAATCTGGCTCGATGGCTGCGACAACAACATCATTCAAGGAAATCACGTCGGCATCGATGCCGTTGGCAACACTGCGAAGCCGAACAACTACGGCATCAGAGTTTTCAACTCCTCCAACAACACGATCGGAGGAACGACTGCCGCGGCTCGAAACGTTGTTTCTGGAAATGCAACCGGCATCGACGTGGGCGGAAACGGCAACGTCGTGCAAGGTAACTTCATCGGCACAAACGCCACAGGAACAAGTGCGCTCAACAACAACGGTAATGGAGTAGTGTTGCAGGGCGTCTTTACAAACAACCTGATCGGCGGCACGGCGGCAGGCGCCGGCAATCTGATCTCCGGAAATCAAACCGGTATCTTGATCAATAGTTCGGGAAACACCGTCCAAGGCAACTTGATCGGCACGGACGTCACTGGGACCGCCAAGGTCCCGAACGCAATCGGCATAATGAGTGCGGCTGCCAACACGTTGATTGGTGGTCTAACGGCGTCGGCGCGGAACATCATTTCCGGTAACGAAGGCGCCGGCGTTTCATTCTCCGGCCCGGGAAGCAAGTTGCTGGGCAACTACATCGGAACGGACATCACCGGCACGCTCGCTCTCGGTAATGACGGCAATGGCGTGATTGCCGGCGAGCACGCTGAAGTCGGCGGCACGACCGCAGAAGCTCGAAACATCATCGCTGCGAACGGCGGCTCTGGAAACATCTCGCTGGAATCGTTCAGCTCGGGTCCGAACGCGGTCGTGCAGGGCAACTACATCGGCACTGACGTAACCGGCACGAAGGCGCTTGGGCCAAACACCTTGAGCGGCATTTCAATCTCCAGCAACAGGAATACGATCGGCGGAATCGTTCCCGGCGCGGGGAACGTCATTTCCGGACAGAGAATCGGCATCGTCGTCGGCGCGTTCATTTCCGGCCAGCCGCAGGGCAATGCGATCACGGGCAATATTATCGGGTTGAACGCAGCTTCGACGGCGCCGCTTCCGAATTCGCAGCGCGGTATCGAGTTCAGCAGCGCGACCCTCAACTTTGTTAGCGACAACAAGATCGCCTTCAATGGCGGCCCGGGCGTCCTGGTTTCAAATAACGCGACCGCCAATTCAATTCGCCACAATTCGATCTTCTCGAACGCCGGACTCGGAATCGATCTCGGCACGCTCGGCGTCACGCCTAATGATCCAACCGACTCCGACTTTGGCGGAAACAATCTTCAGAACTTCCCGGTGCTGACGTCAATTTCGTCGAGTGGCGGCAGCACGACGATTCAGGGAACCTTGAAGTCAACGCCGAACTTCACGTTCGACATCGACTTCTATTCGAACGCCGCTTTGGATCCGAGCGGCAACGGCGAAGGAGCGTTGTTCTTCGGAACAGTCCAGGTGACGGCTAACGCCAACGGCGACGCGACGATCAACGCAACGATTCCGTCGCCATTGCCCGTCGGACGCGTGATTACCGCGACGGCCACCAGCTCGGGTGGCAACACGTCAGAGTTTTCGGCCGGGGATGCGACGAATGCGGCTGGCACTGTGCAGTTTAACTTCAGCACGTTTGCGGTGATCGAAGATGTCGGCGTTGCGAACTTCACCGTCGTTCGCACTGGCGGCAGCACCGGCACGTTGACCGTCGATTATGCGACGACCGACGGCACTGCGATCGCCGGTCAGGACTACACCGCTGCGTCAGGTACGCTGACGTTCCTCAACGGCGAGACGAGCAAGAACATTCAAGTCCCGATTACGAATGATTCGACGACCGAGCCCGATGAAACGTTCACGCTGTCGCTGGCGAACGCGTCGAGTCTCGAATCGTTGGGCGCGCCGATGAACATGACCGTGACGATTCAGGATCGCACGACTGTTCCGGCGTTGTTGGCGTTCGATGGTTCGGTCGTGGAGGGGAACGCGGGAACGACGGCGGACATGCTGCTTGAAGTGCGGTTGTCAGCGGCGACGGGGCGCACGATCAGCGTCAACTATGCAACTGCAAACCTTACCGCGTCAGGAGGCGCTGCTTGCGGGTCCGCGGGAGTCGATTACGAATCGAAGTCGGGGACGATCACGTTCCAGCCGGGCAACTTCTCCGCCATCGTTCCGGTGAAAGTCTGTGGCGACACGAGCGCTGAAGCTAACGAAACGTTTGCTTTGAACTTGTCGAACCCGTCGAATGCGACGATTGCCGACGGCACGGGCGTCGGGACGATCGTTAATGACGACACGTTGCAGTTGTTGCTCGAGGAGTCGAGCCCGAACGTAAACCAGATAGCGGCGCTTGACGCACTGCTCTTCGTCCGCGATCCGTTCAAGGTTGTAAGCATTCCTGAGATGTTTGCGGCCGGAGCGGACCGAAATACGCGAGTGATCGTGTTCGTCAAGAACCTGGAACTGAATCCGGGTGAGCCGTCGTCGGCGGTGCTCGTCAGGTTGTTGAGCAGTAGTAATCAGATCTTCAACCTTCAGGCCGAGGACGTTCGCGCCGTGCCCAACTTCGACTTTACGCAGGTCGTCTTCAGATTACCGAACAACCTGCCGGGCGGCACGACGACGGTGCTCGTCGCAGCGCACGGACGGTTGAGCAACATCGGCACGTTCCAGGTCGCACCGTAAATACTCGTCCGCGTCGGGTCAGTACCACCACGCGGTAGCGGGTGGGTGAGACCGCCGGATTCACATCCTCGTTGCTTTGCAGTGACCCACCCGCTACCGCGTGGTGGTACTGACCCGCTGCAATGCCGGTTCTGGCTTTGAGGAAAGCCTCCGCCGATCTGCATTGCAGAATACCAAGTTCATGGTATTCCAAGCCTTCCTGCGTTTCGCTAATCTCACTTCACCCGAAAAAGCGCAAACAGGAAGGAACAACAGCAATGCATGAGTTTTCACTTGCACAGAAGCTGAGTGCGGAGTTTTTGGGAACGTTCTGGCTGGTACTCGGTGGTTGCGGAAGCGCCGTCCTCGCCGCCGCGTTTCCCAACGTCGGCATCGGACTGCTCGGCGTCTCCTTCGCCTTCGGCCTGAGCGTGCTGACGATGGCCTACGCCGTCGGTCACGTCTCCGGCGGACACTTCAATCCAGCCGTCACCGTCGGCCTCTGCACCGCACGACGCTTTCTCGCTAAAGACGTCATTCCATACATCGTCGCCCAACTTGCAGGCGCCATCGCCGGCGCCGGAATTCTCTACGTCATCGCGAGCGGCAAAGCGGGCTTCGACGTCACTGCGGGCTTCGCCGCCAACGGCTACGACGCCTACTCACCCGGAGGTTACTCGTTAACGGCAGCGCTCGTCGCCGAACTGGTGATGACGTTCTTCTTTCTGATCGTCATCCTCGGAGCGACCAACAAGCACGCGAATCAAGCCGCAGCAGGCCTGGCGATCGGGTTGGCGTTAACGCTGATACATCTGGTCACGATCCCGGTGACGAACACGTCGGTAAATCCGGCGCGCAGCACAGGCCCCGCGCTCTTTGTCGGCGGTTGGGCCATCAGGCAACTGTGGCTGTTCTGGGTCGCGCCGATCATCGGCGCGTCGCTGGCTGGATTTGCGTATCGCTTCCTCGCGGCAGAAGAGCCCAGGCAAGAAAGAGTCTACGCCGAAACAGTGACGCCCTAGTTGGCGCTCTCGATCGCCGAAAGGCAATGTGAGATCGGGCGGAGCGCTGGGTAGAGCGACTGATACTGGCGATACATCTCGTCGTAGCGAGAGACGCTTTGCGCATCAGGTGAGACGCTCTCGTTCACGCGGATCGTCTGTTCGCAAGCCGCGTCGACGTCGGCCCAAACGCCTGCCGCGACGCCGGCCAACAACGCCGCACCATACGCAGCGCCTTCAGTCGTGTTGACGGTGACGAGTTCTGTGTCGAGTACGTCAGCAAGAATCTGCCGCCACAGCGAGCTCTTCGCTCCGCCACCCGAAACGCGCACTTGATCGACGCTGCTAACACCAGCCTCCTGCATCAGCAGGAAAATATCCTTTAGACCAAAAGCGACGCCCTCGAGCACGGCGCGCGTCAGATGGCCGCGCGAATGTCGCATCGTCAACCCGACCCACGCTCCGCGCGCCAGTGGATCCGGATGCGGCGTGCGTTCACCGGACAAATACGGCAGGAACAGCAGACCATCGCTGCCGGCCTTCACCTGCGACGCTTCCCCAACAAGGTCAGCAAAACTGACGTCCGGCGCGAGCGCGTCGTGATACCACTGCAGACTGCCCGCCGCACTCAACATCACTCCCATCAGATGCCAGCGTCCAGGCACCGCATGACAAAACGCATGCAGCCGTCCTTCAGGTTCGATCAACGGAGCGTCCGTGGCCGCGAAGACGACGCCGGACGTTCCGAGCGTAACGGCCACAATCCCAGGTCGAATCGCGCCCACGCCGACAGCTTGCGCCGCTTGATCTCCGCCGCCGGCGACGACGGGCGTTCCTTCCTTCAATCCAGTCGCCTCAGCCGCTTCGCGCGAGACTGTTCCCGTAGTTTCAGGACCTTCGAACGTCTTCGGCAACCACTCCGCAGGAATCTTGTTCGCGCCCAACGTGTCGCTGGACCAGCCGCGCCTTTCGAGATCGAACAGCAACGTACCGGAGCCGTCGGCTTTGTCCATCGCGTATTCGCCCGTTAGCTTGTAACGCAGATAGTCTTTCGGCAGCAGCACCTGACGCGCACGCTCGTACACTTCAGTTTCGTGTTTGCGGACCCACAGAATCTTCGGCGCCGTGAAACCGGTGAGCGCGTCGTTGCCCGAGATCTTGACCAGTCGCTCTTTCCCGAGGCTCGCGCGGATCTCGTCGCACTGTTCGGCGCAGCGCTGATCGTTCCAGAGGATCGCCGGACGCAGCACTTCGCCTTCTTCGTCGAGCAGCACCAGGCCATGCATCTGGCCCGTCAGACCGATCCCAGCGATGTTTGCGCTATCGGTGTTTCGCAGAACTTGCCGAATGCTGTTGACGGCAGCTTGCCACCAATCACGCGGGTGTTGTTCGGACCAGAGTGGATGTGGAGTTGATAACTGAAGCGAGGTAGTCGCGCTATCGACAATCTCGCCGTTGGAATCGATCAGGAGCGCTTTGACTCCAGTCGTAGAGACATCGATCCCCAGCAGAGTTTTGGTCATCGAGTAGGGATTTTACAGCGAAACGGTCTGCTCGGCCCAGAACTGAAACTCGCGGTGCTTGTGCTCTTCCGCTTTTGCCTGACTGCCGCCGGCGACCTCGACGATGCGGTCGAACACGCGCTTGCCAACTTCGTCGATCGTCTCGGTGCCGTCGATAACGCCGCCCGCGGACAGATCGAGATCGTTCGCCATGCGTTCGAATATCGGAGTGTTTGACGCCAACTTGATCACAGGGGCGATGGCGTTGCCGATCGTCGTGCCGCGTCCAGTCGTGAACACGACGACGGTCGCGCCCGCGCCGACGAGGCCCGGCGTCGACTCCTGATCGTATCCCGGTCCCTGCATCAGGTTCACGCCGCGGTGCGTTGGTGTTTCGGCGTACTCGACAACGCCTTCGACGCGCGTCGTGCCGGCCTTCGCGATCGCGCCGAGCGATTTGATTGTGATGTTGAGCAGTCCGCCCGCGACGTTGCCGGGGCTTGGATTGTTGTTCAAGACTGCGCCAAACTTCGACGCATATTCCTTGTACCAATCCACGAGCCGATAAACTGCGCGTCCTGTTTCGACGTCCTTCGCGCGCCCCGCGAGCAGATGTTCCGCTCCGCAGAACTCGGGCACTTCGGTTATCAAAACCGTACCGCCGGAACGCACGAGCAGATCCGCCGCGCGTCCCAGTGATGGATTTGCCGAGATCCCGGAAAAACCGTCCGACCCGCCGCACTTCACGCCAAGCACGAGCTCGCTGACCGAGCACTCTTCACGCGCCGTCTCATTCACGAGCGGCAGCATCTGTTCGACTTCTTTCAGCGCCCGTTGAATCGCCGGCTGCGTGCCGCCGACGTCCTGGATCCCAATCTTCGCCACCGGTTTGTCGAACGCCTTCTCGCGCTTGAGCAGGTACTTTTCCACTTGCGACAGGTTCGTCTTCTCGCAACCCAGATCGATCAGGATCACTGCGCCGACGTTCGGATGGTCCGCGTAATTCGAAAGCGTGCGCAGCATCACGTCGAGGGTCGAGCCTTCCTGGCAGCCGCAGCCCTTGTTGTGCGGGATCGCGACGACGCCGTCGACGTTCGGATACTTCGCACGATCGTAAAGCGTGAACTCCGCAATCATCGAGATCTGCGTGGCTTCGTGACTCGCGCACATGCTCGTCGGCACGATCAAAACGTAGTTGCGCGTTCCGACTCGCCCGTCGGGGCGGCGGAATCCCATGAATGTTCCGCGCTCATCGACAGGGAAGTAATCAGGCGCGGGAGTGTGCAGGTTCTCCGGCAAGTCGCGGACGATCGGCACGTCGTCAGTCATGTTGTCGTGCGTGATCTGCTCGCCGACTTTGATCCCCAGCGAAGTCCCGATCGGCTGGCCGAACTGCAACACAAACTCGCCCGCCGGAATGTCTCTCGTCGCGAAGCGATGTCCCGGCGGGACTGCCGCTCGCGTTTCGATCAGCGCTTCGTTCGGCAGCAGCAACGCCAGGCCCGGCGACGTCTCCTTCTTCACGACGGCGACGTTGTCTTTCGGATCCACGATGATCGCGAACTCGCTTAGTAACGATGGCGTTTGAACGCTCGACATAGTCAGTTTTCCAGGACGTTCTCGAGTATCAACGAGCGGACGTTTGGATGCACGCGCAACCAGAGCCCAGGGTTTCCGTCAAATTGCCGCCCGCGCGTCTCAGCGTCGTCCGCGATTTGGGTATTCAACAACTGCCGATAACTCTCGCGCTTCGCGGGTGCTGTGTCGGCATCGACGACCGATTGCACGACTCGTCGCGCGCCGAGTATCGCGGCCGGGCCGAGTGTCAGGATGTGCCGCGCGGCGCGACATTCAGCTTCGTCCTCTTCCGTAACCAGCGTTCCGCCGGCTTTGAACTTGTTGATGTGGTGTTCGAGGATCGATTGCGAGAGTGGAATCAATCCGGCCACGTCGTTGTAAGCTGCGCCCGCACCGGGTTTGATGTAGCACAAGTGCGACGCGCCGCCTGCTTCGGGACCGAGACCGAGAAAGAAAAGGTCGATTCCGCCGAAACGTTCGAGCCGTTCGACATACGCGGCCAGCTCCGACTCGAGATCGGCGGCGTCTGTGCGCATCGACGTGAAGCTCTTCACTTTGCGAAAGAAGGCTTCGCCGAGCAGGCGCTCGAAGTCGCGGACGAAACTCAGGCCGTTGTTCATGCGCAACGGCGCGAGCGCGTCCTGCGTGAAGACGTGCAGACGGCTGAGCAGCGCGTCATGATCGTTGGTCTGCGCCATCGCGCCGAGCAGCCGGTGCAACGCCTGGCCGCCACGGCCACCGACGATGACCATTACTATTGATTCATCTTGGGGGGATCCGTCTCTTGCCGCAGCCGCACGCGTGATCTCTTCAAACATCGCGCGTCCGACAGCCTCTTCGGACGGCAAAACCTCGTAAGTCAACTCGCGCAGGGGAAGGGTCGCCAGGTAACCGGCATCGGCCGCATCGTGGGAAAGCCAGATGTTTCCGTCCACGGAACGGCGCCTGAGGCTCTGTTTGCTTGTTGCGGACATTTTGGTAATACCAATTTCGAAAATGAAGCACGACTTTACCACGCAGGCCGCCACTACACAAGCAACATTTTCCCTCGGAACCGCATAAGCAAAATTCACTTAATCATAAATCAGGACGCGACTTTTTGTGCTTGACGATACCAGAGTCGCGGTGGTACACAGTAGGCGCACATTCTAAAAGTGGTCTAACCTTTAGCAATATTTTTCAGCTTTGGCTGAAGAGTTCCTTCTCATTCTCGCCGGGCTTTAGCCCGGTGCAAGCACAGCACAGCATCGAGAAACCGTTTAAACGGTTTCCCGCTTAGCGCTGCGATACACCCGTCTGAAGCCGGGTGAGAATGAGAAGAGAGCCAAGTAGATTTCTCCCTGATATGACCTACACTCCACTCGAGCTTAACGGCAAAGTGGCCGTCGTGGTGGGCGGCACTTCCGGCATTGGACGCGCAATCGCGCTCGGCTTCGCCCGCGCCGGCGCTGACGTAATTCCGACTTCTCGTCGCCCGGAACAAGTCGAAGCGGCGGCGGCGGAGATCGAAAAAATCGGACGGCGTTCTTTGCGAATCCCTTCCGACGTTTCCGACCGCGCTTCGTTGGAGCGCGTCTTGAGCGAGGCGATTCAGGCGTTCGGCAAGGTCGACATCCTGGTGAATTCGGCTGGCCGAACCAAGCGCGCGCCGACGATCGATTTCGCCGAACACGACTGGAACGACATCATCGATACCAACCTGACTGGAACGCTTCGCGCCTGCCAGGTCTTCGGCAAGCACATGCTCGAACGCGATTCGGGCAGCATCATCAACATCGCATCGTTGTCGACGTTCGTCGCCCTGCACGAGGTCGCCGCTTACTCCGCGAGCAAAGCCGCGGTCGGATCGCTGACGAAATCGCTGGCTGTCGAATGGTCCAGACGTGGCGTTCGTGTCAACGCGATTGCTCCCGGCGTCTTTCGCACCGCACTCAATACGAAGCTACTCGACGAGACGGAACGCGGCCGCGAGTTTCTCTTACGCACGCCGATGCGTCGCTTCGGCGACGTCGACGAGTTGGCCGGCGCGGCGATCTTCCTGGCTTCAGACGCGGCGAGTTTCGTCACCGGCGAGATCATCGCCGTCGACGGCGGGTTCCTGGCGAGTGGAGTCAACCAATAAAACTTAGGAGTTCACACGAGTATGGCAGTGGTTGAGGTCGGGAAGGCTTCTGAGGCCGTCGAGACAGTGGGTGCGCGGATCGGACGTTACCGCTGGGTCATTTGCGGGCTGCTGTTCTTCGCCACGACCGTCAACTACGTCGACCGCCAGGTGCTCGGCATTCTGTCGAAGGATCTCAAAGACGCCATTCACTGGACCGAAGCCGACTACGGAAACATCGTTGCGGCATTCAACGCCGCCTACGCGTTCGGACTTCTTCTCGCCGGACGTTTGATGGACCGCATCGGCACGCGCGCCGGCTATGCACTCGCGCTCGTCTGGTGGAGCCTGGCGGCGATGGGCCATGCATTGGCGCGCACTCCTTTTGGTTTCGGCGTGGCTCGCGCGGCCTTGGGCGTCGGCGAAGCAGGAAACTTTCCCGCAGCGATCAAGACGGTCGCCGAATGGTTTCCGAAGAAAGAGCGCGCGTTTGCGACTGGCCTATTCAATGCGGGTTCCAACGTCGGCGCGATCGTCGCTCCGTTGACTGTTCCGTATATAGCGGCGAACTGGGGCTGGCAGACTGCGTTCATCCTGACTGGCGCATTCGGCTTGTTGTGGCTCGTGTTCTGGTTGCCGATCTACAGGCGACCGGAGGAGCACCCGAAAGTCTCGCGCGCGGAGCTCGCACACATTCAAAGCGATCCACCGGATCCTCCCGCAGTCAAAGTCCCATGGGTACGACTCGTTCCCCACCGCCAAACGTCTGCGTTTGCGATCGGCAAATATCTTACCGACCCCGTCTGGTGGTTCTATCTCTACTGGATTCCCGGCTTTTTCCGCGAGAAGTACGGCCTGAACCTACTGGAGATCGGTTGGCCCTTAGTCATCATTTATGTGATCGCCGACGTCGGCAGCGTCGGCGGCGGGTGGTTATCGTCGACGTTTATCAAACGCGGTTGGACCGTGAACTGGGCGCGGAAGACGGCGATGCTGATTTGCGCGATTGCCGTTACGCCCATCATCTTCGCTTCGCAGATCAAGAACATCTGGGTTGCCGCCGTGCTCATCGGATTCGCGGCCGCTGCGCACCAGGGTTGGTCCTGCAATCTGTTCACTACGACGTCTGACATGTTTCCGCGTAACGCGGTCGGCTCGGTGGTTGGCATAGGTGGAATGGCGGGCGCGCTCGGCGGCGCGACGATGGCAGTCGCGACCGGTTACATTCTCCAAACAACCGGACAGAACTATTCGATTGTGTTCACGATTGCTGGAACGTTGTACCTGCTCGCGTTGGCTTTGATTCATTTGTTGGCGCCGCGACTCGAGCCGGTCGAGGACGTGGAACGCAAGCCGGTGCGATTATTTTCGGCGGGTACGTTTGTAGGGTTTGGTTTTGTCGGTCTCATTTTAGGTTCGTTTGTTGGTTGGTGCGTGGGACTGATGTCGCGCGTCGCCGGTGAGACGCTTTTCAAGTACATGATGTGGGCAGGCGCGATCGGCATTCTGGTCAGTGTTGCCGGTGGTCTGCTAATCAGCCGCGATGAGCGAGTTGAAGCTTAAAGATAAGTCGCAGTGTCGTTGGGACGTGGTCTCGTTGGGCGAGGTCATGCTGCGTCTCGATCCGGGCGAGGGACGCGTTCATACGACGCGCAGCTTTCAGGTTTGGGAAGGCGGCGGCGAGTACAACGTCGCGCGCGGCTTGAAACGGTGTTTCGGAATGGACGCCGCGATCGTCACGGCCTTGGCTGATAACGCGGTCGGCCGTCTGGTGCAGGACCTGATCTACCAGGGCGGCGTGGACCAGTCGCACTTGAAATGGGTGAAGTTCGACGGCGTGGGACGCACGGTCCGCAACGGCTTGAACTTCACGGAACGCGGTTACGGCGTGCGCGCGGCTGCCGGCTGTTCTGACCGTGGCCACACGGCGGTGTCGCAGTTGCAGCCGGGTGATATCGATTGGAACAAGGTGTTCGAACAGGAAGGCGCCAGATGGTTCCACACTGGCGGGATCTTTTGCGCGCTTTCCGAAACGACGCCGGCTGTGGCGCGCGAAGCGATGGAGGCTGCGAAGAAACACGGCACGGTCGTCTCGTACGATCTGAATTATCGCGACTCGTTGTGGCGCTCGATTGGCGGCAGGGAACGAGCCATTGCGGTCAATCGCGAGTTGGCGCCGCTGGTCGACGTGATGATCGGCAACGAAGAAGATTTCACCGCCGCACTCGGGTTTGAAGTCGAAGGATTGGACGAACATCATTCGAAGCTCGACGTCGAAAACTTTCGGCGCATGATCGAAAAAGCCGTGGCCGAGTTTCCAAACTTCAAGATCGTCGCGACGACGTTGCGCAACGCGAAGACGGCGACGATCAACGATTGGGGCGCTGTCTGTTATGCCGGCGGCGAGCTTTACCAGGCGCCTGTGCGCGAGGACCTGGAGATACTGGATCGCGTCGGCGGCGGCGACTCGTTTGCTTCGGGATTGATTTACGGTCTGTTAACCGGACGAGGGCCGCAATGGTCGGTCGAGTGTGGCGCGGCGCACGGAGCGTTGGCGATGACGACGCCGGGCGACACGACGATGGCGACACTCGCCGAAGTTGAGCGCGTCATGAAACTGGGGACCGCGCGCGTGGAGCGTTAGAGTTGACCAAAGCTGACGTCATTCAAACGATAAGAGACACGGGCATCATTCCCGTCGTGCGCGCGCAGTCGGCCGACGAGGCGATGAAGGCGATCGACGCCATTCGCGAGGGCGGGATCTCGATTCTCGAGATCACGATGACGGTCCCCGGCGCGATCGGCGTGATCGAACAGGTCTCTGGGCGTTACGGTTCGGACGCATTGGTCGGCGCGGGCACGGTGCTCGACGGCGAAACGGCGCGCGCGTGCATCCTCGCCGGTGCGCGTTTCGTGGTGAGCCCGTCGTTGAATCTGGAGACGATCGAAGTCTGCCGGCGATACGGCGTTGCGGTGATGCCCGGCGCGCTGACGCCGACGGAAGTGGTCCAGGCGTGGTCGGCGGGCGCTGATTTCGTGAAAGTGTTCCCGGCGGGCGCGGTCGGCGGCGCGAGTTACATCAAGTCGTTGAAAGCGCCACTGCCGCAGATCGAGCTTGTTCCGACCGGCGGCGTGTCGTTGAAGACGGCGGCGGATTTCATCAAAGCCGGCGCGAGTGCGTTGGGCGTCGGTGCTGACCTTGTCGACGTGCAGGCGATCCGCGACGGCAAAGAGAGTGTGATTACTGAACGCGCGCAGGAGTTTGTGCGGATTGTGCGAGAGGCGCGAACCTGAACCAGTCGTAATCGGCGTAACCCTTGCCGAGTGAAAACAGTCCGACCTTTGCTCCAATCCATACGCCCGGCTTAGCTGTGAAACTCTCACCGCGCGACTGAAATTCTTTCTATGGCGGCTGGCGTTGGAGTGCGTGGCCGATGATGGTTCAATGCACGAGATCTTTGGAGTGCAGAATCGGCAGCCCGGGAACGCAATTGAAACTCGAGGCGGTGAGATAAAAATCGTCGCCGACGCGAATCACGTCCGGATCAGAGTAGTCGGCGTCGATCACTGGATTCGTGTAACGTTCGCCCTGCGCTTTAATCACAAAAGGCACAAAAAGGCACAAAAGGCACAAAAGAGGAAGCAGAGATTTACGGGGCGTGTTTCGAAGGCGTGGAAACCTGGACTGTTCCATCAGTCAAATCTTTTTTGTGCCTTCTGTGTTTTTTGTGCCTTTTGTGGTAACTGTGCGCCGTCCGCTTTGTGCCTCACGGAATTAATGCTGCTCTTCCTCTTCCTGCGCTTTCTGTGCCTTCATGAGGTGGTCGCGCATGGCATCACGCGCGGCTTCGGGATTGCGGTCGCGGATGGCGCGATAGATCGTCCGGTGCATCTCCGCCGACTCTTTCAAGTCGCGCGCTCGATTCACCGTCTTGCGCCGCACTTCGAAGAGGATCGTCGCGACCATGTTCATCAAGGCCGTCAGGATTCGATTACCGGATGCGGCCGCGATCGTCTGATGAAAGCGCATGTCGTGAACGAGAAACTGTTCCGGTTCGTCGAGCGACGCAAACATGCCCGTGATCTCTTCCGACATCTCGGCCATCTCTTCGCCCGTCGCACGTTCAGCCGCCAGCGCCGCGATCGCCATCTCCAGCGAACGCCGCGCTTCAAACATCTCCGCCGGCGTGAACCGTTGCAGCGAAGCCATCAAACGCAACGGACTGCTGTCGAGCGCGGGTGGTCCTTCAGCTTCGACAACAAACGTTCCCGCGCCGCGTCGAGGCTGCAACACGCCGACGGCCGCGAGCGAACTGATCCCCGCACGCAACGTCGGACGGCTGACGCCGAGCCGCTTTGCCAGGTCTCGCTCCGGCGGCAGACGATCCCCCGGACGCAGCTCGCCTCGATGAATCATTTCTCGAAGCTGCGAAACGACTTCCTCGAAAGTCGTCCCACGTCGCTCCGTATCGATAGCCTTGAACATGTTGGCGTTTGATTCGCTCATAGTATTCGTCCCATCCGTGTTCCCGTGAATGCCATGTTAGCAAGAACACGGATTAAGAATCTCGGTCGCCGCGAACAGCAGCGCGCCGATGCCTTTCGGATCGTTCGTAACGACTTTCTCGCTCAGGTAATACTCGTAGCTGCCGTCGCGATACGGATTTCCGCCCAGCCCGGCAACACTTACCGTGCCTTCAAGATTGAGCTGCCCGCCGGCGTCAGTCTTGAGGAACTCTTTGACGATGCCGCGATATCCAGCATCGGCAACGCGGAAATACTTCGCCGGCAAGTAGCCGAGCCGCGCGCCCTTTGCCAACGCATAAACAAACATGCAGGCCGCCGACGACTCGAAGTAGTTTCCCTTCGCGGCCGCCTTGTCCAACACCTGATACCACAGCCCGGACTTCTGGTCCTGATACTTCGCCACGGCATCCGCCACGCGATTCAGGATGGCGATCAACTCTCCGCGCTGCGGATGCTTCTGCGGAAAGTAGTCGAGCACGTCGACAAGGGCCATCGCGTACCAGCCCATCGCGCGTCCCCAAAAGTTCGGCGAACGTCCGGTGCTCGCGTCGGCCCAACGTTGTTTCCGCGATTCATCCCAACCGTGATAGAGCAATCCCGTCTTGTCGTCGCGAGCATGACGCTCCATCAGGATGAACTGCTTCGCGACGTCGTCAAACGCCGCGTCTTCCTTGAACGTCGCCGCCCATTCCGCATAGAACGGCTCAGCCATGAAGAGACCATCGAGCCACATCTGGTATGGGTAAATCTTCTTGTGCCAGAAACCGCCGTCGGACGTGCGCGGCTGCGTCTTCAACTGTTCGCGCAAGAGCGTCGCGGCCTTCTTGTATTTCTCCTGTCCGGTTTCTTTGTAGAGAAACAGCAGCACGCGTCCGGGCATGACGTTATCGAGGTTGTAGTCGTCGAGCCTGTACGTTCGGATCGACCCATCGTCACTGACGAATTGATCGATGCCTTCTTTGATGAAGTTGAGATAGCGCTTGTCGCCCGTGTTGTTCCAGACGCGCTCGATACCTTTCAAGACGAAGCCGCGATCGTAGGTCCACTTGGTGGGAGCGGCCATGGCCATCGCCGTCGCTGCGATTCGTTCGGACACTGGCAGCGTCGAGGCTATGTTGTCGACGGAGCGGCCATTGATCTTGACGTTTTCGACCGTCGCATCCTTCACGTTCTTGACGATGCTGCCGTCGGCGACGTTGTCGAACGTGCAGTTCGTCAGGCGCAAGTTGATGATGGGCGCCGCGGGCAGGCCTTGAACGTCGACCGCGTATTTGCTCTTGTGGCTGCGCACGTTGTCGACCGTGTAATCGCGCACGACCGGCGTAAACGATCCTTTCGCGCCTTCTTCGTAGTTGAAGTCGATCGTGATCACCGCATGCGCCACCTGGCCGACTTCGATATTGCGGAAGTGCAGGTTTTCCAGCAGCCCGCCGCGCATCGCGTTGTTCTTCACCCGCAACGCGTGGTCGAGGTTTGGACTATCCAGCCGGCAGTTTTCGGCAAACAAATTTCGCACGCCGCCCGAGATCTCGCTGCCGACAGTGATGCCGCCGTGACCGTCTTTCATCGTGCAGCCTTGCACGATGATGTTCTCGGTCGGCGCTTTCAAACGGCGTCCATCGGCGTTGCGTCCTGACTTGATCGCGATGCAGTCGTCGCCCGTATCGAAGTAGCAGTCTTTGATCAGCACGTCACTGCACGACTCGGGATCGCAGCCGTCGTTGTTTGGCCCATGACTGCTGATGTGGACGTTTTGGACGATCACGTTGCGACAGAGCACAGGATGAACTTCCCACATCGGCGAGTTCTTGATCGTGATGCCTTCGATCAGCACGTTCTGACAGCGATACGGCTGGATGAACTGCGGTCTCAGGTAATGGCCCTCGCCGAAGATGCGTTCGCTGACCGGTACGCCTTTTTCCGCCATCTCGAACAACGCGTTTCGATCGGGCCGCGCCTGGCCCATGCCTTCTTTCCAGCCGTACGCCGGCCGTCCGACCCACGGCCACCAGTGTTCGTTGTCGCTTTGGCCGTCGAGTGTGCCTTTGCCGGTGATGGCGATGTTTCGTTGTTCGAACGCGTAGACGAAAGGCGAGTAGTTGAATAGCTCGACGCCTTCCCAACGTGAAAAGACAACGGGCAGATAGTCTTTCGGATCCTGGCTGAACTTGATCGTCGCGCCTTCCGAGACCTCGAGGTTGACGTTGCTCTTCAAATGGATCGCGCCCGTCAGATATGAACCTGCGGGAACGACGACTTTGCCGCCACCGGCTTTAGTGCATTCATCGATCGCGCGTCGAAACGCGGCGGTACAGTCGGTTTGGCCGTCGCCTTTCGCCCCGAAGCGCGTGAGATCGAACATCCGGTTCGGAAAGCGTGGCGGTTTGAGGCGTTCGAGAATCGAAGGCATCACCGTTTGCCACGGAGTCGCCGCCGTCTGCGCCGTAAGCAAACGCGGCGCGACCGCGATCGCCGCTCCGCCAATCAGCAGATCTCTAATGAACTCGCGTCGTGTTGTCATCTCGCTTTTTTCGCCAGGCTGGATAATCGTCTTTCAATAGTTTGGCCGCGTCATCCTTGTACCAGGCGTATCCGTTGCGCCGCTCCTCCTCGATCTGCGTTACATCGTACTTAACCACGCCGTCGCGTCCGACGAAGATGGGGCGATTGGTGCCGATTTCATAGAACCTCGCCCAAATAGCTTTACCTTCGCGATCTTTCAACTGCGACTGTTCGAACCATTTGACCGCCGACTCGATCGCCTCGACGACTGCGGGCGAAGGATCTTGTATCGACATAAGGAAGCGAACGATCTCGACGCTCTCGCCGCCGCTCAACGAAACCACTTCATACTTACGCGCCGGCGCCGGCGCAAGCGTGACTTCGTCGTGCTGCGCGCACCACACGGTTCGCTTTCCATCGACGATCACCTGCGTCTTGAGGATGACGTCAATGCCTTTCTCGACTGCTTTCGCACTGCTCGCCCGTCGCTTCTCGTCGACGAACTGGTACGGCTGCTTGGAAGCCGCGACGTCGCGCAGCAGTTTCATCACGCCGATCATCGCGTTGTCGTTGAACGTGATGTGTTTGTAATAACCGCTGAGATCCGGATAAAACTGCGGCCAGCCGCCGTTCGGGTACTGCGCTTTCAGCAGGTAATCCAGACCTTTCAAAAACGATTCGCGATGCCGCTCCAGGTGTTGCGCTGTGTAGACGCGCGCCAGATAGGACAACTGCGTGAACGTCGCGCCGTTGTCGATCGTGGAGTCGGTGTCTTTCTTCTGCGCCGCCAGCTTTACGCGATCCTCTCCGCTGATCGGTTTGGCCATGTCGATGTTCTTGGGCCAGCCACCGGTGTCGCGTTGATAGAGAAGTACGAGGTCGGCGATGCGCAACGCCTCGGCGCTGGCGTACCACTCGTCCGGCTTCTTCTGCGCGTCTTCCCAGGCGATGGTCCCAATCGCCTGATTGACCTTACCCGTCAGCGCGTGAGTCTCCCGGCTGAAGAACCGGTCGCGATAAAACTCGGCAGTCTCCGCGAGCGTGAGTTGTCTGGACCATGCGACGCGGGCTTTCGCATTCGCTCCCGGCCCGAACGAGTTGTACTCGGCAAACCAGGCAGTCTTTTCACGCGCGGGATCGCGCCAGTTGTCCCAACCTTCCGGCTTGATGTGTTCGCCCAGCCATGAATCGATGAAGACCACTCGCGCGTACGGACGCCACGGACGTCCCAGATAAACACCTTTGCCAGTGTTCTCGCCAGTCAAACGGCAATGAATAAAAACAAAGCCCGTATTCTCCTCGTTGCTCGTCCTGTAGTGCGCCGTCACGTAGCCTGCGCCCTTGCTATGAATCGTGCACTGTTGAAAGATCGCCGACGCGCTGCCGAAGATGAAATCGACGTGGCCCTCGATATAACACTCGGTGAAAAAATGACGGCTGCCGTTGACGAACAGCGTGTCCTGCCAGCCGAGAAAGCGGATGTTCTTGAACGTCGCGTCGTCGGCGTCGACAAACAGAGCGACCGCTTGCGAACCGGTGCCGAAGGAGTTTTCGAACGTCAGGTTCTCGGCGAGAAACTTATCTCCGCTGACGTAAGCAGTGAACGCGAGTCTCGTGTTGCCGGCTTCCAGTGCGCTGAGCCGGTGAGTGATGACGGTCGCACGTGCGTTCTCGCCGATGAGGGCGATCAATGGTTTAGTGACTCGAATCTGTTCCCGATAGACGCCGGGTTTGATCTTGATCAAGACCCGGCGGTTGTTCTTCTCGGGAACAGAATCGATGGCCTGTTGGATGCTCGTGAAATCGCCTGAGCCATCCGCGGCAACGCTGATGCGTTTCTGCGCCGTTACCGCCGTCGCCAAAAACAGCGTCAGTACGATG
This sequence comes from Acidobacteriota bacterium, assembly GCA_046732935.1. Taxonomy (GTDB): domain Bacteria; phylum Acidobacteriota; class Blastocatellia; order Pyrinomonadales; family Pyrinomonadaceae; genus PSRF01. The sequence goes on along the minus strand of JBKPOC010000017.1, from coordinate 40,321 downwards.
AATTTGCAGCACGAACGAAACACAAGTTAGAAGACGAACTTGGCGCCAATCTGAATGTCGCGCGGGTTATTGCGTTGTGTCGTCACGATACCGAACGCGGCGTTTGGCGCTGCCGCGGTGCCCGGATTCAGACCGATTCCGGCGCCGAAGTACGGATGATTGAACGCATTCAATGCCTCCGCGCGGATTTGCAATCTCTTCGTTTCACCAAAGTTGAAGTTCTTGGTGAGCGAGAGGTTCGCAACTGAGTACGGCTGGTTACGCAAGTTGTCGAGCGTAGTCGGAACATTGCGTATGCCGAATCCCGTCAGCGCGACGAGCCCCGGCGCATTGAACGCAGATCGATCGATGCCGAACTTGCCGCCCTGTCCGTCGCCGTCGCCGAGCCTGCTGGTGATCGTGGACGGATCGCCGGGGAAGTACAGGTTCGCCGCCGTCAACAGGAACGGTTCGCCGCTCTGCCATTCGTATGTGCCATTCAACTGCCAGCCACCGACGATGGCGTCGAGCACGTGATTCATATCGTTGCCTAACTTGCGGCCGCGCCCAATCGGAAGCTGATAGACGCCCGCGAACGTAAAGCGGTGCGGACGATCGAACGGCGAGATGCGATCCTCAAGCACGGTGTCACTCGGATTCAGGTAACTGACTTTCTCGCGAAGGTTCGAATAGGTGTAGGTCGCAGTCAGCGTCATGTCGGTTGCGAAACGCTTGTTGACCTGGACCTGTAGCGAGTTGTAACGGTTGGTGCCGTTGTACTCCTGGACCCACAGGTTCGTGAACTGCGGATATGCGAGCATCGACTGTGCGCGCGTGATCGTTGTCGCGGTGTTGAAAGCGCTGCCGCCCGGAACGAGGTTCCGGAACGGATTCGGAATCGTCGCCGACAGGAACGTGTTCGCGGCGGTGTCGGTCGCCGGCGTATCGCCGAGGAACTCGCGCTGCACGGAGTTCAAGTTCCTGCTGACCGGAAGATCGTAGCCGTTCGCGTGGATGTAATTCGCCTCGACGACGATCTGACCCGGCAACTCGCGTTGAATGCCGAACACGATGCGCGCAAACTTCGAGTTCTTGCGCAGCAGACCGATGATGGGCGCGTCGCTGCTAGCGACGTCAGCGCCGATTCCCGTCAGCAGTCCAAGACTGGATCCGAACGAAGGTTGAACTCCGGCCAGCCCTTGCGGGAACGGATTGGTCAGGTTCGCCACGAACGTCAGACCGTTGTTGTTCGACGGAACGAACGGCGTCGTGCCTGAGAACCCGATCTGTTGCGGCGGTTCGATCATGAACGGCGCCATGAACATGCCGAAGCCGGCGCGCAGCACCGTCTTCTCGTTCAAACTATAGGAAAGGCCGATGCGCGGCTGGAAGTTGCTGCGATCGGCTTCCCAAACGTTGCGATTGTCGTCGTTGGCGAACGTGTAGCCGCCGAGTACTTGAAACGCGCTCGGTGGGACGACGAAGTTTGACGGGTTGGCGTTGAAGGCCGTCGTGTAAGCAGCACGGACCTGGTTATTGATCGGGCTCGGCGTGCCGAGATCGAACCCGCGAAGAATGCGGTTGTAGCGTTCGGTCAAACCCTGCTCGAGGTCATAACGAAGCCCGAGGTTGAGCGTTAGCTTGCGGTTCACGCGCCAGTCGTCCTGAATAAAGAATCCGTGATACAGCGACTGGACCGAGTAGTTTTGCGAGTTGTCGATCTGACTCGAGTTGCTGCCCGAGCCCGTTGTCGGAATACCGAGCAGGAACGCAGCGACGTCGCGGCCGAACACGTTGCGCAACGTGCTGGAAGAATTTGAAGCCGGCGCCGTGAACGTGCCATCGAAGAAGAACTGCCCGCCCTTGTAAGCGTCGGTGCTGAAGTTCTCGCGCACGACGCGGAAGTCGTAGCCGTACTTCAAAGTGTGATTGTCGACGACCTGCGTCAACGTTGGTTGGACCGAGCCCATGTAGAACGGGCGGACGCGGCCTTCGTTCCAGTCGGATCGCGTCGCGCCGAGCGTGGAGCGAATCGGTCTGGTGGCGTCGAGGTTTCTGATCATGATGCGCGGGAAGTACTGGTAACCGCGCATCGCGGCAAGCGATGCCTGCGCGAAACCAAGCTGTGCCGGATCGAAGAGCTCGGCCGGACGGCGTTCCTGGACGAACCGGTTCAGGCTGACGCGAATGTCGAACACGACGTTCGAGTTGATCGCGTTGGTGTAGTCGATGTTGCCGCCGTCGTTGGTGCGAAACTCAAAGCCCTGCGTGATCGGAAAACCGTTTACGACGCCGGCCCAGTCTTGGCGATCTTCGGGATTGAAGCTGTGATAGTACTTGCCGAAGATCGACTGGCTCGAGCTGATGCGATGGTCGATGCGTCCGAGCCAGCCGCGATAGTCCTGGTGGCGAAGCTGGTTGGAGAAGAAGTTGTTTTGCGTTCCGTTGCCGACACCGGCGATGTTCGGCAGTGGATAAAACTTCACGAGGTTCGCGGCGACCTGATTGATCAGGTTGCTCGGGATCATGTTGCACGTCGAGTTTGACGCGACCGCGCCTGACGTCGGACACCCAAATGACGTTCGCACGACGTTGCTGCCGCTCTGCGTACCTGAGAACGGATTGAAGATGACGGTGTTCGCCGGATCGTTGATGTTGTTGCGGTTGACGATCAGCGCGGAGAAGTCGCCGCGTCGCATCGCTTCAGTAGGCACGGTGAAGACCTGCGGCTCGGCGATGTTGTCTTTGAGACGTTCGTACGAGGCGAAGAAGAACGTGCGGTCCTGTCCGTTGTAACCGGGCAGCACAACCGGGCCGCTCACGACGCCGCCGAAGCGGTGATACGTTCTGAGGGGCCGGTCCTGGTTGCTGCGGTTGCCGAAGAAGTTGTTGGCCGTGCGGCTGCGATCGCGATTGAAGTACCACGCGGAGCCGTGCAGGTCATTGGTACCGCTCTTCACGGCGACGTTGACAGTTGCGCCTGCCGAGTAACCTTGCTGCGCGTCGAAGGTGTTGGTTTGAACTTTGAATTCCTGCACTGCGTCGGAGGGTGGCGAGAACCCGACGCCGCCGTCAAAGGCGTAATTGGGTGAACCGTCGAGCGTGATCTGGTTCGCGCCGGTCGCGCCGTTCGAGCGAAACGCTGCCAGGTTGCCGTTCGACGTTGGTCCAGTGAAGAGCGGATTGCCTGTGTAGGCAATGCCTGGGGCCAAGGTCGCGAGCTGATACGCAGTGCCTTCGGTCAGCGGCAGTTCGCTGATCTGCTTTCCGGTGACGACCGTGCCTGTGTTGACGGTGCCGGTGTCGAGTGTGAGCGCCGAAGCGACCGTGGTCACCATGGCGGTCACACCGATTTCGAGTTGCACGTCGAGTGTCAACTTGTCTGCCACGCGGACTTCGATACCGTCGCGCACGGCGGTGTTGAAGCCCTCCTTAGTTACCGTGAGCTGATACTTGCCGGGCGGCAGCAGCGGAAAACTGTATGCGCCATCGTCGCTGGTGTTGACGCTCGAGACGATTCCGGTCGCGACGTTTTTAATGTCGACTTTGCTGCCGGGAACGACGGCGCCGTTGGGATCGGTGATCTTGCCCGTGAGTGATCCTCTGAACTCCTGAGCAGTTGCAGTGAAAGCAGCGAGAATCAGGAGGCAAACGGCCCAAAAAACTCGTCTGTTCGGGTTCTTTGTACGCATAACTTTTTCTCCCTCAGTAAGACGGCTGAACGGACGCTCGCCGGCTCATTTACGTTGAGTGGTATGACCAAGAGCTATTTTCACGACAGAAGAGGCCTGGCCTCATCACGGATTTGCTTTTGTAGGCTCCGCATTTTGCCTTACGCCCTTGTTGGCTGTCAATAGCAACTCATTACCAATTAGCGGTTCAGTGTGGCCGCGGTAAGACCAATTTACGCGAAGGTGATGGGTCTCGGTGACGGTTGTAGCAACCGTTGGCCATAGATTTTCCTTGTACTCCCTGCTGGTAATGTGCTATGGGTGCGTTGCTTTCGCATCTTCCTCAAAGGTGTGCATCATGTCTCGAATCTCACGCTCCATCACCTCAATGCTTACCCTGGTGCTCTGTGCCGTACTCCTCGTTACGGTTAGTTTCGGTTCTCACGGAAACGGTCAGACTCAAACACGACCAGTTGGCAAGTTGACGCCGGCTCAAGAAGCAAGACTTCGATCGAGACAGCAGGAACTAAAGGCGATATCGGTAAACATTCGTCGAGTAGCACGAGTTCTGAACGCGGAAGGCATGCAGATCGAAGCAGGGTTGCTGTTCACACCTAATGGCAGAAATAAGGCGCGAGCGCAACTTGAAGCGTATCCCGAGATGTATGTTTCGAGAGTTCGAACGGAACCGCTGCGAGGCGTTGTTATGGCAGACACTCTTACCTTACCTGAGAAGGTGAAGATCGACTCAGATACGGTCATCATTGCCAACGACCTGATATTTGAGGGAGCGGCGCCCGTAATCAAAGGTTCCCATGACCTCCACGTTTTCGTTTTTGGTTCGGCGAAGGCTGCCCACGGGCCTAAGACAGTGATAACGATTGACACGAGCGGCTACGGAAGGGACGAATGGTTAGCATCACAAGCACTAGCCGATCGTAATTCAAAGCAGCATGTGGTCCGGTCCAATCACGCAATCAGTCCGCAGCAGCAACCGGCTAATGGATCTGACGGTGTTATGGGAGCAGCCGGTATCTCCGGAAATAATGGCGGCGATGGAGTTTCCGGAGTTAGTGGTTCGTGCTCGAGTACCAAGGACGGTTCCAATGGCACAGCAGCTGGTTCTGGTCTGGAAGGCGGAGATGGGGGTACGGGTACAAACGGCCTTGAGGCTGAAGGCGCAAGTAACCAAACCGTCGTAATCAGCAGCGTAACCGCTGGATCGTTCTCTGTGATCGCCAAAGGCGGCAAAGGTGGCAACGGTGGACCAGGCGGCCCTGGCGGTTCGGGCGGAACTGGCGGCAAGGGAGGCAAGGGCGGCGACGGCGCGGGCTGCAATTGCAACGCCGGAGGACTTGGCGAGGGTGGTACAGGCGGTGCTGCCGGAAATGGCGGTCGTGGAGGTAAGGGAGGCAAAGGCGGCAACGGCGCACGAGGCGGAGCAGGTGGAAACATTGTTATCAGTTTCCCGTGGGGTTATGACTCCACGCAAGTTTCGACAGACTATCAAGGAGGGAGTGGAGGGCAGGGAGGTGTTGGCGGTACAGGCGGAATACCGGGATCCTATGGTTCGCCCGGTGGTGGAGGTCACGGTGGCAGCGTGTTTGGTTGCGACCCGGCTCGTGATGGAAACGCTGGTTCGGCTGGAAGTGGCGGCGCGGGAGGATCGGGGGGAGACGCCGGCCTGCCAGGATCGCCTGGAGCGCCAGGCTCCATCAGTTGGACTGTGATTGGCGGACCCGAAGGAGGCGGCGGTGGAGGCGGCGGTGACCAGTATGGCTGGGAACCGGGTACGACTTATCAGTCATGCACTGAATGGTTTCTCGTCTCTTATCACTGTGAGTCTTTCATTAACTCCTTATCGCCAAAGACGAACAAGGTTCTGTCGAATCACTCACGATCATTTATAGAAGGCGCCTCAGATTGGGCGTGTGTTGAGACTGGCCGAAGCTACATCGGCTGCTTCTGAAGCTGGTTTAGGCCAACTCCTATGGACCATTCGGCCCTCATCGCCGTCTGAGGCAATGAAATTACAACAAACATTTTCATTGACACGCTGGTTTTGGCAAAACTAAACTGCCGCTCGCATTCATCAGTAATTCACCGCGAAGAACCTTCCCACGCTTACGCGGTTCAGCCTTAAATCAGCGGTCAGCAATTTCGTACCACCTTACTAACCCCGACACTAGCTCTCTCCAGGTTTGCCCTCTAACCGTGTGGCTTGCTTATGAGAAACGGGAACCATTGGTGTAAGCACCATCTCCAGGGACGGGTCAAGTGTGTCTACTACGAAGTCGCCGACCTTTGGCCGGGCACCGGACGATGGATCGAGGAACAACGGCGTCCGCTGAAGACCATCCTCTTCAATGAGAGCGGGTATGTGACGAAGGAACTGCTTTACGATCTCGACGGCAGTCTTTTGCAGGTCGGTTCAACGGAGTACGACGGCAAAGGCAACAAGACGAAGATGCTATTTCAGAATCCTCGCGGCATGTTGCTGAGCTCTCGCGTTTATAAATATGACGAAGGCGGGCGGCTGCTCGAGTGCGTCTCGACCGAAGCGCGTGGTCCGATCACGAAGCAGAGATGTAGTCCGCTCTATGACGATGCAGGGAACAGACTAGAGGAAACGTGGTGTTATGAAGATGGGACGCCGAGCCGTAAATACTTCTACGAGTACCATCCGACTGGACAGATAGCGCGGCAACTGATGTACAAGTACGCCGAGGATGGATCGATTGAAGAGAAATGGGACTCGTTCTTCGATACCAGGGGAAACATCGTCCAGACGGTTTGCTTCGACGACCAGGGCCAGACGATTGCCGGACCAACGACGTACAGGTACAACGACGACGGCGTCGAGATCGAAGGCGCGACCTTCAGCTTAAAGGGCGATCTCTATAGCACGACGTCGTACTTCTACGACTTCAACACTCAGCGAAACTGGATCAAGCGACTCGAGATCTTCAGGACCACCGAAAGCCACTTCGAAACCCGTGTCGTTACTTATCGAGCGCTGGAGTACTTCTAACGCTGCTGGCCTGAGGTCGTGGTCGCCGGCTCGTCGAGGTACTTCTTGAGCCACGCGTAAACTTCCTGATACCAGAAGCGACTGTTTTCGCCTTTCAGAATCCAGTGGTTCTCATCCGGCCACACGAGTAGGAGGCTGGGAATGCGCAGCCGTTGCAGGACGCTCCAGTTTTCCAGCGTTTGATTGAGGGGGACGCGGAAGTCGTTCTCGCCGACGGACAGCAGGATCGGAGTTTTGAAGTTTGCTGCAAACCGGATCGGGTTTTGTTCGCGCCAGACTGGACCTTGTTCCCAAACTGGCCCGCCGTTGTTCAGCTCACGCGAATAGATCGTGTCGCTCGTGCCCCACTGCGACTCGAGATTGATCAGACCGGCGTGACTGATCAGCGTCTTGTAACGCGTCGTCGTCGCTTGCATCCAGTTTGCGAGATGACCGCCGTAACTCGCGCCCGCCGCTGCCTGCCGCGTTCCGTCGACGAACGGATACAGCCGGATCGCCTCGTCGGCAGCTTCGTTGATCTCGTTGCCCGGTCCTTTCAATGGATCCAACTGGATACTCTGCGCGAACGCTTCGCCGAATCCTGTCGAGCCGGAGTAGTTGGTCATCAGCACGACGTAGCCGGGACGCGTGAGCATGAAGTAGTTCCAGCGGAGTCCCCAGTTGTCGCGCCACATGCTGTGTGGACCACCGTGCAGCACCACGAGCAGCGGATACTTCTTGTGTTCGTCGAAGTTCGGCGGCAACGCGATCATGTTGTGAATGCGTTTGCCTGCCTTGCTGGTGAACCAGAAGTGACGCACGGGTTGCCAGTCGATCCTGGCGAGTTGCTCGGCGTTGAATGTGGTGAGCGGTTGTTGGGTTTTCGAACTGAGATCGAGTCGGAAAAGCTCTGGCGGGTTGATGGCGCTTTCCCAGTTCACGAGCAATATCGTCGACGCGGCTTTCGACGGGATCTTCAGATTGGTGTAGACGCCCTTTGTCATGTCCATCGCGAGGGTGACGTCGCCGCCGTCCGCCGGCATCGTAAAGAGCTTTTCGTTTCCGGCTTCTTCCGCGGTCAGGTAGATCGTGCGGCTGTCGGGCGTGAAGGCAAAGCTGCCGAGTGAGCGGTCGAACTTCGCGGTCAGGTTTGTTGGTGCGCCCGGGTTGGGCCAGGAGAGCTTCACCAGTCGCTCGAGATGGTACGGCCTGTTGTCGGTGTCGAACTCGGCGCCGGCGTAAAGCGCTTTTCCGTCAGGGCGAAACGTTGGACGGCTGAAACTGTCGGCGCTCGTGGTCAGCCGTGTGGGCTCGCCGCCGTTGGCTGACACTTTGAAGAGCGATGTGTTGGTGTTTGCGTAAGCGGCGCGATCGCGATTCGTAGTGGCGACGAAGACGATGGCGTCGCCTTCGGGCGTCCAAACAGCGTCGAGATCTTCACCGGAATCGCTGACGCGGCCGGCGAATCCGCGCTCGCTCACGAGCTTCGTTCCTGCGAGCAGATCCTTCGCTTTCGCGCCGGGTTGGGCCTCTTGAACAAATAGGTGGGTGTGCATGTCGTCGACCCAGCGGTCCCAGTTGCGCACAGGAAAGCTGTCGTAGACGCGCACGCGATACTTTTGCGCTTTGCGCTCCGCGGCGATCTTTTTGTTTGCCTCGTCGTCGGCCGCGCCGGGATAGACTGTGCTGACAAACGCGAGTGCCTTGCCGTCGGGACGCCACTGCGGCGAGCGCGCCCCGGTCGAAAGTGAAGTCACACGCAATGCTTCGCCGCCGTTCGCGATATCGAGGACGTATATTTGACTGGCTTCGTCACCTTCGCGCCGGGCGGAGAAGGCGATTTGCCGGCTGTCAGGGCTCCAGGCGACGCCGCTCTCGCCGCCTTTGCTGAACGTGAGTCTCCGCGGCTTGCCGTTGCCGTCGCTCGACACGATCCATAGATCAGATACCTGGTCCTTCTCGTCATAAGCAGGTTCGACCAGCGAAAACACAACCCACTTCCCATCGGGGCTCGGCGAAGGCGGTCCGACTCGCTTCAACATCCACATCGTCTCGTGCGTCAGCGGCGCCTTGCTTTGTGCCGTCGCCAGCGCGCCACTCAAAAGAACAAGGAGAGTAATAAGGATCGACACTCTGACGGAGCGTTTGCTGAACATTGAATTCCTCCTGCGAGAAGCTGCTGGTTGGTTGCCAAATAATACCCAACCCGATGCAAAAATCCATCTTTCGTGTGTGTCTAAACCTCCATCAGATCTTTGCCGACGATGATTCGTCCTTTGAAGTGGGTGCGGACGCCGGCGGACCATTGCTCGTCCGTGATGGAGGGATCGTCGCCGGGGACGAAGTGGGATAGGACGAGGGTTTTGACGTTCGCGGCTGCCGCGATCTTGCCGACGTCCTCCGGCAGCGTGTGAGCAGCCATCAGGTGTTCGCGCAGGCGCTTTGCATTTGGCAGTTGTTTGAGCAGTCGTTCGATGCCCGGCAGATACATCACCTCGTGGACCAGCACATCCGCGTCCTTCGCAAACTCGATCAACTCCGGCGCATACGCAGTGTCACCGGAAAGCACGATCGAACGATCGTGGGCATCGAACCGGTACGCATACGATTCCTTGATCGGCGGATGACGCACGAGACAGGCGCTCACTTTCACGTCTTCATTAACCAACACGACACCCGGTTTGCGAACGTCATGAGTAGTAACAATGTCACGCGGATCCGGACGGCCTTCGTCGACAATGCGCACGTCGATATCAAACTTGAGATAGTTGAAGAAGTCGCGCGCCATCTTTTTCAAACCCGGCGGACCATAAGCGTCGATGTGCGCCGGCACGCCAGTGATCCACGCGTTGTACAGCAGCGGCCCAAACTCGAGATTATGATCGGAATGGTGATGAGTGATGAAGATGTAGCGCAACTGGCTCACCCCAACTCCGGCGCTGATGAGTTGCTTCGTGACTCCATAGCCACAGTCAACTAGATACGGAACGCCATTGACGATAATCAGCGTCGCCGGATTACTGCGTCCTGATCGCCCGACGCTTGGTCCACCTTTCGTCCCCAGCAACACAACGCGCGTCGGTTTCTTCTGTTGCCGTTGACCAAACCCGGAACGTCCGGCCAGAGTGTGTGCAACAACAAAGCTGGAGGCGGCGGTAAAAAACTGTCTACGAGTAGCAAGCATGGTTTAAATTAGCAGTAATCTGTGGCCCAAAGGAGATCGAAATGAAGCGCATCGGTATCTTGATCTTTGCCCTGATGGTAACCGGCCTGGCGCGCGGTGATGCGAGTATGAGCCAGGACCCGCTCGTCGTGAATTCAAAAACTGCCGCTCTGAAACTGGAGAACGCTCGCGTCCGCGTCTTCGAGGCGACGCTCAAACCCGGCGACAAGGAAAACCTTCACTCGCATCCAGCTTACGTCATTTATGTAATTCAGGGTGGAAAGTTTCGCAACCATGCGGTTGATGGCACGACGACTGACGGAGAGTTCAAGACAGGCGACGTGATCTACCGCGAGCCCCTGACGCATTGGGCGGAGAACACCGGCAACACGACCATTCGCCTCGAAATAGTTGAGCTCAAGAAGTAGTCGGCGGCGGACTGAGTTTGCCGGAGTTCTCGGGCGACAGCAGTCGCGCGATCAAAAGATGCATCCGGTCGAGGTCGATGGGTTTCGTTAGATAACCCGACACGCCGGCATCGTAAGCAGCGCGCTGAAAACCTTCCGTGCCGAACGCCGTGATCGCCACCACGGGCACTTCGCGCAACGCGTCAGTTTCGCGAATCCTGCGCGTGGCGCCCAATCCATCAAGCGTCGGCAAATTGATGTCCATCAAAATCAGGTTGGGCAGCATTTGTGTCGCGACCTTCACGGCGTCTTCGCCATTACCGGCCGTGAGCACGCGATATCCCTGTTGCTGAAGATCGAGGCTGATGAACGCGACATTATCGGCCGAATCGTCCACCACGAGGATCAAGAACTTCGGCTCGATCGGCTTATCCTCTGGCGCGACCCGATTAGAATTGAATGTGGGAAGTCCCGAGGTTGCTAACGGGTCTTTCATACGCGAACGATTATATGCTAAGTAGACCCATGAACACATTGCTGTCGCGGAACATGCCGGTTATGGGAAGCATCGTTTTGTGTCTTTTACTTTTCGCGTTTGTTGCGGACGCGCGCGCCGCCGAAACGTGGCGTGCCGTGCACCTGCTCGACTACAACACCGACAGCGCCCTCGACGCGCTCGGACAGAACCTCGAAGCGCTCGCGAAGCAGGGAATCAATGTCGTCATTCTCGAAGTCGATTACAACTTTGCGTTCAAGTCGCACCCGGAGCTGCGGCGCGGGACGGATCCGATCACGCAGGACGGCGCGCAACGGTTCGCGGCGCGATGCAAGAAGCTGGGCATTCGTTTGATTCCGCAGTTCCAGTCGTTGGGCCATCAATCGTGGAAGGCGGAAACGTTTCCGCTGCTGACGTTCTATCCGAAATTCGATCTCACTCCCGGCGCCTTTCCCAACAACGACGGAATCTATTGCCGCGAGTGGGATCCGCTCAACCAGGAAGTCTGGCGCGTTGTCTTCGAGTTGATGGACGAGATCATTGACGCATTCCGCGCTGATGCGCTGCACGCAGGTATGGACGAAGTTTTCCTGCTCGGCTCGGAACAGTCGCCGTCGACGAAGGGCAAGGCTCCCGATGTCCTCTTTGCCAACGCGGTCAAAGAGATTCACGACCATCTCGTGAAGAAGCGCAAGATTCAGATGTTGATGTGGGGCGATCGACTGATCGACGCCGCGAAGTACGACTACGGCGAGTGGGAAGCAGCGAAGAACGGTACCGCCGCAGCCGTCGATCTGATCCCGAAAGACATCATCATCTGCGACTGGCATTACGAAACCAGGGACAGTTACCCGTCGATCGAGATGTTCATCGGGAAAGGCTTTCGCCTGTTGACTGCCGGCTGGAAGGACGTCGACGCCACGAAAGCGCTGATCATTCACGGCCGCTCATACAAGAGCTCAAAACTACTCGGACACCTGTTCACCACCTGGGGCGTGAAGAAGGACGAGCTACTCGCGTTCCCGCCGATGCTCGAAGGTTTGAACCTACTGCAAGACAAAAAGAATTAGACCCACTTGAGACCCTCGCGCGCGACGTCGGCGGGAATCTCATGATCGCCGTCGAATTCGCGAAAGGTCACGTCATAACCCGCAAACTGAAGTTGGAAAGCGATGCGGCGGCCGCAGCGATCGATCGGAAGAATGTGATCGTGATTGCCGTGAGAGATGAAGAAGCGCGGACTGCCCTGTGCTTTTCCCTCGATTACGAAACCCGGCGAGAACGCGACGACGCTGTGAAAGAAGTCGCCGTTGATGAGGCCGAGTGAGATCGCGTACGAAGCGCCGTCGGAGAACCCGCCGATGGAGACGCGCGCCGGATCGACCGAAGTAGTTTCGAAGACGCGTTCCAGTGCGCGGTTCACGAAATCAACATCGGCTCCGAAGTCGCCGCGGATCGCGTCCCAGGTCGTGTCGCGCGAGTTAGGCGCGAGCACTGCGACGCCGGCTTCTTCGGGCGTCGAACCGAGGTACCAGAACATCTGTTCGGCGTTCTGCGTCGCGCCATGCAGCATCACCAGTAAGGGAACACTCGACCCCGCCGCGTTCCCCGGCAACTGAAGAATCGCATCGCGCTCCTGATCGAGTCCGAGCTTGATCTGGCCTGTTGCGGAAGTCTTGACGCCGTTGCGCGGGCGCGCCGCCAGTCTGCCGAAGTTGGCAAATTGCGCTCCGCCGCCAAGACGACAAGCGCCGCCGGCAACTAACGACGCAACCGCGCTTCCAGCAATGGTGCAGAAGTCACGTCTCGGAAGTTTCATCGTTTGATCCGCGAACAAGTCATCGCGGATTGTTAAATGAACTTCACTCGTAGCGCAAGGCACGAAGCGGATCCACTCTCGCCGCACGCCGCGCCGGGATGTAGCAGGCGAGGAAAGCTGCCAGCGAGAGCAGCAACGGGATCACGATGAACGTGATCGGATCGGTGGTGCTGGTGTTGAATAGCAGCCCGTGCATCAGTCGCGTCACTGCGATTGCGCCGACGACGCCAACCGCGACGCCGATAATGGTCAACTTCATTCCGCCGCCGACAATGAGCTTGAAAACGTCACGCGCCGTCGCGCCCAACGCCATGCGCACGCCGATCTCGTGCGTTCGCGTCTGAACGAGAAACGCCATCACGCCGTAGATGCCAATCATGGCCAGCACCAGCGCGCCGGCCGCAAACACTGCGAACAACATCGCGTACAAGCGCGGCTGCCAGATCGACTCGGCCACGACCTGTTCCATCGTCGCAATCTCGCTCAACGGTTGATCAGGGTCGAGCTGGGCCACCTCTCGCCGGATCGCGCTGACGACGTCTTGCGGATCTGACGAGCTCGTCCGGGCCACAATCGACAACCCGTTCACCGGAATCTGTTGATGAGGCAGATAGACGCTCTTTCGCGTGTCTTGCTCGACAGTTTGATGCCGCACGGTGCCGGCTACGCCGATGATCGTGTGCCACGGCTCGTTGTCCTCGGGCGGTCCGAAACGGACGCGCTTGCCGACGGCGCTCTCGTTGGGCCAGTACTCGCGTGCGAGCCGCTCGTCAACTATCGTGACCCGCGGCGCGCCCTTGACGTCTGCGTCCGTGAAGTCGCGGCCGGCCAGCAGCGTTATGCCCATCGTCCGAAAGTAACCGGGGGTCACGACCGTGTGTTGAATCACCGGCGCCTGTCCGACTGACAGCACCGGAAAACCTTCGACCGTGAGACTGCGTCCCCAGTTGCTGCCGCTCAACGGCAACGTAGCAGTCGCACTTGCCGCCTGCACGCCCGGCAAGGCGCGTACGCGTTCCGTCAACTGCTTGAAGAACGCGGCTCGCTGTTCGTCAGCGCGATACTTCGCGCCCGGCAGGACCACGGTTGCGGTGATGACGTTATGCGTATCGACGCCGATGTTCACATGACGCAAGCGAAGGAAGCTCTGGATCATCAAGCCTGCGCCTACCAGCAAAACGAGCGACAGGGCAATCTCCGTCACGACCAGCAGACTGCGCGAGCGTCCACGGAAGGCGATGCTGCCGCGTCCTCCTTCTTTCAACGTGTCGTTGAGATCGACGCGCGAGGTCTGAAGCGCAGGCACGACGCCGAAGATCAGTCCAGTCAACAGAGTGATGCCGAGAGTGAAGCCGAGCACGCGCAGATCGACTCCGAAGTTCATCCAGAACGGAAGCTGGATTGGAATGGCGGTGAGTAAAAGCCGCAGCGCCCAGAGCGAAAGCGCGAACCCGAGCGCGCCGCCGATTACCGCGAGCAAGAGGCTCTCGACCATCACCTGGCGCACGATTCGCCAGCGACTCGCGCCTAACGCCGCGCGCAACGCGAACTCTTTTTGTCTGGCCGTCGCCCGCGCCAGCATGAGATTGGCAACGTTCACGCAGGCCACTAACAACACGCAACCGACGACGCCGAGCAGAATCAGCAGGGCCTGTCGATAGTCGCCCGTCAGCGTCTCGTGCAGACTCGTGACTTTGACGCCGAGTCCTTCATTCGTCACCGGGTTTTGTTGTTCGATACGAGCGGCGATGTTGTTCATCTCAGCCTGCGCCGCGGCAAACGTCACGCCGTCTTTCAAACGCGCGATTCCGTTCAATCCGTGATCCGTGCGGGTAAACATCTGCGGCGTCAACGCGAGCGGCACCCACAGATCCGAGACTTGCGGAAACCGGAAACCGCGCGGCATCACGCCCACGACCGTTCGCGGGCGATTACTGATCACGATCTTCTGTCCGAGAATGTTCGGATTGCCGCCGAAGTTTTTCTGCCACAGATCGTAGCCGAGTATTACGACTGCATCCTGCTCTGGTCGATCCTCGTCCTTAGTGAAGGTGCGTCCCAGTAGCGGCGCGACGCGCAGGATTTCAAACACGCCTTGCGAAATGCGGCTGCCGCGAATCTCAACCGGTTCGCCGGCGCCACTCAAAGCGAACCGCGACGTGCCGAAGTAGACGCCGACGTCTTCGAAGACTGTGTTTTGCTCGCGCCAGTCGAGGTAATTCGGATAAGAGACGCTCATCGAGTCGACACCCTGTTTGAGTGCGGTCTCGTCGATCGCCACGAGCCGATCGGATTGCGGGTACGGAAGCGGGCGCAGCAGGATGCCGTTAGTAAAACTGAAGATCGCAGTGTTGGCGCCGATGCCGAGCGCGAGCGTGAGAATCACGACGATCGTAAACGCGTAACTCTTCAGCAGCACGCGCAAGCTGTAGGAAATATCGCGCAGTGTGTTCTCGAGTGGTGCGACGCCGCGCGCGTCGCGGCATTCTTCTTTCGACTTGTCGACGGCGCCGAACGACTTCAACGCTGCGAAGCGCGCGTCTTCTGGCGACATGCCGTTGCGGATGTTCTGTTCGACGTCTTTTTCGAAATGGAAGCGCAACTCGTCGTCAAGCTGGTCTTCCAGTTCATTTCTGCGGGTCAGTGCGCGCCAGCGACGGATTAGATTGCTTAAGTTCACCGGATAAAACCTCACGCATCTCGTAGAATCAGATCGACTGCGCCGGAAAAGCGCTCCCACTCTTTGCGTTGTGTTTCGAGTTGTTTGCGGCCGCGAGTGGTGAGGCCGTAGAACTTGGCCTTGCGATTGTTATCGGATTGTCGCCAGACGGCGGAGATGAGGCCGCGCGCTTCGAGCCGGTGGAGTGCGGGGTAGAGTGCACCGGGAGTGACGGTGAGCACTTCACCGGAGACGAGCTGGATGCGCTGCATGATGTCCCAGCCGTTGAAAGCGCCGGAGCTCAGCAGTCGCAGGATCAGCAGTTCGAGCGTGCCTTGTTTGAACAGATCAGCCGTTTGCTTCTTCATCTCGCTCCTATAGTCGTTCGATAGGAGCGGAGTCTACGCTTGCGTCCTATCGACTGTCAATAGGAACGACCGGGAAGATCTTTTTCGTTGATTCGGTCGCATGGTCTGCACTATTTTCTGGATCGGAGGGCCCGGTGAAAATCAAAAACAAACCCCTGATTGTGTTGACGCTCGCCGTCGTCGCGTTGCAGCTTTCGTGTGGCGTTAAGAAAGGGAAGGAGAATGCGGAGCGAGCGGTGGAGAAGTTTCACAGCCAGTTGAACGCGGGACAGTTTCAACAGATCTACGCGGAATCAGACGACGCGTTTAAGAAGGCCGCTACTGAAGAACAGGTGCTCCAATTGTTCGACGCGGTCCGTCGTAAGCTCGGCACGGTGCAGCAGGCGAAGCTCAGCGGCTGGCACGTGAACGCCACGACCGGCGGTACCGTCGTGACGCTGGGCTATGAGGTCGACTTCAGCGAAGGCAAGGGAACTGAGCAGTTCGTCTATCACATCACCGGCGACAAGGCGTTGCTTTTCAATTACAACGTCAACTCGCCATTACTGATCACAAAATAATCCGTGTTCCCCACATACGTGGAGAACACGGATGCCAATCAGTGATGATGATGTTCGGCCGAGTCAGGCTTGCCTGGGCCGCCGACATTGGCGACTTGAATGATGGTGCGCATCCACGGATGAATGCAGCATTGAAAGCGAGTCGTGCCCACCGGAAGTTCCGAAGTTCCGGCGACAGGTCCTTCTTCAACGCCACCCGGCGGAATGAAAACAAGCGCTCCGATGTTAAGGCACTCAGGCGCCGGTACCGGGTTGCCCGAGATGCCGTTGAGTTGATCGACGAAGCCGCCGCCAAAGGCTGCAACCGGCGTGAATGTGTGTACCTCGCCACCGGTGTTCTCGATCAAAGTCGGACGTCCGACATTCAACTGCGCCTGGCTCGGTTGATTGCGCCATTTGTGCGCGTCCTGCGTGGCTGCGAGCTCCGCGATGAACTCGTCAAAGGTTGTGTGACCGTTACCAACGCAGGCGCCGTCGCCGAGCACTGCATTGAACGTAGTCGGGTCACAGTCGTCTAACAATCTGAACTTCTTATCGCCTTCGATCGCGCCCGCGCCGGAAGTGAGACTCAGCAGAGCGATGGCTGCAAAGCCCACCCAGATGGCGGTGCGAAAACTGAACTTTCTTTTCACTGGGATAAACCTCCTTGACTGACTGCGCCGGCTCGCGTTGAATTCGGGAAACGAGACGGCGGAACTGCTGGATGTGAGAAAGCGTGGGAAGGATATACACGCCGACGGAAGAGTTGTCAATTCACATTTCTGTCGCACCGCGCCAGTTGATTAACGCAGTTTGAACGCCGCCATCTCTTCTGCATTGCGAACCAGCAACAGATCACCGACGAGCACCGGATGGTTCCACGTCTTTCCGTGTATCGCCGGAAACTTCGCGATCTCCGTGAACTGATCCGGTGTCGCGCCGACGAGCGCCAACTCGCCTTCTTCAGAAAGCACGAGCAACAGATCTTGATCCGGCAGCAGCACGAGTTGGCCGTTGCCGTAGCGACCGCCTTTCCACTTTCGCTGCCCATCGTTCAGATCGATGCACGAGAGAATGCGCCCGTCGAAACCGAATGCGTAACCTTTGTGAACGACGAAGTCGTTGAAGTAAGGCTTCAGGCCGTTCGACGTCCAACGCTCTTCGACTGTCCATCCGCTTGCGTTATGCGCAACGGCGAGACGCCGCGCGCCGGCGTCCTGGCTGGTAACGAGGACGTTGCCATCCGGAGTCACCGCCGGTTGAACGATCGTGTTTGCCGGCCACTGGTGTTGCCAGAGTTGTTTTCCATCTGTGGGTGAGACGCTGAGCACGCGTCCCTCGCTCGTCATCAGAACTTGGGCGACGCCGTTGAGCGTGACGAGTTGTGGCGAGCTGTAACTTCCGCCGCCCGTTGGACCAAGCCAACGCCGGTTGCCCGTCGCGGTCTCGTAAGCGGCGAGCTGACCGGCAGCGGCGACGATCACGACGTCGCCGACGATCAGGGGCGAACTCGAGAAACCCCAGAACGGGACCTTCGTGTTTGTGTCGTCCCCGACGTTGCGCGACCAGACGACTGCGCCGGTGCGAGCGTCGAGTGCGTTGAGTATTCCCGTTGCGCCGAACGTGTAGACGCGACCGTTGCTCAACGTCGGCGTGCCGCGTGGGCCGGCGCCGGCATTCGATTCGAAGAAGCGCGCTTTGTCGCTGTGCGTCCAGACTGGTTGGCCGGTGGATGCTTTGTAGCAGGTGACGTCTTCGTTCTCGCCGCGCTGTTCCTGTGTGTAGACGAGATCGCCGTTGACGGCGAATGACGACCACGCTGGTCCAACGGCGCGCCGCCACATTTCTACCGGCGGCGATGCTGACCAATCAGTTTTGATCTTCACGCCGCGGACGATGCCGTCGCGACGCGGTCCGCGAAAGCCCGGCCACTCGGCACGCGACTCGGTAGGTGCGGTGGTTGCCGCCGGTTGTTTTCCAGGTGTTGCGGTGGGTGTTGCTGTGGCGGACGGTGTTGCGACAGGTGCTGCCGTTGCTGTTGGTGTGGGCGGTGTTGTGGGCTCGTTGTTGGTTTGGGCCAGGAGCCGTTCTTCCGCGCTCGGCGACCAGCGCCAGCCGAAGTCGGCGTTGTGATCGCCGTTTATTCCGTTCTGGCGTACGAGCAACCACGCTCCGCAAGCGATGAAGATCGTTGCGGCCATCGTCGCGTATCGAATGTTGTTTGCAAGGCGGCGAGTGGCGACGGCCCAGATGACAAATGCGAGCGAGAGCACTGGGACGGCGTAAGCGAATAACCACGGCAGCCACATCGAATCGTGTTTCAGCAGCCATGTGACGCCGAGTGCGGCCGCGATTAGCGCGAGTGCGCCGAGTCGTTCGCGCCAGCGCGCGCGGCTGAAGAAAGTCCACCACAAGATGAGCACGACGAAGAACGCCAGCGAGCCCATTGCGGCGTAACCGAAACCTTGTATTCCTGGGACCAGCGCTTTCACGCCGAACCGGAAGAACCATTGCAGCACGACGGCGGCGATGGCTGGCCACACGCGTAGGAGGCGCCGGGGTGCTTCGTCCCCGGTCTGGGTGGTAGTCATGCGGGACTATACTTTCGCGGCGCGCCGATTGTTCCGTTATATTGTTCGACCTTTTTGTCCGACCTTTTTCTCAGACCATTTGATGTCAGCGTGCGTCAGAATACAGGTTCGGATTTCAACCTTGAGGTGGAGGAAGATTCAATGAAGGTTCTGCCGTTGTTCTCGTATCGCGTTTGGTTTGCTGTTTTGGTGAGTAGTTTTTTGGCCGGCACTGCGGTGGCGCAACGTGCGTGGTATCGCGACAATCCTCGCGAGATCATTCGTCAACTCGAAACCGACACGGATCACTTCAAAAGCTCGCTCGACTCGGCGCTCGATCACAGCCGTCTCAACGGCAGCCGCGCCGAAGACGAGATCAACGATCACGTGAAGAAGTTTGAAGAAGCGACCGATCGACTACGCGATCGCGCCGAGGACCGCGAGTATGCACCGAACCTCGCGCGTGAAGTCTTGAATCGCGGGCGCAACATCAACGTCTTCATGCGCAACCATCGTCTGGGAGGCAAAGCCGAATCCGACTGGGCCCAGGTCCGCAACGACCTGAATCGGCTGTCGAGCAGCTATTACGTGAATTGGCGTTGGTAATGTGACCGATGAGCATCGACGATCTCATCAGATGGAAATGAGCTATCCCATGCAGCTTTTGACTGAAAAGTTCTTTCTCATTCTCACCGGGCTTTAGCCCGGTGTAAGAGCGGCGAAGCATCGGAGAAACCGTTTTCAACGGTTTCGTGATCTCGCTAGGAAACCGTTAAAACGGTTTCCATGTAACAGCTCGGGCTATACACCGGCTAAAGCCAGGGTGAGAATGAGAAAGACGTTATGGTAGCTCTCGCATTGCACTTCCCACCAACCGAAATCTTGGCTGGTTAGCTCACGATATTTCGAAAGACATCTGAAACATTGCAAAGAGCCGTATTCGGGGAACGCGTATGCGCGACGAGTGACTACAAGCTCGGGGCGCTGAACGTGTCGCCCTGGCGGATGTCGCCGGTGTCGTAGCCGCGTTTGAACCAGCGTAACCTTTGTTCGGACGTGCCGTGGGTGAAGGAGTCGGGGACGATGTGGCCGGTTGTTTGTCTCTGTATCTTGTCATCCCCAATCGCTGAGGCCGCTTGCAGCGCTTCTTCGATGTCGCCCGCCTCGAGCACGCCCTGGTTCTGCACGTAACGCGCGAAGACGCCCGCAAAAAAATCGGCCTGTAATTCCAAACGCACAGACAACCGGTTCGCCTCAACTCGATCGACTCGCCGTTGCATCGCCTCCACTCGGTCCGAAATCCCCAACAGGTTCTGCACGTGATGGCCCACCTCATGCGCGATCACGTACGCTTGCGCAAAATCTCCCGGCGCGTTGAAACGCCGCCGCAACTCCTCATAGAAAGACAGATCTATATAGACCTTCTCGTCACCAGGACAGTAGAACGGCCCAACCGCAGCGCCCGCCATCCCACACGCCGACTGCACCTGGTCAGTAAACAAAACCAGCGTCGGCTCTCGATACTCTCTTCCATTCTGCCGAAACACGTCATGCCAAACATCTTCAGACTTCGCCAGCACCACGGAAACAAACTGCTTCATCTCGTCCTGTTGCGGACTCACTGGACGCGAACTCTGAACGCCAGACGACGGATCCGACGGCACCTGTTCAAGCAGTTGTCGCGGATCGGCGCCGAAAAGCAACGCGACGATCAGTATCAGTATCGTCCCCAGACCACCTCCGACCGCAATCTTCCCTCCCGACATTCCACGCCGGTCTTCAATGTTCGAACTCTCGCGCTCGCCTCTCCAACGCATAGTCCCCCACCCTCCAGCTTTGTTGTAGGCGAAGCTTTCCAAGGCTGTGTGTCGTTCGAACGATCCTTTAGTTATTTTTTAGTCACGCGTCATTTCGCAGCGGCATCCGAAAGCGGCAGGCGCAAGAGTTGGCCTTTATAGACCACATAGATTTTTTGCTTACTCCCGTCGACCCACATGGCCATACTGTCGAAGCTGAGATGAGGCACGGTCAGCACCTGCTTGAACGAGAAGTCTTTGACGTTGTAACGGCCCACCTGCGTTTCGTTCTTCGCATTGTCAGGTATTGCGGCCCAATAAACGCCAGGCTTATCCGCCGATTGAACGAAGCGGTAACCATTCTGAACGGCGAAAAAGTTCCATCAAACCGCTTTATCAAGATCATCTAACGCGCCGCGGATTGCGGCGGCGCTTTTTCTGAGTCCTGCACTCTCCTCGTCGGACAGCCCAGGCGTGAGGACGCTCGAGACTCCGTCTTTACCAATGACGCTCGGTAAAGAGAGAAAGACTCCAAACTCTTCCTGGAAAACACCGACCGGGGCCACTAAACCTTCGTCGCGAAGCATCGCGTCGACTAAGCGGGCAGTGACGATTCCGATTCCGTGTTGACTGGCACCCGTGCCCTCGATAATGCTGATGTTCGCGAATTTGACGTCGTGCTCTACTTCCGCGCGAAACGCTTGCTCGTCCCACGTTTCATTACGAAGCGTGGCGGCAGTCTTCATATGGTCCAGGACCGGTTCAGAGCCAACTCGCGCCGAGGACCACACGTATACTTGCGAAGTGCCGTGTTCGCCAATCACCAGCGCCTCCACAGACGAAGGATGACACTGGAGTCGCCTGGCTATCTGAAGCCGAAAACGGAGCGTGTCGAGAAATGTGCCTGAACTAATGACTGGATTCGAGGGTGCTTTCCGGCGTGCGATTTCTGCCAGCGCGTCTGGTGGGTCCGTGACGATCAGCAAGATCGCGTCTGGGTTGACCGCCGCAATACGGGGAACGATCTCATCATAGATTTTCGCGTTCTGCGGCAGGAGCAGCAGCCGTCCACGCGGATCATTTCGATCGATGGCTGCGCCCGTCTTTTCGTTGATACCTGCCGTGATGACTACGATCCTTGCGTCTCGAACGTCTTCATAACCGCCGGTCCCGATCGTCGTGGGCGGGCAGAGCACCGCGCCGTGAGATAAGTCAGCCGCAACTCCCTCCGCGCGTTTGCGGCTGATCTCGTCCTCCTTTTCGATTAGGACGAGCTCATGACAACTACCGCGCAACAGCATCGACTTCGCGCAGGCTGTTCCCACTGCGCCAACGCCAATGATCGCGACCTTCATGCCCGTCTCTTGTCGATTCATGGAGAAACCTCATGGAAGATGAGGAAGTGTAAGATCGTGCGGACCATGATTCCCACAGTCGCACCGAAGATCGCGGCTTTCGCCGTCGAAGCGACTCGAGGTCCAGCCGAAATCAACACGGCGACTCCAACCAGATCGAGTGGATTTATCACCAGCCCGGCCAGCCGGTTGAGTTCCAGGGAACTCATACTCCCTTCCTGGACCAGCGGAATCGTGATTCCCATCATTGCCGTACCTCCGGCGAGGAACTTCGTAGCAATCGGAAGCGTCGCGATGCCGGGTAGCTGCAACTTGTTCAGCACAGGCGACAAGGACCAGGTGAGAAACGATATCACGCCGGCAGCCTTCAAAAGGTTAACGAGACAGATCATCAGCACCAGAATCGGAATCGACTTGAGCGCCAGTTGCACGCCGTCCCATCCGCCCCCGATGATCGTCGCGAGCACGCCCCGCGATTGCGAGGACATATTGTCTACTTCAACCGTCGAGACAGAAACTTCGTCGTCTTCGGACCTCGCGAAAACGTAGTAAGTCAACATCGCGGCCACGACGCCGCCGATTAAGGAAGTGAGAAACACCCAGCGCAAGCTCAGACCGACGGTCAGCATCGGAAACACGACGTTCGCCTGAGATATCGTGAACACCATCGCGAGCGTTGCCGCAATCTTGCGCGTCGGTGTTCCATCAGTCTCCATTATCGAGAGCGTTGCCAGCGGAGCAGCGAAGCTCACGAGCATCGATTGCAGGATGGCGAACACGCCGATGCCCGGGATGCCGAACGGTTTGAGTACCGGCGCCAACACTCTCGCGACGAAGGCCAGCACTCCTTTTGCTTCCAGAAGTTTCATCACCGCCATCATCACGACCATGATCGGCAGCAACACGTACAGCGATAGTTCCAGCGCGGATCTTCCTGACTGAAGAAGTATGTCTATGATTCTGGGCATGACTTTGCACAAAAACTCATTGAGGCGACTGTTGCGGCTTCGCCGCCCAGATGTGCGGCGCGGCTCTGCCTCGCCGTCGCAGGTGGTAAGCCAATCAGGGCTTCGCCCCTGGTCCGGGCTGCGCCCAGTTTCGGCCAAAGGCCGAACGAAGGGCCCAGCCCCATGAAGCAACATGTTTTCGGCGAGGCATAGCCACGCCGCACATCTGGGCGGCCAAGCCGCTGAGAAAATACTATTTGTGCAAAACCTCTGGGCATCAACGCGTTGCTGTCTCCCCATACTTTTGTAAACACTCTTCCGTTTCGTACGCTCGCAATCGATACTCCTGCCGTTCGGCAAGCTTCTTCGCGTGCTTTAAATAAGCCACGCCGAGTTCCGGTTGGCCCGTTTCGATCGTTGCGCGCCCGAGCACGACAAGGTCGTGCGTTTGCCGCAGGCCCAGGACCAACTCATTTGCGATACGCAGCGATTCGATCGCTCGTTTGCTTGCGAGTTGGGCATCGCCGAGATCGTAGGCAAGACGCGAGAGTTCCGTCAGTGCTTCGGCCTGGAGCCGACGCATTCCGATGCGCCGCCCCGTGTCGTAGACGACGTTGTACTCACGTTGCGCCTTGGCATATTCCTCCTGCCTCCGATAGAGATGTCCCAGAGATAGGCGCGAATAGGCGATGAGTTCGGGATACGACTCCGCTTCCGCAAGTGAACGACTAATCTGAATACAGCAACCGGCTGCATTGAAGTCGTTCTGCTGGATCTTTAAATCCGCGCGGTGCCGCTGAAAAATGCTCTCAGCGCGCGGATTGCGTGCTTCCCTGAGCTGCCTTACAGCCGTCTCGTATTTATCGTCCGCCTGTTGCAGGTCGCCGCGGAGATGTTGGACCAATCCCAGATAACCCGTGATCCGGCCGGCATGGTCCTCATCGCCCAGATGATAGTTTACCTGTTCTGCCTCGCGCAGGTAGATCTCGGCGGTATTGAGATGGCCGTAATGAACGTAGACCGCGCCGAGGTTGCAGAGCGATTGAAACAGATAGCGGCCGCCCTCCTCAAAACTGTCGATCACGCGATTAATTTCATAACCCTGCTCCCAAACGGCGTGAGCGTCGAGCATGGAACCCTCCGCATAACACGTCAGTCCGATCTCGTTGTAAAGCCAGGCGAGCTCATCGGCGTAGAACGGTCCCACTTTGTCTTCAACTGAATGAATATCATGTCGCTCGGCGTAGTCCCACAGGCTGGGCGAGAGCATCTTTGCAAGATTACCGACTTTGACGAGTATCCGAAGATAGCTGTCGTAAGTTGTCCAACGCGGTGACGTGTTCGCTTCCATGCGCGATCGGACCACGCCGAATGCGGCGCGACACAATTCACGAGCGACCCGCGACTCGTTTTCGCCCCTCGCCTGTTCCGCGCGAACCTGCAAGCGATCGAAAATGTCCTTCACGACAACCGCACTCTCCGGCGAACTGCCGGGATCGACGGTGGCAGTACCGGCCGTGAAACCGGGAAGCGTGAAATTAGGAATTAGATCGGTAGAAGCGCGATGAATTCGCTGATACACATATCCGCGGACGATCGGATGGACCGTGTAGGAATAGCGGTCCGCGCTGCCGTACACGCGATGCAGCAGAGATCGGCAGAGAAGAACGTCGACGAGAGACCTGGGATCTTTACCTTCGGGCAATTTGACCTCGCGCACCGCTGAGTCGATGCAGATCTCGAGCGTGACGTCGGTGACGGGCCGCATGAAAACAGCAAGACGTTCGAGCAGCTTCAACGCGAGTCCATTCCACTCCTCGTCGATGACGTCGATAGCCTCGCGGATCAT
This sequence comes from Acidobacteriota bacterium, assembly GCA_046732935.1. GTDB lineage: Bacteria > Acidobacteriota > Blastocatellia > Pyrinomonadales > Pyrinomonadaceae > PSRF01. The sequence goes on along the minus strand of JBKPOC010000017.1, from coordinate 15,693 downwards.
TCGCGACGTGCGCGCATGCGGGGAAGTGTCTGAAAGTGCGCGCCGGATTTGCTGGAGACACTCGTGCGCGCCGGACTTTCCAGCGGCATTCAACATTCTGGCGGCCAGGACCAGGCCATAGATGTGCCCGTTGAGAAGCGAGCAGAGCGCGGAAACGTGCTCGCGATTTTCAAACCAACGGAACGGCGGTACGTCTTCGACGTCGGCGGTAGTAAAGAGGGGCACCCGCATCCGCCGAATCTTCGACTCGGCAAACTGCGGCAGATTGAACACCTCAGGCCATAACCGGCTCGTCAATACGACTGTGCTGTGGTTGTCCTTATGGGCCATCGCGGCGAGGAAACTCGACGTGTTTGGATCGAAAGCCGAACCTTCTTCGGGATTGGTGGTGGGACGAAGGAAACGTTCGATGCCGTCGAAAACGAGAAAGCACGGTTTGGCTGGATCTCGCAAACACTCTTCAAAACGATCGATTCGTGAGCCCGCGCCGCTCTCGCGACCCATGTAACACAAGGCACGGTCCAGCCCGGTAAGTGAATCGTCAGCGTAGTAAGAGCTCCAGAAGAAGAACCCGCGGAACCGCGTGCCGCCTCTTTGGACCACTTCCATCAATTGCTGCGCGTGCCACGATTTGCCGGTGCCTCCGGCGCCCACCAGGGCGATCAATTTCGTACCGGTTTCCGCTTCCTGACGGAGGTCTTCAAGCAGGTTGCGAACCCTGTCGCCGCCGAAGTTCGGCATTTCCGTGCCCGAGGCCATCGGATAGTGGTGATAAGCGTCCGGTGGTTTCGACTCTATTCGTATCTTGCGTATGCGCGGTTTCTGGAGCCAGCCCGCGCGCCACTCGGTCCAATTGTGCTTGAGCGTTTGCAGGGCCTCGAACAGTGCTCGACTGCGCTCTTCCGCAGTGCGCGCCTGGTAAGGGATGACGTTGACGCCGTATCGTTCGTAGTAAAACCTGTGATCGTCGTCGTCCTCTCCTTCGACTCGTTCCGGAAGCAGTGCAAACAACGGCCGCGACGATTTGCGCTCCGGTTCGACGGAGTTGAACATGCGCAGCGTCCCGAGCAGATCGTCATCGCCAAGGCCGTAACCGACGAACAAGACCGGATTCGATCCGAACAGCAGCGAAACAGTTTGCCGAAACGCGACTGCTCCGGCTCGCTCTTGCGCGAGATACCAGCGCTGATAATCGTCTTCGGTCACCACGAGTGATTCGGGCCGGTTGTAGTGGCCGTGACAATGAAACACCATGTAGTCGGCTTCTTCGACTTTCGACAAAGCGAATAACGCTAACTGATCGTTGAACTCGGATTCCTGCGTGAAATCTCGATGCGCAACGGAGCTGGTGCCGGGTTTACGATGAAGGCCGAACTCCTCGCGCGGGACGAGGCCGTTCTTCACCAGCGCGATCTCGATCTCGCGATCGTAGTTTGTGGTGATGAAACGTTTGATCCGCAGCTCGAGTAGTGCATTGTAAGGATTGAGAGTGTTCAGTCTATTTGGTCGAGGCTTGAAGGTGGTTCGCAGAAACTTGTAGTAGTCGTTCATCTTGTTGTTTTGCTCGAACGACTTCCTGCATTCACCCAGAATGAACATGATCTGGTGCGGTTTTACTGGTCCGGCTTCGAGTTGTGCCTGGAAGCGCTGGAGTGCTTTCAATTCCGAGCCGGAAGGACAGTTTTCGATTGCGTGGGAAACCAGCAGACTGGCGAACTGCGTCCAGGTGGGATAACCGAGTTGGACCGAACAGCCGGCGCCGACGAAAGCGACGGCGGTGCGAAGGTTGAGGACGCGTGAAAGCATGTCGCGGGCGCGACGGATGCGATCGTCGCGCGTGGCGCCCGGTTCAAGGTCCAGTTTATGTGCGCCAAAGCCAACCCTTTTTTCCATGAAAGGGTGGTCCTTAGCGAGTGGTGGATTCTGCGTACTGAATGCGTATCGATCGGCAGATGAGGGTCTCACCCCTAGGCTCTAGGCCCGCGAGAACTATTCGCTTTTTATCCAGGCCTTCGGTGAGTGACTTGAAAGTTGTTGGTACGTCGTCGAGAGATTCGACGGACCACCAGACGGGTTCTTTATCGGTCCGATCGCCTTTTATTTGAACTTGGACGCCGTTTTCGTTACGACGCACGTTCGATATTTCGAGCCAGATGGTTGAGGGTTTTTCGTCGTTTGCCATTGCTAGTCTCCTTTCACTTCACGAATGAGGCGCTTGTTTTGAAAGTCCCTGATGGCATTTTGAAACTCGCCGCTAGCCCAGCGGTCACCGAATAATTCCGTTTCACGTTCAATCGACTTGCTGACGTTGCAGTTATAGTGGAGTCTGCCTAACTCGAGTATGGCGGCGATCACATCGGGTGAGTGGCGGGAAATCTTTTGCGCAAACGTCATTGCTGCACTCTGAAGGCTTTCGGGTTCGACGATTGAATCGATGAAGCCGATGCGCATCGCTTCAGCAGCGTCAAAGGGCTCGGCGGTCAGCAAGAGCTTGAGTGCCTGAGTGCGGCCGACCAGATGAAACAGGCGTGCGCCGCCGCCCCAACCGGGGATCACGCCCTTCTCGGCCTGGACGTAGCAGAACATCGCAGTTGCAGCCGCGATGCGAAAGTGGCAAGCGGTCAGGATCTCGCAACCGCCGCCGAGAGCTTGTCCGTTAACGGCGGCGATTACGGGTTTCGATCCGGACCATAGACGCTCCAGCAGCGCTTGCATGCGCCGTGACATCGCCAGCCCTTTTTCGTTTGAGTTGAGCGTTGCGAAATACTGAAGATCGCCGCCTGCGCAAAACGACCTCGATCCAGCGCCGGTTATTATCAAAGCGCGAATCGCCGGATCACTTTCGAGCCGATCCACGATCGATTCGAGTGCTTGAATCACCGGCTCGTTTATCGCGTTGTGACTATCGGGCCGGTTGAGACGAGCCACGCCAATCGTGTTAGTGACCGTGAAAGCAACTGCATCGTGTGAAAGCGTTTCCATTTGATGTGAGAAAAGATTCAATTACATCTTAAAGCATACCGCCCCGTTTGTGCATGCGTAATGAGCTACGTAAACTGACACGCTTATGCTTTTGACGATCACGACGACGCATCAGCCGGCGACCGATCTCGGTTACCTGTTACACAAAAACCCGGCGCGGTTGCATTCTTTCGAGCTGTCATTCGGCCACGCGCACGTTTTCTATCCCGAAGCAACGCCGGAGCGCTGCACTGCCGCGTTGTTGCTCGACGTCGATCCCATCGGGTTGGTCCGCAACCGGAAAGGACCGTCCGGTGAAGGTGGAACGCTGGATCAATACGTCAACGATCGACCGTACGTCGCCTCGTCGTTTCTAAGCGTCACGATCTCGCGCGTGCTGAGCACTGCGCTCGGCGGCCGCAGCAAGCATCGAGAAGAGTTGGCCCAAACGCCGATTCCGTTGCAGGCGAAGATCTCGGTCGTACCATGCCGCGGCGGTGAGAAATTCCTGCGCCGGCTGTTCGAGCCGCTCGGATACGAGGTCGAGGCGCAGCGCCACGCACTGGACGAGACGTTTCCCGATTGGGGCGAGAGCAGCTACTACACAGTAGAGCTAAGCGCCACAGTTCGTCTGCAAGATCTACTGACGCACATCTACGTTCTGATTCCCGTTCTCGACAACGAAAAGCACTACTGGGTTGGCGACGACGAAGTCGAAAAACTGTTGCGACACGGCGCGACGTGGCTGCCGGCGCATCCGGAAAAGGAAGAGATCACGCGCCGCTATCTGAAATACCGGCGCGACCTCGCGCACGAGGCGCTGGCGCGACTCGTCGATGAAGACACACCCGACCCGGACGTTGCTGTCGCAGTGCACAACAGCGAAGAAGAAGCGGTCGAACAAAGTCTGAACCTGAACGAGCAGCGCCTGAACGCAGTCGTGGCTGCGCTCAAGAGTGCGAATGCGAAGAGCGTTTTGGATCTCGGCTGCGGCGAGGGAAAACTGTTGCGCGTGTTGCTGGCCGACCGTAGTTTCGATCACGTTGTCGGCGTTGACGTTTCGCATCGCGCGTTGGAGGTGGCGAACGAACGGCTGCGTCTGGAGCGTTTGCCCGACCGCCAGCGCGAGCGAATCAAGCTAATGCAAGGATCGCTGATGTATCGCGATCGGCGTTTGGCTGGTTTCGACGCCGCGGCAGTCGTCGAGGTGGTCGAGCATCTGGACGAGCCGCGGCTGGCGGCGTTTGAACGCGTGCTGTTCGAGTTTGCCAAGCCGGCTACGGTGGTGCTGACGACGCCGAACGTCGAATACAACGTCCGGTTCGAGACGTTGCCGGCCGGCAGCTTCCGTCACAAGGATCATCGCTTCGAATGGACGCGGCCGCAGTTTCGCGAGTGGGCGGAATCGATCGCGACGAAGCACCAGTACTCGGTCCGCTTCCTGCCGGTTGGTCCGGAAGACGCAGCAGTCGGCGCTCCAACTCAGATGGCCATCTTTGATAAGAATTAAATGCAACAGATTACGATCCCGGAACTGGCGTTAGTCGTATTGATCGGCCCATCAGGCTGCGGCAAGTCGACGTTTGCGCGCAAACACTTCAAACCAACCGAAGTGATCTCCTCCGACTTTTGCCGCGGACTTGTTTCGGACGACGAGAACAACCAGGCCGCGACGAAAGACGCGTTCGAAGTGCTCCACTTCATCGCGTCGAAGCGTCTCGCCGCTGGCCGGCTGACCGTCATCGACGCCACCAACGTCCAAACTGAAGCGCGCAAGCCGCTGGTCGAGCTCGCTCGCCGCCATCACGTCATTCCCGTCGCCATCGTCCTCAAGTTATCAGACAGGATTTGTGAGGATCGCAATCGAGAACGCGCGGACCGCAACTTCGGCCCACACGTGATCCGCCAACAGAGCCAGCAACTGCGACGTTCGATCCGCAACCTGAAGCGCGAAGGCTTTCGCCACATTTACGAACTGTCGTCGCCGGCCGAAGTCGACGAAGTCGTCATCGAGCGGCAACAACTCTGGAACAACCTGAAGCACGAACACGGCCCGTTCGACATCATCGGCGACGTCCACGGCTGTTTCGACGAGCTGCATTCACTACTGTCCAAGCTCGGATACGAGATCGCGGCTACGAACGGATCGTACGAGGCGCGACATCCGGAAGGACGCAAGGCCGTCTTCCTCGGCGATCTCGTCGATCGTGGGCCAAAGATCGCCGACGTGCTTAAGATCGTGATGAGCATGAAGCAGTCAGGCAGCGCGCTCGCCGTGCCGGGCAATCACGACACGAAGTTGATGCGAAAGCTACGCGGGCGCGACGTGCAGATCACGCACGGGCTTGCGGAGTCGCTGCATCAGCTCGAACAGGAGCCGCCTGAGTTCAAGGAACAAGTCGCCACGTTTATCGACGAGCTCGTGAGTCACTACGTTTTGGACGACGGACGGCTCGTCGTCGCGCACGCCGGTTTGAAAGAAGAGCTGCAAGGCCGCGGATCGGGCAAGGTGCGCGATTTCGCGCTGTATGGCGAGACCACGGGCGAGACTGACGAGTTTGGCTTGCCGGTGAGATACAACTGGGCCGCCGAGTATCGCGGACGCGCGATGGTCGTCTATGGCCACACGCCGGTTCCCGAACCGGAGTGGCTGAATGGGACCATCTGCATTGACACCGGTTGCGTCTTCGGCGGCAAGCTGACGGCGTTGCGGTATCCAGAAAAGGAGCTCGTGTCGGTTCCGGCTTTGCAGACCTATTACGAACCGGCGAAACCTTTCCTGGCGGAAGCCGACAAGCCGCCGGCGTTCACCGCGCAACAGCAGTACGACGACGTGCTCGACATCGACGATGTTTCCGGAAAGCGGATCGTTTCGACGCGGCTGCATCGCACCGTCACCATTCGCGAAGAGAACAGCATCGCGGCGCTCGAAGTGATGAGCAGGTTCGCGGCGGATCCGAAGTGGCTCATCTATCTGCCGCCGACGATGTCGCCGACGGAAACGAGCCGCGAGCCGGACTTGCTGGAACATCCGGCAGAGGCGTTTTCCTACTTTCGCCATCAAGGCGTCGCGCGCGTTGTGTGCGAGGAGAAACACATGGGTTCGCGTGCTGTGGTGATCGTTTGCCGTAATAAAGAGGCCGCGAGGAAGCGTTTCGGCGTTGTCGAGGAGACAGCAGGCATCTGTTACACGCGAACTGGCCGGAGGTTTTTCGAAGACCGCGCGCTCGAAAACGCGTTCATCGAGCGCGTGCAGAGCGCGATTGAAAGCGGCGGGACTATGGGAGGAGTTTGATACTGACTGGATCTGCCTCGACTGCGAACTGATGCCGTGGTCCGCGAAGGCGCAGGAACTGTTGCGCCAGCAGTATGCGGCTGTTGGCGCTGCGGCGCGTGCTGCGCTGGCCGATGTGCTCGATACGTTCGCACGAACACACACCAGCGAAGTCGACGCGTTGCGCGCACGTTACCGCGAGCGCGCGCAAGCGGCTGAATCATACGTCGCGGCGTATCGTCGTTATTGTTGGCCCGTGACGTCACTCGACGATCTGAAACTCGCGCCGTTTCACCTGTTGGCGACTGAAGGAAAGATCCATACGGATCGCGATCACGTCTGGCACATGGAAATGTTGAAACGGCTGAGCGGCGGCTTGTTGCTCGCGACGCCTTACATGATCGTCGACGTCACTGATCCCGCGAGCGAGCAGAAGGGCGTCGAATGGTGGCAGGAGTTGACCGGACGCGGCGGCGAAGGCATGGTGGTGAAGCCGTTTGATTTCATCGCGAGAGGGCCACGCGGCCTGGTCCAGCCTGCGGTCAAGTGTCGCGGCCGCGAATACCTGCGCATCATTTATGGACCGGAGTACACGATGCCGGAAAACCTCGAGCGTCTTCGCGCGCGCGGACTGTCGACGAAACGTTCGCTGGCGTTGAGGGAGTTTGCGCTCGGCATCGAAGCGCTGGAACGCTTCGTCCGCAAAGAGCCGTTGCGTCGCGTTCATGAATGCGTGTTTGGCGTGCTGGCGTTGGAGAGCGAACCGGTCGATCCGCGATTGTAAGTAAGACTCAAATAAGGAGCCCCTTGGATGAAAATCAGTGTGCCGGCAGTCGTTATACTTTTCTTCTTCGCCGTTTCCGCGCAAGCGCAGTTGACTGTCACAGCCGTCAACAAGCTCAAGCTCGCGCGTGCGGATGAGACGCTGGAGTTGACTGCCGCGGATCTAACATCGCTAAGCGAGAAAGACTTAACGAAGCTGCACGTGTTCGACAGTTCCGGGAAAGAAGTGCTCAGCCAGTCAGTCGATACCGACTACGACGACTATCACAAACCGGACGTGCTGATCTTCCAGGCCGACTTCGCGCCGGGTGAAACGAAGACGTTTACCGTCAGCGGCGGCGCTAAACGCGAGTACAAGAAAGAAGACTTCCGCGCTTACGGCCGGTTCGTCCGCGAACGTTTCGACGACTTCGCGTGGGAGAACGATCGCGTCGCACATCGAACCTACGGCAAGGCGCTGATCACGTGGAAGGGCGAGCCGCTCACCAGCAGCTCGATCGATATCTGGTCCAAACGGACCTCGCGACTGGTCATCAACGACTGGTACATGGTCGACAACTATCACAGCGACATGGGTGAAGGCGTTGACGCGTATTCCGCCGGGCCGACGCGCGGTTGCGGCGGCAGTGGCATCTGGGCCAACAATCAACTTTTCGTGCCGTCGAACTTTGTCGATTCGCGCGTGTTGACGAATGGTCCGATTCGCGTGATGTTCGAGTTGGTGTACGAGCCGTTTGATGCGAATGGGACGCAAGTGTCGGAAGTCGTGCGCGTGTCGTTGGATGCGGGAAGCCAGTTGAATCACTTTCAAAACTATTACCGCGGCGTAACTGGACCGCTTGCCGTCGCCGTCGGGCTGAAGAAAGTGAAAGATGAGCAGAAAGAGTTCAACGCGGAGCGTGGGTGGTTGACGAGTTGGCAGGCGGTGGACAAGAACCTCGGCATGCAGGGACTGGCAATAATTGTGAACGCCGCGGACGTCGACAAGCAGGCCGAGGACGCGCGCAACAATCTGCTCGTGATGAAACCGAAGAGCGCGTCTCCGGTTTCCTACTGGGCGGGCTTTGCCTGGGACCGCGCCGCACGTATCACGTCTGCTGACGCGTGGAAAAAATACGTCGACGAGTTCACTGAGCGCCTGCGATCTCCCATTCAAGTAACCGTCAAGTAATACGGGACAGTCGAACAACAAGTGACAGTCAACTATTGAACAGTCAGGAAGGGGGCAACGCCCCCGCTTTTCCAGCAGCGGGGGCGTTGCCCCCTTCCTGACTTGTTCTGAGCGGCGCGGGCACCCGCCTTGCTGACTTGTTCTCAGCGACGAGCGCCCACTGCTCAGAAAGTCTACTTTTGATCGTCGAGGTGCCAGCCGACGTTCACCAACTCATCGCCACGTCGCACAAACATCTCCGTTCCGCGTCCGCTCGTCGTCATACGCTGGCCATTCCTCTCGGTCTCGTACACGTACGTCGTATAGATCAGCACCGTGTTCCCGTAGATCTGCATCTCCGTTTTCGGAAACTCCAGCTTCACCAGTTTTGCTCCACTGTCGGCGAACGCTTTTGCGCCGGCAAGAATCGCAGCGCGGTTCGACCACTCTTCCGATCCGCTATTGATCGCGATCGCCTCATCCGGAATCAGCTTGTCGAGCACCGCGCGATCGTTTGCGAACCAAGCCCGCCAGACTGCTTCACGCTTCGCCAGCACTCGCTGCCGAATGTCAGGCGTCACGTTCGTCGGTTTCGACATTTGCTCGGCCCGCCACTGCGGATCGACCGCCGTGTGCGACCCGACCTGGATCCAGTTTCCCTTTCGCTTCGCGTAGATGTCCATGATGCGAAACCGCCGCAGCGTCTCGCCGCTCTTGCTGTTGAACTCGCCGATGAAATTCGCGACCGCAAGCTCCGGGTTATAGAAGTAGACGTCGAAGTCGCTCATCTTGTAAGTCGTGCCGGGCGCAAAATACGACGTGTGCTTCGGCGCGTTTGCGGGCTTGGGCCAGTCGATGCCGTTGGCCCGCATGTACTCGTCGATGCCTTTTATCGGCGTAGGAGTTCCATCGAGCAGCCCGCGCCAGTCTTCTGAATGCGTGTCGTAGATCTTCTGCTCGTCGCCGTCGATGAATGCCTGGAAGATGCTGCCGATGTGCGCGCGGATAGCTGCTGCGTCCGCCGTTTGATCCGGCTGCGAGATACTTGCGAAACAGACCGCGCCGAGAGCGAACGATGCGATTGAGAAATAGATAGATTTCATTTTGGACATTCCTGTAGTCGGTGTCCGAACGACAACACGTAGCCGTACAGATCGCGGACCGCGTAGTCGCGCAGCTCGTATGATCGATCGTCGATTGGTACAACGACTTCGACACCGTTGTTCCGATGAAAGTCGTAGAAGGCGTTGGCGTCGTTGATGACGAAGTAGAGATAGGCGCCCTTAGGAGACGGCTCGCCCGTTTCGAGGAATATCTGGGCATTGCCCAACCTGACGCAGGCGAAGTTTGGCGGGTCGCCATACGTGAATACCATCGAGAAGCCGAGCTTGTTCGTGTAGAAATCGACCGCCGCGTCAAGGTCGGCGACGTATAGACCGGTATGGTGATACTCGCATTCGATCTTCGGTGTCATGGCGCAGCATCCTACGCTCGAAGTCGCCGCTGAACAACAAAGAATACGCGAGCGGTCTGTGTCTGGACGCGAACGGTCGGCTTGCGTTTGATTGCTGTTGCGTGGTCGCGGGCGCGGACGATACTGTGGCGCGGTGCGATTCTCGCCACGATTCCGACCATGGATGATCGTCTCCGCTGCCTGGATCCTGCCGGCGATCTTCGCCGCGATCAATCGCATCGTTCAGGCGCGCCTGCAAGGTTGGGAGCCGGCGACCGTTCGCGACGTTCTCTTCGAAGGCGGCGACTGGTTTCTCTACGCCCTGCTCACGCCCGGAGTCTTTGCAGTCTCGAGAAGATGGCCCGTGATCCGTCCGCACCTGCTGCGGCGCGCGCTGATCCATCTGCTCTTCTCGTTGCTGTTCTGTGTCGCATGGGCCACGTGCGGGCAGATCCTGCGGCTCGTCCTGATGTTGATCTTCGCGCGAGATCTGCTGGCGCGCGATCAGTTTTGGAAACAGTTCGGAGTTGAGTGGCTGAGTTGGATCTTCATCACGCTACCGTTTGGCGTTGCTGTTTATCTTTCTATGGTTGGCATCGAACACGCGATTCGTTACTTCGTTGAGGTGCGGGAGCGTGAAGTTCAACTGGCGCGGCTGTCGGAGCAACTCGCCGGCGCTCGCTTCGCCGCGTTACAGGCACAGGTAAATCCGCACTTTCTTTTCAATACGCTCAATACGATCGCGGTGCTGGTGCGCGACGACGATCGCCAGGGCGCGGTGCGCATCGTCGAGCATTTGAGCGAGCTGTTGCGCCGGACGTTGAGCCGCCATCAGGAGAATCAGGTTTCGCTTGGTGAGGAGTTGGAGCTTGTGCGGCAGTACGTCGCGATCGAGCAGGCGCGCTTCTCGGATCGGCTGCGGCCGGAGTTTAGAGTCGACGATTCGCTGTTGGCGGCGATGGTGCCGAGCTTTGCGCTACAGCATTTGGTCGAGAATGCGATCCGGCACGGCATCGCGCGCGCTCCGGATGCGGGGAGTTTGATAGTCGCCGCAAAACGCGTCGGAGACTTGTTGGAGATAACGGTCACAGATGACGGGGGCGGCATCGATCCCGACGCGCCGATCCCGAAAGGTCACGGCATTGACAACACGCGTGAAAGGTTGCGTGCGTTGTATGGTGATGCCGCTTCGTTGGAGATCGTGAGGTCTGCGAAAGGCGGTACAATCGCGACCTTGCGCGTGCCGTACAAAGAAGCGAATGAAACCTAAGTGGAGCGTCTTGATCGCGGATGATGAGCCGGTGGCGCGTCGTGGCGTGCGGCAACTGCTCGCGTCGTTTCCTGAATTTGGCGTCGTGGGTGAGTGTCGTAACGGCGCGGAAGTGCTGGCTGCGCTCGACGTGTCTGCGCCGGACGTCGTCTTCCTCGACATTCAGATGCCGGGCATCGACGGATTCGAGGTGATTCGAAAGCGAGGCGTCGAGCGGATGCCCGCGGTCGTGTTTCTAACTGCGTTCGACCAGTTTGCGATCAAGGCGTTCGAAGCTGAGGCGCTCGACTATCTCGTCAAGCCCGTGAGCGAGGCGCGTTTTGCGGCGACGATGAAGCGGCTGGAGAAACGATTATCGCAGTCGAAACAGTCCGTGCGAGACGAACGCATCGTCGTTACCACTTCACGAGGCGCAATCGTGTTGCACTTGAGCGAGATTGATTGGATCGAAGCGGCAGGCAATTACGCGCAGCTATGGATTGGCGAGCGCAACTACTTTCTCCGCGAGTCGATGCAACTGCTGGAAGAACGCGCCAGCAAGCACGGCTTCATCCGTGCTCACCGTCGTGCGCTGGTGCGACTCGACAGCATACGAGAATTAACACGCACGCCGGCCGGCGCTCTCTTCGCCGTCCTTACCTGCGGCGCCCGCATTCCCATCTCCCGCCGCCGCGCCGCCACCTTCGGCGCCGCGTTTCGCACGAGATCTGTGCTATCGTAAGCGCCGATAAAAATCACTGCCATTTTGAAGGTGTTGGTCATTCCTCATGCGACGCTTCTTAATCTCACAGTTGACCCGCGCTCTCGACTTTCTGAAGCCGCCCGAGTCTGCTGCTGCGCGTTCGCAATTGGCCGCGCCTGAAAGTACTGACGACACAATCCCGGATCCATCGGACGGCGGCGAGGCGGAGGAGACCAAACGTTCGGCCTTCTTTCCGGATAAGCCATCAGTGCGGGACTATTTGGACTTTCACTCCTACGCCGCGACACTCGCCGATCTGATTCAAAGCACGCAAACGCCTCTGACAATCGGCGTCTTCGGCGCTTGGGGCGCCGGAAAGACGACGCTGATGCGCATGATCCAAGAGTCGTTAAGACAGACTGAAAAACAATCTGGGACCGAGCAGTTCGTCTTAGTGACATTCGAAGCCTGGAAGTACAACAAGGAAGACGCGCTCTGGCGGGCGATGCTGCTCAGGGTCCTCGATGCTTTGCGAACCACCGTTAAAGCCGATTCGAAGTTGGAGAAGAGCGTCGAAGTCCTCGAGCAAAGCCTTTATCGAGACATCGAGTGGAAAGAAAAGGGCGGACTGACGATCGACTGGCCCAAGCTGGCGAAAGCAAGTGCGGGCGGTGCGCTTAAGCTGAGCTTCGCATTCGTTCCGGGCGCCTCCGTCCTCACCGAAGCCGTTAAGGCTGCGCAAGGCGCTGTCGGTAAGGGCGACGTTGCCGGAGACGTTTCGGCGTTTGCGGAAGCTTTCCAGCGAGATCGGATCGTCCATCATCAGTCGCAACTGAAATACATCGACCAGTTTCAAACCGAGTTCAGCAAACTCGTCAAGCGGCACTTCGCCAAACAGCGCCTGGTGATCTTTGTCGATGATCTCGATCGCTGCCTGCCCGAAAAAGCGATCGAGGTGCTCGAGGCTATCAAGCTTTTTCTCGACGTCGAGGGTTGCGTGTTCGTTCTTGGAATCGATCAGGAAGTGATAACGCGCGGTCTCGAAGCGCGATATAGAGAATCTCTGGTCAATGGCGAGTCTGCAAAATTCAGCACCCACTATATCGAGAAGCTCATCCAGTTACCTTTTCACTTGCCTCCGATTGAAGCGCGTAAGATCGGCGAGTATCTCGACTTTTTGAAGGTAGATTGGCCGGACAATCATTGCGCAGAGATTTTCGCCGAGGCGCTCTCGCCCAATCCGCGCCAGATAAAACGGACGATCAACGTCTTCATGCTGCTGTGGAAGCTTGCGGAAAAGCGCCGGAAGGATATTGGCGCGCAGGTAACGGCGCTAAGACTGGCAAAGGTTGTTATTTTGCAAACAGCCTATCCGGAAGTGTTTGAACATATCAAATCCAATGGCCTGTTGCTGAAACAGCTCGAGGATCTCTGTTGTGACAGAGCTTTGATTGATCCGAATCCGATCCTACTCGAGGCGGTGAAGGACACTAAGCTCAAAAAGCTGTTTCAACTTCTGCCGAATGACGAAGCCGCAAATTTTGCCAAGCTGGAGTTAGACGATCTGACGTCCTTCTTTAGCCTCACGCGACGCGCGCCTATGATTGTTACGAACATCGTGAACGAATCGCCAGGGGCAGTTAACATTCAACCGGAGATTCCGGCGCCTGATAAAAGGGGGCCGTTTCAATTACGCTCACCGGTACGGGATTTTGTGGGCAGAACGGAAGAGCTCGCGCAGATGGTCACGGCTCTGCAACAAGGAGCTCCCATCGCAATCGTGACCGGCATGCCGGGCACCGGAAAGACTGAATTTGCGCTTCAGGTTGGCGAAATTCTCCGGCCGCATTTTCCGGATGCGCAGCTATCCGTCGATATGCAAGGCACCAGCGATCCATATACCGATCCCGCCGAAGCACTCGCGACCTGTATTCGCGCCTTTGTTGGACCCGAGCGAGATCTGCCTCACGACGTCGAGGAGTTGGGAAAGATCTACCTGAGCCAGTTGAACGACAAGCGAGTGCTGATCATGCTCGACAATGCGGCGGACGCGGGTCAGGTCAGGCCATTGATACCGCCGCGAGGATCGGCGTTACTAATAACTTCCCGTAACGCGATCGTTTTGCCGGGAATGGCCAGCGTAAGTCTGGATCAGCTAAGACCGGAAGAAGCGATAACACTGTTCAAGAGTATTTCGCCGAAAGTCGCGAACGATATAGCAACGGAGATCTGTTTGTTGTGTGGCTATCTTCCGCCGGCAGTACGCGCGGCTGCGAGTACGCTGGCAGCGACTCCGGATCTCGATCCGGCCGCCTATGCGAGGCAGCTCAGTGACGAGCAAAAGCGAATCGAGCTGTTGGGAACAGAAGGCTTGAACGTCACGTTGGAAGCGTCATTCAGTTTGAGTTACAGGCGTTTGCCGCCAAAGACGGGCTTGGTGATGAGAAAGTTGTCTGTCTTCCCGAAGACGTTTGACGCCAAGGCGGAAGAAGTTATTTGCGAGGATCCTCAACATGGAGACCTCAGTGATTTGACTAAGCTGAGCCTCGTTTCCTACGACGGTGAAAAGGGGCGCTACAGTGTTCATGCGCTGATGCGCCTCTTCGTCCAGCGAAAACTTAGTGAACCGGAAAAGGCGGAAGCGGGAAGCATGCACGCCGCTTATTACCTGGAGGTAGTGAAGACGATCTACGCTCAATACGGCGAAGCCGGCGATGGCTCGATCAAGGCACTTGCACTATTCGATCTCGAACGCGAAAACATCGACGCCGGTTTTGAATGGAGCGCCGCACACTCAACGTCCATTCCTGACGCCGCGTCCGTCTGTAGCGCATATGCAAGGTACGCATCGCAAATTCTTCAACTGCGAAAATCAACAAAGGAGCGCATCAGGTGGTTTACGCTTGCTCTGGAGGCGGCGATCTTAGTGGGTGATAAGGAAGCGCAGTTGGTTCACATGATTGGTCTTGGTGGTGCTTACCGGAAGATAGGTCAAAAGGACAAAGCCTTCGCTATTTATACGAACGCTCGCGACATCGCCGCCGCTGCCGGTTTGGTACGCCTAAAGGCGGAGATTTTGTCGAGCCTGGGAGTCGAACATCGAGATCGCGGCGAGATCCCGCAGGCGATGGACTGTTTTAACGAGCAACATGCGATTTCGAAGGAACTGGGCAATCGACGCGGCGAGAGTCTCGCATTAGTTAACCTTGCAAACGCTCATCTGGCGATCTTTCAATTCACCGAAGCCATTCTCTACTGCGAAGAGGCCATCAGAATCAGCCAAGAGCTAGGCGATTTGCAGACAGAAGGAGTGGCCTCCGGAAACCTCGGCCGCGCCTACTACCTCCAGGGAAAACTAGACGAAGCCGTTGAGTTATATCGACGGCAACTCGAGATTTCTTTGACGCTCGGCGATCGCTTTGGTGAAGCAACGTCGCGCTTTAATGTGGGTGTGGCACTGCACCACGAAGGTAAGTTAGAGGAGGCTGTCGGCGAAGCGCGAGCCGCGCTCGACATCTACAGGGATCTCGAGTCGCCCAATGCACGCAGGGTGGAGGATTGGTTGTTGAAAGTTGCTCCTGAACCCGTGACTTGACTTCCGACCGGCTCAGGGCTTTCAATGATCGCCATCAATAGGAAATGAACAATGACTGAATCGACTACACCGCAGCCTATCGACCCTCCCGAAAATCAGGGCGGTGGCACTAAATCGAGCCCGGCGAGCCCTGAATCTACCGAAGCCGCGTCTTATCCAGACTACACGATCGCCAGCGATCCGCCCGACAATCAAGGCGGCTGAACTTCAGATCGCTCCCACTTCACAACTCTTAACAAACTTTTACTTACGCTTAACATCGCATCGCCGTCCGGCGGCGTATTATGCTTCCGCAGACAAAAGACACGCGAGGGTGGGATGGCCGGTCGCGTCAGGAGCCTGGTAGTGGCACAATGGTGCGACCGGTTCCTGACACCGGCCCGTTGTGCGCCCAGACTTGCTCGTGATGATGGCAAAACCGAAAATTGCACGCGCAACAAATGAGCAGCGGAAGTCGTAAGGCCAATCAATCGGAAAACTAATAGACCGAATCAGTCGTAAGCAGGAACTTATGAACCGCGAGTA
>JBKPOC010000016.1:0-1474 GCA_046732935.1 Acidobacteriota bacterium | reverse complement strand
TTCGAGGGGTCCTAAGCTCCAAATATGAACTAATTCCTAAGTTAGGCCGGAAGCAAATGGGATTCCTAAGAGACCTTACAGTGGCGGAGAAAAAGATGCTCAGATTATTCAAGAATCAAGCCGCCCCGTACCTGCCGAGGTCCGATGTGTCAACATGGGAGCTTTTGGCTATAGCTCAGCATCATGGTTTGCCTACTAGAATGCTTGACTGGTCCCGCAATCCCTTAGTTGCCGCATACTTTGCCGTAGAGGCGGAGTCCAACGGCGACAGCGCCATTTATGTTCTGAAAGGCCAGAAGTTCATCGATACCGAATTGATTAGTCCATTTGAACTGAAAGAAGTTTCGAAGTACATTCCACTCCACATCACACCACGCATTACCGCACAATCTGCATTGTTCACGGTTCATCCCGATCCAGCTAAAGCGCTTAATTCTCCTTCCGTGGAGAAACTCGTGATCCAAGCGTCTTTTCGACGCGAGCTTAAGAGGATTCTTTATCGCTATGGAATACATCGTGCAGCACTCTTCCCAGGGCTTGATGGACTTGCGGCCCACATACAATGGTTAAGTATTGGCTCTCATTGAACTGATCAAACTGATTCGATCAATCCATGAAATACCGGAAATGTTATCCTCCGAATAGGCTCTCGAAGAAGCACGTTGAGTGCTTCATAGCGTTTTTGGCCAGCAGAGGCTACTTGATCACCAGGATTGATGATTATCAGTTGCTCTACAAGATTGAAAAAGAGGGTTTTGTTCGATACCTCTGCGATCTCGATTTCAACACTGCTGCTTGTTCCCGTTTGTTAAAGGACAAGCTCTTCACCTACCTCGTATTAGAACAGTTGGGAATTCGAATACCAACCGGCACGTATTTTCTGCTTGGTGATCACAAATACTCCAACTCCATCGAAGACATCTTGGCCGACTTAGCAGGTGCTGACTATCCGATAATCATTAAGCCTAACGACAGTTCATTGGGAAAAGGTCTAACAGTACTAACTCGCTTTAGCACAGAGGGTATTAAAAGAGCTATTTCAGACGTGAAGCAGTACTCTGATATTCTTCTTGTACAGAAGTATTTGTATGGTCGGGAATACAGAGTAGTAGCAATTGAAGGGGAGATAGTATTCGCTGTAGAAAAGCATGACAGCCCAAGAGCTCCGACTCAGATTTCTCTGTCAGACAGTGAGGCTTTTGTTGATATTGTTTCGGCGTCGATGAAGCATCTTGGTGCTACCGTTTGTGGCTATGACTTTATAGTCACAGACGGAACGGTGTATGTTTTGGAAATCAATAGCAACCCCTTTGTGTTTCGGTTAAAACAGCATCTAAATCAAGTTACTTTGTCTGACTATTTTTCACAGCTCGAAGAGCTTCTAAGGAGAAATAATGGGAACTGAAAATAAACATAGCCCCAAGTGCAGCCTGTGCGGTGGTTCAGGCGAAATTGATTGTATCCAGTGTGGCGG
>JBKPOC010000015.1:0-2840 GCA_046732935.1 Acidobacteriota bacterium | reverse complement strand
CACGCTCGTATATAGAACCAGTGCCAAACAGTACGAAACGAAACAGGGAACAGGGCAGACGGGTTCCCCTCACTGTGTTGCAATCGTCGGAGCCAGTAATCAGCAGCACATGAGTGTAAGCACCGCGAACACCGTAAGCGTAGTATCAGCAAGCGCTTTTTGCCTCGCATGTAATAACCCAATAGCACGCCAAGAATAAATCTCATTGTCAGTCTCCTTTTGTACACGAGTAGAACAAGAAACACTTTCCACTCATATTTGATTGTTCTGTTGTAGTTGAACTAACGAGTAGGATCGCCCGGAGTTGAAAGGCTGCGAGCGATCCTATTTGCGGTGCAAGTCGTTATCCGGCGGCTATGTTAGAGGAATCCAGATTCTTCGTTCTCAAGAGAACCCGCATCCGTGCGGAAGCGGAAGGCGATTTAAAATGCTGTTGCGGCGATCTGAGAAAGCGAGTTAACTAGCTAATTGAGTCTTTGCCTCGCGCAAATAGCTCTCGAAAGGTACTAACCCAACGCCGATCAAGTCAGAGACCAAGATCATATCGTCTACCTACTTATTGGTTTTAGTCGCGCTTTGCGAGTTGTGCCATTTACAACTTGATACGGTGTCCGCCAGTTCACCAATTCAACCATTAGGTTCTCAAGGCTCGTAAAGGGCAACTGATTAGCTTCCGCCTCAAGGCCTTCGTTAGTGATCCAAATCGTGTGCAATCGGTTCGGCGGCAGATCATTCGGATGGACGTGTTTGCTTAAATTATAGAAAGTGTTCAAGCGTTCATAGTCGCTGCCATCGCCTTTCTGAAAGGGTTTCTCACCGGTTAGTCGGCTGAACAAGACAAACCCCTGCCAGAGCAGCAGGAGTGTAGCCTCAAAGAAGTGTAATGCTCGAAAGTAGGGAAGTAGTCGTCTGGACCCGTCTTGCATCCCTGTAATGAATTCAACCAAAGCCAGTCGTGCTTGCTCGTAGTCGATAAAGCGTGGTGTTTTCAGCTATTGGATGCTTTTGCGATCGCGCGCTAATTTAATCTACAGATGTGTGTAATCTGTCGCTAGTTTTGAGGCGCGTTGTGGCGACGCAAACCAATAACTTGATCAACACGTAGCAACCCCGGCGGTCTCCGCAATTCCGGGTAGCTACCAGTTTGGTCACATTTATCCAGCCAAGCTCGGATGCGTTTATTTGCTTTTTCATTGGCAACGTATAACGTCAATGAAAAAGAGTCTCTCGTCCCGTTCTCCCAGATGAACTTGCGCCAAGAGCAGTCGGTATCCGTTATTTCACCTTCTTTAGGCCAAATGCCCTTAATGTCTTCATGCTCCACCACTAACCAAAGATGTAAGTTCGGCCCTAGGCCTTCTGCCCAGCCGGAACAAGAGATTTTAGTTGTAACAACTTGGCTTGACTCCGGTTCTTTGATTTCACCCGTCACCCAACCGAGTTCTGCAAGATCGGGTATGAAATTAATCTCCGGCAGAAGTTCAGTATATTTGGTGGCTCCATCATCAACCTCGATTTTTCTAAGCTCCAGCAACATTTCAAGCCCGGCCAACCTAGCATCACAAGCGCGAGCCTTGCTAAGGTGAGTTGCGATATCTTGAGTCCTATATAAATTAGCGACAATCGCCGATATCAATGAGAGCAATGCTGCTAAAGCAAGGAGAACTCTCCAACCGATTGTACCCTGGCTAGAAGCACCCAGTGCATCCATCAAGGTCTTCCCGCCGATAGCCGGTGCTGCCGTTAAGAATGTGGCGAGTGCGCTACATATGATATTGACATAATTGAGTAATACACCCTTTGGCTCAAGGTTGCTTACGAATGATTGTATGTTGCGCCTACGACATTTGATTCGTTTGATGAGATGCTCATGCCTGTCGAGGTCGTCGGAGTTACGCTTCGAATGGAATTCAGTCGACATGGGGCCCTCCTGCTTTGAGAAGCTTCGCCTGGCTTACGTGGATTGAGGATGTATTATCGATTCCATGATGACGGACTGAAACGCCCCGGTGACGAGGATTTCGACAGTGGTAGCTTCACGGTTTTACGAAGGTCAGTACGAAATCAAAATCACCTTCTTTAGTTTTCCGGGCATCTGCCCGGTACTCCCACAGCTTCTTCATGTAATGATTTTCAGCCAGGGCGTGAGTAGAACTTGAAATGTAGGAGTAACACCCTGCTGGTGACGGTTTAAGAGGGCCGCAAGTCTATTCCTGGTTGAAACGCATGTCAATAGGTGAATTCTGGTAAGTGTCACCGGTAGCAAGCGCATCCTCGTGGTTTACATTGAGGGCGAGACCATATTGAAACTATCAGGGGCTAGGGAGAGGACTATTCCTGCCAAGACCTTCCTCGCTCATTGTTACTCCGATCACAGTGCCACAATCTACACGCTCGCCGGCCTCGGGGTGTCTGATCGATGATTAGTCCAGGTTTTAAAGTGGAAGATCGCGCCGATTGGCAAGAACACGGATGTTGAGATTCGCATCCCGCAATTTGATTTGCGCTGTTTTGTAGTTCAGCCTACGACCACGGGGACCGTTGTTTGTGGAGGTCGTGAGAGTCGTTCTCGCCTAACCGATAATGCAAGTTGTGATAGGGCGATTGCTGGCAACACTATGAAACAGACGACGGCAATCGCAGTTAGAGTAGCTATCAGCAACGGCTTTTTGCCGCGTATGCAATAGCCTAAAAGTAGACCTAGTACGAATCTCATTGTCAGTCTCCCTTGTTTACCGTAAAAAGGAAGTAGCAGCCTGAAAGACTGCGGGGCCTTATGCGCGATGCGGTTTAGTTAGAGGCAAACTGGACTGAACCCCTAGATTGAGACACTCGAAATA
>JBKPOC010000014.1:0-4779 GCA_046732935.1 Acidobacteriota bacterium | reverse complement strand
GAGTTACGTGCACCCGCTGACCGTGCTTTCGACGTTGCCGACGGCTCTCGTTGGCGGTCTTTTGACATTGATACTGTTTGGGCAAGAGGCTTCGTTGTATGCCTTCGTCGGCATGTTCATGTTGATGGGTATCGTTAAGAAGAACGGCATCATGATCGTTGATTTCGCGCGCCACCGCGTCGAGGCCGGCGAAGCGGCGGACAAAGCGATTCACGATGCGAGCATGGACCGCTTCCGTCCGATTCTGATGACGACTCTGGCCGCGGTGTTCGGCGCTGTTCCGATCGCTTTAGGTTATGGTGCGGATGGATCTTCTCGCCGTCCGCTCGGTTTAGTCGTCGTCGGTGGTTTGGTGGTTTCGCAGTTTATTACGCTCTACATCACGCCGGTTATTTATCTGTATCTCGAGCAGTTTCAGGAAAGAGTGTTGGACCGCACTTCATTCTTCCGCTCGCGCCGCTCGCAGCGGACACCTCCAATCGAGAGTCAGCCCGCGCCCGAGTCGTTGACGTCGTAAGTGTACATGTCAATCCTGCAAACTGGCTTTTTGTGCGCGGCTCGGAGCAATTAGAAATACTTGAATCGAAGCAGTGGCACGCAACTTCTCGGAAAGTGCACGTTCAGCCTTGCGCACCTCGATCTGTTCCAGATAGCGCTTGATCGCTTCTTTTGTTTCGGTGAACTCTCCGCTTATGCGCTCTTTGTTCTGGTGGTAAAAAGTGCGCGCATCTTCATCTGTAACTGGTTTTGGCTTCACCTCAGCGTCGAGCAGACCACTGGCGGTGATCTTTCTTTTTTGTGCTTCCTGCGTCAGCAGCGCATCGTTGATGCTGAGATCCAGCTCATCCTTCCGTAACTTGTAGACCTGTTCCTGGACGTTGGAGATCAACGGTAGAAGCGAATCTTCTACGTGGCCGGAAGTGATCTTCTCGCCTTTGACAGTCGCCAGGACGCGAGCTCGTTCTGCTGCATTTGCCGGTGGTGTTACTTCCGTGACGAGCACTTTGGTTTCGCTGGCTTCCCGCAGTCCATCCGCAAATTTCTTCGCCTCCGTACGCTGCCGTTGGTCCAACATGTAAGCGCTGATCTCCTCCGCGACGTCTTTGAACTCCTCGTTAATTCGGGCTTTGTTCTGATCGTAAAAGGCCTGAGCTTCCGCCGGCGTTGGACGTTTGACCTTGGCGGCAACCTCTTGCTCGAGCAGTTTCGTTGTGCTGATACCGCGCTTCTTCGCCTCGGTCGCCAATAGTTTTGAATTTATCATCAGATCAAGCTCGCGTTTGCGAGCTTCGATCACCTGGCGTTGTAGTTGGCGCACCTTTTCGCCGGTCGCCTTCTCAATGTCTTTGCTCGTAATCGAAATTCCATTGACGATCGAAAGGACCTCTGGCAAAATTTGCGAATCGCAGGCGCAATCGTCCGTTGTGGAGTTTGCCTTTGGCTTAGTTGCCACTTGTCCAACAGGCAAGGTTGCAGCGTTCTTCGGACCCGTAGTTGGGGTTTGGGATCGAGCCATCGGCGTCAAAGCAATGATTAAAACGATAACCCCATAGATCGTTCTGCTCATATCAGTCTCCTTCATCGATTGTCCAGGGTGTGGGGGACCCGATTGTCACTCACCTAGATCGCGATCAGCGTCCTGCAAGCGTTGTGCTACGGCGGCTTTCCCGACAATAGCTGCCGCCAATATCTTGGTTTTACGAAAATCCGCAGTAAGCGCGAAAGATCTCTCCTGTCTTTCGAGTCCCAGAGGAGCACGCCTCCCGCAATCGACGGATTAAATAGAGATTCATAATGAGACACTGGTGCACGCGAGCAGAGGTTCTTGCAGTTTCCAAAAGAGCCTGACGAATTTGCGCAGCATCCGCGCCTTGCACCAGAACTAGAGAAATTTCGTTTCATTTCGAGCCAGGGCAGGTTGCCCGGGAAGTGGTTATGAACGTCTCTGCTAAAACGTTGCACCTTGATCGGATTCGAATTTTATCAGTCAAAAAAGGGTTCAATGCGCGATTAATAATTATCTTCACTGTACTGACGCTGGCATTGACCGGTGTCGTAATTCTGACTTGGGAGCAGCTATTGCGCCCACCCTATTACGCGTGGGTGGACAGACACTATCCTGGACCGGAAAACGCCGACCATCGTGACAAGCTCGAGCAACGGGTCGAACATTTCTTCATCTCGACGACCGTTGATGTAATCGTCGTCAGCATCCTCCTTACAATTGTGGGACGTAAACAACGGCGGCTCGTTGAAGCTCACGAACGGCTGGCGCACAGTGAAAAGGTAGCAACGCTTGGCAGGGTAGCCGCCCAGGTAGCCCACGAAGTAAGAAATCCGCTTTCCGGTCTGTTGCTCTATTCAGAACACCTCAAAAGCAAAGTGGACGGCAAGCTTCCGGAGAGTGAAGTGCAGTTGATCGACAAGATCATTGCCACGATCAATCACTTAGCCAGCACCACAGAACAGATTTTAAATTTCGCCCGTCCCGTTTCACTGGCGCCGCAGCGAGTCGATCTCAACGGAGTGCTGCCGGATGTAATACAGCTTTTGAGCTCCGAAATAGATAAGAATCGCGTTGACACAAGGCTGGAACTGCACCATTCGCCTGTGGCAGGGATGCTTGATGAAGCATCGATTCACGCGGCTTCGCTCAATCTGGTGCTCAACGCCGTTCAGGCCATGCCGCGCGGAGGCCGCTTGACCATTTCCACTGGCGCAGAGAATGGGAAGTTGTGGATGACAATCAATGATACGGGCTCGGGTATGAGTTCGGATCAAATCAAGCAGCTTTTTGTGCCATTCAACACTTCGAAGAGCCGCGGGCTTGGTTTAGGGATGCCGTTCGCGCACAAGATTATCGAACAACATGGTGGAGAAATCTCGGTTGAGAGCCGGCCGGGTCAAGGTACGCAAGTCAAAATCGAATTACCGGCAGCAAGAGGGGTGGACCAGTGAAAGCAAGTTTCCCGATGAAGATTTTGGTTGTCGACGATGAGAAAAGCGTGACGGAAGCTCTCAAGTTGATTCTGAGTGAGACCGGTTTCGCCGTCCTCACTGCCCATAACTTTGCTGACTCAATCAAAATACTGAAGGACACTGTTGTCGAGCTCGTCATTACCGACCTTCGGCTCTCAGACGCCACCGGAATGAACTTAATCGCCCACATTAAGAGAGAGACTCCCGATACCGAAGTGATCCTTATGACCGCGTACGGCTCGCTCGATATAACGATCGAAGCCATCAAGGCCGGGGCTTATTACTACCTGGAGAAACCATATACACGGGACCGCCTTTTTACTGTCGTCGATCGCGCTTTACAGTTGGTGGTCTTGAAACAGGAGAATGAGAGACTGAAGCGCACGCTTGGCGGCGAAAGCGAAACTTTTGGCATGATTGGCCGCGATCCAAAGATCCGCGAGATTATCGAGACCATAAGGACGGCCGCGCCCTCCGATGCTTCCGTGTTGATTGAGGGTGAGAGCGGCACCGGAAAGGAATTGATCGCTGCGGCGTTTCATACCCAGAGCCAGCGCGCTTCTAAGCCGTTCATCCGCATCAACTGCGCCGCCATTCCTCACGAGCTAATCGAATCAGAACTGTTCGGATACAAGAAGGGGGCTTTTACCGGCGCGGATCGCGACAAGCGAGGGATCATCGAAAGTGCCCGTGGCGGCACTCTACTGCTCGACGAGCTTGCGGAAATGCCGACGCATCTTCAAACCAAGTTGCTCCGTGTCTTACAGGAGCGGAAGCTGCGCCGGTTGGGTGATGAGCAAGAGATTAATGTTGATTTTCGTCTGCTCTCAGCCACTAATCGCGATACTTTCGCGCTTTTGGCAGAAGGCGCCATGCGTAAGGACCTCTACTTCCGCGTGAGCACAATTAAAATCAAGGTGCCGCCTTTGCGTGAACGCCTCGATGATGTACCTCTGATTGCCCAGCGCTTTCTCAAGCACTTTTGCGACCAGTACGGGAAAAGAATTCGAGACATCTCGCCGGAAACTGTGCTGCGCCTCATTCGCTACGATTGGCCCGGTAACATCCGTGAGCTCGAGAGCGTGATTGAGCGTGCCGTGTTGTTCTGCTCCGGAACTGAATTACTGCCAAGCTGTTTGCCGGAAGAGTTTCAAAAGCGAGCAAGCGGTTCCAGTTTTGTTATTCCTCCTCTGTTGCCGATGGAGGAGATCGAGCGTGAAGCGATCGTGCAAACGCTCGAACGCACCTGCGGCAACGTCAAGAAGAGCGCTCAGATTCTTCATTTCCCGCGACCCACCTTCTATCGCAAGCTGAAGAAGTTGGGGATCAAGGTTGAGAGACGTAACGGCAGCCTCGTGGAAAAGAAACTCATTCAGCCTTTGCACTGAGCCTCATGAGAGTGCGAAGTCTTCTCGGTATTTGTTGCTCACCGTGGCTAAATCTAACTTTCGACTCACCTAGCATGGTCCAACCGTGGTTCAGTGTGAAGCACGCGCAAGCTCACTTGTCTCACGTTGAGACATACAAAGCCGGCGGTCTTGAAGAACTCTGCACCTATTGAGCTTTGTGCAGGCATGTCTATTGCACTGACATCGCCAAACCCGTCCCCGGAGGAGAAAGATGAAAACTAGACAGCACACTTATCGAAGGAGGAAACCCTTCTTCCTAATCGTCCTCCCATCTTTCGTGCTGCTGTTATTAACAGCAGTCAGCACGCACGCCCAGGTACCGGCCCCCACACCCGTTTGTGCACGCACAATCAAAGCTGATGTGGTCGCCCTCGATCAGGTGATCATGTAC
>JBKPOC010000013.1:0-116337 GCA_046732935.1 Acidobacteriota bacterium | reverse complement strand
CTCGAGCACAGCCTTCAGCAACTCAGTACTGTTCGCGACGATCAACTCTCCATCCTTGATCGCATAGCAGAGTTCCCATCCAAGCATCGGCAGACGCAACTGCTGCCACGAGTGTTCACCTTCATTCCGATTCTCCCACGCGGGTTCTGAACCTCGCCCGGCTACGGTCAACCTGCTCTGCGCGGCAAGCGCAATTGCCTTTTCCAGAAGATCGCGTCTGAGTTTTTCCGCCGACTGTAAATGGATAATCGCCGCTCTGCGAAACTCGACAAACAATGGGCCATCGGTCGTGTGGGGACGCGTTGCGACGAGCGCCGACGACGGGCGAGCGGGCGCGAGTGCCGCTTGTACGTTAGTCGAGAACTGCTGCTCGAGCTCATGAGCTAACGGATTGCCGCCCGGTTCCTCTGTCTCAATCACGTGCGCGTCGTAAGCGTCGTCAATCGAAGAATCGTAGCGACGGTCGGGGTAAAAATAGTCCCAGTCCTCGTCGCTGTCATACGAATAGAAGTCGTCGTCGCTGTAAGATTTCCACGACCACGATTCGCCCGCATGTCCGCTTTCGTACGACAGACCATCGAACAACGTGTCGCGCACCACCGCAGCCGGCAGCTCGGGATGATTCGCAAGCGCTCGCACTCTCACGAACGGCGCGTCGGCAGGCGCCATCGAATACAGCCGCTTCAGTTCAGCATTCGGGATCGGCGCACTCCTCGCATAGTCCTTACCCGTAGTCAGAAACTCGCGCCGCTCGATCCACCTTCCCTTCTGTTGCTCGAGATCAAACATACCGGCGCGAATTCCCTTTAGCTGATCGACGTTTTGCATCAGCCAGTAATGCTTGAAGTAATAGTCGTTGTTGAGTTTTGTCTGGTCCGTCCAAACGGTAACGAAGTGAGGCTTCAGCTTGCGGCTCAGATTCGCAAACGCCGGATCGCCGGCGAGCGTGTCTTTCGGATTTTTATGATTCAGATTAGCGATGGTCCGCAGCAAGAGATCTTCGTTGGTGGCAAGTATGAAACGGCCGCTCAGCGCGGCGAAGGCGAGCACTTGTTTTTGACGGCCGCGATCTGCTTCGACTGCCTGCCGGTAATAGACGTCGCCCGCCGGCGACTCTACCTCTTCGAATTGATCTTTGTTCTTGAAGAATTGAGTGAGCGCGATCTTCTCCTCGCTCATCGGCGCGATAAAAACAAGGTCGAGCTTGCCGATATCGTAAACAGCAATGGCGGCGCTGGTTTCAGCCGAGCCGGTAAGTGCGGCGGCATCGAACTGAAAGCCGAGCGCGGTATTGAACTCTTCCCAGCGCGAGACGAGTTTCAGCGCGAGGTGTCGATGCTGCAACTGCTGGTAGTTGGTGCTGTTCAGATATCGCTCTTTTAGCTGTGAGTGGTCCCATTCCTCAATCAATGCCGGCAAGTTTGAAAACTGGGCGTAGACGAACGCGCCACGCGGCAGATCCTCCGCGAGACCATACGCGCTCTTGGGTTCACGAGCCGTCCTGGCGAACACCACGAACGCGACGCCGATAAATGCGAGGACAACGGCAAGCAAGCGCACGATTGAACGTTTTCTGTTGGCGGTAAGTGCGTTCACTGTTTGATGTATCTTCCTTCCTGTGAATTCCAGGACAGCGTTTCGCTTGTGACTCCAATCAACTTCACGCGCGTGGCTGGACGGTGATTCCAATTGCTTTCGCGCGCGTGCCAACTGCCGTCGGTTTCCAACCAGTAGCTGTACCGTGGGACGGCGCCGTTGAGTTTTATGATTTCTTCTGTGACTTGGTTCGCGATGTCGGATGCGAGCGTGTACCTGTTGACTCGATGGCGTTTCACATCGTTCCAGTCCGCTCCTTCGTAACCGGCGACGGGCTGGATGGATTCTTCTTCGATCTCCGCAACTTGCGTTAAGGCATCGCCAGTCAATCTCAATAGCCGTGCTTTGCGAACGTAAGAGGTGGAATCGCCGTAGCTGTCGCGGACTAATAAGAGCCTGGTCGTGGAATCGATCGACGGCAGGGTTAGCCAATTCTCGTAAGGGTAATCTTCGAAACGTAACCAACTGCTGAGTGCGGCTACCAGATACCAGCCGCACGATTTTTTCTTGAAGACCAAAGCTATCGGGTGCTCGAACCTGACGTAGGTCAACAACGCTTCCTGTTCGGGTGAATCGTCGAGTTGTACGTACTGGAGCCGCGCGCGATCCGCCCGCTCGGGATAGTTGAGGTCGCGCTCGTAGTCGTAATAGACCGTAGCCACGTCAGGCCGCAGCAGCAGCTGGTTATGTACTGCCCTGCGCACTTCGACTTCGGGGTTCTTCAGCGCCGCCAGGACCTCGTCCGGCGTGTTGAAATAATCAGCGCTCGCGCAGGGAGACGCTGCCGACGCTACCGGCTTACGACTGAAGCGACTCAGAAGCGCGGCAACAATCGCAGCCAGTAAAAATCCGATTACAAAGCAAATGACGAAAGCAACAACGCGTGGTTTCCAGCGCATGACTCAACTCCTACTCACTGGCAACAAGCTTTTGATCGACCACAAGAGGCGTTTTTCGGACGCGACCGGCAGCAGTTTGTAGTTGCTGCAAATTATCAAGGCGCGCTTGCGCCGCGTTTCGCTCAGCAGGCGTATTGGCAAAAGCAAGTCTCCGTCGTTCCAGTTCTATGGCCCGGTTTAGATCGCCGATCTGTTGGGCTGCGTTCGAGAGCATCGCGAGTAAGTTCGCCGCCGTCACTCGCTGACGATGCTGCGCGCGCTCACGCAATGTTTCATAACGCGCGATGGTATTGTCTGTTTGGGCCACCGGAGTGGCATCTTTATTAGTCTGAAAAGCCGGAACGCGTTCCGCAACCTTCAACGCTGCCCGAGGTTGGTTCTGTTTCAGATACAGAACGATCATCTGCTCGAGCGGCGCGTCCTCGACAAACGCAAACGACTTCGACGCGGTTGATTCTCGCGCCGCAATCAATGCCGTCGTGAAACTGTTCAAAGCGTCAGCAGCAGACGAATTCTTTGCGAGCACTGCATGAAGACTGATCAAGTATTCATTCGGGATGCTGGTTTCTGTCGTCCTTATCATGTTGAATGCTTCACCAACGCCTACCGCCTTCATTACTAGCGCATCCAAGGCCGCGTTCATCTCAATGTCGCTGGCATTGAGCGAATGAACACGATTGCGGACTCTGCTCCACAGTAAGTCATCGTTTCCTGCTATCTCCGGCGTCAGCCAGATCGCCTGCCAACGCAAGTTTCGTGTCGCATCACGGTCAGCAATCGTGTCGGCAAGATTTTGAATCGCCTCGTCCTTCTTGCCGTTCACCGCAAGCAGTCGAACAAGCTCGATGCGGTTCTCTTCGTCAGCCGGCGACTCCGCCAGAAGTTGCTGCCGGAAGTTCACCGCTGCATCGTAGGCGGCAAACTCTCCCGCTGTTTCTGACGCCAGTCGCAACGCTGTCGTCTTGTCGAACTGAACCTCTTCAGTCTCCGGATTATCGACGGCGTGTGCCGCGATCAGGTCCAATGCCATCAGCGACGCTGCCGTCTGCTCCCTACGTTCAGGCACGGTTAACTCGATCATCGAATTGAGCCACCTCAGCGCCGATTCGATATCACCGCGTTCGAATGCGATCTGCGCGAGGCCGGTGAAGTAAGTAGTTTCGAAATGGCCTAACGCGATTCCCCGCGCGTAAGCAGCTTCGAGCAGATCGCGCCCCTCCGCTTCTCGGCCTTCATCAGTTAACACATAGACCGCAGCGTTCAACCATTCGATGCTGGGTGGTTTTGGACTGTCGAGATTGACACCTGTCTTAATCCCGACGAGCCATTGCAACTGATCGACGGCGCGCGCGACCTGGCCCGCTCGAATGTCCAAACGTATCGACGCAAGACGCAACCACAAAGGACGCGCATACACACGCTGCAACTCGCGCTCGATCGATGTCACCGCTCGACGCGCTTCCGCGTTGCGACGATGTTTGATCAGATAATCGAGATACTCTTTTTGCCAGGTGAGTCGTTCAGCCTCAGGCTCCTGGGGTTTGTAGTCAGTGTCCTGATAGAGCTCGAGCTCTGCATCCAGGTCATTGAAGTTCGTGTCGCGCAACGCCGTGTAGCTATAGTCGCTGTTGTAATTGCCCAAACCGCCGGTGCGTTCAATCAGGAACTCATAAAACGGTCCCAGGTCGGACTCCGGAACCAGCGACTCTCGAATCAGAAACGCCGGCAGGAAACTATTCCGACGATCTGCCGCACACAGTCCGGCGAAGAATTTGGTCCTCGCAGGTTCGGCATTCGCCGGGAACGACTTGGCTAACATGCGGAGTAGATTGTAGAAATCCCACACCTCCTTCTGCTCGAGGTATTTGACGTGGCCTTCGTTTTCAAAATCTTCTTTCAGACGAGTGACTACAAACGGCATCACTCGTTTTCGCGCCTGCTCGTTCAAGTTGTTCTTGCCCAACGTCTCGAGATAGAGCCGGTAATCATCGATCGTGGGTTCGTCGGAGATGATGTCCTCCCACAACTCATTCGCACGTTGTCTGTCGCCGCGAAGGAATAACGTGGAGCCGAGATCAGCAAGCAATTGATTGTCCTTCTCAGGCTCTGACTCGTAGGCGAGCGTGAGGTGCTGTATTGCCGGATCGAGATCTTTTCGTTCCAGGTACCAACGTCCAAGCCGCGCCTGCTCCTCCAGGTCCTGCGGGCGACTCTCCATTCGCGCCGGCAGCAGCGCTCGCGACTTCAACCGCTGTTCAGCGTCTTTCGACGAATACAACCAGCGGCCATAAGTTTGGGCGAGCTTGTACCAGTCGTCGCCGACCAGTTGCGACGTCGTATCCGGCTTCTGATTGATCAACTGGCCAATGGGTTCAAACTTCAACGCCGTCGTGAAATAGTTTTCACTCGAAGCTTCAAACTGGCCCAGTTGCAGACTCGCTTCAGCATTGCGTGCGGATTTCCACGTGGTTGAAAGCGGAGAGTTATCGATCGCTGCGTGGACCAAATCCCGATCCTCTTTCGACAAAAGGAACGTGATTAGCTGCAACTGGTGCGGCGTCGGATGCTGTGCGCATGACAGCAACTCGCCGCGTCCGGCGTCGCCGTTTTCCCAAAGCGCTTCGAAGTAACGTTCGACCATCGGATCGGCCGTCGCCGCGAGTTGATTCTGATCGGTCCGTTTTTGATAGTGCTCGCGCAACGCTTGCAACTCGAGCGAACTGTCGCCGAGCAGCCGTGCATTCGTGGCGATGAGGCCCGCGTAATCGAAGCCGTCGAGTTGCACATCGCGAGCGCGTTCAGCCTGGAGCAGATCGAGAATCCGTTTGTAACCGCCAGTGCTGTCATAAAGATCGACGAGAGCTTTCAGGTGGGTGTGATACGCAGGCCAGTCGCGCTGCGTATAAGCCCGATCCTTGAGCGACTTCAACACTTCTTCGTCGATCGATCCAAACCCGGCGCGGCGGCTCAGGTTGCGCAAAAACGCGAGCGTGTCGCCGTTGTTTCCTTCGCGCAGAGTTTCTTCGCGCAAGAACTGATACAAACCAGCGAGCTCATCACCCGTGGCTTTATCGGCCGCAACGCTGCCGACTGCATCCACGACTGCTCCGTCGAACGTTGTCAGCAACGTTCGAGCTTTGCCGGCGTTTGCCGAGTTTGGAGTGTCAGCTTCAGTGGCGATGCGCTTGCGCAACGACCAGAGACGTTTCGTGATGTCATCGAGACGTTCCTCCGACCGGACCGTCTGCACGTAACCGGCGATGTCCGCCGACTGCAACTCGTTATTGAAAGGCCGTGCGGCAAACGCTTCATATGCGTTTCGGTAGGTTTGGACGGCGTTCTTGAGATCGGTGGTGCGCAGCCGTGATGCTTCCGCGAACTGTTCGGTGACTGAAAACGGTTTCACTGTCTCCTGCGGCAGCTTGCGCCGTTCAGCATCCGCTTCGCGTTGACGGCCCGCCTTTTCGAGTACGGCGATAGTTCGCCTGACTTGCAGCGGATCGTCGTTCGAAAGCTCCTCGGCTTTGCGCAGCGCAGCGAGCGCGGAGTCGTAATCCTTCGCACGCGTAAACACGTCGGCGAGAGCGTCGTGCAACTCGATCATTTCAGGCTGATTGTCGAGTGCCGCACGATACTGTCGCACCGCATTCGCTGCGTCGCCCTGCGCGTCGTAGATACGCGCCAGTACGACGTTCCATCGATAATCCTTGAACGCCTCCTGCGAAGTCCTTTGATAGAAACTGAGAAGTTTGTCGCCGCCGCCATAGCGCCGGACATAGTTGATGGCGTTATCAAGATACGTTTCGTCGTCGGGATTGCGGTTGATTATCTCGATGTGCTGGTCTACGGCGGATGCGTAGTCTTTCAGTTGGGTGAACGCGCCGATCATCTCCTCGCGAAGTTGCGCGATCTGGTCGCGAATCTCGCGCGGATCCGCGTCCTGTTTCTTTAACGCGTCGACGGTGGCATGAAACGTCGTCCGTAAGCCTTCCTGATTTCCGGCGCGAACGTAAACTTTTGCGAGTTCGTGGAAGACGTCGGTGTTCAAGCGATCCTGGCGATTGAGTTGTTCGAGGATCTGCTGCGCTGAAGCAAACTGCTGCATCTCGATCTTGCGCGCGGCGAGCTTCCGTCCGAACAGATAGTGAAACTTGCCCAGCCCGCGCTGCATGCTCGACTGCAACACGGCGGTCGCGTCCGATCTCCGGCCCAGCCGCCACAAGTATTCGGCACTGTCGCTGAGCACGCCATAGTTGTTCGGATACTTCTTTATGAGTGCATGCAGGACATTGGCTGCCTGCGCCGCCTGACCTTTCCCGCTGTAGAGTTTCGCGAGTTGCAGACGGTGTGCGATGGCGAGGCGCTGATTGGTCGTCGTCGCGATCAACCGGTTAAGCGTGGCGATTTGTCCGGCTGTTTCCTCTTTCGCGTCGAAGAAGTCGAGCGCGGCTGTAAGAAAGGAGCGGTTATCGCTGCGGTCCACCTCTTGACGGAGTAACGCTGCAGCCACGGGCCAACGCCCTGCATCACTCAGGTAGTCGGCGTATTGCCAGACAAGGTCCCAATCGTTATTACGACTGCGTTCGCTTTTGAATGCCGCGTCGATCTGTTCGTAAACGCCGGGCCTCTTCGAAAGCGTCACCAGACGCCGCTTCGCACGCGCCGTGTCCGCGTCGAAGTAATAGCTATACCCGAGCGCCTTGATGTATTCAGGAAGCGCCTCACGCAGTTGATGCTTGTCTTCGAGTATGACGGCTACTTGAAAAGCATAAAGTGTCGGATCGTTTTCCTCGCGACGCAGCGTTTCGATCGTGCGCAGCGCATCGTCATATTGAAAGTAGTCCCAATAGACCGTCGCCGTGTCGAGGTAGACTTCGGAGTCGCCGCGTGCTGTCGGGATAAGTTGTTCCCACTCGCCGCGTGCTTTGACGTAGTCGCCGAGTTCCGCCTGAATCTCGCCCGCGCGCGTACGGTACTCCGCAACGGACGGAGCGGCATCCGCCAGCGCGTGGGAAATCGTCGCGGACTCTTCCAGGAAACGCTGGTTATGCTGGCCCAACGAACGCGTGAAACTGACGAGACGGTCCGCAAACTCCGGCGAGTTCGGATAAAGCCGGTTCAGTTCGCGATAAGCGTCGATCGCTTCTTCGTAGTTTGAAAGCCAGGCTGAAGCATCCGCCCGGAAAAGCTTATATGGCAACAGCGCCTGCCCCTCGGTCGCGTTCGCATTCAGAGTCTCCCGAGCGCGCGCAAGATAACCCCGCAGCTCGTTGTTACTGGCGAGATGCGAGAGAAACTGATCGCGCACTTCGCGCGACTCGAAATAGTATTCGGCCAGCAGCGTGCGCCACTGTTCCCATTGTTTGTGCGCACCGTAGAACTGCAACAAGCCGTTTACGAAATTCAGATTGTGTGGAAAACGCTGGTGCGCGACCGTGTACAACGCAACATAGAGCTTCGCGTCGAAGCTCGCGAGATCGGCATTGACGTTTCCGTGAACAAACTCCTGAAGATAATGTTCAGCGTCAGCGTCGTTGACCTTGGCCACGATGTCGCGTGAGAGCGCTTCGAATTCTGCCGTTCGCTTTTGCCGTATGAACCAGCGGGCGAGCCGATCGCTCCACGTCGTCGTGGGAAACGTTCGCAGCGCTTCCTGGTAAACGCGCAACTGCTCGTCAACCATGTTCGTCTGGCCCAACCATTGGAGCATCTGCTCGTACAGCCCCTGCTCCTGCGGATACTTCTTAATCTCCGCGGAGTAGAGCGCCAGAATGTCAGACGTGCGATTGGCCTTGGCGAGCGACGCAACGTAACGCGACAACACAGTCTCGTAAACAACTGTTTCCACGGAGTCGTCCGCGTCAGACGCGCCCTCGAGATAGTCAGGAAAACTGAAACGCCGGCCGTAGTCGTCGTACGGCTCCGAATCGCTTACGTGTCCCGGATAGTCGATGCCGGGATTCGAGATTGGCGGATAGTCGACCGGATGCGGTTTGACTGTTGTCGGTTCCGAATGCAGGTCCAGAGCTTGCGGCTGGCCCTCGTCCGGCGTCGCCTGGTCAGAACCCGGCACGAGCATCTCGCCTTCCACTCTGTGCTGTCCGAGGTAATCAAGGATGCGCTGATAGACGGCCCGTTCTTCGTCAGACTTCCCAACAGCGATATAAGCATCCGCAAGTTTCAGCGCCACTTCCGGATACTTCGGCGCGTCGCCGTAACGCTGCTCGAACTCAGCCAGTGTCTCAGTCGCAACCTTGAGATCTTTCGTCGCCGAATAAAGCCGGACGATGTCGAGATACATCTGGGCCAACTCGGGCGACGTCGGATATTCCTGTTTGTAAGCCGTGAAGATCCGGTAGGCCGCGGCCCGGTTAAAACGTTTGACGGCGCGGTCTTCCTGCATAGCCAGTTCATCCTGGGGATTCGTGTCTGAAAGAATCAGCGAGAGAATTCCGCCGAAGATTCCCGGATGAGGATCGGCCGTGGCGATGTCCTGATAAAACCTCAAGTCGCCGCGCGTCAGCGACACGCGCTCGTTGCCCGCATCCGACACCAACTCGAAAAGCTGGTACAAGACACGCGCGCGGAGTTGGCTTCCCGGCTTCAGTTCGCCTTGCAGGTAAAGCGTGTAGAGAAAGCGCGAAGCCGCTTCGCCGTATCCATCGGAGAGCAGGAACCGCGCGACGGTGATCAGCTCATCTTGTTTCCAGGTAATCCCTCGCGCAGCCCTCGCCTTTTCCAGTTGAACGAAGACGTCCGTGTCACGGTCCGCTTCTTTCGAATAGTGAAGCAGGCGAACTGCCGTATCGACGTCGGTAGGGTTGCGACGGAAAGCGTCGCGCAGTTCGCGTCCGTAAGTTAAAAACCTATCGTGCGACCTGAGAAACGAGTAGAAATGGTCCGAGATTTCGATGGGCCAAAACGGATCGAAGGCGTTGATGTAGACAGCCTCGGCCTCCTTTGTTCGGCCCAGTTTGTCGAGCAAATCGGCTTCCTTTTTGAGCAACTCCAGGCGTTGTTCGGGAAACCGATCTCTGTTTTGGCGGACCACCTTCAAAGCGGCTTCAAAGTTTTCCTCGTCAACCAGCTTGTCCTGATATTGCTCGACGATCTCGAACGCTGACGGATTCTGTTCGACGATCTTTTCGTAAAAAGCGGGGGTGAGGTATTTGTCGAGGCGGTGCGTGTGGGCGAGTTCGATCAACTTGCCGAAGACGTCGACACGTCGTTCAGGTGTCGCCACTGCCAACAAACGCTCGAGCGACCCTGCCTCTGCGTCGAACTGAGCGCGGCGGTGGAAGAAGCCGGCGATCGTGGTGAGTGCTTCGTCTTTGTTCGGCTCGTGTTCGACGTAAGCCTGCATCTCGCGGAGCGCTTCTTCTTCACGGCCGAGTTTTTCGTCGAGTTGCGCGAGCTTGAGCAGGACTGCCGGTCTGTCGGAATACTTTTTCACGAGGTCGGCAACGCGATTGCGCGCTTCGGCAGTCGGATAAGGCACGATCGCCTGCACGCCGAAGAACTCGTGCCGTGTGTAGAGCGCGGCGTCGATGAGATCGACTTCATTGTCCGCGGTAACCGATCGTTGAGACTGGTAAATGAAAATGGCAACGACAGCCACACAGATTAGAAGAGGAACCTTCTTTTTCCGGTTAACGAGCAACAACATCGATCGATACCTCGGCGGTAGACTGGTTGTGTGCAGAATCTTCGGCTGAAACGGTGAGCGTATAGCGGCCGGTTGCGAGACCCGGCGCGAGGCGAACTCGTCCGACGTTTGTTTGGTCCTTCGCCGACCAGGCCAACTGCGCTGGCTGCGAGCCATACATACGCGCAAACAGCCGCACCGTATCGGAGTCGGCGGAAACCTTCACAATTAAATCGTCGCCTGCCCTGACGGTCGCGTTGTCGAGTTTCACCTTCAGCTTCGGAGCGTGACTGTCGATCACGAAGCTCTTCGTTTCCTGGTATGCGTTGCCGTCTCGGTCCGTCATCATGAGCCGGCATCGATACGTGCCGTCGGGCAGCCACGAAGGAGCAAAGAAACGCACTTCCCAAACGCCTTCGGATTGCAGGAACGTCAGCGGCAGTGTCTCGCCGAATGGAAACACCGCGAAGACCGAGTTGATCGATTTGTCCGTCTTGACGCGGAGGACAGGATCGCCCGGTTGAATCAATCGCGGTCGCAGCAACGCTCGCGGCGCAGCGATGAACGCCGTGTACGGCGTAACGAAGCGATACTTTTCCGACAGCTTGATGATCTCGGAGATGTAGTCTTCGCGCTCGCCGTTGAGGTCCATCTCGCGCAGGAGCGCATCGACGCGGGCGCGCGCCCAAACGCGCGGGAGATGCTGATGCACGTCTGACAGTTCCGGCAGAACGACGTCGCGCGAGAGCTTGATCGATTCAGTCCCGAACTGCGCCTGCATCGTCACCGTCGTCTGCGGCGAAGGATTTCGGTAACGTCCGACATAAGCGAGGCTCGAGCCGTCAAAACTGTAATCAGCACTGGGATAGACTTGATAAAGATTGCCGGCATCGGAGGAAGTTAAGCTCGGATTTTCGATGCTGTTGCTGCCGACGTGATCGAAAAAGATCTTGAGCGCAGTCGCGATGTCTTCCGTTTCACGCGCGCGAGCAAAGTAGCCGTGTCCTGATTTGGCGAGTTGTTCGAGCAGCGTTCCATTCGCATCACTGCCCAGACCGAACGCAAACACGCGGACCGCGGACGTGCCGTCACTCTTCTTGTCGAGCGAGTGGATGATCGTCTTCAGGTCACGCGTTCCGACAGTCGGGTTCGCATCGGAGATCAGGACGATGCTGTGTTCGCCCGCGGGAAGTTGCGACGAAAGCTCGACGGCCTTCGTCAGTGCCTGGCGAAGATCTGTCGCGCCGCCCAGCATCGAATTCTTGATAAACGCAAGCGCTTGTTCGACGTTCTCCGGCGTGGCTGGCAGCGGCGCGGGCGAAAACGGATACGCCTCGTCACTAAAGAGCACCAGATCGAAACGGTCCTGGGGCAACAACGAATGCAGGAAATAATCAACCGCCTCCACGGCCCGTTTAAGCTTCTCGCCATACATTGAAAGCGACGTGTCGAGCAGCAGCACGACATTGCGTGGCGGTTGCGTCTGCTCGTTCTGCTGGTGGTTGAAGACTGCGCGCGCTTCGAAGTATCCCGACGGGTTGCGCACGGCGAGACTCGGATCGCGCAAGTCGTAGCTCGAGATTCGTTCCGGCGCGCGATAAGTGGTGACTGAAAGCGTGCTGTCCGGAACGTTGAGGCGATAGTCGAACGAGAAGTCTTCTTTCAGCTCCACACCACGAGCGTTAATGTCTGCCTCAAACTCCGTAGGCTCAGACTTCGTTACCGTCAGCGCGAATTGCGGATTCTGTGGTGCAATCGGAGTGATCGGATACTCGCTGATCACGTGCAGATGTAAGTTGAACTCGTCGATTGGCTGCGGATCGCCGAAGGACGGTTTCAGCGGAAACGTGAAATGCGACACGAGGCCATCGACCGGCAGCATCTCCGTGTATTCCATTTCGATCCGCTTCGTGCCATAGGCCGGAATGGGAACGACCTTCGCCGAGAACGCCGAACTGCCCTCGTGTTCGTCGTCCTGCTGGAGCAGACCGGGATCGACTGCTTGTTGCTTGATCTCGCTGTAGACCTTGTTGGCCCGCCGCTTCTCCATCATTACGCCCGGAATGCGAACGTCGGCGTCCCACACCGCGAAGTCGAAGATCGAAGCAGCCGGCGGCAGAGCGAACAGGTACTTGCCTTCCAGCGTCTGCGAGGTGTGATTGTCGAAGATCTGCAACACCTTCACGCGCGCGTGCTGGTTGTCGATGAGCACGTCGACGTTCATTACGTTCAGTGAAAGCGTCTTCGCATCCGGCTTGTTGCCGGTGGACGGAATCAAGACTCCCGATTGGGCCGAGATAAGACGAGAGACCACAACCAAGGTCAGCACGATTGCAACAGTGAGAGTGATTCTGACGATTCGTCTTCGTTTACGATTCATCTAATTCTACTTCCAGTATCGATTTGCAATGCGGGCGATGCCGGCAGCGGTGCCGAAGTAGACGTACTTCTCATCGCCCGTGATGCTGAGCACCATGCGCGACGGCATCTCGCGGTTCAGCTTGGTCCATTCCTGGGAGTTGAGATCAAACACGAGCGCGCCGTCGAGCGTGCCGGCGAACAGACGCGAGCCATCGCTCCACATCGCATTTGGGTTCACCACTGCTCGACTCGTTTCCGAGAACGGCCGCAAGTCGCCGCTCGCCGTCAACTCGAACACGCCGCCGCCGTACGTACCGAGAAATACTCGCGGACCAACGGCACACAATGCCGTCACCCAGTTCGGCGTCAGCTTAGAATTCGTATCTTTGAAGACTCGATAGACGCGGCCGTCCTGGAGTACGGCCAGTCCACCGAGCGTTCCGACGTACAACTTCCCATCGTGGCCCAACACTGAATAAAGACTGTTACTTGGTAGTCCCTGGACGGTCGTGACGCCGCGAAACTTTCCCTTAACGCCAAGTGACAGACCTTTGGCCGTTGCCAACACGAGCATCGACCGATCGAGTCGCGCGTCCGCGTTGCTGACGGGAGTCGCCTGTATGATCGAATTACTCAACAGGCCGTCGGTGGCGGAAAGATGTTCCGCGGTCGCGAGGTTTGCATCGAAACTCACCAGGCCCGCTGACGATGCGGCTACCATCTTCTTCGACGCTGCGTCTTCAACCAGCGAATTGATTTCGCGAACTGACTCCGATTCGAGGTGCGCGGTCACTGTTCCCGCTGGGCCGAGCACGTCGATTCCGTTGCGAAAGGTTCCGGCCCAGAGTCTTCCCTGCGAATCAACAGACAAGGCGGAAATCAGGTTGCTCGTGAGCGGCTGGCGAGTTTCACCCCAACGAGAGAAGCGGATCGCATCCGATTCGCTGTCAGATCGATGGATGCCGTCGTTGCTCAGCAGCCACAGATCGCGATCCAGCATTGCGAGTCTGGAATTGGTTGAAACTGTGGCCCTGTTCCAGGTTGCGGGAATCGTGCGTCGTAAACGCGAAAGGTCTGCATCGGTGTGCAGACCGAACGTCTCGCTGTTGTCCTTGCATAAGACAAGCTCGCCGTCGTGCTGGACCATGCTCGACAATGATGGCAAGACGGCTACTGATAGAAACCGTGCTGACCCGGTTGTAAGGTTCGCGAGTGACGTGGTCGCCAATCCGTAGTCGGACGCGACGAAAAGATTTTCGTCGTCAGCCGCCATGCCGACGATGCGGTTCGACAGCAATCCGTCGGCGGTCGTGAAGTGCGACCAGCGCGCGCCTTCTTCAATCCACACGCCGTCAGAAAACGTTCCGACGAACAGCTTGACGCCCGTTCGCGTCAGGAAAGTGATCTCGAGTAGACGTTGATGCTCACTGCCGGCCGTGAGCTCGTTGAACTGCGAACCGTCGAATGCGATCAGCCCGCCCGCTCTTGTCCCAATCAACAGGCGGCCGGAATCGGAAAGCAAAGCGTCGATTGATTGGCAGACGCGGTCGGTCCAGCGATAGCCTTCGAACTGGCTGCCGTCGAACGCCACCAGACCCGACGTGCGCGTGCCGATAAATAGTTTTGAATTGAACGCGGCCAGACTCAGCAGATCGCTTTCGGGCAGTCCGTCGAGGACGGTGTAGTGACGCAGGAAGTTTCCAGTCGGGCCAAACTGAACGAGCCCGCCGTCGGTCGCGACGAAGATTGAGTCGTTGAATTTCGCAATCGCGCGCGCCGTCTTGTAACTCTGCCAGATGCTGATCGCGGGGTCGTTGATTTGTGAGTACGACTTGTGCTCGAAAGGTATGAGCGTCTCCTTTTCGCGCTGTGACCGCCCGTCCGCCAGACTCTTGTCGGCGCGGTGCTTAATTACCGAAGCGGCAAGTAGAGATGCTGCCAAAGTGGCACTCGCGAGTATAATTAGGATCCTTTTATTGAAGATTCGGAGTCGTCGCATCACGAAACGGATTATCGAGATGCAGGAGAAGATGCGGCACGTGAAGTGGCCCAGAGCATTAATGAGCAATCACTGTTTAATTTCTGCGGTTAACCCCACATGGCGGACTGTGGTTAGTACGGTCAAATCTATGCTTTCAGCATTGCTGTTGATCGTCTGCGTCGCTGGCGGGGCAGTGCTCGGTCAGCAGGACGAAGTGGTCAGGATCGATACCGAGCTCGTCCAAACGGCGGTCACTGTTTTCGACAAACAAGGCCGCCTCGTCGACGGACTCAAGAAAGAAGATTTTGAACTGCGCGTCGACGGCCGCGTCGTTCCCATCTCGTTTTTCGAAAACATCCTATCCGGTAGTCAACGCGATCGATTGACTCGCGTGCGAGGAAACGAACCGACGCCCGTCAAAGCGCCTCCGTCCGGCGTCTCATTCCGGCAACGCACGATCGTTTTTTTCCTTGACGACCGCCATCTCTCACTCGACAGTCTCGGCCGCACGCGCAAAACGCTCACCGATTTTATTGACAAGGAGATGGGCCCGAACGACCTGGTTGCGATCGCGTCGTCGAGCGGCCAGATCGGTTTCCTGCAACAGTTCACGGACAACAAGGAAGTGCTGCGCGCGGCAGTCGAGCGGCTCAATCACGTGCCGTACGTCGTTACTGATTACGCCGGAAATCCCAACGGCCGAATGACGGAATACATGGCGCTCACCATCGAGCGCAAGGACGATTCGGACGTTTTTGAGTTCTACGTGAACGATTGCCTGCGCTCGGCGCCGAAAGGTGTAACGCGGCAGGAACGCGCCTCGATGCGCCGTCATTGTGAAATCGAAGTCCAGAACCGCGCGCGTCAGATCCTCACGCAGGCCGGCGCAGTCACTTACAACACGTACTACTCGCTCGACACACTGCTACGTTCCGCGGAGCGCATGCCGGGCAGCAAGCTCGCCTTCTTTTTCTCCGACGGTTTTCTCGCCGACGCAGGACCACGCGGCCCAATCGCAAGCAATCAGCTCGAACGCATAACGGATCAGGCTCGCCGCGCGGGAGTGGTGATCTACACGATCGACGCGCGTGGCTTGGTATCGGGCGCACTCGACGCGACCGGCAATGTGCCGATGGATCCTAACGGCACTCTGGAGCACGCTAACGCGCGTGAGATCGCCGCCTCTCAGGACGCAATGAATGCTCTTGCCGTCGACACAGGCGGACGCGCTTTGCGAAACCAGAACGCGTTCGATCAATTCATCAACGAGGCGGTGACTGAGACTTCTCGTTACTACTTGATCGCATGGCGTCCCGAAGGAAACGAAGAGAAGTCTGAGACATTCAGGAAGATCCAGATCGCGGTGATTGGCCGTCCCGAGTTGACCGTGCGCTCTGCACGCGGCTTCGTCAATCATCCTGCCGCTGCTGCTAAAACCGCGCCTGCTTCCGAAGAAGATAAAAAGATTGAGTCGAAGGCGGATGCGGATTTGCGCGAAGCCCTCAACGACTTTCACGCCCGACAGTCGCTTCCGCTCCACCTCTCGTTGCTTTACTTCGACACGCCCACGAACGGTTCCGTATTGACGACTTCGGTCCAGGCGCCGACGGAGCTTCTTTCGTATGGCGATCAGGATCGCGATCCGGCGCAGTTGAGCGTTGCCGGCGTCGTTCTCAACGATCAAGGCAAACGCGCGGCAGCGTTCAAGACGCAATTGAAAGTCAGCCCACGTTCGGCGAGTGACGGCGGGCCGGCGTCGTCAAACGTTATCTACAACTATCCGTCTCCATTGAAGCCGGGGATTTACCAGGTCCGCGTGGCCGCGCGCGACGATCGCAGCGGGATTTTGGGGAGCGCCATGGAGTGGATCGTGATTCCGGATCTTTCGATGCGCCAACTGACGCTGAGCAGTTTGATCGTCGGGCTCGAGAGCGTGCCGAACAGAAGCGCTGGCGGCGGACAGATACAGTGGAGCGTTGACAGGATTTTCGCGGAAAACTCGCAGCTCGACTTCATGACGTTCATCTACAACGGCTCGAACAATCTGGCGGCGCAGGTACAGGTCTACAAAGACGGCCGCTCGGTAGTCTCGATCCCGTCAAAGACAGTTGAAGTCGACAAGCAAACGGATCTCCAACGCATACCGTTCAAAGCGAAAGTGAATCTGACAGGGTTGCCGGCGGGACGTTACGTTCTCGAAGTCACGGTCCAGGATCGCAAAACGCAGAAGAACGCCTCACAACGTATTCCCTTTTATATTGGCCAGCGTTAGTGAGTTTTTATTGCAAGAGGCGTAGCGCGAGATCGGGAATCGTGGACTGCGGATCTTCCTGCTTCATCTTCGAGTACATCGCCACTAGTTGCGGCTTCGCGTTCGTTTGAGCGAGTTGCGAGAGAGGTTCGAGGTTTCGTCGATCGAGGTTCGAACTCATTCGCCACAAACGCATCGCGTCGTCGATCGCGTTCTCTTGCGCGGCAACGACCGCGACCTCGCCTAGCGACCTTGGCAGAACATGCCAGAACACGTCCTGGTTGGCAGTCAAGAGCTTCTCCGCCGCCTGCCATTGTTTCGTGCGACAGTAGGCGGTGAACAACGCGGTAATCGCGTCTGCTTTGTAGCCTTCCCAATTCGTCGGCCTGGCGTGCTCGATGTATCCACGCCAAAGCGGAATCGCACGCTGCCATTCATTGCTCGACTGCAAGGCTTCGGCAAGTCGATAAGCGCGCATTGAACCCGGATCGCGAACGATAGATTCGAGGCTGGACCAGATTTTCTCGATCGCGTCCGGAGGAAGCTGGTCTCGACGGACAATATGTTCGATGAAGTAGGCTTCGTAGTTCTCCCACTCGCGGCGTGCATCAAGCATTCGCACCAGGAACGAAGGTCGTTTCGCCAGCAGTGAGTTTCGCAAGTCGTCGAGATCCAGCATCCGTCTGGCTATCTCAAATGCGTAATCCGTTTCAGGCGCGACGCTGCTCAACTCACTTGTCAAAAGCTCTTGAAGCTCGTGGTCGTCGCGATGGACCAGAAACGAGGCAAACGCATTGACGACTTTGAATCGCTCTCGCAGGGCGCCGGCGTCGTCAGGTCTTGCACGCAGCGCAACCAGGGCTTGCCGGTAAGAATCACGCTCGCGCTCGTACTCCTTACGGCCGTCGTAATAGCTCGCGCGTTCCAGCCAGTATTCAGCAGTTGAATGTCGCGAAACTTCGTCTTGAATGACCTTCGTTTCTATCACTCGTTGTCCGGAACCGCCTTGCACTGCGCCGGCTAACTGATGGATGTCTTGCAGCAATATGTCGTCGCCTTTCATAGCGACGAGCTCTTCAATCAACGGTTGCGCAGCCAGCGATTGATTCATCCGCTGGTACGTTTCAGCCAGGCTGCGTTTGGTCCAGTAGCGCAGTTGCTTCTCCCAGTTGACCTTGATCGACGGCGGCATCTGACGATAGCGATTGATCCGCTCGTCAATGAGTTTCACGTCCGCGTCCGTGAAAGGAATCTCGAGCGACTTGGATAGAAGTTTCGCGCCGGCTTGAGGCGATCTGCTTCGCACGCGTTCGGCAAGATCGAAATATTCGAAGGCTGTGCGGACCGTGAAAGTGTCGGCGAGCCACGAAAGATCCTGAAGGTCGGCAGCACGGCTGTTTGCTCGTAAGTAACGCTCGAGTCGCGTCCAGTCAGACGGATTGGCCCTTACCTCGGCAGCGAGCGCATCCAGCACTTCGCCCGCCGTGCCGGTCTTGGCACGAAGCTGTACTCGCAGCATCAACCATTCGTCGTTTCGACTGGAACGTTCAGCCAGCCACGCGTCGAGCGCTTTCGCGTCGCCAGTGCTGTTCCAACTGTTGACGAACTCTTCAGCGCCGTCGCTGGTGTCGGGACAAATTCGTTCGTAGAAGAAACGCTGGCCGTCGAGGCTCGAGTCAGCGCTGCGGATAAGCCACTTCAGATCGGAACCAACCTCGCATCGCCAACTTTCGAGCGCCGCCAGTTGACGAAGAGTGCTGCGGACGCGCGACATCTGGCCCGCGCGTCCGTAGATCACGAGCCGGCGAAGCAAGGAAGCAGAGGAAATGCTTTCGGCGTCGAGCCTGTTTGCGACGTCGTTGATCTTCTTGTCGAGCAGGAGAAGAGTGACTTCGCGCTGGAGTTGTTCAGCAGATCGATAGTTTGCGTCCTGACCCGCGACATTCAGGGCCAACATCAGCGACACCAGGCAGACCAGGAAGATTTTATGCACGGAATTCTCTGACTCTCTGCAAATAACTTACAACTCGCTGCTCCAATTGCTCAGGATAGCGGAACCCGAGCCGTTCACCAACCTCAGCCGCAACGCGGTGCATCAGGTCGATGGTCCGAAATAGGGCCAACCAATTCGCACTCAAATCGGCGCCCGTGTAAGTCTCTTCCAAAGCTGTCCAAACATCAGGCGGCAACCATCGTTTCAAGCCTCGACCGTAAGGCAGCAATTTCAACGACCACTGATGATCGAGCTCGATACGCCATCCGAGCACTACGACCAGATGTAGCCGCTTTAAAGAGTCATCCAACATGTATTTTGCTGCAATCAGGTCATCGCGCCAGAGAAACTTCCCAACGTAAGCAGAGTCGAGAAAGAAACCCTCCAGCAAAGCCTGGTACTCTGTTTCGGTGGGCCGCCTGGGAATGTACGATTTGTACGACGGCGGTTGCAGTCCATCGGTGAGATGATCTTTATCGAGCAGTACCTTGTAGCCCGCGTCAAACTCAGGCGTAAGTTGCGGTTCGCTCACGATCTGTTTCAACAGTTCGACGGGCCACAGGTTGACGTCTATCTTGAGCGAGTCGTCGTATTGCGTGACATACGCTGAGCGCGTGAATCCACGATCGTTGATCAGCGGGTCACGATATACGGCGAGCACGGAGCCGAAGGTTTCCAGCCACGTTCGATTCTCATAAAAAGGTTGGATATCGCTGAGTGCGAGAATGACGTCGTAGTCCGAGAAGGGATCCGTTTGCGCGTGCGGGATCGCGCGTGAGCTCGTCAGGATTGCCGCACGGACCAGAGGTTCTTCCTCGGCCCATTGCCGGAGTCGATCCAGCACTACGTCATGTTTAATCATCCTTCAAGCCGCCACCTAACGTGACCAATTCACGCCGTCTGCTTTCCACATGGTTTGATCGTCGAACCCAGCTTCTATCAACGTCATTTTGGCCTCGCCTTCGCAGCCCATTTTCTCGTCTGTCCAACGATTCAGCGGACCAGTCAACGAGCGAAAAACGTGGAAGTAGGACCCCGGTCTCACACCACCCTCGCTCATTCCCATGCCCATCAGCTCGTACAACACGCGCGCCTTTCCATTACCGTCAAGCGCGACACAGCCAAACGTGACCAGATTAATCCCTTTCGAAGATCGATTGACCA
Source organism: Acidobacteriota bacterium (assembly GCA_046732935.1). Taxonomy (GTDB): domain Bacteria; phylum Acidobacteriota; class Blastocatellia; order Pyrinomonadales; family Pyrinomonadaceae; genus PSRF01. Next base: position 96,447 of record JBKPOC010000013.1, on the reverse strand, counting down.
GCACGGCCTCATTCACACCCTCTATGACGCGGTACTCAGCCGCCGCCGGCGCGCCAGGCAGATCGACCCACTGGCCCGGTATTGTTGCTGGTGGAACGGGCTTCGATAGCAACGCGCTTGCGGGTTGCACCCGCATCGCGGACCACAATTTCTTCGCAGTCTCTTCAGCCGACTCGGCGTCTTGCTTGCGCCCGACCCGCTTATAAAGCAGGGCAAGCTGTGAGAGAGCATTCGGTTCCAACGACCGCAGGCCAGCCTCCCGGCTCATAGCTACCACTCGCTCGAGCGTCTCGATTCCGGCGGCTTCTCTTTTCATCTGTCCCTGGCGCATTCCCAAAAAGAAGAGCATGTCAGTTTGCATAGCAACATTGCCACGCTTCGCCCAGTAGTCCGCCTCGCGAGTCAGTAGATCGACCACACGGTCGTAATCGCCGACGACCGAATAGAGGCGCGTGAGCTCGTCGAAGCCGGCCCGGAGCCGATCGTCATCGCCCGCTTCACGCCACAATTCAACTGCTTTCTCGAAAGTCTCCGCGGCGACCCGCTCCGCTTCGCGAATCACCTTACGATCCGCACCTGCGTCTACTTTCTTGAGAGCCTCGCCTTGTAATCGCTCAGCTTCAGTGCCAAGCCTCCCTGCCTCTCTCAAAATTTCGGCGCGCGAGCGCTGCTGTCCGTTAACGGCCAGCGGCAGCAGTATCAGCAAAATGACTGTTGCAATGTTCATGGCCATGGGATTATTACACCTTAGTTGCAAATTGTCGTCGAAACGTTGAAACGAAATGTACGAATCGCGTGAACTTCCCAACACACATTTCCGCTGACATGGCCCGGTTCTGACTAAGACGGGGAATACAATTAGTCGCATGCTTACCCTCGACGCGATGCGTGGAGGCGCGGCACTGTTCGTCATCACGTACCACGCTCTTGGAGTGTCGAAACAGACTGCCTGGACCGGTTGGGAGTGGTGGTTACCGACATTCACTAGTTACCTCGTCCATTTCGCTTTTGCCGGCATCTATCTTTTCTTCGTCATCTCCGGCTTTTGTATTCACCTGCACTGGGCCAAGGCCCGCGCTGCCGGTGTCGAGAAGCCGGTAATCAACTTCGGAACATTCTGGAAACGACGAGTCCGGCGCTTGTACCCGCCCTACTTCGTGGCGCTCGCGCTGTACGTCCTCATCCTCGCCTACAAGACGCCCGTTACCGTCAACGCCTTTTACATCTGGGACCTTGTGCTTCACCTTTTCATGTTGCACAACATCGACCCGCGCACTGTTTACACGATCAACGGCGCGTTCTGGACGCTCGCGATCGAAGAACAACTGTACCTCGCTTATTTCCTGCTCCTCTTCCTGCGGATTCGTTACGGCTGGAAGAAGACGCTGGTGTTGTGCTTTTCCGCGCGCGTCGTTTGGCTATTGCTTAGCCGCGGTTTGAGTGGACCACTCGGCTTCCACATTCCCACAACGGAAGCGGCTGTGACGAACTGGTTCATCTGGGCCCTGGGCGCGTTGAGTGTCGAAGCGGCTGTCGGAGTAATAAAGCTGCCTCGATGGTGTTTTAATATTTCAATCGGCGCCGTGGCGCTGGTATTCGCAGCGGCAGTGGCTTTGCTGTTGCCGACGACGGACCAAATAAGCTGGTTGCATGATGCTGGTTGGGTCATCACGCACCCGGCCTGGGGAGTTGCATTCTTTATCCTCGTTAACTATGCGGTCGCGGCGGAACAGCGATGGCGGCAGAACTCGTTGCGCGTGCCGCACTTGATCTCGCTGCTCGCGCCGATCGGACTGATCTCTTACTCACTCTACTTGATGCATTCGTTCGTGCTGATGCACTGGTACTGGTTCGGTTTCACGCAATGGCACATCCGCACGATCTCGCTCGTGATAACAATGCCCTTGTCCGTCGTATTCGCGTGGTTCTTCTTCCGCGTTTGTGAACGGCCGTTCATGACCTCGTCGTCCGCGGTGAAGGTCGTGGACAAGCCAAGCTCCTCGTCTGTCGATCGGGACGAGATCGGGTTAGTTCAGGAACCTGCATAACGGGTCAGTACCACCTGCGATAGCGGGTGGGTAGCTGATCGATCACCCACCCGCTATCGCAGGTGGTACTGACTACATTGCGTGCGTAGTGCTGATTACGTGCGTAATACTGTGTCTGAGTTTTTGGTGAGGGATTCAAAATTTTGTTGCCTCTCGAGCGCGTCCTCTATATACTGCGCCCGCTTCAAGCGGTACCCCTTTCGCGCTTTCTACTGAAAACTGAATAAACGCCCGATCCGCAAGAGGAGGTCAATGTGCGACGCTTTGCTCCCCAGCTCTCCGCGCAACTTTGCTGTATCTCTTTACTCCTTTCCTGCATCTCCCACTCGCAGGCCCAGAGTTCGAACCGCCTCGCCGCCCAACAACAGATTCAAAACCGAGAATGGGCACTCGAAAACCTTCGACGCCAGGCCCGTCTTCAACCAAACGCCCGTGAAAAACGCGTCGATCAACTCGCCCTTAGAAACGACTTCCGCCAGCTCCAGATCGTAAACAACAGCCTGATGGCGCGAGTGTTTGAAACCGGCCCCGAAATTCAGAAAATCACTAACAAAGAAATCAGATCGAGTCTGGGTGAAATAAAGAAGCTCGCCGAACGGCTGCGGTCCAGCCTCGCCATTCCCAAGACAGAACCCAAGCCCGAAACCGAAGTTGATCTGACCGCGGGCTTGCGGCAGTTGGACGAGGCCTTGATGAGGTTCGTCGATAATCCACTGTTTCAGCAGCCGAGGGTTTACGACACCGAAATGGCGTCGCGGGCGGCGGGCGATTTGACCGAGGTCATGCGACTCGCCGACGTGCTCAGAAAGTTAACGAAAAACTAATGCCCTAAAACTCTGCTTCGGCGGTGTTATCTCTTCAGCGGACAAAATTCGCTGGCACTAGTTAACGAACTGCGCAATCTCAACGTCAACAGAGTGAGACGGCTGAGTTGCTTGAACGACCGTCCGAATAAACAGAGGTGACAAGGTGATGCTGAACGTAGAAAGCAAGAAATTGGGTACGGTCTCCCTACTGAACCTGGAGGGTAACTTTGTCGTCGGCGAAACCGACGGCTTGCATGATGTCATTCAACATCTCCCGGCAAGCAGGACAGTCATTTTGGACCTTTCGCACGTTTCGCTGGTGGACGCACACGGCCTCGGTGTGATGTTGCGGCTGCGCGAACAGGCCCAGACCAGGCATATGCGTTTTGAACTCATGAACATCAGCGATCCTCTGCGCCAGGTTCTGCAAATCACCCGACTCGACTCCGTCTTTCCAATCCGCTCCGGAGTTGAACTCTTTTCCGTGGCGGCTTAATCACTGTATGCTCTTGGCTCGCGGGAGCCATGAGCATGAATCGCGGCTGGACAGTTCACAAATTTGGCGGCACCAGTTTGGCCGGCGCTGATCGGTATCGAGCAGCGTGTGAAATTTTGCTTGCCGATCGATCGGGGGCGCGTGTTGCAGTTGTAGTTTCGGCGATGAGCGGCGTCACCAACGCCCTCATCGAGTCCGTCAACCTGGCCGCAGCTCAGGACGATTCTTACTTACAAATACTCCAGTCACTGCAAGAACGTCACCTCGATACTATCGCGCAACTAGAGTTTGAACCGGCATCAAGAACAAGTCAGGAAGGTGGGCAAACGAAGTGCGCCCCCGCTTCAACGACAGCGGGGGCGTTGCCCCCTTCCTTACCTGTACTTGTTGAGCATAGGAGTCTCAGCGACACCATCGTCTCCGATTTCAACGCTCTCAAGGAAGTGCTGCGAGGCGTTTGGATCGCGAGACTCGCGTCCGAGCGCATTATCGAATTCGTCTCCGGCCATGGAGAACTATGGTCGGCCCAACTGCTTCACGCGTATCTCGATTCCCGCGGTCATCGCGCAACCTGGCTCGATGCGCGCAAGGCTCTCGTCGTCGAACCGAACTCCAACACCGTCCGCGTCGACTGGGAGACTTCAAAGCACAAACTACACAACGAGCAGGCACAGCTTCTCGACACTCATTTCCTCGTGATCACCGGCTACATCGCTTCCACACCCGATGGAGTCACGACGACGTTGAAACGAAACGGCAGCGACCTTTCAGCCTCCATCTTCGGCGCGCTGCTGGACGCCGAAGCCGTCACGATCTGGACCGACGTCGATGGCGTGTTCAGCGCTGATCCGCGGCTGGTCCCGGAGGCCGTCGTCGTACCTGAACTCTCGTATCAGGAAGCTGCGGAGCTGGCGTACTTCGGCGCAAAAGTCATCCATCCGAACACGATGTCGCCCGCCATCGCGCACAACATCACGGTCTGGATCAAGAACACTTTCAAGCCTGATGCGCCCGGGACTCGAATATCCGCCACCTCACCAAAGGACATGCCGATAAAAGGTTTTGCCGCTGTCGAAGACATGGTCCTGATCAACGTGGAAGGCACGGGAATGATGGGCATTCCGGGCGTCGCTCACAAAGTTTTCGGCGCCCTGCGCGCGGTCGACGTCTCGGTCGTCATGATCTCGCAGGCAAGTTCGGAGCATTCGATCTGTTTCGCGGTTCCTCGCGTGCACGCTGAGCTCGCGAAAAAGACGGTGCAGGAGACGTTCGCTGTCGAGATGCAGCGTGGCGAGATCCAGAGCATCGATCTGACTGATGGTTGTTGCATCATCGCCATGGTCGGCGACGGCATGATCGAGCGTTTGGGGATGGCGGGGAAGTTTTTCAGTGCGCTCGGCAAGGCCGGCATCAACGTGCGCGCGATCGCGCAGGGGTCGTCGGAACGAAACATCTCGGCCGTCATCCAACAGGCTGAAGCCACAAAGGCGTTGCGCGCGATTCATTCCGCCTTCTATCTTTCGCACCAGACTCTGTCAATCGGCGTGATTGGCACCGGGCTGATAGGCGGCACGCTGCTGAGTCAACTGCAAACGCGAATTGAAGAGCTCAAGCGCCATCGCGGTATCGACCTGCGAGTGCGCGGCATCATGAACACCCGTCAGATGGTCCTTGCCGACGGTCACGTGGCGCTCGATCGCTGGCAGGACGAATTAGGCGCGAGCTCGACAACCGCCGACCTCGAGACTTTTATCGATCACGTCAATGCCGACTACCTGCCGCACGCCGTGTTGATCGATGCGACTGCCAACAACGAGTTGACGACGCATTATGAAGACTGGCTGTCGCGCGGCATCAACATCATCACGCCGAACAAGAAGAGTAACGCCGGGCCGTTGTCGGCGTATCGCAGTCTGCGCGAGACCGCCCGCAAGCATCAACGTTACTTCCTCTATGAAACAAACGTCGGCGCCGGCCTGCCGATCATTCAGACGCTGCGCGGGCTCGTAGAGACGGGGGACGAGATCATCAAGATCCAGGGCGTGCTCTCCGGAACGCTTTCTTACATCTTCAACTCGCTCGACGGTCGACGCACGTTCTCCGAAGTTGTTCGCGAAGCGCACTCGTTAGGACTGACTGAACCGGATCCGCGCGAGGACTTGTCGGGTGCCGACGTCGCGCGCAAACTCATTATTCTCGCGCGCGAGATGGGCCTTGAAGTGGAGATGGATTCGGTTCGGGTCGAGAGTCTGGTGGCTGAAGACTTGCGCAGCGGTACTGTGGACCAGTATCTCGAAGCGCTCGGTAAACACGATCATAAGATAGCGACGTTGTTGGACTCCGCGCGCAATCTAGGTGAGGTTGTGCGATACGTCGGGACGATAGACGCTGACGGCAATCTGTCAGCCCAGATGCTCAACTATCCGGCTTCGCATCCGTTCGCGAGCCTCACCGGCAGCGACAATATCGTGAGCTTCCAAACCGCGCGCTACAACATGCAGCCGATGATCGTGAGAGGCCCGGGCGCTGGGCCGGAAGTAACGGCCGCAGGCGTCTTCGCCGATCTGCTACGCCTCGTTTCCTTTCTCGGCGCGCCGCTCTAAAATCGTCTCAATTATTCTCCTAATCCGTGTTCCCATGAGTGCCGCGCAATGATAGGCCAGGTCATTTCTCATTATCGAATCGTCAAAGAAATTGGACGTGGGGCAATGGGTGTGGTCTACCTGGCTGAGCACACGGTCCTCGGTCGTCGTGTGGCGATCAAGACATCCAATTCAAACCACGGCAGATTTCTTCGTGAGGCCCGCGCGGCCTCGGCTTTGTCACATCCCCATATCGCGACGATTCATGATTACGGCAAAACCGATGATGGACAACCGTATATCGTGATGGAGTATATCGAGGGGAAGACCCTCGCTGACTTGATCCGCGAACGCAGCTTGACCATCCCAAGGTGTCTACGGATCGTGCGCGAAGTTGCCGAAGCACTGGCAGAAGCACACCGGCACGGCATCATTCATCGCGACATCAAGCCGTCGAACATTGCCGTTGACGATCGCGGCATCGTGAAGGTCCTCGATTTCGGCCTCGCCAAACAGATCGGACTCGAATCGCTCGAACCCAGCAATGATCTGAACTCGTTTGATACTCGAACGCGCGAGGGAATGCTGGTCGGAACTCCGATGTACTTCTCTCCGGAACAGGCGCTGGGAGTCAAACTCGACTCACGCAGTGACCTTTTCTCGCTTGGGCTGGTGCTCTACGAATGTTTGACCGGCAAGCCGGCATTCGGCGGCGGGACGCCAATGGAGATCTGCGCAAAGGTGATTCGCGACAAGCCTGTTCCGCCTTCACAAGTCAATAATGCGGTTTCCGTTGACATCGAGCGGGTCACGTTGCGGGCCCTGGAAAAGTCGGCGGATCAACGCTACCAGTCGGCGAGTGAGTTGGCTGCCGATCTGGAAACGCTGGAGTTCAGCCTTTCAAGTTCGCGATCTCTCCGCCTGTCGATCGATGAAACTCAGCTACTGCGCAAACCCGAGGCTAAAGTCATTCATGATCGCCGGGGAATTAAATGGTTGGCGGCGATCGTTGTTGGACTGCTACTCGTTGGCAGCATCTCAGCTTGGTGGTTCTTCAGCCGAAAGAAGCAGAAACCGCCCGCACAGGCCGAGCAAGTGCGATTGGGAATCGGCGGAAACGTAGTCGAAGCTGCAATATCACTCGATGGAAAGTACGTTGCCTACGTTAACGACGAAGGCGGCAGGCACAGCATCTGGCTCCGGCAATTAACCACTGGAACTGATCTCCAGGTAGTCAGTCCGGGCAACACGAAATACAAGGGGCTCGCATTCTTCCCGAATAGCGATTATTTGTCGTATCTAAAAACCGAAGGCGACTCCGCGGATCTTTATCAGGTGGCGACGTTCGGCGGCGCCGCGCGAAGACTGGCCCCCAACGTAGATACGCCAGTGAGCTTTTCCCCTGACGGCCGGCAAATCACATTCGTAAGATATGTGGCAGACGTTCGCGCAACCGCGTTGATAGTCGCCGATGCTAACGGAACTAATGAAAGGGTATTGGCAACACTGAAGGAGCCGCAACTGTTCAGTCGAGGTGGTTTCTACTCGAGTGGTCCTGCATGGTCGCCGGACGGGACCACGATCGCGGTGCCCGCCTACAGCATCACTGACGAAACATACCGCGAGATAATTCTGGTAAACGTTGCCGATGGACGGATGAATACAATCAACGACGGTCGCTGGAACAATATCGAGAAACTTATCTGGTTAACCGACGGCAGTGGTTTCTTGATGAACGCGTCCGAAGCCAACTCCCCGGTGTTGCAATTATGGCTTGTGAATCGACAAGGAGGCGCCGCACAAAGAGTCACGAACGATCCGAGTCACTATGTGGGACTGAGCGCTACGAAAGATTCGCGAGTGGTGCTTACAATCAAAAATGAAACCGCCTCTTCCGTTTGGATTCATACCAGTGGTTCCAACTCGTCGGAACAGCTTCCCTCGAGTCGCTATCTCGGAAGAATGGGCATTGCCTGGACCTCGGACTACAATTTTGTTCTCGCTTCCAACATTACTGGCCCATACGAAATCTGGAGCATGGGAGCGAACGGAAGTAATCGAAAACAGCTCACGTTCAATGAACGGACCAATTTGGAACCTGCTGCTTCCCCCGATGGCCGTTACATAGTTCACGTGTCATTCGAGGGGCGTCACCCTCATCTGTGGCGAGTAAATACCGATGGCGCCAACGCAAAACAGTTGACTAACGGAGGCGACGAAGATCTGCCGCGTTTCACCCCGGATGGAAAGTGGGTCGTATATCACAGCATTAACAGTACCCGGTACAGCATTCGAAAAGTATCGATTGACGGAGGAGAACCGGTCACATTAGTGAGCGAAAGGGCAACCCAACCTGATGTGGCGCCGGATGGAAAACTAGTCGCCTGCTTCGCGCGGCGACCGGACTCCACAGCGTGGGAAATCGTTGTTGTCCCGATCGAGGGTGGTCCGACGGTAGCGACGTTTCCTCTACCGCCGACGGTCGAGCCCGAATGGCCCGGGCTTCGCTGGATGCCTGACGGCGCCGCGTTGACCTACGTATCGACTGTGCAAGGCGTCTCAAATATCTGGCGCCAGGCTTTATCCGGGGGCGAGCCAAAGCCGTTGACGGAATTCCAGGAGAATCGAATCTTCTTTTTCGACTGGGCTCAGAACGATCGAAGATTGGTCCTGGTGCGAGGTAATGAAACGAGGGACCTGATCCTTGTCCGCGATTTCATGAATACCGACAACGGCTCTTTTTGATTGGTAACTGAGTCGCGGGTGCTGCTTCAATTTCCCGAACCAGGACCGCAGCCTCCGGCCGTGCAGCCGCTTGGGGTGCAGCAGACGAACTCCGGCACATCCTCATTAGAGGCCAGTTGGATCGAGCACACATATGTGGTGCTCTGGGTCGATGCGGTAAAACCCGTTAATTTATTGGACTGATCAAGTTGCAGGTTAAAGGTGTATGGTTGACCGTCGATTGTAAAGGTCATCTTTCGACTCCTTTGTCGTTAATCTCAAAGTTCGTGAGGCCCCGGTGGACGCACGGATCGAGGCTGAAGTGGTTACATCTGCCGCCGATCGAATCATGCCGTCTGGGCCTCGGCCCCTCGCTCGGTTCAGCAAGACGTAACCACTGCTGATAACACAATTCTTTTGCCATCCGTGTGCCACACGTCAGTTGGCCTAAAAACGCAGTGCATCGCGATTTTCAGGACGCCGCAATCTATCAATATTGATTGGCTGCCTATCATTTCTGATATGCTTCGCCCGAAATGATCCCTAGATTGATCGCCATCTCCGGCGCCATGAAAGGAACGGCCTTCGACCTCACGCAAGATGAGATATCGATCGGTCGCGACGTCTCAAACACTGTCTCTCTGAACGACCCTTCGGTCTCACGTCGCCATTGCCTGCTCAGAAAGAACGGCAGCACCAACATTTTTCAGGTCATCGATCTCGAGAGTTACAACGGCACATTTGTGAACGGCCTGCCCGTTGCAGAGCAAGCCGTTACTAATGGCGATCAGATCTCGCTCGGCGATATTCGCTTCATCTTCCTTACCGATGAGACCACCGCAAGTGCGGTGGACCATTTCGAGGATGGCGATGTGATCAATCGTTCCACGGTCAGACTCGAACGTGAGCAGGCTTTTTACCTGCGGCCTGAAGGCGCTCTGTCGGATGCCGCGGGTGATTCGCGCGCTATCAGGGAACGCAACGCCTTATTAAAAATCAGCAACACCATCAACTCAATCACCGACTGGACCACCTTACAACTGCGCCTACTCGAACTCGCGCTCGAGGCATTGCCGGCCGAACGCGGCGCGGTCCTGCTGACAGACGAGGACGGTGAAGAATTCGTTTCATGCCGTGGGTGGCACCGGCTGCGCGGCGCCAAGGAATCAATCAAGGTCAGTCAAACGATCTCCAGACAAGTGCTAAGCGAAGTAGTGGCGATCTTGAGCAATGACGTCGTCGAGAATGAGGACATTGCGGGTCTGCCCAGTCTGGTAGAGAACCAAATCTCGTCATTACTGTGCGTGCCGCTCGTTGCTTACGCTAAACCGCTCGGCGTCATCTATTTTGACACGAGCTCACGCGCTTCTCGGTTTGATAAAGGACATCTCCAACTGCTGACTGCAATCGCCGGCATCGCGGCTATCGCTTTCGAGAACGTGCGCAGGTTTGAAGTGTTGGAAAAAGAGAACCGGCGGCTCCAGCAGGAAGTGAAACTGGAACACCAGATGATTGGCGAAAGCCAGGCCATGCGCAATGTCTATAGTCGACTCTCGAAGGTTGCCGCTACGTCGTCAACCGTCCTGCTCCTCGGAGAAAGCGGCACCGGTAAGGAACTCGCGGCCCGTGCAATCCATCTTAACAGTGTGCGAGCGAGTAAACCGTTCATTGCGATTAATTGTGCGACGTTGACGGAAAGCCTGCTCGAGAGCGAATTGTTTGGACACGAAAAGGGCGCTTTTACTGGCGCGATTGCACAGAAGCGAGGCAAGTTGGAGCTTGCCGATGGCGGCACGTTGTTCCTCGATGAGGTTGGTGAGCTGTCACCGGCAATTCAGGCAAAGCTCTTGCGAGTATTGCAGACGCACGAATTCGAGCGTGTCGGCGGCACGCGTTCAATCAAAGTTGACGTACGCGTGATCGCCGCAACCAACCGCGACCTCGAGGCCGCAACAAAGGGCGGCCAGTTTCGAGAGGATCTTTATTACCGGTTGAATGTAGTCTCCATTCCAATGCCGCCATTACGCGAGCGACGCGAGGACATTCCGCTGCTGGCGGCGTACTTCGTGACGGAGTACAGCCGCAAGTGTAAGCGGCGCGTGACGGGAATCTCGGCCGAGACCCGGCGACTGTTATGCGATTATGACTGGCCGGGCAATGTCCGGCAGTTGGAGAATGCGATCGAACGGGCCGTGGTTTTAGGAGCTACCGAGTTAATCGTTCCCGAGGATCTTCCCGAAAGCGTAATCGAGAGTGAGGACGATGTGGACCAACATCTTATGGGATACCATGAAGCGATCCGCGAAGCGAAACGACAACTCATCGCGAAAGTTCTTCACGAGACAGCGGGCAACTTTACGGAGGCAGCAAAGTTGTTGGGTATCCATCCAAACAACCTTCATCGACTGGTTCGCAACCTCAAGATTCGTTAAGAAATGACACTGAGAATTGTAACCTCGTTGGTATTCGTCTGTTTTCTTCTCGGCACTCCGTTGTTCGCTCAGCAAACGGCCGAACGCGATCAGCGTATGCGCTGGTGGCGCGAGGCAAGGTTCGGCATGTTCATCCATTGGGGTATCTACGCCGTGCCTGCGGGCGAATACAAGGGCGAACGTTCCGAGAAGACGGGCGAGTGGATCATGGACTGGGCGCGGATTCCTCGAACTGAGTACGAGAAGTTTGCCGCGCAGTTTATTCCGGTGAAGTTCGACGCTAAACAGTGGGTCCGCATCGCGAAAGACGCCGGCATGAAGTACATCGTCATCACGTCGAAGCATCACGACGGCTTTGCGATGTACGACAGTAAGATCAGCGCTTACGACATCGTCGATGCGACTCCGTATCGACGCGACCCGATGAAGGAGCTTGCCGCGGAAGCGAAGAAGCAGGGGTTGAAGTTCTGTTTCTATTACTCGATTCTCGACTGGCACTATCCGACGGAGTTTCGGGCTGGCGGCAAGGATGAGTATTTGAAGTACATGAAGGCGCAACTGCGCGAGCTCGTCACCGGCTACGATCCGGCTGTGTTGTGGTTTGACGGCGAGTGGCAGGACTGGTGGACCGAAGCTGATGGCAAGGAACTGTATCGCTACGTTCGTTCGTTGAAGCCTGACATCATCATCAACAACCGTGTCGGTCGCGGCCGCCAGGGAATGCAGGGAATGAATAAGACAGACCAGGAGTATGCCGGCGACTTTGGTACTCCCGAACAAGAGATTCCGGCGAATGGATTACCGGGCGTGGATTGGGAAAGTTGTATGACAATGAACACGACCTGGGGTTTCAAGTCTTATGACAATGAATGGAAGCCGGCGGGAGTGATTCTTCGCAACCTGATCGACATTGCGTCAAAAGGCGGGAACTATTTGCTGAACGTTGGTCCGACTGCCGAGGGCCTGATTCCCGAAGCGAGTGTTGAGCGACTCGCGGCGGTCGGAAAGTGGATGCGTTTGAATGGCGAGTCCATCTATGGGACCACCGCCAGCCCCTTTCCGAAACAGCTCGACTTCGGCCGCGCGACCAGCAAACCCGGGCGCGTCTACCTTCACATCTTCGACTGGCCCACCGATGGGCGTCTTCGTGTTCCGCCGTTGGGCCATGCGGTGAAAAGGGCCTACCTGCTGTCTAGTCCTGGGAATTCTCTTAAATACACTGAAACCGCGGAGGGTGTGATTCTCCAGTTGCCGCCGAAGGCGTTGGATCCGGTTGCGACGGTAGTCGTGCTGGATCTTTAAATCCGTGTTTCTGACTCTGTTGTGGTGCAGTTATGAGAGCAAGATATAGTCGACAACTGTGGGTAACGATCGCCGTAGTCGGGCACCTGGTTGTCGTCGTCCTCCACGGCCAGTCGCACACGAGTCTGAGCGTTGGTCTAAGCAACTCGCAACAAATGTACGTGCTCCTGGTCATCGTGCTCGCGCCTTTGGTGGCACTCATCGTGTCATTCACACGATTCATTAGAGCAGGTCTATGGCTATTGTTTGCGTCGATGCTCGGCGCGCTGATCTTCGGCGCCGTCTATCACTACCTCATCATCTCGCCCGACCACGTGTCGCACTTGCCGGCGGGCGACGCACGCGGGTTGTTTCAGGTGACGGCGGTGTTGCTGTTAGTGACGGAAACGTTTGGTGTGGCGGTGAGTGTGATTGGAGTTAGGAACTTGAACGCTTAAGCAATTTTTCTCGCGGGTCTATGTTTACGCACAGTGGAGTGTTGCTCTATATGGCGGATTGCAGCCGAATCATAGATTCGCTCACCCCAGTCGGGACACTCATAAAACTCCACGCCCGGAACAGAATTTTTCTTGCCGTGACGCGTTGCGGTGACAGTCTTACGAACTTTCTTCAAGTTGTTCTTGCCGCAGTTCGGGCAAACGGTTAGCTTGAGTCTGGTCATTTCTTATCTCTAAGCGAGCTTTCACTGAAGGCATATCGACCTACTGCCCGCTTGATGCGAATAAGAACACCCATATAAAGCTTGTCTATTATGTTCCGTCTTATGTGTAACATCCCAGCGGTCCGTGCCCGTCCGCCTGTCTCGACAGACGTAATTTAACCTGATTTGCTTGGATACAGTATCGTATCGTGTTCGGCGCCTGCGAAAGTTTCGCTTGCGCCTTCTACAGGCAAGGCCGCAATCTCTGCAAGAATTTCGGCGGCTTTGCCATTGGTTGTACCTTGTTTTGAAACAACGAATAAAACGAGCCGCGTCCCCTCGGGTAGTTCCAAGCGCTGCAACGGCCGAATCATGCCTTGTTCATAGACTGCTTCAATCTTTTTCGTCATAGGTGTTGCGCGACGGTATTATATGCGACTGCATTGAATGCCATAGGCGCCAGCGGTGGGAACTGGCGACCGAACGTTGAGAGAATCAGGGCATAACTCCATTGCGATTCAACAACTCACCCTCAATAATCGCAATCTGAGCGTCAACCATTCCGTTGAGGTTGAGCTCAGCGCAGCGAGTAAACGCAAAGTGCTTAGCTCTGTTTGCGAGTACTTTCGGATGCGCGGCGTTCTCGACCGTTCCCATGAGCACGAGCAGCGCGGATGACTTAGTTTCAGGTTCATCACCAGCTCGACAGATTAGCGCTGCCAGTGCTTCGATCTTTTCATCGATTGAATCCGCGTCGTTCGTTTCTTCCATCCGCATCTCGTCTCTCCCCGGTTTAGCTTTTCGCGAGCAGTGAAATGTATCCGCGACGCTTTCACCCACCAGTCTGGTGTACGAGTCGCGCAAGCCACGGATCATGTGTCTCGAGCGCGTAGCGAATAATCGCTCGGCTCTGCGGATCGATCGACGTGTCGTTTAAGACTGCCTGCGCTCTTCGTGTAAGAGCATCAATAATAGTCTTGGTCCGGGTTGTTCGGTTTGCGTGAGGTGTTTCTTCGCGCATTGTTGCGCTAGTATCAGTAACCATGAGCTTCATCCTTTCTGAAGAAGGTTGAGGTTCTAGCGTCGGCTTCGTGTTGCACCACAAGTCGGCCCGCTTCTGTTTTGGATGGGTGCACGGACTATAGCACAGAGATTTTCGGTTGTATGGTAAACCTTGCGCTTTATATCTTGACAGAGCTTTTTGGCTAGCCCTATATTCCCACTCCGACGCGAAACGTGGGGAATTTCACCTAAGTCGGTCCTCACCAGTAATTCTCACCCTCACGAAATAGTTAGTATCAAAGAAGGCTCGTACACCTTTTCCCTTGCGCTCCGATGGAATCTGAACGACAGACTCGGAAAAAACAGGATCGATCCGCTCTTAAAGAGCTTGGGATGGAATGCGGTTCCATTCGATGCAGGCTACCCGCTCGACGAGATTTCGAATTGCGCTATTGAGGAATAGGAGACTGAAAACGGGCCGGCGGATTACGTTCTATGTACCGACAGCCAAATTGTTGCGGTGAGCCCGAAAACGTCGCGTGGCAAAGCTAAGTCACAACCCAAGCGTTGAGAATAAGACGAAACCATCGTTTCAACGCGTCAACTTTCGGTTTATTTCTCGCGACACGACACTCACGCAGGTTCGCTTCCTCTTTGCTAAATACGAACTTTTGGAGGCTGCGTTGATAACTCAACATGGTAAGAACAGTGAAACTCTGCTTGGCATCGTTACGCGTGGGACATTGTCCAGCTCACTTGATACTTAATGTCAAAACCTTTCACGCTCTTCGAGCATGAATCCAAACCTTTCGAGTGGACTGAGCATGATTGGACACTCGTCGATAGAATCAATACAGCCCTCGGCGGAGAGGTGATTCGTCTCGTAATGAACCGCGGTGAAAAGCGGATTCGCGCAGCGCAGCATGTTGGCGTAATTCGTCTCGGCGGCCGCAGCGTTCAAGTGCTCCCAAAGATCTACCAAGCAAGTGAAGCAGCGGACGAGAAGCTCAAAGCAAAACAAGCGACTGCCAATTTATTACGAATGCTTAATTATGCTGGCGAATTACAAGTCCGCGAGCATGAGCTTGCAAACTTGCTTCGGCAGACGGACGACTGGTTTGAAATCCTCACTCGCTTATTTGCGACCCATCTGAGAGAAGAATGGCAACGCGGCACTCACCGAACATACGAAGCCGTTGAGGATGTTCTGACAGTTCTCAAAGGCAAATGGCGGATCGCAGATCAACTGCGAAGGCCTGAACGCCGCACGACGTTCTCCGTAACACACGACGAGTTTACAGCGGACAATAAACTCAACCGAATCTTTCGATACGTCGTTGAACGTCTCTCCTACTTAACTCGCGATAACGATAACCGCCAAATACTGAACGAACTTCGTCAATGGATGGATGAAGTAACCCTACCTCCGCGGCTAACTGTGAAAGATGCTGATGCAGGACAGCTGACAAGGCTAACTGAGCGGTATCGGCCTCTGTTGAACTTAGCCCGGGTTTTTCTTGAAGGGGGAGCACTGCAGCTAACTTCCGGAGATCTCGGAACATTTGCATTCGTATTAGATATGAACTTGCTTTTCGAGAACTTCGTAGCGGGTTTCATCCGTCGTCACGCGTCTGAGATTCTTCCGGAGTTATTCCTGCAATACGAGTTTCTACCACAATCACGAGGTGCCAGGCGGTATCTTGCAAGCCGAGAAGACCGCAGCGTGTTTCAGACTATCCCAGACCTCGCTTTTCGAAACGGCGCGCTGTTCCCTCTTATTATAGATACAAAGTACAAGCTAATTGATGATAAAGAGCGAAATGCCGGAGTTTCGCAATCTGATTTCTATCAGATGCATGCGTATGCACATCGTTATAACTGTGATCGTGTGATTCTTCTTTATCCGAACCGATCTTCTTACAGAGACGCCATTCACGCGCATTTCAAGCTTGCAGAGTGCGACAAAGTAATTGAAGCCAAATCCGTGAATATCGCTGTCGACTTAAGTAGCACCGAAGGACGAGCGGCGCTTATTGGAGAATTAAGAAAGATCTTTCCTACGGAGACCTCATCATGATTTCAAACGAAGCAGCATTCAAAGAATCCGTCGAGCACTTCGCCGAATTCAAGAATAGTGGAAAGTTGGAGGTGCAGGAACGCGCCTACAAGCAACGGCTCATTACCACTCTCGGCGCCACACTGACCAATGAGGCGCTTTCCGCGTCTGATTTTCTCGAAAAGTTTTCGAAAGCAGTGCGCGACGTGTCCGGCGAGATTATCAATCTTACTCACTTCACTATATTCGATGACTTTAAGAAGTACCTGACTGCAGTATCGCAGGAACGACTTGCGGGTATGTTGAAGCGATTGTTCGAAAGCTCAGTCAGCCTAGTATCGCGGTTTGATGAGTTCGACGTCGAAATAAACTCAGACTTTGAGACCTATGTTCAGCGACGGAAGCGATCCGGCTGGATGACGGCGCTACTTCTAACTGCGCGCTACCCTGAGCAGTGTGTATTCTACCGACGATCACTAATCAAGTTTGCTCAAACTGAATGGGGAGCGGAAATCGCAGAAAGCGGCTCACGAGGGGAAAGATATGTTGAGTATTTGAAGTTAATCAACGACATCAAAGAGCGGCTGGCCCATGCATGGGCCGAGCCAGCAGATCTGCTGGACGCGCATTCATTTCTTTGGATTGAATCAAGAAGGGCAAAGAAGGGATCGTGGAAGACAGCTCTCGCTGAATGGCTCGAGACAAACCCAAAAACAATCCCTAGTCAGCTGATCGAATTAAGAACCGCTTTCGCAAATAGATTTCCGAAAGAAAAACTTGAACAAATGCAGTTGCAGGACTATGTGCAAGGTTTGGAATCGAAGGATACGTTCTGTAATTGGCTGGAATTCAAAACGACCGCTTTGGGCGGTATTGGCGGGGGCAGCGCCAAGAAATGGGGCGTTTTCTGGAGATCGAAAAATAACGACTGGTACGTCACAAACGCATATCAAGACGAAAATGATGCAATATCGAAGATACGCACCGGATTGCAAGAGTTGGTCGATTCCGTGGGAGAAGGCCAATATACAAATTTAGACCGGATCGCAGAGGAACGATTCGGAATGGCGCTGGGCCTTCGCTGTAAACCACTATATCTATATTTTCCAGAGCAGTTCCTTCCCATATCTCAACCTGAACATCTGCGTCACTTCATTAAGGTATTCGGTGGAACTCCGCAAGGCGAAGTCTTGGCTCTTAACCGCCAACTCTTAACAATGCTGCGGGCCTTTCCGGAATTTCAGGAATTAGATACTTTCCAGACCAGTAAGTTTCTTTACCACGGGCTTGGCGACGATCCCCGCAAAAGTGAGCGACTGAGACATACTTGGAAGATCGCACCTGGACCTGAAGCGGAACATTGGGACATGTGCAGAGATGAAGGGTGCATTGTAGTTCACTGGCTCGATAATGTGGATTTTCGTAGTTTTCAGGACCGGAATGAGGTAAAGGAAGCATTGATCGCTTCTGGCCAACGATCAGGAGGCGCAGGTCAGATTTGGAGGTTTACGCATGACCTGAATATTGGAGATATTGTTATTGCGAACCGAGGTCGCAGCAAATCAGTCGGCATTGGTCGCATCACCAGCGGTTATATCGCTCCTCATGATCCGGAAAATCCCAGCACACATCCAGAATACAGGCAGACGAGAAAAGTTGATTGGCTCATCACTCAAGACTGTGAACTCCCCGACCAATTCTTTTTTCCTAAGACGATTTCATCCATTTCAGAGAATGAATGGTCTACGTTAAAGGAGGCTTATCTGAAGAATGATCCAACGCTATCCGAAGCTTTCGCCGAACTGGATGAGAGTGAACCAACAGCGTCGGCTGCATCTCAACCTTCACAGACTTCCGCTGATTGGCAGCCCCTCTTTGACCTTTGTTCCAAAACCCGTAACGTCATTCTTTATGGTCCCCCGGGGACCGGCAAAACCTATTTGGTAAATCGATTTGCTAACGAGTTCGTCAGACCCCAGCTACAAGCTCGCGGCTCGTCTGAAGAGAGAAAGACCAGAATATTGCAGGATTTGAGGTGGTACGAGGCTATTGCGTTAGCGATGGCTACAGACACGGGCGCCAAATTCAAAGTGCCAGAACTGTTGAACTCCGATGTACTCCAGCGTTATGCCGCCCTTAAAAGTGCACAGAAGATTAGCAATGCTGTTTGGGGCCAGTTACAAATGCACGCTTCGAAAGACAGTACCACCGTTAACTATGCTTCAAGGCAACCTCCTTTCCTTTTCGATAAAGATACCGATGCCCAATGGTTCTTGACCAAAGAAGGAAAGGAATACGTCAATGAAACTCTCGGCGATGTGTTAACCCAGATAAGAAATCCCGATGCGAGTGCCGTACAAACAAGCGATTTTGTCGATTTCGTAACCTTCCATCAGTCGTTTGCATATGAAGAATTTGTTGAAGGCCTGAAACCCTCAGTGAATGAAGATGGAGATGTGATATACGAAGTTAGACCAGGGATATTCAGAAAAGCCTGCGCGCGTGCAACTGCCGCCTGGGAGAGAAACAAAGAGAATCCTACGAGGTATTTATTGATCATCGACGAGATTAATCGTGCAAACATAGCGAAGGTGTTTGGCGAACTCATTACTCTTGTTGAAGATGATAAGCGATTGGGCAGATCAAATGAACTGAAAGTGCAGCTTCCCTACTCTGGGGAGATCTTTGGCGTTCCACCGAATCTGTACGTTCTTGGAACAATGAATACAGCGGACCGTTCGATTGCTCTTCTCGATCTCGCTCTTCGCCGTCGCTTCTCTTTTGTTGAATTAATGCCGCAACCCGGTCTGCTGGGCAGTATATCCGGAGTTGATCTCCGTGCGGTGCTGACTACGCTAAATGAGCGAATTGCACTCCTGTTGGATCGCGATCATCAAATTGGTCACAGCTATTTCCTGAGTTTAGAAAACTCCGCCGATCTACACTTTGCTTGGTACAATCGAGTGCTGCCGCTCTTGCAGGAGTATTTCTATAGTGACGCTGAACGACTACACGCCGTGCTGCGAGATGGTTTTCTTGAGCAACGGGAGATTCGCAAAGTGGATGGCAAGCTAGGCGAGTTGCTGGACAGCGAGTCTCCGCGATATGAAGTGCGACGATTGAGTCCCGAATACCTTGTCGATGCCTTGAAAGCGTTCATTTCCGGAGGCGTCGCTTAATGATCACGCTCGGGATCGATCTGTCTTCGTCTCGCGAGGGAACGGCGGCGTGTATTATCGAATGGAGAAAGCCACGTGTTCTTGTGCGCAACCCAGTTTTGAGGTGCGATGACGCTCAGCTTGATGCGCTTGTTGAACAGGCGGACGTAGTCGGCATCGATTCTCCGTTTGGATGGCCAAAAGCGTTTGTTGAAGCGGTTGCAGGGTGGAACGAGATTGATTGGTCATCTGAAAATCGGAAGCGGCTGCAGTTTCGAACCACGGATCTCTTCGTTCGGCAGACCTTAGGAATTTGGCCGTTGAGCGTGTCCACTGATCGGATCGCGCTGCCTGCAATGCGTGTGAATGCGTTGCTAACTAGACATGAAGTGAAAGATCGATCCGGGGATGGGAAGTTCTACGAAGTTTATCCAGCGGCAACTTTGAAGGCCTGGGGATTGCCTTATCGCGGCTATAAACTTCTCGATCCAAACTGTCGGAAGGTCAGGCTCAAGATTCTGCGAGGGCTCTGTGAGAAGCTCAGCTTTGTTGATATTCCAGAAAAATACTCTTCGACATCAGATACTCTAGATGCGGCAATTGCTTGTCTTACAGCGCGCTTGGCTTTTCAGAAGTGCACAGTTGAGCCGCAAGGTGAGCACGCAAGATCCGAAGGATGGATTCATTTTCCCCGGAACGCAGAGCTTCCTACCAATTAGAGATGCGAAACTATCGGGGACCGAAGCTCTGAACGATGAGAATCAACCATTGCATAGAGATGAATTCGGTTGGCCACTCCCAAGCACTCTCAATGAATACTGGGATCTTCAACAGGTATTCCTTCTACCTGTGCAGCCGCATTCAATTCCAAATCTGCGCTCACGATATAAAAAAGGTCGCGAGGCTCTGCGGTAGCGACTATGGATCTTACCTCTATCGCTGTGGAAAGCTGGACCGCATCATACGCACGAAGGCCGTGGCGTTGAGCTAGGTTAACCGCGCGTTTCACGATGTCATCGAAGATTTCGACAATATAGAACCCGCCAAAATCTTGATGAGCGTCCGCAACTGCTAAATCGACTTGCTGCTGTGTGAGATCTCCTGCGCGAAACCGACGTGCCAGAGCAGCGTTGAGTTCCACCTCCGTTAAAGCGCAGACCCAAATTCTGTGCTGCGGATCATCAAGGATCGTTCGCACCCAGTCTGTACCCGTTTCAGCAACGTACGCCTTAACGAGCGCACTGGTATCGAAGAAGTAATCCGCCATTAGCGGCGATCCTCAATTACCGTTTCAGAGATTGGCTTCCCTTTAATTTTTATCGCAGGCCGCCGCGGGTGGACTCGTGGCCTCACAGGAGTATTTGGAGTAATAAACGCACGGTTAGAACTTAAGTTATCCCAAACAAATACCAAACGTCGCCTGAGTTCATTTCTTTTCTCGGGCGGCAATTCATTGATGGCTTCGAGAATCTCTTCTACCGTGGACATAACCAACTCCGCAATAGTCTAACCTCTCAGGGTGTCGCTACAAAACCTCCCCCAGGATCCGCAGTAACGAATCAAACTCTATCAAAAATGGATTCAGGCTGTGTATTATGCCGGCGCAGTAGATAATCAATGACGCTTTCTCCCCGGTTGCGTCGTAATCGATCATTAATCGGGTAATCCCTAAACAAACTCATGTACACAATCATTCGCGAGGGGGTCGCTGCGTGGCGACTGGTGGCCGTAGCTCTTATGGTGCTGCTGGTTTGGCTGCCGCTATCTATTGCCGGGCAGCAGAAGGAGAACCGCGGAATTGGCGTGACGAATAGCGCCGCGAAGAATGCCGACAAGGATCAGGCCGGGTCGGAAGCGAAGCCCGAGATCGTCATTCAAGCGAGTCACACCAAGCCCATCAATGCGATCGCGTTTAGCCCAGACGGGCGTTGGCTCGCGTCTGGCTCGAGCGACGATACGATCAAGATCTGGGACGTCGCGACAGGTCAACTACTGCGCACACTGTACGGTCATTCGAGCAACGTGAATGCATTGGCCGTGAGTCCCGATGGCAAGACACTGGCCTCGGGCAGCGGCGACATGACCAGCAAGCGAGAGTTTCCGACGTTCAAGCGCGGCGGCATCGCCGGCGGTGCGCGTGATAACACCGTCCGTACCTGGGACGTTCAAACCGGACGCGAGCTCAAGACCCTGACCGGCCACGAACTGCCCATCGGCGGCGTCGCTTTCAGCGCCGACGGACGCACATTAACGAGCGTGAGCGGCGACGCCGTCAAAGTGTGGGACGTCGCATCAGGCAAAGAGCTACGCACGCAGAAAACGAAGTACGACAAGAGCGGAATGGAGAAATGGGACTCGTTCCGATCGTTCTCACTCTTCGGCAAAGACAAGCGCGAGGTCCAGCAAGCCGAATGGCAAAAGAACCTGAAGTTGTCGGCTTCACGGATCAGCATCAGCCCTGGTGGTCAACTCGCTGCCGTCGGACAACCAGACAAAGGATATTGGATTTACGACGCCACCAGTGGACGCGAACTCAGGCAGTTGCAGTTCCTGGCGCTCGAGGGCACCGAACATTCAACTCTCGCGCTTGGCGACAGCGCGCGCGTCGTCGCCCGCGGGAAGACAATGCATGAAGTCGTTGTAGAGGACGCAGCAACAGGTCGGGAGCTATACAAAATCACCGCCGGTCTAAGCATGAGCTCGCAGCGAATCAGCTTTAGCCGCAGCGGACGCTTCCTCGTTACCGCAACCGATCCTGTTGATCTCGACACCCTCCCGATCATTAAGCTCTTCGATGCAACCACCGGGCAGTTCATTCGAGAATTCGTTTCGAGCGCTAATCAAAAGCACATTCGTGTGCTCGCGTTTAGCGGCGACGATCGTCTATTCGCGACGAGCGGCGGCGGTGATAACACGATCAGAATCATCGACGTCGCGAGCGGCACCGAGCTAAGAACGTTGAATGTCAGCGCAGTCGATAAAAACGCCGACGCTGAGCGATCAGCCTTCCTGAAGACTATCGATCCAAAGACGCTGACTGACTTTCAGGAGAGAGGAATCACCTCACCGGAACAGATCATCGACGCGATCGAATCTCTTGGCGCGGTCGCGAACGAAAAGTTTCCGGTCGGCAACGCCGTCAGCATGAGTCCCGACGGTCGCTACATCATCTCGCGCCGGCTGCTTTTGAAAAGCGTAATCACAGAAGCGTGGGACACCGTCACGGGCACACCCGTGCGCCTCCAGGAAACCGACGCGTCGCGCGAGCGAGGCAAACCGAATTTCACTCCCGACGGCCGCTACCGCGCCGCGCCCGATTTCCGCATGGACGACATCTACACAGCCTCGGCCCATGATTACAACTTTCTCTGGGGAAGCGACGATTGGGACAAGATCTACGATCAAAAGGTAGTGATATTCGATGCCAGGTCCGGTAAAAAGCTGCGCGAGCTGAACGGCGGTAAAGCGACAGAGATCGGAATCGTCCCTGTCTTCGGTTTCAACGCTGACGGCAGTCTCACCGCCATGACCGGATTCAACAACAAGACGCCCGCGATCTTCATTTACGAAACAGCCAGCGGACGGAAGTCGAAACAACTCGACATCGCGGACGCAAACGAAAGCGATGCCGTTGCAGCTTTGACAATCAGCACAAACGGTCGCCAGCTCGCTGTCGCTCACACGACGAAGATCGACATAGTCGACATCTCCAGCGGACGGACCACTCGCGTACTGCCGCACCGAGGCCGCGTAACGTCGCTGACATTCAGTCCTGACGATGGTCTTCTCGTCGCGCTCGGCGAGAACAATGATAAGTACATCTGGAATGCAGCGACTGGCGAGAAGCTCGCAACGCTCATCAACCTTGCAGGCGCGTTCAATAGTCAAACCAATGATTGGCTGGTCGTAACGCCTGATGGTCTCTTTGACGGCTCGCCCTCAGGATGGAACCAAATCCTCTGGCAGTTTCACGGCAACACGTTCGACGTAACTCCCGGCGAAACCTTCTTCAATGAATTCTATTATCCGGGACTGCTCGGCGAGATCATGAGCGGGCGAAAACCTCGCGCGCCGAAAAACATTTCGCAAATCGATCGCCGCCAGCCGGAGATAACGCTCCAGGCCAACGACGCCGCTAAAATTTCAGAGCGAAACCTGACGGTTAAGATTCACGTCGCCGAAAAGCCCGCCGACAGCAATAACGCGGCCGGCAGCGGCGCGAGGGACGTGCGCCTGTTCCGCAACGGTTCGCTGGTGAAGATCTGGCGCGGCGACGTCTTACAAGGACAACCTGCGGCTACATTGGAGGCGACGATTCCCGTCGTCGCGGGCGAGAATCGACTTACCGCGTACGCCTTCAATCGCGACAACGTCAAAAGCAAAGACGCGACATTGAACCTCGTTGGCGATGAAAAACTGAAGCGCGAACGCACGGCCTTCGTGTTGGCGATCGGCATCAACGCTTATGAGAATAGCCGCTACAATCTCAAGTACGCGATCGCCGACGCGCAGAGTTTTGCCTCTGAGTTCCGGCAGCAACAGCAAAAACTCGCTCGTTACCAGCGCATCGAAGTCATCCCACTTTCCGATCAGGAAGCGACGAAGGCCAACATTCTGTTAGCACTGAAACTGCTCGCCGGCGCCAGTGGAGAGCTTCCGGCGGCGGCACCCGCTTCATTGAAACAAATCACGCCTGCACAGCCTGAAGACTCGATCATCATCTTTTATGCAGGCCATGGCACGGCGCAGGGTCAAAGGTTCTATTTGATACCGCACGACCTCGGCTACGCAGGCGAACGCAACGCGCTCGACGCAGCGGGCTTGGAAACGATTCTCAGTCATAGCATCTCCGACACCGAGTTGGAGCACGCCGTCGAGAATCTCGACGTCAGCAATTTTGTCCTCGTGATCGACGCTTGTAATTCGGGACAGGCGCTCGAAGCGGAAGAGAAGCGTCGCGGGCCGATGAATTCCAAAGGCCTGGCCCAACTCGCTTACGAGAAAGGAATGTACATCCTCACGGCGGCGCAGGGTTATCAAGCCGCGCTCGAGTCAGCTCAACTGGGCCACGGTTACCTGACGTACGCGCTCGTCGAAGAGGGATTGAAAACAGTTGCCGCCGACACGTCGCCGAAAGACAACGTCGTCTCAGTAAGAGAATGGCTCGACTTCGCCACCGAACGTGTACCTCAACTTCAGGAACAAAAGATCAAATCACGCGACCTCGGACTTCAGTCGGGATCATCCGCAACGGCTGGAGGTGAGCAGAAGAACAAGACTGTCGACGCTCGGATAAGCGACTTGCAACGTCCGCGCGTCTTCTATCGTCGAGAGATCGAACCCGAACCGCTGATCGTCGCGAGACCTTGACGTTCAGACCTATCGCTCGGGCTTGCACCTCAGCTATCATGCCGCATCGTCAACTCAACCCGCGCCATTTACAGGAGGAACACCATGCCCGACACGCAGACGAGCTACGTCAAAACCATCCTGATCCTCGTCGCCGTCGCCATCGTAGTCGCGGTGGTTGTGACGCTCATCCAGACAGCCATCCTTGGGAAAGCCAACGTGGCTATTACTGGCGGTGTCGTCGGTGCGATAGTCGGCGGTATCGGTGTCAGCACCCGGCGCAAGAAAACGAATTGAGAAGCCGTCAGCGAGGCGACGGGTGGCGAAGAGCATTTACGAACATCGCGAACCGCCGGCGTAGAGTTCTCTTCATCGGCCACGACATTAACCGCGTAGACGTACGCACAGAACCTGGCGGAAACTTTGCGCGAATAGCTTCCGCGCGCTCGTCAAGCTTAGCGGCTTCGTCTTCCCGGCCCGTCTTGCGCAGCGCGTTTGCATATGCCGCCAGCGAGTCGACCCACAGCCAGGCGTTTCTTTCGCCATACGTCTGTTCCTTGATTTCCAATGAGCGTCTTCGAAGTGGCTCTGACTCAGCAAACTTTTCCTGCGCCTCGTAAATTTCGGCAAGCTGATCGAGCGCGGCGCTGATGGGAGCGCGAGAGACCTCGATCGTGACCGCTCCTAATTTTTGTTCAACGAGCGCTAGACTTCGGCGGGCCAATTCTTCCGCCTCAGCATAGCGGCCCCTTGCTTTGTAGAATCGGGCGAGATCATCAAGCGCCCGCACGATCGCGAAGTCGCTGGGTGTTTCCAACTCTTCACAGATTTTCAGCGCTCGCCGGTACAACTCTTCAGCTGGCCCATACTTTTCCAAAGCTTCGTACACTTTCGCAAACTCCATAAGATAATGCGCGAGAGACGAGTCTGCCGGGTGTTTCGCTTCGCGGAACTCCAACGCTTGCTCGAATATCGGTTCAGCTTCGCTGTAACGGTGCTGCTCAACGTATAACCTCGCCACCCACAGGGCGGTGGAGAAATACGTTTCCCTGTCCGGCGACACCTCGGGGTTTTCGGTTTGGGCCAGTGCGGCCCTGGAATGCTCTTCGGCTTGCGCGAGTTTGCCCTCTTCCCGGTAGAGCCGCGCGAGGGCCATGTGGGCCGCGTGAAGTCGTGTCGGAGGTTCCGGACATTTAACCGCCTCTTCCAGTTGCTTGCGAAAGATAGCTTCGGCTTCCGGGTATTTCTTTTGGTCCTGGTACACCTGCGCCAGTCCGTGACGCATGAAGTCGAGGTACGACGGATCGGAGATGCTTCCGCCGCTCGGATAGCGTCGAGATAGAGCTGCTCCGCTCGCGCGAGATCTCCCTCGTTTTGCGCATCGCGGGCCTGCCTTATGAGCACCTGGAAACGCTTCGTCGCCGCCGACTCAAAAGTCGGATAGAACGCAAGCCGGAGGGCCATTAGCAGCCGGTTATTCGTGAATGCTCCGCTCATGACGAGTTGTTATTATGGGACACTATTGGACCTGCACCAATGGCACTAGGCGCTGGTCCTGAGTTTCCAGTATACTTTCGCCGTCTTTTTACCCGGCGCACGTCACTGATCGACCGCTTTTTAGACTTAGACCTGTTCGATTCCCTAGGGAAATTGCACGTGAAACACTTTTCACCCCCTATTTGTGTCTTTCGTTATCGCTGGCTCCTACTCCTGGCGATATTCGTCATCGTGGCCGCCTTCATCCCTGTTACGCAGCGAGCTGAGCGACAGAACCAGGGCCCGCGATTGCAACGACTCGCCCCTCCAGCTAAACGGACCAAGAGGGATTCACTTAATGCCGTACCCGGCGAGATCCTGGTCCGTTTCCGTTCCGGTTCGAAGGGCAAACAGTTGGGCCGTCAAATGGTGGCGGCAAAGAGCGGCCGTCAGATTCCACTGTTCGTTAAGTCGATCAGCCCAACCTCCGAGATCGTCGATGGACTGCGTCTCGCGCAAGTGAATCCCGCCGACACGAGCAACGCGATTCAAGCACTCCGCGCGCGCGCCGACGTCGTCTACGCGGAACCGAATTTCATCCGCAAAGCGTTGGTCGTGCCGAACGACGCGCGTTACTCCGAAATGTGGGGACTCAACAACACGGGTCAGCCCTCGACGTTCCAGGGAAATCCAGGAACGCCCGGCAACGACATTCGCGCCCAGCTAGCCTGGGACATTACGACCGGCAACCGAAACGTCGTCGTCGGCGTTATCGACATGGGAATCGACGTTAACCACGAAGACCTGCGCGACAACATCTGGACCAATCCCGGCGAAATTGCAGGCAACGGCATTGACGACGACGGAAACGGATTCGTCGACGACATCCACGGCTGGGACTTCGCGCACAACGACGCCAGCGTCTTCGATTACACCGAACCTACGTATCCGCCATCTGACAGCTACGTTGGCGACATCGACGATCACGGCACGCACGTGGCCGGAACGATCGGCGCGACTGGCAATAACTCGATCGGCGTCACCGGAGTGAGCTGGCAAGTCACTATGATGTCGCTCAAGTTCATCACTGAAGATGAAGGCGGCTCGAGTGCGAATTTGTTGAGCGCGCTGGCCTACGTCAAGGCGATGAAACAGCTCTGGCAGACTTCCGGTGGAACGAAGGGCGCCAATATTCGAATTCTCAATAATAGCTACGGCGGCAGCGGGTTTTCGCAGGCCGAGCTCGACGCAATCCGCGCCTTGAGCGACGCAGGAATCCTGTTCGTAGCGGCGGCCGGCAACGACGACGTCACAAACGATCTGTTTCCCGTATATCCGGCGGGTTACCTTTCGCCAAACGTGATCTCGGTCGCAGCTTCGGGCGGTTCAGGAACTAGAGCCTCGTTTTCAAACTTCGGCGAGGCCACGGTAAACGTCACCGCGCCCGGCGAATACATCTTGAGCACCACGCCGAGAAACACTTACCACTTCGCCAGCGGAACGTCGATGGCCGCGCCACATCTGTCGGGCACCGCCGCGTTACTGTGCGCGCAATTTCCGAACATCACGATGGACAAGCTTCGTTCGTCGATGATGTACGGCGGACACGCCGCGCCATGGCAGTTTAATAACGTGCTTCCGATCTCGACCGGACGCGCCGTCGACGCAGCCAAGGCTCTGGAAAGCGTTACCAGCGCCGACGTAACCGCACCCGGCCCGGTCACGAACCTCAGCGCGACACTCACGTCATTTCCAAACTACAGCGTCAGTTGGACCGCGCCCGGAGATGACGGGAATACCGGTAGAGTTACCGCTTACGAAGTCCGTTACTCGGAAACTACGCCGACGACGGCAAACTGGTATCTGACGACGCCGTTGCCTGGTCCAGTACCTTTCGATCCAGGTTTTACTCACTTCATCGGCATCAAGGTTCCTTGGCGACATCCTTCGGGTTTCATCGGTGTTCGCGCAGTGGACGAGGTCGGAAACAAAGGCCCAATAGTTTCAGTACCGGCTTCGGTGAGCGTTGACGTCGGCGATCCTTACACGGTTTCCGAATCGGCCGCGGCGCCGCTTTCAACCGGCGGCACTCCGTTGGGTTTGATCGGCGACGATGAGTTCAAGACCGTCAATCTGCCGTACATGTTCAACTTCTTCGGCGGTGACGCTCAGCAAGTCACGGTTTCCACGAACGGCGCTTTGTATATCGGGTTTCCGCCAAACGAAGATGCGCTGAGCGAAGAACGATGGCTGAACGGGCGGCGCGTGATTGCCGGGTTGTGGGACGATCTGCGGACTGATCGACGACCTGGCGACGACGTCTACATGATCCAGGACTCGGATCGCATAATTTTCAGATGGCAGGCGGTGACGTTCGACACGCCGATCAGTTTTACGGCAACGCGTGGCGAGAACCCGGTCAATTTCGAGATCGAACTACGCTTCGACGGAGCCATCATCGTGCGCTACGGCGACGGCAATCAGAAGACGTTGCCGGTCGTGGGTATCGGCGGCGGATCGCCGGAACGTTATCTGTCGGAGTCACACTCGTCGGAAAGAGCGTTGAAAGATCTGACGAATGCGCCGACGGTTGTGTTCGCGCGTCGCACTCCGGTGCCGCGGCCCGTGCTGACTGTCGCGTCTGAGAATCCCGCCAGCGGAGCCAGCGTCACTGTCAGTCCGAACGATGCGACGGGCGCAGGCGCCGGTACGACTCAGTTCACTCGTTCTTACAATCGCGGCGTTACGGTGACGCTCACGGCGGCGGCTGTAGTAGACGGGCACAAGTTCCAGTTCTGGAAGCGCGACGGAACGGACTGGGGTGGAAGTACGACGACGACCGTCTCGATGACGGGCAACGTCACGATGACGGCGGTCTATTTCACTCCACCTGTGTTGACTGTCAATTCTATTGGTGCAACTGGAGTACCCATCAGCGTCAATCCGAATGACGTTAATGGATTGGGGAACGGCGTCACGCCATTCACACGCACCTACGACCTGAATGTCCAGGCGAATCTGGTCGCGCCGGCGACTGCCGGTACGGCCACGTTCTGGAAATGGCAACTGGATGGCGTCGACTTTACGCCCGGTCGCGACATCGGGTTGGCGATGATCAAGAATTACACGATGACGGCCGTTTACATCCCGGCACCGACACCCACGCCGACTCCAACGCCTGTTCCAGGCGCGGGGACGCAACCGATCGCATTCGTCAAGACTGGCAGTTCGCCCGGCAGCGGCATCGACATTTTCCTTACCAACACCGACGGCACAAACGTAGTGAACTTCACCGGTGCAGCCGGCGATGACACACGTCCCGCGTGGTCGCCCGATGGAACACGTCTCGCGTACACGTGCTTACAGCAACCTGACGGCACGATCGCAAATCCGCAGCGCATCTGCATGCGCAACGCCGATGGAACCGGATTCGTCGTACTGTCTAAACTCTTCCAAAACGACTTTGGTCCGACATGGTCGCGCGACGGAAGTCGAATTGCTTTTACCAGTTTTAACCCCGGGTTCGATTCGTTTCTTTCGGTCATGAACTCGGATGGCACCGGCGGGTTTCCCCTCCTCTTCTCAGGGGCAGCTAACCCTGACTGGCATCCTGATGGCTGGACACTGGTTTTTGATCAGGTGAATTCGATTTGGACTTACAACATGCTGTTTAAAAACGGGCTGCGATTGACGAATAACGGAGGCGATTCGCGCCCGCATTACTCGCCTGACGGCTCGAAGATCGTGTTCCAAAGCACGCGCGACGGACAGCCCGAGATCTACGTCATGAACGCCAACGGCTCAGGACAAACG
Organism: Acidobacteriota bacterium; assembly: GCA_046732935.1. Lineage (GTDB taxonomy): Bacteria > Acidobacteriota > Blastocatellia > Pyrinomonadales > Pyrinomonadaceae > PSRF01. The sequence goes on along the minus strand of JBKPOC010000013.1, from coordinate 66,563 downwards.
CGGCTCACGAATAATCCAGCGTGGGATACAGCACCGGTTTGGTCACCGGATGGCTCGAAGATTCTCTTCACTTCGTTGCGTGATGATCCGATGGCGCCGGCGCTTTACATAATGAACGCCGACGGCAGCAATCAAACGCGCGTGACTACCGGCAGCGATGGCACGTGGCGTCCGAGTCCGGTCGCGCCCGTTATTTACATGGAAGAAGGGACGGCGAATGCCGCTGCGATCAATTCCGTCACGTATGTCCGCGCGCCTTTTCCGATCCTCGATACGCACAACTTCAGCGTCGATGGTCACACGCGCGTAACTCTGTTCACGTCGAACCTCGGGCTTACGTCGCCGCCGATTCCGTCAGCGTCAATCTTGTCGGTACAAGCAAACGGAGTTGATTTGCCGGTTGAAAGCGTTGGGCCAGTCACCGGAACGCCGGGACTGAACGGGTCTTACATCATCGTCAGACTTCCTGATGGATTGCCAACAGGGAATCTGTCGCTGACTGTTACTCTGCGGGGCGCCACCAGTGCGGCGAAAGTTTTGCGGATTGCCCCGTAGTGTTAGTTGAAATCGACTCGATGTAGTTATCGGGCCTCAAGAGAATATTGAAGGGCTTGTCCGTGCCGAATACTTCTTTCACTTGAGGCGTGAGTTGAGCTTCATTGAAAGCAAGCAAGTGAAAGTTCGGGTCGCGCAAGCGGTCGTAGATGCTCGCGCCGTCGAGCAAGACGTACGGCATGCGGTCGCCGGCTTTCACTTTGAAATCCTCGTCTCCCTCGTGCCGGCTGAGTGAACTGTGGCGATAGTTGATGCCTGTCTGAGAAAGCAGCGGAAACACGAAATTCCTCACTGATTCAAGACTCAAAAAATAATTTGCTACAGCGGGAAAAACGTTAGTGCGGAGCTGCGCGAGCCACCATTCGTCGCCGGCCGCGAGTTGGAACATGCGATCGGTTGTGCGCAGCAGGTTCTTGGCGTTCTCCAGTCGCTCTTCGTTGTACGTTTCCAGCAAGTTGGGGTCGGCAACTCCACGTAAAGTCATAGCTAACTTCCACGCGAGATTGTAAGCATCCTGGATTCCGGTGTTCATTCCCTGCGCGCCTGCGGGCGAGTGGATGTGCGCTGAGTCTCCGGCGAGAAAGCAGCGGCCGGACGAGAATCTGGACGCGTGTCGCGTATGTACCTTGTATGTCGAGAACCACTCGACGTCGTGAATGTCGAGGTCGAGCTTGGCTAGTTCCCTGATGCGCCCTTCGATCTCTTCGTACAGAACGTCGCCTTCTTCTTTTGCAAACTCCTCCGGAAAGACTCCGACGAGGCGGTAACGCTTTTCGCCTTTGAGTGGAAAGAAAACGGCGAACGACTCTTTCGCGAGACAAACGTGCAGCGCATCGTGAGTGAACGACCAATCGACCTGCGCGTCTGCTACATAAAACATTCGCTCGAAAGTACTGCCGCCGAACTCGAGCCTGAGCGAGTGTCGAACCAGACTCTTTGGGCCATCGCAACCGACGAGGTATTTGGCGGTGATAGTTTGCGTTTCGCCGTCAGCCGTCTTTGCGCGCGCAGTGACGTCTGAGTCTCCAGCCGTCAGGCTCTCCAGCTCAGTGTTCCATGAAACGTCCTCGCCATGCTGCTGGAGATAGTTGTAAAGCAGTCGTTCGTTCTTGCTCTGCTCCAACATCAACACGAACGGGTAAGGACTAAGCCCTTCGCCGATGGATGAAAAATCGAGCTCGGCGCGCACGTCGCCATCGACGAGCAGACGTGCCTTGCCGGCGATCCATCCCTGGTCGATCGCGCTGCGCGCGAGGTCCATCTGCTCGTAGATCTCGAGCGTGCGGGCATGAACGCCGATGGCTTTCGAGTACGGCGTGACGCCTTCCTTCTTTTCTACAATGAGAAAGTCGATGCCGTATCTGACTAACTGGCAGGCGAGCGACAGGCCTGTCGGTCCAGCGCCGATGATCAAAACGTCCGTTGTTGGTTTCATGTGCCTAATTGTACAGGAACCCGCGACGCCAACTGTCGTCGCGGGTTCCATCTTGTTTGTATCGCTGGATCAGGCCTTTGCAGTCGACGCAGATTGCGATAGCTGCTGTTTCATGTATTGCCTCATGCTCTCGATATGTCCAGGCGAACGCTCCTCTGACCACGTCTCGAAGCGTTGCGCTGCTTTTTCGAGGTTCGCGAGCAGGTTCTTGTCGTTGAACTTTTCGCGAAACTCGGCGACGACGGGTTTAAGGGCCTCCCACACGCCGAAAAACTCTCCGCTGGTCTCGAAAAACAGTCCTTCGTGGAGCAGTTCGTAGTTCAGCAACGCGCAGGCTTGTTCCCAGTAGCCGATCACCATTCCGACCAGTGGTCCGTTTTCAGTTCCCGGCCCGCCCAGGCGCATCGCTTCCTCAAACGATTGCGGGTGGTAATTCTTCTGGAACCAGTCGCGTGCCTGGCGCAGCCGTGCCTCGCGGCGCAAGTCGTAGACTTGCAGATGTAGTTGTGCTTGTTCGTGAGTTGGTTTAGTAGCCATTCTTTATCTCCTTAATTCAGCTAATTATTCGGTTCCCCAAGAGTACGTCGAACGGCGATGGCCCGGATCGACATCTCCAAGATTTTTTGCAAGTATTTTTACTGCGATTTCCGCGTTTGAGGAGGAATCATGAGAGACGTATCAAGAAGAGAAGTGATTTCCAGGATAGCCGGTGCGAGTGCTGGACTAGCAGTCACGCTCCGCACCGCCCAAGCCTCGCAAGCGACGGACACGCCTGCGCGAGCTTTTCGTGGTCAACATCAGCCTCGTCGCTTGCCTTTCGATCCCGCAAAGCTGAAAGGCCTGTCCGAGAAATTGATTCGTTCACATTGGGAAAACAATTACGGTGGCGCTGTTAAAGCGCTGAACGCCGTAGAGCAACGGTTGGCTGCGATGCTGAAGGAGAAAGAGCTGCCCGCTTACGTTTATGGAGATCTGAAACGGGAAGAGCTCGTGCGCAGTGGATCAGTAGTCCTGCATGAGTTGTATTTCGCAAACATGGGCGGCGAGCCAAAACCCGGTGGCAAGGTGCTCGACGTAATCAAACAGTGGTTCGGCAGCTACGAACAATGGGAAGACGAATTCAAGAAAACCGCGAATGCACTCGGCGGCGGTTCGGGCTGGGTGATCTTCGCGCACAACGCGCACACGGGCGAATACCATAACTACTGGGCCTGGGATCACATGCACAATGTCCCGATGGGACGTCCGTTGCTCGTGCTGGACATGTACGAACATGCTTACCACATGGACTACGGCGCCGCTGCCGCGAAGTATGTCGATGCATTTCTTCAAAATGTGAATTGGGAAGAGGTAAATCGGCGTGCTGAAGTACTAATAAAGGTGCCTCAATAGTGTGTTATTGCGATTAGCGGGAATGGAAGTTGCTTTCAATTCCTAATGCCGAATAAAGATGTATGGGTATGTTTCAAGGAGGGGAGATGGAAGCAACCAGAGTTACCGTTGATGAAATAAAGGAGCGACTCGATCGCGGCGAGGCGTTTACCTTCGTCGATACTCGCAACCCACAGGCATGGGGCGAAGCGGACACCAAACTGCCGGGAGCGATTCGCGTCGCCGCTGACGACGTCGAGAATTCACTCGATCAAATCCCGCGTGACCGGACGGTCATCACTTACTGCACTTGACCTCACGAAGCATCCAGTGCCCGTGTGGCACAATTGCTGATGGACCACGGCTGGAAAAACGTTCACCCACTCTTCGGAGGCTTCGACGCCTGGAAAGAAGCAGGGCTGCCTTTGGACGATAAGTCCTGAAGTCATAGACATAGGTAGGCCATCGCTGGCTTTCCCTGTCACACCACCGTGCATACGGGTCCGTACACGGCGGTTCGGCGAGTAAAGTTTCTAGTTAACAACTAACGGCGTCAGTCCTAGCGATGCGAAGTAGGCATTGGGCAGTGCAATGTTGAGAGCGGGCGAGTTGCTGAGTCGCCACGGGCCATGAGCACTGCCCGCCGTTTGCGCGGCGAGATTCTCACTCACGCCCCGTTTCTGCAACTCTGCAAAACGCACGCGCCCATATTTCCATTGCTTCCAGACTACCGCCCGCAAGCGGCGTCTGAGCCAACTCTCAAGACTGCGCAACACCCAGGGCGTTTCGCAGAAGCCGAAGTAGCCGCGCCAGCCCCGCAAATAGCGACTGAGTTGGGCCACCATCGTTTCCACCTTTACCCCACGCGTCCGCCGCGTCAGTTCCCGCACCCGTTGCTTGAACCGCGCCACCGCTTTTGGCGCTAGGCGCCGCCGCAGTTCACGCTGCCAAGTGAAACTAAAGCCCAGGAACTTTCGCTTACTTGGTCGCGACACTGCACTCTTCTGTTCGTTGACCTTGAGTTTCAGCTTTCGCGTGATGAACTGCGATACACTCTTCATCACTCGGTCACCAGCCCGCTGACTGCGCACGTAGATATTGCAATCGTCCGCATACCGCACAAACCGATGACCGCGTCGCTCCAACTCCCGATCTAACTCATCAAGCACAATGTTCGACAACAAGGGTGACAAAGGTCCACCTTGCGGTGTGCCTTCATCCACCGGACTCACCAACCCACCTTCCATCACACCAGCACGGAGAAACCCTCGAATCAGTTTCCGCAATTGCTTGTCGCTGATTCGCCGGGCCAGCTTTGCCATCAGTTTGTCGTGATTCACTCGGTCAAAGGAAACATCCACAGACTACCCACCCCCACAACTATCCCGAGCAGGTCACCATCATCCGTCCTGCTCACCCATTCGAAGGTAAGACGCTTAACTTGCTGGGCGCTGCACATCGAAAGAATCGATTGCTCCTACTACTCATCCTGCCCGACGGTTCCAAGTCGCTAGTACCGGCAGATTGGACCAACTTCAACTCCACATCTGACTCTACCGCTCAGCAAGAGACGGCGTTGCTCGGCTTTGTAAGCGAGTTGCTGCACCTGCGCACGGTCGTAGATGCTCTCCTGCGCCGTCTTGCTTCAGCAGAAGCTATCAACCAAGAGGAGAGCAATAGTGTCCAAGCAGCTCAACTTTCTGGACCAGCCTCTCCCGGAGACTGACATCTGGGAACAGCTTAGTCCGCAACGACAAATGATCATTACCGCAGCACTGGCACGGCTGATCGCCAGGGCTGCCTTAGCCGACATCACAGAGGAGCTAACAGATGACCGACACGTCCAAGATCAAACCAACTCACATCCAGAGAGCCGCCGTCGTTTATGTGCGCCAGTCCACTACCTCTCAAGTGGAGCAGCATCGCGAGTCGACCGCCCGTCAGTACGCGCTGGCGGAGAGAGCCAGTCAACTTGGTTGGACCAAAGAGCAGGTGATCTTGATCGATGAAGACCTCGGCCTTTCCGGCGCCAGTGTGGTCAAGCGCACTGGCTTCGTGCGTCTCACCACCGAAGTCGCGCTCGGCAGAGTTGGTATCGTTCTCGGCCTCGAGGTTTCGCGCCTCGCGCGCAATAACGCAGATTGGTATCGCCTGCTTGACCTTTGTGGCCTGACGGACACGCTGATCGGCGATGGTGATGGTTTGTATCACCCGGCGCTTTTCAATGATCGCCTGGTTCTCGGGCTGAAAGGCACCATGAGTGAAGCCGAACTTCATATCCTCCGGGCTCGTCTCGATGGTGGTATCCGTAACAAAGCTGCACGAGGCGAACTGTATCGCGGTCTGCCTGTCGGCTTTGTCCGGGGTGAGGAAGACGGCGAAGTCCTTTTTCATCCCGATGAAGCCGTTAGTAGCGCCATTCGCACCGTCTTTGAGCGCTTCTCTGAACTCGGTTCCGCACGTCAGGTTTGGCTCTGGTTTCTGTCGCAAGGTCTGTCGTTCCCTTTGCAGTGGCGCAGTGAGATTCGCTGGGTCACTCCCACCTACACCGCCATTCACAGCATTCTTACCAATCCCGTTTATGCCGGCGCTTACACTTATGGTAAGTCTCGCGTTGAGCGTTATGTTGATGAACACGGTGTCATCAGAAAGCGAGTTCGTCACTTGCCAATGAATGAGTGGGTCGTGCTCTTGCCAGAACATCATCCCGGGTTTATTAATTGGGAGACGTTCCAGGCCAATCAAGTGCGCATCGACCAAAACGTTCATCCCAAACCCAATCAGGCCGGGGGCGCCGTTCGCGAAGGCGCCGCCTTGCTGCAGGGCATCGCAGTTTGTGGACACTGTGGACGTCGCTTGCGCGTCTATTACAGTGGCAAAAACTCCACGCCCGGCTACTACTGTTCTGGCAAAGACCTCGTCAACGGTCGAGGCGTCTACTGCCTCAATGTTGGCGGCGTTGCCATCGATCGACTTGTGGTCCAAGCTTTTCTGGAGGCCATCACTCCTGCTGCTCTCGAAGCCTCGGCGCTTGCGTTTGAAGAACTTCAGTCCAATCATGATGCGGCACTCGCTCAGTGGCGATTGGAAGTTGAACGTACGCGGTATGAAGCCGAACGCGCTGAACGGCGATACCGCGCCGTTGAACCAGAAAACCGTCTGGTGGCACGCGGTCTGGAAGCTGAATGGGAGCACCGGCTGCGCGATCTCCGTGTTGCTGAAGCTGAGCTTCATCGTCGTCAACAACAACAGCCTCCTCCTATTGGCCCAGAGCAACGACAGCGCATCTTTGCTCTCGGTAAAGATCTACACCAGGTGTGGACTGCGTCAACGACCACCGATCGGGATCGAAAAGAACTTTTGCGCACGCTGCTTGAAGAAGTAATCATTACTTTGAACCGAGATGATCGCCGCGGCCAGCTCACGATGCGTTGGCGAGGTGGTAAACTCACCACCCTGGACCTTTCCTTACCACGCCCTCAGCCTAAGGGCGTTCGCACCGACGAAGACACTATCGAACTATTGATTCGGCTGTGCGCTCACTACCCCGACGATGTCATTGCCGGCATTCTCAACCGTCAAGGTCGCAAGACCGCCTCCGGTCAACGCTTCACCGCAAATCAAGTCGGCAGCCTGCGCCGCTATCGCAACATCCCGCGCTTTCGACCGCCCAAAGAAGCTCCGACAGGCGGACTCGTCACCATGGACCAAGCCGCCAAGATCCTCGGTATCGCCTCATCTACCATTCATCGCTGGCTCAACGACGGCTTCATTGCCGGTGAACAACTCACACCCGGCGCTCCCTGGCGCATTCGCATCACCGATGAGTTGCGTGGACGCTTCGTCGAAGAGACACCGCCGGGCTTTCTCCCTATGCTTGAAGCAACTATGCGACTCGGCGTATCTCGCCAAACGATCTTGCAGCGTGTAAAGCGCGGCGAGCTCGAGGCCGTTCATGTTCGCCGCGGACGCCGTAAAGGCTTGAGAATCAAAGTTATAGATACGCATCCCGGTCTTTTTCACGACCCATCATGAATCGGAGGTGCATTGTGAAGAGAGTTCCAAGAATTTCTCTAAGTCCAAGTCCACCACCCAGCCATAACCATCCGCAATGTATTGCTGTGCTTGGGCTACTGCCTGATGCGCTGAGCGTCCGGGTCGGAACCCGTAGCTGTGCTCTGAGAAGGTTTGGTCCCAACTGCGTTGCAGTACCTGCATTACTGCTTGCTGAATGAAGCGGTCCAGCACCGTTGGGATGCCAAGCTTTCGCATCCCCCCATCTGGCTTTGGTATTTCTACCCGCTTCACTGCTTGCGGTTTGTAAGTGCCGCTCAACAGTTGTTCCCGAATGGTTGGCCAGTGTTTCTTCAGATAATCTGGCAACTGCTCGACAGTCATCCCGTCGATACCAGCACTACCTTTGTTGCTCTTGACTCGGGCCAATGCCTGCTGGCAATTCTTCCGCTCGCAGACCTCTTCCATCAGTTGTTCCCTATCAGCCATGCTTTCAGCTTCACGCTTCGCCATCAGCGCTTCGGTCCCTTCTCCAGAGTCCCTCGGAGCTTCACTCTTACTCGTCTCTGCAAAGGCCAGCACTAGCTGGTTCTTCTGCCGCTTATCGCTCATGAGTTGCGCTGCTTACTTGCTCTCTCTTTAATCCCAACGCTCGTTGGGAACCGTTCGGGCCTTCATCGCTCACGTGATTACTATGCCCTCTGCTGACTTCTGTTACGCGCTCAACTACCTCACGGCAGTCTCAGTCGTGATTCCACGACACGCAACAGATCTCCCGAGGTAAGCTCGACCGCCTTCGCTGCACAACCGCCGGATTTACAACCAGCGTCCTTGATGGATATGGGCTTCGCTGTCATATGCCAGCTCGCCCGACGCCGTATGCCTCCTATCCGGTTTTTGTTCATCGGCTCGCACCTTTGCTCCACGCTTCCTTCAGACCTCGCCTCACGACGCCGCCCTTGCGCTTTGCTAACTCTTCACCTCCATCAGGTTGAGTAGGAGACTTTCACTCCCAAACTGTCGAACATGCTCGGCACACATAAAAAAGCCCGGCGGAACTGAACCGCCGGGCTCTTCAGGGAGAGAGCGCGCGCGAGTGCGCGTCGTCGAACTTCTTAGAACGCGAACTTCAACTGATAACGAATCACGCGGCCGCCGCCGTCAGAAAACTCCGGATGGAGAAACTGACCGTTTGCGGAAGTAAAGACGTTAGCCGGTACACCGGTGCTGCCCGGTGAGAACGGACTGACGCTCGCCGTCCCGTACTGCGGATGATTGAAAATGTTGTAGAACTCAGCCCGCAGTTCGAAGAACTTCGATTCGCCAACATTGACTCGCTTCAGAATGTTTACGTTCCAGTTATTCAGCCCCGGAGTCCGCAAAGTGTTGCGGCCCAGAGTACCGCGTCGTCCGGTGCCCGCCAGCAATCCGATGTATTGCGCGCTCGCCGGGTTAATACAAGCACCGCCCGCATCCGGGTTGGTGTAGAACGTCGCGCCAACCGTCACGCCACATGGATTCACTGTCGCAGTTGCAATTGCCGGTACTGCACGTACTCCCGTTTGACCAGACGGATTGAAGTCTGGGCGGTCGAGGTTTCCTCCGATCGAATCCGCATCCTGGCCATTCACGACCGTGAGCGGCACTCCGGATTCAAACGTCGTTACACCTGAGAGTTGGAACCCACCAAGCACATGTCCGACGAAACCCTGCTGGCTTCTCATGAAAGGAAGCTCGTAGACGTACGTCAACGAGAACCGGTGTGTGCGATCGAAGAACGACACCGCACGCTCAGCCGCCTGGCCGCCGAAGATCGACGGGAACGAAGCCTGCTGTGGCAGGTTCGTATCGGCGACAGTGAAGACCTCGCTTGCATTGTCGATAAGTTTCGACCACGTGTAAGCAGAGGTCAGTGATAGACCGTTGGTGAAACGCCGCGTTACCAGCAACTGACCGGAATGGTAACTGGACGACCCACCGTTCGTACGAATGACGCGCGACCCTTGCAGATTGTCCAAGCGGCCCGAGATCAAGCAGCCGGTAGTGTTGGGTGTGCAGGTGGTCGAGCCCGTGAATCCTGCCGGAGTGATACGCTGAATTCCGGGATGGAACGGACCGGCCACGATGGGCACGCTCGGATTCATGTCTTCGTTGAGATAGAGCTTGGTTCCCTTCGAGCCAACGTATGACGCATCGACAACGAGGTGTCCCGGCAGTTCGCGCTGAAATCCCGCCGACCACCGTTGATAGTAAGGATTCACCAGATTACCGATGACGAGCGTCTGCGAATCCAATGGAGACAGCGGCCGCGGAGTTAACGGCAAAGCACCGGTAACGTTCGACAAGCCTCGTGGCGCCGTGCCACTGATCGCCGACGGCACTGCTGTCGCAACGACGTTAGGCGACGAGGTCGCCGCATTCGAAGCGATGTTGTTGAAGAACGAATCGTAACCGAGTTGGTAACCGAGGCGGATAACCATTTGCCGGTTGCCAAACACTCGTCCCAGCAAACCTTTTTCGAACGACGGTGCATAAGCGAGACCGAACGTAGGCGCGAAGTTGTTATTGTCGTCCTGGACCTCGTTCGGCTGACTGTATGGACCAGTAAACGTCACCGGATCCACGTTGAATAAGCCGGTAAACGCCGCGGTCTGAAGAGTATTGATAGGGTTGCCGAAGTTCTCGTAACGCAAGCCGAGCGTGAGCGTTGTCGAGTCGGAGACTTTCCAACGATCCTGCACGAAATAGGCCTGGCGGAGCAGGAACGGGTAATACCTCGGGCTGCCGAAATCGCGCTGCGTGCCGCCGCCCGAACCGGCAAAGTTGTCGATGTAATTACCGAGCGCCGTGAAACCGCCGCCCGCCCGGAACGTCAACAGACCACGTTCGACGATGGGCGCAAACTGGCGTGACCGCTGCTTGAGTAAATCAAGACCAAAGCGGAACGTGTGGTTGCCGTGGATGTGTGTGAGCGTGTCCTGTATGACGTAATTATTCGCGACGCGGCCCTGCGGCAAGTTGGTGGCGATGCCGAATTGGCTCAGCGTCGAGATGTCGAACCGCGGTAGCACGAGCCCCAGTGAATCATCCGGGTTCAATGGGAAATCGATCAGGATGCGGTTGTAGGCGACGCGCGCCTCGTTGGTCCAGCTCGACGAGAAGATATGCGTCTCGGTGAGAAGCACGTTTTGATACGTGTTGTTGTTGGCCGTACCAAATCCGGGGAACGTGATGCCGCCGCCCAACGGATCCTTCTGATCGTCAAACAGGTAACGCGCGGAGAATTGATCGGCGTCGCTGAACCGGTGATCGATGCGGAACTGCGCTTGACGTTCGCGATACGTTTGGGGAACGAAGAGTGAACCCGTGCCGAACTGAATGTTGCACGGCGCGGGACAACCGGGACGAGCGCCGATGTCGATGTTCTGGAAATTAGACTCACCGATGACGGTCTTCGTGACGTCCATCAGAAGATCGACTCGCGGATTCACGCCCGGGGCAAAGAGGCTCCGCAACTGGTTACGTCCGGTCTGGCTTAGAACGGTCCTCGTAGCCTGGGCTGAAGCACTGCGGAACTGTTCCTGCCACGCTGCGAAGAAGAACGTTCGCTGCCGGCCATCGTACGTCCACATTGGCTTACCTTCGCCGAAGTGCGGGAACAGAACAGGGCCACCCAGCGTTCCGGCGTAGTACTGCTCGGTGCCGCGCGGCGGATGCCCACGCTGGCGAATTGCCGCCGACGTGGATTGCGTGTTGGTAATCGCGTCGTCGTGAGTGCTGTCCAGCAGATAAGCTATGCTGCCGTGAAAATCGTCAGTGCCTGACTTCGTGATCGTATTGACGACCGCGCCGCCGGCTCGGCCAAACTCCGCATCGTAGTTCGAAGTCTGGACTGAAACTTCCTGCACCGCATCGGGGTTTGTGATCTGAAAACCCTGACCCGCGACTGAGATGTCGTTGTTCTCAGTGCCGTCGATCAGGAAGTTGTTGGACCGGCCTCGCGAACCGTTGACGGAGAATGTGCCAACGCCGAAGCCGAAACGATTAGTTGAAACTCCCGGGAGTGTCAGCGCCAGGGCGACTGGATTGCGACCTGCGACCGGTAGTTCAGTGATTCTTACTTTATCGATGTTGCCGCCGCGAACCGGTGCTTCCACTTGCAATAGCTGGCCGGCATCGGCTGCGACGTTTACGGTTGCGACTTGTCCTCCCGGGGCCAATTGGGCCGGAACATCTGAAGTTTGATTTGCTCTCACTTCAATGCCTGTGCTGACAACCTCGCCAAAGCCGGTAGCGGTGACCTTCACGGAATAACTTCCCGGGTCGACGGCCTCGAATCGATAGAGACCTTCACCGTTAGTTGTGGTAGTGCGGCTAAGCTTGGTTGCGCCGCTGGTTAATGTAACTTCAGCGCCGGCGATAACGGCGCCATTGGGGTCGGTCACTGTTCCAGATACAGTGCCTCGACTAGTTTGGCCTAAAGTAACTGTTGCGAAGGCGAGCAACACGGCCATGATAAGGAGTCCTCTAAAAGTCATAACTTCCTCCTAAGAAGTGAGTTTGAGCGGCGCGTTTACAGTTTTTCGTATGACGGTGCGAACAGCGCTTGAATTCAGGCGTATTGGAAATGCGTGCCTGATCCGGTTTATGCAAGCGCTATTCCGATTTTTCGTTTGGCGTATGATCGCACTGATCTGTTCTTTTGTTAAGGGAAGCGAACGGCTCGATGAAATCATTAACAACTGATTTCATAATCTTGGACGGAAATCTCGGATTGCTCATGAAATTCGTCTGCTGACAGATGCCACACGCGCGTAGCAGCCTTGAACGAGATCTTCCAAAATTTTGGACTGGATAAGTCAGAGGAACAACATGAAGACACTTGGAATCGTTGCGCACAGCGCTGAAGGCGCGGCTCTTTGTTTCCTTACCGCATGCAGAGAAGGTGGTTTAAAACTCGGCCCACACATGCACCCGAGCAACGCGGTCTCGAGCGTATGACTCCGGATGAACCCGTGCGAGAACAACTGAACACGGCGATCTTCGACGAGCTCTGTCAGGCGATTTTCAACGAGGAGACGACGCAGTCGTTCGTGAATGCGATTGACGATCTGAAGTCACGAGGAGCTGAGTGTGTGATTCTCGGCTGCACCGAGATCCCGTTGATCGTCACCGAGGCCAACTCGCCGCTTCCGATACTCGACTCAACCCGACTTCTGGCAAAATACGCCGTTAAGGAAGCAATAAGGGATCGACCGATTATGATCAAAACCGGATGGTTACCGGTCTAGGCATGCAGATTCACCTTGCTCTCACCGACGACTGGGAGTTGCGTGGTAATGGCTCCGGCGACATCGAACAGATTCAGTTTCGCGCGATGCGGGAACTGATCAGGGTGTATGAGTCGCATGGAATCAAGGGGACGTTCAATGTCGAGGTGATGCAGCAACTCACCTTCCGAAAGCTGCAAGCCACTCATCCACAGTTGAAACCATTAGCCGATGCGTGGGACGAGCATGTGCGGATGGCGTTCACTCGCGGCCACGACGTCGAATTGCACATTCATCCGCAGTGGTCCGAAGTCAGTTTCGAGAATGAACGCTGGACATTGTCCGGCGACTGGTCGCTGCTGAATTACGAACCCGAAGCTGCTTACGCGATGCTGTCGACGAGCAAGCAGTATCTCGAGCAACTGCTGACACCGCTCGATGCGAACTATCGCTGTGTTTCGTTTCGCTCCGGTTCATCCGCGATCGCGCCGTCTCCGTTCGTGCTTCAGCAACTCACCGAGCTTGGCATCGTTTTCGACATGAGCATCATTCAGGGCATGCGGGTGAATACACGCAATCTTCAACTTGACTACGTGAATTGCGACGAAGGGTTCTTGCCGTTCTATCCGCGCATGGAAGACGCGCGGAAGGTCTCCGCGAAGGTCGAGCCGATCGTCTGCCTGCCGATCTTCTCGTTCGATCTGTCGCGTCGTCGCTGTGTCGCGGAGGTGCTGGCGAAAGTGCGAGCGAAGGCGAAGTCGCGCGATCGGGCGTCCGATTCGTATGCCGCACAGGAGTGGGACGACGTCGGCAGGTCATCGCTCGCGGCGAAGGTTTACGACAAGGTGGTCGAGCCTTGCTTGAACGGAAAGCACGTCGTCGCCGATATCGGACGCCTCGACTTCCCTTCTCTGCGCGAGATGCTCAACGCGATTCGTGATGCCGCACGCAAGTCGAAGCAATCTGAAGTGTGGGTCGTGCTTACGAACCATTCAAAGTACATCTCGGACTTTTCGCACATCGATCGCTTCCTCGGCGAAGCACGCAAACACGACGACGTCAGTTTCGTCACCCTCCGCACGATCGCCGAACAGATCCGCGCGGGAAGAATTAAAGTTAAGACTGCTTAGGTTGAAAGGATTCCGAGTAAACCGAGCGCGGATAAACGGTGATGCCTCGTTCCGCCAGCGGCAACATCACGTCGAACAACCGGCGAGCGTCTGCCCTGAAGAACTTCATTCCGTTCACGATGATGTCCTCGCAAACGTCTGCCGGAATGTGCCGTTTGATGAACTGTGGAATATCGTGAATGCAGCGACTCATGTCGTGCGCGTAGGTCTCAACGATCTCCTGCTCGCCACGATAGTTGATGCACGTCGCGTGAAACGTCTGCGGATGATAAGTCCGAACCGGCGGGTTCGACTTCATGGCGTCGTCAATGCAGTAAACAAACGACAGGTACTCGGTCCAAACGCCGACGCCGATGATCTTCGCATTGCACTCGATCAACTTGTAGTACGGACTTGGAGGGTCGTAAGGATAAGGCGACTGTTGATGCGTTGAAGTCATCCACTCCGCGAGTGGGCCGATCGCACAAACCGATCGTGTCGGATGCAGGCTGCGAATAGCTCGCGGATGCCTTCTGCCAAACTCCGTCAACAGCCCGGTGAAGGACGGCGTGCGCCTGATGTCGAACACCTGCCCGGTGCGCAGGTATTCATACGAAGACATTGGACGGCGATTTGGATAGGTTGGGAACAGGACCGTGCCCTTTTCGCCGATAACGCTCTGGATCAACGGAAGTATCCGATAAAAAGGGAAGCCCAAGTTCAGGCGATCGACCGAACTGTGCATGTAGACAATATCGCCGGCAACGAGGCCGAGTCGTTCGCGAAGAATGGCCGTTAAATCTGTTTCGGTTAACTGCGGCAGACGCTCGACACGCGCTCGGCGGTATCTTTTGCGCGCGCGAATGAGCGACTCGACAACGTCGGCCGGCAATACCTTTCTGGCGAAATCGGAGATCGTCATCTGCGTGATTTTTTGAAGCGATCCGTGTGCTGCTGCTCCGTCACGACGTTTACGCGCAGCGGCACCTTGTACTTTTGCAACTTCTCACGGCAATGCTGCTTCACCGCCGCGATCAGTTCCTTTTGCTGCGAGCTATCGAGAGGCGACGCAGCCGTGACGTCAGCACAGACGATGTTTCCCGTGATGGCATTCTTCTCGCCGTAGACGGTTGCTTCAGCGACCGCTTCCAGTTCCTGAATGACGTTCTCCACTTCCGCGGGATAGACTTTTTCGCCGCCGACGTTGATGATGTCTGACTTGCGGCCGAGAATGCGAACGTAATCGCCGTCGACTTCAACGACGTCGTTCGTATTGAACCAGCCATCGTCAGTGAACGGACTCGGCGCGTTCAGATAACCGAGCATCGACGAACGCGCCTTGATCTGAAGAATTCCATCGACGACGCGCGTCTCGTAACCCTCGCCGCCGACTTTCACCCACAGCGAGTCCGGCTCTCTCGATTTCGATTGGAGTATGCCCAACTCTGACAAGCCGTACGTCTGTTGCAGCGCGACCTCGGGGAACAACTCGTGCAACCGCTTGAGCGTGTGCTGCGGCATCGGCTCCGTACCATACGTGATGAGACGCAGCGAACTGAGATCGTGTCGTTTGTAAGCTTCACTCAACAACATCAGGTTGAGAAACGTCGGCGACGTCGGCAGCAGTTCGGCTCGGTGTTTTTCAACTGTTGCGAGCACCGAATCAGGATCGCGACGGTCGACTGTGATCAGACAACCGCCGTTCGAAAGCGTGTAGAGCATCGTGTTCACGCCGCCGATGTGATCGTAAAGCAGAAACGAAATCGCCCTCAGCGTTTTGCGGCGAAGCTTGAACTTTTCCAGCAACGGCACGAGATCGTGCACCGCAGCTTTGCTCTTGCCCGTGGAGCCTGACGAAAACAACACGAGCCCGGGATGCCGGCGTTCATGCAACACTTCATAAAGCGGCCGCTCACCGGTGGCGTTCAATTGCTCCGTCGCCACGTTATCGTGTGCGTCCACCGAAATCGCCAACTCAGCGCCGGCGATCTGAAGGAACTCAGATCTCGGCGTGCTCAACGGCACCAGCACGCAACGTCGCTCGACAAGCGCGAAGAACAGCGCGACGGCATTCGGCGAGAAGTCCGCGTTGAGTGCTACGACGCTGCCGGACGTCACGCCGAGTGTCGGCAGACGCTCTTTCCAGTCGTCAAACAGCTTCAGCAGCGTGATGTAGTCATAAACACGATCGCGCCAGACGATGGCGTCCGTGTCAGGCGTGCATTTCCAGGTGTCGAGAATGAACTTCAGCATCAAACACCGCCGAGGAAGATTACCTGTCCAGTGATGAAATCACTTTCGGGACGTATCAGGAAATCGACGACGTTCGTTACGTCGCTAAACGTTCCCGGACGTTTGATGGCCTGGAGATTGATGAGCTGGTCCAGTTTCTCCTGGGGAACTGACTTGATTAGGTCGGTCTCGATTGGCGTCGGACCAATCGCATTCACGGTAATGCCAAAACCCGCCAATTCTTTGGCAACAACCTGCGTGAAACTGATCACCGCGGCTTTTGACGCGGCATAGACTGCCTCGCCTTCGAGCTTCAACGGCGTGGCGACACTCGCCAGATTCACTATCCGTCCGAAGCGATTCCTCTTCATCAGCCGCGCCGCTTCGCGGCACATGAGAAACGTGCCGATGAAATTCGTTTCCACGATCTCTTTCGCCTTCGACGTCGACATCAGCAGAACGTGATTCATCGAAGCGATGCCGGCGTTATTGATCAGCACGTCGAGACGCCCGCTCTTGTCCACAATGTCATTGAACATCCGCTGGACGGCGCTTTCGTCAGTGACGTCGAGACAGTAGTGAGTGTAACGATCGTGGCCCAGGTCGGAGCTCTTTCGACTACAGCCGGCGACTGAATGGCCCTTGTCGATGTAATGGTCAACCAAAGCACGGCCGATGCCTTTGCGTGCGCCGGTAACAAGGATGACCTGTTCGGACGGTTGCGACATTCAGTTGAGCAGCTCCGCAACGTAGTCGGTCAAGGTTCCGACGGTGAGGAACGGGCTGTTTTCGCGCGACATCGCGCGATCGTCGGCGATGGTGATCGAGGTCCCGAATTCTGCTTTGATCTGGTCTTCAACTTCCATGATCAGCGTGACCACGTCGATCGATTCGAGCTTCCCTGTCTTCCCATACAGCACTGCGTCAGGCGACTTGTTCACGGCAGCACCCTTGGGTAATTGTTTGTTGAGTTCGTCAATGGCGCGGTACACAGCCTGCAAAATCTTCTCGCGATCAGCCATCCAGTCTCCTCCTCGCGGGCACGCGCACGCCAGCAGGCGCACGCGCGCACGCGCAGTTGCTCTTTAGAAGCGTTACATTATACAAGATAGCCCAACGGAAATTTCTTTCAAGGGGGACAACTTCATGCAAACTGCAAACGCCTATTCCGCTGCGAGTGCAAAATCGCCACTCGCGCCAACCACAATCCAGCGACGCGATCCAACCGAACAGGACGTACAGATAGAGGTTCTTTTTTGTGGCGTTTGCCACTCGGATCTCCATGCAGTTCGTGACGAGTGGAGCGAGTTCATGGCCACTGAGTATCCGATTGTGCCCGGTCACGAGATCGTCGGTAGAGTCACGCGCGCCGGCTCGGCAGTGACTAAGTTCAAGCCCGGCGACATGGTCGGCGTCGGCTGCATGGTCGACTCCGACGGCACGTGCGAAAACTGCAAAGCAGACCTCGAACAGTTCTGTCCAAACCGGATACTTACGTACAACTCGCCTGACCGGCACCTCGGCGGCGTCACCTACGGCGGCTACTCGGAAAGCGTTGTCGTAGATCAACGCTTCGTCCTACGCATTCCTTCGAACCTGGACCTCGCCGGCGCTGCGCCACTCCTGTGCGCGGGCATCACGACTTATTCGCCGCTGCGTCACTGGAGCGTCACGAAAGGCAAGAAGGTCGGCGTTGTTGGTCTCGGCGGGCTTGGGCACATGGGCGTGAAGTTGGCCCACGCGTTCGGCGCGCACGTCGTCGTTTTCACTACCTCACCGGAGAAGACGGAAGACGCGCGACGGCTTGGCGCTGATGAAGTTGTTGTCTCGCGCAATGCCGACGAAATGGAACGACACGTCGAAAGCTTCGACTTCATTCTCGACACCGTGTCGGCGCAACACGACATCAACGCCTATCTAAGTCTGTTGCGGCGCGACGGCAATCTGACGCTCGTCGGCGCGCCACCGCAGCCATTGAGCGTTCCGGCGTTTTCGCTGATCGGCGGGCGCCACTCTTTGTCGGGTTCGGCGATTGGCGGGATTGCTGAGACGCAGGAGATGCTCGACTTCTGCGGCGAACATAACATCACCGCAGAAGTCGAAGTCATCCCGATTCAGAAGCTGAACGAAGCCTACGATCGATTGGCAAAGGCAGATGTGAAATACCGCTTCTCGATCGACATGGCGTCGTTGCGAGGCTGAGTAGCGAAAGATCAGTTACAACTATTTTCGCACTCTTCTGCCGGGTCGTTGTTTCCTGCCAGTGGGCCGACACCTTTGCGTCCTGGATGATTAGGTATCGAGATCGATGCTATGCCGACGTTGTCGCTGTAATTGCTCTCCGGCAACTGATGGCAGAAACCGTTAGGATCGACAAACGGACAAGGTTCACCGCGCTTGGCGACAAATGGAGGATTCACTGTAATACGGATGAGGTAGTCGCCCGGGGGTACCACGTCCTGCCCGTCGCCGCCATCAAGCACGAAGTATTGTCCCGCCAGCGTAAAGCGGTAAGTATCGGCGTGACCTACTGAGACACCCTGGTTGCCCGGAATGCCTACCGCGCCACAGCTATGGTATTTCCCAGGGCCCGGCGGAATGCCGCCGACGGGAACCGGGTTCGGATCGGTGTCAAGCATGCAGAAGCCGCGTTTAGCCGCGCGCCAAACCTTGCCTGTACGCGGGTCTACCAGTTCATAAAGCGCGTAGTGCCGAAAATGGTAATGGTTGTGGCAACTCGCAAACTCAAAGAGTCCGTCGTTGGCGGCCACGTGAACGTTCGGGTCGCCGACAAAGATGTCCTCGTCGCCGATGTTCGGCGTCATCACTGTAAACCGCACGAGCGTGCGTAGACCGGGCGTGACGTCACCTTCAATCGCGCTGCATGCAGTTGCCGAGATGTTTTCGTCGCGAACGACCCATTGCGAACCGAGAACGTCCGAACGGACTGTAAGGTTGGGGCCATCAAGCGTAGTGGCGCGACTCTTGAAGGAAGGCAGTAACACTAAGGCTGCTGCAATAGACAGCGCCACGAGGGCAAGTAAGGAACGGATCTTCGACATAGTAGTGTCTCTCCTTTATCTGAGGTTTTGGCTTGTTTGTTTATCGGGGTAGCTTGCGAGGCGACCTTCACCCACTCCACGGTGAAGTCGTGAGCCTACTCCCGAACCGGAAACAAGTCAAACATTTGAGCAAACTGTCAAAACTGCCAGTAGCCGTTATCACCTTCTTCAACTAACGTTCATGGTCTGTCATGACCGTAAATGCGTGGCTAACCCTGGCCCTCCTCGTAGGTATGTTCCTGCTGTTGTTGTGGAACAGACTGCCGATCTGGCTCGTCTTCATCGGAACGATAACGGTGGCGATGACGCTGAAACTCGCGCCTGCGGCAGCTTTACTCAAAGGCTACAGCAACACGGGCGTGATTACCGTTGCGGCACTGTATCCAGTGGCAGCGGGCATGTACGCAACCGGCGCGATCTCACTCATATCCGAACGTCTTATCGGCTTGCCGCGATCGATCACGGCCGCGCAGGTAAGAATACTCGTCCCCATCTCGATCGCGAGCGCGTTTCTTTACAACACGCCGTTGGTGGCGATGATGATCCCGGCCGTGCGCGACGTCGTGCGGCGAACCGGCCTAAACGGATCAAAACTCTTCATGGGCCTCAGCTACGTCGCGTTGCTAGGCGGAACGATCACTCTGATCGGAACTTCAGTGAACCTGATCATCGCGGGGATCGTCGCCGAGGCCGCAGCGGCCGGACAAATACTCGGCCCTAAACAGATCAGTCTATTTGATCCCATGTGGGTTGCTTTACCGGCGGCACTCGCTGGTCTGGCTTACATGATCTTCATTGCGCCGCGATTGTTGCGCGATCGTTCCGCCACTCAAACCGGTTCGGAGAAGCGCACGTATCGCAGCGAATTCCGCGTGGCTGATGCGTCGCAACTTCAAGGCAAGACGCTCGACCAGGTCGGACTATCAAATCCCGTCGGCTGCCGGCTCGAGTCCATTCGCAGGAACGGGACCGTCGCGCGAATCGAACCGTCATGGACTCTTAACGGCGGAGACATACTGACGTTTCTCGCTCCCGCCGATGTGCTGCCAGGACTGTGGACCACGATCGGTCTTGTTCCGGCTTATGCCACGAAGATGAAGACCAAACGCTACGAGCACCAACTCGTCGAAGTCGTGCTGTCAGCTCGTTCTCCGGTGGTGGGACACAGAGTCGGCGACTTGCCGCTGCCTGACAGTCCTTATGAATTGATGCTCGTCGGAGTCTCACGCCACGGTGAGGCGCCGCCCGAGTCGTTATCCAACTTACGCCTCGAGCCTGGAGATGCCGGAGTCGTCGAAGTGAACGACGCTTTCTTTTACGAGAATCGTCGCGAGACTGATTTCCTGTTGACGAAGCGGCTCGAAGGATTTCGCGTACAGCGGATCGATCGCGCCGTTATCGCGCTTCTGATCACGGTCGGCATGATTACGTTGGCTGCAACAGGCGTGATGAGCATGCTGAACGCAGCACTGGTAGCAATGCTGGCGATGCTGCTCACCGGATGTTTGACTATCGATCGTCTGTGGCAGAGCATTGATTGGCAGACGATCGTGATCATCGGCGCGGCAGTTGGTTTGGAATCGGCCGTCACCGGCAGCGGACTCGCCAAAGCGGCAGCCGACGCGTTCGCGAGTATCGGCGGCGGCAGCAGGACGATGGCGCTGGCGGCAGTGTTCATCGGAACCGTTGCACTGACAAACGTGATCTCGAACGTCGCGTCGGCGGTGCTGATGTTTTCAGTTGCCCAATCGCTGGCAAACGCGCTTGGCGTGAGCTTTATGCCCTTCGCGATAATCCTGATGATCGGCGCGTCGTGTGCATTCATCAATCCGGCGGGTTTTCAGACGAACCTTATGGTCCAGAAGCCAGGTGGCTACGTATTTTCAGACTACGCGCGCGTGGGAATTCCGCTGACGATCATTGTCGGTTTCGTGGTGCTAATGCTGGCCCCGATCATGTACGGGTTCTAAAGGCTCATACTCGCGCATCGCTCCTGAGCCGCAACTTACTTCCTTCAGTTCGTGAGGCTCGCACGTGTGGAACGACACGACGACTACGTCTGTCGCTCGCGGAAAGAATTCGTGCGGCACGCCTTCAGGAATCACGTACCAGACGTCGTCAGGAGCAGAACCCGGTTCGCCGAACCGTCTCATCTCATCTGAGACGCCTCCGACTTCCGAAGTTCCCTCGCCTTCGATCGTGACCATGTGCTGAATACTGTTGGGATGGAAGTGACAGCCTGACGGCACGTGCTTCTTGAGCACGAAGATCCACCCCGACTTGATGCTTTCCGGAAGCGGAGTTCGGATGGCGCCAAGATCGAGCGTCGACCAGACGAACGGCTCGGGCGTGTCTTGCAGTTGCTGCTTGAGAGTATCCACGAGACTGGGAAAATCCGCGGTTGCGATCAGTTGTGCGACCGCTTCATTAAGCTGTGGTAAATAATCCGCGTCTAGGTTCTGCCGCATGAGTAAAATGATATGGCAAATCGAGTTCCGTTGGAACATCCGTCCGTGCCAGGCGTCATAATCGCATTATGAGATCACAATTGCGTCGCAGTGTGTTTTGGCTACTCGCGGTCAGTTTGGTCGGGGCAGCTTTATCCGCTTGCGTTTCGACGAACTCGGCCGGCAGTCCAGCGCCGTCGAAGCCGTCGAATAACAGCGCGAGATCGCGGCGGCGGTCAATTCAGTGCCGGTGATTCATGTGTTCGTCGCGCTCGCCGACAACGTCAATCAGGGCATCGTGCCTGTATCGCCACGGCTGGGCGTCGGCGAGAACCCGGCGACCAATCTTTACTGGGGCGCGGCATTCGGCATTCGGACCTTCTTCTCGAAAAACCGGGACTGGGAGTTGATCTCAATCACAACGAACCCAAGCGCCAGCGTCCTCGAGCGGTGCGTTTTCAAACACCGGCGAGATTCGATCCTCCTCGTGGCAGACGCTTATCGGAGAAAAGAGATCTCACAGACGACGATGGACTTTCTTGAAGTGGCTGGGGGAAAATCCGGCGAGCAGCTACAGGCCGGCAACGTGCCATTTCATACAGGCGGCAGCGCGGACCTCGTGGCGTACATCGGTCACAATGGATTAATGGATTTCAAACTCGCATCGCACCCAAAAAGGCGTGACGATCGCCAACGACGTGCGATAATCCTCGCGTGCGCGAGTAAGCCGTACTTTTCTACGGCGTTACAGGACAGCGGCGCCACACCGTTGCTTTGGAGCACCAACTTAATGGCGCCGGAGGCATATGTCTTGTCAGCCGCGATTGGTGGATGGATCAAGAAAGAGAGCGATGAGCAGGTCCGTTTGCGCGCCGCTGACGCCTACAACAAGTATCAGAGATGCGGGTTGAAGGCCGCGCGCGGTTTGTTCGCAACCGGCTGGTGAATGCAACATGAGTGATCGACTACTTTTCATCCCTGTAATCCTTGGCACGGTGCGCAAAGGCCGCGCGAGCGAGAACGTCGCGAAGTTTGTTTTCGAGCAAGTGAAGAAGCGCGAGGGCGTGGAGACGGTGCTGGTCGATATTCGAGAGCTCAACTTCCCCAACGACGACGCGGGTGAACAGATCAAAAACGCGCAGTTTTCCGAGATCTGCGAGCGCGCCGATGGGCTGGTCCTCGTCGTCCCTGAATACAACCACGGCTATCCCGGCATGCTGAAACACGCACTCGACTCGAATTTGAAGGAGTATGTTCACAAGGCAGTGGGCATCTGCGGCGTGTCGGCCGGCGGTTTCGGCGCGACGCGTGTGATCGAAAACCTGTTGCCGGTGTTGCGAGAGCTCGGGTTGGTAGTAATCTTTTGGGATGGAAACTTCTCCGGCGCACAGAAGCTGTTCGATGAGAACGGCGCGCTTCACGACGAAGCGACGCACGTGAAGCGCATGGACAAGTTTCTCGGCGAACTCATCTGGATGAGCAAGGTACTGCGTTACGGACGGGAAAGTATTTCGTTATGAACAAGCCATTGATTTGTCGCGTATGTGGTGCGGAGATGAATCATCACGCAATGAAGATTGACTACAGCGTCGAAGATTCGCGCGATGATTCCGTCTTCGGCGGCGCATTGCAGGAAGTCCACACGTGTCCTCACTGCGGTCACGTCGAACTGCGCAAGGCTAACGAGTAAAGTTTGAGTTCCTCGCCATCCTCCGACATTCTCACAACCCGTTCGAAGCTGAATCCAAGCCGTTCGAGAAGTCGAACAGACGCGTTGTTATCGAGGCTCGTGATAGCGAGGATGCGCGGGAGTTTCAGTCTTTCGCGGGCGTCGTTCAGCACCGCCGTGGCGGCTTCGAAGGCAAAGCCTTTGTTCCAGAAGGTGGGAAGCAGCGCGTAACCGATGTCCGGATCAGGCAGTTCTTTTCGTTTGAGTAGCCCGCATATTCCGATTGGCGTGCGTTCGTCTTTGAGTTCGACCAGACCCAGCGCGAAACCGTGTTGTTCGTAACTCGCAACCGGCCCATTCAGAATGTACTGCCGCGCATCCTCCACGTTCCGGACCTGCTTGTCTCCGATGTAGCGAAGAAACGATGGTTCGTTGAGCAGCGTCAGGATGAACTCAGCGTCGTCCGTGGTCAATCGGCGAAGAAATAGCCGTTCCGTTTCCAAAACTGTCATATTTGACAAGAATACCCGGAAACAGGGATTTGGCGAATGACGGCTCCCTGTAACTGAAGCGCTTTTTCAACTTCAGGAAAGGTAGCTCGAGCAATTGGTATGAGGTTGCCGCCAAGGCGACGGTGAGCATGAGAGAGAGCAGGACACGAAGCTCGAAACCGATCGGAACCGCGAGTTGCATGACGAACGCCAGCGCGAACAAATGAAAGACGTATAACCCGTAAGAGATCCGGCCCAGGTAGACGATCCACGATAACGGCGGAACGCGCAGCAGTGGCGCGTCCGTTCTGAGCACCGCAACCAACAACATCACACTCGTGACAGCGCTGAGTCCGTAAGTAGCCACACTCGTCGGCCCATCGTGCGCGAGAAACTTTGCTATCAACAACCAGCCCGCGAACGCCGCTACGACCATCACTACGCGCACTGCATTCCTGATCTGAGGCGCTCGCCCGTTCAAAGCAAACGCGAGAATAGCGCCGAGTGCGATCGGATCGAGCCGCGCGATCGTGTTACACCAAACTCCCGGATGTTGCACGCCAACGATCGCCAGCAAAACTCTCATCGCGATCGCCGACACCAGCATCGCTATCGCAAGCTGTTTGATCCGGCTCACTCCGAAGAACCGTAGCAACAGCGGCCACCCAATGTAGAACTGCTCCTCAACCGATATGCTCCACAATGGACTAGCCACGGAGAACGGAATCCCTTGCACCGCACACACCCAGTTGCCGACGAACAGAGCGAATGACGCTATGTATATTGGTCCAAACGTCTCGGCTGGAAGTATCATCGGAATAACCAACACCGTCAGCGCCAGGAAGGTGAAATACAGCGGCCAAATCCGCAGCGCACGGCGAACATAAAAAGCGGAAACACTGAAACTGCCGCGGCTGGCGTACTCGCGAAGCAATAGCTCGGTGATCAGGTACGAGCTGAGAGCAAAAAAGAGATCGAGCCCGAAGGCACCGCCCTCTTTCGCAGCGAGCAGCCATTCAGTCGCCGCGGGTGAAAAGCCTTTGCTCAGATACACGCCCGCATCGCGAGGCAATGCGTGATGCATGAAGACTGCCAGGAACGCGACAAAGCGGAGAGCGTCTAACTCGGGATGATAGAAATTGCCTGCCTGGGAAGACGATGATTCCCTAAAGAAACGTGTCGGGTAACGCATCTTTCAAACTCGCTTATGACTGCTATGCGGGAACACTACAACCTGAAATCAGCAAAGTCAGCACAGGTTCGTGCCGATTTGAACTGGCAGGATTGTTCCATTCGAGAGTGGCAGGTGGGCGCAGACGCGTTAAAATATTTCGCCAATCACCGTAACTTTTCCGCCGGGACGCAGTTTTTCTACATAGGAAAACTGGCGCGAGGCTAACTTGAGTCGGGTTACTGAATCGGAAGAACGCGTCTTAATCGAGGCTGCTCAGCAGGACCCGGGCCGCTTTGCGGAGCTTTATGAACAGAATTTCCATCGCGTCTACGCTTACGTCGCTCGCCGGGTTCAGGATCGAACTGAGATACAAGACCTCACCGCGCATGTCTTTCAACAAGCACTCGCAAATATCGGAAAGTTTAAATGGCGTGGCGCGCCGTTCATCACCTGGCTCTACCGTATTGCAGCGAACGCGATCGCCGACCAGGCGCGGAAGAAGTCACGCGAACTGGCGGAGACGGAGTTAACTGCGAATACGTCCGTGGATTCGGATCTGGAACAAGTCGATCGTCGCGCGCGGCTCTTCCACGCTGTCGAAACGCTTTCCGAAGATCAGCGCAGAGTGATCGTGCTGCGCTTTGGCGAGGAGAAGAGTATTCGCGAGATCGCGTCCGAGCTCAATCGCAGCGAAGGCGCAGTCAAGCAACTTCAATTTCGAGGTTTGGAGAATCTTCGCGCACGTTTGCGCGAGTAGTTTTGAGTTCAAGGAAATGGCTGAACGTTCCATCATCGATCAACTTGACGACGCCGTCACGGCGCTGCTCGCGAAACGCGAACCCGAGGTGACTGACGATCGCGAGTTGGCGGAACTTGTAGCGGTTGCGCGCGAGTTGCGGGGGCTGCCCTCCGAACAGTTTCGCGCCGCGCTCAAAGAAGAATTAGGAGGCAAAGAGAATATGAGTAGCCCAGCTAAACAAATCGAATCGACACCGCAACCATCCACGGGGTTTGTTCCCGCATTGGTCTACCGCGACGCCGCCGCTGCAATCGAGTTTTACAAACAAGCTTTCGGCGCGACGGAGCTGATGCGGCTTGTAGAACCCGGCGGGAAGATCGGCCACGCTGAACTCCAGGTCGGAACCGCCGTCTTCACGCTCTCGGACGAGTATCCGGACTACGACGCCCTCAGTGCCGAAACGGTCGGCGGGTCGCCAATCAAACTGCATCTGTACGTGTCAGACGTAGACCAGTTCGTAGAGCGAGCCGTCGCGGCCGGCGCAACCTTGACGCGTCCGGTAAGCGACGAGTTTTACGGAGACAGGATCGGACAATTCACGGATCCTTTCGGTTATCGATGGGCGATCGGAACGCACATCAAGGATGTTCCGGTGGCCGATATGCAAAAAGCGGTTGAGGAATGGGCGGCCGCCCAGACTAAGCCGGCCAGACGAGAAGGACTCTACACCGTCACGCCATATCTAATCGCGGGACCCGCTGTCGAATTGATCGACTTCGTGAAGCAGGCGTTCGGAGCGGTTGAGTCGTTCCGTGCGACCGGCTCCGCGGGCGGACTGCATTGTGAAGTCAAGATCGGCGATTCGATCGTGATGATTGGCGGGGGACCGGGATTCGATGCGCGTCCCGCGGCGATTCATCTCTATGTTTCAGACGTGGATGAAGTCTACGCCCGGGCCGTCGAAGCCGGCGCGACTTCGATGGTCGCGCCTTCGGACCAGGAGTACGGCGAACGTGTGGCTGGAGTGAAGGACGTCGGCGGTAACGAGTGGTATATCGCCAAGCGCTTCGATCAAACTCCGATTCAGGACCTACACAATGTGACGCTTTACTTCCATCCTGCGGGCGCACCGAAGTTCATCAACTTCCTGGAGAATGCGTTTGGCGCGCAGGTGCTCGAGCGACATCAGTCAAACGAGGGTTTCGTCTATCACGCAAAGGTACGGCTCGGCGATTCGATCGTGGAGACGGGCGAAGCACACGATCAATGGCAGCCGATGCAGTCGGCAATCTACATGTACGTCGACGACGTCGACGCGGCTTACAAACAAGCGTTGAGCGCAGGCGCAACCTCGGCGTTGGAGCCGACTGACCAGCCTTACGGCGATCGCACTGCCTGGGTCAACGACGAGTTTGGCAATACGTGGTACTTGTCGACACTAATAAGAAGTTAGTTGTTGCGATTATAGAGGTCCATGACCCATTTCGGCGGGTCCGGGTCGCCTGAGAAATCTAACTTCAGGCCCTTGCTTTGCGCCCATCTGAAAAACCACGTCGGACCGAATTTCGTGACGAACGTGTTTTCCGTTTTATACGCCGGGTCGGCCATGGCACGATCGAGCGTCACGAACTTGTAACCTCGCGCTGCAAACCTGCGCAGCATTTCGTCGAGACAGTCGGCGGTAATATCGTTAGAGTGAATGACCAGGACCTGAGGAATTTCGCGTCCGAAGATCTGCGGTGAAATCTTTTCGGCGAATTCAGTCACGGTGATCGTGAAATCCAGATACTCATTGCGCAAACGGTCGGCGAGCGCCGTGTCGCCTTTTTGTAACGCCTCAACATAACCGACGTTGAACATCCAATCGGAGTTATCGATCGTATGTGGCGTCACTTTGTACCCACGCGCGGCGAGAAACTTCTCGACAGCTTCCTTCTTTTCACGGGTGTCGCCGGTGTGCGTAAACGGATGCCGAAAATAAAGTTGATACGGCTGCCGGTCCTTCATCAACTCTCGCGTCACGACTTCGCCTTTGGTGATCTCCTCCTGAAACTGTTCGGCGGTAAGATTGTTGAAATCGGGATGCGAATAGGTGTGATTTCCGAGAATCACACCGCTTTTGACCCACTGCCGTAGCAGCTCGATCCGTTCATCGCGCTGCGGATCCTGCAACATGTGTTCGTTTACGAATGCGACCGCCGGCGCCTTGTGTTTCTTCAGCGCGCTGAGGATCTTCGCAGTCGCCGGCTTCGCACGCGCGACGTACTCACCATCGCCGATGCGAACGAAAGGTAGATCGTCGAACGTGATCACGATCGTGCGCTTTGGCGTTTGGCCCTGGATCGAGCCGGCGACAACGAACAGAAGAAGAATTAATAGAGTGTGTTTCATTGGACCTTTCCGCGGCCGGTAACTTCCCAAACCGTCTCGACTCGTTCGTCTCTGACGCCGTAAATCTTATTGTGCATGTTCACGGTACTGCAAACGTGATTGGGAATAATCTCGAGTCGCTCGCCGACTCGGTACTCACGTGATGACGGCTTGATGTTCAAGTGCCCATGCTCTTCGGACAGTTGCTCCAGCTCCGCGTCGGCATCTGTTTTGACGATGCCGAAACCTCTGCCGTCGCCGGCGAGGTGGCGATCGGATGAAAGCGATTTCGATCCGGCGTCGATAATGGCGCGTCCGGGAACGCTGGTGCTGACGACGGTGGTGACAACCGACAGCGCGCAGTCTTCGATGCTCGCGATGCCGATACCCATCATGTTGCGGTCGTTGAAGATGTACATTCCCGGGCGAATCTCGTTCACGCCGGAGAAGAGGTGACCTTCGCGAGCCGTCGGAGTCGATCCTCCGCTGACGATTGTCGCGGGCAAGCCGGCGGCATGGAGTTTTGCGAGTGAACGTTCGAGAAAGTCGTTGACGCTGGTCCGCAATTCCGCGCGTTCTTGTTCCGGCACTTGAAGATGGCCCGGGAAGAACATCAAGCCTTTGAAGTCGAGACCCGGAAGCTCGGCGACCTTACGCGCGAGAGTCAGCACTTCGTCTTCATTCGAGAGGCCGCAGCGATGAAAGCCGACGTCGAGCTCGACCAGAACGCTGATGCGCGCGTGCTTCTTGTTCGCCTCGGCGGAGATTGCCTGGGCCGCTTCCGCGGAATCCAGCGCGACCGTGATCGTTGCTCGCGTCGCGAGTACCGCTAGTCTCTCAGCTTTTCCTGTGCCGACGATGGGATAAGCGATCAGGACGTCGCTGAACCCGGCGTCGAGCATTACTTCCGCTTCACCGAGCTTCGCCACAGTAATCCCGCTTGCACCGTGGGCCAACTGGCGTTTCGCTAGTTCGGGAATCTTGTGCGACTTCGTGTGCGGCCGCAGTCGCAGGTTCTTGCTGCGACAGTACTCGGCCATGCGCAAAAGGTTTCGTTCCATCACGTCGAGATCGACGATGACGGACGGTGTTTCGAGGTCACCTACGAACAATGCGTCCTCCTTGCGTACGGCGCAATTAACCACAAAAGGCACAAAATACGCAGAAGGCACAAAAGTGAATGTTCAGGTGAGAAGCGTGATCTCCATTTACCATTGGTGCGACCTTCCGTTGTTCTAATCTTTTGTGCCTGATGTGTCTTATGTGCCTTTTGTGATCCCAAGACGTTCTTCCGCGAGACGGTCCGCGGCCTGGTTTGTGGGAATACGCTCGGAAGATGACATGTAGAAGATGTTCAGGACTGTCTCATAGATGTCGTCGATCTTGGCCTCGATGCGCGTGGGGTCCCAGGCAAGCAGATCCTGGCAACCGTGAATCACACCGCCTACGTTTGCCGCGTAGTCGGGCGTGTAAAGAATGTCCCGCGCGGCGAGCTCGTCGCCGTGCCTTGGCTCGAGTAGTTGATTGTTTGCCGCACCGGCGACGATCTCTGTTCTCAATCGCTCGATTGTCTGATCGTTGAGCACGCCTCCCAGCGCGCACGGCGCGAAGATATCAGCTTCGACGTCATATATCGCTTCCGGCCGCGCCGCGAGCGCGTCGAACTCATTCACCACCGTCGCCACCTTGTTCGCATCGACGTCGGTCACAATCAACCGCACGCCTGCCATACACAGGTAAGACGCGAGATAATAGCCGACCTTTCCGCATCCCTGAATCGCAACCGTGCGGCCCGACAACGTGCCGGAGCCCCAACGATACTTCGCAGCCGCTTGCATCGCCCGCAGAACACCGCGCGCCGTAGCCGGTGAAGGATCGCCTGCTCCCGACAGCAGACCAGCAACATGACGCGTCTCTTGTCGCACAAACTCCATGTCGTAAGGCGTGGTCCCAACGTCTTCCGCGGTAACGTACAACCCATCGAACGTGTCGACGAACCGCCCGTGTGTGCGGAAGATGGCTTCGCGATCACTCAATCGTTCGTTCTTCAGAACGATCGCCTTACCGCCGCCTAAAGGCATCCCCGCGAGCGCGTTTTTGTAAGTCATGCCGCGGGCGAGTCGCAGCACGTCGTCGATCGCTTCGTCTTCGTTTCGATATTGCCAGAAGCGCGTGCCGCCGATTGCGGTACCGAGACGCGTACTATGAATCGCGATCAGGCCGTGATAACCATTCTCATCGGTACACGACGCCAACTGCTCGTGGCCCGTCACTGGCAGATTCTGAATGTTCATCTGGGAACGAATTCCAGTGTCGTGAGGACTCGCGACGGCTCGGCGAATCCTTCGACCCACTTTTTGGATCCTTTAGTCGGGTACTTCTCGCCGTACGCTGCCGTCACGGCGTCGCGAAGGCGCGCGCTACGGACCAACTTGCCGGTGACTGGTATCTCGAGATCTCCAGCCTGAATCGTCCCGCGGGGTTCGCTCTTGAACGCGCGAAACCAGCCGGTCGGTTTGTCGTACCACGAGCGGACGAAAACCCTGTCCTCAACCACCACGACCCAAACAGCCGTGAAGCGATGCTCGTTTCCTGCACGCACGCCGAGAATCTTTGCCTTCTTCAACGCTTCGATGGTCTTCTTGGGAAACGTTGCGGCTTTTGGCATGGTGCTGCGAGCATATCGCTTCACCTGTACAAATTGCCAGTAGCTCTACATCCAGCATGACGCGAAAATCTGGGAATCCAAAGGAGAACAATTCCATGAGTTTAAAAAGAATTGCACCGGCTGTCGTTGCAGGCATTTGTCTCACAATGTTCGCGATGGTGTCCGGAGCGCGTGGCAAACAGGAACAGTTCGACGCGGCCAAGACGTACAAAGGCAAATGCGTGTCGTGTCATGGAGCAAAGGCGGAAAAGAAATTCGACACGGCGAAGTCCGACGACGACCTCGTGCAGGCGATCTTGAAGGGTAAGAAGGGCGAGAAGCCGCCCAACATGCCGGAGTACGAGACGAAGGGAATCAACGCCGAGCAAGCGAAGGCGCTGGTGGACCACATGAAGTCATTGAAACAATGACGGCCGCGGCTCAATAACTCGTTAATGGAATAAGCGGTAAGTAGCTCGTTCGTAGGCGGCGGGATTCGGGACGCGCTGGTAACTCATGTTGCCGCGCATCTCGTCGAGAGAGCTCCACTCGTAAGTGGCCAGCCACGCTCTCACATCAGCGCGTAGCGTGCGTAAGTAGCGAGGACCGTTTTTCAGGATCGCGGACACTAGCTGCGTCGCATTAGCGCCGGCCATCGTTGCTTTTACGACGTCCAGTGCCGTATGAACGCCGCCGCTGATCGCGATACACGCCTTTACTCTGCCGGCCAGCACCGCCGCAGCTCGCAATCGCAACTGCAACTCCGATGAGTCAGACAGTTGCAGCGCCCGCAAAAGTTCGAGCTCGGTGACGTTGAAGTCCACGTTGTGAAAACGAGTGAAGACGACCAATCCGTCGACTCCGGTAGCGTCAAGACGGCTGGCGAAATTCGCGAATGCCGTGAATAACGGCGAGAGCTTCGCCGCAACGGGAATTTTTAGCGCGCGCTTCACTTCCCGCACGACTTCGATCATCTGCGCTTCAACTTCCGCGGCACTCGTCTGGACGTCACTGGCCG
Organism: Acidobacteriota bacterium; assembly: GCA_046732935.1. Taxonomy (GTDB): domain Bacteria; phylum Acidobacteriota; class Blastocatellia; order Pyrinomonadales; family Pyrinomonadaceae; genus PSRF01. The sequence continues at coordinate 34,960 of JBKPOC010000013.1, read as the reverse complement.
AGTGATAAAGATCCAGCTCCAGCGCGTCTGCTCCGGCCTGTTCGAGAAGACGCGCGTGCGAGACCCAATTTCCCGTGCTCGTGCCGCAGAGTGAAGCAATCACAGGAATCGCGACTGACTTCTTCACCCGCTGCAAGTGTTCGAGATATTCGTCGGGGCCCAGCGCGAACTCCGGATCCGGAAAATAAGTTTCTGCTTCAGGCGACGATTCGCCGTAGCTTTCCGTCTGAAAGAACGCATCCATCTGTTCACCCGTGATCTCCTCTTCATAAAGTGAACGGAGCACCAGTGCCGCCGCGCCTTCATCCTCGAGCTCGCGAACGGTGTCCAGATCATTCGTAAGTGAACTGGATCCGATGATGAACGGATTGCGCAACGTAATTCCTAAGTATCTGGTTGCTAGACTCATGATGTTTTCAGGTCCTTACCATTGCTGGATCCCGCTCCGTCCTCTTCCTGCGACTTTTCGTAGGGCAACTTGATCCCGGCGAGTTGTTGATAACCCGAATAGCGCCGAATCGCGGCAGCCTGAGCTTCTTCGACGAAATGTTTGAAACGCCCGGGATCGGCGCGCTCGACCATGCGGAAGCGCGCTTCGTTGCTCATGTACTCAGCCACTTTGGGTTTTGGTGGACCATAATCGAGGTTGAGCGGCGCCTCGCCTTTGACCAGCCGTCGCGGGTCGAATCGATAGAGCGGCCAGACTCCTGATTCCACCGCCAGCTTCTGCTGCGCCGCACCCTGGGCCATGTCGTAACCGTGGGCAATGCAGTGGCTGTAAGCAATGATGAGCGACGGCCCGTCGTACGATTCCGCCTCGACAAACGCCTGCGCCGTCTGAACCATCTTCGCGCCGAACGCGACGCGCGCCACGTAAACGTGACCGTACATGTTCGCGAGCAGGCCGAGATCTTTCTTGCCAACCGGTTTTCCACTGGCAGCGAACTTCGCAGCCGCGCCGAGTGGCGTGGATTTAGATTGCTGCCCGCCGGTGTTGGAATAGACTTCCGTGTCGAGCACGAGGATGTTGACGTTGCGCCTGCTCGCGAGCACGTGATCCAGTCCGCCGTAGCCAATGTCGTAGGCCCACCCGTCACCGCCAACTAGCCAGACGCTCTTTTTGACGAGATAATCCGCGACTTGTTCGAGCCTGCGCGCTTCGAGCGACTGCAAGCCGCGCAACTTCTCGCGTAAAGCCACTACTCGCTCGCGTTGCGCAGCAATGCCCGCTTCGTCGCCCTGGTTCGCGTTTAGCAGTTCAGTGACGAGGTTGTCGCCGATATCCGAAGCGAGACGCTCGACGAGATTGCGTGCTCCTCTTTCGTGCACGTCGAGCGCGAGCCGGAAACCAAATCCGAACTCAGCGTTGTCTTCGAACAATGAGTTCGACCACGTCGGACCTCTGCCGGCGCTGTTCGTGGTGTACGGAGTCGTCGGAAGGTTGCCGCCGTAGATCGACGAACAGCCGGTCGCGTTGGCGATCAAGAGCCGGTCGCCGAAGAGCTGAGTCAGCATCTTCAGGTACGGAGTTTCGCCGCAACCGGCGCATGCACCCGAGTACTCAAACAACGGCTCGAGAAATTGCGAGCCTTTGTGATCGAGACGGACCACCGAAGCGCGATCCAGCTCCGGCAAGTCGAGAAAGAACTCGTAGTTGTCACGTTCGGCATCACGCAACGGAGCTTGGGGCTCCATGTTGATCGCCTTGTGTTTCGGATTGGTCCGATCTTTTGCCGGGCAAACGTTTACGCACAGGTTGCAGCCGGTACAGTCTTCCGGCGCAACCTGGATCGTAAAGAGTTTACCTTTGTACTCGGGTGCACGATACGCGGTTGACTTGAAAGTCGAGGGCGCCGAACCGAGTGAAGTTTCGTCGTAGACCTTGGCCCTGATCGCTGCGTGCGGGCAGACCAGCGCGCACTGATTACACTGAATGCAGACCTTCGAATCCCACACGGGAATCTCGAGTGCGAGGTTACGTTTCTCCCATTTCGCGGTCCCGACGGGCCACGTGCCGTCGACAGTGAACGCGCTGACTGGCAGCAAGTCGCCCTTGCCCGCCATCATCACCGCCGTCACCTTCTGTACGAAGTCAGGCGCTCGTTCGGAAACGATCGGCGGCCGTGTGCGAGTGGCGCTCACCTCTGCGGGCACCGGTACCTCGTGCAGTTGAGCAAGAGCTTGATCGACGACCTCGCAGTTGCGGCGCACCACTTCCGGTCCGCGTTTACCGTACGTCTTCTCGATCGACTTCTTGATATGCGCGATTGCTTCATCGCGCGGCAGGATGCCGCTGATGCCGAAGAAGCACGTCTGCATGATCGTGTTGATGCGGCCGCCCATGCCGACTTGCCTTGCGAGTGCGTAAGCGTCGATGGCGAAGAACCGGATCCGCTTATCGATCAGCTGCTGCTGCATTTCACGCGGCAGCCGGTCCCAAACTTCGGCGCTATCACCTGGCGCGTTCAGCAGAAACACAGCGCCTTCCGCCGCGTACTCGAGCACGTCGATCTTGTCGATGAACTCGAACTGGTGGCAGGCGACGAAACCGGCGCGATCGATGAGATAGGCTGAACGGATCGGACGCGGGCTCGAGCGCAGGTGTGAAATCGTTATCGCTCCCGATTTCTTCGAATCGTAAACGAAGTAGCCTTGTACGAATTGATCCGTTTCCTGGCCGATGATCTTGATCGAGTTCTTGTTCGCGCCCACGGTTCCATCCGCGCCGAGGCCGTAAAACAACGACGTCGATACGTCGTCAGATTTCGTGCGGAACGATGGATCCCAACTCAGCGACAGGCGAGTGACGTCGTCGATAATCCCAACCGTGAAATGCCGGCGCGGGTTCTCGTGATTTAGTTCGTCGAAAACTGCCTTGATCATCGCCGGCGTGAATTCTTTGGACGATAGTCCATAGCGGCCCGCGACGACTCGCGGCTCGACGTCGAAATGGGAATCCGATCCGCCACGCGCTTCACCCAATGCCGTCATCACGTCGAGGTAAAGAGGATCGCGCGCTCCCGGTTCTTTGGTGCGATCGAGCACGGCGATCGTGCGTGTGGTCTTCGGCAGCGTTGCAAGAAACGCTGACTGAGAGAACGGACGATACAGACGAACCTTGACTACGCCGACCTTTTCACCACGGCTCACGAGCTCGTCAACGGTTTCGTGCGCGGTCTCGGCACCCGAGCCCATGATCACGATCACGCGTTCGGCTTCAGGGTCGCCTTCGTAATCGAACAGGTTGTAACGGCGACCGGTTAGCTCGCCGAGGCTGTGCATTGTCCGAGCGACGATTTCCGGGCAGGCGTCGTAGAACGGATTGCATGCCTCACGCGCTTGGAAGAACACGTCGGGATTCTGCGCGGTCCCGCGAATGACGGGTTTGTCCGGTGTCAGCGCGCGCTCTCGATGCGCGGCGATGGCCGTTTCGGAGATCAAACTGCGGAGGTCGTCGTCGCTGAGTTGCTCCATTTTTGCAACTTCGTGGGAGGTGCGGAACCCGTCGAAGTAGTGCAGGAACGGAATGCGAGATTCGAGACTGGCGGCATGCGCGATCGCGGCAAAGTCGTGAGCCTCCTGCACCGAATTTGAGCACAGCAAGGCAAAGCCGGTTTGCCTGCAGGCCATGACATCGGAGTGATCGCCAAAGATCGACAGTGCATGGGTCGCCAGCGCCCTGGCTGTGACGTGCATAACGAACGGCGACAGCTCACCCGCGATCTTGTACATGTTTGGAATCATCAGGAGCAGGCCCTGAGACGCCGTAAACGTCGTCGAAAGCGCTCCGGCTTGCAACGCGCCATGGACCGCGCCCGCCGCGCCGCCTTCGGATTGCATCTCGGCAATCTCCGGCGCGACGCCCCAGAGGTTCGTCTTACCGCGGCTAGCCCATTCGTCACACAGTTCGGCCATCGGCGAGCTCGGCGTGATCGGAAAGATCGCGATCGCCTCGCTCAAACGGAAAGCTACCGATGCCGCCGCCTCGTTGCCGTCGACAGTAATGCGGTTTTTTTCAGACGTAATTCACCTTCCTGTTCTGCTGGGACCTGTTTGTGGAGAAAAAATTCTATAGACAGTTAAAGGAGTGGGTAACTGTCATTTTTTACAGGAATATGTGAGCGATTTACGGGGGCCGATAAAGACCACCCACGGCAGTGGGTGGGATTTAGAGTTTCACGCGTTCCAGCCACAGATCAATCTAAACTTCGCGGACTAAATTTCGCAGACTAAACTTCCCCAATCTAAACTTCCGCTTCGACGGTTGCTTTGCGATCGAGTTTGCCCCAGCCGACGATAGCGCCTCGCGCGGCGGCGCGGACTGATTTCAGCATCACGAAGTACATTACCTGGCGGTAGCCGAAACGCTGGAGCAACAGCCACCACAGCAAACTCCAACGCTCACGGCGCTCGAGCGCGAACGCGAACGCTGACGCAAGCCAGTCGACGGCGAGGAAGAGGGCGTAATAGAAGAGCACCTGCCGCAGGCTCCCCGTTGAAAACTGCGCGTGCTGGAAGAATTCGAGACCCGCCGAGACGAGCGCCCACACCAGCACCAGATCCATCAACGGCGAGATCAGCGGAAACAGGATCTGAAACAGCCAGACATTCGGCATGCCCACAAACCCGAGCGTGCCGTAGCGCCAGCGGAAGAGTGCGTCGCGGTGTTTCCACATGCACTGCAACGTGCCGAACGACCAGCGGAAGCGCTGCTTGTCGAGACCGCGCAACGTGTCGGGCGCTTCAGTCCACGCCACCGCACTCTCTTCATAGCCGATGTTGTAGCCGAGACGACGCACGCGCAACGTCAGATCCTGATCTTCGGCGAGCGTGTCGGGAGTGAATCCGCCTGCACGCTCGATCAGTTCACGACGCCACGCGCCGACGGCTCCGGGCACGACCGTGATGCAGTTCAAACTCGCAAACGCGCGCCGATCGAGGTTCTGCGAAGTGATGTATTCGAGCGCCTGCCAGCGCGTGACCAGGTTGACGCGATTGCCGACCTTCGCATTGCCGGCAAGCGCGCCCAACTTCTCGTCGTGAAAACGACGCGCGAGCGCGGTGATCGTCCCGGGCTCGAAGATCGTGTCAGCGTCAAGACCGACGATGATCTCACCGCGCGCCTGACGTATTCCGAAGTTGAGCGCCTGGGCCTTACCCGCATTCTCCTTCGTGAGCAGCAGCACGCGTGCGTCGTTGCCCCAATGCTCGCGAACCACGTCACACGTTCGGTCACTGGAGCCATCGTCGACAATGATGATCTCGAGATGCCGGTAATCCGACTGCAACAGACTCCTGATCGTCTGCGCGATAACGAGTTCTTCGTTGTACGCGGGAACGATCACCGAAACCCACGGTTGATAATCGGGGCTCGGAAGATTCGCCTCGCGCTTTCTCGATCGCCGGCGTTGGGCCAGCGCCAGCGCGCCGATGAAAAGCAGCCGGCCGACGCCAAGCACGATGCCGATCAGAAATACCCAGTGCAGAAACCATGAGCCGACGCCAAGCGCGAAGAACGTGATGCCGTCAACGCTCGTAAACGTAAACTCTTTCGGCAGCGGCGGCATCGTCTGATCGCGCGTCAGGCCAGCCAACTCCGACACTGTTACGAACCGGTAACCGCGAGCGCGCAGTTCGCTGATGATTTGCGGAAGCGCTTCGAGAGTTTGCGTACGATCGCCGCCGCCATCGTGCAGTAGCACGATCTCGCCTCTCTTCTCCGGATCAGGATTCGTGACACCGCTGATGGTCTGTTTGACGATCTCATCACTGCCCGGCATTGCCCAATCATCGGGATCCACATGCAAACCAACGGTCAGATACCCGAGGTGCTCGGCGCGCGCAACCGGCATGACTTCATCAGGCGTGTTCGGTTCAGCGTCGCCGAAATAGGGCGGACGAAACAGAACAGTTGAACGTCCGGTGATGGCCTCGATCAGTCGTTGAGTCGCATTCAGCTCGAGCACCGTGAGTCGATCGGGAATGTCGCTGATATTTGGGTGCGTGAACGTGTGATTCCCGATGTCATGACCTTCGTTCACGATTCGTCGCACGAGATCAGGATGCGATTGCGCGTCTTCGCCGATCACGAAGAATGTGGCGGGAACGTTCTGTTGTTTGAGGAGGTCGAGGATGCGCGGCGTCCAAACGGCGTCTGGCCCATCGTCGAACGTCAGCGCGACTAAGCCGGGACGATCGCCGCCGCGCCTGATGACGTAACTGGACGGAATGTTCGTGTATTTCTCCGAGCGGATGACGCCGGTCGCCGGATCCGCCTCCACCTCGCGCGCGCCGTCGTGAGGCTCGGCCGCCACTTGCAGAATCTCGCCGTCGCCTTCGAAGTCGACGTCGTAGCCGTACTGGATTTGTCGCAGTGAATCAATCGGCTTCTGTGCGCCGAAGATGTTCCACACTGAAGGATCTTCAGATCCGAGTCGCCACAGAGCAAACCCCGCGGGCTTGTACGCGCTCGCCGCGAGCATCTGATTGTGGATGGTTACGGCGTCGAGCAACCACACGTGATGATGCGAGCCGTCGTCTTCGTCGTATTCAAAGTTTGGATTGCGTGCATCGGCGTCGAAATCGATATCGGCTTCGGAGTCGCGCGCCGCCAGCATCGATTCCTGGAACGTCATCGTCGTCGCTTCACCGCCGCGATCGGACCAGTCGTAACCGTACGCGCCGAGGCAGATGATCGTCCTTGCGGGATCGATCTCGGTCATGCGCGTTCGTAACAATCGTTCATACCAGTCCTGACTGGCGATCGGACCGGGGCCGCTTGCGGTCCAGTGTTCGTCGTACGCCATCAGCATCAGATAATCCGTCGCGGCCGCGAATTCCGGGTAGTTCCAGTCAGGATTGTCGAACGGCACTGCTTCTGTAACGAGCAAACCGGACGGCGCGAAGGCAGCGTGCAACTGCCGCATAAACTGAAGCAGATCAGGCTGCGACCGCGTAGGCACTTCCTCGAAGTCGATGGAGACGCCGCCAAACTTGTTATCCGAAACGAACTGCTTCAGCGCGGCGACAAGCCTGTCGCGCGCCGGTTGATCGCCGATGTTGCGCGCGACGAGTTCTCCGTCCCACTGGCCGTCTTTGTAGTTCTGAACGAGCGGAACGATGCGAAGGTCAGGGCGCTCGCGTCGTACAAGATCGAGTACGTTCGTATCGACGTCGCGCGAGAGAGGATCTGCGCCGTCCTGCAAGTACAGCCAATTCGGCACGACCCAATCGAGCTGGCCGAGATTGTGCTTCAACGAGGAATAGCTGGAGTCGTCCGAGTTGACGAAGAAGCCGATGCGCAGGGCCGTGGCTGGCGTCGCGGCGGTTGTCGTCGTCGCCGGCTTCGTTTTCAGCGCACGTTTCAGTTCCTGTTCGGCGCGTTGTGCTTTTTGCTGCCGGCGCGTGACGACGAGGCGCGGAAGTTTCGGTTTCAAGTCCGGACTGTGTGGCAAAAAGGACGATGAGCGCAGTTGCAGGCGCGGCAGTATCGGGTTTACGAAGATGCTAAGGACTAGTCCTGCAGTTAAGAGTGTGACGACGGCGGCTAGCAGGAACCGCGCGCGGCGAACATGGCGCCAGCGACGGCCTGTGGGATCGAAGAAGATCGGTCTCTCAGGCGGTCGCGAATGACTACTCTCTCGGGTCACGACCAACCTTTCATACGGGGCGGAATATTAATTTGTTTCGGCGAGAAAGCTAGCGGTTCGACGCTGTGACTCCCGGCCAATCGTCAGTGCGAAAAGGTGACGCCGGCAAGTCAGCTTTGTTGTAGAGATTGACCGCCGGGTTGTCTGCCCAAGCATAACGCACTGCGACCGGCTTGGAAATCGACGGGCTCGATACTACGACCGTCTGACCCTCGATCCGCGCGTCAGCCCAAACCCATTTTCGATCGGCGCCGGCGATTGCAAATCCCTTCACTGGACTGCCGTCGTTGGTTTTCAATCCCGCTGCGTACTTGAACTTGATTCGCACCTTGTCGCCTTCGACGCTGGAGCTCTCGAACAGCGGTCCCGAGGGGACGACTTTTTCGCCATAGGCCTCCGCAAGTGCCCACGCTGCCAACCGGCGACCGACGTCGAGCTTGTTGCGCGGGTGAAGGTCTTCGCCGCCGATGTCGATCGCGACTGCCATTCCCGTTTGCGGTTCGCGCAACGTCATAAACTGAGCTTCACGCAACTCAGCCCAGTCGCTCTCGGCAGGCTGTTCCTTGCGCGGACGCCAGTTCGCGAGCTGCACGAAGTAGAACGGGAAGACAGTTCCCCATGCGCGCCGCCAGTCACGAATCATGACAGGAAATAGCGTGCGGTACTGATAGGCGCGTCCGGCGTTGCTTTCGCCCTGATACCAGATGGCGCCGCGAATCGCCAAGGGCACGAGCGGCGCAAGCATCGCGTTGTAAAGCACGCTCGGGCTGTTCTGATTGCCTGATCCGACGGGCTCAGGTCGCGAGCCCCAGTCGACGTGCTTCGGTTCGAGCGCCAGTTCGACTTTGTAGTCCCAGGATCCGCGAAGAGAGATCGCTTGAGAGACGTCGGCGCCGCCCGGTCGAAGCGACATCTCGCCTGCGCTACCGAACCCGCCCTCGCCGGCGCGATCGAAAACACGCACCGCGATCGTGTTCTTGCCGGAACGTACCAGCGAGCCTGGAACGACGTACTTGCGCGGGACCTGGTAACTGTCCGGCGTCTCTCTTCCAGTTGAACCGATCTTCATACCGTTGAAATACGTTGTGTCGTAATCGTCGATGGCCGTGAGGTTCAGAACGAGCTCTTTGCCGGACCAGGGTTCAGGAACGTCTACGACCTTTCGAAACCAAACCGCGCCGTCGATCATCAACCCCGCGGCCTCGAACTGTTTCGGTAGATCGATTTTGGTCCAGTCAGTTGTCGCGGTGTTTGGGTCCGCGTAGCCAAGCGCCTCGCCTTTGTTCTCGCTGTCGACGTAGAGGTTCGCCTCTTCCCACTTCGCCAGGGCTCGCGCGTAATTCTCTTTCGTTGCCGGCAACGCGTTCAGACTCGCTTCGTACCTGTCGAGTATCGGCTTCAGCTCGGGCGAAGAGAGGAGACCTTCGTGGCTGGTCCACGCTTCCGCCGGCGTGCCGCCCCAGGAAGTGTGAATGAGACCGATCGGCGTCTTGATGTGCTGATAGACTTCACGTCCAAAGAAGTATCCGACGGCGGAAAAGTGCGCGGCCTCTTCGGGCGTGGTGACGACCCAATGTCCCTGCACGTCGTCGAGCTCCGTCGTCGAGGTCTTCTTTTGTACTGTGAACAACCTGATCTCGTTGTAATTCGCCTGAGCCAGTGTCTCTGTCGCGTTGTCGGTGTTACTGAGCGGCCATTCCATGTTCGACTGGCCCGAACAGATCCAAACGTCGCCGACGAGCACGTTCTTGATCGTCAAGACGTTGTCGCCTTTGACGATCAACTCCGATGGGCCACCGCGCTTCAATGGTCCTAGCCACACTTCCCAACGGCCCTTGGCATCGGCGACCGCGTTGACGGACTTCTTATCGAACGTGACAGTGACGTGCTCTCCGGCGTTTGCGGTTCCCCAAATGCGAACCTTCGTCCCACGCTGCAACACCATGTTGTCGCCGATGATGGCAGGCAAACGCACCTCGGCGCGCACAACGCCGGCAAGAACCAGAACCACGACCAGCCTGAAGCTGTATCGAATCACAGTTTTGAATTTGTTCATGACAGACGGTACTCGAAAACGAACCGGCCGATTTGGATCGTTCCCTTGCCACCGGTTGCGGGTTGTATCAACAGTGTACGGACCATGGAACTCTTGCGATTGCGAAACGCTTCGACGTTGCCAACCGCGTCGCCACTCGAAGCGCGGTAAAACGTGATCGTAATGCTGTCGGGCGTCTTGCGTTGGTAACCAAAGACATACTCGCCCGGCTCGAGCGAAAAATCACCGACCTGCACCGGGACCTGGGCGATGAAGAAATGCGAATACTTTCCTTCCGCGGAGTAGCCGGCCGTGATCATCACGACGCCGGCGATGAACTTACCTTTGCCGTCCGTGACGCCGGACGCCGTGCGAAACTCGGTTTCGATGTTCTCCTTGATCACCGCTGCGCGCGCGGGAATCACCTTCTTCAACTCCGCTTCCGAAGCAACGCGCCAGCCGGCCGGATTAGCGAACGAAACCGTCCAGAGCAGTAGTAGCCACCCGAGCGCGTTTGCTAGTTTCTTCGTCATCAAAGTCTCCATCTGGTTCACAATAATTACATGAGTTTCTCGGAATGTTAAAGTATAGGCAGGACAATGCGTCGCCTACGACATTTTCCAGTTGCCGCGGCACTTCTTTTTATCGCGATTACTACCTCTCCGGCCCTGGACGCAAACAGAAGTCTGAACGAGTTTGGCCACCAGTCATGGCTGACTGAAAACGGGCTGCCGCAGAATACTGTCCAGGCAATCGTCCAAACGCAGGATGGCTATCTTTGGATCGGAACGCAAGAAGGCCTCGCGCGTTTCGACGGTCTGAACTTCACCGTCTTCGATAAAGAGAACACGCCGGCGTTCAAAAGCAATGACATCCGTTTTCTGCAACAAGACCGGCAAGGTCGTTTGTGGATCAGCACGTCGTACGGACTCGTGTGCCGCCACAATGGAGAGTTCACCAGTTATACAGTCAAAGAAGGCCTGCCGGACAACAGCGTCGGACCAGTTGTCGAAGACGTGAGTGGAAACATCTGGATCGGCACCGCCGCCGGCCTCGCGCGTTTCGAAAACGGAAGCTTCAAAACGTTTACGACACAGCAAGGTCTCGCGAGCAACTTGATTCAGACGCTTTGCGCAAGAGCAAACGGGACGATTCTGGTGGGAACGCCGGCGGGCGTTCAGTCGCTCAGCGGCGATCAGTTCAGCGCGTGGTCCATTCCGTCGAGCTTGCTGCCCAGCAACGTCACAGCGATTGTAGAGACGAAGGACAATCGGGTGTGGTATGGGACACCTTACGGCCTGTGGGGTCTTTACGGCGGAATTCCGCTTCAGTTGCCCGACGAGCGCATAAGCACGTTGCACGTCGATCGCGAGGGCGCGTTGTGGATCGGCACCAGTGGCGGCGTCGCACGTTACCGTTTCAACTCCAGTACGCTCGAAACTTTTACTTCCGCGAATGGACTGACGAGCAATCTCGTCCTTTCGATCTTCGAAGATCGCGAAGGTAGTGTTTGGATCGGCACTGAAGCGGGCGGCCTGAATTTACTCAAGAGTAAAAAATTCAGCACGTTCACGACGAAAGAAGGACTGCCGAGCGATCTCGTCAAAGCGATCTATCAGGACGTGCACGGCGGAATCTGGATCGGTTCGAACGGCGGCGGTCTGACGCTGTTCAAAGACGGTAAGTTCACGACGTGGACCACAAAAGACGGGCTGTCGAGTGACGTGGTTCTCTCGCTCGCAGGAGACAACGAAGGCACGCTCTGGGTCGGCACGCCGGACGGTCTGAACCGTTTCAAAGACGGAAATTTTCAACTCTTCACTTTTGCCGAAGGGCTCTCGAACGATCTTGTCCGGTCAGTGCTCGTCGATCGCAGCGGCGTTCTGTGGGCCGGCACGCGCGACGGTCTCAACGTTCTTCGCAACAACGAGTTTACGACGTATACAACGCACGACGGGCTCGCTAATAATTTCATCGGCGCGATCTATGAAGACTCGAAAGGCAATCTGTGGGTCGGCACGCTCGGCGGCTTGAGCAAAATCAAAGACGGAAAGTTTCAGACGTTCACGACTAACGACGGGCTTTCGAGCAACACCGTCATTTCAGTTTACGAAGACGCGTCCGGGGATTTGTGGATCGGAACGAACGGCGGCGGCCTGAACCGGCTGCGCGGCGACAAGTTCGTTTCGTTCACGTCTCACAACGGACTGAGTGCCGACGTCATTTATCGCATCCTCGAAGATCGGCAGCAGAACCTGTGGTGCAGCTCGAACAAAGGCATTTTCCGTGTAAGTAAAGCCGAACTCGAAAAGGTTGCGAACGATGCAGACGTTAGTTTGAATCCGGTGTTTTATGGTCCGGCTGACGGGACGTTGACGCGCGAGGTTAGCGGCGGCGGTCATCCCGCGGGATGGAAGACGAGCGACGGCCGCATGTGGTTCGCGACTATTAAAGGACTCGCCGTCATCGACCCCGAGCACATTCCGCTCAACACGTCGCCGCCGCCGATCGCGATCGAACAGCTCATGGTCGACAATCAACCCGTGTCGTCAAATGGGAAAGCGTCACTTTCGCCGGGCACGTCGAGGCTGGACTTCTATTACACGGCACTGAGTTTTATCGCGCCCGAGAACGTGCGGTTCAAATACAAGCTCGAGGGTTTTGACGACAAGTGGATCGACGCGGGTTCGCGCCGTGTGGCTTCGTATACAAACCTGCGTCCGGGTAGTTACAAATTTCGCGTCATAGCGGCGAACAACGACGGCGTTTGGAACGAGAGCGGCGCCGCGGTCGATTTCTATTTGCGGCCGCGGTTCTATCAGACGTACTGGTTCTACTTGATCGTCGCTGTGCTGCTGGCAGTCGCGGGTTGGCAACTGTATCGCATGCGGGTCAGGCGAATGGCGCTGGAGTTTCGCGCCGTCTTGTCGGAGCGCAACCGGATCGCGCGTGAGATACACGACAACCTGGCCCAGGACATTCTCGGCATCTCCGTTCAGTTGGAACTCGTCGCGCGGTTGATGCCGGCGGCGGCTGAGGCGGCGAAGGGACATCTGGATCGAGCGCGACTGTTGGTGCGAAACAGTATGACCGAGGCGCGGCGTTACGTTTGGGATTTGCGTTCGCAGGAATTACATAAAAAGGACTTGCCGGCGGCCTTGCGCGACACGACGAGCCGGTTGACGGCGGAGACGGGGATTGAAGCCATCGTCGAGGTGACTGGCTCAATGCAACCGTTGCCCGTCGACGTGGAGACGAACCTATTGCGCATCGGGCAGGAGGCAGTCAATAACGCCGTCAAGCACGCCTTGGCGAAGCGCATCGACGTTGGGCTGAACTTCGATACGCGTAACGTGCGACTCAGTATTCGCGACGATGGCCGCGGATTCAACCCAAACGATCAGATCGCCGACGGTCATTTCGGCCTGATCGGCATGCGCGAGCGCGCCGAACAGATCGGCGGCGTGCTGACAATCGAAAGCACACACGATCGCGGCACGAAGATCGCGGTCGATGTCCCTTTGAATGAATATCGTGAAACCAGAAACCCTGCTTCCATTAATTAAGGAATTGCACGAGGCGATTCGTGAGCGTGTCGTCGAGGCCTGCGAACGTTCGGCGACTGAAGCTCTCGCGTCTATCGCTCGCGAACAGGAAGGCGACACGATCTACGCTGTCGATCGTATCAGTGAGGATCTGCTCGTCGAATTCTTCGAAACGCGAGTGGCATCGCTCGTACCTATCGTTCTAATCGCCGAGGGTCTGCCGCAGGGAAAAATCGTGCTGCCGCGCGGCGCGGCGGAAAGCGAAGCAGGCTTGCGCATCATCGTCGATCCCATCGACGGCACGCGTGGGCTGATGTACCAGAAGCGCAGCGCCTGGGTTCTCACCGGCGTCGCGCGAAATCACGGCGAGCAGACGGACCTTTCGCACATCGAGCTCGCAGTTCAAACCGAGATTCCACTCGTCAAACAGCACCTGTCGGATTGTCTGTGGGCCATCAAGGGTCAGGGCGCGCATGCCGAACGTTACAACCGTCTGACACGCGAAAGATCAGCGCTGACGTTACAACCTTCACGCGAGCCGACAATCGCGCACGGCTATGCCGGCATAGTCCGCTTCTTTCCCGGAGCGCGCGACGAATTAGCCGCAATCGACGAAGAGGTCGTGCTCGGCGCGTTAGGCCCGACCCAACCCGGAAAGGCACACTGTTTCGAGGATCAATACGCTTCGACGGGCGGTCAACTTTATGAATTGATGAGCGGCCACGATCGTTTTATCGCCGACGTGCGTCCGCTCATGCAAGAGACGCTGACCGGCCGCGGGCTTCCGCTCGGTATCTGTTGCCATCCTTACGATCTGTGTACGGAACTGATCGCGCGCGAAGCCGGCGTGATCGTGACGGACGTTCGCGGCGGCGCGGTGCGCGCTCCGCTGGCAGTGGAACCCGACGTCGCATGGGCCGGCTACGCCAACGCGCGCATACGAGATCAGATCGAGCCGCTTTTGCGCAATGCGCTGGTTCGTCGAGACATGCTGAAGTTGATCGTGGAAAGCCGCGCGCCCGGACGTATTGATCTGATGGGCGGTATCGCCGACTATTCAGGATCGCTCGTGCTTCAATGGCCTATCGCCGCGACGACGAACGTTCAGCTTCAACTTCAGGATACGCCGCTAATCGAGATTTGCAGTCATAGTTCAGAGGCCGACGATCGTGTTTTTAACATATCGCTTTCGGAGCTTGCGTCGCATGATTACGACTCGGCGCGCGCGATGTTCAAAGCCGATCCCGGGCGGCATTGGGCCGCGTATGTCGCCGGGGCTTTTCTCGTGTTGATGCGTGCGAAAAATTTCGTTTTCGAGCAGGGTGCACGAATGAGCATCCGATCGGATGTTCCTGAAGGAAAAGGCGTCAGTTCGTCAGCCGCGCTCGAAGTTGCGAGCATGATGGCAATCGCCGCGGCGTATGAGATCGACATCTCGCCTGTGGAAGTCGCTTTTCTCTGTCAAAAGGTCGAGAACCTGATCGCCGGCGCTCCCTGCGGCGTCATGGACCAATTCACCGCCGCTTGTGGCGAAGGCGATCGGTTGCTGGCGCTGTTGTGCCAGCCAGGCGAACTGAAAGGCACGATCAGTTTGCCGGAGGAACTGACGATCTGGGGAATCGATTCCGGCATTCGCCACTCAGTCGCGGGCGCTGATTACGGCATCGTGCGCACCGCGGCGTTCATGGGTTTACGAATGATCACGGAGTTGGCGGGGACGGATTACAAGTACCTCGCCAACATCACGCCGGAAGAATTTGAGAATAGTTTCGCGGCTCATCTACCTGCGCAGATATTAGGCGAAGAGTTTTTGCGACGATACGACGGCATCTCAGACACCGCCACGTCCGTTGATGCGAATCGGACGTATCCTATCTTTGCAGCAACGCGGCATCCGATCTACGAAAACGCGCGCGTGAATCGTTTCGCTGAAGTGTTATTGCATTGGCATGGAATTGAAGATGCGAGAGTTCTTGGCGAGTTAATGTACGAGTCGCATCAGAGTTATTCTGCATGCGGACTCGGCTCGGACGGCACGGACGAATTAGTGAAACTCGTACGCGACGCCGGGCCGGACGGCGGCCTTTACGGAGCGAAGATCACCGGCGGCGGCAGCGGAGGAACCGTAGCCGTGTTGGGCCGTCGATCAGCGAAATCGGCAATTGACGCCGTCGTCGAAAAATATTTGGAGAACACCGGCAGACACCCGACGATAATACTATGACCTGGGAAGAACGATGGCACCCACTCCGCGAAGAATGGATCATTGTCGCGGCTCATCGTCAGGATCGTCCGTGGAGCGGCAACACGATCACGACGGACGAAGCGGAGCTACCGGAGTACGTTCCGGATTGTTACCTGTGCCCCGGCAATCCTCGCGTGAGCGGTCGAGTAAATCCCGACTACGACAAGACATTCGTTTTCGACAACGATCATCCGTGCGTCTCTTCCGACGCGCCGTCCGAGCTCGAGGCTCCGCCCTCAGTTTATAAAAACCGCGTGGCGCACGGCGTCGCGCGCGTTGTCTGTTACAGTCCAAAACACAACCTCACGCTCGCGGAGCTGGAACTGGAAGACGTCGAAGGTCTGCTGAACGTGTGGCAGCAACAGTACACGGAGCTGGCGGCGGTGCGCGACGTCGCGCACGTGCTGATCTTCGAAAACAAAGGCGTGGCGGTCGGAGTTTCGAATCCACATCCGCATTGTCAGATCTACGCCACCAACTTCGTCTTCAAAACTATCGAAACCGAAGCGCGTGTCAGTCAGAAGCATTTGCGCGAAACCGGCCGCGTGCTTTTCCAGGACATTCTCGACGCGGAACGTTCCGATGGCCGGCGCATCTTGATTGAGAACGAGTCAGCCATTGCGTTCATTCCCTATTTCGGGCGGTATGCTTACGAGGTGTTCGTCGCGCCGAAGCAGACGCACGGGAGTATCGCCGCGCTGTCGATAGCGGAAGTTCGCGATCTCGCTGCCGTACTGAAAGCCGTGGTCGTCCAGTTCGATAACCTGTGGCGCATGCCGTTCCCTTACGTGATGGCGTTGCACCAGGCGCCGACGGACGGCGGCGATTACGCTGGATTTCATTTTCACATAGAATTTCATCCGCCGTTGCGTCGTCCGAACTTGCTGAAGTACCTGGCCGGGCCGGAAATTGGCGGAGGAAACTTTCTCAGCGATACGAGTCCGGAAGAGAAGGCCCAGGAGCTTCGCGCGCTGCCGGCGGTTCACTACAAGTCGAAAGGATGAGTAGATTTTGAGTAATAAGATCCGAATTATGGTGATCGACGACCAGGCCGTAGTGCGACAGGGTTTCGTGTCTCTCATCAACACTGTCGCCGACATGGACGTGATTGCGCAGGGTGTGAATGGGCAGCAGGCGCTCGAGTTATACTGCGAACATCAGCCGGACATAACGCTGATGGACCTGCGCATGCCGGTGATGACGGGCGTCGAAGCGATTGCCAGGATTCGTCAGGAGTTTCCGGATGCGCGGATCATCGTGCTCACCACTTACGACGGTGACGAAGACATCTACCGCGCGCTGCAAGCCGGCGCTCAGGGTTACTTGCTGAAGGACATGTTTTTCGAGGAACTCGAGGACGCGATCCGGAAGGTCCATGCCGGAGCGCGGCGTCTGCCGGCTGTGGTTGCCGAGCGGTTAGCTGAACGAATGAGCGCTTCTGAACTGACGTTACGCGAACTGGAAGTGCTTCAGGAGATCGTGAAGGGAAAGACCAACAAAGAGATCGCTACGACGTTGCACATCAGCGAGGCGACGGTGAAGAGCCACATCAACAACATCCTCGGAAAACTGGGCGTGACGGACCGCACCCAAGCCGCCACCCGCGCGCTCCAACGCGGGATCGTCCATCTTTAACCACAAAAGTAACCACAAAAGGCACAAAACACACAGAAGGCACAAAAGAAGAAATGACCCATCAGGGGAAGGGGTTCTAAACAAACCACACTCTCTACCTGATTTATGTTTTTGTGCCTTTTGTGTCTTCTGTGCCTTTTGTGGTAACCCGTCCATCTTTAGTTGGAGACGATGGCCCAACATACAGGCCATGACAGTTGTCAGAAATGCTGCTAATTTTTTTGCCGTCCGGTTCCGAGGAAATCAAGAGCTTCTTATCCTACCTAACTTGTTGCAGACTAAAAGAGGGCTTGATTCAAAAGTTACTTAATCTCGGAACCGGACTCACTCAACACGGATTGTTTTTCCTAGTCCTGCATCGGAAGATCCACCTACATTAATCTGAATTCGATCTTTTTCGACGACCCATCGATCGTTCTCCGAATCCCAGTAAGCCAGACGCGACGCAGGCAGCGACAGTTTCACTGTCTTCTCTTCTTTCGCCCGCAGATACACCCGGCTGAACGCCTTCAACTCTTTCAGTGGACGCGGAACCGTAGAACCGACGTGCCGCACATACAACTGAACCACTTCGTCTCCATCCCGCTTGCCCGTGTTCTTCACTTTGACACTGACGTCGATCGCGCCAGTGGTCGACAGCGCCGGTGCGCTGGTCTTCAGGTCGCGATACGCGAACGTCGTGTAACTCAACCCGTAACCGAACGGATACAACGGCTCGCCGTCGAAGTACATGTAAGTTCGACCGTGCCGAATGTCGTAGTCCATCATCGGCGGCAACTGGGCCAGCGATTTGGGCCACGTCTGCACCAAACGTCCGGCCGGGTTGTAATCACCAAACAGCACTGACGCCAGCGCGTGCCCTTCCTCCTGGCTGTTGAGCGCCATGTGAACGATCGCGGGGACGGTGTCCTTTGTCCAATTGATCGCATACGGAAAACTCGACTTGAGCACCACGATTGTCTTTGAGTTGGCGCGATACACCTGCTGGATCAACTTCTCCTGTTCCAGCTCGATGGACTCGCGATCGACTGCCTCGCGTCCTTCACTCGGCACGGACACTTTGGCCCATACCGTGTCGAAACCGCCGTTCGGATGATTCCCCACGCAGACAATCGCCACGTCTGACTCGCGCGCGGCCTTCACCGCAGCCTCGCCGTCGGCGGCGTAGTTGACCTTCACCGACGGGCCGACCGCGTTCTTGATTCCTTCGAGCGGCGAGATGGCGTACGGAGGCGTTCCGCTGTACCAGTCGAGCAACACTTCATTCGCGCGTGGGCCAACCACCGCGATCGACTTCAACTTTGTCTTATCGAGCGGCAGGAGGCCCTCCGAGTTCTTCAGCAGGACGATCGATTTCTGCGCGGCGAGCAGCGCAAGTGATTTGTGTTTCTCAGTGAGCCACGGATCCGTCGGCTCCTGACCGATCGTTGAATAAGGAACGCGTGACGGAGGATCGAGCAGACCGAGCCGGATCATCACTCGGAAGTTGCCACGCAGAGCACGATCGATGTCGGCTTCTGTCAACAGGCCCTTCTTGAGCGCGCCTCGGACAGCATCGCGATAGTTGTCGAGAAACTGGCCGATGCCGGCTTTGATCGACTCCGCCGCGGCTGTCTCCAAATCCGGAAGATATTTATGACCCTGGACCAGCAGGCGCATCGCTCCGGCGTCCGTGCAAATGATGCCGTCCTGTCCCCACTGCTCGCGCGTGATCTTCTGGAGCACAGGATTCACAGTCATCGGGACCTTATTCATCGCGTTGTACGACGCCATGTACGCGCGCGACCCGCCTTCCATCACGCCCATGCGAAAAGGGACCGAGTAGTACTCGTGAAACAAACGCTCGTCGAAATCGGAGCTCGATTTGTCGCGATCGTTCTCGTTGCTGTTGGCGAGAAAGTGCTTCATCAGCGCGGCCGCTTGCCAGTAGGTCGGATCGTCGCCTTGCAGGCCTTTCGTGAAGGCCACGACCATCGTGCCGTTGAGATAAGGATCTTCGCCGTAGCATTCTTCGGTTCGGCCCCAACGCGGATCGCGTCCCAGGTCGGCGTTGGGAGACCTGATGACGAGCCCGCCCTGGTGGTACTTCGGACTCTGAAAGACGTAACGCGCCTCGTAACCTTCGACGTGGCCCGCCTGTTTCAGCAGATCCTGGTCCCACGTTTCTCCGAGCCCGATTCCCTGCTGAAACGTCGTGCTCGGGACAGTCAACGGACGGCCCCACTTGCCTGGGCCACCTTGCGTCAGTCCGTGAATACCTTCGACGTGGCCGCTCGCCTTGATGCCGAGACGAGGCACGCTCGGATTCGTGTCGAGACACTCGATCTTCTCGTCGATTGTCATCAACGAGAGGATGTTATCGATGCGTTGTTCGATGGGAAGATCCGCGTTCTGAAACGGATATTGCCCGGATTGCGGTGACTGAAGCGCAAGCGCGCTCACGACGCAGGCGAGCAAGATGATTAGCCGAATCACTGGCCGCCGCCCTCGACCACCTTGATGTACTTCCTGATCGGCGGATTAGTAAGTTTATCAACGCGTCCGCTGGGCCACTTGATCTCAATGCTGTCGATCTTCGTCGCGGCGCCGATGCCGAGAATCTCGCGGGGATCGTGCGACGAAAGATAACTGCCGCCGGCCGTCTTCAACCGGCGATACTTCACGCCGCCGGCTTCCCACGTGATTATCGCGCCGACTGCTCCGGGATTGCTTTTCGTGGCGACGAGGTTCAGACCGATCCAGTTGTTTTTGTTGCCGCCTTCGTTTCTCAGCAATAGCGGTGCGTCGCCGTTGTTGATAATCAGCACATCGAGATCTCCGTCGTTGTCGTAATCGCCGACCGACAACCCGCGCGCCGGATAATCTTTGCTGAAAGCCGGCCCTAAAATCGCAGTGACGTTCTTGAACGTGCCCTTCACGTTTTCAAACATCAACAGCGGCTCTTTGTATTTAACCTTCAGCGACTGAATCTCGACCATGTCGTCCGGATGGCCGTTGGCCAGGATCAGATCCGCGTCGCCGTCGTTGTCGTAATCGAAGAAACGCAAGCCCCAGCCGCTGAGCAGTCGCGTCGCCGGGCCAATCTCGCCGGGACGATCGATGAAGGTCAGGTCTTTCTGATTCTGATAGAGACTGAACAGCTCCTGATCGATGTTGGCGACGAACAGGTCTTGCCAGCCGTCGCCGTCGTAGTCGGTGGCGTCGACTCCCATGCCCGATCGCGGCGCGCCCGAATCGCTGTACGCGACGCCGGAGAGCAATCCAACCTCTTCAAACTTTCCTTTTCCTTTGTTCACGAAAAGAAAATTCGCCAGCGTGTCGTTGGCGACGAAGAGATCCATCAACCCGTCGTTGTTTATGTCGGTCGCAACCGCCCCAAACGATTTTCCAAGCGACGCCGCAATGCCGGAGTCTTTACTGACGTCGAGAAACTTACCGTGGCCTTCGTTGTGGAACAGATAACTCGGGCGCGGCTTGAAGACGCGCGGAACGCAGTAGTAACGACGGCCGATCCGGTTGTCGCCGCAGAAGATCGTGCCGGTGCCGCTGTATTGCACGAAACTGGAAACGAAGAGATCGAGCTTACTGTCGTTGTCGTAGTCGAACCAGGTCGCGCAGGTGGACCAGTTGGGCGCGGCCACGCCAGCGGCGTCGGTCACGTTTGAAAACGTACCGTTGCCGTTGTTGTGGAAGAGCACGTTGGCGCCGTAGTTCGTGACGTAGAGGTCTTGCCAGCCGTCGCCGTCAAAATCAGCCGCCGCCACGCCCATTCCGAAGTCGCCCATCTGGCCGCAGGCGACGCCGGCTTTGTCCGTAACGTCGGTGAAAGTGCCGTCGCCGTTGTTTCGATACAACGCGTTTTTGATGGGCGTCTTGGGAGTGTAGAAATCGGATGGCCCACTGTTGACCAGGTAGATGTCCATGAAGCCGTCGTTGTCGTAATCGAAGAAGAGACCGCCGCCGCCGCACGTCTCCGGAAGGTGCCGCTGCTCCGAACGGCCGTTGTCGTGGACCCACGTGATCTTGCTCTGCGCAGCCGGCACTTCGACAAACGTGACTCGCGTAGCCGCAGTGTCCGCGGACGGGGGTTTTTGAGCCGTAAGCGGTTGCACCCAACCGCTCGCTACCAACAATGCGACGATCGTCGCTAAGCAAAAATACTTCATGCGTCGTTTATGAGATGCGCGGGTCAATTCGGAAACTGTTCTCCCGGTCTGACGATGCGGATGTAATGGTCGGTGAAACTGTAGTGCGCGGCCTTCACCTCGACTTTGGGCATGTGGCACGAAGTGCAGTCTTTATCGGCAACGGGACACGTTCCCTTGCTGTCGGCTTTCGCCGGCTTACCTTTCACCGAGTGACACGCCAAACACTTGCTGTCGTAAAAAGCGGTGTCTTCCTTGAGCTGGTCGTGCGGGTTATGACAAGCAATGCAACTTATCTCTTTGTCGTCCGAGTAACACTTGCTGTGAAAGATGCGATAGGGCTGGAAACGAACGTTGTTGACCTCCAACGTTTTCAACAACGAGAACTCGTCAGCACCGCGATGACACGACGCGCAGAACTGTTGCGTCAACTCGTCGCCGCTCAAGCGGCCGGGGTTGAAGATCAGCCGTGCGCCTGATTCACCTCCCTTGACGGCAGCAACGTGCTGGCCGCCTGGGCCATGACAACTCTCGCAACGAACACCGTGGACGAACTTGTCGAGCCGCAGTTGCGAGCCGCTGAGGGCAGACGTTGCGTGACAACTAAAACAGTCGGAAACCTCACGGCCTGACAAGGCACGTCCGATTGCGTCGTTCAACGAGGCCGGGACGCCGCGTGGCGCGCCGATCGTGAAGTCGAGCGCTTTCGGTTGGCTGTAAAAACTGACGAGGCTTTCGTAGTACTTTCCGTCGCGCTCGACGACGTAAGTCTGGCCCATCTTGCCTTGACCGAAGGCGTAGTTGATCGGAAACGTGACGGTGTCTTTGCCGTCACTGACTGAGTAGGTGGTTTGTTTGCCGCTGCGCTTGATCTCATAGGTGTATGGACCGTTGCGCATGGTCAGTTGCGGATTATTACCAAGCACTTTGGACGTCGCGATCGGTTCCATGGCCATCGCCATGCCGGTTGGCGCGTGTGAGGCAACGTATTTTTTGTGGCATTCACCGCATGCCTGATCGCCCAGAAAAACCGCATCCGCTGGAACTCTTCTCGGGTTCCAACGAGCGATGGCGTTGACCTGTCCGTTAACTGAATGCGGCTCGAGGGTGATGACTGCCACCGCCGTCAGGCTCAAGGCAATCGCCACCGCAAATAATAAAAACTGTCTGACGCGTTGATTCATCGGCAACTCTGTTAATCCGTGTTCCCTGGATCCGTAACACTCATGGGAACACGAATTTTAGAATGGTTTCAGACTTGGACATTGCCGCACAGGCCATCACGGATTTGGTTTGCTGGGTGTTTGATCGGGAGCGGCGCCGGACTTATCAAGCTGGCGTTTCTGATTGAATTCGTCCTGTAACTTCTTGAACGCCTCGCGCTCGCGAGCGGCTTCCTGCTTGCGCCCCGCACGCGTGTAAGCCCGCGCCAGAGCAAAATGCATCTCGGGGCTCGACGGCGCGAGTTTCACTCCTTCTTCCAACTCCTGGACCGAGCGCTCAACTTGTCCGAGCTCGAGCAGCACCCGCCCGAGCACGTTCCGCGCCGCGTATAACTTCGGCGCGAGTTGCACGGCCTTTTCCGCCAGCGGCAACGCATCGTTGAACTGATCTCGTTTCAGATACTCAAACGCCATCTGCACCATCGCCGGAAAATGCGACGGCGAGATCTCCAGCTCGCGTTTGAACTCCTTCAGCGCCACGTCCGCATCCTGCGCCAGCATGAACACGCCAAAGCTGTAATGAATGTTTGGATCGTTCGGATAGCGAGACAACAACATGTCGAACGCGGTGCGCGCCTGCGGCTGTCGACGAGCAGCCATGCTGTATCCGGCCTGCCCCGCGATGAGAATCTTTTCTTTTTGTGCCGGCGGAACCTCGTTCGGCAGGTAAGGCATCCGCAGCAACGTCAAGCCGAAAGCCTCGATGATCTTCGGGCTATCGTTTCCCACGCGCATGAACTCGCTCAACACCTCGTAAGCGCTTTCGAAGAGCTCGAAGTGAAGATAAAGCAGCGCCGTGTGATAGCGAACAACGGAAGCCAGCTCACTGTCGTCGTTCACACCTTGCGCGCGCGCGCGTTGCAGCGACATCACCGACTTCTCGTAGTCGCCGGTCTGAAACTGACACAGGCCAAGCATTGCCCAGGCTGGTCCTCTATCCGGCTCGAGCGCCGCGAGGTTCTGAAACGCGTCGCGCGCCTGCGGGTACAAGTCCTTCTGATAAAAGATCGCGCCGACGTACCACCAGCCTTCCGGCCACTTGGGCCGTAGCTTCAAAGCCTCGCCGTAGAGTGAAATTGCGTCCTCGAGGCGCTCGGCTAGTCGCGCTTCTTCTGCCTGCTTCACGAAGCGATCGAAGTCGGCGTCGGTTTTAGGTGACGCTTGCGGCGGCGGAGTTTGAGCTTTAGGTCTTGGTTTGCGCGTAGACTGCGCCGAGGCCACTCCGCAGGAGATGAGCAAGGCAACAGGCAAACCTATAGTAATGAAGAACCGAGGATTCACGGAATTTGCGGTTTTGTACTGTTTGTGTTCGGCGGCGTTTGTTCGGCAGTCGACTTCTGGATGAGCGCCTTCTCGCGGTCTCCATCCGCTTTTCGATTCAACCGGTAATAGACTGACGCCAATAGCACGCGCGCTTCGACGAAGTCGCCATACTCTTTCAAAACACCTTCCAGCAATGGCAGCGCATCGCTTGGTTTGCCCGCAGCGGCGTAGGCCGCGGCAAGGTGATAACGCGCATACTGTTCCCGGGGACGCAGTTGGACCGCACGTTGCAGGTGGCTGACGGCTTCGTCGATCGCCCTGTCGTGGCGGAGCAACATCCCTAGATAAAGATTGGAGTCGAAGTCGTTTGCGTTGCTTGCGAGTTCGTTTCTGAAGGCAATCTTTGCTTTGTCCGTATCGCCCAAACGCATCAACACGCGGCCGTGCCACGCCTGAACGCCGGGAAGCTTCGGGTTCAATTCGATCGCACGCTGCGATTCTTTCAGAGCGCCTTGCGCATCATCCGCCAGCAACAGAATCGACGCCATCAGCAGGTGGGCTTCGGCGGAGTCTTCGTGTCGAAACAGTCGATCGATGATCTCCTGTCCCTTTTCCAACTGCCCGTCGCCGATGAGCGCACTGCCCAGCAGGTACGCGAGCGCGCGATTCGACGGATCCGTGTCGGCGAGAGGCGAAAGATCTTGAATGACTTTCTTGTAATCGCCGAGCCTGACGCGGCAGTCGGCCAGCACCAGACGAGCGTTTATCGTTTGCGGATTGGACGGCGCCGACGCGAGCAGACCATCCAATTCCGCCGCCGCTTCAGCAAACCACGCGGCCTTGTAATAGGCCATCGCCAGATTGAAACGGATGGGATAGTTTGCGACGTCGACTGCAAGCGCGCGTTTGTATTGCGCGATCGCGTCTTCGTAACGTCCGAGTGCCGAGTACGCGGCGCCCAGGTTGGATCGAACGTCTACTCGCGCGGGATGCGCGGCAAGAATCGCCTCATATGCGCGCACCGCGCCCTGTAAATCGCCGGACTGGTGCAACTGGACGGCTCGCTCAAAATCGCGCTCGACATCAGCGGCCGGACGTTGCGCAAACACCCCGCCAACGCACACCGCTGACGCGATAAAAAATAAGCTTGCAGCAACAACTTTCCGCCGTCCTTTACTGATGGCCATTTATAAATCCAGGCGAGCCCTAAGATGTTGAGAGTATACAATAATTGACGCGTGATTTGCCCTTTTGCGCCCTTCCGGATTCAACTATACTCCAGCGAAATGAAATCTTTTCTGGGTCTCTTCCTGATCGTCACGACCGGACTCTCGCCGGCGCCATTCTGGGGAAAAACGGCCGGCCAAACCGTCGCGCCGCAGGACCAGGATGACGTCGTCCGCGTTCGCAGTAATGAAGTTCGTCTGGACGTAGTCGTCAGGGACAAAAAAGGACGTCCGATCAAGGATCTCAAGCCGGGAGAATTCGAGGTCTACGAAGACGGCGTCCTCCAGAAAGTTGAATCGTTTCGGTTCATGTCACGTGAAGCCGCGCCGTCTAAATCACCGTCGAACGAAAATCCGACGACGACGACAGGCGCGCCGGCCACACCGCCGCCACCAACGCGATCGACTCCCACGGTGACAGCCCTCGTTTTTGATCGACTTTCACCGGAAGCTCGGGCGCTGGCACGAAAGGCCGGACTTGCTTATGCACAGGAAGGCATGGCGGCCGCGGGATTCACCGGCGTCTTTGGCATCGACCAGGCTTTGCGGACTTACCAGAGCTTTACCGACGACGCTCTTTTAATTAAGGACGCCATCGAGCACGCGACGAGTACCGCCACGTCGTCGTCCGGCGCGGACGCGGGGAAAATCCGTGGCAATATCGAGCAAAGCCGCAATCTGGATCAGCAAATGTCGACCTCGACAGCCGCGGTTTCCGCGGCAGGCGCAGCTCGCGATAATGCGGGCGCTTCCGAGGCCGCGGCCGCGGGCGCTCAAGCTGCGCTTGCCCGAGAGTTCGTCGACATGCAAACCCGAATGCTCGAGCAGTATGAGCGTCTGGAGCGCGACCAGGAGGGACATGCGACGATCAACAGTCTCCTCGCCGTCATCGGTCCGATGCAGAAGCTGCCGGGACGCAAGACGATCATCTTCTTCTCGGAAGGTCTGAAGTTGCCGCCCAACGTGCAACAAAAGTTTCCCGCCGTCATCAACGCAGCAAACCGCGCGAACGTGAGTATCTACTCGATCGACGCCGCCGGGTTGCGGATCGAAAGCGGCACCGCCGAAGCCGCGCGCGAACTCAACTCAATCGCCGAGGCCCGCATGGCGCAAATGGCTCGCCCCGACCGCCCCGCCAACGGGCCGTTTATGAGATCACTGGAGCGCAATGAAGATCTGCTGCGCTTTGATCCTCGCAGCGGTCTCGGTTCGCTGTCCGAACAAACTGGCGGCTTTTTGATCAACAACACGAACGATCTCGTCGCCGGGCTTCATCGCATCGACGACGACATGAATGGTTATTACTTCCTAACCTACGTGCCCCAGAACAAAGACTATGACGGCCGCTTTCGCCGCATTAGCGTGAAGGTCACGCGGCCGAACGTCGACGTCCAATCACGTCATGGTTACTACGCAGTGGAAAATGTCGGGCAGTTGCCGATGTTGGACTACGAAGTTCCGGCGATCGCGGCTGCGAGAAACTTGAAAGCCGGTTCGTCGCAAAGCTCTGTCCGGAGTACGGCACTCAATTATCCGGTATCCGGCAACGGCGGATTGACGTTGGTGCTTGCTGAGGCGCCGTTCAGCGCTGATTTCTCGATCGTCGCGCTCGTGAGGGATGAAGGCGATCAGATTGTTCAGAAGGTCAGTCATCACTATACCGTGACGGGCGGCACTCAGGCCGTCGACTCCGCAAACAAAGGAAGCGTCCTTTTTTATAGGGAAACGCAACTTCCGCCAGGTAAGTACCGCGTCGAGGTTATCGCGTACGATACGGCTACTGGTCAGGCAAGCGTCAGTGCTGCGCCGCTTGAAATCTTTAACGCCGATGCGAGCAAGCCGCGGCTTAGCAGCGTGGCCGTGTTGAAACGCGCGGAGCGGTTGAGACTTGAAGAACAGCGACAGGATCGGCCGTTGCAGTTCGGCGAACTACTTGTATATCCGAACCTCGGGGAACGGATCGATCGCAACGCCGCAAAGCAACTCGCTTACTTCTTCACGGCCTGGCCGGGTAAAGGTTCTACAAAACCGTTGAAGGTGACGCTCGAGATCCTGCAAAACAATCGTCAGGTTGGTAAGACGTCCGGCGAGCTTCCTCCCGCCGACGAACATGGACAGATCAAGTACGCGAGTTCCTTCCCACTCGATAAGTTTTCACCGGGAACGTTTGAACTGCGAGTGACGGTGAGTGATGGCGTGAACAGCACCAGTCGCTCGACGACATTCACCATTGTGTAATCACGAAAGGTTTTGTGCCTTTTGTGGTTACTTCTTCTGCGCGAGTTGCTGGGCGAGTTCTTTGGCTTCCTTTATCAATTCCCCGTGGGGCGCGAGTTCAATGTAGGCTTGAACCGAACGCGAAGCTTGCGCGAGATCGCCACGTTCCTGGTACACCCGCGCCAGATGATAATGAGCAGCGACGCATTCGTCCCCGCCCGTAATCAACGCGCGCGTCAGCTCAGTCTCCGCAGTCTCGAGATCCCCGAGCTCGAGCCGCGCTATTCCAATCCACAAACGCGCCACCGGCCGCGTGCTGTCGATCGCAATTGCCTGGTTCAATACCGCAATCGCCTGCTGGTAGTGTTTCCGTTCAACCTCGACCAGCCCCATATTGAACTTGGCGTTGAAGTTTTTGGGATCGTTGCGAAGCACCATCTCGAAGTTTTTCTCGGCTTCGTCGATCTGCTTCAACTTCAGATACTGCGCTCCGAGATCGTTACGCGCCGCAAGGTATTCCGGGTAAATCGTGAGTGCTTCCTGAAAGCGGTTCGCAGCTTGTTGAAATTCGCCCTTGTTAACCAACTTCAATCCGAGCTCGTACTGCTTCTTTGCTGCCGGCGGCACCGACTGCTGCAACTCTGCTGCTGAGACCACCTTGCTCACGCGAGCACTCACCGCGGGATCCTTCTTCTCTCGCAGCTCCATGTTCAGATCGACCATTAGACCGCGGCCGAGCGCGACCTTCTGGACCACGGGTTCGAATTTAGAATTCGAGACCTCCGCCTGCACGTAGTACGTGCCCTCACTCAGGTTTCTGAGTTGAAACTCGCCGCTATTGTTCGTGTAGATAGTTTGGAGAACGCTCTGGTCGTTGCGCAACGTGATCCGCGCGTAGCCTTCCACGCCAAATCCGGAGGGAAGCGTCACGCGCCCGCGAATCACAGCGTTGTTCGTGTCAGGAGTTCTGAACCTAGGCTCAACGTCCTGCGCTGACGCAGCAGCACTCAGCACCACTAACAAAACCAGACTGAGCGTTCGCGGAAACACGGATATCAGAATAATCCAAATAGAACGGCGCGAGAAGCGGCTTAGCTGCTCCTCGCGCCGAAGATTGACCTACCGCTTACAAGGCGACTTAGAACGTGAACTTCAAGGCAAACTCCACGATTCGTCGGCCGTGCTTGTTCACGATCTTGCCGAAATTGTCGAGCGTGCTCTGGGTGTACCGGAAGCCGCCAGTCGGATCGCAAGTGCTGGCAGTATTAGTACCATCACCAGTCGGCACCGTGATCCTGCGATTGCAGACGGTATCCAACGCCAGGTAGATATCGCTGGCGCCCACGGTCGTCGACGTGTTGTTAAATGTCGTCGGATAGGCCTGGTTGAATACGTTGAACAATCCGGTTCGGAACTGAATCTTCTTCTCTTCAGTGATGTTGAAGTTCTTGAAGAACGAGATGTCGAAATTGCTTCGACCAGGGCTCCGGATGTAGAACGGTGGTTGAGATGGGCCAGTGTTCGGGAACGTCGGAATTCCCAGCTTACCGATATCCAGAATCTTCGACCCTACCCCTGTGCTGCCGGTTATTCGCGGATCGCCTAAATAAGTCGGCGTGATCGCACCGAGGCTGGCGCCGGCGTTTGTTCCATTGAACGCATCGGAACCGTACCAACCAAGCGCCTGGCTTCCCTGCGCGAGGTCGCCGGTGAACCGCAAGCGAATCGGGATACCACTCTGAACGGTGGTGATGCCGGATATCTGCCAGTCATTGAAGATTCCATTGGTCACGGAATTCTTGAAACTGCCGCGAGCAATGTCCGGCACGCTCCAGTTGTATGACAGATTCAAGACGTGCGTGCGATCGAACGGCAGCACACCCCAGCTTCTGTTTCTGGTGTCGATCGGGTCGGCCCATGCCGAGCCGTCACTCTCGTTTGTTGCCACTGTTCCCAGTGCCTTGCCGAATGTATAGGTGGCGAAGTACTGGAGTCGCCTGCCAGTGTGACTCAACGTCGCTTGCAACGAGTGATAGCTGGAAGTTCCGGTGAACTGGTAGAGACCGACTGAGTTGAACGCGTCGAAAGGTCTGCGGCTACGGAGCACAACACCGGCCAGACCAGCGCGTTGAACGGGGTCACTCAAGTTAATCTGCGTGTAGACCTTCGGATTGCCGTTGACGTCCGTCCCGGTTACCGGTCCGCTCAATGCAATAGTTCCGCTCGAGAACGTGCCCAGCGGAACGATGTTGGCGTTGCGCTGCTGCGGCAAGTGTCGTCCCTGAGTTCCGACGTAAGCGACTGACAGGATGTTGTTCATCGGCAGTCGCTTCTCAATCGTGAAGCTCATGTTCGCGACTCTCGGAATCTCGTTCGATTGGAGATCGCGACTACTGACGTTGATATTGCCGATGTTGCTGGTGAACGGATTCAAATTGGTCAAATCGCCGAAATTCAGACCGTTCGTCGATGCCCATGGAGTATCGACCGTCGAGCTATAGGTGTTCGGCATCTGGCCGGACGAGTAGTAATCGTAGTTGCCCTGCACGCGGTTGTAGAAAAGACCCGCGCCGGCGCGCAACACCAGATCACCCTTGCCGCCGACGTCCCATGCGAAGTTCAGTCGCGGCATCCATTGCAGCGGTACGTTCTCGAGAACGCCTTTCGGAATTTCGTTGCGGGCAGCGAGCTTGAAGCCGTTCGGATGCTTGATATCGCCATTCAAGAAAGCCCCTGCGCCCTTGACGTAAGCTGCGGGATCGAACAGCACGCCCAGACCTTTCCGTTCAAAGTTCTGCGGGAAATAACCAGCGCGAACTCCGTATTCGATCGTGAAGTTCGGCCGCATCTTCCAACTGTCTTGCGCGTAGAACTCATAGTTGTAGTAACGGAAGTTGTCGAGCGGACGAGTTGTCGCTTGCGCGAACTCGATCGGTTTGCCTACGAAGACGTCGCCGAAGTTATTCAAGGTGCCGGTCGTCTGGCCCCATTGCGC
The DNA here is from genome assembly GCA_046732935.1 of Acidobacteriota bacterium. Lineage (GTDB taxonomy): Bacteria > Acidobacteriota > Blastocatellia > Pyrinomonadales > Pyrinomonadaceae > PSRF01. Next base: position 4,782 of record JBKPOC010000013.1, on the reverse strand, counting down.
GGTGACGATGTTCGTATCGCTGTTTGATTGCTGTCGCTTGTTCGCCTGCTCGATGAAGGCGCCGAACTTCAGCGTGTGCGTGTTCTGCACCTTCACCAGGTTGTCGGTGATGGCGAAGCTATCGTTCCACGCGAGAATCGGAAAACCGTACGCAGTGTGGAAATCACCCTGGCCCCAGGTCAGTACACTCAACGGAACGTACGGATTATGGTTGGCCAGGCTCGGATTGAGGTTCGGGTTGCTCGGGGAGAAGAAACCGACTTCCTTAAGACCGAGACCTTTCCACGAAACCTTGTCGGGCTCAGCAAAGTCGTAATTCAACTTGAGCTTGCTGGCGCTGAACAGGAGCTCATTCGTCATGGACGGCGTGATGATGTTGGTCAAGTTCACGACGACGGAACGACCCAGGTTCTTACTCGTCAGCTTGCCGGGAAGTTCGTAGTTCGACGAATTCCACCACAGACCGCGCGGGAATCCCTGTTCCTCGTATTCGCGTGCGAAGCGAACATAAAGTTTCGTCTTTTCGCTGATTGAATAATCGAAGCGGGAAGTGAACTGTTGCCTGTTGTTCGGTCTCAACACACTGTAAACGTAATTGGGTTGACCCGGCGCCGCATTCAGGTTCGGCAATGGGAACAGGTTCAAGAGCGCCTTGCCCAGGGGATTCGCGCACGGAGCAAGGTTGCCACCCGGCGCAACGTCGTTGTTGTTGCCCGGATTGCCGACGACGCCATTGGCCGTACAACCAGCCGGCACGGTCACGCCGGGAAACTCACTGAAATCGCCTGTGCGTTGCTTGAGTGTCGGAACGATGAAGCGGTTCGAACCTTCGTCAACCTGCTGGTAGTAACGCTCGTAGCCTACGAAGAAAAACAGCTTGTCGCGGTTCTTGTTGAACTTGGTCCACGGAAGCAGAACCGGTCCGCCCAGGTTGCCGCCGGGATAGTTGTACTTGCTGAGCGGACGATCAACACGAGGGAAAGCAATGGTATTCGAGCGATCGTTCGCCTGGAACCGGTGGTTGCGTATGTAGTCGTAAAGGGACCCGTGAAAATCGCTGCTGCCGCCCTTGGTGGTGGCGCTGATCTGGACTGCGCTGGTGCCGTGCTCGGCGGCGTAGTTGCTGGTCTGGATCTTTACTTCCTGGACCATGTCCGGGTTCGCGGTGATGACCGTTCCGTTGTTGGAACCGATGTCAATCATGCGCGAGCCGTCGATCGAGATATTGTTCTGCTCGCCGCGCAATCCATTGACGTGATAGTCGGCGTTCTTGTTTGCGCCGTCACCGAAACCGATGCTCTCGAGCGCCGTGTTGTCCGGCGCAACTACGCCCGGAAGGATTCGCAGCAGCTCGAGCGAGCTGCGGCTGATGATCGACAGGTTGTCGATCTGGCCCGAGCTAATCGTGTTTTCGCGGGCGCCTGTTTCTGTCTGCAACTGGTCAGGGCCGGCAGTCACGACGACAGTTTCAGACGGCTGGCCCACTTCCATCGATATGTCGAACCCCTTGGTGTCGCTCGTCTCGATCACAAAGCCGGTCTGCGTCTTTGTTTTGAAACCCTGAACTTCAGTCTTGAGCGTGTACGTGGCGGGCGGCACGGCGGAGAAGGTGTACGTGCCGTCTTCGCTCGACTTGGTCGTGCGCTCGTCTTTGGTTCGCTCGTTGATGAGCGTAACCGTCGCATCGCGAATTATCGCGCCCGTTGGGTCTTTGACCGTGCCGCGCAATGTGGCACTACCCGTCGTCTGGGCAGTTGCGGTTATTGCGCCGGCAAGAACCATCAGGGAAAACACGAACACGGATGCGATAAGCGTCGCATAGAGGCGGCGGTGCGTGCTTGGTCGAGTCATACTCTCCTCCGTTGGAGCGAAGATTACGTACTTAACGGACCAAAAAACTTAAATGAACTGCGAAAGCAAAACCGCAAGTGACGAAGAGTGCACTTGCGTGACGGCAGGGGTTGCCGGAACTGACTTTAACCAAATTTCAAGCTAAGGGTTTGTTGCATGACCGGGCAAAAGCTTAATACTTTCTAGCCCTACTCTTTGTCAAGAGTTTTTTGAGAACCTTTTTGTTTTCTTTAGTGCCAAATGGTCGAACCATGGGGTTGCAGACCCGTCGGTTCGATAAAGCAACATGGGTGCCGCTAACACTTCTGCCGTGACATACGGCAAAAGTCTCAGCAAGATCACGAAAATCGATTTAGGACCGATCCTAATCTCCAAAAAACGGCGTTGGAATTTTGGGAGTTGTACGAAAATCTGAATCTAAGCGGGGACGACGGAGGCAAACTTTTGGGCGAGGACAAGACTCAACGCCCCCAGCAAACGCGTATCCTCTCCGAGCGTCGACGCAAACACCGGCGCCGACGGAAGTCCGCTGCAAATGGTATTCGCTGCTAACGTACTTCGCAGTTCGGCAGCCATCAGCGGCCAGGCTCGAGCAATGTCGCCGGCGAGGATCACGGCTTCCGGACTCAGCCCTTTCGTGAGGTTCGAAATCCCCAGGCCAAGGTAGTAAGCGGTTTCGAGCAACGCGTCCTTCGCGGCGTTGTCGTTGTCGAACGCCTTATCGATCAGCTCGCGGAAGTTGACGTGAGAAGCTCCGCTCACTCGCTGGCGGTAACGCGCCAGCGCGGCGCGCTCGGAAGCAAACGCTTCCCAACACTCTTCACTGCCGGCAGCGCACGCGACGGGTGCGCCCTTGCCGATCGTCATGTGACCAAACTCGCCTGCCGCGCCGGCGACGCCTTGATAAACCTGTCCATCGAAAATGATCCCGGTGCCGAGTCCTTCCTCAACCAGGACCAGGATGAAGTCGCGCACGTCGCGAATCTCTGGCCGGCCCAACCACAACTCCGCCAGCGCGGCCGCGTTCGCGTCGTTGTCGACTGTCACCGGCAGTTTGAAAACTTCATTCAGGTCCGAGGCGACCGGCCAGTTGCGCCATTTGAAATGCGGGATGAACAGCGCCGTTCCCGTTTCCGGATCGACGAGGCCCGGAACGCAGACGCCGATGCCTTCGATGTTCACGTGAGTCTTGATGAACTTCTGGACCACGCCAGTGATGCGGCGAAACGTGACGCGCACATCCGGATCCGTTTCGAACATCTCTTTCTCGACGACACGCCCGATGAGATCGGCGACGGCGAGCGTGGTTTGCGCGGTGCCGACGTCGATTCCGATCGCCATGGAACCGGCTGCACGCAATCGAAGCAGAGTGGGCGGACGGCCTCCGGTGGACTCGCCGTCGACTTCGTAGATCAATCCGCGCGTCTTCAACTCGTCGACGATCAGCGAGACCGTCGATCGCTGGAGCGCTGTTTCATGAGAGATCTCGGCGCGTGAGATCGGCTCCTTCTCGCGGATGAAGTTGAGCACGATTTGCCGATTGATGTAGCGGATCGTATCTGCGCGAGCAACGTTCGCTTTTTTGAGATTGATGCGTCGCAACTGCTTCGTCTGCGAATCCATACTGAACGTCTAACGAGCGTTGATTACAACGGATGCCGCGGGCAGACTATCCGAGGTCGCTTTCAAAACGATGCGGCCTGGCTTCTGTTTCGACTGAACGATCGCCAGCGCCATTCCCTTCCACGCCTTGCGTTGTTTGCCCTTGAACGACTCGTGACTGGCCTGGTAACCGTTATCAACGCCCGCAATCGAGGCCTCGCCGGTCAACTCGAACTTGATGAGGTTATCAGCGAACGGCACTAATGTTCCATTGCTGTCGACGATTTTCACCGTGACGAACGAGAGGTCCGACCCGTCAGCCTTGATCGTTTTGCGATCGGGAATCAGCTCGATTCGCGCCGGCGCACCGGCAGTTCGTATCTCCTTCGTCAGCACAACCTGACCATTCTTTCGCGACACGGCTTTCAAAACACCGGGCTCGAACGGAAGACGCCAGAAGACGTGCAACTCATCGCCTTCTTTGCGTTTCGTCCCCTGCGAGCGCCCGTTCAGAAACAGCTCGACTTCGTCAGCATTGTTGAAGTACGCCACCACGTCAACCTTGTCGCCCTGTTTCCAATTCCAATGCGGAAATATGTGTAGGACGGGCTTGTTAGTCCACTCGCTCTGGTACAGATAGAACGTGTCTTTCGGAAAGCCGGCGAGATCGATGATGCCGAAATACGAAGAGACGGACGGCCACGGATACGGCGTCGGCTCGCCGATGTAGTCCCAGCCGGTCCAGATGAACATTCCGGAAAAGAAGTCGTGCTTCTTGGCGATCTTCCAGGTCTCTTCCTGCGTCGAGCCCCACGGCGCGCTGACGTTGTCGTAAGCGGAAACCGTGAAGTCGGGATTTCCGTCTTTCATCACTTCGTCCCACTTCTTGGGCCAACGGCGAATCTGATCTGACGGCATGTCGTAACTGCCGCGAGTGGCGAGCGCTGAGGTTGTTTCCGTGCCGATGATTGGACGGCCGGGAAACATCTTTTGCATTTGCGGGATTTTGTTGTGCTCGTAGTTGGTGCCGACGAGATCGAGATCGCCTTCAGTCAGCAGCGTGTTCTTGACGCTGACGTTGTTGCATGCGGAAGTGATCGGGCGCGTCTTGTCGAGGTTGCGAACGATGCCGACCAGCTCGCGGCTGATCTTGCCGGCTTCAGGACTGTTGTTCCACTGTTCGGCGACTTCGTTGCCGATGCTCCAGATGAAGATGCTGGGATGATTGCGATCGCGCAGCACCATGTCTTCCAGATCGCGTTGGTGCCACTCGTCCCAGTCGAGATGGTAGTCGTACTTCGTCTTCTCTTTTTTCCAGATGTCGAACGC